>CANNFE010000004.1 GCA_947503775.1 uncultured Paracoccaceae bacterium | reverse complement strand
AGAACATCGCGTCTCACCAGAAACCCGACCAGCGCAGCCCTCACCGCGGTGCGCGCCATCCCAAAAAGAAGAGCGGGATGCATATTGCAAGCATGTACGTGCCGCCCTGAGCCCGCAGGGTAGAGCGCGATAGCCAAGGATTTCGGTTCACGTCCGCCGCGTGATAGGCGGCTCTTGGAGCGGACGTTCAAATAAACCGTCGAATTGGTCAACGAGCCTCACACTCATTTCGTGTCTCGGGAGATTGGAGCGCCCCCGTTTCACCGGACAGCCTGTCTTGGCTGCAGCATTGACGGAGGTTCGCTATCAGGCGGAACCGGCCTCGATGTCCGAAGAGGTTTTTGCCGACCCTCGTGACAGGATCGCCCCATACCGGCCGTTCTGATTGAGCAAGGAATTACCGTCTAAGCAAGCCATTCCGCTTAGTCTCTACCAGGCAAATACTTGGCTTGGGACGCTCCGCCGTCGGCGCGATTTGGACAGCAACCAGGTTCCCAGCGATTGCTCCGTAAGGGCGCATTCGAACATGCATGTTGACTCAAAACTGTAAAACTAGTTATGTCGTCCCATGAGCAATTCAGCACAAACCGCCCGCGCACTTGCCGCCCTTGGCCATGAGGCTCGGCTCGACGTCTATCGCCTCCTTGTCCGAGCCGGCGAAGATGGTCTGATCGTAGGTGATATCGCAAGCCATACCAAGCTGCCGCTTTCGACATTGGCGCATCATTTGCGGACGCTTGTTTCTGCGGGCCTGGTTGTGCAGGAGCGTCAGGGGCGGGAAGTCGTGAGCTATGCCGATTTCGCAGCCGTGAAGCGGGTCTTGTCCTATCTGACATCGGAGTGCTGCCAAGGTGTTTCCCTCGTCAGGGAGGATGCCGCATGAGAACCGGATACCGTTAGTTTAGCCTAAAATAACTATAAAACTGGATATATAATCATGAGCGACGCACATAATCCACCGATTGAGCGCAGTGCTGCTCTCATCCGCACAGTCTGGTCGGAACACCGCGTCTGGCTCGCTACGGCCATTCTCCTTGTGGTGACCACAATCCTTGACCCATTACAGGGTTCGGCAAGCCTTGCCTTCACGGCCCAAGCGCTCCTGCAAACCGGACCCTTCCTCTTCCTTTCCATTGGGGTGGCCGCCTATGCGAGCGCATCAGGAGCGGACGGCCTCGTCGCCAAGGCATTCACAGGTGCGCCGGTGGTCATGATCCTTTTTGCCGCCGCCTTCGGCGGCCTGTCGCCATTTTGCTCCTGTGGAGTGATCCCGCTGATTGCAGCGCTCCTCACCGCGGGCGTGCCGCTTTCGGCGGTCATGGCGTTCTGGCTGGCCTCGCCGGTCATCGACCCTTCGATGTTCGCCTTGACTGTCGGGGTCTTGGGCATGGAATTCGCAGTCGCCAAGACGCTCACCGCAATCGGGCTCGGCGTGGTAGGTGGCTATACGACCCTCGCACTTACCCGCGCTGGTGCATTCGCCAAGCCACTGCGTGACGGCGTCGCAAATGGCGGCTGCGGGGCGTCAAGCCTGCGCAACCCCAAGCCTCCGGTCTGGGCTTTCTGGCGCGATGCGGAACGCCGCGCAAAGTTCCGCAACGCATCGATCTCGACGACCCTGTTCCTTGCGAAATGGCTGACGCTGGCTTTCGTTCTGGAGAGCCTTATGATCGCCTTCGTGCCCGCCGACCTTGTCGCCCGCATCGTGGGCGGCGATGGGATAGGCTCGATCCTGACCGCCACGCTCGTCGGAGTACCTGCTTATCTGAACGGCCATGCCGCGCTGCCCTTGGTTTCGGGTCTTATAGAGCAAGGGATGGCGCCGGGGGCAGGTCTTGCCTTCCTTGTCGCGGGCGGGGTCACATCCCTGCCAGCTGCCATAGCGGTTTGGGCGCTGGCGAAGCGCCTGGTCTTTATCCTGTATGTCGCACTCGCTCTTTCGGGTTCGCTGGCCAGCGGTCTGCTGTTTCAGGCGTGGGTCGGAGCATGAGCGCCTCGGCGGACGCAAATGATGCGATTTCGCAAGCAGACCTTCCTTCTTGACCTCAAATGGCGGGTACGGCCCTCTCAATCAGGACCCATCCCCCCTCTTTCGCGGCGTCAGACTTGCGGTGCGCGACAAATCAACCCAACTTAGCGTCTGAGGAGAACAAGGCCGCCGCAAGCGGCCGTTTGGGAGGATATCCATGACATTTGCGTCCGTCGCAGACCGCAATTCCATCGAGGCTGAAAGCGAGTGGGAGGCGCGGGATGTTCCTAAGACGACCTTTGCCATGCTCAGCGAGACCGCCGCAAAGTTTCCCGACCGCCCGGCGGTGACCTATCAGCTCTTTTCGGGTCCGACCGACAAGGCCGAGACGCTCACGTGGTCGGACTTTCAGGCCCAGGTCTGCCAGGCCGCCAATCTCTTCCGCTCGCTCGGGGTCGGCGAGAATGATGTCGTCGCCTACCTGCTGCCCAACTGCAACGAGACGGTCGTCACCTATGTCGCGGGTCAGGTGTCGGGGATCGTCAATCCGATCAACCCGCTTCTCGATGCCGACCAGATCGGGGCCATCCTGCGCGAAACCGGCGCCAAGGTCCTCGTCACGCTGCGCGCCTTCCCCAAGACCGATGTCGCCCAGAAGGCGGCCGAAGCGGTGCGTCTCGCGCCCAATGTCAAACATGTGCTCGAGGTCGATCTGCACCGCTACCTGACCGGCGTCAAAAAGCTGATCGTCCCGCTGATCCGGCCCAAGAACCCGGTCTCGCATAACGCCAAGGTGGCGAATTTCACCGCCGAATGCGCCAAGCAGAACACCACGCTCGACTTTCCCGACAGCACCGAAGACCGCGTCGCCGCTTATTTCCACACCGGCGGCACCACCGGCATGCCCAAGGTTGCCCAGCACCGGTTCTCGGGCATCGTCTATAACGGCTGGCTCGGCCACAAGCTGCTCTTCACCGAAGAGGACACGCTGATGTGCCCTTTGCCGATGTTTCACGTCTTTGCCGCCATCGTCATCATGGGCGCCTCGCTCAAATCCGGGGCGCATGTGGTCTTCCCGACGCCGCAGGGCTACCGCGGCGAGGGCGTGTTCGACAATTTCTGGAAGCTTTGCGAACGCCACGGGATCACCTTTATGATCACCGTGCCGACCGCCATATCGGCGCTGATGCAGCGCCCGGTCGATGCGGACATCTCCAAGATGACGACCGCCTTCTGCGGCTCCTCACCCTTGCCGATCGAGCTGTTCAAGCGGTTCGAGAAGGCGGCAGGCGTCAACATCGTCGAAGGCTACGGCCTGACCGAAGCGACTTGCCTGGTCTCCTGTAACCCGCCCGACGGCGAGAAGAAGATCGGCTCCATCGGCATTCCCTTCCCCCATACCCAGGTCAAGATCCTCAAGCACACCGCCGAGGGGCCTTACGAATGCGCCACCGACGAGATCGGCGAGATCTGCATCGACAGCCCCGGCGTCTATGCCGGATCGACCTATACCGAGGTCGACAAGAACCATGACCTCTTTCACCACGACGTCTATCTGCGCACCGGCGATCTGGGCCGGCTGGACGAGGATGGCTATCTCTGGATCACCGGCCGCGCCAAGGACCTGATCATCCGGGGCGGCCACAACCTTGATCCCGCCGAGATCGAAGAGGCGCTGGCCGGGCACGAGGCCGTCGCCTTCGCCGGCGCCATCGGCCAGCCCGACGCCCATGCCGGAGAGCTGCCATGCGCCTATGTCGAACTCGTCGACGGCGCAAAGGTCACCGAGGACGAGCTGATCGAATACGCGAAAAGCCACATCCACGAACGCGCGGCCTATCCCAAATATCTGGAGATCATGGACGAGTTGCCCAAGACTGCCGTCGGCAAGATCTTCAAGCCGGACCTGCGCAAGAAGGCGATCACCCGCATCTACAACCACGCCCTGACCGAGGCGAACCTCAACGCCGAGGTCGCCGAAGTGGTCGAGGACAAGAAGCGCGGGCTGGTCGCCAAGCTCTCCAAGAAGGGCGAGGTGGACGATGACGCGGTCCGGAACGTGCTCGGCAACTACACCCGCCCCTGGGACTGGGCCGCCTAGGCCCCAGGCTCGGCCGGATCAGGCCAGATGCGCTTTTATGGCTTTGTCCTCGGCTGCCTCATGGTCATCGGCGCGGTCTGGGTCACCTTCGACGCAGGCGGCCCGGGCCGCATCTGGCTGGCCGAAACAAGCGATGCCCTGAAAACCAGCCTGACGCCCCAGTTCGACCCTCTCGGCGATCCGGTCTTCATCGACGCGGTCGTCAGCGACAATCGCCCGCGCGAGGCCGGCGACCGGCCGACCCGGATCGCCGGTTACAGACCGATCCGGACCTGCGATCCGGCCATCACCTTTCCCGCCCGAACCGATCCGTTCGACGCCTCCGATCCGGACAACACCCAGATGGCAGAGCTTTTGGGCGACGACTTTTTTCACTGAGGCGACGGACCGCGACGTCGCTCGGCAAACCGCCTACCGCTCCTGGTTCTCGGAGCGTTTCGGGGTCGCGCCCACCGACCGCCGCGCCGGATCGGAAGGCAGTCCTGGCGCTGTGATCGGTCCCGCGCCAAAGGCCGCCGAGGATCGGCTGCCCTATCGTCCGCTTTCGGAAGCGGTCCTCCATGTCCCGGCGGATACGGCGCTTTATTCGGACAATCGTCTCAGCGGCCCGCCATTGTTCTCGCCGTCAAACGAAACGCCGGGACCGTGCGCCGGCCCCTTGTCCAGATCCGCTTTGATCGGCTTTGCGACATGCCGCCGCACCATGAAAATAAGGGATGCGGCTCTGGGAACCTAAACTGGGACATGCGGTTTTCCCCCTCATGTCGAATAAGAGCTTTCCAGAAACGCCGGACGGCCGCTATTTCGTCGCCAAGGGCAGGCTGTGGCGCAAGACCGATCCCGGCATGACCGAGGCAACCCGCGACGGGCACGTCAAGGCGCTCATGTCCGCGCGCCGCGCCGTGCGCGATGCCGACACTCAGGAAGGCCTCGCCTCCGCCCGCGCGGATGTCCAATCTGCCAAGGAGGCGCTCGGCGAACGCGGGGAGGTCTGGTGGACGGACGGCGCCCCGGACGAAACCCGGAAGGCTCCGTGGAATTCGTCCTATGCGGAATGGTGGGAAAACCTACCCGAAGAAGACCGCAAGAAGGGCCGCGACTAGCCGGGCCCGGCGCCGCCTCTCAGATCCGCGCTGATCCCCGGCTGAACAGGCCGCTCCACGAAGGTCGACAGTGCCACGTAGCTTTTTGTCGAGGTCACGCCCGGGATCGCATAGATCCGCGCCAGAAGCGCCTCCAGAGCCTCCGCGCTCTGTGTCCGCACCTTCATCAGAATACAGGCATCCCCGGCGACTGAATGCATCTCCTCGACTTCGGGCAGATCGCCAAGCGCGATCATCTCGTGCGACTTGCCCCAGCCGCTGCTGTTGACATGCACGAAGGCCAGAAACCCCTTGCCCGTCATCGCGGGATCCAGCGTCGCCGTTACGCTTCGGATCCGCCCGCTTGCCTTGTAGCGCTTGACCCGCTCATGCACGGCCGGGGCCGACAGACCGACCTCGCGGCCCAGATCGGCATAGCTGCGTTCCGCATTCGTGGTCAGCAGACCTAACAGATTTCGGTCGATCGCATCGAGTGGCCTGTCCTCTTTCATCTCGCACCGAACCTCATTCGTATTTCCTTCATTCGAAGAAATTTCACTTCCATGCCTATCCTGTTCGGCAAATAATCCCAAAGGCTTTATCAGGATCGGAGAGCATTATGCGGGCGATACCCCTTCTTGTCTGCACCATCGGCATCGTCGGATCGAACTCCCTGGTGCTCAGCCCGATCTCGTCGGAGGTCGCGACCTCCTTCGGATCCGCCTCCGCCGCCGATGTCATGACCGCCTCGGCCCTCTTCGGAGGCGGCGTCGCGCTCAGCGCCCTGATCCTCGCCCCGCAAGCGGACCGGATCGGCGTCGCCCGCGCGCTCTATCTGGCGCTGATCGCCCTGACCGCCTGCCTTGCCGCCAGCGCCGCTGCGCCCTCGCTGCCTTGGCTGATCCTCGCCCAGACCCTGGCCGGGGCGGCCGCAGGCGTGGCGCTTCCCGCCGTCTACAGCCTCGCCGCACAGCTCGCGCCGCCAGGCCGCGAAAGCCAGACGCTCGGCACCGTCCTGACCGGCTGGACGCTCAGCCTCGTGGCAGGCGTGACACTCTCCGCGCTGCTCGCCGATCTGGCCGGGTGGCGCATGGTCTACGCGGCCTTGACCGCCGCCAGCCTGCTGACCGCCCTCGGCCTGCGCAGGCTGGCCCGCTCGGGCCCTCCGCAAACCGCCAGCACCGCGCGCTCCCCAATCCGCGCGCTCACCATCCCCGGCATCCTGCCCGCGCTTATCTCCATGGCAGCCTTCATGACCGCCTTTTACGGGCTCTACGCCTATCTCGGGATCCATCTGCAATCCGAGCTTGGCCTCAGCACGACAGTCGCCGGACTGGCCGCCCTGCTGTATGGTCTGGGCTTCGGCGCGATCTCTCCGCTCGACCGCCTCATCGACCGCTACGGCCCCCGCCGCGCTGCGCCGGTCGCCTTCGTGATCCTTGCGATGGTCTATGCGGGCCTCGCACTGACCTCCGGCTCCGCGCCGCTTCTTCTGGCCGCCTGCCTCGTCTGGGGCGCGGCCAACCATATCTCGCTCAACCTGCTGATCGGCAATCTGACCGCGCTCGATCCCACCCGGCGCGGCGCGGTGATGGGCCTCAACAGCTTCGTGACCTATGCCGCGATGTTCGCCGGAACCGCCGCCTACAAACCGATCTTCGAAGCGGCCGGGTTCGCCGTCATCGCCGGGCTCTCGGCCCTCTCGATCCTCGCCGCTTTAGGCCTCTCGATCCGCCACGCCCGGCGCCCATCGAGCGCCTGAGCACGGCCCCGCTGGCTGGGTGGCACCTTTTTTCGACCTGTTGCGCGGCCCGCCATCCGTGCGGCGCGTTAACCGGCGATCTTGTGAAATTGCCTCCTCCCGGATGCCGACCATATGCCGCCCGGATGCCGCAGGCCCGATTTGCCAAAACCCGGCGCGTTAACCATCGATTCGCCTGGGGGAGTGCGATCGCCCCCTGACATCCCCCGATCGCCGCCTTAACACAGCGATCATGACGCGCCCTGACATTTCGCCTTTGACTGTCGTGATCCTTGGCGGGGCAGGGGTCTTCGGCTCCCGCCTGGCCGAGCTTTTGCGGCGTGACGGCCATGACGTCTGGATCGCCGGGCGCTCTCTGGACCGGGCTCGGCAAGCCGCCAACCGTTTGAACGCAAAGGCAATTCAGCTTTATCGCGGTCCCGACCTCACCTCGCTCGAAGGGCTGTCCGTCGACGTGCTGATCGACGCCGCCGGCCCCTTTCACGCTTACAAGGGCGACCCCTACGCCCTGCCACGGGCCTGCCTCGCGCAGGGGATCCACTACCTCGATCTGGCCGATGACGCCGACTTCTGCGCCGGGATCGCAACGCTCGACAAGGCGGCGCAAGCGGCAGGCCGCATCGCCCTCTCCGGCGTCTCGAGCACCCCGGCC
Organism: uncultured Paracoccaceae bacterium; assembly: GCA_947503775.1. Lineage (GTDB taxonomy): Bacteria > Pseudomonadota > Alphaproteobacteria > Rhodobacterales > Rhodobacteraceae > Aestuariibius. The sequence continues at coordinate 314,262 of CANNFE010000004.1, read as the reverse complement.
CTCTCCTCTGCCGCCGCCGCGCATCTCGCAAAAGAGATGAGCGAAATCAAAAGCATAGACACCGCCATCCTGCCCGGAAACCGCGCCCCACGCGGCCGCTCTGTCATGGCCAGCATCCTCTCGCAGGTCGGCACGTTTCGCCCCCACCGCATCGCTGGAAAGACCGTCCCCTTCCGCAGCTGGTCGTCCCCCCGCCGCTATACCTTGCCGGGCGGCCTCAAACGCTCGGGCTGGTGGATCGAGACCCCCGACCAACGCCTCCTCCCGGACGCCCTGACCGCCGACACGGTCACCTTCCGCGCAGGCCTAGAGCTGCCCATCATGAACCATGGCCTCGCCCTCATCTCGCGCCTCAGGGCGGCCACCAAAGCGCCCATGCCCGGCTGGGTCATCCGCCTGATGGAGCTTGCGGCAAAGGCCCTCGCCCCCTTCGGATCGGACAAGGGCGGGATGGTCGTCACGGTGACGGGGCGCGAAGATAACGACATAAAAACAAAGACATGGAGCCTTCTCGCCGAAGCCGGGGAGGGGCCCTACATTCCCGCCATCCCCGCCCGCACCCTGCTGCGCCACCTGCACGACATCCCGCCCGGCGCGCGCCCCGCCCTCGCCGAACGCCCGCTCGAGGACTACACCGCCGCCATGTCCGATCTGGCCATTCGCTTCGAAACGCACTCGGCGCAAACCGCCCCGCTGATCCCGCGCCTTCTCGGCCCCGCCTTCGACACGCTTCCTGACCCGGTCAAGGACAGCCACCGGGTCCACGCCCCGCGCCGGTTCGAGGGCCGCGCCTCGATCACACGCGGCCAGGGCCTCTATCCCCTTCTGATCGCTTTGCTTTTCCGCTTTCCGGACGCATCGGAGGACGTTCCGGTCAGCGTCGTCAAAACGCCCACCGAGACAGGAGAGACCTGGACCCGCACCTTCGGGGCTCGCTCTTTTTCGTCGCATCTGTCGCGCTGGGCCGGCGGCCTGACCGAACGCTTCGGCCCGATGACCTTCGCCATCGATCTGACCCCGCAAACGGACCGCCTCAGCTGGCCCGTGACAGCCGCATTCCTGCCCGGTCACATCCCGCTTCCTGCATGGAGCTTGCCTGTAAGCCACGCCAGAGAAACGGAAAAAGATGGCGTTTTCCATTTCGACGTCGCCATTCACGCGCCGCTCACCGGGGATCTCGTCGTCCGCTATCAGGGGGATCTCAGGCCGGTCTGACACCGCCTAGAAAGCACACAAAGATCAGCAGAACTGACCTTTCCATAGGCACAAATAACGGCCCCTGAGGTCGCACCTTCAATTCTAAACCTGCTTGATATTTACCATTTGCACATTTTTCCCGCTGTGTCAGTCTCGTCACTCCGACCGCAGCAAGAGGAGCCACGGAATGGACGCGCGCGCCCCCGGCATTTCCCCCGGACGCATCACCGAGGAAGACATCGCCCGCAACTTCTCGGACCTGCACCCGCCCTTTGCGCCGCACGAGGCCGCCGTCGCCGCCGACCGCTGCTATTTCTGCTATGACGCGCCCTGCATCACGGCCTGCCCAACGGCCATCGACATCCCGCTTTTCATCCGGCAGATCCAGGCGGGCCATCCCGAAAATGCCGCCGAAACCATATTGGACGCCAATATCTTAGGCGGCATGTGTGCCCGCGTCTGCCCCACCGAAGAGCTGTGCGAAGAGGCCTGCGTGCGCGAGATGGCCGAAGGCAAACCGGTCGAAATCGGGCGCCTTCAGCGCTACGCCACCGACACGCTCATGGCCTCGGGCAGGCATCCCTTCACCCGCGCGCCTGCCACCGGCAAATCCATCGCCGTCGTCGGCGCGGGTCCCGCTGGTCTGGCCTGCGCGCACCGCCTCGCGATGCATGGCCACGACGTCACGCTCTACGACGCCAAGCCCCAGCCGGGCGGGCTCAACGAATACGGTATCGCGGCCTACAAGACCCCCGATGATTTCGCGCAGGAAGAGGTCGACTGGCTCCTCAAGATCGGCGGCATCGCCCTCAAGACCGAGCATGCACTGGGCCAGCAGATCACATTGGGTGCCCTGCGCGAGGCTCACGACGCGGTCTTTCTCGGCATCGGCCTCTCCGGCGTCAACGCTTTGCGCGCGACAGGCGAAGACAAGGACGGCACCCGCGATGCCGTTGATTTCATTGCCGATCTGCGCCAGTCAGAGGATCTGACGCAGCTTCCGGTAGGGCGCAATGTCGTGGTGATCGGCGGCGGGATGACGGCGGTCGATGCCGCCGTTCAATCCAAGCTTTTAGGCGCCGAGACCGTCACCATCGCCTACCGCCGCGATCAGTCCCGGATGTCCGCCAGCCGCTACGAACAGGACCTCGCCGCGTCGAAAGGCGTGCGCTTGATGTTCAACGTCCAGCCCAAGGCGATCCACGGCAACGGCGCCGTCCGCGAGATCGAGCTGGAATATACGGCCCAGACCGACGCTGGCCTGACCCCGACTGGAGAGACCCTGCGCCTCGCCGCCGATCAGATCTTCCGCGCCATCGGCCAGCGCCTCGATGGCGCGCCGGACGGCCTGACGCTCGACGGCAACAAGATCGCCGTCGACGCGGCCGGGCGCACCTCGCTGGACGGTGTCTGGGCCGGTGGAGACTGCGCCGCAGGCGGCAACGACCTGACCGTCACCGCCGTCGCCGAAGGTCGCGACGCGGCGGAGAGCATCCATGTGGCACTGACGGTATGAGATCCGTCCGACAGTCCACACAACGCCCCCCGGGCCTGTCTTTCTTCGAGAAGGCGTTCAGATGAAGGTGCACGTCTTTCTATTGGCCATCGTGACACTGGCGTTTGGAACTCCCGAGAGCCACGCGGATCAGCACAGGATTGGAGACGATCTAGAAGGGTTCGCAAGAGGCATCGCCAACGGGTTGAGCCAGTCCTGCTTTGCCTATTGCGGCGAAGAGGATGCGGAGTGTCGTGCAAGCTGCGATTGTCTCGCCGAGACGCTGCCCGGCATGCTGGATATGTCGACAATCGCCGATGTGCCGCTTGACGATATGACACAAGAGAAGGTTGCGGCCTTCAATCAGGAAAATATCGGGCAGTATCAGAACGCATTTCAGATTTGCGACGTACCGATAGAGGGAGACAGCTGAATGGCCGACCTGACCACCGATTTCGTAGGTATCAAAAGCCCCAATCCCTTCTGGCTCGCCTCCGCGCCGCCGACGGATAAGGAATACAACGTCCGCCGCGCCTTCGAGGCCGGGTGGGGCGGCGTCGTTTGGAAGACGCTGGGCGAGGAAGGCCCGCCCGTCGTCAACGTCAATGGTCCTCGCTATGGCGCGATTTATGGCGCTGACCGCCGCCTTCTGGGCCTTAACAATATCGAGCTCATCACCGATCGCCCGCTCCAGACCAATCTCGACGAGATCAAGATCGTCAAACGTGATTTCCCCGACCGCGCCATGGTCGTCTCACTCATGGTGCCTTGCGAGGAGGGCGCGTGGAAGGCGATCCTGCCCCGCGTCGAAGAGACCGGCGCAGACGGGATCGAGCTCAACTTCGGCTGCCCCCACGGGATGAGCGAACGGGGTATGGGCTCTGCCGTGGGGCAGGTGCCTGAATATATCGAAATGGTCACCCGCTGGTGCAAGCAGAACACCCGCATGCCCGTGATTGTGAAGCTCACGCCAAACATCACCGATATCCGCAAACCTGCCGAAGCGGCCCATCGGGGCGGCGCCGATGCGGTCAGCCTCATCAACACGATCAACTCGATCACGTCCGTTGATCTCGACCTGATGGCGCCCGAGCCGACCATCGACGGCAAAGGCTCCCACGGCGGCTATTGCGGCCCGGCGGTCAAGCCTATCGCGCTCTCTATGGTCTCCGAGATTGCGCGCAACGCCGAAACCCATGGCCTGCCGATCTCCGGCATCGGCGGGGTGACGACATGGCGCGACGCGGCCGAGTTCATCGCTTTGGGCTGCGGCACGGTCCAGGTCTGCACGGCGGCGATGACCTACGGCTTCAAGATCGTCGAGGAGATGACAGCGGGCCTCTCCATCTATCTCGACGAGAAGGATCTGAGCCTGCCCGATCTGGTCGGCCGGGCCGTCCCGAATGTCACCGACTGGCAGCACCTCAACCTCAACTACGTCACCAAGGCCCGCATTGATCAGGACGCCTGCATCAAATGCGGCCGCTGCTATGCCGCCTGCGAGGACACCTCCCATCAGGCCATCAGCATCGGCGAGGGCCGCGTCTTCGAGGTGATCGATGCCGAATGCGTCGCCTGCAACCTCTGCGTCGATGTCTGCCCGGTCGAGAACTGCATCACGATGGAGGAGCTGGCCCCCGGCACGGTCGATCCGCGCACCGGCAAGACGGTCGAGGCCGACTACGCCAACTGGACCACCCACCCCAACAACCCGGCCGCCCGCGCTGCGGAATAAGCCCCCCGCTTGACTGCCCTAGGCCCGCTGATAGCGTAGCGCGGCCCAGCCCAGAAGGAACCTGCCCATGCCCGCCCCCGGCGAAAACCTCAAGATCGACGGCGCGCGCCTTTGGGACAGCTTGATGGAGATGGCCAAGATTGGCCCCGGCATCGCAGGCGGCAATAACCGCCAGACCCTCACCGATGCCGATGCCGAGGGCCGCGCGCTCTTTCAAAGCTGGTGCGAGGCGGCGGGCTGCACGATGGGCCTCGACACGCTGGGCAACATGTTCGCGACCCGCCCCGGCACCGATCCCGACGCGCTGCCGGTCTATGTCGGCTCGCATCTCGACACCCAGCCGACGGGCGGCAAATACGATGGCGTTCTAGGCGTCCTTGGCGGGCTCGAGATCCTGCGCTCGCTCAACGATCTCGACATTAAGACCAGGCATCCGATCGTCGTCACCAACTGGACAAACGAGGAGGGCACGCGCTTTGCCCCCGCCATGCTCGCCTCGGGCGTCTTTGCGGGCGTTCACACGCAGGATTGGGCCGAGGACCGGACGGATGCCGAAGACAAGCGCTTCGGAGACGAGCTTGACCGGATCGGCTGGCGCGGCGAGGAGGAGGTCGGCGCCCGCAAGATGCACGCCTTCTTCGAGCTGCATATCGAACAGGGCCCGATCCTCGAAGCCGAAGGCAAGGAGATCGGCGTCGTCACCCACGGGCAGGGCCTGTCGTGGACGCAGGTGACGGTGACCGGCAAGGACAGCCATACCGGCTCCACCCCCATGCCCATGCGCAAGGATGCGGGCCTCGCCATGGCGCGGATCCTCGAGAAGGTGAACGAGATCGCGCTCAGCCACGCTCCCCACGCGGTCGGCGCGGCGGGGCATATCGATGTCTATCCCAACTCCCGCAACGTGATCCCCGGCAAGGCGGTTTTCACGGTCGATTTCCGCTCTCCCGAACTGGAAGTCATCGAGGATATGGAGGCCCGCCTGCGCAAAGAGGCTCAAGCCATCTGCGACGCGGCAGGGTTGTCGGTCGACTTCGAAAAGGTCGGCGGCTTCGATCCCGTCAAGTTCAACGAGGGCTGCGTGACCGCCGTCCGAAACGCGGCCGAACGGCTGGGCCTCACGCATATGAACCTGATCTCAGGCGCCGGCCATGACGCCTGCTGGATCAACCGCGTCGCCCCCACCGCCATGGTCATGTGCCCCTGCGTCGACGGCCTCAGCCACAACGAGGCCGAAGAGATTTCCCCCGAATGGGCCGAAGCCGGGGCAAACGTCCTCTTCCACGCAGTGGTCGAGACGGCGGAGATCGTGGAGTGACCGCAGCCATCCTTTTCTCCGCTGTCCCGGGCTTGACCCGGGACCTCGATTCCAAAGAAAACCGGTATGCCATACTTCGTCTACATCATGGCCTCCCGACCGGGCGGCGCCCTCTATACGGGATCGACAAACGACTTGCGCCGAAGGGTGGAAGAGCATCGATCCGGTATCAAGAACGGGCATACCAAGATCTACAAGATCAAGACGCTCGTCTGGTTCGAGATTCACGAGACGTACGAAGGTGCTCTGGAGCGGGAACGCCGGATAAAACGCTGGCATCGAAGCTGGAAAGATCAACTTATCATGTCGGTCAATCCGAACTGGCGGGACGTGACCTATGACATACCGCTTTAGCACGAGAATCGAGGTCCCGGGTCAAGCCCGGGACAGCGTCGGGAAGAGCAGGGGAGACAATAGGTCATGACCAAAGTCATCAAAAACGGCACCGTCCTCACCGCGGACCGGCAGTGGAAGGCTGATGTCCTCATCGAAGGCGAGACGATCAAGCAGATCGGCGAGAACCTCTCCGGCGACGAGGTGATCGACGCCGAGGGCGCCTATGTCATCCCCGGCGGCATCGATCCGCATACGCATCTCGAGATGCCCTTCATGGGCACCACCGCCGCCGAGACCTTCGAAAGCGGCACCTGGGCTGCCGCCACGGGCGGCACCACGATGCTCGTCGATTTCTGCCTTCCGGGCGAGGATGGCTCGATCAAGAACGCCATCAACGAATGGCACCGCAAATCCGCCCCGCAGATCTGCTCGGATATCGGCTATCACATGGCGATCACCGGCTGGAACGAGACCGTCTTTTCCGAGATGAAGGACGCCGTCGAGATGGGCGTCAATTCCTTCAAGCACTTCATGGCCTACAAGGGCGCGCTGATGATCGAGGATGACGAGATGTTCGCCTCCTTCAAGCGCTGCCGCGAGTTGGGCGCGCTGCCCATGGTCCATGCCGAGAACGGCGATCTGGTCGCTGACATGCAGGCCGAGATGCTGGCCAAAGGCATCACCGGCCCCGAAGGCCACGCCTATTCCCGCCCGCCCGAATTCGAAGGCGAGGCCGCCAACCGCGCCATCACCATCGCCGATGCCGCCGGCACGCCGCTTTATATCGTCCACGTAAGCTGCGAGCAGGCCCACGAGGCCATCCGCCGCGCGCGCCAGAAGGGGATGCGCGTCTACGGCGAGCCGCTGATCCAGTTCCTGACCCTCGATGAAAGCGAATATTTCCACACCGATTGGGAGCATGCCGCCCGCCGCGTGATGTCCCCGCCCTTCCGGTCCAAGGACCATCAGGACAGCCTCTGGGCCGGTCTTCAGGCCGGATCGCTGCAGGTCGTCGCCACCGACCACGCCGCCTTCACGACCGAGCAAAAGCGGATGGGCATCGATAATTTCACCCTGATCCCCAACGGCTCCAACGGGCTGGAGGAGCGTCTCGCCGTGCTCTGGACCAAAGGCGTCGAAACGGGCCGCCTGACGCCCGAGGAATTCGTCGCCGTCACCTCGACCAATGTCGCTAAGATCCTCAACATCTATCCCCAGAAAGGCGCCATCGTCGAAGGCGCCGATGCCGATATCGTCGTCTGGGATCCCAAGATCTCCAAGACGATCTCTCCGGCCAATCACCATTCGGTCCTCGACTACAACGTCTTCGAAGGATGGGAGGTCACAGCCCAGGCGCGCCATACGCTCAGCCGGGGCGAGGTCATCTGGTCCTGGGGCCAGAACTCCCAGCCGCAACCAGGCCGCGGCCGCTTCGTCAAACGCCCCCCCTTCGCCAGCGCCTCCAAGGCGCTCAGCCAATGGAAAGAGCTCACCGCCCCCAAGCAGATCCAGCGCGATCCGATGAATATCCCGGCGGGGATCTAAGACATGCTCAAACGTCTGTTCGAAAAGGTTTTGCAAGACCGAACGCCTGACTTTCACGCTCTGCCGGTCTTTGATCAGGAGCTTCGCCGGGAAATAGGAGAGCACGGCGCGCCTCAGGCAGAGGACGACACCGCGATCGTCGCCCGTCTGGCACAGGACGGCCTGCTGGGCCATCTTGATTGGCGCGATGACTTCGATGCGTTTCTGGCCGAGCTCGCCCCGCTTCTGTCGCGCAAGTCTCTACCGCCTCTGGACCCTGCAGAGCAGGACAGGATCGAGGCAAGCGGCGATCTGCCGGATATGTTGGCCAGCGCATCGGCGATGATCGAAGCGCGCAGCCAGACACTTCTCATGGTCGACACCAATTCCGATCAGTACATGTTCGCCGTCGTCAGCCCCGATTTCTTTCGGCGGTGGATCGATACTCGACTGTCACAGGATGTCTTCACGACCCAGCGGTGGGAAGGAGGCGGCCCGCGACCGAAACGGACCGAGCCGCGCGATCTCGGTGGACCCGGTCAATGAGCCATGCAGGACGGAGCTGACGCGGTGCCCGACGGAATAGGATCCCAGCAAGAGGTCCCGGGTCAAGCCCGGGACGCCGCGTCGCCCGTCATCGAGGCGCGCGCGCTCGATCTTACCTTCGAAACCAATGACGGCCCCGTCCACGCGCTTCGGGACGTCAACCTGACGATAAACGCAGGCGACTTCGTCTCCTTCATCGGCCCGTCCGGCTGCGGCAAGACCACATTCCTGCGCGTCATGGCCGGGCTCGAGACGCCGACCGCCGGGGAGATCACCGTCAACGGCATGACCCCCGACGAGGCTCGCCGCGCCCGCGCCTATGGCTATGTCTTTCAGGCGGCGGGCCTTTACCCGTGGCGGACCATCGCCCGCAACATCCAGCTTCCGCTCGAGATCATGGGCCTCTCCAAATCCGAGCGTCAGGAGCGGACCGACCGGGTCCTCTCCCTCGTCGATCTGGAAGGCTTCGGCGGCAAATACCCCTGGCAGCTTTCGGGCGGCATGCAGCAGCGCGCCTCCATCGCGCGGGCGCTGGCCTTCGATGCCGAGATCCTACTAATGGACGAACCCTTCGGCGCGCTCGACGAGATCGTCCGCGACAAGCTGAACGAGGAACTGCTCGACCTCTGGGCCCGCACCGACAAGACCATCGCCTTCGTCACCCATTCGATCCCCGAGGCGGTGTTCCTCTCAACCAGGATCGTCGTGATGAGCCCGCGCCCTGGACGCATCACCGACGTCATCGAAAGCCCGCTGCCGAAAGAGCGCCCCCTCGATATCCGCGACAGCCGTGAATTCATCGAGATCGCCCACCGCGTCCGCGACGGTCTGAGAGCCGGTCATGACGGCTGAGATGACAGGCCTCATCCGCACGGGTCGCCTCTCTGATGCCGCCGCCTGCGCGGCCATTCTCAACGATTGGATCGATCAGACAAAATGGATGCCGCGCGTCCATTCCCGCCGCGATGTCGAACACCACTACCGCACTGCGGTCCTTGCGGCGCGCTCCGTCTTTGTCGCCGAGGAAGAGGGGGTCGTCATCGGGTTCATCGCGCGGGATGCGGCCGATCTGATCACAGCGCTTTACGTCGATGCTGCGGCAAGAGGGCAGGGCACCGGCACCCGGCTCTTGAACGCCGCCAAGGAAAATCGGCCGCAGCTTGCTCTCTGGACCTTCGTCATCAACCGGGATGCCCGCAGGCTTTACATGCGCGAGGGCTTTACGGAAACCCGTCGCACCATCGGCGAGAACGAGGAGGGCCTGCCCGACATCCTCTACGAGTGGCGCGCGTGACCGATGCGCCCATCGCAGCCCCCGGCGCCGGGATCGGCGCGACCGGCCGCGCCTTGCGGCGGATCACCGGGGCGGCGGCCCCGATCCTGACCATCGTCGCGGGCATCATCGCGCTGTGGTATATCGCGGTCGTCCCGATGAACATGCACGCCGCCGCCAGCCAGGCCGAGCGCGACGGGATCCCTGTCGCCCCGGACACCGCCATCGCCCGGCAGGAGCTGACCGGCACCTCCCTCGCGCTCCGCAATACCGGTATCATCCCCCAGACCTTCAACCAGGACCGTCCGCGCCTTCCGTCGCCCCATCAGGTGGCAGCAGAGCTGTGGGACACGATCGCGCTCAAACGCGTCACCTCCAAACGCAGTCTCGTCTATCACGGCTGGGTCACGGTGTCGGCTACACTTCTGGGCTTTGCCATCGGCACCGGGCTTGGCATCCTGCTGGCCGTCGGCATCGTCTATTCGCGCGCCATGGATCTGAGCATCATGCCCTGGGCCATCGCCTCCCAGACCGTGCCGATCCTGGCCGTCGCGCCGATGGTGATTGTCATGCTGGGGGCCATCGGGATCCAGGGGCTCTTCCCCAAGGCGATGATTGCCGCCTATCTCAGCTTCTTTCCGGTCGTCGTCGGCATGGTCAAAGGTCTGCGCAGTCCGGATGCGATGCAGCTCGACCTGCTCAGGACCTATAGCGCGAGCCGCCTTCAGGAGTTCCTCAAGCTGCGCCTGCCCGCCTCCGCCCCCTATCTCTTTGCCAGCCTTAAGATCGGCATCGCCGCCAGCCTCGTCGGCACCATCGTCGGAGAGCTGCCCACCGGCGCCCGCGCGGGTCTCGGCGCGCGCATGCTGGTCGGCGACCAGTTCGGCCAGCCGCTCGTTGCCTGGGCCGCGCTCTTTGCCGCCGCCATCGCCGCCGCGCTTCTCGTTGGCGCGCTTGCCCTGATCGAACGGGCAACGCTCCGCCGCATGGGGATCGCCCCCGCATGAGCCCCCCCGCCGCCCTTCTGATCGCGCTCGCCATCTGGGCCGCCGGTTGGGGCCTCAACGTCGTCCTCTCCCGCCATCCCGAACGGCGCTGGGTCCGCCTCGCTGTGCCCGCGATCTTCGGCCTGACGCTGCTTCTGATCTGGGAGCATCTGGTCCGCGCCCTCGGCGTCTCGGGCGTTATCCTGCCGCCGCCTTCGGCCATCGCCGCCCGCTTTGCGAGCGAAACCTCGATCCTCTGGGCGGACTTCCAGCAGACCATTCTCAAGGGCGCGCTGCCCGGCTACGCCTTCGGGGCCATCGCGGCCTTCATCGTGGCCATCTTCGCCGACCGCTCCGATTTCCTGCGCCGGGGCATCCTGCCCGTCGGCAGCTTCATGGCGGCCCTGCCCATCGTCGGCATCGCCCCGATCTTCGTCAAATGGCTTGGCAACGACTGGGAAAGCAAGGCCGCCGTCGTCGGCGTCATGGTGTTCTTTCCGATCCTCGTGAACACCGTCGCGGGCCTCAAATCCGCCGATGCCATGCAGCGCGACCTGATGCGGACCTATGGCGCGGGCTACTGGACCAGCCTCGCCAAACTGCGCCTGCCCGCCGCAATGCCCTTCATCTTCAACGGGCTTAAAATTTCGACAACTCTGGCCCTGATCGGTGCAATCGTCGCCGAATTCTTCGGATCGCCCACAGTTGGCATGGGCTTTCGCATCTCGACTTCCGTCGGTCAGCTCGCGCTCGATATGGTCTGGGCCGAGATCGTGGTTGCCGCGCTTGCCGGTTCGGCCTTCTATGGGGCCGTTGCCATAATCGAACGCGCTATCACCTTCTGGCATCCGTCCCAGCGGGCCCGATCCTGAGGATAAAAAGACCACCAATAGGGGAGAACCATCCATGAAACACCTTCTGACAAGCGCCGCCCTTGCCTCCGGCCTCGCCAGCGCAGCTGCCGCGCAGGACAACGAGGTCCGGCTTCAGCTTCAATGGGTCACGCAGGCCCAGTTCGCGGGCTACTACGTCGCGCTCGAGAACGGCTATTACGAAGAGGAAGGGCTTGACGTCACGATCCTGCCCGGCGGCCCTGATATCGCACCGCCCCAGGTCCTCGCGGGCGGCGGCGCGGACGTGATGCTGAACTGGATGCCCTCGGCGCTCGCCGCGCGCGAGAAAGGCCTGCCGGTCGTCAACATCGCGCAGCCCTTCAAGACCTCCGGCCTGATGCTGACCTGCTGGAAGGATACCGGCATCGAAGGCCCCGAGGATTTCCGCGGCAAGACCATCGGCGTCTGGTTCTTCGGCAACGAATACCCGTTCCTCAGCTGGATGGCGCAGGAAGGCATTTCCACCGATGGCGGCGAAGACGGCATCACCGTCCTCAAGCAGGGCTTCAACGTTGATCCGCTCCTGCAGCGGCAGGCCGATTGCATCTCGACCATGACCTATAACGAATACGGTCAGGTCCTCGATGCGGGCGTCTCCGAGGATGAACTCGTGACCTTCCGCTACGAGGATCAGGGCGTCGCCACGCTCGAGGACGGCATCTACACGCTCGAGGAAAACCTCGAGGATCCCGCCTTCGTCGAGAAGATGGCCAAGTTCGTCGCCGCCTCCATGCAGGGCTGGCAATGGGCCGTGGAAAACCCTGATGCCGCCGCCGAGATCATCCTCGAATACGATGAAACCGGCGCCCAGTCCGAAGAACACCAGAAACGCATGATGGGCGAGATCGCCAAGCTCATCGATACCGAAAACGGCGCTCTGGACCCCGAGGCCTACCAGCGCACGGTCGAAACCCTCCTTGCCGGTGGCTCCGACCCCGTTATCAGCGCCGAGCCGGAGGGTGCCTGGACGCATGCGGTTACGGATATGGCGCTTAACTAAAGCCGCCGATAACCCAACGCGAAAGGCCGCAGCGCTATGCTGCGGCCTTTTCTTTGCGAAAACTCATCTCAAAATTACCTCGAGGTTTACGAACTTTTGGCCTCGAAGAGGAGCGATACGCCCGATCTGAAAGGGATCGGTTAACCTGTCCGAGAGGGCTCTGGCTCATAAAGATCCCGTAAACGCGGCACCGTCCGTCTTGAGGATCTTATCATGACCCGTCTTCTTATCGCGGCGCTCCTCTGGGCGCTCGCCAGCCCTCTTATGGCCGATGACCGGCGCGTCGCGCTTGGCTGGGGCCAGCTCTTCAGCAACGATATGCTGGGCGACGGGCGCGATCGCTGGCGCACCGCCAGCCTGACGCTCAGCTATCTGCGCGGCAGGCCCAGAGGGGACAAACTGCCCACCAAGCTCGGCGATGTCCTTGAATACCGCTTGCGGGCGGAAATCATCTCTCCCGCGAACCTCTCCCTCCCAGATCCCTTCGATCGCCCTTGGGCCGGAACCATCGCGGCGGGCCTGCACAGCTATGCTGCGACCGGACCTGTCGAATACCGTCTCGGGCTCGATTTGGTTTCGGTCGGTCCCAGCACCGGGCTCGACGATCTGCAATTCGATCTGCACAAACGCATGAAGGCCAGCCTTCCCAGCCTCGAGACGATCGAAAAGCAGATCGACAACACCACACGCCTGATGGCCAGCGGCGAGATTGCACACCGGTTCCAGCCCCGTCCGAAACTCTCCTTCCGCCCCTTCGCTGAAGCGCAGCTCGGCGTCGAAACGCTGGCCCGCATTGGCGGCGATCTGGTGATCGGCGATGTCGGCCACAATGATCTGGGCGTGCGCGATGTCGTGACCGGCCAGCGCTTCCCGGGGATCGACAGATCTCCCGTGGGCACCTCGCTCGTTCTGGGCGCCGATGTCGCCTATATCGGCGACAGCCTCTATTTCCCGTCCTACGGCCCTGAAGCGCGGGATACCCGGCGCCGGTTCCGCGCCAGCCTGAAGGTCAAGCTCTCGGACCGGATTGGCATGCATCTGGGCAGCACCTGGCTCTCCGAAGAATTCGTGGGCCAGTCCGGCGAGCAGCAGATCGGCTCGGTCGGGTTCTCCTTCGTCTTCTGACGCGGGGCCTCCGGCCCGCTTGACAGCCTTCCCATCCTTGCCTAAACGGCGCTCTTCACTGGTGTTGGTGGCCCCCGCAAGGGGATCCCTGTCGGACCGCAAGGTCAAAGGACAACGCCCTTCATAGCGTCCATCGGGGCGCGTCCTAAGAAGGAGATCAGCCGTGACGAAACGCACGTCTGCCAAGTACAAGATCGACCGCCGCATGGGCGAAAACATCTGGGGCCGCCCCAAATCGCCTGTCAACCGCCGCGAATACGGCCCCGGCCAGCACGGCCAGCGCCGCAAGGGCAAACTTTCCGATTTCGGCATCCAGCTGCGCGCCAAGCAAAAGCTCAAGGGCTATTACGGCGATCTGACCGAAAAGCAGTTCCGCCGCATCTATGCCGAGGCCGAGCGCGTCAAAGGCGATACCGGTGAGAACCTCATCGGCCTGCTCGAGCGTCGTCTCGACGCCGTCGTCTACCGCGCCAAATTCGTGCCGACCATCTTCTCTGCCCGCCAGTTCGTGAATCACGGCCACGTCAAGGTGAACGGCCAGAAGGTCAACATCCCCTCCTACCGCGTCAAGGAAGGCGACGTGATCGAGGTGCGCGATCGCTCCAAGCAGCTCGCGATCGTCCTCGAAGCCGCCGGCCTGCCCGAACGCGATGTGCCCGACTACATGGATGTCGACCACTCCAAGATGTCCGCCACCTTCACACGCACCCCGCAGCTGGGCGACGTGCCATACCCGGTCCTGATGGAACCGAACCTCGTCGTGGAATTCTACGCGAAGAACTAACCACGTCATTGCGCCAGCAATGACGCGTGCCGGAAAGCGGTTGCGCCAGCAACTGCGGCGGGCACCCGGTAGCAGTTCTGGGCGCCGGGCGCACCGTCAGCCAATGTCCCGGGCTTGACCCGGGACCTCCAGCTGGACCCTGCATCACCCGATCAACGCCGCGCCCCCACCCGGGCGCGGCTTTTCGCATTCCAATCCCGTACGACCAACGCGGCTCTGGTCACGGGCGGGGCAGGGGGCTAGAACGGCCCGGTTCCCTTTTGAATGGTCCATGCATGACTCAGATTTTGCGCCCTCAACCCGGTATTCTCGACATCGAGCTCTACAAGGGCGGCGCCAGCCACATCGCGGGCCAGTCGAACGCCCTCAAGCTCAGCTCGAACGAAAACCCCTTCGGACCGTCCCCCGCCGCCGTCGAGGCCTTCCGCCGCGCCTCGCACGACCTGCACCGCTATCCGTCCTCCGATCACGCTGCCCTGCGCGAGGCCATCGCCGAGACCCACAGCCTCGATCCCGCACGGCTGATCTGCACCGCCGGCTCGGGCGACGTGATCAACCTGATGTGCCAGGCCTATGCCGGCCCGGGCGACGAGGTGATCCACACCGAACACGGCTTCGCGCTTTACCGGATCTACACGCTCGCGGCGGGCGCGACCCCGGTCTCCGTCCCCGAACACGAGCGGATGACGGATGTCGAGGCGATCCTCGCCGCCGTCACGGACAAGACCCGCCTCGTCTTCATCGCCAATCCGAACAACCCGACCGGCACGATGGTCGGCACCGATGCGCTTGCCTCGCTCGCGGACCGGCTGCCCGAGCAATGTATGCTGGTGCTCGACGGCGCTTATGCCGAATATGTCGACGGCTACGACGCGGGTCTTGCGCTGATCGAGGCGCGCCAGAACGCCATGATGATCCGCACCTTCTCCAAACTCTACGGTCTTGGCGGCCTGCGCATCGGCTGGGGCTACGGCCCGCAAGAGGTGATCGACGTCCTCAATCGGATCCGAGGCCCCTTCAACCTGTCCTCCGCCGCGCTCGCCGCCGCCGAAGCGGCGGTGCGAGATCGCGATTACGCCGACAAATGCCTCGCCTCGAACACCCAGTGGCGCCACTGGCTGGCCGAAGCGCTCGCTGCCCTCGGCGTGCCGTCCGATACCTCCATGGCGAATTTCATCCTCGCACGCTTCACCGACGAGGCCGAAGCCGAGGCCTGCAACGCCTTCCTCAAATCCGAAGGGATCATCGTGCGCCAGATGGGCGGCTACAACCTGCCGCACTGCCTCCGGATTACAGTGGGAGACGAGGCTGCCTGCCGCCGTGTCGCCCATGCGGTCGGTCTTTTCAAAGGGCAGGGTAAGTGACCGCGATCTACGGCAAGGTCGCGCTGATCGGCCTCGGCCTGATTGCGTCCTCCATGGCCCATGCGATGCGCCGCAGCGGCGCGGCGAAGGTCATCAGCGGCACCTCCCGCTCCGCCGAAACGCGCGCCACCGCCCGGGAGCTGACCCTCGCCGACGAGATCACCGACACCGCAGCAGAGGCTGTGCGCGACGCCGACCTCGTTGTCCTCTGTGTCCCCATCGGCGCGATGGAGGCGGTGGCCCGCGATATCGCCCCCCATCTCAAACCTGGCGCGACCCTCACCGATGTCGGCTCGGTCAAACGCGCGGTGATCGAGGCTGTCGGCCCGCATCTGCCGGACGGCGTTCACTTCATCCCGGCCCATCCCCTCGCGGGGACCGAGCAATCCGGCCCCCGCTCCGGCTTTGCCGAGCTCTTCGACAACCGCTGGTGCATCCTCGTCCCGCCCGACGGCGCCGACCGCAAGGAAGTCGCCCGGCTCGCCCGATTCTGGGAGGCGCTCGGCTCCAATGTCGATGAGATGGAGGCGGATCACCATGACCTCGTCCTCGCCGTCACCTCCCACGCGCCGCATCTCATCGCCTATACGATGGTCGGCGTGGCCGATGACCTTCGGCGCGTAACCGATAGCGAGGTCGTCAAATACTCCGCCGCCGGTTTCCGCGATTTCACCCGCATCGCCGCCTCTGATCCGACGATGTGGCGCGACGTCTTTCTGACGAACAAGGACGCCACGCTCGAAATCCTCGGCCGCTTCACCGAAGAGCTTTTCGCCCTCCAGCGCGCCATCCGCACCGGCGACGGCGATCACCTGCACGCCTATTTCACCCATACCCGCGCGATCCGGCGCGGCATCGTGGAGGCCGGGCAGGACACCGACATCCCCAACTTCGGACGCGGCCGATGACGCGCCTTGCTCTCATTCTGGCCCTCCTGGCAGGCGGCGCGGGCGCAGACCCGACTGGTGATCTGCGTCCCGTCGCCCGCCCGGCGCTGGCGCAGCAGGTCTCGACCTCCAGCGTCAGGCTGGTCCGCCCCGAGGCGCGCCCGGACGACAAGATCGCGGAGATCATCCTCGCCCGCGCCATCATTATCGATGCCGCGACCAAGGCGGCGGTCCGCAGCTCGCTCCGGCCCATTGACCGGCCCGAGGCGATCCTCGCCATGGGCCGCCGCATCCAGCGCGAGCGCCGCGCCGGGGCCGTCTGCGGCAACCTGCAGATCCAGGGCGATCGCGTCGGCGGCGTGCCCGGTCGCGTTCCGGGCTGCGGTGTAAGCGACGCCGTCCGCATCCGCTCTGTTGCCGGGGTCGCGCTTAGCCAGCCGGCGACGATCGACTGCCCCACCGCCGACGCGCTTTATCGCTGGGTCGAGCAAAGCGTCAAACCGACCCTTCGGACGACCGGCGGCGGCATCTCAAGCCTGCGCGTCGCCGCGCACTATTCCTGCCGGACCCGCAACAACCAGCCGGGCGGGCGCATTTCCGAGCATGGCAAGGGCCGGGCCATCGACATCTCGGGCTTCATCCTGCGTGACGGCTCGGAGATCACGCTCCTCCAAGGCTGGCGCAGCCAGGCCCATGGGGCAAAGCTGCGCCAGATGCACCGGGACGCCTGCGGCCCCTTCGGCACCGTGCTCGGCCCCGAATCCGACCGCTTCCACCAGGACCACTTCCACTTCGACACCGCGCGCTACCGCAGCGGCTCCTACTGCCGCTGAGGCAGCCGGGGCAGATCGCCCAGATCGATCGCGCCGACGCTCAGCCGCCCGTCTACCGCGACGGCCCGGATCTCCAGCGCCTCCTCCGGCCCCCCGGCCGACAGCCCGGTCAGAACCGCACCAAGCAACAGCCGCTCCTGCGCCGTCAGCCAGCCGCCATCGACCGCCAGATCCAGCGCCGCATCCCAGTTGCGCGCCTCCAGCCTCATCTCGCCCGACACAGCGCCAGCCCCGCTCACGCTCAGATCCCCGCGCGCCGTCACGTCGACCTCGCCCCAGGACAGCATCACCTCCCTCAGCTCGATCGCCTGCGGCATCGGCCGTGCCGCTTCTGCGAATCGGTCGAGGGGCGCGCTCATCTCGACCGTCCCGTCGATCCGGATCTCCTGAACCCGCGACGGCAGATCAGCCGCGCCGATCCACGCCATCAGCTCGTCCGACAGATCCAGATCCAGCAGATCGCCGAAGATATCATAGCGCGCCTCGGCTCCTTCGACCCGGCGAAGGGCCAGCAGCGCCCGCTCCAGAAAGATCTCGCCGGGCAACAGCCCGACCGCCGCCTGATCGACCTCTATCGTCACTCGGTCCAGCGGCAGATCGGTCGAGGCGGCGACCGCAGCGCTCGCCCGCATCCGGTCCGCGCGGATCGGGATCTCCCCAAGAGGCGTCATCACCGTCTGCTCTGGCGGGAAGATCGCGATCACCTCCGTCGGACGGTAGCTCAGCGCGAACATCTGGAAGAACGCCCCCCGCCAGCCATAGCCCGAGATCGCATCGCGGATCTCAAGACCGTCCACCGTGGTGTCGAACCGCGAGGGAAAGCCCTGCACCGACAGATCCTCGTAAACAGGCTCCAGCCCGCCGGGGCGCGCCGCCTCCCGCTCCAGCCAGTCCGTCGCCGCCGACCGGATCGCGGCAGCCCCGACGAACCAGTAGCCTGCATAAAGCCCGGCCAATGCCAGGACCACGAAGACGAGTTTACGCATATTCATTGGCCTTTTGCCTAACCCACCGGGCTTGTCTATAGACCGCCCGAAAGGAGGACCAGCATGGCGCTTTGGGTCTTCGGCTATGGATCGCTGCTCTGGAATCCCGGGTTTCGCCCCGCCGAAGCCGTGCGCGCACAGCTGGCGGGCTATAGCCGCTCCTTCTGCATGCTCTCGGTCCACCACCGCGGCACCCATGACCAGCCCGGCCTCGTCCTCGCTTTGGACAAGTCCGAGGCCGACAGCTGCACCGGAATGGCCTTCCGCGTCGCCGACACGCAGGCGGGTGCGGTCCTCGCCATGCTGCGCGAGCGCGAGCTGGTCACCGCCGCCTATTACGAGGCGCGCCTCCCCCTGACGCTCGACGACAGCCGCGAGATCGAGGCCGTCTGCTACGTCATCGACCGCGATCACGCGCAATATTGCCAACTTTCGCTTGCCGAACAGGCCCGCCGCATCGCCCGCGCGACCGGCGGGCGCGGCCCGAACCGCGACTATCTGCACAACACCGCACGCCATCTTCAGGACCTCGGGGTGCGCGATCCCGACATCGAATGGCTCGATAAGGAAGTCCGCAAAATGGGGCCGGACTGCCATGATTAAGGCACAAAGTGTTGGTTCTTTACGCCCGATTTCAGTAGGATTTCTTCCGATGACGTACCAGAACGAGGACCCGTCCTGATGGACAGAAGGGGACCCGAGGCAGAGCCGCAGTTTTCGCAACCCATCAGCCAGATCACATGGATGCTGATCGTTTTGGGGCTGGTCGGGGCTGGTGCCTATCTGGCCTATCCTACCATTTCGCCACTCTTTCTGGCCAATCCGGGCCTGAACGGCTTCATCGTCCTGGTCTTTTTCATCGGTGTGCTCGCCTGTTTCCTCCAGGTCTTCACGCTCATGTCCTCTGTCCGCTGGCTCGAACGCTTCGCTGGCAGCCAGACCGAAGAGGCGGGCACCGCGCCGCGCCTTCTGGCCCCGCTCGCCACGCTTCTGCGCGCCCGCTCCGCCCGGATGCAGCTCGGCGCGACCTCCACCCGGTCGATCCTCGATTCCGTCGCAACCCGCATCGATGAGGCCCGCGAGATCACGCGCTATCTCGTCAATCTTTTGATTTTCCTCGGACTTCTGGGCACCTTCTACGGCCTCGCGACGACCGTGCCCGCTGTGGTCGACACGATCCGCTCCCTCGCCCCGCAGGAAGGCGAAGCCAGCGTCGACATCTTCAACCGTCTCATGACCGGCCTCGAAGCGCAACTCGGCGGCATGGGCGTGGCCTTCGCCTCCTCGCTTCTGGGTCTGGCCGGATCGCTCGTCGTCGGCCTGCTCGAGCTTTTCGCGGGCCACGGTCAGAACCGCTTCTACCGCGAGCTTGAAGAATGGCTCTCCACCATCACCCGCGTCAGCTTCACCAGCGAAGAAGCGGGCGGCAGCCCTGAGGCGGCAGCCGCTCCGGCAGGCGCCAGCTTCGGCACGTTCGCCGATCACATGGCCGAACAGATGGACCTGCTTCAAACCATGATCCTGCAGGCCGACGAGGGCCGCGTCCTCATGGAAGACCGCATGACCCGCCTCGTCGACGCCATCGATCACATGACCGAGAAGATGCCCAAAGGCGCGGGGACCGGCGCCAGCGAACTTGCGGGTATCCTGGGACGCATCGCCGAAGGACAGGACCGCCTGACCCAGGTCCTCGAAGAAGGCGGCGGCGACGGCATCGACGCCGAAAGCCGGATGCGCCTGCGCTCCATCGATCTGCAAATGCTGCGCATCCTCGAGGAGATCTCCGCCGGACGTCAGGAAACGATGGCCGATATCCGCAGCGATATCGCCTCGCTCTCCCGCGCCATCCGCCAGTCGCAATCGATCCGCCCGCGCACCGTCGCCCGCGACAGGGATATCTGATCCATGGCACTAAGCCGCAGATCCGGCGCCCGTTTCCAGGCCTCGATCTGGCCCGGCTTCGTGGACGCGATGACAGGTCTGCTGCTCGTGCTGATGTTCGTGCTGACGATCTTCATGATCGTCCAGTTCATCCTGCGCGAGACGATCACCGGCCAGGCCACCGAACTCGACGAGCTGTCGGGTGAGGTCGAACAGCTCGCCGATGCGCTGGGCCTCGAACGCCAGCGCGCCAGCAACCTGCAGAACGAGACGATCCAGCAAAACGCCCTGATCGCCACCCTCTCGGCCGAGCGCGACCGCCAGGCCGCCGATCTGGCCAATGCCCGCACCCGCATCGCCACCTTCGAGGAACAGGTCGCAGGCCTCCTCGCCGACCGCGACGCCGCGCGCCAGACGATCACGACCCTGCAAGGCGAGCAGGAGACGCTGCTCTCCGAAATCGACGCTCAGGAGGAAGCCGCCCGCCTTGCCGCGGCCCGCCGCGAGGCGCTCGACGCAATGATCGCCGATCTGCAGGCCCAGCAGGAACAGGACCGGGCGGCCCTCTCCGATGCGACGGACCAGATCGACACCCTTGAGGCCGCGCGCCTCGCCGACGCCGCCACCGCCGAGGTGCTGAGGAACCGGCTCGAGAATGCCGATGCCGAACTGACCGCCATGACCCTCGCCCTCGAAGACAGGCGCCGCGAGGCCGAAGAGACGCTGACCCTCCTCGCTGCCGCTCGGGCCGAGCTGGAAAACCTCGCCGAAGAGGGTCTGACCCTCGACGATCTGCGCGATCAGCTGGCCGCCGCCCGTGCCGCCCGCACCGAGGCCGAAGAGACCGCCGCGACGACCCTCACCGAAGCCGAACGGCAGGCTGCCCTCCTCGATCAGGCCCGCGCCGCGCTCTCCGAGGAACAATCCCTGTCCGAAGAAAGCCAGCGCCAAGTGGAGCTTCTCAATCAGCAGGTCGCCGAGCTGCGCAACCAGCTCTCCTCCCTGCAGGCCCTCGTCAACCTCTCCTCGGACGAGGATGCCGCCGCCCAGATCCAGATCGAAACCCTCGGCTCCGAGCTCAATCAGGCGCTCGCCCGGGCGGCTGCCGCCGAACGCCAGCGCGCCGAATCCGAACGCCGCCGCGCCGAGCTGGAGGCCGCCGAACGCGCCCGTCTCGCCGCCGAGGCCGAGAATCTTGAACGCTACCAGTCCGAGTTTTTCGCCCTCCTGCGCGACCGTCTCGAAGGCCGCGAGGGCATCCGCGTCGAAGGGGACCGCTTCGTCTTCTCCTCCGAGGTGCTCTTCTCCCGCGGCTCCGCGACCCTCTCCTCCGATGGCCGCGCCCAGATCGCCCGAGTTGCGGCTATCCTGCGCGACATCTCCGCCGACATCCCCGAAGCCATCGACTGGGTGATCCGCGTCGACGGCCATACCGACGATATCCCTGTCTCGCGCGGCGGCCGCTTTGCCAACAACTGGGAACTCAGCCAGGCCCGCGCCCTCAGCGTCGTTCTCTACATGACCGAATCGCTCGGCATCCCGCCCGAGCGCCTCGCCGCCAACGGCTTCGGAGAATTCCAGCCCCTCGACCCCGCCGACACCGAAGCCGCCCGCGCCCGCAACCGCCGGATCGAGCTGAAACTGACAGAACGCTAGGGCGTAAAGGATCGCGCGACTGCGCCCTGCCTGAACTCGACTGCGACTTACGTCGCCGAAGACCCCCAAATTGACAGAAACGACAGCTCTATGTAAGTCATGGCTTACCATTAGGGTCAGAGGAGCCGAGAATGCGTTGCCTCGTCGTCGGCGGAACCGGTTTTCTGGGCGGCGCAATCGTGGGCGCCCTGCGCGATGCAGGCCATTCCGTCACGATCCTGTCTCGCGGAAAAACGGCGCCCAGGGATATGCCTGGGATCGAGCTGATAAGGGCCGACCGATACGAAGATCTTGCCCCGCTCCAGCACCGCAGCTTTGGCTGGGTCTTCGATACCTGCGCCTACACGCCCTCTTCCGTCGAAAGACTTCTGAAGGCGGTCGGCCGGGATCTGGAAAGATATGTCCTAATATCTTCCGTGTCGGTCTACGGCACATATGCGACACCCGGTTTGAGCGAGGATGCCACCGTACCAGACGCATCCGCAAAAGACTTCGAAACAGCAACGCGTTTGCGCGCCGATGACCGCTCATCCGCCTTCGCCTATGGCGCGTCATACGGTCCGCTCAAACGCGCCTGCGAGCAACAAGCGAACGACATGCTCGGAGGAAGGGCAACATCGCTGAGGGTCGGGCTTCTTGTCGGGGCCGGCGACTATACCGACCGTCTGACTTGGTGGGTCCGCAGATTGGACGAGGCAGCGGGCGATCGCGCAATGGTCCCTGTGCCCGCACCGATAGACCGGCCCGTGCAGATGATAGATGTCAACGACGCGGCGCGCTTCGCTGTAAGATCCGCAACAAAGAACCTGCCCGGCCTTTGGAACGTCACCGGCGAGCCTCTCCCTCTGGGCGAGGTTCTGTCCACGATCGGCAGGATTAGTCATTCGAGGGCCAGATTCATCCCGGTCGAAGAGCAGGTGATCGCGAACTCGATCGTAAAGCCATGGACAGATATCCCGCTCATGGCGCCGCCTGTCCCAGAGTTTCGATATTTTCTCTCGATAAATACAGCAAAAGCGAAGTCAGCCGGGCTTGTCTGCCGACCGCTTGAGGACACGCTCGCTTCGCTGCTGGACTGGGATCGAAGCCGCAGGGACGTCCAGCTCAAGTGCGGAATGACGGCCGATCAGGAAACGTTGCTCCTCAATGCAGCGATGTAGGCAGAGGGCGGTCCCATCCGGGCAGCCGTCTCCACGATCCAAATCGCAGGACGTCGCGCTGAAGCTCTAAACCCGGTGGCGATAACACGGACGGGCGCTGGACGTTCAAAACATGTCAAAGATCACCAGATCTCAGCGCCGTGAAGCAGCATCTCACCAGGTTTTCGCGATAATCGCTATCAAGCCACCGGCATGCATGCCATCCCGTCACCCTCAAAACCGAAAAGCCCTGGCGCAAAAACCGGGGCTGATCGAACTTTACAAAGTGGCACCTAAAGCGGTCTCGCCCTAGTCAGCCGTAAGCAGCGGCGGCTTGTCCCCCTTGCCAATGCGCGCGGTCTCCGGCTCCTCGATCCGCAGATCAAGCTTGCCATCCTTGACCCCGACCTTGACGTTGCCGCCTTTGGCCAGCTTGCCAAACAGCAGTTCTTCGGCGAGAGGCTTCTTGATGTGCTCCTGGATCACGCGGCCCAGAGGACGCGCGCCCATTTTGTCGTCATAGCCCTTGTCGGCCAGCCATTCGGCGGCAGGCTTGGTCAGCTCGATCGTGACGTTTCGGTCGATCAGCTGCGCCTCGAGTTGCAGGACGAACTTCTCAACCACTTGCAGGATCGTATCCTTAGGCAGCGGAGCGAAGGAGATCACCGCATCCAGACGGTTGCGGAATTCCGGCGTGAACGTCCGCTCGATCGCGGCCGTATCCTCGCCCTCGCGGCGATCGCGGCCAAAGCCGATCGCGGCCTTCGCCAATTCCGACGCACCTGCATTCGAGGTCATGATCAGGATCACATTACGGAAATCCGTGGCCCGCCCGTTATGGTCGGTCAGCTTTCCGTGATCCATCACCTGCAGCAGGATATTGAAGACATCCGGATGCGCCTTCTCGATCTCGTCGAGCAGCAGCACACAATGAGGATTCTGGTCGACCCCATCGGTAAGCATCCCGCCCTGATCGAACCCGACATAGCCCGGAGGCGCGCCGATCAGACGGCTGACAGCGTGTTTCTCCATGTATTCCGACATGTCAAAGCGTAGCAGCTCCACACCCAGGGTCGATGCAAGCTGCTTGGCCACCTCCGTCTTGCCGACGCCCGTGGGCCCCGCAAAAAGGTAGTTGCCAATCGGCTTCTCCGGCTCGCGCAACCCGGCCCGGCTCAGCTTAATCGCCGAAGACAAGGCCACGATGGCGGCGTCCTGCCCGAAGACCACGCGCTTGAGCGTCGTTTCCAGATCCTTGAGCACCTCGGCATCGTCCTTGCTGACATTCTTGGGCGGAATACGCGCGATCTTTGCCACGACAGCCTCGATCTCCTTGGTGCCGATGGTCTTGCGCCGCTTGCTTTCGGTCACAAGATGCTGAGCCGCGCCCGCCTCGTCGATCACGTCGATCGCCTTGTCGGGCAGCTTGCGGTCGTTAATATAGCGCGCCGACAGCTCCACCGCCGTCTTGATCGCATCCGATGTGTACTTGATCGCGTGGTGATCCTCGAAATAAGGCTTGAGGCCGCGCAGAATCTTCACCGCATCCTCGACCGAGGGTTCCGTCACGTCGATCTTCTGGAACCGGCGGGACAGCGCGCGGTCCTTCTCGAAATGCTGGCGGAA
Organism: uncultured Paracoccaceae bacterium; assembly: GCA_947503775.1. Classification (GTDB taxonomy): domain Bacteria; phylum Pseudomonadota; class Alphaproteobacteria; order Rhodobacterales; family Rhodobacteraceae; genus Aestuariibius. The sequence goes on along the minus strand of CANNFE010000004.1, from coordinate 289,678 downwards.
CTCCTTGTAGGTGGTCGATCCCATGCAGCGCAGCTTGCCGCCTTGAAGCGCAGGCTTGAGCAGGTTCGACGCATCCATCGCGCCGCCCGACGTCGCCCCGGCGCCGATCACCGTATGGATCTCGTCGATGAACAGCACCGCATCGGGATGATCCTCAAGTTCGGTCATCACCGCTTTCAGACGCTCTTCGAAATCGCCGCGATAACGGGTTCCCGCGAGCAAGGCGCCCATATCCAGCGAATAGATCGTCGCCGATTCCAGCACATCCGGCGTCTCGCCATCGACGATCTTGCGCGCAAGACCTTCTGCAATCGCCGTCTTGCCGACGCCCGGATCGCCCACCAGCAGCGGGTTGTTCTTCCGGCGGCGGCAAAGCACCTGAATGCAGCGCTCGACCTCATGGTCGCGGCCGATCAGCGGATCGACCTCGCCCTTGCGCGCCTTGGCGTTCAGATCGACGCAATACTTAGCCAGCGCCGATTCTTTCTCGTCACCGCCCTCGGCGGCCTGCGCCTCGTCCTCGATATCGGTCGCGCCGCTGACGGGCCGGCTTTCGCCATAGGCCGGATCCTTGGCGACCCCATGGGCGATAAAGTTAACGGCATCATAGCGCGTCATATCCTGCTGCTGCAGGAAGTAAGCGGCATTCGATTCGCGCTCGGCAAAGATCGCGACGAGCACATTCGCGCCGGTTACTTCACTCCGGCCTGACGACTGCACATGGATCGCCGCGCGCTGGATCACGCGCTGGAAGGCGGCAGTCGGAACGGCCTCTGACCCTTCGACATCCGTGACAAGGTTCGATAGCTCGTCCTCGATGAACTCCAGAAGGGTCTTGCGCAGATCCTCCAGGTCCACCGAACACGCCTTCATGACGCGGGCGGCATCGGGTTCGTCGATAAGCGCGAGCAACAGATGCTCAAGCGTGGCAAGCTCGTGATGGCGGGCATTAGCAATCGCCAAGGCCGAATGGATCGACTGCTCGAGCGTGGATGAGAAAGACGGCACAGCACGTGCTCCTCTAATCGGGGTCGGCGGCGGGACTTTCGTGGCCCCGTCCTGACCGTGGCCTCTATATCTTAAAGTTCGGTGTTCTTAGCCAAGCTTCAAGGAATTTCTTTGTCGCAGGCGTCACATTCTTCGTGATCGACGCACTTGACGCCCGCAATCCGACCAGATCCCCAGCAATTGCGCCGCGATATCGGTCAGAACGAATCCCGCCTTTTGCGGATCTCGGCGAACACGTCCTCGTCGGACGCGCCCTCCATGCCGATCGCGGCCTTCAATGCCGGATCGTCCGCCCGCAGGAACGGGTTTGTACGTTTTTCCTCTGCAAGAGAAACGGGGAGGGTGGGTTTATCCGCCTTGCGCAGATCTTCGGCGGTCTGGAGCCGTGATTTAAGCGCTTCATGCTCCGGTTCAAGGGTCAGGGCAAAGCGGATATTGGTCAGCGTATATTCATGCCCCGAATAAACCGTGGTTTCATCGGGCAGTTTGCGCATCTTGAGCAGGCTCTCCCACATTTGGGCAGGCGTGCCCTCGAACAGGCGCCCGCAGCCGCAGGACATCAGGCTGTCGGCCGAAAACAGCGCCTGCGCGCCCGGCATGTAGAACGCGATATGCCCGACGGTGTGGCCCGGCACGTCGATGATATGCACCTCTTCGCCGCAGACCGCCTCCACATCCGTCTCGCCCACGGCCAGATCGAGCGTCGGCAGCCGGTGCTGATCGGCCTGTGCGCCGATCACGCGGCAGTCATAGATCTTGTGCAGATCCGCCACGCCGTCGATATGATCGGAATGATGATGCGTGATCAGCAGATCCGACAGCTCCCATCCGCGCCCCACAAGAAGCTCGCGGATCGGCTCGACCTCGGGCGCATCGACCAGCGCCGTGCGCCGGGTGATGTCATCATGAAGGACATAGGCATAGTTGTCCTGAAGGCAGGGAACCGTTTCGATATGAAGGGGCATGGTCATTTGTCCGGCTGGGGTTATCCTGAGGTCAACCAAACCGTGGAAGGGCGGTTCCTGCAATGCATCTCGATGTGATCGATCTGAGGCGCTTTTATTATCGCAGCGCTCTGGGCCGCGCCGCGCAGCGCGTGATCCGCGACCGGATCGCAACGCTGTGGCCGCCCGATGCGTCGGGCATGGGCGCCATGTCGGTCGTCGGCTTCGGCTTTGCCGTTCCGCTCCTGCGCCCCTATCTTAGCGTGGCGCGCCGCACCATCGCCCTAATGCCGGGTCCTCAGGGCGTAATGCCCTGGCCGTCGCAACAGCCCAACGTCAGCGTTCTGACCGAAGAGACGCTCTGGCCCATCGATACCGGCAAGGTCGACCGTCTGATCCTGCTGCACGGTTTGGAGACGTCCGAACATGCCTCGGCACTTTTGGACGAATGTTGGCGCGTGCTCGGCCCCGGCGGGCGGGCGATCTTCATCGTGCCGAACCGCGCGGGCTTCTGGGCGCGGCGCGACCGGACGCCCTTCGGCTACGGGAGGCCCTATTCGACCAGCCAGCTCGAAGAGCAGCTCAAGCGCCACCGCTTCATGACCGAACATGTCTCTTCGGCGCTGTTCCAGCCGCCCACGGATCAGCGGTTCTGGCTCAAGGCCGGCCCGCTTCTGGAACGGGTCGGCAGCGCGCTTCCGGCAATCGCCGCCGGAGGGGTCCTCGTTGTCGAGGCGAGCAAGCAGGTCGCCGCACCGACCCGTCCGGGTCTTCCCGAAGCGGTTCGCCGCCCGCTCCGCGTGCTGGAGGGAATCGGTATGCCCGAACCCGAACCGGCCCGCCGGGGCGCGTCGCTAAGCCCAAAAACAATCCCGCCCCACAGCTAAAGATTGTTTCGGCCGTTGCGCCGGTTTTCCAGCGCGCGCACCATTAAGGCGGGGCCGGTTGCGATTTGCCTCCTCCCATATGCCGACGGAATGCCGCCCGGATGCCGCAGGCCCGATTTCGAGCCAGCCCGGCCGTTAACCTGATTCGCTCAGGGCGCGCCGATATTGCCCGCGCCTGGCGCCCGGATCAGATCTCGCGCAGGCCATCCGGCGTCCGGATCAATGCCGTCAAGGACACGGCCTCGCCCGTCTCGAACCTGATCCGCGGATCGCTGAGCCGTCCGTTCAGCATGGCCTCGATCCGCGCCGCCTCGGGATGACGGATCGTCAGCCGCTCCAGCGCGCAGCCCAGATCGGCCATCCGACTGCCGGGAAATGGGCGTTCGGGCCATTCCAGCAAGGTCGGAAAGCCTCCGCCAAGGGGGAGGGAGCCATCTTCAGGAACCGTGATTTTCCAGCGCAGATCCCCGCGCATCATATCGATCGGAGGACCTGTTTGTACATCGAATGCCGCGCAAGCCGTGCTGACATCGTCGGTTCGGCAGATCCAGTTGCCCACCCGGATCGGCCCGTCCCCCAATTCATCCAGCGCAAACCACCGCGCCCGGCCCGGATCGGGGGCATCCGGGTCGATGGCGATAATCTCGAAAAACTCGTCCTGCCCCAGCTTCATCAGGCAATTGTGCGTGCCCATCAGGGGATGCGCTCCGCCATCCGGCATCTCGACGCCAAGCCGTTCTTTTACAAAGGCTTTCCCGGCCTCAAGACTGGCGGCGACAACCGCGATATGATCGAATTCAAGCATTCTGCCGGCCCTTCCTGACAACGGCGCAGGACCTCTGCGGCCAAATGACCTGCCGGGCCCGCCGGTCCCTCATCGCACCCAAAGGCCCGAAAGAACAGCTGCCGCCGGGCCTTTCCACGCGGGAGGCAGGCCCTATCTGAGCAAAGCGTCGATCCGGCCTGCAAAAGGCGCATTCGGGACGGTTGCGGCGTATAAAGGCCTCTGTTACATGGCCCCTGATTTGACCGGGTGCTTCGAGTGGAAGCGCCCCAAGACGATTGCCGCGGCGAACCACTCGTCCGGCGAAGACATCGGAAGGGTGGACGTGTCGGAACCAGCTTCGATTTCAACAGGCATTGCCGACCGTTATGCCTCAGCCGTGTTTGAACTGATGAAAGAGGCCAAGGCGCTTGAAACCTTGGAAAAGGACGTGGATGCCCTTGGCGCCGCCATCTCTGAAAGCGACGATCTCAAGAGCCTCCTGCACTCTCCGATCTACAGCCGCGACCAGCAGGAAGCCGCAATCGGCGCGCTTGCCGCGAAGATGGGCCTGTCCGAGACAGTCGTAAACACGCTCAAGCTGATGGCGCAGAACCGCCGCCTCTTCGTCGTCCCCGCGCTCCTCACCGATCTTCGCGAAAAGATCGCCGAGGAAAAGGGCGAGATCACCGCAGATGTCACTGCCGCCAAGGCACTGACCAAAACCCAGTCCGACAAGCTCGCTAAGGTCCTCAAGGACCGCTTCGGCAGCGATGTGAAACTCAACCAGTCCGTCGATGAAAGCCTCATTGGCGGCCTTGTCGTTAAGGTCGGCTCGAAGATGATCGACACCTCGATCCGCTCCAAGCTCGACGCGCTCCAGAACACCATGAAAGAGGCCCGCTAATGGCGATCCAAGCTGCGGAAATTTCCGCGATCCTCAAGGACCAGATCAAGAATTTCGGCCAGGAAGCCGAAGTGGCCGAAGTGGGCCGGGTGCTGAGCGTCGGCGACGGGATCGCACGGGTTTACGGCCTCGACAACGTCCAGGCGGGCGAGATGGTCGAATTCCCCGGCGGCATTCAGGGCATGGCGCTGAACCTCGAGACCGACAATGTCGGTGTGGTGATCTTCGGCTCCGACCGGGATATCAAGGAAGGCGACACCGTCAAGCGCACGAACTCCATTGTGGACGTGCCCGTGGGTGACGCGCTGCTCGGCCGGGTCGTCGACGGCCTCGGCAATCCGCTCGACGGCAAGGGCCCGATCGAGACGTCCCAGCGCAGCGTCGCCGACGTCAAGGCGCCCGGCATCATCCCCCGCAAATCGGTGCACGAGCCCATGGCGACCGGCCTCAAGGCCATCGATGCCATGATCCCGATCGGCCGGGGCCAGCGCGAGCTGATCATCGGCGACCGCCAGACCGGCAAGACCGCCGTGGCGCTCGACACGATGCTCAACCAGAAAAGCTATAACGACGCCGCCGGCGACGACGAAAGCAAAAAGCTCTACTGCGTCTACGTGGCCGTCGGTCAGAAGCGTTCGACAGTGGCCCAGCTTGTGAAAAAGCTCGAGGAAACTGGCGCGATTGACTATTCGATCGTGGTCGCTGCAACCGCATCCGAGCCTGCTCCGATGCAGTATCTCGCGCCCTATACCGCGACCGCCATGGCGGAGTTCTTCCGCGACAATGGCCGCCATGCGCTCATCGTCTATGATGACCTCTCCAAGCAGGCCGTGGCCTACCGCCAGATGTCGCTGCTCCTGCGCCGTCCGCCCGGCCGCGAAGCCTATCCAGGCGACGTCTTCTACCTCCATTCGCGCCTGCTCGAGCGCTCCGCGAAACTGAACGAGGATAACGGCGCTGGCTCGCTGACGGCTCTGCCGATCATCGAAACCCAAGGCGGCGACGTGTCGGCCTTTATTCCGACCAACGTGATTTCGATCACCGACGGCCAGATCTTCCTTGAGACGGAGCTCTTCTACCAGGGTGTCCGTCCCGCCGTGAACACCGGCCTCTCGGTCAGCCGTGTGGGCTCAGCCGCGCAGACCTCGTCGATGAAATCGGTCGCCGGTCCCGTCAAACTCGAGCTCGCCCAGTACCGCGAGATGGCGGCTTTCGCGCAGTTCGGATCTGACCTCGATGCGGCCACTCAGCGTCTTCTTAACCGCGGCGCGCGCCTCACCGAGCTGATGAAACAGCCTCAGTACTCACCGTTAACCAATGCTGAGATTGTCTGTGTCATCTATGCGGGCACCAACGGCTATCTCGATGATCTCAAGGTCGATCAGGTCGGCAAGTTCGAAGAAGGTCTGCTGCACCATATGCGGACCAAAGCGTCGGACGTGCTCGACTATATCACCAACGAGGATCCAAAGGTCAAAGGCGACGCCGAGGAGAAGATCAAAGGCGCGATCGACGCATTCGCCAAGGACTTCGGGTAAACCCGGATGCCCAGCCTCAAGGATCTCAAGAACCGGATCGAGTCGGTCAAGTCGACCCGCAAGATCACCAAGGCGATGCAGATGGTCGCCGCCGCCAAGCTGCGCCGCGCGCAGGAAGCGGCAGAGATGGCGCGCCCCTATGCCGAGCGGTTCAACGCCGTGATGGCGGGGCTTGCCGCCTCCGTGGGCGACAGTGACAGCGCGCCCCGGCTGCTGGCGGGAACGGGCTCGGATCAGACGCATCTGCTTATCGTGATGACGGCAGAGCGGGGTCTCTGCGGCGGCTTCAACGCCAATATCGCAAAACTCGCCAAAGCCAGCGCCGAGAAGCTGCGAGCGGATGGAAAGATCGTAAAGATCCTGACCGTTGGCAAGAAGGGACGCGATATCCTGCGGCGCGAATGGTCCGATGCTCTGGTCGGTCACATCGATCTGACCGACGTCAAACGGATCGGCTATGCCGATGCGCAAGGCGTTGCAAAGGATGTTCTGGGCCGCTTTGACAACGGAGAATTTGACGTCGCCACGCTATTCTACTCGAAATTCGAGAACGTGGTCAGCCAGATCCCCACCGAACAGCAGCTCATCCCCTACGAGGCCCCTGAAGAGGCCGAGACGGACAGCTCCACGCTTTACGATTATGAGCCCAGCGAAGAAGAGATCCTCGCCGACCTGCTTCCGCGCGGCGTCGCAACCGCGATCTTCTCGGCATTGCTCGAGAATGGCGCGGGCGAGCAAGGTGCGCGGATGTCTGCGATGGACAACGCCACCCGCAACGCGGGCGAGATGATCGATAAGCTTACCATCGAATACAACCGCTCGCGTCAGGCCGTCATCACCAACGAGCTGATCGAAATCATTTCGGGCGCGGAAGCGCTCTAACGAACCGGAGACCGGACAATGGCAAACGCAAAAGGCAAAGTGACCCAGGTCATCGGCGCCGTCGTGGACGTGCAGTTCGAGGATCACCTACCGGAGATCCTGAACGCGCTGACGACCGACAACAACGGAAACGAGCTGGTCCTCGAAGTGGCCCAGCATCTGGGCGAGAACACCGTCCGCACCATCGCCATGGACGCGACCGAAGGTCTCGTTCGTGGCCAGGAGGTGTCGGATACCGAAGGTCCGATCACCGTGCCTGTGGGCGACGCAACGCTGGGCCGGATCATGAATGTCGTGGGCGCGCCCGTGGACGAAAAAGGCCCGATCGGCGAGAGCGAACGCCGCTCGATCCACAACGAAGCCCCTGGTTTCGAAGCACAATCCACGACATCCGAGATCCTCGTCACGGGCATCAAGGTCATCGACCTGCTGGCCCCTTACGCCAAGGGCGGCAAGATCGGCCTCTTCGGCGGTGCAGGTGTGGGCAAGACGGTTCTGATCCAGGAGCTGATCAACAACATCGCCAAGGTGCACTCTGGCTACTCGGTTTTCGCCGGTGTCGGAGAGCGGACCCGCGAGGGCAACGACCTTTACTACGAATTCATCGAATCCGGCGTCATCAATGCCGACGATCTGACGAAGTCGAAAGTGGCCTTGGTCTATGGTCAGATGAACGAGCCTCCGGGAGCACGGATGCGCGTCGCCCTCTCCGGCCTGACGATGGCCGAGCAGTTCCGCGACCAGTCCGGAACCGACGTTCTCTTCTTCGTCGACAACATCTTCCGCTTCACGCAGGCAGGCTCCGAGGTGTCGGCGCTTTTGGGTCGCATCCCCTCAGCTGTGGGCTACCAGCCGACACTCGCCACCGATATGGGCCAGATGCAGGAGCGGATCACGTCAACCCGAAACGGCTCGATCACTTCCGTTCAGGCCATCTACGTGCCTGCAGACGACCTGACCGACCCCGCACCGGCGACGTCCTTTGCCCACCTCGACGCCACGACGGTTCTGTCACGCTCGATCTCCGAGCTTGGCATCTACCCGGCCGTTGACCCGCTTGACTCGACCTCGCGATTGCTCGACCCCGCCGTTCTTGGTGAAGAGCATTACGGCGTCGCCCGCGATGTGCAGGGGATCCTCCAGCGCTACAAGTCGCTGCAGGACATCATCGCTATTCTCGGCATGGACGAGCTGTCCGAAGAGGACAAGCTAACCGTGGCCCGTGCCCGGAAGATCCAGCGCTTCTTAAGCCAACCCTTTGACGTCGCTGAAGTCTTCACCGGCTCGCCCGGCGTTCAGGTGCCGATCGAGGACACGATCTCGTCGTTCAAGGCCGTTGTCGCCGGTGAATACGACCACCTGCCCGAAGGCGCCTTCTACATGGTCGGCGGCATCGAAGACGTGAAAGCGAAGGCCCAGAAGATGGCGGCGGACGCAGCATAATGGCGGACACCATGCAGTTCGATCTGGTCAGCCCCGAGCGTAGGCTCGCCTCGCTCGAGGCGACCGAGGTCAAAGTGCCGGGCGCCGATGGCGACATGACCGTGATGCCGGCCCACGCGCCGACCATCACGATCCTGCGCCCCGGTGTTCTGCGGGTCGTGCATTCCGACGGAACGGACGAATACATCGTCTCCGGCGGCTTTGCCGAGATCACGTCAGAAGGTCTATCCGTTCTGGCCGAGAAGTCGCTGCACAAGGGCGATGTCTCTCAGGAAGACTACGACGCCATGTTCGACGAAATGCAGGAGTCCTACGAGGCGGCCAAGAAAACCGCCGCTCAGGAGAACCTCCCCGGCCCGGTAGACGAGGCGGCAAAGCTGCTCTCCGACATGGTCGCGATGGGCGAAGAGATCGGTCTGTCGACCCGGCAACCTAGCCTTTAGTGGAAACCTGCCACAGTTGAGAGACCCCGGTTTGCGCTGGGGTCTTTTTTGTTATCAGGTAGATCTGACGAGCAGGAGTTAGATCATGTCCATGAGCCACATTCTCGTACATCCGATCGGCGTCGATCAGGGCGAAGAGATTCTCTTTTCTCACTTCGAGAAGGACGGAAAGATGTGGACGGAAAAGGGCCAGCGCCAGGTCAAGCGCTACATCAAATTCTCCGAACAGTTCAACGATCCCCCGGTGGTTCAGGCCCATATCGTTATGTGGGATATCTCGTCGACTGCGAATAGCCGCGTCGATCTGGTGACCGAGAACGTGACCAAAAGCGGCTTCGACGTGCTCTTCAAGACCTGGGGAAATACCCAGATCGCCCGGGTCCGCATCGGCTGGATCGCCATCGGCTCTCTCAGCGATCACGAGCAGGAAGCGCTCTACGATATCTAGGACGAGATACGGGCGCTGGCCTCAGGCGGCGTTATAAAGACCCTCGTAGATCGGACCCAGCGTCTGCGTCTCGAACAGGGACGAGACACTCGTCCCGTTCCAGATGTTCAGGATCGCCTGGGCGAACATCGGCGCGGTCGGCACGATACGGATATTCTCGGCGGCCTCTGTCTCCGGGGTCGCTTCGATCGAATCCGTCACAACCAGGGATTTCATGACTGACTTTTTGATCCGGTCCACCGCAGGCCCGGACAGGACGCCGTGCGTGATATAGGAGTGAACTTCGGTCGCTCCGTTCTCGATCAGGACCTCGGCCGCCTTACAGAGCGTGCCAGCCGTGTCGCAGATGTCATCCACGATAATGCAGCGCTTGCCTGTGACATCCCCGATGATGGTCATCCCCGCGACTTCGCCTGCCTTTTCGCGCCGTTTATCGACGATGGACAAAGGCGCGCCGATCCGCTGCGCCAGCTCCCTGGCCCGCGCCACCCCACCGACATCCGGAGAGACGACCATGACGTCGCTCATGTCCTGAAAATGATGCATGATATCAAGCGCGAAGATCGGAGAGGCGTAAAGGTTATCAACGGGCAGGTCGAAGAAGCCCTGGATCTGCGCTGCGTGAAGATCCATCGTGAGAACCCGCTCGATCCCCGCCTCGGCAATCATATTGGCCACCAGCTTGGCCGTGATCGGCGTGCGTGCCTTGGTGCGGCGGTCCTGCCGCGCATAGCCGAAATAGGGGATGACTGCGGTAATGCGCGCTGCCGAGGACCGGCGCAGCGCATCGGCCATGATGAGCAGTTCCATCAGGTTGTCATTGGCCGGGTTCGAGGTCGGCTGGATGATGAACATGTCTTCGCCGCGCACGTTCTCGAACACCTCGACAAAGATCTCCTGATCGTTGAACCGTTCGACCCTTGCATCAACAAGCCCGACATTGATCCCGCGATGCATCGACATTCGCCGCGCGACAGCGTTGGCAAGATTTCGGTTGGCATTTCCGGCGATGAGCTTGGGTTCAATCAGGGATGGCATCGGCTCTCCAGCGCTCTCCGCCCAGGCTTACGTGACGGATTCGTGACGTTGACACGGAGTAACACGGGCGTACCGTGGCGCAAGTTTTTAAGGGGAGAGGCATGGCTCATATCGACTACTTTTTCGCAACAGTGTCGCCGTATACCTATCTGGCCGGAAACCGGCTGGAAGAGATCGCGGCAAAGCATGGCGCGACGATTTCCTACAAACCTCTCGATATCATCGCCCTCTTTGAGCGGACCGGGGGCACCCCGCCCAAAGATCGCCATGACAGTCGCAAGGAATACCGTCTGCAGGAGCTGTCCCGGGCGTCGAAGAAAACCGGGCTCACCCTCAACCTTCAGCCTGCCCATTGGCCGACCAATCCGGCCCCGTCATCCTATGCGATCATCGCAGCCCAGGACGCCGGAGGCGGCGATCTTGGCAAGCTTGTCCACAGCATCTGTCGTGCCTGCTGGGCGGAAGAGCGGGACATCGCGCAGGATGACGTCGTGAAAAGCTGCCTAGAAGAGGCGGGCTTTTCTCCTTCGCTGGCCGATAGCGGTCTCCTTAGTGGTGCGGAAACCTATGCGGCCAATCTTGAAGAGGCGGTCGCGCGCGGGGCGTTCGGTGCGCCGTTCTACATCACAGAAGACGATCAGCGGTTCTGGGGTCAGGACCGGCTGGATGATCTGGACGCTGCGCTGGCCGGAAATCTTTAGGCCCTCACGCGGTATGGCCGCCTATATCCATTGTTCGCTGGCCTCAGGTGCGATCTGGCGGCCGCTGGTCGAGGCGTTGCGGGATCCGGCACCGATCCTGATCGAGCTACCGGGGCATGGCGCTGCTCCAGACTGGGATCAGGCTATGGATTACCACGATCAGGCCCTTTCCCTTGCTCTGTCCAGTCTGCCGCCGGATCCTGTCAACATCATCGGCCACTCCTTCGGCGCCACGGTCGCCTTGCGCCTCGCCATAGAGGCCCCGGAGCGCGTGCGGTCGCTGGTCCTGATCGAACCGGTTTTATTTGCGGCCGCACGGGCGGCAGCGCATCCCGCCTATGAGGCGCACCGGACGGCCTTTCAGCCCTTTCTCGAGGCTCTCGATCGAGGCGATAAGGAGACTGCTGCGCGGGAGTTCACGGCAATATGGGGAGGCGGAGCGCCCCGGTCGGCCCTGCCGAAGGCTCAGCAGCAGTATCTCGTCGATCGAATTCATCTGATCCCGGCCGGTGCGCCAGCAATCGAAGAAGATGAGCAGGATCTCTTGGCCGAAGGACGGCTTGAGGCTCTGACGCGGCCGGTCGCGCTGATAGAAGGGGAGCTATCGCCAGCGGTCATTCCTGCCATTCACGCCGAGCTTGCTCGCCGTCTGCCTCAAGCAGAGCGCGTTACGATAAACGGCGCAGGCCATATGCTTCCGGTCAGTCATACGCGGCAGCTTGCGGATGTCCTCCGCCCTATCCTCGCCTGATCGTATGGATCAAACCTCTCTGAGGTGGGCTAGGAAGGTCTCTGTATTGTCTTCGCTTGCGGCCCAGTCGGTGACGAAACGAGCGGTCAAGCGCTCGTCCGGATCATCCCCTTGCAGACGACCTCCCCAAAGGTAGTAGTTCGCACCCTTCGCATGGAGGTGCTGATGCGCCTTTCGAGGCAAATCGGCGAAGAGCATGTTCGCCTCCGGCGCATGGTGCAAATGCGCCATCGAGCTTTGCTCCAGCCCTCTGGCAAGGCCCCTTGCTGCAAGATTTGAGGAACTAGCCAGATCCAGCCACAGGTCATCCGCCAGATAGGCCTCCATCTGCGCTGACAGGTAGCGATGTTTGGAAATCAGCTGCGCGGCGCGCTTGCGTCTTAGCTCGAATTCCCAGGCAGAGCTTGGATCGAAGAAGATAACGGCTTCGACGCCCATCAGCCCGTTCTTTGTGCCCCCAAAGCTGACCGCATCGATACCGGCCTTCCACGTCATCTCGGCCGGGGTGCAGTCCAGATGAACGAGCGCATTCGAAAAACGGGCGCCGTCCATATGGGTCCGGACGCCAAAGTGTTTGGCGACATCGCAAAGTGCCGTCAGATCCTCGAATGAGTAAACCGTCCCTTTCTCGGTTGCCTGAGTGATCGACACCGGACCTCTCTGGGGGCCGTGAACGCCGCGCACTTCTTCCGCTTCGATAGCATTCCGCAAAGCCTCAGGATCCATCTTTCCATCCGAACCGCCCACGAGCGTCAGCTTTGCGCCGCCGGTGTAGAATTCGGGTGCGTTGCATTCATCCTGCTGGATATGAGCGGTCTGGTGGCAAAAGATCGTATCCCAAGGCTTTGCAAAGGTGGCCAGGATCAGGGAGTTGGCAGCGGTCCCGAGCGGGACAAGGTAGACGGCGGCCTTGGGCGCTTCAAAGATGTCCCTGATCTTTGCCGTCACGCGCGTCATGATGTCGTCGGCACCGTAGGGTGCTGCATAGGCCTCGTTGGCGCGGTGCAGCGCCTCCATCACCTTCGGGTGGACTGGACCGGCATTGTCGGATGTGAACTGCATCACAAAGGCTCCTCGATCAGGTAGTCGTCCCATAGATCATCTGGCACGACATCTTCCGAAACCGTCCGGTCCTTGATCGACACACCGGCCCGGTGGACGGTTTCGGCCGATCCCGAGATCAGCGGATGCCAGTCGTAAAGCTCCCGACCTTCATGGATCAACCGGTAGGCGCAGGTCTGCGGAAGCCAATACATATGGTTCGGTATGGTCTTGGCCGTCAGTTGAATGCATTCGGGCACATAATCATGCCGGGTGGCGTAATGCTTGCAGCGGCACGTGCTGTCATCGAAGAGACGGCAGGCAATGCGGGTCAGGTCAACCTGACCGGTTTCCTCGTCCTCAAGCTTGTTCAGGCAGCATTTCCCGCACCCGTCGCACAGCGCCTCCCACTCACGAGAGGTCATTTCGGCGAGCGGGATGCGCTCCCAATAGCGCTCGCGAAGACCCTGACGGCGCGGCCCCTCAGACATCGTGAAGCGCCTTGCGGATTTGGGCGATATCCTCGTCCATCTGCCGGATCAGCGCATCGACGCCTTCGAACTTCGCCTCAGGGCGGAGAAACTCCACGAGTGCAACGGATATCTCGGCGTCGTAAAGGTCGCCCTTGAAATCGAGCAGGAAGGTCTCGCAGTTGGGCGTGTTCTCTCCGAACATGGGGCGGATGCCGATCGATGTCGCCCCGTGATACGCTCCTGCATGGGGTCCGGTCAGAACGTCCACGAGGGTCGCATAGACGCCGAAGGCGGGCAGATGCAGATCATTCAAGGCGATATTCGCGGTCGGATATCCAAGATCGCGACCCCGCTTTTCTCCATGGATGACGACCCCCTCGATGCGGTGCCAATGTCCCAGCATGGCCGCTGCATCGTCTGGACGCCCATCTGAAAGAGCGTTACGGATGCTGGTCGAGGACACTTCCCCGACGGGCGTCTCGACCATCTCTGCAATAGTGGTCTGAAAGCCGAAAGCGTCCCCAAGGGCCTTGAGCGTTTGCGCATCGCCCAAGCGACCTTTTCCGAACCTGAAGTCGGCCCCAACGACGACATGATGCAGGCCGAGCCGTTCAAGGATGATCGTCTTGGCAAACGCCTCGGCATCGAGGCTTGCAAGCCTCTGGTCGAACGGGATTTCGTAGAGGATATCAATGCCGAGCTTTTCCAGCCGGTTGGCCTTTGCACGGGCGTTCATAAGGCGAAATGGTTTGATATCGCCTGAAAAGTACCTGCGCGGATGAGGCTCGAACGTCATGACACCCAAGGGGGCGCTGCTTGTTTCGGCTGCGGCGCGGGCGAGATCTATGACAGCCTGATGTCCCAAGTGCACGCCGTCGAAATTGCCGATGGCGGCGGCGGCCCCCCGATCTTTTGGGTCGATGAAATGAATATCGCGCACGATCCGCATGACCGTGGCGTAGCGCCCCGGCGGAGAGGCTGCAAGATCAGTCGAACTTGCGCGAGGGTGCCAGCACGACAGCTTCGCCGGCCAGGACCTTTTTCCCATCCACCAGACAGCGCGTTTCCATCGTCACACGGCGCTTCGAATGATCGATCGCGGTCACTTCAACCTCAGCCGTGACCATGTCGCCGGGCCGAACAGGGCCGAGGAACTTGAGCGATTGGCCAAGATAGACCGTGCCGTGTCCCGGAAGCTGCTCTCCGATCACGGCAGAGACAAGTCCCGCCGTCAGCATGCCATGAGCGATCCGGCCTGCAAAAATGGTGTCCCGGGCATAGTCTTCATCGAGATGAACCGGATTATGATCGGTCGAAATCTCGGCAAATAGTTCGATGTCGTGGTCGGTAACGGCTTTGCGCAGATGGCGCGTCATCCCGATCTCGATATCCTCGATACAGATCGTGCCACGTGGCAGGTTGTCGAGCATCTCATCCATCCCAAAGCAACAAAATCACTCTTCGTGATCCAGGTTTGAAACTTAGTTACGCTGCAACTGCATATTCTCCAAGAAAAAAGAAGGTCAGATTGACTGATCTGCTTTTACCGAAGATGGCCGATCGTAAACTGGGGAGACTGGTTTTCCTCATCTAAATAGGATCTTAGCAAATGCTCATCAGGCGCATTGATCGTTTTTGTCGCACCGGCGGCTAAGCCGCCTGAGATGAAAAGCGCATCATAGTCTTCGCCGCGGGCACCGGAGATGTCTGTCTGGATGCCATCGCCAATGCAGATGATCGCCTCGGTCGGCAGATCCTTTCCTAAGGCAGAGAGCCGGCGGCGGGCGAGATCATAGATCGGAGGATGCGGCTTGCCGAAATAAAGGCTCTCTCCACCCATCTCGGTATAGAGCTTTGCCAACGCTCCGGCGCACCATTCGCGGGTTTCGCCGCGATCCACCACGATGTCTGGATTGGCGCAAAGAAGCTTGAGACCCTTCTGTTTGGCATACAAAAACTGCGGCCTGTTCACATCCGGATCAGCATGCGGATCGAAGGGGCCGCAGCAGACGATGCCCTCTGCCTCTTCCAACTCGACACGTTCGATAGGCGCCGGGTCCTCAATGACTTCCGGCGGTTCGAAAAAGGACATGTCGTGATCTTCGCCCATAAACCAGACCTTGGCACCCACGGCGCCGTGGAACATCGCGGTCCGGGCGCTGTCGCCCGATGTGGCGATAGCGTCCCAGGTGTCGCGCGGAATACCCAGCCGCTCGAGCTGTTTTTCGACGCTGCGCCAGGGCCGCGGGGCGTTCGTGACGAAGACGACCGTGCCGCCTTTTGCCCGAAAGTCCTGCATGGCCGATACGGCTTCCGGGTGGGCCTTCAACCCATCATGCATGCATCCCCAAAGATCGACGAGTGCCGCGCCATAGCGCCCGGAGATCTCTGAAAAGCTCTGGATAATTTGCGTCATAGGAGCCCTTCAAGCGAAACGGGATTGTGGAGCCAAAGCACGGGGCCGCTTCAGACCTTCAGCGCCGGAATGATCTGCTTCTTGCGGCTCATGATGCCAGGCAGAACCACCGTGTCGCATTCGACTGTGACATCAAAGCTTTTCTCGGCCACGGATCTGGACAGATCGGAGGAGATCAGCAGCGTCGCCTCTTCGTTGAGGATGTCGACCACGAAGAGGAGAACCTCGTTCACCTTATCCTCCGAAGCGACCTTTGGCATCGCGGCCAAAAGCGCGTCCTTGCGGGAAAGAACCTGACCGGGTGATGTCGTCTCTAGCACGGAGATGCGGAATTTGACGCCGCCAACCTCGTATTCCTTGCTGTCCATGCGCAAAAGCTCTGCTTCGGAAAAGGCGGAAACGTCGGATTTCGCGGCAAACATCTCAGCCGCGTAATCCGGGATCGAAACGCCTAGATCCGCAGCCAGATCTTCGGCCAGTTTGCGGTCGATCTCGGTCGTCGTGGGCGAGCGGAATTCAAGCGTGTCAGAGAGGATACAAGAGAGCATCGCACCCTTGATGGCCCTTGGCATCTTGGCGGCCTCCGCACCCATCAAATCGTGCATGAGCGTGGCGGTGCAGGCAAGCGGGCGGATCGTCATCTCGATCGGGCTTTTGGTCTCGAGCCCGCCTGTCAGTTTATGATGATCGATGATCTGAAGCACGTTTGCCTCATTGATTGATGCGGGCAGTTCCGCGGGGTTGTTTGTGTCAACGATGACGCAATCGTCGTTTTCGGCCACATCCGAGATGATCTGCGGCTTGGGCAGGTCCCAGTGATCGAGCATGAACGCAGCTTCGGTGTTCGGCTCTCCCAGAAGGCGCGCTTCGGCAGGCTGGCCCTTGATTTCAGAGAGATACCACGCCCAGATGAGCGGCGATCCGGTGCTGTCGGTGTCGGGAGCCTTGTGGCCAAAAACTTGGATCATGAGAGGGATATCCTTGGAAAAGGGGCGCTATTTGGCGCCGGTATAGGCAGGGAGGTGCGGCTTGTCACGGGGGCTGCGAGAGGTTGAGCTTTACGGTCCGGTCAAAGCGTTTCTGGGCGCGCAGGGCTACGAGGTGAAGGGCGAGATTGGCGCGGCGGATGTCGTTGCCATTCGCGGCGATGAACCGCCGGTGATCGTTGAACTGAAGACCGGATTTTCGCTGGCTCTCTTTCATCAGGGGATCGCCCGCCAGGCAATCACCGATGCGGTCTATCTGGCCGTGCCCGCAGGTGGCACGCGCAAGGCGCTGGCCGCGAATGTCTCGATGGCGCGGCGCCTGGGGCTGGGCGTCATGACGGTGCGGGCACGCGATGGCTTCGTCACGGTGCTTGCCGATCCAGGCCCCTATCAGCCGAGGCAATCCAAGATCCGGCGGGAGCGGCTTTTGCGGGCCTTCGCCCGTCGGCAGGGCGATCCGCTGGCCGGAGGGTCAGCCCGCGCGGGGATCGTTACGGCATACCGGCGCGATGCGGTGACATGCGCCGCGCATCTGGCGGCCCAAGGCCCGTGCTCGGGCGCTGAGATCAAGCAGATTACGGGGGTCGAGCAGGCCACGCGGATCATGGCCAACGACCATTACGGCTGGTTCATCCGCATCGAGCGCGGGATATACGACCTGACCGATGCCGGGCGGGCAGGTCTCAAGGCTTACTCCGACCGGATCTAGCGGGCGAGGTTTTCGATCTGCCAGCCTGCCTCTTCGAGCAGATAAAGAACGCCAATCTCGCTTGGCAGATGGAGCGCGCCTGCGGCGATCATGACGTGGTCATGCTGCGCTGAGGCTTCTTGAATGACGGGGATCCAGGCGCGGTTGCGTCGTTCAATTAGCAGATCCTCGGCTTGGGCCATCAGCCTGTCGCGCTCCTCTGGAGAGACGTCAGGCAGGCTGTCGGCGGCAACGACCGCGCTTTCCCAGATGCGCGAGATATTGCCGTCGAAATAGTCGTTCAGCATCGAGATATGCATGCCTGCAGCGACATCTTCTGGATAGATCGCGAGGATGAGTTGTTCGATCTGTTCATCCAGCGGAATCGAATCGAACAGCCGAAAAATGGTGTCGAAGCTTTCCAGCGAGGCGGTCGGTATGCCTGCAGCCGTCGCGCGGTCCTCGATCTCTTTGTCTAGACCGGGTGCGCCGCCCATCAAATCTTGCATGGCGCAGGGCGCGATGGAGAGCATCAGCGACAGGAACCATGGCTGAAACCGCGATCCCATCATCGGGGCGATCCCGCGCTTGGACATTTCGGCCGAGAGGTATTGCCAGTCTTCTTCGGACATCCGCTCGGGCAGGGTGGCGCCGGGGATCATCATGATCTCGGGGTTCGTGACCATGGCAGCGTTCATGCGCTCCTCTTCCTCTGCCGTCGCCTCAAGCAAGAGCAGATCCGTATCTTTCAGCCGCTCTTCGATGTGGGTCAGCAGGGGGGGGTGGCGCGGATCCGGAAGGTGGAGCGTGCCGACGATCGTGAGCGTCTTGTCGCCGCGTGTCGCCTGCCAAAGACGTCCTGCGCCGTAAGGGGTCTGGGCGGCAGCCGCGTCGATCCGCTCCTGCGTTTCGATGGGCAAAGTATCGATGAAGGCAGGGCCGTCGCAAGCGGCATGGGCCGTTGACGCCAAGACGATCATGGCCGTGGCGGCGGTCAGGAAAGTGCGGAACATCGGGATCTCCGAAAGAGCAATGCAAGGATTAAATCGAGTGCAGAGCCTAGGGCGGCCTGCCCTGCTTCTCAACCGCAATCAGACTGAACCCGGGTGCCGAAAATTAGAAGGACGTGATGTTGACACTCGGCTGGGCGATTTCTAGATAGCCCTTCATTGGCACTCTCCTTAGGTGAGTGCTAACGGCGCGGCGCCAACGAACGGGCCGGGCTGTTTTTCTAGGAACTGAAACTTTGAGCCAGGGAGCTACAAAGATGGCATTTACACCGCTTCACGACCGGGTGCTCGTGCGCCGTACGGAAAGCGAAGAAAAAACCGCAGGCGGGCTGATCATTCCCGACAGCGCCAAGGAAAAGCCTGCGGAAGGCGAAGTTGTCTCCGTCGGCGCAGGCGCCAGGGACGACGACGGCGATCGGATCGCGATGGACGTCAAAGCCGGCGACCGCATCCTCTTCGGCAAATGGTCCGGCACTGAAGTGACCGTCGACGGCGAAGAGCTGCTGATCATGAAGGAAAGCGACATCATGGGCATTCTGTCCTGATCGATCCGCTTTTTCCGATTCACACGAATTCAAGGAGCACCTGATAATGGCTGCAAAAGACGTCAAGTTTGACACCGACGCCCGCAACCGGATGCTGAAAGGCGTCAACATCCTCGCCGATGCCGTTAAGGTCACGCTGGGCCCCAAAGGCCGCAACGTTGTCCTCGACAAGAGCTTCGGCGCCCCTCGCATCACCAAGGACGGCGTGAGCGTCGCCAAGGAGATCGAGCTGGAAGACAAGTTCGAGAATATGGGCGCGCAAATGGTCAAGGAAGTGGCCCAGCGCACCAATGACGAAGCCGGTGACGGCACCACGACCGCGACGGTTCTGGCCCAGGCCATCGTCAAGGAAGGCATGAAGTCAGTCGCCGCCGGGATGAACCCGATGGATCTCAAGCGCGGCATCGATCTGGCGACGTCCAAGGTCGTCGAAGCGATCAAGGCAGCTGCCCGCGACGTGTCCGACAGCGCCGAAGTCGCGCAGGTCGGCACCATCTCCGCCAATGGCGAAGCCGAAATCGGCAGCCAGATCGCGGATGCGATGCAGAAGGTCGGCAACGAAGGTGTCATCACCGTCGAAGAGAACAAGGGCCTTGAGACCGAGACCGATGTCGTCGAGGGCATGCAGTTCGACCGTGGCTACCTCAGCCCCTACTTCGTCACCAATGCCGACAAGATGACCGCCGAGTTGGAGGATTGCATGATCCTTCTGCACGAGAAGAAGCTGTCGAGCCTTCAGCCGATGGTGCCGCTTCTCGAGAGCGTAATCCAGTCGGGCAAGCCGCTTCTGATCATCGCGGAAGACGTCGAAGGCGAGGCTCTGGCCACGCTCGTCGTCAACAAGCTGCGTGGCGGTCTCAAGATCTCTGCCGTCAAGGCACCTGGCTTCGGCGATCGCCGCAAGGCCATGCTGCAGGACATCGCGATCCTCACCGGCGGTCAGGTCATCAGTGAAGATCTCGGCATGAAGCTCGAGAATGTCACCATCGACATGCTGGGCTCGGCCAAGCGCGTTTCGATCACCAAGGACGAGACCACGATCGTCGATGGAAACGGCGAAAAGGCCGAGATCGAAGCCCGCGTCACGCAGATCCGTCAGCAGATCGAAGAGACGACCTCGGATTACGACCGCGAGAAGCTGCAGGAGCGTGTGGCCAAACTCGCAGGCGGTGTCGCTGTCATCCGCGTCGGCGGCATGACCGAGGTCGAAGTGAAAGAGCGCAAGGACCGCGTCGATGACGCGCTCAACGCGACCCGCGCTGCGGTTCAGGAAGGCATCGTCGTTGGCGGTGGTGTTGCTCTGGTTCAGGCGGGCAAGACGCTTGACGGTGTTGAAGGCGCCAACAGCGATCAGAGCGTAGGCGTGACCATCGTGCGCAAGGCGCTCGAGGCTCCGCTCCGCCAGATCGCCGAGAACTCGGGTGTCGACGGATCGGTCGTTGCTGGCAAGATCCGCGAATCGAGCGACGCGACCTTCGGCTTCAATGCGCAGACCGAGGAATATGGTGACATGTTCAAGTTCGGCGTAATCGATCCGGCTAAGGTGGTCCGCACCGCTCTGCAGGATGCGGCCTCGATCGCTGGTCTGCTGATCACGACCGAAGCCATGGTGGCCGACAAGCCCGCCAAGGAAGGCGCACCGGCCGGTGGCGGTATGCCCGACATGGGCGGCATGGGCGGCATGATGTAAGCTGACCAGGCTTTCAGTTGAGTGATAGGGGCGTTCTTCGGGGCGCCCCTTTTTCGTCTGGGGAGTAGGCCAGGTTCTTGAAATACCAGCATCTTGAGGCAGAGTGCGGGAACGCCTTGAAAGGAAGCCCTGCCGATGGTCACAGATCGCCGTTATGATATCGACTGGCTGCGGATCCTTCTATTTGCGCTTTTGGTCCCGCATCATGCCGCCGTTGGCTTTGTCGACTTCGGGGAAGACATTTACGGCATTGTCAATGATACGCTGGCGGGTGACGGGCTGGGGATCTGGATCTACTTCAATCACGGCTGGAGACTGCCGTCGCTTTTCCTGATCGCGGGGATCGGCACAGCTTTTGCAACCCGCCGTGGCGTGGATTGGCGGTTCATGGGCCAGCGGTTGTGGAGGCTTTTGCTGCCTGTCGCGTTCGGGCTGATCTTTCTAAACGCGATCGCGCGCTATGCCATCCACCTGAGCCTACGCGAGGCAGGGCCTGTTTTGGGGCCTGTTGCCTTCTGGTTTGACTGGATCACCACCTTGGAGCCATTCGATGTCATGCATCTTTGGTTTCTGGTCAATCTTGCGGTCTATACGCTTTTGATCTGGCCATTGCTCGCTGTCAGGAACCGTATCGCGGCCTGCCGGTTCCCGGCCGGCCTATTGCTCACCGTTATCATCATAGCGGTCACGGTCATCGCTGTCCTGACCAAGCCGTGGGGCGCTGCGATAGCTGGCGATGGCTATCAGTTCCCGTGGTATTTCGGGATCTTCGCCGGCGGCGTCCTGATCGGCCTGCATGCGGGTGAGGTTCTGGACCTTCTGGCACGCCGCGCGTTCTGGTTTCTTGGCCTCGGCATCGTCACATTCCTCATCGAAGGCGGCATGCTCGGCGCAGCTCTGGAGCGGTCGCTCGACTACGGAACAGCCATCGCCGAAGGGGGATGGGCGTCCCAAGAGCTCGCTCCAGCATATGGCCTGTTCGAAATGGCCTTCGCATCTGTCGAGGGCCTGAACACCTGGGCGTGGTCTTTCGCCGTCACTGGCTTGGCCGCGCGATACCTCAGGCGCCCAACTCCACTTTTGGCAGAGCTGACGCGCGCTGTCTTTCCCTTCTATGTCCTGCATTTTCCCGTCGTCCTGGTCGGTCTTGCGATGCTGACCTCGGTCGGGTGGCCGTGGGGTTTCGAATTCATGCTGCTGACGGTCGGAACTTATGTCGCCACGGGGGTGCTGTATCTGATCGTCCGCATGACCGGACCGTTCTTTCAGCTTGTCGGAGGTAGGACCCCACCTGGCCTTACCGGCGCAAGTTAGGTGGTGACCCCGCCTCTTCTTGCTTAGCTGGCGTAAGCGAGCTCTTTCCCGGACTCAGCCTGGTGTTCGAACGCGGTGGCCATATCCGGCAAGTCATTGATGTACTCCCGCGCAATAAGCCGCCCTTCCCATCCCTTAAGAGACGGACGCGCTGAAGGAAGCTCTTCGATGTCCATGATATCTTCGACAAGCATCAACCCACCGGCGCAGATCATCGCGCGGCATCCCGGAACCAATGTCTCGGACCAGATCCCGTCCGCGCAGATGATCTCGTGCGTTTCCAGCAGGAGGTGAATGTACTCAACTGACTCGGACGGTGTATCCTGCCGGATTGTCGTTCCATTCACTAGCAGCAAAGCCGGCACAAGGACTTCTGCCTCGTCAAAAAGAAGTTCCGGAATTGCGCCGCGCAGCAGGAGCCTATGTTGCGGCGAGACGGAGAATGCCGCATCGTTTCCGACGGCGCCCTTTTCAAAGAAGATCGGCGCATATTTTGGAAACTGACTCAAAGCCGTTTTCGATATTTTAGACCGGGCGATATCACGGATAGCGCAAGGCCCGTTGTCCAAAGTTTCTACGACGTCGCCTGCCTTCAAGGTCTCGACTGGGCGCCGTGTTCCGTTCGCGCAAAGAACCAGAGTGCCTGGTGTGAAGCACGGAATGAAGTCGGTATTGATATCGATGTTGTTGGCCGTGATTTCACCGTTCCCGATGATACTGCCATCTTCATTCCGTACAAAATAGCTGATCCGCTGAAGAGGCGGGTCTTCGGATCCGAAGGTCTGAACCTGACGAACATCAAGGGAAAAACCTGGCGGTAGATTTAGAACAACGGTCTCGATCTCTCCATCGTCCAGCAGAATGTTCTGCGCTGATTGAATACTGAAAGTCAGAGCATTGATGTCGGGAGGCAGGTCCACTGTGATATTTGCTGTATTGTCTTCTCCGTTTGCTGGAAAAGCGAAATTGTAAGATCCCGGTTGGTCGATTGTTTCATTGAACGTCGCCATAGATATCACTCCAGATGACAAAAGAAGGTTGAAACTTTTTGAGTCCAGTCGGGGGCTCAGATAATTCACCCACAGGTTGTATCCTAACAGAGATTAGGATTTTCTCCACCCGTTTGTCGTTCCAGGATAGGAGCCTCTCAAGCAACGATGTCTCTTCCTAAGGTCAACGCGACATGATGTCATGACAGCAGCTTTCAGCTGCTGTCTGATCTCTCGTTTATCGCCAATAGGTTGTTTGCGCGTGGTGAAATTTTTTGCGTTTTATGCATGATGGATTTGGGATGCTGGTGCCATCGAATTTTATATCGTTCACCGAAGCGTGCTTTGGCAGATCAGCTCTATCTGGCCTAGTTTTGCAACCGCCAAATTGGAGGACCCGCTGTCATGATCCGCATTGCTTTCGCCCTGATTCTCCTGATGACGCCGGCGCTCGCCCAGGAGAGTCCTGGTTTTTCGGTCAGCGAGCCGCCGATGACGATGGATCGGTTGGCGCGGATTATGGCCGCCTTGGACCCCGATGCGCAGGCGCAGGGCAACAGTATCGAGCTGACCATCGACGATGTGCCGGTGCTGATCGTGGCCGATCCGAGTGCCGACCGGATGCGCGCGATGGTCCCGATCCGGTCGGCGGACGGGCTCTCGGACGAAGAGATGCGGCGCCTGATGCAGGCTAACTTCGATACCGCGCTCGACGCACGTTATGCCGTGGCGCAGGGTCGGCTTTGGGGTGTCTTTATTCACCCGCTCTCCCCGCTCAAACGCGATCAGGTCATCAGCGGGATCGGGCAGACGGTCAATGTCGCAAAGACCTATGGCTCGCTTTACACCGGAGGCGCCGCGCAGTTCGGAGGCGGAGACAGCGTTCCACTTCAGCGTCAGCTGATTGACCGGCTTCTCGAAAAGGGACGCGACATCTGACCGTTCCGCCTTTTCGGCAAGCCGCAATCGTGATCTGTCGGTCAAGATGACACATGCCGATCCGACCGCGCGCCTTTGGCCGCTGATCCTGCTGACCACGGTCACGATGATCGCGTTCGCCGCGAATTCCGTGCTCAACCGGATGGCGCTGGATGGCGGGCTGGCCGGGCCAGGGGCGTTTGCAGCAGTGCGCGTCGTCTCTGGCGCAGCGGTTCTGGGGGCGCTGGCCCAGATGCGTGGCGGCGCACTGGACTTGTCGCCGGTCGGGGCGGGCTCTCTTGCGCTATACGTTCTAGGCTTTTCCTTTGCCTATGTGACGCTCGACGCGGGTACAGGCGCGTTAATCCTGTTCGGCGGGGTTCAGGTGACGATGTTTATCGGCGCGTTGATCCTTGGAGAGCGGATCCCGGCGCGGCGCTGGGCTGGAGCGGCCATCGCGATGGGCGGCTTGATTTGGCTTTTATGGCCGGGGCAGACCGCGCCGCCCGTCTTCGGCGGTCTTCTGATGCTAGCGGGGGCCCTGGGATGGGGGATCTATTCGCTGGCGGGACGCGGTGCAGTCGATCCACTGAGTCTGACGGCTGCGAATTTCGTCTGGGCGGTCCCTGTTGCTGTGCTCGCCTGGGGGCTGTCGCAAGATGGGATGACGGGACCGGGACTGGTGCTGGCGGTGGTGTCGGGCGCGGTCACATCGGGCCTGGGTTATGCGCTGTGGTACCGCGTCCTGCCGCAGCTAGGCCCGAGCCGGGCTGCCGTGGCGCAACTGACGGTCCCGGTTCTCGCCGCTATCGGGGGATTTCTGATCTTGCGGGAAGATCCCAGCGCCCGGCTGGTGATCGCGAGCGCTCTGGTTTTGGGCGGTGTCCTGCTTTCTGTGGGAGAGCGGCGATCATGAGGGGCTGGTTTCTGGCGCTTTGCCTGTGCCTGGCCGCTGGGGTGGCGCGGGCCGAATGTGTGGTGCTGCTGCATGGGCTGGCGCGAGGACCCGGATCGATGGCGGTGATGGGCTGGGCTTTAGAGCAGGAGGGATATCGCGTGGTCGTGTCCTCCTACCCATCGACGCAAGCGCCGGTCGAAGATCTGGCGCAAGAGGTGCTGCCCCGCGCGCTGGCACAATGCGGCGGGCAGGCGCATGTCGTCAGCCATTCGATGGGCGGGATCCTGTTGCGACACTGGCTGGAAGCGGGAGACGCCGACCGGATTGGGCGTGTCGTCATGCTGGGGCCGCCCAATGCAGGCTCCGAGCTGGTCGATGCCTGGGGCGATTTGGCGCCGTTCATATGGGCCAACGGCCCCGCAGGGCGTCAGCTAGGCACCGGGCCGGACGGGCTGCCGGGTCAGCTTCCGGAGGCAAGGTTCGAGCTGGGCGTAATCGCGGGGAGCCGGTCTTTGAACCCGATCACATCGATCATCCTGCCGGGGGCGGATGACGGGAAGGTCTCGGTCGCCTCGACCCGGCTGGACGGGATGCGCGATCATATCACCTTGCCGGTCAGCCATACCTTCTTGATGAACAATCCTCTCGTGATCGCGCAGGTGAAGGCGTTTCTGTCAGGCGGCCGATTTGATCCGGGTCTGACGCTGACAGACGTCTTGGCCGGGCGCGATTGAGAGCGCCGGACCGGGGGCCAGCCCCCGGACCCCCGGGATATTTAGGAAGGCAAAGACAGCCCGCCTTAGGTCAGGCGGTTGACGTGGCCCATCTTGCGGCCCGGGCGAGGCTCGGCTTTACCATAAAGGTGGATCTGGATATTCTCGGCGGCGAGATCCGGCAGACGGCCGATGTCGTCCCCGATCAGGTTTTCCATCGTGACATCCGATTGCCGCGTGCCGGGACCGAGCGGCAGGCCGGTGATCGCGCGGATATGTTGCTCGAACTGATCGATGGCGCAGCCTAGCTGTGTCCAGTGGCCGGAATTGTGAACGCGCGGGGCGATCTCGTTCACCAGAAGACCTTCAGGCGTCACGAAAAGCTCGACACCCAGAACGCCGACATAATCCAATGCCTCGAGAATGCGCGCCGCGATTAGGACAGCATCTGTGCGCAGGGCAGGGCTGATCCGGGCGGGGACTGTCGTGGTATGAAGGATGCCGTCCTTGTGAACGTTTTCTCCGGGATCGTAGCAGGCGACCGCTCCATCGATGGACCTTGCGGCAATGACCGAGATTTCGCGGATGAAATCGATATGACCCTCAAGGATCGCAGATGCGCCGATCAGCCCCGCAAGAGCGGCTTCGGCATCGTCCGGAATTGAAATAGTCGCCTGTCCCTTTCCGTCATAGCCAAGCGTCCGGGTCTTGAGACGGCCGGGATAGCCGATCCGGTCCAGCGCCTCTTTCAGGGATGGCAGATCGTCGACCGCTGAAAAGGGGGCGGTGCCAAGGCCGAGCTCGCTCAAGAAGGTTTTTTCGGTGAGCCGGTCGCCCGAGGTTGCGAGGGCACGGCGCCCGGGATGGATCGGAGCATGCGCCTCGATCCGGTCGAGTGCGGCGACGGGAATATTCTCGAACTCGTAGGTGACGACGTCGCAGACTTTCGCAAACGCGGTCAACGCCGCTTCGTCGTCATAGGATGCGGCCGTGTGATAGCGGGCCGTTGCCGCTGCCGGAGCGTTCTGAGCCGGGTCATAAATATGTGCCTCGAAACCCAACCGCCCGGCGGCGGTGGCGAGCATCCGGCCCAGCTGCCCTCCGCCCAGAATCCCGATCCTGGAGCCGATTGGCAGGGTCATTCCGGGCTCTCAGCGATCGAAGCCGTCAGGGTGGACCGCCACTCCGTGAGCCGCGTCGCCAGCGCCGGATCGGTCAGGGCGAGGATCTGGACGGCATAGAGCGCCGCATTCTCGGCGCCGCCGATGGCCATCGTGCCAACCGGATAGCCGCGCGGCATCTGAACGATGGAATAAAGGCTGTCGATGCCTTGAAGCGCTTTAGTCTGGATCGGCACCCCGATCACTGGCAACGTCGTCTTGGAGGCGATCATGCCCGGCAGATGAGCGGCCCCGCCTGCGCCCGCAATGATGACCTTGATCCCGCGAGAGGCCGCTTCGCTTCCGTAGCTCCACAGACGGTCCGGCGTGCGGTGGGCGGAAACGATTCGCGCCTCGTGATCCACGCCGAGTTCGGTCAGTTGATCCGCCGCCTTTTGAAGCGTGGGCCAGTCCGATTGACTGCCCATGATAATTCCGACCTCGGGCATGCAATGTCTCCCGTCACCACCTGAGCGGCGGACTATAGTCAGGCAGGGCGCAGTGGCAATCAGGCGATGATATCGGGGGTGATCTGATCTTCGAGCCTGGCAATCTCATCCTTAAGCGCGAGTTTCTTGCGCTTGAGCCGCTGGAGCGTCAGTTGGTCGCCCATGCCTTTTTCCTGCAAAGCCTGAATGGAGTCGTCGAGATCCCGGTGCTCTTGTAGCAGCACCTCAAGCTCGATCCTCAGAACGTCTTCTTTTGCCATTTTTTCGGGCGGATTGTGCTGCACTGGCCTCTCTTTCACAGATCTGGGCCTAAGATAGGGTCTGCAAGCCGACAATCCCAGCAGCCTCTTGCAGGATGGGCGGTCCTTTCCCATATTTTATTGCAGACTGATCGGTTGCCGCAGGCGGGACCGCTCAGAAACGTCGCTTGATTTCGAGGACACATGAATGAGCAAACTGACTTTGGGAGCCCATCCTTTTCTCCTGGGCTTTGAACAGCTCGAGCGGCTGGTCGAGCGAACTGCGAAGACCGGCAATGAGGGCTATCCTCCTTACAACATAGAACAAACGTCTGAAACGTCGTATCGGATCACGCTCGCCGTGGCTGGTTTCACCGAAAGCGATCTATCGATTACGGTCGAGGATCGGCAGCTTGTGATCCGCGGGCGCCAGGATGATGAAAGTGACGGTCGGGTCTTTCTGCATCGCGGAATTGCCGCGCGGCAATTCCAGCGCAGTTTCGTTCTCGCCGATGGTGTCGATGTCGGAGAAGCGGCGTTGGAAAACGGACTGCTTCATGTGGATTTGAACCGGGCCGTTCCCGACCGCGTTATTCAGACAATCGAAATTCGGAGGACCGCGTGATGAGTGTGAAACACGATTTGAACTCCATCGGAGACAACCTTGTCTACGTCAAAGCGGTTGCCGTCGCGGATCTTCCGAAAGATGTGCGCGAGCAGGCAGGTGATATGGATGAGATCTATGCGGTTCACAGCTCGGACGGCGAGCAGATCGCCCTGGTTGCTGACAAGCGGCTTGCCTTCGTCTTGGCACGACAGCACGACATGAGCCCGGTCACAGTTCACTGACCGGGCATAGGCATTTAATTTTCGGGTGGATTGGTTTTTAAGTGTCGAGCACTTGGTCGAGATGCTTGATCACGACGCTTGGATCTGAAGGCTTGGGAAGGACCGGTGCACTTTCATAGGCTGCACGAAGCTGGTCGAGTTCGCCGCGGCCCGTATGAAAGATAATCGGCACCCCGGTTTCCACGAGAGCATCGGCGACCGGGAAGACGGCTTTACCATGTAGATCGACATCAAGAAGGGCTGCGTCAGGCTTGCTTTCCCGCGCAGCACGGAGCGCATCATCGACATTGGTGCATGGACCAATCACTTCGATACCCTCTTCCGAGAGGATCATCGCAAGGTCCATTGCAATCAGCATCTCATCCTCAACGACGAGAACTCGCTTACCTTCAACGCCCAACACTGCCTCGCTCCATTTGCTCATGCTGAGACAACGCGGAAAGGGTCAAAAAGGTTCTTTTAAAATTAAACAATTTTAACTTTCTTCGTCAGGCGGCAATCAAGCCCATCGATTCAAGCTTCAGGAGAACCTGATGGGCACAGTTATCAACCTCGACATTCTCTGTCTCAAGGCGCAATTCCGGATTGGCTGGAACATCGTAAGGATCTGAAATCCCTGTAAATTCCTTGATCTTACCTTCGCGCGCAAGCTTGTAGAGACCCTTGCGATCACGGCGTTCGCATTCCTCGATGGTCGTGGCGACATGCACTTCGATGAAGGCGCCGAACTGCTCGATTTCCTCGCGCACAGCGCGCCGGGTGGAGGCATAGGGCGCGATCGGGGCGCAAATCGCGATGCCTCCGTTCTTAGTGATCTCCGAGGCGACATAGCCGATCCGGCGAATGTTGAGGTCGCGATGCTCTTTCGAAAAGCCCAGCTCGGAGGAAAGGTTCTTGCGCACGATATCCCCATCGAGAAGCGTCACAGGGCGGCCGCCCATCTCCATCAGCTTGACCATAAGCGCATTGGCGACGGTCGATTTGCCCGAGCCCGAGAAGCCGGTGAAGAAGACGGTAAAGCCTTGCTGCGCCCGCGGCGGACGCGATTTGCGCAGCTCTTCGACCACGGCCGGGAAGGAGAACCACTCGGGAATATCGAGCCCTTCGGCCAGCCGGCGACGCAGCTCTGTCCCCGAGATATTGAGGACGGTTGCCCCATCCTCGACCTCGTCGGCAGGTTCATACTGGGCGCGATCCTGAACGAAGACCATGTGTTTGAAATCGACCATCTCGATGCCGATCTCGTCCTGATGCTTTCGGAAAAGCTCCTGCGCATCGTAGGGACCATAGAAATCTTCCCCGGCAGAGTTCTTGCCGGGACCTGCATGATCGCGGCCCACGATGAAATGGGTGCAGCCGTGATTCTTGCGAATGAGGCCGTGCCAGACAGCTTCGCGGGGGCCAGCCATGCGCATGGCCAGATTAAGCAGACTCATCGTCGTGGTGGCCTGCGGATATTGATCGAGCACGGCCTCATAGCACCGGACGCGCGTAAAATGATCGATATCGCCCGGTTTGGTCATGCCGACGACGGGATGGATCAGAAGGTTGGCCTGCGCCTCCTTGGCGGCCCGGAAGGTGAGCTCCTGATGCGCGCGGTGAAGCGGGTTTCGGGTCTGAAAGGCCACGACCCTGCGCCAGCCCAGCTTGCGAAAGTAGGCGCGCAGCTCGTTCGGGGTGTCGCGGCGCGCGCGGAAATCATAGTGGATCGGCTGCTGAATGCCTGTCACCGGACCGCCAAGATAGACCTGCCCAGCACTGTTATGCAGATAATTCACGGCCGGATGCGCCAGATCATCCGCGCCAAAGACGTGCTCGGCCTCTTTCGCCTTGTCGGGCGTCCAGCGGTCGGTCACGGTCATCGTGGCAAGGATGACACCTTCCTGATCGCGCAGGGCGATATCCTGCCCGATCTCGATCTTCTCGGCAAAGTCTTCGGACACATCGAGCGTGATCGGCATCGGCCAAAGGCTTCCATCGGCCAGCCGCATATTCTCGACGACGCTGTTGTAATCTTCTTCCGTCAGAAACCCCTTGAGCGGATTGAACCCGCCATTCATCAGCAGTTCGAGATCGCAAATCTGCCGAGGCGATAGATCATGCGACGTCAGATCGCCCGCTTCAACCTTGAGCTTTTGTGCACTGTCATACGAAACATAGAGTTCTGGGATCGGAACAAGGTTCGGCGTTTGCATGAAATCACTCTTTCGAAAACGGGCGGGGTCTGGCGTTGCCTAAACCGGCAACGCCTTAGCGTGCAAGACGGCTCGGCGAATTTCTGCTTTGCAGCAAACGAATAGCTGCCGACCCTCGAAGGGCTATTCGGCCGCCGTCTCTGCGCCGTAGCCCATCGGTTTCGACACCTCGTCCCGGATCGCTTCTCCGGCTTCGGCCAGAAAGCGCTCCGCCTCCAGCGCCGCCATGCATCCCATACCGGCCGATGTGACCGCCTGGCGATATTTGTGATCGGTCAGATCGCCCGCCGCGAAGATCCCCGGAATAGAGGTTTCGGTCGAATCGGGTTTGGTCACGACATAGCCGCCCATATGCGTCTCGAGCGTATCTTTTACCAACTCGTTCGCGGGGGCGTGGCCAATGGCGATAAAAACACCCTTGGCCAGAATTTCGGTAATCTCGCCGGTCTTGGTGTGCTTGACGCGTACGCCCTCGACCCCCTTGGGCATGTCGGTGCCGAAGACCTCTTCAACCTGATGGAACCACAGCGTTTCGATCTTGGGGTTCTTGAACAAACGGTCCTGAAGGATTGCCTCGGCCCGCAGTTCGTCCCGGCGGTGCACAAGCGTAACCTTGGAGGCAAAGTTGGTGAGGAAAAGCGCCTCCTCCACAGCCGTGTTACCGCCGCCGACCACGACGATTTCCTGACCGCGATAGAAAAAACCGTCACAGGTGGCGCAAGCCGACACGCCAAACCCTTTGAACGCCTCCTCGGATGGCAATCCCAGCCATTTGGCGCGCGCGCCGGTGCACAGGATGATGGCCTGCGCTTCGTAGATCGTGCCACTGTCGCTCTGCGCGACGAAGGGGCGCTGCGACATGTCGACTGAGGTGATGATGTCCGAAATGATCTCGGTCCCCATCTCGCGGGCATGCGTCTCCATATTGACCATGAGGTCGGGCCCTTGGATCGACGCCTCGCCCGGCCAATTCTCCACGTCAGTGGTCGTTGTCAGCTGGCCGCCCGGCTCAAGGCCTTGCACCAGAATAGGCTTCAGCATCGCGCGGGAGGCATAGACCGCCGCGGTATATCCCGCCGGTCCAGAGCCGATGATGAGCACTTTCGTCTTGCGCGTTTCGGCCATGGCAGAGACCCCTTTCCCAGATGAGATCCTTGATATAGACGCCGAGCCGAGCCGTTGGAAGGGCGCTTGCGTGCAACGCTGCGTTTCGTTTTATTGCTTTGGTTTGAAACATTATTGCGTATATCGGCGCCCTTGCCTATGTAAGCGCATATTCTCGTAAGGAAGACGCAATGCCAGGCGCCAAGCTTGATGAAATCGACCGAATGATCCTTTCCGAATTGCAGGCCGATGGGCGAATGACGAATGTCGAACTGGCAAAGCGTGTCGGAATATCCGCACCGCCCTGTCTGCGCCGGGTTCGCACGCTCGAGGAGCAGGGGTTCATTTTAGGCTACCATGCCGATGTCGACGCGCGCGAGCTTGGATTCGAAGTTCTGGTCTTCGCCATGGTCGGTCTGCAAAGCCAGGCGGAAAGCGATCTGGCAGCCTTCGAGGAAAAGTGCCGCAACTGGCCGCTTGTCCGCGAGTGCCACATGTTGAACGGCGAGGTGGATTTCATCCTCAAATGCGTGGCGCCGGATCTGTCCTCGTTTCAGACCTTTCTGACCGAGGAACTCTTGCGGGCCGAAAATGTCGCCAGTGTCAAAACCTCGCTTGTCATCCGCGGCGCCAAGGATGTGCCAGGCGTGCCGTTCGATGTTCTCGAAGAGCGGCTGGCGCGCGACGCGTGATCTAAAGAGCCGCAGCGAGGTTCGGGCGTTTCCAGCGCAACGGCCCCATATCTTCCAGTCGGGGCAGATGGGGAAAGAGGCCGAGATAAATCGCCTTCATCTCACCTTCAAGGCCAAGCGCCACCGGATCGCCGGGATGAAGCGCTTCGACCGGAACGCCATTTGCGATCACCGCCTCGTGCCGGGCAAATCCAAGCTGGAAGATGCGGACCGGCGTGGGCGGCGTGACCTCGACGATATCAAACCCGTCGATGCGGTCGCGGGCGGTGACGAGCTGGCCGATCGTGCCCGCCAGACTGCGGTGCAGAAGCCGCGCGCATGGCCCCAGGAGCAGATCCGGAGACGGGCGCGAAAGGCCAATGCTGTCTTGCGTGATCCGGGTCAATGTCCCCATCTCGGCGCGCTGGATGCCGGTATCGGGCACCAGAGTGATGGAGCCGATCCAGAGGATCGTCTCGACGGTGTCATCGGCCGTCATGACGCGGTCCCCGGGCAGCAGATCCTCGACTGCGACGGGCGCCTGCTCGGTCTGGATCAGGCTGCCACGTGCCAGACTGGCAAATGCCATCTCGAACGGCAAAAGGGCAGGGGCAATCCGGGCCAGACCCGCGATATGACCGGCGGGCGTGAGATAGGACACCTCGTACTTGCGCATCAGCGGACGCACACGTTCGAGGCGGTCCGTCTCTCTGCGCGCTTCGATCAGATTGGACGGCTCTGCGTCGTCAAAAGACCTCGGAAGAGGAGGCAGCGGGGCATTGGTCGTCATGCGATTACCTTGCGGCTGGTCACATCGTCTGTCGGCCCCCACCGACAACATCAGAAGGACTATTCGTCGTTCGTCTTGGCGCACCGTGATGCGGTTTCGAGTGGTCTGTCAAACCCTGCGTGTATTGGCCCTGTTGAGGAAACGATGAGGGCTATCTTCAAAATTTAGAGGGCTACAGGAAACGAATGTTGTCAGAAATGACATATTCTAGCCCCAATTTCGCCCTTCGTTTCTTTCGGGAATCGAACGGCGCCGGATGTCAGCCGTTCACGGCGTCTTTTTGCTCGGCCATGGCGGCGGTCCGATCCCGGATAAAAGCGTCCCGTCTGGCGCCTCGGGCCCAGGGTAGGGCAGGCAGTGTTTCGGCAGCCTCTTCGGTTAGGCGCAGCATCCAGCGGCGGGACGGGGTCATGTCGCACTCCTCGTGATGACAATCTCCTTATCAAATCTGAAAACGGCCAGACTGCGACGGCGAGAAGGTCGTTCGGGTCAAATTTCGCGGCAGTTCATGCGATTTTTCGTCAAAGACAAATCGTCGAGATCAGCCTGCCGTAATCGGCTTCCTTGTTGTGCACGCTTCGGCGATAGCTGAAGAACCGCACCGGATCCGAATAGGTGCAATGACGTGTCCAGTCTGCCTGACCGATGCCCGCCTCGCGAAGCCGGTATAGACCAAAACCAGGCAGATCGAAATGCAGGCGGTCGCCCTCACCCTGGGCAAAGAAGCGACCATAGCTGTCATCTTCGGCCAGAAACGTGTCCAGAAAATCCGGCCCGACCTCGTAGGCCCGCTGACTGATCGCTGGCCCGATGACGGCATTGATGCGGCCCCGCTTTGCGCCAAGCTCCTCCATCGCGGTCAGGGTCGCCTCAAGCGCGCCCGAAAGCGCGCCGCGCCATCCCGCATGGGTCGCACCGATCACGCCCGCCTCGTGATCCGCAAAGAGGACCGGCTGACAATCCGCGGCCAGCACGGAAAGGACGATGCCGGGCACGGATGTGACCAGACCATCAGCCCGGCCCGTTGGCTGTCCGGGACGCTCGATCGTGACGATATCGGCGGAATGGATCTGATGAACGCCGGTCAGGGCATCGGCGGGCTGGTCCATCGCGGCGGCTGCCCGGCTGCGGTTGATCGCCACGATCTCGTGCTGATCGGAGGATCCGTAGCCGCAATTGAGCCCTTCAAACACCCCGGACGACGCGCCACCGGCCCGACCGAAAAAGCCATGCCGGACAGGGGACAGAGACGGAGCCGTGATGATGTCGAGCGTCATGGATCG
This sequence comes from uncultured Paracoccaceae bacterium, assembly GCA_947503775.1. GTDB lineage: Bacteria > Pseudomonadota > Alphaproteobacteria > Rhodobacterales > Rhodobacteraceae > Aestuariibius. The sequence goes on along the minus strand of CANNFE010000004.1, from coordinate 255,504 downwards.
AATCCGGGAAGCGGCGATGCGCCGGGGGGGGTAAGGCCCAGGCTCTTAAAGAGGTGTCCCATTTCGCCCGGATGGGTCAAGCGCCTATGCGCGGCGATGTGGCTTTCAAGTGCCGCCCCGTCGAGTTTTCGGGCAAGCATCTGCGCGCGATCCGTAATTCGAAGCCGTTCGAGAAAGACGCCCTGCGCAACCGGACCCTGAACGCGAAGCCCGGCTTCCCTGGCCGCCTCGACCAGTGGAGCGAAATCGACATGGGCGGTCAAATCCGCCTCTCCGGGATGGGCAAGCGGATCGTCAGGCCTCTGGTCATAAAGCGCCTGAAGCGTATCACCGAGCGATGGCGCATCGCCGTAATCGAAAACGAGCGCCGCGCCTCCCTCCGAGGCGATCCTGCGCGCGATCTCGCCCAGGATGAGCGGACCGGCACCAGACCGCTCAACGATCATACCCACTTCGGTGTCCGCATGTCTGTGGTCGAGATCGGGAACCGGTCGCGGCTCGGTGAAGGCAAAGCACAGAGCGCCCTCTTTGAGCGTCAGTAGCCGCTCGGACCACCCGTCCGGCTGGCGAAGGAACTGCCGTATGGGAAGCGCATCGAAAAACTCGTTGGCGATGACCAAAAGAGGGCCATCCGGCAGCGTGGTGACATCGTCATGAAAGATCGGCGCATGCTTTGGCAAAGCGTCCCGCTGGATCTCTCTGAGATGCGGCGATGTCTCGACCAGATGAACGGTCAGCGCCTGATGAAATCCCGGCACCCGCGCCGTGGCCCGAAGGGCATCGGCCATCAAGGTCCCGCGCCCGGGACCGAGTTCGACAAGAGCAACTTCACCGCCACCCTGATCGGTCCACGCCTGCGCCAGCGCAAGGCCGATGAGCTCTCCGAACATCTGCGTGATTTCAGGCGCAGTGGTGAAATCGCCTGCCGCGCCGAAAGGATCGCGCGTGGTGTAATAGCCGTGATCTGGGTGCCCCAGACACAGCGCCATGTAGTCGGCGACGGTCATCGGTCCGTCGAGCGTCAGGCGGGTTCGGATATGACGTTCGAGCGGTGTCACCCGAGTGCGGTTTGCAATCGTTTGCCCAAGATGATCAGGCCAAGCCCCGCGAGGATCATCGGGATCGTCAGGATCTGGCCCATGGTCAGCCCGATACCATCGATATGCAGCGCAAGACCCAGCGGGTTGCCAAGCGATTGAAACTGCGCATCCGGCTGGCGCACGAACTCGATCAGGAAACGGCTGATCCCGTAGCCCAGCAGAAAGATCCCGGTGATCCGTCCCGGATGCCGGAAGGCTCCTGCTCGGAAGGCCAGCCAGATCAGCAGCAGTAGCAGAACAAGCCCCTCAAGCGCCGCTTCGTAAAGCTGGGAGGGGTGGCGGGCGCACAAGCCGTCGATCAGACCGACTGGACCAGGGCAGCTTTGTGCGGCCTCACCCGGAAAGATCACACCCCAGGGCAGATCGGTCGGGCGACCCCATAGCTCGGCATTGATGAAATTCGCAATCCGCCCCAGCAGCAGGGCCGGCGGTGCGGCCAGCGCGATCAGGTCGGCAGCAGGAAGAAGCGGAATGCCATGCTTGCGGGTAAAGATCATCAGCGCGAGGCAAACGCCCAGAAAGCCACCATGAAACGCCATACCGCCTTGCCAGACGGCTGGGATCTCGCCGGGGTTCGCCAGATAGTAAGCGGGTTGATAAAAGAGGACATAGCCCAGGCGCCCTCCGACGATGATACCGAGGATCATCCAGGTCAGCAGATCGTCCAGCTGGTCAGAGGTCATGGGCGGGCCGTTTGCCCCCCAGATCTTGGGACGGCGAACCGCCATCACCGTCAGCCGCCAGCCAAGCAGGATACCGACGATATAGGCAAGCGCATACCATTTCAGGGCAAAGGTCCAGCCGAAGATCTCAAGCGAGAACACATCCGGCGACACGGTCGGGAAGGGGATCGCAGCTAGCATCGCTGTCTGTCGTGCCGAGGGCCGGTGGCGAAGTCAACCTTGAGAGAGGACGCAGACCGCCCCATATAGAAGGCAACCCAGAACGGAGCGATGGAATGCAGACCCGGAACAAGATCTTCGACGATATCTCTCAGCTGATGACGAATGCGATGGGCGTTGCTCAGGGCGCGCGCGGCGAGGCCGAGACCGCCATGAAAGGGATGATCGATCGCTGGCTCGCCGACCGCGACTTCGTCACCCGTGAAGAGTTCGAGGCGGTCCGCGCAATGGCGCAAAAAGCCCGCGAGGAGAACGCCGCTCTGGAGGCGCGGATCGCAGCAATGGAAGCTGCAAAACCAAAGAAATAAGACTTTTTTGTTAACCTTTTGTGTCCTCGGGCGCCTCTTGCGGTGCCCGGGACGTGTGTTGCGCGTCTTGTGAGAGACGGGAACCGGTTGTTTTTGCGGCGGTTTCCAAAACCACCCCCATCTATTTACGGTTTTCCACAAGAAATGGCTTTACAGGGGGCCATGGCCTGACCACCATATCTTGTGAGGAAAGAGGGAAAAAGCCCCGATCCTTGAACAGGCACCTAGCGCTGGTGGGTCTCTTGCGGGATCCCGCGCTAGCATATCAGGAGGCCACTATGGCACTGTCCGAGCAGTTCATTGAATCCGAAGACATTCACCCCATCGACCTTGTCGAGCATATCGCAGAGCATCACGACTGGGAATTCGAACGCATCGCCGATGACCAGATCGCCATGGCGGTCGAGGGACAATGGCGCACCTATTCCATCACGCTGGCCTGGTCCTCTTACGACGAGACGTTGCGCCTGATCTGCACCTTCGAGATGGAGCCACCCGACGAGCGGCTGCCGCAGCTTTATGAGGCCCTCAACATCGTCAACGACCGGTGCTGGGCCGGCGCGTTCACGTTCTGGGAGGCAAACAAGCTGATGGTCTATCGCTACGGGCTGGTTCTGGCGGGCGATCAGATCGCGGGGCCTGATCAGGTCGATACAATGATCAACTGCGCGATTATGAGCGCCGAGCGGTTCTATCCCGCCTTCCAGCTTGTCACATGGGGCGAGCGCGCGCCTGCAGACGCGATCGAGGTCGCCATTGCAGAGGCTTACGGCCGGGCCTAAACCTTGTTCCGTCGCAAGGACGGGGCGAACCAGATGAAGATGGACGAGATTGCCGCACGAGGGCTGGTGTTGCTGGGCGGCGGCAAGATGGGATCGGCGATGCTGGCGGGCTGGCTTGCGAGTGGACTGCCCGCCTCGGCCGTCAGGGTCATTGATCCCGCGCCCTCCGATGAGCTGCGCGCCATGGGTGTCGCGCTCGACGGTGATCTTCCGACAGCGCCTGCGGTTCTGGTCATCGCCGTGAAACCCCAGATGATGCAAGAGGCGCTCCCTGCCGTCTCGTCATTTGGCGGAGGCGGAACGCTGGTGATCTCTGTCGCGGCAGGCACCCCGCTTGCACTCTACGGGCAGGTCTTCGGATCCAAGACGCCCATCGTCCGGGCCATGCCGAACACACCGGCCGCCATAGGGCAGGGGATCACCGCGATGATTGGGAATGGCCAGTGCAGCCTGGCGGATCTGGACCGGGCAGAGGCGCTCTTGAAGGCTGTCGGCCGGGTCGTGCGGCTTGAGCGTGAGGATCAGATGGACGCGGTCACAGGCGTCAGCGGATCCGGTCCCGCTTACGTCTTCCATATGATCGAGGCGCTGACCGCTGCGGGGATCGCCCAAGGTCTCTCGGAAGAGGTGGCGGCAGAGCTTGCGCAAGTCACCGTCGCCGGAGCGGGCGCCCTGGCGCTTGCCTCCGAAAAGACCGTCTCCCAGCTCAGGATCGACGTGACGTCCCCCGGAGGCACGACCCAGGCCGGGCTTGGCGTCCTGATGGACGAAGCGGATGGCCTGCCGCTCCTCATGCGGCGCACCGTTGCAGCCGCTGCCGACCGCTCGCGGGAACTGAGCCATGGATGAGATCTCCTTCGACGACTTCCTCAAGGTCGATATCCGGGTTGGCCGTGTGCTGAAGGCCGAGCCCTATCCGGAGGCGCGTAAACCCGCGATCAAACTCTGGATCGACTTCGGCGACGACATCGGGGAGCGCAAAAGCTCGGCCCAGATCACGGCGCATTACCAGCCAGAGACCCTGATCGGGCGTGAGGTCTTGGCCGTTGTGAACTTCCCGCCGCGCCAGATCGGCAAGTTCCGCTCCGAGGTGCTTGTCCTTGGCCTGCAGGACGAGGCGGGCGGGGTCGTCCTGATCGCCCCCGATCAAAACGTTCCCGTCGGAGGACGACTGCATTGACCAAACTCCTTGTCACACGCGCACTGCCAGAAAAGGTTCTGGCGGCGATCCCTGAGGATGTGGATTTGACCGTGCGCCAGGAGGTCGAGCCGCTGACCGAAACCGGGGCCAAGGCCGCCTTGCAGGTCTATGACGCGATCCTGCCAACCCTCGGCGACGCCTTCAGTGCCAAGGCCTTCGCCGAAGGCGCGCGCTGCGATATCCTCGCCAATTTCGGCGTCGGTTATAACCACATCGATGTGGAGGCTGCGAGAACCGCGGAGGTGGCCGTGACGAACACGCCCGGTGCCGTGACCGATGCGACGGCGGATATCGCGATGATGCTGATCCTGATGACCTGCCGCCGCGGGGCGGAAGGGGACCGGCTGGTGCGCTCCGGCCAATGGGACGGCTGGCATCCGACGCAGATGCTGGGCCTGCATCTGGGCGGCAAGACGCTCGGGATCATCGGGATGGGCCGCATCGGTCAGGCCGTGGCCAAACGCGCGGTGCACGGCTTTGGGATGGATGTCGTCTTTCACAACCGATCCCGAAAGGGCGCAGGCGCGAGGATGCGGCAACTGGCCAGCCCCGAGGAAGTCGCGAAGGTCGCCGATGTGCTGCTGATCGCCGTGCCCGCCACGCCCGAAACCCATCACATGATCGGCGCTGATCTGCTGTCTGCGATGAAACCGGACGCCTTCCTGATCAACGTTGCCCGCGGCGATATCGTCGACGAGGCAGCGCTGGTGCTGGCCTTGCAGAAGGGGCAGATCGCGGGGGCGGGGCTCGACGTCTACGAATTTGAGCCCAAGGTCCCAGACGCCCTTCTCAGCATGGAGAACGTGGTTCTGCTGCCCCATCTGGGCACGGCAACGCTCGAGGTCCGCGAGGCCATGGGGCTTATGGCAGTCGAGAACCTCAAGGCTTTCTGGGCGGGGCGTCCGCTCCCGAACGCCGTCTAGCCCGTCAGAAGGCCAGGCAGCCCTCTCTATCGATACCAAAGAGCGTGCCCCAACCCTTGGAGAAGGCAACCGGCGGGTCGATATCGACCTCGATGGCCCGGATCGCCCCTTTCTCTTTTTGGCCTTGGTCCAGTCTTTCAGCCTCTACATCCTTGATCGGCCACCCTCTCTCGGCGGCTTCGGCGCGAAGAGCCTCTTCCTTCAGACAGCCCCGCCCGGCGGTGCCCTCAAGGAACCCCAGCCGCGCCCTGAGATGGTCGCTGTCATCCGCCTGATTGAACTCGATTGTAAATGTTGCCAGCGCATAAACTAGCATGGCCAAAAGGGTGAGGACCGCTCCCAGCGCAAGACCTGCAAGAAAAGTGAGTTTCACGGCGCCGTCCGGTCGGCTGTCGCCTCGCGCCAGTGCTTGCGGCACAGCGAGACGTAGCTTTCGTTTCCTCCGATCTGAACCTGCGCGCCATCGGTCAGGATCTCGCCGGTTTCCGACTGGCGGACGACCATCGTGGCCTTCTTGCCGCAATGGCAGATCGTGCGGACCTCCCGCATCTCGTCAGCCAGCGCCAGAAGCGCGGCAGAGCCGGGAAAGAGCTTGCCCTGAAAATCGACACGCAGCCCGTAGCACATGACCGGCACGCCCAGATCGTCGACCGCGCGGGCCAGTTGCCAGACCTGCGCATCGGTCAGAAATTGCGCCTCGTCGATGAAGGTGCAGGCTGACGGGTTCGCCTTGATCCGCCCGAAAAGGTCGGTCTCGGGCGTGAAGGTGTCCGCTTCGGCTTCGATCCCGATGCGCGAGGCGATCTTTGCCTGTCCGGTACGTGTATCGAGCGCCGCGGTCATCAGATAGGTCGTCATACCGCGTTCGACGTAGTTGTAAGACGCCTGCAAAAGCAGCGTCGACTTGCCGGCATTCATAGTAGAGTAGTGGAAGTAGAGCTTGGCCATGGGCGCGGGATGTGCCGTGATGGCGCTTGAAGTGCAAGACTGGCTTTGGTCTTTATCTCTTCACGCCGCGACAGGAGTGCGCATGACCATGCCCGATCTTTCCGATCTGCCAAACCTTGATCCCGAGGCCTTCAGGATCCCCGATCCGGCGGGTTTGATCGGACCCGGGGATCCGGGCCATCCGCCGCGTATCCTTTTGCTCTACGGCTCCCTGAGAGAGGCATCCTATTCCCGGTATGCCGCCGAGGAGTCGCAACGCCTGCTAACGGTAATGGGATGCGAGACAAGACTGTTCGATCCGCGTGATCTGCCATTCCCCGACGCGGTCGGCGCCGAGCATCCGAAGGTCGCGGAACTGCGAGAGCTGGCGACCTGGTCCGAGGGGATGCTCTGGTCCTCGCCCGAACGGCACGGCGCGATGACCGGCCTGATGAAAACCCAGATCGACTGGCTGCCGCTCTCCATGGGCGGTGTCCGCCCGACGCAGGGCAAAACGCTGGCCGTCATGCAGGTCTCGGGCGGCTCGCAAAGCTTCAATGCCGTCAACCAGATGCGCATTCTGGGGCGCTGGATGCGGATGGTGACGATCCCGAACCAAAGTTCAGTGCCCAAGGCCTGGATGCAGTTCGAAAAAGGCCGGATGAAGCCCGGATCGCTCTACAACCGAATCGTCGATGTCTGCGAAGAGCTGACGCGGTTTACCTGGATGACACGCGCCCGGTCGGATGGGCTGGTCGACCGCTATTCAGAAAGCGCCGAAAAGGCCCGCGAGCGCGTCGGTGCGTCCGCGACGCAGACCTAGGCGCGTTCAACCAGAACCGATCCGACCGAATAGCCTGCGCCGAACGAACAGATCAGGCCCGTCTCGCCCGCGCTCAGATCGTCCGAATATTTCGAAAAGGCGATGATCGACCCGGCGGAGGACGTATTGGCGTAGTCCTGAAGGATGTTCGGCTGCTCCCCGGGTTCGGGGGTGCGGCCAAGAACCTTCTTGCCGATATAGTCGTTCATCGTCTTGTTGGCCTGATGGAGCCAGAGACGCTTAAGATCCTCTGCCGTGACGCCCTCGTCCTGCATATGATCGGCGATGTGTCGACTGACGAGCGGTAGCACCTCCTTGAAGACCTTGCGCCCGTTCTGCATGAACTGCATGTCGCGGCGGTCGTCCATCTGATCGCGCGTCCGGCGCAAGTACCCGTTATTATTACGAATATTGTTTGAGAACTGTGTGGCGCAGCGGGTCGAACGGACCTTGAAATAGGGACCGCTCGCGAGATCTTCGCGCTCAAGAAGCGTGGCGGTCGCGACATCACCAAAGATGAAGTGACAATCCCGGTCGCGCCATTCCAGATGGGCCGAGCAGATCTCGGGGTTCACCACGATGGCCGAGCGGATCGATCCGGAGCGGATCATATCGGCCGCAGTCTGGATCCCGAAGGTCGCCGAAGAGCAGGCCACGTTCATGTCAAAGGCGAACCCGCCGATCCCCATCAGATCCTGGATCTCGACCCCGACCGCCGGATAGGCGCGCTCCATGTTGGAGGCGGCGCAGATCACGGCATCGACATCGCCCGCGCTCTTGCCCGCCTGGGCGAGCGCCTTTGAAATGGCGTCCCGAGCGATTTCCGCCATCAGCGACGGCTCGTCATCGGATCGGTCACGAAAACGGGGATACATACGCGCCGGATCGAGCACACCTTCCTTGTCGATCACATAGCGCTGCTCGATCCCCGAGGCCTGCGTGATGAAGTCGGACGACGAATGGGGTTTGGGCTCAACCGTGCCGTCCGCAATCTCGCTCGCGTGGTTTGCATTATAAAGATCCGCATAGGCATTGAAGCTTTCGACCAACTCATCATTCGTGATCGTGGCTTCGGGCGTGAATACACCGGTTCCGGTGATCGCGACGGGGTGCATGGGCGTCTCCTACCTCTTGGCGTTCCATACCAGATCGCCCTGCAGGTCAAGACCGGGGCAGGGGCTCTGGTTTCAGACGAAAAGGGAAGAAGGAGTAGCACCGCCCGGGGAGTGGCGAACCGGGCGGTGCGGATCGATCCCTCGCCATGGGGCACTGGGGGGCCGCCCTGACGACCTTGACCGGATCGAACGTGTCACCGCATCTGCGTGCGGCTTACTGACACGGCGAGTTACAGCGGAACTTCGCAAGGAGCGCTATAAACCCGGCGGTGATGTTGCTGTCTTTCCTGATGGTGGCCCGTCATATACCCGGGGTTTAGGCGCTGTTATTGAAAAACAGTCACCCTTCTCGCACGAGCGAAAAAAGTCTCCCGCTCCGCAAATCGCGGTTGGGTCATCCGATCAGGCGTAAAAGCAGATCAGCCCTGAAGACTGCGTACATGCAGGTCATCGTCTTCGCGCGCCTGCATCGCGAGCGCCGCGGCATGAGCTCCGGCAGCGGTCGTGTAATACGGGATTCGGTCGTAAAGCGCGATCGCGCGGATGGACCGGCTGTCCTCCACCGCCTGCGCACCCTCGGTGGTATTCCAGACCAGCGAAACATCGCCGTCCTTCATCCGGTCCGCAATCGTCCGTCCGCCCTCATACACCTTGTTGACGCGCTCTGCCGTCAGCCCGTTTTCGGTAAGCCAGGCGGCCGTTCCGCTCGTCGCGAGAATCGATAGACCAAGGTTCGAAATCAGCTGAGCGGCCTCGAGCGTCTGATCGGTCTTGTCGGCATCCCGGATCGAGATGAAGAGATGGCCCTCGCCGGGCAGGGTGACGCCCGCCCCCATCTGCGCCTTGAGAAAGGCTCTCGGGAAAGACCGGTCCCAACCCATCACTTCCCCGGTCGAGCGCATTTCGGGACCAAGGATCGTGTCGACACCGGGGAAACGTGCAAACGGCAGCACCGCTTCCTTGACCGAGAACCAGGGCGTCTTGGGATCGGCCAGCGTGAACGGATCGCCCAGCGGCAGAACCGTCATCGGATCCTCTGCCTCCGGATACGCCGCCCGCTCAGGAAAGGTAGAGAGCGGCTCGCCCGCCATCACACGCGCCGCGATCCCGGCGACTGCAGAATCCGTTGCCTTGGCAACAAAGGGCACGGTCCGCGACGCACGGGGGTTTACCTCAATCAGGAAGATCTCATCGCCCTTGACCGCGAATTGCACATTCATCAGGCCGCGCACCTTCAGAGCCGTGGCCAAAGCCTTGGTCTGATCGATCAGTTCCGCCACGAGTTCATCGGGCAGGCTATGGGGCGGAAGCGAACAGGCACTGTCGCCGGAGTGAACGCCCGCCTCCTCGATATGCTGCATGATGCCCGCCACATGGGTCTCGGTGCCGTCCGAGATCGCATCGACGTCGACCTCGGTCGCGCCAGCCAGATAACTGTCGAGCAGGACAGGGCTCTCCCCCGAGACAACGACCGCATCCGAGATATACCGCTCGAGCTGCGCTTGATCGCGCACGATCTCCATCGCGCGGCCGCCAAGGACGTAGGACGGACGGATCACCAGCGGAAAGCCGATATCGGCAGCCGCCGCCAGGGCTTCGGCATCGGTCCGGGCCAAAGCATTGCGCGGCTGCTTTAGACCCAGATCGTGGATAAGCTTCTGAAACCGCTCGCGATCCTCGGCCAGATCGATGGCATCGGGTGTCGTTCCCAGGATCGGGATCCCTTCGGCCTCCAGCGCATTGGCCAGCTTCAGCGGCGTCTGCCCCCCGAACTGCACGATCACACCGTGCAGCGTGCCGTTCTCTTGCTCGGTGGTCAGGATCTCCATTACATGTTCGAAGGTCAGCGGCTCGAAATAAAGCCGGTCGGAGGTGTCGTAATCGGTCGATACGGTTTCGGGATTACAGTTGACCATGATGGTCTCGTAGCCCTGATCGCTCAACGCGAAGCATGCATGACAGCAGCAATAGTCGAACTCGATCCCTTGACCGATCCGGTTTGGTCCGCCGCCCAAAATAACGACCTTCTTGCCGTCCGAAGGCCGCGCCTCGTTCTCGACCTCACCCATGACAGGCGTCTCGTAGGTCGAATACATGTAAGGCGTCTGCGCCTCGAATTCGGCGGCGCAGGTGTCGATCCGCTTGAAGACGGCCGTCACACCAAGATTGATCCGCGCCTTGCGCACCTCGGCTTCGGTCAGGCCGGTCAGCCCTGCGATCCGGGCGTCGGTGAAACCCATCATCTTGATACGCCGCATCTCCGCCTCGGTCGCCGGCAGACCGCCGCGGATCCCTTCCTCGACATCGACGATCTCGCGGATCCGCGCCAGAAACCATGGATCGAACGAGGTGATCTGCTGGATCCGGTCATCGCTCAGCCCGTGCCGCATCGCCTGCGCGATGATCCGCAGCCGATCCGGCGTCTGCCGCGACAGCGCAGCGACAAGAGTGCTCTCTCCATGCGACGGATCGTCAGCGCCCTCGATCTCGATTTCATCAAAGCCCGTCAGCCCGGTCTCCATCGAGGCGAGCGCCTTCTGCAGGCTCTCATGGATCGTCCGCCCAATGGCCATCGCCTCCCCGACGGATTTCATCGCGGTCGTCAGCGTCGGTTCGGCGCCTGGGAATTTTTCGAAGGCAAAGCGCGGGATCTTGGTGACGACGTAATCGATGGTCGGCTCGAATGAGGCGGGCGTGACCTTGGTGATATCGTTGTCGAGCTCGTCCAGCGTGTAGCCCACCGCCAGCTTCGCCGCGATCTTGGCAATCGGAAAGCCCGTCGCCTTCGAAGCCAGCGCTGAAGAGCGCGACACCCGCGGGTTCATCTCGATCACGACCATCCGCCCGTCCGCAGGGTTCACGGCCCATTGCACATTCGAGCCGCCGGTCTCGACACCGATCTCACGCAGAACGGCAATCGAGGCCGTCCGCATCATCTGGTATTCCTTGTCCGTCAGCGTCAATGCAGGCGCGACAGTGATCGAGTCGCCCGTATGCACGCCCATGGGATCGACGTTCTCGATGGAGCAGACGATGATGGCGTTGTCCGCGCGATCCCGCACAACCTCCATCTCGTATTCCTTCCAGCCCAGAAGGCTCTCGTCGATCAGGATCTGCCCGACCGGAGAGGCATCGAGCCCCCCCTTGCAGATCTGCTCGTACTCCTCACGATTGTACGCAACCCCCCCCCCGGTGCCGCCCAGCGTAAAGGCTGGCCGGATGATCGCAGGCAGGCCGATCGTCTCAAGAGCGGACATGCAGTCGTCCATCGTGTTGGCAATGGTGGCCTTCGGATTCTCGAGCCCCAGCCGGTCCATTGCCTCGCGAAAGAGCTTGCGATCCTCGGCCATCTCGATGGCCTCCCGCTTGGCCCCGATCATCTCGACACCGAACTTCTCCAGCACGCCCATCTCTTCCAGCGTCAGCGACGTATTCAGACCCGTCTGCCCGCCCATCGTCGGAAGCAGCGCATCGGGCCGCTCCTTTTCGATGATCTTGGCGACAACCTCGGGTGTGATCGGCTCGATATAGGTGGCGTCGGCCAGCCCCGGATCGGTCATGATCGTAGCCGGGTTCGAGTTGACGAGGATCACGCGATATCCCTCTTCGCGCAGCGCCTTGCAGGCCTGAGCGCCGGAATAGTCAAACTCACAGGCCTGCCCGATCACGATAGGCCCCGCGCCGATAATCATGATCGACTGAATATCGGTTCTCTTCGGCATGACCGGACCCCTAAGCGCGCAAATCCTTGGCCTTATAGATCGTGGCGGCGGGGGCGCAAGAGACCAAACTTAAGTCACGATCAGCCTGACAAGGTACTTTGACGGCTCGGTCTGTACCGCGTGATCACCAGGGCAAAACCATAAAGAAGAAGCAGCCAGAACACCTGGCGTATGGTGCGCGAGATATCTTCGAGGCCCTCTCCCATTACGGTGGTTGGCCAATCCCAGAGGATCAAGGCACTGACGACGGTGTAAACCAGCACAGCCCGGTTGGATATCGATGCGGCAAGGGCGAGCCCTAGAAAGAGGGGGAGAATTAGATAGTGCGTCCAGGATACGGCCGCAAAAAGAGGGATAAGGGCAGAGAACCCCGCGAGGCGGATCGCTAGCGCATCGGGATGCCGCTTGGACAGGCTGAGCAAGACTCCTGCCCCGATAATCCAAGCAAGCGTCGCTCCAATACCCAGCCACAACGGCTTCTCCAAGGTCCTCACAATCCCCGCCGGTGTGTCAACGACGCGTATGGCGGGCAGATCAGCTGCATAAGCGACCAGCGACACCATCGATGACGATGCATTCAAGACGCCGACCACACTTCGTGTTTCCCTTGCGACCTCGAGATAGGCTGCGTGAAGCGGCCATCCCGTCAGAATCACGCTGAGAAGTGCGAAGAAAACCGAAACGCCAACAGCGATGAAGCCAGCCTTAACGCGACCGCTCGCCAGAAATATGATGGCGAACAGGATCGGCGTGATTTTTATGGCTGCGGCGAGCCCGATCAGACCTCCGGCCATCCATGGGCGATCCGCCACACAGAATGCCAATAGGATCAGAAATATTATCAAGATCTGTGGTTGACCAAGAAAAAGGCCGAGCATGACAGCCTTCATATAAAGAGAAATAATCAAGGCGGCGCCGATGTATAGAAAAAAGCTTGAGTCTTCTCGATCTATAAGGCTCCATGCGAGCAATATAATACCGCAGCAAAATAGGGAGTTGAGTATAAGTGCATAATTAAAGAAAGTCTGAGGTAATAAGTTATGCGCTATCGGAGCAAGTATCTCGAGCCAGATCGGTGGATACAAAAATTGTGGTATCTCTAGACCTAGCGCGGAATGCCGTCCGGCCTCTTCCGCTGATGTTGAGCTGATGCTGTAAGGAGTGCTTGTGTATATCAGGCTATGCTCTCCTGTACCATAGAACCAGCCCGCGTAATACAAAGCCGAAAGATCGAGCGCCCATACATCCCAGTAACGCGAAACCATTATCAAAAAAAGTGATAAAATTCCGATTGCCGATAGTAGTATCTCAGTTCTTCTCGACGCAACAACCATGTCATCTCTCAAGGGCATTTTAGGGTTCATCAAATTCCGTAATATTTAAGTCCGCGAAAACATTTTCGAGAATAAAGCCTGCAATGATCATTCTCTTTCTGGATTGATTGCCGTTAAGATGTGTGCGCATAAAAGTAAGCAAAAAAAGAAATACACACAGAGTCTTTGTACTGATCGCACGATATGTCTCGATCCACAACAGGGCCCGCGTATATAAGGCGTGATTGGCTTGCCAGAGCTATACCAAACCACCAAGGCCCAGCTCCGAGGATATACCTCGCGGCTGAGATAGGCGGGATCCGTGTCTGCCCGAAAAAGCTATGTGTCAACATGTATCGAGATCCGACTGCCGGTCGGCGTAGAGGCTGATGGCGCGATGGACCGCGAAAGAGATTTATTGCGCCAAGACTCCGGAAAACCTTGACCAGCCTCGAACACAGCATTGCAAGAGGAAATGGCAAAATCCAAGTCAAGGGTATCGGTCATTCGATTGGCATAGGTGAACTCCACGCGACTTCGCGCAAGACGCCTCGGAACAGGTCCTTCAATCGCGCGTTCTTATCGGTAGATCAGTCCGAGAAAGGTAAAGACGATGACCCGCAAAGCTCTTTTCTTTGGTGCAATCGGCACCCTTGCTGAAACGTCTGACATGCAGCGGCGGGCTTTTAACGCCGCTTTTGACGATGCCGGGCTCAGCTGGAACTGGGGCGAGACGGAGTATCGCGAGCTTTTGAAGAAGCCGGGCGGAAAGCGGCGGATCGAGGATTATGCGCGGGCGCGAGCCCAGACTGTCGATGCGGCCGATATCCACGCCAGAAAGGTCGCGCATTTCAAGAAGATCGTGGCTGAAGAGGGACTTGAACCGCGCGATGGCGTCGTGGATCTCATCACGGCAGCCAAGAACGGGGGGCTCAAGCTTGGCTTCGTGACATCCACCGGGCAAGAGCAGATCGATCTGATCCTGGGCAACCTCGACGGCATTGAGGCTTCCGATTTCGATTACATCGGTGAGCGGGGCAAGGTCGAGAACGGCAAACCAGCGCCGGACATCTACCTCGATGCGCTAAGCACGCTTTCAGTTAATGCGCAGGATGCGGTCGCGATCGAGGATACGCCGGAAAGTGCCATGGCCGCGCTGGCTGCGGGGATCGACTGCATCGCGTTCCCCGGCGGGGATGCCCATGGTCGGGACTTCCCGGATGGCGCGATCATCCCGGACGGTCCGCTAACGCCGGATCTGCTCAACCAGCCTCAGGCTGCCGAATAAAGGTAATCGCGCGTCTGGGGCACGGCGGACTTGTCGCGGACGAGCTGGCATTGAAGAACCGCCAGCCGGTCGATCCGAAAGCCAAGCTCTGCAGCCGTCAGATAGTATCGCCACATCCGGCAAAACCGCTCGTCATAAAGCGCGCGCGCTTCTTCGATCCGGGCGAGGAACCGCTTTTGCCAATGGGCGAGTGTCTGCGCGTAATGCCCGCGCAACACCTCCAGATCGGTAAACATCAGCCCGCTCGCCTCCACGGCATCGACGATGTGGCTGGTGGCCGGAAGATAGCCGCCGGGAAAGATGTATTTGCGGATCCACGGGCTCGTCGCGCGCGGGGCGGTGAGCGTTCCGATCGTGTGGACAAGCGCGACGCCGTCTTCCGCAAGGCTGTCATGGATATGCGAAAAGTAGGTCCCGTATTGCGGCCGCCCCACATGTTCGAACATCCCGACCGACACGATGCGGTCAAAGGTCTCCTTCACCTCGCGATAATCGACCAGGCGAATGTCGATCTGATCCTTGAAACCGGCCTCTTCGGCGCGGCGGCGGGCGATGGCATGTTGCTCCTCGCTTAGCGTAACGCCGGTGACGTGAGCGCCGTAATCGCGCGCCAGCGTCAGCGCCATGCCGCCCCAGCCGCAGCCGATATCCAGCACACGGTCGCCCTCTTTCACACGCAGCTTGCGGGCGATGTGATGCTTCTTGGCCTCCTGCGCCTCCTCCAGGGTCATGGCCGGATCGCGGAAATACGCGCAGGAATATTGCCGATCCGCATCCAGAAAGAGATCGTAAAGATCCGACGACAAATCGTAATGATGCGCCACGTTGTCCTTGGATCTCAGCGGCGAAAAGCGGTCGATCAGCGGCTGCACAGGCCCCGCCAGTCGATTGCGCCAGCGCATCAGCCCATCATATCGCAAGGCCGAGCGGCTATGCATCACCAGCTGCAGGAACCCGCGCAGATCGTCCTGCGCGATGCTCACCCGGCCGTCCATATAGGCTTCGCCGATCGCGATATCAGGCGACAGCAGGATCTTGCGCGGCAAGTGCGGATCGCTGAACGTGATCCGGATCGGCTCTGACGGATCGCCGTATCGGGCGATATGTCCGTCTGCATAGGTGATCTCGAGAGCGCCGCCCTGAATGAAGCTGCGCATCACGGTGTCAAACGCCCGCGTCCACATGGGCCGCCTTCCTTTCCATAAATTCCATGCCGATCGTCCTGTCCGGCAGGCCGAAGATGATTGTCGGCGTTGGCAGGGATTTGTCCAGAGACCGGATCGGCTTGACTTTGCCGATGCAAGACGGTGTTAGGGGCCGCGATCCGCATCCCCCGAGGAGGTCCATCCATGCATCCCTACCGCACCCATAGCTGCGCCGATTTGACCAAGGACAATGTCGGCGATGCCGTGCGTCTCTCCGGCTGGGTGCATCGCGTGCGGGATCACGGCGGCGTCCTCTTCATCGATCTGCGCGATCACTACGGCATGACCCAGCTGATCTGCGATCCGGATTCGCCTGTGTTCAATGCCGTCGAAGCGGTCCGGTCCGAATGGTGCATCCGCATCGACGGAGAGGTCAAGGCGCGCGCCGAAGGCCTCGTGAACGAAAAGATCCCGACCGGTGAAATCGAGGTCTTCGTCAAGGATATCGAAGTTCTGGGCCGCGCCGGAGAGCTTCCGCTTATGGTCTTCGGCGATCAGGAATATCCCGAGGAAACACGCCTGCGGCACCGCTATCTCGATCTGCGGCGCGAGGCGATGCAGCGCAACATGAAACTGCGTTCGGATGTGGTCGCCTCGATCCGCAAGCGCATGTGGGAGAAAGACTTCCGCGAATACCAGACGCCGATCATCACCGCATCCTCCCCCGAAGGCGCCCGAGACTTCCTCGTGCCCTCCCGCCTGCATCCGGGCAAGTTCTACGCGCTCCCCCAGGCCCCGCAGCAGTTCAAACAGCTCATCATGGTCTCGGGCTTCGACAAATATTTCCAGATCGCGCCCTGTTTCCGCGACGAGGATCCCCGCGCCGACCGCTCGCCCACCGATTTCTATCAGCTCGACATGGAGATGAGCTTCGTCACCCAACAGGACGTCTTCGACACGATCCAGCCAGTCATCGCTGGTATCTTCGAAGAATTCGGCGGCGGCCGGAAAGTCGATACCGACTGGCCCCAGATCAGCTACCGCGACGCCGCGCTCTGGTACGGCACCGACAAACCCGACCTGCGCAATCCGATCAAGATGCAGATCGTCAGCGATCACTTCCGCGGCTCGGGCTTCGCGATCTTCGCCAAGCTCCTCGAACAGGAGGGCACGGAAATCCGCGCCATCCCCGCCCCCGGCGGCGGCTCCCGCAAGTTCTGCGACCGGATGAACAGCTATGCGCAAAGCCAGGGCCTGCCGGGGATGGGCTATATCTTCTGGCGTGAGAAAGGTGCGTATGCTGAATACGAACCTCTCTATCGTATGCTTAAGGCAGCGGAAGGTGGCGAAGCCTTCGATATTGAAAAATTTAGATCAAAGCTTGCTGGTTCGCTAGCAAAAGAGAACGAGGAGGTAGCTAACCAAATCTCCGATTACCTGATTAACGGGGAAGTTGATCGGGCCAAATTGCTAGTCGAGGGGCAATTTGGTCCTCAAGAAGCCGCGGGCCCCCTCGCCAAGAACATCGGTCCGGAGCGCACCGAGGACATCCGCCAGCAGCTTGGCCTCGGCGTCGGCGATGCCGCCTTCTTCCTCGGCGGCAAGCCCTCTGCGTTCGAGGCCGTTGCAGGCCGCGCCCGCACAGTGATCGGCGACGAACTGAACCTCACCGACACCGATCGCTTCGCCTTCGCCTGGATCGTCGACTTCCCGATCTACGAAAAGGATGACGAGACCGGCAAGATCGACTTCGAACACAACCCCTTCTCCATGCCCCAAGGCGGGATGGAGGCGCTGGACGGCGATCCGCTCGACGTGCTCGGCTACCAGTACGATCTTGCCTGCAACGGCTACGAGCTGGTCTCGGGCGCGATCCGGAACCACAAGCCCGAGATCATGTACCGCGCCTTCGAGATCGCGGGCTATGGCAAGGACGAGGTGAACAAGCGCTTCGGCGGTATGGTCACGGCCTTCCAATACGGCGCGCCGCCCCATGGTGGATGTGCCGCCGGGATCGACCGGATCGTCATGCTTCTCGCGGATGAGGACAATATCCGCGAGGTCATCATGTTCCCGATGAATCAACAGGCACAGGACCTGATGATGGACGCCCCCTCCGAGCCGCTGCCCGAACAATTGCGCGAGCTCTCGCTCAGGGTGCTCCCGAAAGAGGACTGACTTTGTCGCAAGGGGGTGTTTTGGTAACCTCTCGCCCCTTATGTTAAGGCCTGACATCTTGCAGGGGATGCCATGGCTTTCACGTCTCATCTTGCGGCAATCCGGTTTGGAACCGGCCTGTCGCCTCGGATCGCGCCGCCCGCCTCGCCGGGAGAGATGATCCGCGCGCTGACCGGTCCCGACCGTATCGGCGAGGCGATCCCGATGCCGACATTCCTGACCGCCGATCCGTCCCTGCTCGACTACAAAAAGGCGACGCAGGCCCGCAACAGGGTGCGGGGCACCTCTCAGGAGGAAGAGGCGCGCGATGCGATGCGCGCCCTTCAGCGGCGGGCGCGCATAACCCAGCGGCAGCTTTTCATGCGGCGCATGGCCCGCGCGGCAACCACCGATGATGGGCTCCGCGAACGGCTCGAGCGGTTCTGGGCCGATCATTTCACGGTGAAATCCGGCGGCCCCGCCTCGCCTCATCTCGTGGCGGTCTTTGCGAATGAAGCGGTTCGCCCCCATGTGGCAGGCCGGTTCCCCGATATGCTTCGCGCGGTGATGACCCAGCCGATGATGCTGGCCTATCTCAATCAGAACCGGTCGTTCGGGCCGAACAGCCAGCGCGCGAAACGGCGCGGCGGCGGGCTGAACGAAAACCTCGCGCGCGAACTGCTCGAGCTTCATACGCTAGGCGTCGACGGGCCCTACGGGCAGTCGGATGTCCGGCAACTGGCCGAGCTTCTGACGGGTATGGCCTTCACCCAGGAAGAAGGCTTCGTCTATCGCAAGCATTTCGCAGAGCCAGGGGCCGAGACCGTTTTGGGCACCTCCTATGGCGGCGGTGATCCGTCCGTCGATCATGTCTTTGCGGCGCTCGACGATCTGGCGCTTCACCCCGCCACAGCCCGGCACCTGTCTGAAAAGATCGCCCGCCATTTCGTCTCCGAAGAGCCGAGCGAGGATCTGATCGAGACCCTGACGGCGGCTTATCGGGGAACCGGCGGCGATCTTCTGGTCGTGACTGCCCAGCTTCTGGAGCATCCGGATGCCTGGACGCCCGAGCTGAAGAAGGTCAAGCCGCCGCGTGATTTCATGGAAAGCGCCCTGCGCGCGCTGGGGGTCCAAGCCGAGGATCTGACGACGCTGGACCGCAAGCCCATCGATCAGATCTTTGCCGGGCCGATGCAGGTGATGGGCCAGTCGATCGCAGGCCCCTCCGGACCGGACGGCTGGGAAGAGGACCCCGCCGCCTGGATCACACCGCAAGGAATGGCGGGCCGCATCGGCTGGTCGATGAAGGTGCCGTCCCGGATGACCGAGATGCTCCCCGATCCGCGCGATTTCGTGCAGACCGCCCTGGGCGCGCAGGCAGGCGAGGCTGTCACCTTCGCCGCGCGGGCCGCAGAAACGCCTGCCGAAGGGATCGGGATCGTCCTCTCTTCGCCCGATTTTCAAAGGAGGTAAGTGATGGATCGCCGCCGCTTTCTAAGCTCCGGACTGGCCCTGGGATGCTCTGCCGCCGCAAGCCCGCTACTGGCGCCCATGGCCCTGGCATCCGCGCCATGGGATGCGCGGCTTGTCGTCATCATCCTGCGCGGGGGCATGGACGGGATCGACGTGATCCGTCCCTATGGCGATCGGGCCTTCTACCGCACGCGCGGCGATCTCAGCCGCGATGCGGTGGAGGAAGGCGCGGATCTCGGCGGCTTCTACGCTCTTCATCCGGCGCTGATGCCACTTCATCCGCTGTGGCAGGCGGGCGAGTTTGGCGCGATGCATGCGGTATCGACGCCCTACCGGGACAAGCGCAGCCATTTCGACGGGCAGGACATGCTCGAGGCCGGAACGGACCAGCTTCCCGGGCTACGGATCCGCGACGGTTGGCTGAACCGGATGCTCCAGACCGTTCCGGGCATCGAGAGCGAGACGACCTTCGCCATCGGTCGCGAGGATCTCATCGTCACCTCCGGCGACGCGCCGGTCTCGCGCTGGTCGCCCGACGCGCAATTGTCGCTGTCGCCGCAAGCGAAACGGCTGCTCGAGCTTGTCTACGAGAACGACCCCCTTTTCCACGCCGCCTCCAGCGATGCGATCGCCATCGCCGAGCAGCTCAAGATCGACCGCGAGGCCGAAGAGACGGGTGCCGAGGCGATGATGAACGATCCGATGATGCAGCAGATCCGGCCCAATAGCGGGCATGTCAAAGTCGCGCGTTTCGCGGCGAACCGGCTTCGCGGATCCACCAGGGTGGCTGCCTTCTCGCTTAATGGATGGGATACCCATTTCAATCAGTCGAACAGTCTGCCGCGCCCCCTGTCGCAGCTCAGCGATACGATCCTGACGCTCAAGGCGGGTCTTGGACCGGTCTGGGACAAAACCGCCGTTCTGGCGATGACCGAATTTGGCCGCACCGCGAAACAAAATGGCAGCGGCGGAACCGATCATGGAACCGGCGGCGCGATGCTGTTCGCGGGCGGTGCGGTGCGGGGCGGTCAGGTCCTTGGCGACTGGCCGGGGCTAGCCTTGCCAGATCTTTATGCGGGCCGCGACCTCATGCCGACGCGCGATGTGCGCGCAGGTGCGGCCTGGGCGATGCGCGGGCTCTTCGGTCTAGACCGCGCGGTGATTGAGGATGCGATCTTCCCCGGTCTCGATCTGGGTCCCGATCTGAACCTGATCGCGTGACCCGGACCGGATCGCGGCTCAGATCAACTTGGACGGCAGGATCCGGGCATTCACCACATCCGACAGCGCCTCGACCGTTCCGGTCTCGGGCAGCCCGCGTTTGCGGGCAACGGCAAGATCGGCCAGGGCATCGCCCATCGATCTGTCCTGCGCGCTTTGCGCGATACTGTCTAGGAACTGCCTGAGATAGGCGATCGTCACCGGATCACAGCTTTTCGACAGCAATTGGGCCGCATGGGCCATGTCGTCATTCAGCGCAAGCGGATCCGGCACGACCTCTTCTTCGCCGACAAGCCGGGGGCCGGGCGGGCACAGATCCTCGGGAAGATGCTCGAGGATCGCCTGCTGAAACTCGGCCAGACGCGCGATGGGCTTGGCGATGAACCCGTCCGCGCCAGCATCCATTGCCCGGTCGCGGGCCGCCTCATCCCCGCTGGAGCCAAGGATCACCGGAATGCGCGCGGCATCGGCGCTTAGCGTCGCGATCAGCGACGCACCGGATCCATCCGGCAGGCCATCGTCGATGATCGCGACGGTCGGGCGGTACACCTGAAGATGCCGCTCCGCAGAGGCCAGGCTATCGGCCCGCCGAATGCGCGCCCCGCTTCGGATCGACAGAAGGCGCAGCGCCTCGCAGGCGAAACGGCTGTCTTCGACAACGAGAATCGTAACCCCAAGAAGCGGCCGGTCCCGGGTCGGTGGTCGCCGGATCATGAAATCGTTCAGATCGTCCATCGTGGCAGCCTCCTTGAGAGATGCGACCCTTTTACCGGAATTATCCCTAACCGGCGGTTAACGCGCCGCCGTCCCTTGCGTCGGCAGACCGGGCGCGCGAAAACCCGGCAAGCTGCCAGCAAAGGATCCGTCATGATCGGTCGTCTGAACCATGTCGCCATTGCCGTCCCCGATCTCGAAGCGGCGGCCGCACAATATCGCGGCGCGCTGGGCGCCAATGTCGGCGCGCCGCAGGACGAACCCGACCACGGTGTGACCGTCATCTTCATCGAGCTTCCGAATACCAAGATCGAGCTGCTCTATCCGCTGGGCGAAAATAGCCCCATTCAAGGGTTCCTCGACAAGAACCCCTCCGGCGGCATCCACCATATCTGTTACGAGGTGGACGATATCGCAGCCGCGCGCGACACCCTGATCGAGGGGGGCGCCCGCATCCTTGGCACAGGCGAGCCCAAGATCGGCGCGCATGGCAAACCGGTCCTCTTCCTGCATCCCAAGGATTTCAACGGCTGCCTGATCGAGCTGGAAGAAGTCTGACATCCATATCATCCGACGCATTCGCGCGGCGGATCTTTAGAAGGTTACACCATGGGTCCTGTCTCCGCTCTCGTTCTCTTCGCGGTCGTCTGGTTCATGATCCTCTTCATCGTCCTGCCGCTGAACCTGCGCACTCAAGGCGATGACGGAGAGATCGTACCTGGCACGCACGCCTCCGCGCCCTCCAACCCTCAATTGGGCCGCAAGGCCCGGATCGTGACGATCTGGGCGCTCTTTGTCTGGGCGATCCTCGCCGGGATCATCTGGTCGGGTGCGATAACGGTGCGGGATTTCGACTGGTTCAACCGGATGTCGACCCCCGACGTCTCCGGCTAGGCCGTCTGCGCCGCTACCCGGTGATAGAGATGGGTAAAGGTCGCAGCCCCCAGAACCGGGATGAAGAGGTTGATGATCGGGATCGTCAGCGGGATCGCCATCAGGATCCCGGCGATCCAGATCTGCCCTGAATGCACCCGCCTGAGGGCCCGCGCCTCTGCATCCGAATGCCGCCGCCGCGCGACCAGCGTGAAATACTCCCGCCCCAGAAGATACCCGTTCGTTCCGTAAAGGATAAAGGGCGCAAGAGGCGAGAAGATCACGCACAGGATGATCGCGACGACATTGACCGCCACGAGCACTCCCATGAAGTTCACCGTATCTTTCAGATCATCGCCAAAACTGGATCCTGGCGCGGGCGGCAGGTGCGGATAGTACTCCTCCTCGACCGCGCGGGCGACGTCGCCCAGAAAGAACGAGGTGATCGCCGAGGCGACCGGGATCATCAGAAAGATCGACGCAAACAGCATGATCACGATCGATCCCCAAGACAGGAAATCGCCGACCCATGTGACTTCCCCGAAGAAGGGGATCGTCGTGGTATCGGCGGTCAGGCCGTTGATTAAAGCCAGAAGACCCGCAAAGATCGCAACGAAAAGAGCGACCGTCAGACCAAGACCCAAACCCAGAACGCGCCGGAACCGGGGATCGAAAAGCTGGCTCAAAGCGCGGCCGAAATCGGTGATGATCATTCGGCCATCCAGGTGGTGATTGCGGCAAGATCCGGCCTTGGCCGCTCAGGCGGGGCACTGGTTTCGGTGCCGATGTGAATCAGACCCGCCACGCTCTCTTTTTCCGTCAGGCCCAGCCCCTTCTGGGCGAAATCGGGATCATGCGAGGGCCAGCCCGAAAGCCAGTTGGCGCCCCACCCGGCGGCAAGGGCGGCATTGAGCAGCGACAGGCAGACGGCTCCGGCACTCAGAATCTGCTCGATTTCAGGGATCTTGGGCGACGGTTTCGGCGAAGCGATGACCGCCACCGCAAGATCGGCAGCCCCGTATTGCGCGGCGGCCTTCGCGATGTCTTCAGGCGCGCGCGACAGCGCCGCCCCGCGCGTTTCGACCAAAGCCGCGAGCCGCGCAAGCGCCTGCCTTTCCAACACGATGAACCGCCAAGGCTCCAGCTTGCCATGATCGGGCGTGCGCGCCGCGGCCGTCAGGATCGGACCAAGCGCCTCCCGATCCGGAACGGGCAGCCCCAGCGTTTTGGCCGGGCGGGACCGGCGGGACAGCAGAAAATCAAGGGCAGCAGGATTGGCGTCGGGCATGGGATTCTCTTTCTTCGACCCCTGATGTAGAGGCTCCGGCGCCCC
Organism: uncultured Paracoccaceae bacterium; assembly: GCA_947503775.1. Lineage (GTDB taxonomy): Bacteria > Pseudomonadota > Alphaproteobacteria > Rhodobacterales > Rhodobacteraceae > Aestuariibius. The sequence continues at coordinate 232,184 of CANNFE010000004.1, read as the reverse complement.
TTGTTCAGGGCAAAGACAAAGATTTCCCGAAAACCTGCGACCTTTCAGCCCTGCGGGCGCGCGATCCGATACACCCCTTCGGGCAGATCGAGCGCGGCGGACAGATCCCGCAATTGCGCCATCGACAGCGTGATCGTCACGGCCTCGTTGCGGCGGGCGTCGAATTGCTCAAGCGTCACGCAATCCTCGAAGGCGTTGATCGACACGTCTTCGTTCAGCGGGGCTTCGCCCTCATCGACTAGGGTGATGACGGTGGCGTCGAAATCGTGCTCGATGGTAAACATGCGCTCGACCCTATCTGCCCGGGTCACAGATGCAACAGCAGGTCGTCTGCCCGCTGGTCAGTCCGGCGGAAGGTGCTAAACTTCTCCCCAAGATATCGGAGCTTATGATGAAGACATCTTGGATTGCAGGCCTTCTGGGGCTTGCTGTACTGGCCTCCTGCGGCCCCGTTGTGGTCTCGACGACGACGACCGGCGGCGCAGCACCCCAGCCTGCGCCGACGCAATCGACGCGCGTGGTGCAACCGCAGACCGACCGCATCGACAGACAGACGGCGGCGCGCAATTTCGTGGCGGTCGTTCGCCGGGTCGAACCGGTGGCAGAGGCGGTCTGCCGCCAGCAGGCCCCGCGATCGAACTGCGACTTCCAGATCGTCGTGGATGACCGTCCTGGCATCCCGCCCAACGCGCTTCAGACGCTTGATCGCAACGGGCGTCCGATCATCGTCTTCACGCTTCCCCTGATTGCCGATACCCGCAATCAGGACGAGATTGCCTTCATCCTCAGTCACGAGGCCGCGCATCATATCCGCGGTCATCTCGCCCGTCAGCGGCAGGCGGCGACGCTTGGCGCGCAGGTCTTCGGACAGCTCGCCAGTTCGCTGGGCGATAGCGGCAATGCCGTGCGGACCGCGCAACAGCTTGGCGCGGCCGTCGGGGCGCGCAGCTTCTCGAAGGAGTTCGAGCTTGAGGCCGACGAGCTTGGCACGCGGATCACGGCAAGAGCGGGCTATGACCCTCTGAAAGGCGCAGCCTTCTTCGCGCGAATTCCCGATCCGGGCGACCGGTTCCTGGGCACGCATCCGCCCAATGCAGAGCGGGTCCGGATCGTGCAGCAGACGGCGGCCGACCTTTAATCAGGCAAGCGTTCCAACCGCGATCGCTGCGAAAAAGCAGCCCGATCCGGCCAGCACGAAGCTGTGCCAGATCGCCTGGGAAAATCGCATCTCGGGGTTGGAATAGATCCATACTCCGGCACTGTAGATCAGACCGCCCGCGACGACGAGGATCCCGGCGGCCAGCGGCAGGGATTGAAACATCGCCCAGATCAGCAGAACGCTCATCCAACCAAGCGCCAGGTAGATTCTGGAATGTCCGGTCGTTGGATTGCGCCAGAAAAAGATCTTGCGCACCGCTCCAAAAAGCGCCAGCGCCCAGACGATGCCCAGCACCACGTAGCTGAAGACGCTTCCGATCAGAACGACCAGTGGCGTGTAAGTTCCCGCAATCTTAAGGAAGATCGAGGCGTGATCGTAGCGCCGAAAGGTCGGACGCAGGTTTTCCCAAGGCGTCATATGATAAAGACCTGACGCGATAAAGGCCGCGATGATCGCCGTAGCGTAAATTGCTATTCCCGCCAGCTCTCCTCCCGACAGATGCGTCCAACCAAGTGCGACTAGCAGCACGACGCCGGTGATGCTCCCCACGATCCCGACCGCATGCACGATGCCGTCGGCAATCCGGTCAGGTCGGGGATAGGCGGGATAGACATCGTGAAGCGGCATGACCTCTCCGGATCGAACACGAGGATAAGAAGACCCCTGACCTCTTAGGATAAGGTAACGGCGGCGCATGGCGACCGGCTTTCGGCATCCGTCACGGTCACGTCAGTGAAATCACCAGCAAATGCAATGACTTTAGGCAGCATGACCAAACGGCAACCAGCCCGTCTTTTACCGGATCGCTGTCAATTCACCGGGTCTGCATAGCTCCAGGTGCCTGCCTCACGCAGCAGGATATCGCCCGAGATCGCGATCGCGCCTGAGCGGCCCAGGTCGTCCCGATACTCCGCAAGCCGGGCAAAGGGCCGGCGGGACTCGACCGGGCTAAAGATGACATCGTCCCGATCCAAGACAAGCACCAGAAGCGGCCCGTACCGCATCTCAAGCTCGATCCAGAGTGGCTCGTACAGCAAAAGCGCGTTCTCATAGGCGCCATCCAGCACCAGCCGGTAGGGCGGTCTGAGGTTGATGATCTCGGCCCGGTCCGCTTCCATGGCAAGGTTCCCCAAGGCCAGCGCGGCCAGCGCGTCATCGTCCAGCGCAAGCCTGTCCTGATCGGTGCGGGTCATGAACCGCGCGGCCTGCGGCGTGTCGATCATGAAAAGCGTGCTGAGCCCCGGCAGGAAGGCCTGCACCGGAAATTCCCGAGGCGTGTCGTCGCCCGCCGTGATCGTCTCGATGATTCGGCTCGGGCGGATCGTCGGCAGGATCTGGTCGGTCGAGAAATTCGTCAGGCTCTCAGTGCCTGACGGATCCTCAAGAACAGAGGCAGCGAATTCCGAAATCTCGACCTCTCTCAATCGTGGCGTCAGGGCGGCCAGCCGATCATGCAGAACCGCCGGAAAGACGAAATGCGGCTCCGCATCGGGGCCGACCACCTCGATCCGGTCGTTTGGAGGATCGGGGGTAATCCTCACATCAGCCGGTGCGACGCGGTTCAGCTCTTCCGTCAACGCAAAAAGGGTCTGTTCAACTTCGCCATGATTGTCAGCCCAAGCCGCGCCAACACCTAAGGTTGCAGCCATGGCGATACCCTTGAGAGAAGCCAGCATACTCATTCCCTTGCAATCTTACCGAAATAGAAAAATCAGGATCTGAATAACTGCACTATTTCCTGTCGATGCGCATATGTCGAGGGGACGTATGTCCTAGGCGCGGTGGCCCCAAAGATCGTACTCCCCGGCCTCATCGACGGTCACGGTCACGATCTCGCCCGGAGTAAGATCGGTATGCCCCTCATCGATGAAGAGCTGACCGTCGATCTCGGGCGCATCGGCCATGGTGCGGCAGGTCGCAGCATCCTCGTCGACCTGATCGACGATCACCTTCAAGCTCTGCCCCACCTTTGCCGCAAGCTTTGCCTCCGAGATGGCCTGCGCCTTCTCCATGAACCGCTCCCAGCGGTCCTGTTTGACCTCCGGCGCGACATGATCCGGCAGCGCATTGGAGCGGGCGCCTTCGACATTCTCGTACTGAAAACACCCCACCCGGTCGAGCTGCGCCTCGTCGAGCCAGTTTAGAAGCGTTTGAAATTCCTCTTCCGTCTCGCCGGGATAGCCGACGATGAAAGTCGAGCGCAGCGTGATCTCGGGACAGATCTTCCGCCAGGCGGCAATCTCATCGAGCGTCCGCGCCGCCGCAGCCGGCCGGGCCATGCGCCTGAGCGTGTCCGGATGGGCATGCTGGAACGGAATATCGAGATAGGGCAGGACCAGCCCGTCCGCCATCAGCGGGATCAGATCGCGCACATGCGGGTAGGGGTAGACGTAATGCAGCCGCAGCCAGGCCCCGAGCGATCCCAGATCGCGCGCCAGATCGGTGATATGGGCGCGATGCCCCCGCTCGGTCTGATGTTTCAGGTCCAGACCGTAGGCCGAGGTATCCTGACTGATGACCAAAAGCTCCCGAACCCCGTTCTCCACCAGTTTCTCCGCCTCGCGCATTACCGCATGGGCGGGGCGCGAGGCCAGACGCCCGCGCATATCGGGGATGATGCAGAACCGGCACTTGTGATTGCAGCCTTCCGAGATCTTCAGATAGCTGTAATGGCGCGGCGTCAGGCTGACGCCGGTCGCGGGCAGCAGATCGACGAACGGATTGGGATCGGGCGGCACCGCCTCATGGACTGCATCAAGCACCTGCTCGTATTGATGCGGCCCCGTCACGGCCAGAACCGACGGATGCGCCCCGGTGATATAATCGGGCTCCGCCCCCAGGCAGCCGGTGACGATGACGCGCCCGTTTTCGGCCAGCGCTTCTCCGATCGCCTCCAGCGATTCCGCCTTGGCGCTGTCGAGAAAGCCGCAGGTATTCACGATCACCGCATCGGCCCCGTCATAATCCGGAGAAATCGCGTACCCCTCAGCCCGCAGCCGGGTTAGGATGCGCTCGCTGTCGACCAGCGCCTTGGGGCAGCCTAGCGACACCATCCCGATGGTCGGCTGGCCCTTGGGACGAACCGTGGAGAGATCCCGCTCAAGACGGGCATTGGCGCGGTCGGGGCGCAGATCTGGCGGATTGCTGGACATGGCGCCCGTCTATGCCAGATCCCGCGCGGGCGGTAGGGCCGTCATGTGCCCCAAAGCGCGCGGACAGCGGTGATCTCGCGCGGCAGGATCCCGTGCCCCGCCCCCGGTAGCAGGTCGAGCGTAACGGTCGCGCCCAGATCCTCCAGCACCGTTGCACTATGGGTGACCCGCGCCTTTGGAATATGCGGATCGGCCTCGTGGCAGCCCAGGTAGGCGGCGGTGCCGGTCAGGTCGGTGTCGTAGTTAAACAGCTTCTCGCCATAGCCATAAAGGTCGTCGCGCGGCCCGGTGCGGGCATCCCCCGTGCCGATCAGCCCGCCAGAAAGTGCAACGACCGACTGCAGCCCGCCGCGACGGGCCGCATATTCCAGCGCAAGGCAGGCCCCCTGACTGAAGCCGAGCACCGCGATGCGGCTGCGCTCCAGCCCCTCAGCCTCCAGGGCTGCGACAGCCTCCTCCACCGCGTCGACCCCTCGGGCAAGCCACGGTGCGATGTCGCCAGCAGGGGCCAGGAAAGAGGTCGGCCACCATGAATTGCCATCCGCCTCGGGCGCGGCGAACCGCATGTCATCGGTGCCGACCGCATCGGCCAGCCCCAGGATATCGGCCGCCGATCCGCCGCGCCCGTGCAGAAGAACCGCGCCCAGCCGGGGCGCGGTGGTCGTGCCAGTGAGGATCATACGCGGATCTCCGGTAGCGCGGCCTCGATCCTTGGCCGCATGGCTTCGTACTTCTCCGGCAGTTTGAGCGCTTCGCCCAGATGCGCAAGCTCTTCATCGCGGGTAAAGCCGGGCGGATCGGTCGCGATCTCGAACAGAACACCGCCGGGCTCGCGGAAGTAGATCGCGTTGAAATACTGCCGGTCGATCACGGGCGTCACGTCATAGCCCTGGCCGAGGAGCTTTTCGCGCCAGGCCAGCTGCGTGTCGTCATCCTCCGCCCGAAAGGCGATGTGATGGATCGTACCCGCACCGGGCACCCCCCGGCTTTGCGTGCGCACCAGATCAAGGACCCCGCCGCGCGCATCGCCGGGTGCTTTCAGCCGAAGACGCTCACCGTCCGCACCGCTTTCGTGCCCGGCTTCCTCATAGCCCAGAACATCGGTCATCAGGCGCTGCGTCGGCTCCAGATCCGCCTCGTGCAACGTCGCGGAGTGAAATCCGCCCTCGGCAGGCGTGCCCGCACCGGGCACCTCGACCAGCTCGACCGCCGCCCCGTCGGGATCGCGCAGCGTCACGACGCGGGCACCAAAGCGCTCGGTCGGGCCTTCGATCTCGATCCCCTGCGCAGAGAGCTCCCGGATCCAGTCGTCCAGCTCCGAGGTCGCATAGGCATAGGCGCTGGCCATCCCCGCGCCCGGCCGCCCGGGGCGGGCACCGACAAAGGGAAAGAAGGTCAGGATCGTGCCGGGATCGGCGGTCTGGTTTCCGTAATAAAGATGATAGGTGCCGGGATCGTCGAAGTTGACGGTCTTCTTCACAAGGCGCTGGCCCAGCACCTTGGTGAAGAAATCGACATTGGCCTGAGGCGGTCCCGAAATGGCGGTGACATGATGCAGGCCGGGAAGGGCGTTTTTGGTCATGGGATGTCTCCTTTGATCTGTCAGATAGGGCCGAAGGAGCCTGCGCAAAACCGGCGCTGCCGCACGGAAAGGGTGCCCGGGCGCACAGCAGGTCCGGTCATTGCCGTCGGCCAGCAGGCCTGTCAAAGTTCGCGCAAACACCGCGCAAAGGAGATCCCGATGACCCCCGCAGACCTGACCGCCCGCATCGTCCGCTACGGCGATCTGGTGCCCTGCCGGACCGCGTTCATCGACGCGCACACGCCCGGATCGGACCGCAAGGAGAACTTCACCATCATTGGCGGCGGCGTCTCGGAAAGCCCCGATCAGCATGTTCATATCGCCGAACCCCACGGCTTCAACATCGGAGCCGCCGGTCAGCCGCCCCATTGCCGCAACTCGCTCCATTCGCACCGCACGGCCGAGGTGTTCTTCGTCCTCTCGGGACGCTGGCGTTTCTTCTGGGGCCGCTGGGGCACCGCCGGAGAGGTCGTGCTCGAAGAGGGCGACATCATCAACATTCCAACCGGCATCTTCCGCGGCTTTGAGAATATCGGCACCGATTACGGGATGATCATGGCGATCCTCGGCGGAGATGATGCAGGCGGCGGCGTGATCTGGGCGCCGCAGGTGATCGAGGACGCGCAGGCGCACGGGCTGGTTCTGGGCGAAAACGGTAAACTGTATGACAGAAAGAAGGGCGAGAACCTGCCGGAGGATACCGCGCCCATGCCGGTCCTCACCGACGAGGCGCTCAAGGACTATCCCGAAATGACCCCGATGCAGGTCGTCGGCTACGGCGTGCGCCGGTATCTCGACATGGCAGCGCTCGCCAAGGACGCGCCCGTCAAGGTGATCGGCGAGACCGGGATCATCCGCGACAAACCGGGCTTCGAGGTCGATCTGGTGACCCGTTCCTCAGCCTCGGAAGCAATGCATTCGCACGATCGGGCGTCCGTCCTCATGCCGGTCAAAGGCCACTGGCGGGTCAGTTGGGAGGGCGGCGAGACGACACTCGCCCCCGGCGATACGATGAGCGTGCCGGGCGGTCTGGATCACTGCGCCGTTCCCTCAATGACGGGAGAGGCCGCGCTTTATCACGTGGTTGGCACCGACGATCCGCCGGGTCCAAGCAGCCTCTGGCCGTGATCCCGAAAGGGACCGGGCCGTCCCGGCCGATCAGCGATGAGGTCCGTTTGGAACGAAGAAAGAGTTTCTGTCATCCAGAGACCAGCCCTTGACCTGGGATGTGGAGACGTAGTGCCAACCATGCTCCTTCGGCTCCTTCGCCTCACGGAAGGAGTGTATCTTGATCCGGTTTTCGCTTTTGGCGCCCGGCGTTGTATAGGCGTAGAACGCAATTCCCTCCGGCATCCAGCCGTCGTTGTTTCCATTGTCTCGGGATAGACGATAGATCGTGGAGCTGTTCTTGCTCGAGACCTTCTTCGATCTGTAGATCGGAACACGCCCGTCGCCGGGTTTCGTGAAAGCGTAGAAAACGTTGTACTGCGCAGAGAAGGAGGCGGGCATCTCCTCCTGTCCGTCTATCGCGTAGTACCAGCGGCTCCCTCCGACATAGGTATGCCAGGCGACCACGCGCGCGAGATCCGGCTCCGGAGGGAGGTCATGCGCCTCCAGCCGCATCTGGATCGCATCCTCGACCTTCGATCGGAACGCTCTGTCTGTCACAAGTTCGGAAATACGCCGCAATCCGCCTTTTACGTCAACGATCCGCATATTGTCGGGGACCGAGTCGACCCAGCCCATATAGTCTCCGTTTAAGATCGTTTTAACGAACTTCGGATCGCCTCCCAGAACCCGGGCCGAATAGGATGCGGACTTGCTCATCGCGTTCATGGCTTCTTTTTGCTCATGGCTCGCCTCTCCGGATCCCCGAGAGGACAGGCCCTGATAGGCAAGCTTGACGGTGGCCGAGACGTCCTTCTTGGATTCGAAGGTCGACATATTCACCATGGCGCAAAAACTGCTGCGCGCACCGACAAGAGCCTTTCCCACATAGTGGGTGCCATAGGTGCGAACCAGCTCGTCCGCGCTCATGTCGCCGTTGAAGTTGTCCCGAACGCTTGGCAGCAGGGACCCTATCAGATCTTTCGAGGGGGGGAGCAAAAGCTGCCAATAGTATCGCTGATCGTTGTACTGCACCAAGGTCGTGTCGACCTGCTGGCTTATTGATCCGCTAAAGGACGCATCCAACTCTCCAGAGAAGTATCCGGATTTACCCTCAAGACCGACCCGCGATGAAAAGGACTGACTGAATTCCCGTTTGGTTTCCGCCCTTATCTCTTCGGCGGTCCCCGCCCTTTCCTCGGTTACGGTAAGAAGGTCGGACGTGACGAAATCCGAGCTTTCCACCTCTTTGCCCCGATCTGTTAGATCAAGGATGGGCTGGCCGAAAAAGCCCGGGCCGCAATACTCGCCGAACACATCCACGCCTGTGCCCATCATCGATGTCCCCGGCATGACCGGCGCGCCCGAGGGACTTTTCGGCTCCGGGTACGCGCCGGTTTCAACGGCCTCTACGGTGATTGCTTCGCTTGAAGTCATCCTGATCCCTCCCGAACAACACTGAATAAAAGTCAAGCGTATCAGATCTTTGCTGGCGCGGGGGAGAAAACGGAAGGGAGCGGCGTTACCGGGCTCAAGGCAAACCGCCGCTTGCCCTGGGCTCCGCCCTTTCGCGGCTCGAAAGGTCCACTGGACCTTTTACCGGCTTACACCGGATCGCCGCGGTCCGGAGCTCTGCCCGTTCGGCGCTGAACTCTCTCCACTGGAGAGAGTTCCGGGCGCGCCTCACCCCTTCACAGCCCCCGCTGTCAGCCCGCTCACGATCTGACGCTGAAAGAACATTACCAGCAGAAAAAGCGGCGCCGTCGCCGACACCACCGAGGCGACGGCGAACATCACATTGCCCTCGACCTGGACCGAGCCGAGGAAGCTGTTGATCTTGGGAATCATCGTGTGGTTCTCCTGACTGAGCAGCAGCGCCGTCACCGTGAAATCGTTATAGGCCAGCAGGAACGAGAAGAGCCCCGTCGTGATCACGCCCGGCCACATCACCGGCACGATCACATGCCGGAACGCCTGAAACCGCGTACAGCCATCGACCATCGCGCTTTCGTCCAGATCCTTGGGGATGTTCAGAAAGAACGAATGCAGCATCCAGAGCGTGAAGGGCTGGTTGATCGCCACCAGCACGATGATCGCGGTAGACAGCCGTCCCCAGACGCCCCATTCGAAAAACGGCAGCAGGTAGCCCGAGACCAGCGTGATATGCGGCATCGCGCGGAAGATCAGCGCGGCCATCAGGATCCAGAAGGCGTATTTGTAGCCCGACCGCGCCAGCGCGTAGCCGCCCAGTGTGCCGAAGGTCAGCGAGATGATCACGACGAAGACCACGACCACGATCGTATTCAGCGCCGCGCGCCAGAACTCTTCCTGCACCCAAGCGCCTTCATAGGCTTGCCCGGTGAAGGCCGCGCCGGTCTCGGCAACCGTGCGCGTGCCATACAAGGCGTTCGTCCAGTCGGCCTTGGAGAAGAAGTCGCCCTGCACCTTGAAGCTGCCCCAGAGCGTCCAGAGGAAGGGGAAGGCCGCGACGATCAGCCAGAGGATGATAAACCCTGTCGAAAAGATCACCAGCGTTTGCGACCGGGCCTGCGCTTTGGATGCCATACTCAGACCGCCTTCCGGTTGAAGTCGCGCCAGGTCCGGATCACCACCGGCGTCAGCAGGATCGCGATCCCGATGATCGTCAACACCGACGTGGCCGCGGCCGAGCCGAAGAGAGAGCCGGCCTCGTTTCTCAGATCGTTGAAGATGATCCACGACAGCGACGTCGCATTGGCCTCGGCCGAGAACCCGATGATCGGCTCGAAGACGCGGAAATTGTCCATCAGCTGGATCAGCGTGATAAAGATCACCAGCGGCATCAGATGCGGGATCGTGACGTGTCGCACCCGCTGCCAGCGCGAGGCCCCGTCGATCATCGCCGCCTCCAGCGTCTCTTCGCTGACGGTCTGGAGGCCGGCATAAAAGACGATGAACGCGAAGGGCGCCGAGCTCCAAACCCCGTAGATAAAGAGCGTGATCCAGGTCAGCGTGGGCGAGGCCTTGAGCGAGAGGTTCGGATCGTCAAAGAGGGTCTGCAACGACGCCCCGAGGATCCCGCGCGCATCGATCATCCAAAAGAGGATCAGCGATCCGATCAGGGGCGTGACGATCATCGGCAGGAGCGTGAAGAAGATCGTCGGGCCTTTCACGATCCTGGGCAGCGCATTGACCGCCAGCGCGATCACCAGCCCCAGCATCAGGACCAGCGGCGTGACGATGAACGTATAGGCCAGCGTGAAGGCCAGCGCCTTGTAGAAGGGCAGGTTCATCACCCGCCCGAAGAACTCGCCAAGGCTATCCGAGGCCCGCCAGGCGATGCCGATCTCGGTCGTCGCCAGATGACCGCGGTTGAAATAGGTGCCCAGCCCGTTGAACCGGCCCAGCGGCTCGGCATCGCGCAGTGCCTGCGTGGCCTCCTGATCGATGGTGGTCGAGGGCGTGCAGCCGAAGGGGCCGCAATTTTCCGTCGTGATCAGGATCTGCTCGTGCTCGACGTAAAGCGACTGGACCACTACCGACACGATGGGCAGCGCGATAAAGAGCAGCATCGCAGCCAGCGACGGGAAGATAAACTTGAGGAAGGTGCCGTGGGTCATGACGGTCCGCCGGGCCTTGGAAAGGGAGGAGGGGCAGGCGGGCCGCCCCTCCGGTCAGGTGTTACTCGACATAGCCCTGCTCGCGGGCCGCCGTCGTATAGGCGGCCTCGGTATCGGCCAGCGCCTGCTCGGCGCTTTCGCTGCCTTGCATGAAATCGGCCAGCTCATTGCCGAGCGCGGTGTGCAGCAGGCCCATATAGGGCAGCATCGGATAGGGCGCCGTGCCTGATTGCGCCGTGGCGGCGACACCTTCGGCGGCAGCTCCGGGCTGGTAGCCCTCGATCAGCCAGACGGCGGCGTCCATATTGCCCTCCATCACCGCAGGATCGATCCCGTTGACCATGGCGATGAAGGTCGCTTCGGCATCCTCGTCCGAGACGTTAGAGGCGATGGTAAAGCCGTCCCACCAGAGCGTCGAGGCCGGGCGCTCTCCGCCGCCGACGGTCGGCGCGCCGACAAGCTGCGTGGTCGATGTGACCTCCTCGGTCGATCCCTCGTCATCGAGGATCGACGCCCCGCGCGAGCCCCACATCATCGCAATCGCGATCTCGCCCGATTCCCAGAGCGCCGAGGTGGCGTTGGAATCGAAGGTCAGGAAATCGGGATCGGCATATTCGTTCAGCGATCTGAGCATCTCGAGCGCTGCGATCCCGGCCTCGTTGTTGATCGCGACATTCGCGCTGCCCGGCTCGAAGAACTCCCCGCCATAGCCCAGATACATGTTCACGAATTCCTCAGCGAGGTTCCAGCCCACCTGCGTGTTCATGGCAAAGGGATCCTCCATGATCCCGGCCTCCTCGATCGCGGCGGCGGCCTCGATCACCTCCTCATAGGTCGTCGGGATCTCGACGCCCGCCTCCTCGAGGATATCGGTGCGCACGAACAGGTGCTGCGCATTGGCCATGAAGGCCACGGCCATCACCCGGCCGTCGATGGTGATCAACTGCGTGGGGCTCAGGCTCTGGCCATGCTCGGCGATCAGATCGTCCAAGGGGCGGATCAGCCCTTCATTCAAGAGCGGCAGAACCGATCCGTTGGCCACGACAGCCGCGGTATATTCCGACGGATTGGCCGACAGGGCTGCAACCTGAATGTCCTTGTGCTCTGTCGTCTGGTTGGCGCTGAACTCGATCCCGTCCGTGGCGCAGGTTCCGGCGCGCTCGACAACCGCGCGCAAGGCGGGGAAATCGTTCGACAGGATGCTGATCCGGCCGCTTTCGATCCCGCAGCCATGCCCCTCGGCAAAGGCCATCCCGGCCGTCAGCGCCAGGGCGCTCGCCCCGATCAGCGTGTTCATCTTGATCATACCATTACTCCCGCTGGTGACATTGGTTTGCCGGATCGGATAGGGCCCCCCGAAAGGGCCGTCAGCCCGGCTTATCGGCCAAGGCTGCGACAGAGCCCTTGTGATTGCAACAGATTTTGCAGACCCAGGTGACATGGTTTCCTCTTGCCAGCGAGGATCGCGCGCCCCTAGGCTGCCGGGATCTGCAGCGATCCCGAAGGAGCCGCCGGTGGCCGAAATCCAGCTCAAGAACGTCACCAAGCGGTGGGGCTCCTTCGTCGGCGTCGACAAGTTCGACCTGACCATTCCGGATCGCGAATTTCTGGTGCTGCTCGGCCCCTCCGGCTGCGGCAAGACCACGACAATGCGCATGATCGCGGGCCTCGAGGATGTAACCGACGGCGAGATCCTCGTCGACGGAACCCGCATCAACGATCTCGATCCCAAGGATCGCGACGTGGCGATGGTGTTCCAAAGCTACGCGCTCTACCCGAACATGAACGTCTACGACAACATCCGCTTTCCCCTGAAGGTCCGGAAGATCCCCGAAGCCGAACACGATGCCCGCGTCAAACGCGCCTCCGCCATGGTTGAGCTGGACGATTTTCTCCACCGCAAACCGGCCGAGCTATCAGGCGGTCAGCGGCAACGGGTCGCGCTCGCCCGTGCCATCGTGCGCGAGCCGAACGTGTTCCTCATGGACGAGCCGCTGTCGAATCTCGACGCCAAGCTGCGCGTGTCCACGCGGGCACAGATCAAGAACCTCAGCCACGAGCTCAAGGTGACGACGATCTACGTCACCCACGACCAGATCGAGGCGATGACGCTGGCCGACCGCGTCGTGGTGATGTCCAAGGGCATCGTCCAGCAGGTCGGCACCCCGACCGAGATCTATGACACGCCTGCCAATACCTTCGTTGCAGGCTTCATCGGCAGTCCTGCCATGAACCTTATGGAGGGCCAGCTCTCGGGCGGCGTCTTCGAGGCGGCCAATGTCCGGATCGAGGGTCTGCCCTCCGGTCACGACGGCCCTGTCACACTTGGCTTTCGGGCCGAAGACGCCTCGATCGTCCCCGAAACCGGAGAGCTGGGCGCGCCCGTCTATTCGCTCGAGCTTCTGGGCGATGCGACCATGGTCACCGCCAAGGCAGGCGGCACGATCGTCTCGATCAAGGCCGATAAGGACTTCCGCGCCAGCATCGGCGATCCCGTTCAGGCGCATATTCCCGCAGAGCAATGCCATCTCTTCGATCCCAAGACCGGAGAGCACCTCTAAACCGGTCCGGCTTGACCGGCTTTTTAGGAAATTGTTCTCAATTAGTTCACGACCTGTTCACTTCTTTTGCCTAAAGCGGTTTCATCGAAGTCGAGGCAAATCCGCAGATGGTGTCAGTTCTCTCCCGGTTTCAGGATCGCGCTCTATCGCTCAAGCGGTGCGGCCCGCCCGTCCGTGAATGGCTCAACAGGGGCGTCTCCTCCCTTGTGTCCTTCCGGTTGATCGTCGGGCTGATCCTGCTGCTCGCATTTATCAGCACGGTCGTCGTCTTTCAGGCACGCCAATCCTTTGAACGCAGCCTCATCAGCCAGACGATCACCGAAGGGCCCCGGGTAAAGGACGCCACCTATGCGCTGACCGGCATTCACAACGTTGAACGCAAGCTCTTTTTCGGGGCGACGCTCAGCAACGTCTACGTCGATTGGCGCAAAGATCTGCAAAACCGGCTCTTTCCCCTGCAATTTCACGCCAATAGCTTCGAATCCAGCATGGATGAAGGGCCCGTACCGGTCGCAGGCCGCAACATGTATGTCGCGCTCGCGGACTCAATCGAGATCGCCAGACGGGGTCTGGAGGCAGAGGAAAAGGATCTGCCCGGTATCCTGACTGAGTTTCGCGAACAATCCGAACGCTCGCGGATCGCGATCGTCGCCTATATCGACCGGGTCCGAAACGCGCAGGAGGCCGAGATCGAGCGTCAGTCGAGCGTGATCAACGTCATCTCCAACTGGCTGACCTTGGCGATCGTCGGCGTGAACATCGTCGTGGCCTGCCTGCTTCTTTTGCTCCGGCTCGAGGTAAAGGCCCGCCGCCGCCGCGAACAGGCAGAGCGGCAGGCCGAGTTCCTCACTCGAAACGACCCGCTGACGGGCCTTCCGAACCGGGTCTGCCTGCATGACATGCTGGCCGAACGGGCGCTACAGGACCGCCCGCATCTTCTGCTGCTGATCGACATCGAACGGTTCAGCGCCATCAACGAGGCCTATGGACATGCCGGCGGGGATGTTGCGCTTTGCGCGGTCGGATCGCGCCTTGATGCCTGGGCCCAGGCCCGCGACGGCATCGCGGCGCGTCTGGGCGGGGACGAATTCGGGGTCCTGATCCCGTGCGATATCGTGATGACGAGCAGCGACATTCAGACCGAGCTTCTCGAAAGCCTCGATCGCGCCATCGATGTGCCCGGTGGCGCATTGCAGGTCTCCCTGTCGGTTGGCGCCGCCCATAGCAGCCAGATCCTGCCTGGCGCAGAGGATTGGTCAGAGGCGCTTGTCCGCGCTGCCGATCTCGCTTTGGCCGAGGCCAAGTATCGCAGCGAGCAAGAGCTTGTCTGCTACAGCGCCGATCTCGAAGAACAGCTCGGCAAGCGCCGCGAAATGATCCAGGCGATCCCCATCGCCCTGAAAAACGGGGAATTCTTCGCCGCCTTCCAGCCCAAGGTCAATCTGGCAGATCTCTCCGTCTCGGGCTTTGAGGCGCTGATCCGCTGGCGCCGCGGATCCGATATCGTCTCGCCGGGCGATTTCATCCCGCTGGCCGAGGAAACCGGCCGCATCGTCGATCTCGACCTCTTCATCCTGCGAGAGGCGATCTGCCAGCTTGCCCAGTGGAACCGCACCTTTGGGCAAAGGCTGACGGTCAGCGTCAATCTCTCTCCGCTGCACTTCGCCAATGACCGGATCGTCGGTCTCGTCGCCGCGGCCCTGGCCGAGTTCGAGCTGCCTCCGGCACTCCTGACGCTCGAAATCACGGAAACCGTCATGCTGACGAACTGGCAGGACGTGCAGTCGATCCTCGCCGCCCTTTCGGATCTCGGCGTCAAGATCTCCCTCGACGATTTCGGAACCGGCTATTCCAGCCTGGCCTACCTGCGCCGCATTCCCGCCGACGAGCTCAAGATCGACCGCAGCTTCGTGACCGAGATCGAACGCTCGGACGAGGCGCGGTTCATCTTCGATGCGATCGTCGACATTGCCAGCGGCCTGAACATGACCATCGTGGTCGAAGGAATCGAAACCGATGCGCAGGCCCGGATCGTCACCAGCTTTGGCTGCGATCTGGGGCAGGGCTTCCTCTGGGGCCGGCCCGAACCGCCGCACGCGGCCGAAGCGTTGATCCGCAACGGGATCGAGCTACCCCAAAACGCGCCCGCTATCGAAAAATCTGCCTAGGATCGCCCGCCTTCACCGGATCCGCTTCGCCCCACCTTCTCCAAGCTCAGGCGATATCGAGCGCGCAGAACCGAAGGAACGAAGCGTCAGCCGTCATCCAGCCTGACATCCCCAGAAGATCCGCGATCCGAGCTGGAAAACCCGATCTGATCGAGCGCGAGATCGGCTCCGACCGCGACAAGTCCCATCGCCACAAAAGCAAGAAGCATGGCTTTCATTCCGGCATCTCTCCTCGAACCCTGTTCCCTCGGCCCCGCGCCATCATTCCGCCGGCGTCGCCTGCGCCGAAGGCGGCGCGTTCTTCTCGGCCAGCACTTCCTCGGCCCAGATGCTGTGATGCTCGCGCGCCCACTGCTCCTCGACCTCGCCGCTGCCCATGGCGTCATAGGCGCCTTCCATCCCGACCGAGCCGATATAGATATGTGCGATGATGATCGCCATCAGCACGAAGCTGACGATCGCGTGCCACAGCTGGGCATATTGCATCTCTTCATGCGGCGCGAGCGCGGTATCGAGCGGCGAGAAACCGAACCAGCCTGGGATCCCCAGCGCGTTGATCTTGTCAAACGTCACCGCAAACATCGGCAGCTCGAACGGGAAGAGCAGCGACAGTCCCGAAGCCGAGATCGATCCCCCCAGCACAATCACCGACCAGAAGATCAGCTTTTGGCCTGCATTGAACTTCTTGGCAGGCGGGTGGTGCTTGGTGAAGATGCCGCCGCCCTGCGCGAGCCACTTGATATCGGTCCGGTCCGGTAGGTTATGCCAGACCCACATCACGAAGATCAGCACCAGCGCGATCATGAAAGCCCAGCTGACATTGTTGTGGATCCATTTCGACCCCAGCGCGAGCGTCGCATAGACCTCGCGCGCCCGCTCGTAGTTTTCCGGATTATCAGCGCTTTGGAACGCCGCAATCGCCTTGCGCCCAAAAAGCGAGATCAGCCCCGTGATCCCGAGCAGAATAAAGGAGCCGGCCAAAAGCCAATGCCCGAACCGCTCCACCGCCTGAAAGCGGGTGATTGTCCGCCCGGTCTTGGCTCCATCGATCCGGATCCGGCCTCGGATCACGTAAAACAAGGCCAAAAGAGCAATCGTCGCCAGCAGCAGATACCCGCCATAGACCGCCACCGGCCCCTCGCGGAAGGCGACCCATCGCATCCCGCCATCCTGGATCAGCGTCGTCGCCGCCGGGCCGCGCGCCTGCGTCGTCACATCGGCCGTGTCATAGCGCAGCCCGCGCCACAGATCGGGATCGGAGGCCCCGCCCCGGGTGCCCAATTGATCAGTCGTCGGCGCCGCCGCGTCCGGATCGCCGGTCAGATCGCTGCGAAAGCTGTCATCGACCCGCATCTGCTCCTGCCGGGCCATGATATCCTCGAGCGTCTGCGCGCCGCCGGTTGCGGACCGGTCCGGATCGGATGGGGTGAACCCCTCTTGCGCAAAAGCGCCCGTGCCGAGCGACAAAACAAGGAAAAGAGCAAGCAATCTGCGGACCATGACGGACCCCTTATGGGTGGCAAACGGATGTCGTGATACCAAAAAACGGCCCTTGAACAGGCCATCGAACGAGAAAAAGGGGCGCCCCGCATGAGGCGCCCCTGAACCGCAACGGCGATTAGCCGCCTTTTTGATCGTAGGCCGTGCCCCAGCCCCAGGCGCCTGATCCGAACCCGCGCGCAACAACGCGCTCGCGATAGATCGAAGAGACCGTGTCGCCGTCCCCGGCCAGCAGGGCCTTGGTCGCGCACATCTCGGCGCAGATCGGCAGCTTGCCTTCCGCGATCCGGTTGCGGCCATATTTGGCAAATTCAGCCTGGGAGTGGTTCTCCTCCGGGCCGCCGGCGCAGAAGGTACACTTGTCCATCTTGCCGCGCGATCCGAAATTGCCGGCCTGCGGGAACTGCGGTGCGCCGAACGGGCAGGCGTAAAAGCAGTAGCCGCAGCCGATGCACAGATCCTTGGAGTGCAGGACCACGCCCTCTTCGTTCTGGTAGAAGCAGTCCACCGGGCAGACGGCCATGCAGGGCGCGTCCGAACAGTGCATGCAGGCCACCGAAATCGAGCGTTCGCCCGGCTTACCGTCCTGGATAGTGACCACCTTGCGGCGGTTGATCCCCCACGGGACCTCGTGCTCGTTCTTGCACGCGGTCACGCAGGCATTGCATTCGATGCACCGTTCCGCATCGACGAGAAATTTAGCTCGTGCCATTTCCCATTCCTCCTTACGCGACCGAGATCTTGCAGAGAGTGGCCTTGGTCTCCTGCATCTGGGTCACTGAATCGTAGCCGTAGGTCTGCGCGGTGTTGGTGCTTTCGCCCAGCACATAAGGATCGGCGCCTTCGGGATACTTGTCCCTTAGATCCACGCCCTCCATGTGACCGCCGAAGTGGAAGGGCATGAAGGCAACGCCCTCTCCCACCCGCTCGGTGACCATCGCCATGACCTTGACCTTGCCGCTTTCCGGGCCTTCGACCCAGACCTGCGCGCCGTCGCGCACACCCAGATTGTTGGCGTCGCGCGGGTTGATCTCGACGAACATGTCCTGCTGAAGCTCGGCAAGCCACGGGTTCGACCGGGTCTCGTCGCCGCCGCCCTCGTATTCGACCAGACGGCCAGAGGTGAGGATGATCGGATAGCCCTCGCTGAAGTCCTGCTCCTGGATCGACGCATACATGGTCGGCAGGCGGTAGAACTTGCGGTCCTCATAGGTCGGATAATCCGCCACCAGATCGCGCCGGTTGGTATAAAGCGGCTCGCGGTGAACCGGGACCGGATCGGGGAAGGTCCAGACAACCGCGCGGGCCTTGGCATTGCCGAAGGGCGCGCATTCATGCGCGATGGCAACCCGCTGGATACCGCCCGACAGGTCGGTCTTCCAGTTGACGCCCGCCGCCCGCTCGTTGAAGTCAGACGGGAACGGCGACATGGACTGCTCGCCCACCTCCTCGTTCGACGCCTGATTGCCGGAAGGCGAGGTGATGCCGTCCTGATTGTCACCGTCGTCGGAATTGCCGACCTCGTTCTCGATGACATTCTGGGTCACGATCCCGGCGACACGGGCAATCGACTGACGCTCCTCGTCGGTCAGATCGCCGTCCCAGCCCAGATCCACCAGCATCTGATAGGTGAATTCCGGATATCCGTCCTGAATATCGGACTTTGCCGAATAGACGCCCTCGGCCAACAGATTGTCGCCGTCCCGCTCTACGCCGAACCGGGCGCGGAAGGTCAGACCCCCTTCGGAAACCGGCTTGGACATGTCGTAAAGGTTCGGCGTGCCCGGATGGTTCATCTCGGGCGTGCCCCAGCAGGGCCATGGCATCCCGTAGTAATCGCCATCAGCCGGTCCGCCATTGGCGCGCAGCGTCGTTCTGTCGAACGTGTGCTGGTTGGCCATGTGCTTTTTGATCCGCTCGGGCGACTGGCCGGTATAGCCCACCGTCCACATGCCGCGATTGAACTCGCGGGTGATGCTTTCGACATTGGGCGTCTCGGCATCTTCCATCTCGATATTGCGCAGAAGACGGTCGCCAAACCCGAACTTATTGGCGAATTTGGCGATGATGACGTGATCGGGAAGGCTCTCGAACAGAGGCTCCACAACCTTGTCGCGCCACTGGATTGACCGGTTCGATGCGGTGACAGAGCCGCGCGTTTCGAACTGGGTACAGGCTGGCAGCAGGTAGACGCCATCGGTACGATCCTGCATGACGGCCGAGACGGTGGGATAGGGATCAATCACGACCATCATGTCGAGCTGTTCCATCGCCGTCTTCATTTCCTTCATGCGGGTCTGCGAATTCGGCGCATGCCCCCAAAGAACCATGGCCCGCACCTTGTCAGGCTGGTCCGTATTCGCCGGATCTTCCAGCACGCCATCGATCCAACGCGACACCGGGATCCCGGTGAGGTTCATCAGGCTGGCATCCTTGCCCTCGGTGTCTTTCGTGGCCTGGAACTGACCCTTCAGCCAATCCAGATCCTCATCCCAGACGCGCGCCCAATGGGCCCAGGCACCGGCGCTCAGGCCGTAATAGCCGGGCAGGGTGTGCGACAGAACGCCAAGGTCGGTCGCGCCCTGCACGTTGTCGTGGCCGCGGAAGATGTTGGTGCCGCCGCCCGCAACGCCCATGTTGCCCAGCGCCAGCTGAAGCACGCAATAGGCGCGGGTATTGTTGTTGCCGTTGGTGTGCTGGGTGCCGCCCATGCACCAGATCACGGTGCCGGGGCGGTTGTTGACCAGCGTGAACGCAACGCGGCGCAGCTGCTCACCCGGCGCGCCGGTAACGCGCTCGACTTCCTCGGGCGTCCAGTTGGCGACCTCGTCGCGGATCTGGTCCATGCCCCAGACACGGGTGCGGATGAATTCCTTATCCTCCCACCCGTTCTCGAAGATGTGCCAGAGGATCCCCCAGACCAAAGCGACGTCGGTGCCGGGCCGGAAGCGGACATATTCATCCGCATGAGCCGCCGTGCGTGTAAAACGCGGATCGCAGACGATCAGCGGCGCGTTGTTCTCTTCCTTGCCCTTCAGGACATGCAAAAGAGACACGGGATGCGCCTCGGCGGGGTTACCGCCGATGATGAAAATCGCCTTGGACTTGTGGATATCGTTGTAGCTGTTGGTCATGGCGCCGTAGCCCCATGTGTTCGCAACACCTGCAACCGTGGTCGAATGGCAGATCCGAGCCTGGTGGTCGACGTTGTTGGTGCCCCAATAGGCCGCGAACTTGCGGAAGAGGTAGGCCTGCTCGTTGTTGTGCTTGGCCGATCCAAGCCAATAGACGCTGTCAGGTCCGCTTTCTTCGCGGATCTGCATCATGCCGTCGCCGATCTCGTCGATCGCCTGCTCCCAGCTGATGCGCTTCCACTCACCGCCTTCTTTCTTCATCGGATACTTCAGGCGACGCTCGCCATGAGCGTGCTCGCGAACGGCCGCGCCCTTGGCGCAGTGGGCTCCGAGGTTGAAGGGGCTGTCCCAGCCGGGCTCCTGACCCGTCCAGACGCCGCCTTGGACTTCGGCCAGAACCGTACAGCCGACCGAACAATGCGTGCAGACCGTCTTGATCGTCTCGACCGCGCCCGAGGCAGCGGTCGCGGCGGTCGCCGGCGTGACGGTGCCGCCCGTGCCGCTGATCGCAGCCAGTCCGCCGATGGCCAGACCCGATCCGCGCAGGAAGGCGCGGCGGTCGACCGTGGCCTCCTTGATATCAGACAGAAGGCCGGTGCGGCTCGAACGTCTGGATGCTCCGTTTGTCTTTTTCCGTAACATATGTCCCTCCCTTGCTGCCCGTTCGGGCTGGCTGGGTGTGATAGTGAGGCGGATGCCCGTCTCCCCAGTGACGGCACCGCAGGGGTCGCGTCAGCGCTTGGCTTAGAACCGGGCGCTGTCGAAATAGGCGCGGGTATGCGCGGTGTCCTGCATGGTCTCGGAGGCAAGATCGACAGCGGTTTCGGTCGCGGCCTCGGCGCCGGTTGCGCTCAGCGCGACCACAGCCGCCGGAGCGGACGCTCCTGCCAGCTTAAGGAAATCCCGCCGGTTTCCACGGTCTTCGGTCTTTTTCGTCATCCCTTGTCCCTTTCAAGTTCGAGGCAGGTCAGACCCGCCATTCGGCCTCCTCAGGCCGTCGTCAGTCTGAAGGCTTCCGCCTCGATTTCCATGAACACTCGTCCCACACGTCCCACCGATGCATAAAGAACCGAGGTCTTCGCCCCTTCCAGATCCTGGAAGAAATGCGCCGCCCACGGCCCGATATGCTTGTTGAAAAAGGTCTTCTGATCGCCCAGCGCGGCTGGCGCGCCAAAGCGGCCTGCGATCATGCCGCCCATCATCTCCATCAAAGAGGCGATGTTGTCTTCGGGCTCGAACACATTCTGCGCCCGCGTGATCCCGCGCGCCGCCATGTCGCCTCGCAGGGCCGCCAGCGGCTTTTCGTTCAGAAACCCGGTCAGGTAATAGCTGCCGTAGGGCAAAAGCTCGCCCCGGCCCAATCCGATGAACAGCGCGTTGAACTCCCGCTCGACCCCTTGCGGTGTGCTGACCTTGGCAACCTTGGCCAGCGATCCGATCGCCTGACCCAGATCGCTGTCATCGCCCGACAAGGCGGCGGTCTGATCCAGAAGCACCCGATCCGCCGGAGCCGACAGGATCAGCCCCAGATAATTGTAGAGATCCGCGCGCAGCCGGTCCTCTGCGGCAACCTCGATCGTCTGGGCGGGTTCGGCGGTCATGCGGTCGCATCCTCGTCGAAGGCAAAGTGCATCCGTCGGCGAGGGCTCGGGCCCTCGGCGTCGTCGGCACTGGTTACGGAAGCGTCGTCAGCAAATTCGTTAATGACCTCACGTTCACAATCTCCGGGTGATTCGTCCACCATTTCCCCGACGTTATCTTCAACCTCCGGCTTGGACTCGTGGCCTTCGGGCATCAAATCGGCGTCATCCACCGCCTCGGCCTGCGCCTCTGCCTCCATTTTCAACACATGGTCGAGCATCCCCTTGCCCACCTGATAGGCCGTCTGAAGGTTCTCCACGACAGTCGCGGCATCGGTGAAATCTCCGCCGTAATCAACCAGCCCGTCGACATTGGCGAGCGTCGGATTGGTCCGCCAAAGACGGCGCAGCGCCCGGCGGCGGATCCGGTCCGGCACCATCCTCGACATAAACGCGGTCACATCATCGCCCATCTGAAGCGTATCGGGATCCGGCAGCTCCAGCGTCTCGAGGATTTCCTCGTCGGTCTTCTCTTCCAGCGCGGCAAGCTGCTCGGCCTCCGTCCGGGCCTCGGCAACGGCAACCTCCGCCTGCGCCTCGGCCTCGACCCGCGCGCGGCGGGCCGACCAGAAATCGGTGCGGGCCGTCATGCCCGCGCCTTCTTGGCCGCTGGAGAGCGATAGACATCCGTCATCTGCGCGATCCTCGGATCCCCGATTCCATCCTCGACCGCATCGGTCCGATGCTTGTCGCGGCGCCGCTTGATGAACACCTCGTCCTCGTGATGCGCCTCGACGAAATCCCGGATCAGCGCGATCAGCCCGCCGGGCATAGGCACCTTCTCGACCAGATCGTCGCCGTTATCCGCATAATCCTGCGCCTCGTAGGGCGAGGCGGTGGCCAGCACGACCTCCAGCGGGCGATCCTTGTCCCCGACCTGGCGCATCACGACATAGATGGCCGGCACCTTCGCCGACAGACCGTGCAGATAGGCTTCGGTATCGGACCGGAACAGCTCCAAAGGCACGGTCGCGGCATGATAGTCGACCGCCTCCCCATCCCGGCGCAGCTCTTTCCATTCGGCAGGGGCGGCCCCCGGAAGGACCGACACGGCACGCCAACTCCACGCCGCCCACCGGGTCACACCCGGTATACGGCGGAGCACAATCCCAAGAGGGACAACTTGCCCGTTGCGTCCGTCCATCTTCAAAATATGTCCCCTGACATAAAAGTGGTGCTATCTTGCGCCAGACCCGTGTCCCACCACAAGTCCCTTAACCACGGTTAATGGTTCCTCTACGACTATCGTATAAGCTACTTTTGGGGGAGAGAGACAAACCGACGCGCCACCAAAGGTGTATGTTGCTTTGACGCCCCGTTCCGCCGGTTGCCGGTTTACCATTGCGGCAAAACATGGCTTTCTGGCCGCCGATATCCGCCAGCTCCGTCATAAGAAGGTCGCCCCGCGATGCCGAACCGTTTGCTCCTTTGCGACTGCCTGGGAAGCCAGTCCATCGATCCGGACCGTATCGAAGCGGCAACAGGTCTGGCCTGTTCCAACGTGCATACCGGGCTGTGCCTGCAAGAGATCAACGTCGCCGCAGAGGCCCTCAAGGCCGGAGGCACGATCGTCGCCTGCCAGCAGGAACGCGCCCGCTTCGAGGAGCTCGCGGCCGAGATCGAGGCACCCGTGCCGGGCTTCGTCGACATCCGCGACCGCGCGGGCTGGACCGACGATTCTGCCTCCACAGCGCCCAAGATGGCCGCCCTCGCCGCCGAGGCGCTGATCGCCATCCCCGAGCCCCGCGTCGTCGATATCGTCTCCGAAGGGCTCTGCCTGATCATCGGGGCTGCCGATGTCGCGCTTGCCGCGGCCGAAACGCTCTCGCAAACGCTCAGCGTGACGGTGCTCCTCACCGACAGGCTCGACACCGACCCGCCCGCCGAGGTCGACGTGATTCTCGGCACGCTCAAACGCGCAAGCGGCGCGCTGGGCCAGTTCGAGGTGCGAATTGATGCCCTGCAACAGCGCATCCCCGGCGGGCGCGGCGCGCCGACCTTCACCGATCCCAAGAACGGCGGCGTCTCCGCGTGCGATCTCATCCTCGATCTGACCGGCGGCACCCCGCTTTTCCCCGCCGATGCCAAGCGCGAGGGCTATCTGCGCGCCGATCCCGGCAGCCAGCCCGCCGTCGCCCGCGCCGTCTTCGAGGCGGGCCAGATGATCGGCACCTTCGAAAAGCCGCTCTATGTCCGGCTCGAGGAATCGCTCTGCGCCCATTCGCGCGCCGAAAAGCCCGCCTGTTCGAACTGCATCGGCGTCTGCCCGACCGGCGCGATCACCTCCGCCGGGGAACATGTCGCCATCGATCCGATGATCTGCGCGGGCTGCGGCGGCTGCTCCGCCGTCTGTCCGTCGGGGGCGATCACCTACGACGCCCCGCCCACCGACACGATCTTTCGGCGCGTCCAGACGCTCGCCTCCACCTTCCGCAAGGCTGGCGGCACTGCACCCCGCCTTCTAATCCATGACGCAACCCATGGCCGCGAGATGATCGCGCTCGCCGCCCGCTACGGCGCGGGTCTGCCCGCAGACGTGATCCCGCTCGAGGTCGAAGCGCTCTCCGGCTTCGGCCATGCCGAGATCCTCGCGGCGCTGGCCAGCGGCTTTGCCTCCGTCGACCTGCTGCTCTCCCCCCGCACCGAACGCGATGCGCTGGACCGCCAGATCCCGCTGGCCGAGGCCATCGCGGGCCAGCCTGTCCGCCTGCTCGAGCCTGCCGATCCTGACGCGCTCACCGACCTGCTGAAGGACGCGCAGCCCCCCGTCACAGCCGATCCCGTTCTGCCCATGGGCTCGCGCCGTCAGGTCGCCCGCATGGCGGCCAAGGCCCTCAACCCCGGCGCCGAAATCCTGCCCCTGCCCGAAGGCGCCCCCTACGGCGTCGTCCTCGTGGATACCGACGCCTGCACGCTCTGCCTCTCCTGCGTCTCGCTTTGCCCCTCAGGCGCGCTGGGCGACAATCCCGACCTGCCGCAGCTACGCTTTCAGGAGGATGCCTGCCTGCAATGCGGCCTCTGCGCCAATATCTGCCCCGAGACGGCCATCACGCTCGAGCCGCGTTTCAACCTCACCGACGAGGCCTTCGATCAAAAGGTGCTCTACGAAGAAGAGCCCTTCGCCTGCATCGAATGCGGCACGCTCTTCGGCTCCAAATCCACGGTCGAGCGCATCACCGAGAAACTCGCGGGCAAGCATTCCATGTTCGCCAATCCGCAGGCCGCGCGCATGATCCAGATGTGCGACAAGTGCCGGATCAACGCGCAATACCACTCCGACAACAACCCCTTCGCCGCGGGCGACCGCCCCAAGGTTCGCACGACCGAAGACTACCTGAGCAAGCGCAAGGATCACTGACACTGGCGCGCCCCCGCCGGGGCCTTATGTCCTGCCATGGTACGGGGTAGCGAGTGCGGATCTGGTCTCAACCGACCGAAAGAAAAGGAAAAGCCCGATGGACGAAGACTTCAACATGAGCATGCGCAAGTTCCTCAAGCAGGTGGGCGTCACCTCGCAGCAGGCCATCGAAGGCGCGATGCGCGATGCCGACAGCGCCGGGAAAAGCTACGAGGCCAAGGTCGTTCTGACCGTGGACGGGCTCGATCTGGAACATGTCGTGACCGGCACCATCAAAGGGCAGAGCTGAGACGTGACCACCCGTGAAGACGTCCTCGAGACGCTGAAGACCCTGACCGATCCTGCGACCGGTCAGGATATCGTCGCCGCCGGAATGGTGCGCGCGCTGACCGTGAATGACGGGGCCGTCCGCTTCGTCTTCGACATCGACGGCAGCCGCGCCAAGGAACTCGAACCCGTCCGCGCCGAAGCCGAGGCCAAGGTGAAAGCGCTGGACGGCATCGCGTCCGTTTCAGCAGTGATGACCGCCTCGACCCCGCCGCCGCCGGACCTCAAACCGCAAAAGGCCGCGCAGCCCAAGGGCCCCGAAAAGATCCCAGGCGTCGACCGAATCCTTGCCATCGCCTCGGGCAAGGGCGGGGTGGGCAAATCCACCGTCTCCGCCAATCTGGCCTGCGCGCTCGCCGCCGAAGGCCGCCGCGTCGGTCTGCTCGATGCGGATGTCTATGGCCCCTCGCAGCCCCGGATGCTCGGCATCTCGGGCCGCCCGGCCTCGCCCGATGGCAAGACGATCCTGCCCCTGCGCAATCACGGCGTCACCCTGATGTCGATCGGCCTGATGACCAACGACGACCAGGCCGTGGTTTGGCGCGGCCCGATGTTGATGGGCGCGCTCCAGCAGATGATGATGCAGGTACAGTGGGGCGCGCTTGATGTGCTGATCGTCGATCTGCCGCCCGGCACCGGAGACGTTCAGATGACCCTCGCCCAAAAGGCCGAGGTCGACGGCGCGATCATCGTCTCCACCCCGCAGGACGTCGCACTGATGGACGCCCGCAAGGGCATCGACATGTTTAACCAGCTCCAGACCCCGCTTCTGGGCATGATCGAGAATATGTCGACCCATATCTGCTCCGAATGCGGGCACGAGGAGCATGTCTTCGGCCATGGCGGCGTCGCGGCCGAGGCTGACAAGCTGGGCATCCCGCTTCTGGCCGAGATCCCGCTCCATCTCGACATCCGTCTGGCCGCCGATGGCGGCGCGCCCATCGTCGTCTCCAAACCAGACAGCCCGCAGGCCGAGGGCTTCCGCGCCGTCGCCCGCAAACTCATCGCAGGCGGCCACGCATGACCGAGCTGACCGTTCCGCCGCTTTTCAGCGCCGAGGCGGTCCCCGGCGCAGACCCGTTCGAGCGCGCCTGCGCACAGGCCGCGCTCGGCTGCGATGCGGGCCTCGTCACGCATAACATCACCGATACCGATCTGCGCGCGTCCATGGTCTTTGCCCCCGAGGTCCCGCTGCTCAAGGCGATGGCGATGCTGCCGCTCTGCGGTATCGGGTTTCAGAACGCCCTCGGCGCGCTCGCCCCGCCCGAAGTGGCCGTCCATCTGGACTGGGACGGTGGCCTCCGCCTCAACGGCGGTGCCTGCGGCAAACTCCGGATCGCCGCCTCGACCGCCATCCCGCAGGATATCCCGGACTGGCTCGTCGTCGGCCTGCACCTGCCGCTCTGGCCGGAAACCGACAGCCCCGCGACCCCCGACGAGACCACGCTCTATGCCGAAGGCTGCGCCGACGTGGACCCCGCGCGCCTGACCGAAGCCTGGGTCCGCCACACCCTCGTCTGGATCAACCGATGGAGCGACGAGGGGACCAGACCGCTCCATTCCGAATGGCGCCCGCTCGCCCATGGGCTGGGTGAGGAGATCACCCAAAACGGCCTCACCGGCACGTTCACTGGCGTCGACGAAGACTTCGGCATGCTCCTCAAGGACGCCAACACCACCCACCTCATCCCGCTCACGACCCGACTGGAGACGCCATGAAACTCGCCCGCGCGATCCATTTCGACGAAAGCGACCAGCGCGTCTTCCACTCGCCCGCCCGCACCGGCGAATGGTGCATCCCGGGCGGCTTCGAATTCTCCAACTGGTCCGAGGTGGACCTGACCGGCAAGGCCAAACAGGCCTTCACCAACGGCTGGCTCGGGATCGAGACCTTCGGCCGTGTCACCTTCGTCGCCGTTGCCCAGATCGAACCGCATGAGCGGAACACCCTGATCGAGCTGCTCGCCCATCACTTCGTCGCCTATTACGGCGCCCCGGATGCCGATGCCGCCCGCCCGACCGCCACGCAAGAGATCGACGACATGATCGAGCTCTGCGAGGATCACGCGCCCAACACCGTCCTGACCGTGGGCCGCGAGCTGACCGAAGCGGGCGTGCGCGAGGCGTTCAGCGTCATCGACGCGCCCGAAGCGACGCTCGACCAATTCGCCGTCCACGGCTCACTCGACGAGCCGCACCAGCACTGACCCCTAGCTGCCCTGCGCGTTGAATGTGAAGAGCTTTTCACCCTCGATCGTATAGCCGTCGATCAAGGCCGCCGCGCTCTCGCCGACAAGCCAGGCTTCAAGCGTGTCGGTCAGATCCGCCTTCACATGCTCATGCCGCTCGGGATCGACCGGAATATAGGCATACTGGTTAAAGAGCATCGCATCCCCCTCGAACAGCACCGCCAGATCGCCCTTGTTGCCGAAATTGAGCCAGCTCGCCCGGTCCGACAGGATATAAGCATTCATGCCCGACGCCGTGTTCAGCGCCGCGCCCATGCCAGCCCCGACCGAGCGATACCAGTCGCCAAAACGCGGGATATCCATCTCGGCCAGCTCCCACAGATCCAGCTCGCGCTTATGCGTGCCGCTTTCGTCGCCCCGGCTGACGAACGGGGCCTTCGCCGCCGCCACGGCCTGCATCGCATAGACGATCCCGTCCTTTTCAGCGACGCTCGCGGGATCGTCCTCGGGCCCGATCAGGACGAAATCGTTATACATGATCTCGCGCCGATGGGTGCCATATCCGGCCTCGACAAAGGCATCCTCCGCCGCCCGCGAATGGACGAGAATCGCATCGACATCGCCCGCCTCGCCAAGCCGCAGCGCCTGACCTGTCCCCACGACCAGAAGCTCGACGGTGATGCCCGTCTCCTCTTCGATCGCGGGCAACAGGATCTCGGACAGCCCCGAATTATGGAACGAGGTCGTCACCGCCATCTTCATCTCATCGGCCATCGCAGAGGCGGCAAGTCCGATGGCAAGAACAGCGGACAGAACAGGCAGTTTCATCAGACGATATCCCCCTTCAGGAACGCCCCCGCTTCGGGCGTTGCCGGACCCGCAAAGAAAGGCTCCGCCGGTCCCGTTTCGTGAATTTTACCGTTCAAAAGGAACACGATGTCGGTCGCCAACCGGCGCGCCTGACCCATATCGTGGGTCGCCATCACGATCCGCGTACCGCGCTCGTGCTCAACCTTCAAGAGTGCTTCGATATCCCGTGTCGCTCTCCCGTCGAGATTGGCACAGGGCTCGTCCAGAAACAAAAGCTCCGGCTCACGGATGAGCGCCCGCGCCAAAGCCAGCTTCTGCCGCTCCCCGCCCGATAGCTGCGTGGCCCGCCGGTCCAGCGCCTCGGTCAGATCGATCCGCGCGGCCCATTCTTCGGCCGCCATCCGCGCCGCCGCCTTCTTTGTCCCATGCAGCAGCAGCGGATAGGCAAGGTTATCGCGAACCGACCGCCGCATCATCACCGGCTGCTGGAAAACATAAGCCTGCCGCTTGCGGACGGCCTCCATCCCGGCGGCCCAGACGGCCTCTCCCTCGGTCAGCCGCTGCAGCCCGTGCAGCGACCGCATCAGGGTTGTCTTGCCCGATCCGTTCGGCCCCATGACGATGGTAAAGCCCTTGGCCCCCACGGTCAGATCGACCGGCCCCAGCAGACGCTTGCCCCGGCGCCGCACCACGGCCTCGCGCAACTCCAACGGAAGGATCGAGCCTACCATCGCCCCTCGCTCTCCGTCCGCCCGACCCAGTGGATCGTTAGGTTCACGAAAATCGCCAGCCCGATCAGCACAAAGCCCAGCCCCAGCGCCAGCCCGAAATCGCCCTTCCCGGTCTCCAGCGCGATCGCCGTCGTCAGAACCCGCGTCGCGTTGTCGATATTGCCGCCCACGATCATGATCGCCCCGACCTCTCCGATGGCCCGGCCAAAGCCCGCCAGCGACGCGGTCATGAGCGCCCGCCGCCCGTCCCAAAGCAGCGTCCGGATGCGCTGTCCCTTCGTCGTGTTCATCGAGATCATGAGGTCGTGATATTCCGCCCACAGATCCCGGATCGCCTGATGCGCGATCGAGGCGATGAGCGGCGTGATGATGATCACCTGCGCGATGATCATCGCCGTCGGAGTAAACAGCAGCCCGAACACCCCGAACGGCCCGGACCGCGACAGCATCAGATAGACGATCAGCCCCACCACCACCGGCGGCAATCCCATCAGCGCGTTCAGAACCGCAATCGTCGCCCGCCGGTAGCGAAACCGCTGGATCGCCAAAAGCGCACCAAGGGGCAGACCGATCGCGCTTGCGATAACGACCGCCGTCACCGTGACCTGAAGCGAGCGCAGCGTGATGTCGAACAATTCCGGGTCG
The DNA here is from genome assembly GCA_947503775.1 of uncultured Paracoccaceae bacterium. Classification (GTDB taxonomy): domain Bacteria; phylum Pseudomonadota; class Alphaproteobacteria; order Rhodobacterales; family Rhodobacteraceae; genus Aestuariibius. Next base: position 202,522 of record CANNFE010000004.1, on the reverse strand, counting down.
AGCGTGACGATCAGCCAGACCGCCGCCTTCATCCCTTCCCAAATCTCGCTCATCGTCAGTCCCGGTCCCCTTGGCCGCCGCGTCATCGCAGAAGGCGCCGTCCAAGGCCAGTCGGATCGGCTCAACAATCACAGGCGCAATTCACGTATTGTTTCGCGGTGTTGCGCCGCGAAGGCCGCGCGCGCTGCGTTAAAAGCCCGATCCGGCGATCTGCCTCCTCCCGAATGCCGACCGGATGCCGCCCGGATGCCGCATGGCCAATTTACCCGCATTGCCGACGTTAACCTTGATTCGCCGCCGCCCCGAAGGCTCGGTCCTCGCCCGCCAAAGCCGCTGGTCTTTCACCCGCGGCTCGGCAATTCTAAAGCCGATGACCCAGGCCACCGATTTCCCCCGCATCGCTCCGCTCGGCCTCGAAGGCGTGCTGGTCAGCTTTGCCGATCGCCTTGATCTTGCGGCAAATTCCGCCGCCATCGCCTTTCGCGCGGCCTTGGTCTCGGACCCCCCGGATGGCGTCACCGAAACCTCCGTCTCGCTCGCCTCGGTGCTGGTTTGCTGCGATGCGACGGCAACCGATCCGGACGATCTGATCGAGGCCCTTCACCGCCGCGCACAAAGCGCCGATTGGTACGCCAAGGGCCTGCCCAAAGAGCGGAAACTCTGGTACATACCCGCCGCCTTCGATCCGGAAGTGGCACCACAACTCATTGAATTCGCGTCTCTTCTGGGCATATCGCCCGCCGAGCTCACGGCCCGGATCACCGCCGCCCCCTTGCGCGTTCTGACCATCGGCTTCGCCCCCGGCCAGCCCTATCTCGGCGCTCTGCCGGAGCGCCTGAACCTCCCCCGCCAGACCGACCTGACCCCCAAGGTCCCCGCCGGAGCACTCGTCTGCGCTGTCCGCCAGATCACCCTTTTCACCGCCCCCGGACCCACCGGCTGGCGTCATATCGGCCAAACCGCTTTCCGGAATTTCCAGCCCGGCAGTGCCACTCCGTTCCCCCTCACCGCCGGTGATGAAATCCGCTGGCGCCCCGTTTCCACAAGTGAAATCAAAACACTAGCCGAAGATCCCATGGGCGGCGCGACCCACGAGCCCGCCCTATGACGGCGCATCTGACCATCACTAAGGTCGGCCCCGGCGCCACCCTTCAGGATCAGGGCCGCCCCGGCCAATTGGCCAACGGTGTCTCGCGTGGCGGCGCCGCCGACCCGCTTGCCTTGCTCGAGGGCGCGCTCCTTCTGGGTCAGGACACCGCCGCGGCCGCCATCGAACTTGCCACAACGCCGATCACCCTCCATACTAGGCAACATCCTGCAATCATTGCGCTTTCCGGCGCGCCCATGCGCTCTGATCTGGCGTGGAACGCGACCCATATCCTGCCGGCCGAGACGCAAGTCTCCCTCCACCCCGGACGAGAGGGCATCTACAGTTACCTGCACATCGCAGGCGGCTTTCTTACAGATCCCATCCTCGGCAGCCGCGCGACCCATCTCAAAGCGGGCCTCGGCCAGCCACTCCAGTCCGGCGACTATCTTCGCTATGATCCCAAAGCCAAGGCGACTGCCGACCTCGTGCTCAAGGCAACCACCCCCGATCAGACCGCGCCGATCCGCATCCTGCCCTCGGTTCAGACTGCGCTTTTCGCTGAAGCAGAACGCGCCCGGTTCGAGGCCGCGACCTTCACCCCCGATCCCCGATCCACCAGAAGTGCCCTGAGATTATCCCATGATGACAAGGGGTTCGAGGCAAGCGGCCAGCTCGATATCCTGTCCGAAGCGACCCTTCCGGGCGACATCCAGATCACCGGCGACGGCACCGCCTACGTCCTGATGCCCGACTGCCAGACGACCGGAGGTTATCCCCGCATCGCCGCCGTCATCCCCTCCGATCTGCCGCGCCTTGTTCAGACGCCGCCCGGCGCGCCGGTGACGTTCCGCTTCATCTCCCGCGCCGAAGCGCTCTCGCTCCATAGGGCCGAGATGACCCGGCGCAAGGCGCTCTCCAAGCAGATCAGCCCGCGTCTGCGCGATCCACGGGACATTGCTGATCTGCTGTCATATCAACTGATTAGCGGCATCACAGCGGGGCGGGAGGAGCCATGAAAGTCGATCTCAATGCCGATATGGGCGAAAGTTTTGGCGCCTGGACTATGGGTAGCGACGCGGCGCTTCTCGATATCGTAACTTCCGCCAATATCGCGTGCGGCTTTCACGCAGGCGATCCTGACGTGATGGTTCAGACGATGGCCCTGGCCGTCGAGAAAGGCGTCGGCATCGGAGCGCATCCCGGTTTTGCCGATCTCAAGGGCTTTGGCCGCCGCCGCCTGCCGATCCCGGCAAAAGAGCTTGCCAACGCAATGGCTTATCAGCTTGGCGCGGCGCAAGGGATGGCCCGCTCCGTCGGCGGTCAGGTCCGCCATTTCAAGATCCACGGCGCGCTCAACAACATGGCTTGCGAGGACGAGGCGCTCGCCCGCATCCTGTTTGAGGCGGCGCTCAAGGTCGATCCGGACATTGTCATCGTCGCTCTTCCCGGCACCGCGATGGAGCCCGTCCTGACCAAGCTTGGATGCCAGTGGGCCGCCGAGATCTTTGCGGATCGGGCCTATAACGATGATTTAACCCTCGTCGACCGATCATTGTCGGGTGCCGTGCTTCACGATCCCGCCGAAGCGGCGAGCCGGATGGTCGACATGGTCACAACCGGCCAAATTCTGACGGCCAGCGGCAATCGCATTCCCGCACGGATCGATACGATCTGCGTTCACGGCGACGGACCCGAGGCGCTTGCCATCGCAAGGGCCGTCCGCGATGCGCTCGAAGCAGCAGATGTGACGCTCGCATCCCTCTAACTTCGCATTCTTCACCCTTTCTTAAACCACTGCGACAACAGTGACCTTGTGCCATGGAGGATGTGAACATAAAGTGAACGAATGGCCAAGCGTACTCTCCAAGACAAGCTCGCGATCCTGTCGGATGCCGCCAAATACGATGCCTCCTGCGCCTCGTCAGGCACGTCCAGGCGCAATTCGCTCAAGGGTGGTCTTGGCTCCACCGAAGGGTCCGGTATCTGCCACGCCTACGCCCCCGATGGCCGCTGCATCAGTCTTCTCAAGATTCTGCTGACAAATTTCTGCATCTATGATTGCGCCTATTGCATCAACCGCGTCAGCTCCAACGTCGAACGTGCGCGCTTCACCCCCGAAGAGGTCGTGCATCTGACGACGGAGTTTTACCGCCGCAACTATATCGAGGGTTTGTTCCTCTCCTCCGGCATCATCCGTTCGCCCGATTACACGATGGAGCAAATGGTCCGCATCGCCAGATCCCTGCGCCAGGATCACCTCTTTCGCGGCTATATCCACCTCAAGACCATCCCCGACGCCTCTCCTGAACTGATTGAAGAAGCCGGACTTTTTGCCGACCGCCTCTCAATCAACGTAGAGCTTCCGACCGATCAGGGGGTCAAGGCCTATGCCCCCGAAAAGGACCCTGACCAGATCCGCCGCGCCATGGGCAATCTGCGGCTGAAAAAGGCCGAATACGCCGAAAAAACCCATACCGGGCGGCGCAAGGCAAAGTTTGCTCCAGCCGGGCAGTCGACCCAGCTGATCGTCGGCGCGGATGGCGCGTCGGATGCCACGATCCTGCAGAATTCCACCCGGCTTTACGGCGCCTACAAGCTCAAACGCGTCTATTATTCTGCCTTTTCGCCGATCCCCGATGCCTCGACCGCGCTGCCGCTGATCAAGCCGCCGCTGATGCGCGAGCACAGGCTCTACCAGGCGGACTGGCTGATGCGGTTCTACGGCTTCGAAGCGGATGAAATCACGGAAAAGCAAGGCGATATGCTGGATCTCGCAGTCGATCCTAAGCTCTCCTGGGCTTTGCAAAACCGGCATCTTTTCCCCGTCGATCCCAACCGGGCGGCGCGTGATATGCTGCTTCGCGTGCCGGGCTTCGGAACCAAGACCGTCAGCCGGGTTCTTAATGCCCGGCGGACGAAAACCCTGCGCTATGACGATCTGACCCGGATCGGCGCGAATATGAAAAACGCGCGCTCTTTCATCACCTTATCCGACTGGACCCCGGGCCAGAGCCTCGATGCGGATAGCCTGCGCAATCGGTTTGCGCCGCCGCCGGAACAGCTTCAGCTGCTCTGATGCGCCAGATCCAGCTGCCCCGGATCGGCACATTCGAGGCGTGGCGCGGCAGCGCCCGCGAATTCGCCCGGATGCGCACGAAACCCGACCGGGTCGACTGGTATCTCGAGGGCGACAGCGCCGGGTTTCTCATCACCGAAACCGGCCCCATGTCCGAGGCCCGGCACAAGGTCACGGCGTCCAAACAGTTCCTCGACCTGGCGCGCACCGTGACCTACCACTCCGCAAAGGACCGATTTTCAAGGCTGTATCGCGTCCTTCTGCGCCTTCAAGGCGCGCCGGGCCTGCTCAAGGATCGCGGCGATGCAGAGGTTGCCCATCTTGAAAAGCTGGCCAAGGCCGTCCGCCGCGACATGCACAAGATGAAGGCCTTTGTCCGCTTCCAGGAGATCCCCTCGGGCACAGACCGCCGCGCCTTCGCCGCCTGGTTCGAGCCCGATCATCATATCTGCGAGCCGATCGCGGGCTTTTTCGCTCGCCGGTTCGCCGATATGGACTGGGTGATCGCCACGCCCTCGATGTCGATCCAGCACAAGGACGGGCAGGTCACGCTCGATCCCACACCGGCGAGCAATCCCAAGCTCAAGGACGCAACCGAGGATTTATGGCGGACCTATTACGCCAATATCTTCAATCCCGCCCGGCTCAAGATCAAGGCGATGACCGCCGAGATGCCCAAGAAATACTGGCGGAACCTTCCCGAGGCCGAACTCATTCCCTCCCTGATCGCAGAAGCCGAGGCCAAGACGCGCGCCATGCAGGAGGCCGCGCCGACCTTGCCGCCGCTGCGGGCCGAACGGATCGCAGCCCAGCCCAAGGTCAAGGATATGGATCTTCTCTCAGCTGACACTCTCGACGGCGTCAAAGCCGAAGCCAGCACCTGCACGAGATGTCCCCTTCACGCGAATGCCACTCAGCTCGTCTTCGGCGAAGGGCCGCAGGATGCGGACCTGATGATCATCGGCGAACAGCCCGGCGATATGGAAGATCTGGCCGGCCGTCCCTTCGTCGGTCCGGCCGGGCAGCTCTTTGACGAGCTGGCAGATCAGGCCGGGCTCGACCGGGCCGGGGCCTACGTGACCAACGCGGTCAAGCATTTCAAGTTTACGATCAAGGGCAAGCGGCGCATTCATCAATCGCCCTCGACCGGTGAAATCGACCAATGCCGATGGTGGCTCGCGCAGGAGATCCGGCTGGTTCGGCCCAAGATGATTCTCTCGATGGGAGCGACGGCGCTTCGCGCGACCACGGGCGATGGCAAAGGGATCCTCAAACGACGCGGCGCACTCGAGACGGGCCGCGACGGGGTGCCGGTCTTCGTCACCGTGCATCCGTCCTTCCTGCTGCGTCTGCGGGATCCAGCCGAAAGGGCCGAGCAGGAAAAGGCCTTCGTGGCGGATTTATCTCAGGTTAAAGCGGCGATTTGACAACTATTGGATGCAAAACTTCACTGTCACTGACGCAAAAACCCCGGTAAGGGTAGTGCCGTGCGGAGTTTCGATTAGCCATGAACGAAGAGATACCCCAGGGTCCCGCGGGCCCGACCGCAGAAATGGTGCCCGACAAGCCCAATCTCGGGGGAACCAAGGCGCCCTGTCCGATCGTCGGCGTCGGCGCGTCTGCCGGCGGGCTCGAGGCGTTCACCGATCTGGTCGATGCGATCAAGCGCGAGCAAGGGCTGGCCTATATCCTCGTTCAGCATCTCGACCCCAACTACGACAGCCTCCTGCCCGAACTTCTGGGCCGTCAGGGCGAGATTGACGTCCTGACGATCGAGGATGGCGTCGCGGTCGAACCGAACAAGGTCTACGTCCTGCCGCCCAACAAAGAGGTTCGGATCCTAGACGGGGTCCTGCATCTGGAGGAATTCGAGGAACAGCGCGGACGCCGCACCCCGATCGATCATTTCTTCCGCAGCCTGGCCGAGGATCAGACGACGAACGCGGCCTGCGTGGTCCTCTCCGGCACGGGATCGGACGGGGCGAGCGGTCTGCGCGCCGTCAAGGAGGCGGGCGGCCTGACCATCGCGCAGGACCCGTCGCTCGCCAAGTTCGACGGCATGCCCAACAGCGCTGTGCGCACCGGGCTGGTGGATCTCATCATCTCGGCCGAAAAGATGCCCGACACGCTGGTCGGTTATTTCGGCGCGCCGCGGCTCGCTCTCGATGTCGAACAGCCCGGCGACGGCGAAGATGCCCCGATCAACAAGAGCTTCATCAACCGCGTCTCCGAGGCGGTGCTCTATCGGACCGGGCATGACTTTTCGAACTACAAGCATACGACGTTGGGCCGCCGCATCCGCCGCCGCATGCAGGTCGTGGGGCTCGAGGATCCGCAGGATTACATCAAGCGTCTGACCGTCGATCAGCAGGAGGGCGATCTGCTCTTCCGCGATCTGATGATCAACGTCACCAGCTTCTTTCGTGATGCCGAAGCCTTCGAAGTCCTCAAGACCGAGGTGATTCCCAAGCTGATCGAGGGGAAGGGCAGGGCGGATACGATCCGCATCTGGGTGCCCGCCTGCTCGAGCGGGGAGGAAGCCTATTCCATCGCCATCCTCCTGGCCGAAGCGCTCGAAGGGCATGACGGGGCGCCCAAGGTCAGTATCTTCGCGACCGATATCGACCCGACCATGCTCGAGGCGGCCCGCCGCGCCGTCTATCCGCTGGCCTCCATGGTGGACGTCCCGCAGGACCTGCTGACCAAGTATTTCATCGCCGACGAAAAGGGGTTCGGCATTGGCCCCCGCATCCGCGACATGGTCCGCGTCTCCGAACATTCGGTCATCAAGGACAGCCCGTTCTCGCGGCTCGATCTGATCTCGTGCCGCAACATGCTGATCTATTTCAACCAGACCCTGCAGGCGCGCATCATCCCGATCTTCCACTATGCGCTCAGCAAGAACGGCTATCTCTTTCTGGGCCCGTCCGAAAACCTGGCCGGTCACGACAACCTCATGGACGTGATCTCGCGCCGGCACCGCATCTTCAAACGCAAGGGCAACACGACGACCCCCGTCAACCTGCCGATCCGGATGCCCTCCCAGATCACCGCAGGCGAACGCCGCGCCGAGGAGGCGCGCGAGAAAAGCATCGACGAGGACGATCTGCAATCGCGGATCATGGAGCGTTATGCCCCGCCCTTCGTCGTCGTCGATACCAATGGCAACGTGATCTATTCGTCGGGCCGCACGGGCCGCTATCTGGAATTCGGCTTCGGCCGGCCTAGCCAGCAGATTCTCGAACTGGCCAAGACGCCGATCCGGTCCGCCGTGCGCGCCGTGATGAGCGGCAGGGGCGGCTCCGGCCGCCGCATGCGCCGCGGGGTGGAGCTCGAGACGGACGGCCGGATCGTCAAGCTCGACATCTCCGCAGAGCCAGTGGGGCAGGGCGGGCTGCTCATCGTCTTCCAGGAGACCTCCTCCGAGGATTTCGTTCAGTCCGACGAAGAAGGGGTAGAGATCACGCCCTTCTCCGACGAGGACCGCATCAGCGAGCTTGAAGACGAGCTGAAGGAAAGCCGCCAGAAACTGCGCTCGACCATCGAAGAGCTTGAGACCTCGAACGAGGAGCTGAAAAGCTCCAACGAGGAAATGATGTCGATGAACGAGGAGCTGCAATCGGCCAACGAAGAGCTGTCGACGATCAATGACGAGCTCAGCTTCAAGATCGAAGCCCTGGCCGAGGCGAATGACGACATCCAGAACCTTCTGGAAAGCACCCAGATCGCCACGATCTTCGTCGACAAGGACCTGATGGTCCGTTCCTTCACCCCCGAGGCGGGCGAACGTCTGGGCCTGACCAGCGCCGATACGGGCCGCGTCATCGACCAGCTCCGCACCCGCGCCGATACCGACCGGCTGCGCGATCTCGGCCTCGAGGTTCTGGCCGATCACGCCACACGCGAAGAAGATCTCGAACTGCGCGGCGATACCGGAAGCTTCCTGCTGCGCGTCCTGCCGTACCGGACGCTGGCCGACGAGGTCAGCGGCGTCGTCTACGTCATCGTCGATATCACCAGTCAGGCCGATGCGAATGCCAAGATCGAAGGCCTGCGCCGCGATCTCGAGCTGCGGCTTGCCGAGATCGAGCAGATCTATCTGGAAAGTCCCGTCGGCATGTGTCTCGTGGATCGGGATCTGCGCTACATCCGGGCCAATGACCAGATCGCCCAGATCAACGGGGTCAGCGCCAAGGAAATGATCGGCGCTTCGGTCCCTGAAATCGTCCCGGATGTGGCCGATCAGGTGGTCGGTGTCCTTGAAAAGGTGCTCGAAACCGGGGAGCCCGAACTGGGCTACGTCATCGAAGGGCAGACGGCGGCGCGCGAAGGTGTCGACCGCGTCTTCCTCGCCGATTACACCCCCCTGCGCACGGGGCAGGAAATCCGCGGCATTTCGATTGTCGTGCAGGACATCACCGATGACCGCGCCAAGGCCGCCGAGATGCGGCGGCTCATGCATGAACTTCAGCACCGCGTGAAGAACATGCTGGCCAATGTCATGGCGCTGGTCCGGCAGGCGCGCCGCTCCGAACGTCCGGCGGACGAGGCGCTCGTGCGCCTGTCCGAACGGCTGCAAGCGCTCTCGGCCACCAACAACCTCCTGTCGGTGCAGAACTGGCGCTCCGCCGATCTCGAACAGATGCTGCGCAACGAGTTGATCGAACCGTACGGCGAGGAACGCTGCAACGTCTCCGGCCCCAAGCTCGAGCTGAACTCCAAGGCGGCGCTCGCGCTGGCGATGACCTTCCACGAGATGTCGACCAACGCCTCCAAATACGGGGCCCTGTCGACCAAGAACGGCAAGGTCCATGTCGAATGGATGCTGCAGGACCGGGGGGACGGCAAACAGGTCGTCATCATCTGGAGCGAGACAGGCGGCCCCGATGCCTCTGCGCCCGGGCGCCACGGTTTCGGCACCAGCCTGATCGAGGCCAGCGTCGAAGGCACGCTTGAGGGCAAGCTGAACGCCTCCTTTGCCGAGGAAGGGCTCAGATACGAGATCCGCGTGCCCGAACACGCTGTCCTGAACAGCTCCGCGATCGAGTTCGAGGATCACCCGATCCTCGACACGTCAAGGCGTCAGTAATCGCGCTCGAAGAAGATGCCGACGCTTGAATTGCCGTCCGATCCCAGCGTGCCCTTCGCGGTCAGCGACGGGGTGATATCGAGGTTGAGCGCCACATCCGCATTGCCGCCCGACCCGACCGTCACGTCGGTATAGATGTTCTCGGACAGATACGCGCCCGCGCGCACGGCGGCATTGCCGTCATCGGTCGTGACGATATCCAGATCCTCCAGCCCGTTGCTGGACCGCAGATCGTCGATCAGCCCGCCGCCGCCCTGACCCGAAAGCGTCGCCACGGCCGACGCAAGCTGCACCGCCTGCAAGGGGGAGATGTTGTCCAGACCGCGCCCAAAGAGAAGCTGCGCCAGCACCTCCTCCTCTGGCAGCTCAGGCGACGAGCTGAAACTGACATCGGGATCGTCGACTGGTCCTTCGACGATGATGCTGATCGTTGTTGTGTCCGTCTCGGTCTGCGCGACCAGCCGCAGGTTCGGAACGAAATCGCCCAGAAGCGTGATCGCGCCTTCATCGAGCTCGAACCGCTGCCCCAAGATATCGAGCCGCCCGCGGATCAGCTCGAACCGGCCCTGCGGAATGATATTGGCCGTCGTGCCCGTTACCCGAAGCTGCCCGCCCAGTTCCGCATCAAGGCCCCGGCCCCGGACAAAGATCTGCGACGGCGCGCGGATCACCACGTTCAGCGGATAGGGCCGCGCGGTGGTCGCTCCGGCCGCCTCCGCGCCCTCCGCCCCGCCCAAAAGCTCCGCCCGCTCCAGCGTGGCGCGGACATCGGGCGGCAGGTTCACATGCTGCACATCCGGCACGTCCCCCAGCGCCCCCAGCCCGGACGAGGGGACCTGGATCTCGGTCGGCCCCAGCGCCAGATCGCCCGCGATGGTCGCCCCGCCCGCAAGTGGTCCGCTGATTGTCACGCGCCCGTCGACCGAGGTCTGATAGAGGTTGGGATCGACGATCTCGGCCTCATCGAGGGTGATCACAAGATCCGCCGGAAACGGCGCGGCCAGCCCGACAGGGCCGGCGAGCGACAGATCGCCCCCCGCCGGCAGATCGGCCGCCAGCGTGATCTGCGCCTGTCCGTTCACCAGATCGATCGTCGCATCGATATCCTCGAGCGCCCCGAGGAAGGTCGGCAAGGCCAGCCGGGCATCCTGCGTCGTGATCCGCCCGCTGACCGAGCTTGGCTCCGGTGGGCCCAGAACGCTCACATCGAACGAGGCGGTCCCGGCCAGGCTGCGCGGCTCGATGAACGGGTTCGCCAGCCCCAGCGGAACCGCGCCCGACGCCCGCAGGTTCAGCCGCCCGCCGCTTTCGATCCGGCCGCTCACATCGGCATCCGCGCCCGCAGGACCCTCCAGCGCGACATCAAGATCGACGCCCCCGCCCTCCAGCAGCGTGGCCGTGCCATCCGCCGTCAGCGGCCCGCTCAGATCCGGGCTCAAGAGGCCCAGATCGGCCAGCCGCGCATCGAACTCCGCCCGACTGACGCCGCCCTGCACCGACCCGGTCGCGGTCACGTCCACATTCGGAAAATCGGCCCGCACACGGTCCAGCACCAGCGTTCCGTCCGCTCGCCGCGCCGCCGACAGATCCAGCGTGCCGGTCCCGCTCAGCAGGCTGTCGACGATCTCCTGTCCGATCCCGAGCGATTGGGTCCGGCCGGTCACCTCCACATCGAAGGCGCCCGTTTCGATTAAACCGCGCCCCGACAGCGTTGCATTGACCGACCCGCTCAGCGGAACGCCCGCGATATTGCGATAGGCCGCGAGCTGCGCCGCCGCCAGCTCCACCTCGCCCGTCACCGGATAGCCGTCCTCCTCGGGCCCGACCGTCACATCCGCCTGCGCCGACACCCCGCCGGGTGCGCTCGCATCCGCATCGATCACCCAGTTGCCGCCGGGCTGCTGGCTCGCTGTCCCGACGACCGAGGCAGGCCCCTGCACCGACGGATCGATCAGCCCGACCTGCGGGACCCGAAGATCGAACCGCGCCGTGTTCCCGCTTCCGGTCGTGCTGCCCGAGGCATTCAGCGTCACGCCCGGAAATTGCAGCAGCATCCGCTCGATATCGATGCCGTCTGCATCCCGTTCGGCCCGCAGGACGATCTCGCCCGTCCCGCCGATCAGCGGATCGAGCTGAGCGATACCGACCGCCAGATCGCGCGTCGTCCCAAGGATATCGGCGTCAAAGAAAAGCTGCCTGGGCCGCAGGCTCGCATCGATGTTCAGATCCACCGACCCGCTCATCTCGCGGTCCAGGGCCTGCCCGATCTCCGTGATATTCCGCACCGCAACGCGCCCGTCGATATCGGCCGCGGCGATGCTCTGAAGGCTGGGAATGCGCGCGTCTCCCGGCTCGGTCGCGCGTCCGGTCAGATCCACGGTCAGATCCGGATACTCCGCCGTCAGCTCCTCGATCACGATCTCCGTCGCGGACCGCTGCGCCCGCAGCGCGACGACCCCGCGCCCGTCCAGCAGTGCCCCGACCGCCGGGATCCCGACATCGAGATCCGTCGTCGTTCCCTCGATCTCTCCGGCGAACAAAAGCCGCTCGGGCTCGACCGTCAGATCCAGCGCCAGATCGACCGCCCCGCCCAATGGGCGTCCCGCAATTTCGGAAAAGACCGCCAGATCCGCCGCCTCGAGCTGACCGTCCAGCGTGATCCGCTCGATGCTCTCAAGACTCGGCGGCCCCGTCGCCTCGGAGGGTTCATCGGCGCGGCCGGTCAGGTTCGCCGCCAGCAGATCGTAATCGACGATGAACTGGGGCAGATCGATCCCCGTCTGATCCCGCCGCGCCTCGATCGTCAACCGCCCGTTCCCGGTCAGAAGCCGGTCGATCCCGTCGATCCCGACCGCCAGATCCGCCGTCGTTCCGGCCACATCCACGTCAAAGACAAAGGTGCCCGGCGTCACTGCCCCGTCGATCCGCAGATCCACGCCCCCCGCCAGCGCCGGATCGACCAGCGGCGCGTAAAGGCTCAGATCCTGCGCGCTTATGTCCACCGTCCCCTCGATCCGCCGCGCCTGTTCGGGCGGCGCCATCACCCCGTCGACCTGCGCGGTCACCGCGCCGGGTCCCGTTAGATCCAGATCTGCCGTCACCGACCCGTCCAGCGCCTGCCGGACCTCTCCGGTCGCCGTCGCCGCCCCGCTCAGCCCCTCGCGCACCGCGCCCAGATCGACGATCCGCGCATCGATTTGCGCGACGCTGCCCTCGCTCGTCAGATCGGCGGAGGCCGTGATCCGCGCATCCGGCGTCTCGATCTCGAACCGTTCCAGCCGCGTGCCCTCGGTATCGCGCACCGCGTTGATCGCAATCTCTCCAGCCTCGTCGATCAGCCCGTCAACCTCTGCGATCCCGATGCCTAGATCCTGCGTTTGGCCATCGACGGTCACGTCGAACCGCCCTTCCAGAGGGACAACCGTCCCCTCCGCCGTGATCGCAGCACGCCCGCTCAGATCGCGGCCGGCCAGCGTCGAAAAGCGTCCCAGCCGGTCGGCGTCCGCCGTCAGGTCAAAGACGGTCGCGAAGCCGCTTTCGGCCCCTTGCACGACCGCGCTCAGCCCCGCCTCCAGCCCCGCACCGCTCAGGCTCAGCGTCTCAACTCGGATCGGCGCGCCGCTCGGCGCCTCCAGCCGCAGCGCGCCCGTCACCGCCTCCCCCAGCGCCTCGCTTGCACCGACATCGTCCAGGACAAGACCCTCCGCCCCGTAATCCAGCGCCGCCGTAAATGTCTCGTTCTGCACGATCACGCCGCCGCCCGTGAGGGTGATCGTCTCGATCCCCAGACCCGGCCGCTCAAGGTTGCGTAGCTCGAAATCGGCGGTCCAGCGATCGCCTTCGGCCGCATCGAACCGCACTGCGAGATCCGCGCTATCGACGAGAAGCGGATCGCCTGCGACCGGCAACTGCACCGGCGCGCCGGTCCCGCCCAGATCGCCGGTCAGATCGAACCGCTCCGGCCAGCCGCCAGGGCCGATCGCGGCAGAGCCGTTCAGTCGCAGCGCTTCCGTCTCAAGCGCCAGCTGCTCCAGCGTCACCGCGCCATCCGCGCCTTGCTGACCCGAGGCGATGAGAGAGACCTGATCGCCAAAGAAGGCATCGAACTGTGGCGCCACCAGCGGCGCCACATCCCCGTCGATATCCACTGCGAACCGGCGACCCGCGCCTTCGGTCGCCGCCGTCGTGATCTGGCCCGCCACCCGGTCCTGACCATCCGTCGCCAGCGCCAGATCGGCGGTATAATCGCTCAGCGGATCGGTCCCCTCCAGCGTCAGCCGCAGCGACGGAGCGCCCGGCAGACCCAACCGGCTCGCAACGATCCCGCCTTCGCCCTCGATGAATGTCAGATTGAGGCCCAGCACATCGGTCTCGTTCGAATAGCTGCCCGCGACCTCGAACTGCCCGGTTTGCGCCTCCAGCCGCTCGGCGCTGAGCTGCGCTTCACCTTCGCCGCCCGCAAGGCTGGCAGAGCCTTCCATCGACAGGATCAGCTCTTCGCCCACGAACGGCGCACCCAGTTCGATCCGGTCGATGCCGAAGCGTTCGACGTCGACCGAAACAGGCAATTCGGGCAGCGAGAAGGGCCCGCGCGCCTCGGGCGTCGGAGCCGTCGGCTCGGCCACCGGGGCGCGGGGCAGGGCGATCAGGCCCGCACTCAACTCGTTGACCTCAAGCCGCCCGCGCAGCAGCGCCGACCGGTTCCAGTCCAGCACCAGATCCTCGGCCCTGAGCCACACGCCCTGTTCATCGGCAATCGTCAACAGCTCGATCGTCGCCTCCGAGCTTAGCGCGCCGTCGAACCCCTCGATCCGGATCGTGCGGCTGACCCCCGACAGGTTGTCCTCGATCAGCCCCTGGATCAGACCGACATCGCGCTCTTCCTGATCCTGCGCCGCAGCCAGCCCGGGAAGGCACAAAAGTACAAGAGCGGCGCGGCGCATCAGAACGCCTGCCCGATGCCGATATAGACCTGTATCGATGCGTCCTCTCCTTCTTGTCCGCTCACCGGCGTGCCGACATCCAGCCGGATCGGCCCGATCCCGGTATCATAGCGAAGCCCCAGCCCCGCGCCCGAATGGCTCTCGCCCTCGTCGCTGTAAAAGCTGTCCGGCCCGATGAAGCCGTAATCGTAAAAGGCGACCAGCCCGATCCGGTCGGTGATCCCCACCCGCGCTTCGGCCGAGGCGCCGACAAAGGACCGCCCGCCGGTCGTATCGCCGTTCACCTCGACGCCGAGCGACTGGAATTCCTGCCCGCGCACCGTCCCGCCGCCGCCCGAGAAATAGAGGAAATCGGCCGGCGCGTCTTCCGCCTCGGGTCCCAGAAGCGATCCAAGCTGTCCGCGAAAGGCCAGAACGACCCGGTCGCTCGCCAGAGGCCGCAGATAATACCGCGCATCCAGATCAAGCCGCCCGCCGCTCTCGCTATCGCTGAGCGCCAGAAAGGGGATCGCGTCGGCCTTCAGGTAAAAGCCTTCCGTGGGATTGAGCGGCGCATCCCGCCGGTCCCATTCGCCCGAGGTCGGGAAGGTCAGATAGACGTAATCGCGCTCGCCCAGGTCGTCCTCGCTTTCACCCGCGCGCAGCCCGATCCCCGCCTCGACCGTGACCCGGTCCGTCACGTAGCGCGTCAGCCCGACCTCCGCGCGCACCTGCCTGGAGAAGAATTCCGGCTCGCTGCGTTGCTCGATCTCGGCAATCGCGTAAAGATCCGTGTCCGAGGCAAAGGTCGCCGGCCGGTCGAAGGTCGTCGTCAGCCGATAATCAAGCGCGTTCTCGATATCGCCGAATTCCTCGTCATTGCCCTCGCTGCCGACCCCGCTGACCTCGCCCTCGATCCGGAACCGCTCAGCCCCACCCAGAAGGTTGCGGTGCAGCCAGAAGGCCGAGAGCGCCAGCCCCTCGGTGGTCGAAATCTCCGCCCCCGCTCCGATCCGGCGCGGCAGCCGCTCGGCAACTTGCGCGGTGATGGGCAGCGTGTCGTTCGGCCCGATCGTCTCGCTTTCGATCAAGGCGGCAGAGGCAAAGGTGCCCGTGCGCCGCAGCCGGTTCTCCGCCCGCTCCAGCTCCTCCTGGGAAAAGACCTCGCCCGTCGGCAGCCCTGCAATCGCACGGATCCGCTCGGTCCGGACGCGCTCGTTGCCGGTGACGGCCAGCGGCCCGAAGGTCAGCCGCGGCCCTGGCGCAAGGCGGACCTCGACATCCAGCCGGTCCTCGGCTTGCCGCGCGATGATCGTCTGATCGGCGACCTCCACCTTGGCATGCCCGGCATTGCGCCAGCTTTCGATACTCGCCCCGACCGCGCTGCGGATCGCGCTCGTCTCGGCGGGCTGCCCGCTGCTGAACGCCTCGGGGATCTCGCTGCCCCGCACACGCGGCCCGATCCGCGCCAACCCAAAGGTGAAAAGTGGCCCGGGATCGACCTGAACCAATATGGTCGAGATCCGCGCCGGTGGATCAAGCGGCGGGATCGTCGACGCCTCCCGCCCATCGACCAGGATCCGCACGACACCGCCGAAATGCCCCTCATTGTAAAGCGCCGTCACCAGCCGCCGATAATCGGCCCGCGCGGCTGCGACATAATCCTGCGCCCGGGTATCCTCGACATCCTCCAGCGACGTCAGAAGCGAGGCGGAAACAAGACTGGCTTCCAGATCCTCGTTCTCACCGCTGACATTGAAAGAGACATCCTGCGCCATCGCCGGAGCGCTCAGAACGAGCATGGCCATAAGAACCGAAACACTGCGCCGCAAAGCTCACCCCGCACTCTGTCATGCAGGTCTCGAGGCCTGCAATCTTCGCAACCTTAACGCTCTCTGTCCTAACAGAGAAAGGGGAAAGGCGCGTGAAACCCATCCTGTATTGAGAAAGAACGCTCAGCCACCGGCAAATGGATCGGCGGGATATCGCACAGCGGCAAGGTAAAGCCCCTGCGGCGGGCAGACCGGACCGCAGGCCGCCCGGCCCTTTGCAGCCAGCGCCTCGGCCACCCGCGACGGCGGCCACGACCCCGCGCCGACCCGCTCCAGCGTGCCGACGATGCTGCGCACCTGATTATGCAAAAACGACCGCGCCCTCAGGTGAAACCGGTATTCCATGCCGCCATTGACCGGGCGCTCCTCCACCCGGATCTCGTCCAGCGTCTTCACCGGGCTCTTGGCCTGACACATCACCGACCGGAAGGTCGTGAAATCATGCCGCCCGACCAACGCCTGCGCGGCCTCGTGCATCGCGGCCCCCTCCAGCGGATGGCGCACCTGCCAGACGGCGCCGTCCAGATGCGTCACCGGAGCCCGCCGCGACACCAGCCGAAACAGATATTGCCGCTCCACCGCCGAAAACCGCGCGTGCCAGTCCGGCGCAACCGGCGCCACGTCCAGAACCGCCACCGGCGCAGGCTTGAGATGCCAGTTGAGCGCCTCCGACAGGCGAAACGGCGTCCAGTCCTTGGCCAGATCCACATGCGCCACCTGACCCAAAGCATGCACGCCCGCATCGGTGCGCCCCGCCGCCGCGATCGTATGCTCTGCCGGTTCAAGCCTGGCCAAAGCCGCCTCCACCGCGCCTTGCACGGACGGCTGATCGGCCTGCCGCTGCCATCCTGCGAACGGCGCCCCGTCATATTCGATCTTCAGCGCATACCGGCCCATGGCCCGCGCCCCTAGTCGCGGAAGCCGCCGAAATCAATCCCTACCCAAGCCCGCACCGCGCCCCTATCTTCCCCGCCAATGGGCAAGGAAAGACGCGCGCGATGGTGGTAGGACGACTGGCCGACGGGATCGCGCGCAGCGTAAGCGGATTGACCGATGCGGTGACCGCGCCGTTTTCGGACAAGGTGATCCGGCTGGGCGTGACGGGGCTCAGCCGGGCGGGCAAGACGGTCTTCATCACCTCGCTCGTGGCCAATCTGATGGACCGCGACCGCATGATCGGCCTGCGCGCGGCCTCCAGCGGCGCGATCCGGACCGCCTATCTGCAACCCCAGCCCGACGACACGATCCCGCGTTTTGCCTACGAGGATCATCTGGCCGCGATGACCGGCGCGCAGCCCTACTGGCCCGAAGGCACCCGCGCGGTCAGCGAGCTGCGCCTGTCGCTCCGGATGCAGCCCTCGGGCCTTCTCGGCACGATCCAGGGCGCCCGCACCGTCCATCTCGATATCGTGGACTATCCCGGCGAATGGCTCCTGGATCTGTCGCTGATCGACCGCGATTTTGCCGCCTGGTCCGAGGCCGCTCTCGAACGGCTCGAAACCCGCCCCGAAGCCGACGAGTTCAGACGCGCCCTGGCCGAGACCGACCTCGAGGCCCGCCTCGAAGAGCCGGCCGCCCAGCGTCTGGCCGCCCAGTACACCGCCTATCTGCATGCCGCCCGCGCGGCGGGCTATTCGGACTGCACCCCGGGCCGGTTCCTTCTGCCCGGCGATCTGGCCGGATCGCCCGTCCTGACCTTCGCGCCGCTGCCGCCCACGCCAAACGCGCCGCGCAAGTCGCTCGCCCGCGAGTTCGAGCGGCGCTACGACAGCTACAAGCGCAACGTGGTGCGCCCGTTCTTTCGCGATCACTTCGCCCGGATCGACCGCCAGGTCGTGCTCGTGGACATCCTCGGCGCGATCCATGCCGGCCCTCCGGCGGTCGAGGATCTCCGGCGGGCGATGACCGACATCCTGACGGCCTTCCGGCCCGGCCGAAACGCGTTCCTGACCCAGATCTTCGCCGGCCGCCGGGTCGAGCGGATCCTCTTTGCCGCCACCAAGGCGGACCATCTGCATCATTCGCAGCACCAGCAACTCACCGATATCGCCGCCGCCCTGCTGCGCGACGCCAAGGACCGCGCGGATTTCGCGGGCGCTAAGACCAAGGCGCTGGCCATCGCCGCGCTTCGGGCCACGACCGAGGACCGGATCGACCATCAGGGCACGCCGCTCGACGTGGTGCGCGGCACGCTGGCCTCGGGCAAACGCGCGGCGCTGCATCCCGGAGAGCTGCCCGAAGATCCCTCCCATCTGCTGGACCCCGCGCGGCAGGGGGCCGGCAAATGGCTCGATGCGGGCTATGAGGTGATGACCTTTTCACCGGCGGCCCTCAGCTTGAAACCGGGCGAGGGGCCTCCCCATATCCGCTTGGACACGGCGGCTGAGTTCTTGATCGGGGATCTGCTATGAAACAGATTTTTCTAGAAAAATCTGAAGCCACAAACTCTTCCAGAAGAGTTTGCGATGCCAGAATTTTCGGCGAAAATTCTGCCGCCCGGCGGCCAGCGGCGTGAAAGGGCCCGTCCTCATAGATCTAGACGACACCGCTCCGGCAGAAGCGGAGCCGACCCCCGCCGCCGCGCCGCCCGTACCCGATCTCGTGCCCCGGCAGGCCACGATGCAAAAAGCCGCCGCCCTCGCCGCTGCCCGGCCCTCGCCGCTCGCGCGCTGGTTCTGGGGACTTCTGGGCGCGCTGCTGACACTCATTCTATCCCTCACCGCCTGGTCGGCTCTGACCGCCCTGATCGCCTCGTCCCCCGTGCTCGGCGCTCTGGCCGCCGGTCTGACGGCTGCTCTGGTCCTTGTCTGCCTGGCCATTGTCACGCGCGAGGCCGCCGCTCTCTTTCGCCTGGGCCGTCTCGACCGCATCCAATCCAAGGCCGCCGCCGCGCTCACGAGCCGTGATCTGCCCCAGGCCCGCGCCGTGCTCGATGATCTGGAACAGCTCTACGCCCCGCGCCCCGATCTGGCCTGGGGCCGCGAAAGACTGGCCGAAAGGCGGGCCGATCCGCTCGATGCCGGCAGCCTTCTGGCGCTTGCCGAAACGACCCTGCTCGAGCCGCTTGATCAGCGCGCCCGCCGCGAGGTCGAGGCCGCCGCCCGGCAGGTCGCGACCGTCACCGCCGTCGTGCCGCTGGCCTTTGCCGATGTGATCGTCGCGCTGACCTCGAATATCCGCATGATCCGCCGCATCGCCGAGATCTATGGCGGCCGCTCTGGCGCGCTGGGCGGCTGGCGGCTGACCCGGGCGGTTCTGTCCCATCTGGTGGCGACCGGCGCCGTGGCGGTCGGTGACGATCTGATCGGATCGGTCGCCGGCGGAGGCGTCCTCTCCCGCGTCTCGCGCCGCTTCGGCGAAGGCGTCATCAACGGCGCGCTGACGGCCCGCGTCGGCGTCGCCGCCATCGAGGTCTGCCGTCCTTTGCCCTTCATCGAGGCGCGCAAACCCTCCGTCACCCGGCTGGTGCAGCGCGCCCTGACCGGGCTCTTTGGCGGCTCCAAGGAGAGCGCCGAGATGCAAGCATGACCCCGACGACCCTTACCTTACTCCAATCCCGACCGCAGGAGGACCGCAATGGAATCGCTCGCAGCCGATCTTCGCACCATGGTGCGCACGCCCCTTCACGACAGCCATGTTGCGGCCATGCGCCGGATCGCGACCGAAAAGCAGCTTGAACCGGGCGAATACCTCGTCCGCGCGGGCGATCCGGTCGACACGTTCCACTACCTGCTCGAAGGCGAGGTCGAGGCGGTCAACCCCCGCACGAACGAACGCTATGGCAGCGCGACCCTCGGCCCGACCCAGTTCTTCGGAGAGGTCACATTCCTGTCGGGCGGCAAGAACATGATGTCGGCCCGCGCGGTCCAGCCCAGCCGCCTTCTGTGCATCCCGCGCCAGGAGATGCTCGACCTGATGTCCCGCATCCCAGAGATGTCCGACATCATCATCACCGTCTTCTCCGCCCGCCGCCGCCGCCAGCTCGAAGAGGGCGACGCTTCTCTGACCCTCATCGGCGGAGAGGTCAGCCGCGAGATCCGCGAGATCGCCATGTTCGCGGGCCGCAACCGCATTCCCTTTCGCGAGCTGACCATCGGCGAACACGAGGCCGAGGCGCTCGCCCATCAATGCAGCATCGGTGACGCCGAACCGGCGGTGCTTTTCGGCAAGACCGAGGTGATCGAAAATCCCACCCCCGCCACCGTCGCCGCCCGGCTCGGGCTGGCGATGGAGCTCGAGGAGGACGCAGTCTTCGACACGCTCATCGTCGGCGGCGGCCCGGCCGGTGTCGCCGCGGGCGTCTATGCTGGCGCCGAAGGGCTCAGCGCGCTGGTTGCCGAGGATCTGACCATCGGCGGGCAGGCCGGAACCTCGTCGCGGATCGAGAACTACATGGGCTTTCCCACCGGCATCTCGGGCGCCGATCTGGTCTGGCGCGGCGAGGTGCAGGCGATGAAATTCGGCACCCGCTTCGCCGTGCCCCGCCGCGCAACCAGCATCGACAAGCGCGAGGATGGCACCTTCTGCACCTCGTTCAATGACGGAAGCGAGGTCTGCGCCCGCTCCGTCATCGTGGCCACGGGCGTCCAGTACCGCCATCTTCCCATCGACCGCCTCGAAGAGTTCGAGGGCCACGGCATTTACTACGCGGCCACCGATATCGAGGCGCGCTATTGCAAGGATACCGAAGTCGTCATCATCGGCGGCGGCAATTCGGCCGGGCAGGCGGCAATGTTCCTTTCGCGCTCGGCCAGCCATGTGCACCTGCTGGTGCGCGGCCCGTCGCTCGCTGCCTCGATGTCGGATTACCTCTTCTCCCGGCTCGACGCCGATCCCTCGATCACCATTCACTACCAGACTCAGATGACCGGGCTTGAGGGCGACGAGACGCTCGAGGCGATCACCATCCGCGACCGGGCGGCAGGCCAGGACTGGCGCCTCAAGACGCGCGCCGTCTTCATCATGGTCGGAGCGGCGCCCAATACGGACTGGCTCGCCGATATGGTCCAGCTCGACGACAAGGGGTTCGTCTGCACCGGCGAGGTGATCGGCAAACCCTCCGGCTACGAAACCTCCGAGCCGGGGATCTTCGCCGTGGGCGACGTGCGCGCCGGATCGGTCAAGCGGGTGGCCTCGGCGGTCGGCGAAGGATCGGTCGTCATCTCCAAAGTGTGGGAGTGGATCGACAGCCAGACTCAGGCGCGCTGACCACGCGTCATCAGGCTGGCATAGGGCGGCACCATCGTGCCGCAGACCAAGGCCGTCAAAATGCGCGGAACAGGAGCGATCTGCGATAACGGAAACAGCGCCCGGTCGCGCAGCATAGGTAGCCATCGGCTATCTGACTGATATTGCGGCGTAAACGCCCAGCTCATCGCCTGATATATCTGTACATGCCAGCGCCGCGCCATCGCATAGCTGTGCAGCGCATCGCCGATATCGTGACGGTCCAAAGCCATGGCCAGCGCCATCGCATCGAGTAGCGCCATATTCGCCCCCTGACCCAGCTGCGGACTGGCCCGGTGCGCCGCATCTCCGATGATCGCCAGCCGCTCGGCGTAGGGGCGGACCATCGTGCCATGCCCGTAGCGGGCCATCGTCATCTGATCGGGATCAGTGATCTGCTCCACGAAGGGCATCGCCTCGGGCCAAAGCGCCCCGACCTCGTCTCGCCACGCGCTAAGCCCGCCGGAGCGCCACGCCGCGTGACCGTCCACCGGCAAGGACCAGAAGATCGCCGCCTTCCGCTCTTCTTCTCCGGGCAGCGTTCCGCAGGGCAGGACCCCGATCATCCGGCTGGCCTGGCGGTAGGTCTGGCTCAGCTGCGTCTGCGGCAGCACATCCGGCACCCAATCGACGGTCCCCCAAACCGCCCCATAGGCCAAGGGCCGCGACCGAAGCGGCGACAGCTTAGAGCCCGCCCCGGTCGCATCCACGATCAGATCAAAGCTGCGCATGTCACCCGAGGCCAGCATCAGCCGCCCCTCTTTTGCACTCGTCACCTCCGCGCCCGAAACCAGCGCGATCCCCCGCGCGCGCACCGCCCGCATCAGCGCATCGAAAAGGCTGGCCCGGTGGATCCCAAGCCCGAACCGTGACCCGCCGCCGCGATCGTAATGCACATCCAGCACGCGCCGCCCGCTCTGTGCCTCATGCCCCAGCATCCGCGTGATCCGGTTGCCCGCACCCCGCGCGGCGTCTCCGGCGCCGATCTCGCCTAGGACGGCCTGCCCGACCGGCTGGATCACCAGCCCCGACCCGACCGGGGCAGGCGCCTCGAACCGGTCAAAGACCGTCACCTCATGCCCGCGACTCGCCAGCAGCGCCGCCGCCGCCAGCCCGCCGATCCCGGCCCCGGCAATCCCGATCCTGAAGGATGTCATCCGCGTCTCACGGGGCGAAATTGTCAAAGTCGCCCTCAAGCGTCTCCGGCTGGCATTCCGCGTGAAAAAGGGCAGCCTCTCGCGCATTAAAGACCTCAAGCGATGCAAACACCTGCAAGACCCCGCGCCGGATCACGCCATCCCTGTAATCGCCATAGGCAAAGACCGCATAGGTCGTCCCATTGGGATGGACCAGCCCGATCCCCCAGGTCGAGAGGCCCGGGATCTCCACATGCCCGTCCGGCCAGGGCC
Source organism: uncultured Paracoccaceae bacterium (assembly GCA_947503775.1). Taxonomy (GTDB): domain Bacteria; phylum Pseudomonadota; class Alphaproteobacteria; order Rhodobacterales; family Rhodobacteraceae; genus Aestuariibius. The sequence goes on along the minus strand of CANNFE010000004.1, from coordinate 179,878 downwards.
GCCCCCAAACGTCCGTCGCCTCAAAGCTCAGCTCCGCCATCTGACCGGGCACACCGAAGCTGTAGGTCTCCTCCACGGTGAAATCTCCTTCGGGAAGGCCGCAGACCTCGACCCGCTGCGGCATCGCGACAAGATCGCAGGCAAAAACGGTCTGATAAGGCGCCTCGCAAGCCCAGAGCGCCCCACCGGTCACACCCAGCACAAGGGCCGTCCCACACATGAATGTCATCCCCAGGCCTCCCTTTCGCGGCACCCTAGAAACAGCCGCAGGAGGAGACAACCGCCGTGCCTCGTCTCGGCGAACCAGCCGCAGGGGCAGGGGCACTGACAGCGATGTCACACCGCAGCGCCAGTCTGGAAAACCTTACTCGCCGTCCGAGCCCCGCGCGCATAGCCTGCCTTGAGGGCAGGAAAGGGGAACAGATGGGATTTCTCGTCGTCGCGGCGATCTATGTGCTCTTTTGCCTGATCGCGCTGCCATTTCTCCTTGTCCAGATCCGCGACCTGCGTCGCCGTGTCGAAGAGCTGGAGAAGACCGAAAAAACCCGTCCCGGCGCGAGGTCCCGCGCGCCCGCCCCGCCGGTGGATCCGCAGCCGAAGACAACGTTGCCGCCAGCGGACCCGCGCCCGGTGCCCGAAGCCGTCACAGAGCAAAGGAAGCCGGCAAAGGCTACCGCGCCCGTTCTTCCTCCGAAACCCAGACGCACCCCGGCTCCGCCGCCCGCGCCCGCGCCTGCGCCGGCCGCAGGCCCGGGCAAGGCCGATCTTGCCCTCCGCTGGCTCACGCAGAACTGGGCCTATATCCTCTCCGCGATCTCGCTCGCTCTGGCCGGGATCTTCCTTGTGCAATACGGGATCGAGACCGGGATCCTCACGCCCACCGTGCGCGTCCTCGCCTCGCTTGCCTTCGGCGCCGCGCTCTGCTTTGCGGGCGAATGGATCCGGCGGCGCTCGGGCGACGGGCCAGAGACGCATACCGCCTTCCTGCCCTCGACTTTCTCGGGGGCGGGGATCGTCGTGCTCTATGCCGCCGTCCTGGCCGCGCGCCATCTCTACGGGCTGACATCGGTAGAGGTGACATTCTTCGGCCTGGCCGCCGTCTCGGCGGTCGCGCTGGTCTTCGGCTGGTTCTACGGCCCGTTCCTCGCCGCAGTGGGTCTCGCGGGCGGGGCGGTTGCGCCTTACCTTCTGGGGGCCGAAAGCGGCGATGCGACGCCCTTCATCCTCTATCTGACGCTGCTCGCCCTGACCGGGCTCGCCATCGACGCGATCAAGCAAACCGGCTGGATCACCGGCGTCGCGCTCACTCTGCCGCCCGGCTCCGCGCTCTTCATGGTCTCGCTCGGGGCCGAACCGATCCCGGTCCAGATCATGGTCACCCTCCTGGCCCTCGCCGCGCTCGGCCTGCCGATCCGCCGCCTGAGGCCTGACCACGAAGGCCAGCCGCTCAGCCTCTGGCTGACGCTCCAGACGCGTCCCGATGGCCTGCCGGACTGGCGCGTGGCCACCGCCACCGGAGCCGTGTTGTCGGCCAGCCTCGCGCTCCTTGGCCTTGCAACGGATCCGACCGCGCTCACTATAGCTGCCATCGGGCTGACGCTCCTGACGCTCGCCGTCTCTGTCTGGGCCAGCCGCGCGCCCGCCATCTCAGATGCGGCCTTCGCACCGACCGCCGTCTTCCTCCTCCTGCTGCCAAACCCCGACATCGCCACCGCCCCGCCGGTCCTGCTCTCGGTCCTGCTCGCGCTGTCCGTCCTCGCCGCGCTCGGCCTCGCCTGGCGGTCCGGGCGCTCGAATTCCTTCCGCGCCCTCTGGGCGGCACTCGCCGTCAGCTTGCCCTCCGCGGCCGCGCTTATCCTGATGCTCCTGCAAACCCCCGAAGCCCGGCTCGGCCCCTGGCCATGGTCGCTCCACCTGCTGGGCCTCGCGGCGCTCTTCACGGCTCTGGCAGAGCGCTTTGCCGCAGGCGATGGCCGCCCGCGCAACCGCACCGCCTATGCCGCGCTCGGCGCGCTGACGATGATCGCGCTCGCGCTCTTTACTCTCCTCGGCCTCGCCGCGCTCACCGTCGCGCTGGCGGTCCTCCTCGTCGCGGCGAGCCTGCTCGACCGGCGGTTCGACATGCCCGAGATGACGCTCTTCACCCTCGCGGGCCTCGGCACGCTGACCTGGCGGCTGGTGATCGATCCCGGGCCCACTTTCAGCATGGAAGGCCCCCTTCTCGAGGTCCTGATCCATCACACCTCGGCCCTGGCAGGGCCCGCCGCGGCCCTGCTTGTCCTCGGTACCAGCCCCCGGCCGCGCACCCGCGTCTATCTCGAAACCGCGCTCTGGGCCTTCGCAGGCCTCACCATCAGCGTGCTCCTCGCGCGCTGGCTCGCCGCAACAAATCCGGACGCTATCGGCGAATCCGAGGTAGCCGGTCTTTACGCCACGATCTGGGGCATGCTCGCGCTGGTCCAGTACGAGCGCCTGCGCAAGCTGAGCCGCCCCGGCTGGATCCGCCCGGTCCTGGCCGCGATCTACAGCCTCTTCGCACTCGGAGCGCTCACGATAGCCCTTCTCCTCAACCCCCTCGTGGATTTTCTGGCCCAGACGCCGAACGGCATCGTCCTCTTCAACTCCACCGCCATCTCCTACCTGCTCCCCGCGATCCCGCTTGCCCTCGCCAGCCAGCGCCTGCGGGACGCCTGGGGCCTAGCCGCGCTGCTCCTTGCCGCCAGCCTCGCCGCCTTCTGGACGATCCTGCAGATCCGTATCTTCTGGCAGGGAACCGAGGCGATGGCGATCCGGGACGGCATCACCCAGGGCGAAATCTCGACCTATACCGGCGCGATGCTGGCTCTGGGAGCCATCCTCTTCTACCAGTCCGTCGCCGCCCGCTCCGCCCTGCTGCGCCGAGCGGGCCTGACCCTGATCGGCCTGACTGTCGCCAAAGTCTTCCTGATCGACGCCGCAGGCCTCACCGGCCTGATCCGCGTCGGCTCCTTCCTCGCCCTCGGTCTCTCGCTCGCCGGTCTCGCCTGGCTCGACCGCTGGGCCTCGGGGCGTCCGCCGGGTTAAGTGGACAGGGCAGGGCAGGTCATCAAGTCCCGGGATGACAGTGCAGGCCGAGCTAAAAGAACTCCTTGTCCCGGGGCGTACGAGCAGAAGGCGATAGAAGACAAATGCATCGATTGGCCATCATTCTCTCAGCTGGTCTGGGCCTCATCGGGCCGCCGCTAGCGGCGTCTCCGGAAGAAGACGCGACCTTCATCGCCCGGGCAATGGTAACGGACGACACGGTCGAGGCGATACGCGACCTATTGCAGCCGAGTATTGTCAGAGCCTACGAGGATCATCTCGTAGACCTTGGCGTTCGCATTTCCGACAGGGACCGCCTTGCAAGAATGCTGCCAGACAGCAGGGACAATGCCATCCTGGAGCACTCCCTGCAAAAGATTGAAACCCTCTACCTCGAGGCCTTCACGGCCGAGCAACTGGCTGAAATCGCCGCGTTTCATCGCACCGATCTTGGGCGGAAGTTATTGAATGCCTCGGCGCCGAAACCATCAGCAGCCAGCAGCGATCCCGACAACCGCTTTCGCGGATATAGCATCTATGCGCTCGATGAAAGTGACCTCGCCGACCTTCTGACGCCAGAAGAGCAGGAAGAATTCAATGCTTTCTATGAGAGTGACGCCGGTAAGACCTTGGAAGAGAACGCGATAGAACTTAGCCAGACGAGCGGCTTCACAATAATCGGCGCGATGGCGACAGCGCTCCGAACAGAGCCCCAGATAGATCTAGATTCTGGGTTGATCCTCGAAATTATCGAGGCCGACGGGATTGTTACGTTTCCCAATCGTATCTTGCGGCGCGACCTCATCGAACGTTTGCGCAACGACCTTGAGTGACATATCATGTGGCCTTTACTGCAGCTCAGATAGATGTGGTTGGCTCGGGAAAGCCGACATCGAGCCATAGCCAGTCCACCACGCACCCCACTGGACGCCCCGCGCCCTCCCGCCTATAAGCGCGCCTATCATGACCCGTACCATACGCATCGCCCGAATTATCCGCCCGGCGGCCTGACCCCGCCGGACCAATGGCGCCGAGCCTATCGCGCCGCCGCAGCCCCTATTCCCCTACCGACAGGACGTCCCCGCGATGTGCGCCGATACCGTGACCACGCCCGATTACAAATCCACGCTGAATCTGCCCCAGACCGACTTTCCCATGCGCGCGGGCCTGCCCAAGCGCGAGCCAAACTGGCTCGCCCGCTGGGAAAACCTGCGCGTCTATGACCGCCTGCGCGGGAAAGAGGGCCGCGAAAGCTTCACGCTCCACGATGGCCCTCCCTACGCCAACGGGCATCTGCATATCGGCCATGGGCTCAACAAGATCCTCAAGGACATGGTCGTCCGCTCCCGCCAGATGATGGGATACGATGCGCGCTACGTGCCCGGTTGGGACTGCCACGGCCTGCCCATCGAATGGAAGATCGAGGAGAAATACCGCCAGAAGGGTCGCGACAAGGACGCGGTCCCGGTGCTCGAGTTCCGCCAGGAATGCCGCGACTTCGCCTCCGGCTGGGTCGACATCCAGCGCGAGGAGTTCCAGCGCCTCGGCATCACCGGCAACTGGGACGAGCCATACCTGACGATGAACCACCACGCCGAACGCGTCATCGCCGAGGAGTTCCAGACCTTCCTGATGAACGGCACCCTCTATCAGGGCTCCAAGCCCGTCATGTGGTCCCCGGTGGAGAAGACGGCCCTCGCGGAGGCTGAGGTGGAGTACCACGACAAGGACAGTTTCACGATCTGGGTGAAGTTTCCAATAGTAAAGACTGGTGCAACGGTCTTGACCCATGTCGATGACCCCATCCAGATGCACGGCGCATTGGAAAAGGCATCAATTGTCATTTGGACAACGACGCCATGGACGATCCCTCAGAACCGTGCTGTCTGCTTCAGCGAACAAATCAACTATGGGCTTTACGTAGTAAGAGAGACAGCGACAGAATGTTGGGCTTCCGTAGGAGAGACCTTTATCCTCTCAGATTCTCTCGCGGAAAGTGTGTTTGCTCAAGCCAGGGTGGAAAAATTTGAGCGGCTAGCTTCTGTCTCGCTCCCAACGCGTGAGCCTGGGATGATCCTTGCTCATCCTCTTCGTGGCGTAGTCGAAGGAAATGCAGAGTGGGACGCCAACATCCCGATGTTCCCCGGTGAACACGTTACTGAAGATGCCGGAACGGGCTTTGTTCACACCGCTCCGTCCCACGGTGATGACGACTACCAAATCGGTCTCAAACACAATCTTCCGATGACCTACAACGTCGACGAAGATGGCAGCTTCCGCGAAGACCTCCCGCTCTTCGGAGGCAAGCGCATCCTCAAACCTAACGGCAAGGAAGGCGACGCCAACAAGGCCGTCATCGATGCGCTCGTCGCGGCGGGCGGTCTGCTTGCGCGCGGCAAGATCAAGCACAGCTATCCGCATAGCTGGCGCTCCAAGGCGCCGCTAATCTACCGCAACACCCCCCAATGGTTCGCCGCCATCGACCGCCCCGTCGGTGACGGCCAGGATACCTACGGCACCACGGTCCGCGAACGTGCGCTCACCTCCATCGACGAGCTGGTCACCTGGACGCCCAAGACCGGCCGCAACCGGCTCTATTCGATGATCGAGAACCGCCCCGACTGGGTGCTCTCGCGCCAGCGCGCCTGGGGCGTGCCGCTCACCTGCTTTACGCGCAAAGGCGCGCAACCCACCGATCCGGACTTCCTCCTGCGCGACGCCGCTGTCAACGCCCGCATCACCGAAGCCTTCGAGGCCGAAGGCGCCGATGCCTGGTACAAGGACGGCGCCAAGGAGCGCTTCCTCGGTAATGACCACAACCCGGATGACTACGATCAGGTCTTCGACATCCTCGACGTCTGGTTCGACAGCGGCTCCACCCACGCCTTCGTCTTGCGCGACCGCGAGGACGGGACCGAGGACGGTATCGCCGATGTCTATCTGGAAGGCACCGACCAGCATCGCGGCTGGTTCCACTCCTCCATGCTGCAGGCCTGCGGCACTAAGGGCCGCGCGCCTTACCGCGCTGTCGTCACCCACGCCTTCACGCTCGACCAGAAGGGCAACAAGATGTCCAAGTCGCTCGGCAACACGATCGTGCCGGACGAGGTGGTCAAGCAATACGGCGCCGACATCCTGCGCCTCTGGGTCGCCCAGACCGACTATGTCCACGATCACCGCATCGGGCCCGAGATCCTCAAGGGCGTCGCCGACAGCTATCGGCGCCTCAGGAACACGATGCGCTTCCTCCTCGGCTCCCTGCCCGAGGAGACCCCCGAGAAACCCGCCGACCTGCCCGAGCTCGAACAATGGGTGCTCCACCGCCTCGCCGAGATCGACACCGCCGTGCGCGACGGCTATGCCGCTTATGACTTCCAGACAGTGTTCCGCACGGTTTTCGACTTCGCCACGCTGGACCTTTCTGCCTTCTATTTCGACATCCGCAAGGACGCGCTCTACTGCGACGGCGAGACGAACCGCCGTCAGGCCTCCCTCTGGGTGCTCGAGCAGATCTACCAGCGCCTGACCACCTGGCTTGCCCCCATCCTTGTCTTCACGATGGAGGAAGTCTGGCTCGAACGGCACCCGCAGGACGACGCGTCGGTCCACCTGCAGGACATGCCCGACACGCCGCAGGACTGGCGCAACGACGCGCTCGCCGCCAAATGGCAAGCGATCCGCACCGTCCGCCGCGCGGTGACCGGCGCGCTCGAGATCCAGCGTCAGGACAAGACCATTGGCTCCTCTCTCGAGGCCGCCCCGGTCGTCCATGTCAGCGCCGAGCAGGCCGAGATCCTCAAGACCGTCCCGTTCGAGGATATCTGCATCACCAGCGACCTTCAGATCACCACCGATCCCAGCCCGGACGAAGCGTTCCGCATGCCCGAAGTCGAGGGCGTCGGCGTGGTCTTCGAGAAAGCCCATGGCCAGAAATGCCAACGCTGCTGGAAGATCCTGCCCGATGTCGGCTTGCATGCCCTTGAAGGTGTATGCGGCCGCTGCAACGAGGCGCTGGGCTAGCCAGTCTTCAAAGGCCCGGAATCAAGCCGAAGGCGCCGGGCCAGCGCCGGCTCGGCGAGGAGGATCAGCGAAAGGTCCAGTGGACGTTTCGCCCGACGAACACGGGCTGGCGCTTTGCCATCTCTCGCTGGCCTCAGAGGGAAGATGTAAGTGGCACCATAAAAGTGCCTCGCACATCCGGATCAGCGCCATCCCAGGGGCCGCCGCTGGCCCAGCTCAGGCCATCTTTAGCTGACCAGCTTGACGCGCATCGCAGTTGCCCGATCTAGTCTCCCATGACCGACGACGATATCGCCGTAACCCTCCGCGCCTTTGCTCTTCAGCGCGGTCCCGGCAAAACCTTCTGCCCCTCCGAGGTCGCCCGCGCCCTCTCCTCGGACTGGCGTCCCTTGATGCAACGGATCAGGGAAATCGCGGCAACCCAACCGGACCTCAAAGCTACCCAGAAAGGTCGCCCCGCAGATCCCCTCACCGCAAGCGGCCCGATCCGGCTCGGCCTCGCCTAGGACCGCTCGGTCGCCTGCTGAAGCGCTCCGGCGAGGATCAGATAGATCGACAGGATCACAAGCGCCGTCACCAGACCGCCCCCGATTTCGAAATTCCGCCAGGCGGCGACCCCCGCCAGCGCGGTCCAGACCCCCGCCGCCGGAAGCGTCACCGATCTCCAGCGCGCCGTCCGCACCGGATGGACGAACTTGATCGGCAGGAACATCGCAACGGCCAGGACCGTCACGACCAAAAGGCAGACCCACCAGGCGGGGCTCACCGCAAACAGCACCAGCACGGCCATGTTCCAGCAGCCCGGAAAGCCCGAAAAGGAGTTGTCCCGCATCTTCATGCGCGTATCGGCGAAATACATCGCCGAGGTGAAGGTGATGATGATGATCGCCAGCCAGCCCGACCAGCCATCCATCAGCCCGCTCGCATAAAGCGCATAGGCCGGAATGAAGACATAGGTCAGATAATCGATGATCAGATCCAGCAGGACCCCGTCGAACTCGGCAGCGTTCTTTTTAACGTCATAGCGCCGGGCCAGCGGCCCATCGATCCCGTCCACGGCAAAGGCGACGACCAGCCACAGAAACATGATGTCCCACTTGGCGTCGACGGCGGCCAGCATGGCGAGCATGGCGAACACCGCCCCGCTCGCAGTCAGAAGATGAACGGCCAGCGCCTTGCGCTTGGGGGTCATGAAAGTGGGCGTCATGAAAAGGATAAGCTTCAACTTATGGATCGGATCGAAATCGGCGGTTCTGATCCGTTTTGCAAGTCCAATCCCGTTAACATTCTGCCATTTGCGAATTTGCCTCCTCCCGGATGCCGCCCCGATGCCGACACACCGATCTGGCGTTAACCAGAGCGGTCGGACCGTTCACGATCGGGGTGTCTCAGGACCGGGGATGGGCCTTGTCATAGACCTCCATCAGGCGCGCCGTATCAACCGCCGTATAGACTTGCGTCGTCGACAGCGACGCATGACCCAAAAGATCCTGGATCGCCCGCAGATCCCCTCCGGCAGAAAGAAGATGGGTCGCAAAGGAATGGCGCATCGCATGGGGTGTCGCCGTTGCCGGAAGGCCAAGCTGCGCGCGCACATCGGCCATAACCTTTTGAATAAGCCTGCGATTCAGCGCTCCGCCCCGGACCCCGCGGAACAAGGGCGCATCGTCTCCCAGATCGAACGGGCAAAGCGCGGCATAGCGATCCACAGCCGTCCGCGCAGCGGGCAGGACAGGCACAAGCCGCTCTTTTTGCCCCTTGCCGAGGATCCTGAGCGCGGGCGGCAAAGGCGCATCCGCCCCCGTCAGACCCAGCGCTTCGGAGATTCGCAGACCGCATCCATAAAGCAGCGTCACCACCGCCACATCCCGCGCCGCAACCCAGTCGTCCTGCCCCTGTAACGCAATCGTGTCGATCATATCGCGCGCCCCCTCCGGCGTCAGCGGACGCGGCAGGCGGGGCGGGGATTTGGGCGCCCGCGTGGATAAAATCACTGTCGGATCAAAGGCTTCGCGGGTCGCGAGCCAACGCGTAAACCCTTTGACCGCCGACAGTTTACGCGCCAGCGACCGCGGGCCGATCCCGCGATCGCGCTCATGCGCCATCCAGGATCGCATGTCGCGCAGCGTGACGTTAACGAGTCCGGCCAGCCCTTCCCGGGCTTCGCGATGACGTGTCAGGAACTCGAAAAACCCTTTTACGTCAGTCGCATAGGCGGAAATCGTATGCTCCGAGGCATTTTTGATCGATGCTTCATGATCCAACCATCCCTCCAGCGCATCGCGCAAAGCAGGCGAGACCAGCATCGGATCAAATCATCCAGCGCCGCACGGCCCGCTCGGTGATACCGCCGAAAAACTCAAGAAGATCAGTGCCTTGCTGCGGGACGAACCGTGTCTCATCGTCCGAGGCCAGGGCCAGGAGACCCGGGCGCCGATCGCCCCCGAAGTCGAGTTTCAGGCAAGCCTCGGACCGCTGATACGGCCCGTTCTCCCCGAACAATCCCCCCGCCCTCGGAGCAAGCCGCCGCAAGGTCACAGGCCGCAAAGGCGCATCCCGTCCCTGCCCGATATACCCGGTCACAAAGCCGGTATCGGCCCGCAGGAGCGTCCCGGATTTGTCTTCAAAATCAGGATCTTGGATGATGTCTTCTTCAAGAACCAGACGGATCGCGCCGACGCGCAGGATCTCCTTCACCTCACCGCCCAGATCCTCGAGGAACTCTGAAAACGTGGTCGCGCTCAGCAGTCTGAGGATCGCCCGATGCACCTGATTGGTGCCCGCAAGGTTGTCGTAGGCTGCGGCGATGACCGATTTATGCGCCTCTTCGAGCCGGTCGAGCCGATGCTCGAGCCGCTCCATCGCAACCCCTCGTAAATCAACGATATTTCCGCCCATATCGTCAGCCTTGGTATCGACCAAAGCGCGCATGACATCGGGATCGTCCAGCAAAAGCGCGGGATCGGCCAGGATCCTCTCGCGCAGACTCGTTTCTAGCGTCGCGGAATGCGTCGTGCTCATATCCTGCCTCTCGTTCTGCCGGGTTTGCCCCGGTCGATTGGGAAGTAGGATAGAAACGGGCGACTCTTCTGTCCAGCAGGGCCGCCCTTGCAGAAAAAGTTGCGGCTTTTGCGCCTCAGAGGATCGACTGGCCGGTCTTTTCCCAGTCCTTCAGGAACGCTTCGAGCCCCTTATCCGTAAGGACATGATCGGCCATTTTCCGGATCACACCCGGAGGCGCTGTCGCCACGTCGGCGCCGATCTTGGCGCATTCGCTCATATGGTTCGCCGACCGGATCGAGGCGGCGAGGATCTGCGTTTCGAACCCATAATTGTCGTAGATTTCCCGGATATCCGAGATCAGATCGAGGCCATCGAGGTTGATATCGTCCAGCCGCCCGATGAAGGGAGAGATGAACGTCGCCCCTGCTTTGGCCGCCAGAAGCGCCTGATTGGCGGAAAAACAAAGGGTTACGTTCACCATATAACCGTCATCGGTCAAACTGTTGCACGCTTTCAGCCCGTCCCAGGTCAGCGGCACCTTGATCGCAATATTTTCCGCGATCTTAGCCAATTCTTTACCTTCAGCGATCATACCGTCTGCATCGGTCGCGACAGTCTCGGCCGACACCGGTCCGTCGACCAGCTCGCAGATCTCTTTGGTGACCTCTTTGATGTCCCGGCCAGATTTCATGATAAGGGACGGGTTGGTGGTAACGCCGTCCACGATGCCCAAATCCTTGAGGTCGCGGATGTCGTCTATCTCGGCGGTGTCTACGAAAAATTTCATGGCAGCGATCTCCGATCAATGAATTGGCGTTTCCTCGCGCCAGCGTTTACCTGACCTCTACCGGGCCGGAAAGCCCTAGGACGAAGGCATCGAATGGACGGTTTTTTCCATGAGGGGGATCTGGTCAGCGTCCTGACCACGCAGCCGTTGGGGCGCGCGCTCGACTACAAGTCGCCCGAGGGGGGCTGCCAGTTTGGCGCCTTCGTCGAAGTGCCGCTGGGCCCGCGAAAGGTCATCGGTGTCGTCTGGGGCGCGGGGCGGGGGGACTACGACATCTCAAAGGTCCGCGCGGTGATCCGCGTTCTCGATGTCGCGCCGATGCGCGACGAGATGCAGACCTTCCTCGCTCGCGCCGCCGACTATACGCTGACGCCCCTTCCGGCGATGCTGCGTCTTGCAACCCGCGCGCCCGGCCTGGGCGATCCGCCTTCGATGCGAAGGATCTACCGTCTGGGACAGGGCACCCCCGCGCGCATGACCGAAGCGCGGACCCGCGTTCTTGAGACGCTCAGGGAGTATGGCGGTCTGGGCTTCACGCTCAAGGAGCTATCGGATGCGGCCGATGTGACCTCATCGGTCGTAAAAGGCTTGTTGAAAGGCGGCGCCGTGATCGAAGAAGCAGCGCCGCGCGATGTTCCCTATCCCCGCCTTGATCCGGATCTGGAGGGCAAGGCGCTGACGGACGATCAGGCGGCCGGGGCGGCACGGCTCGCCTCTGCGGTTCGATCCGGCGTCTATGGAACCACGCTGCTCAAGGGCGTCACAGGATCCGGCAAGACGGAAGTCTATCTCGAGGCAGTCGCGGCCTGTCTGTCGCAGAACCGGCAAGCTCTTGTTCTGCTGCCCGAAATCGCCCTAACGGCAGAGTTTCTGACCCGGGTCGAAGCCCGCTTCGGAGCGCAACCTGCGGAATGGCATTCGGGCGTGACGATGACCGAGCGGCGACGTCTTTGGCGGATGGTCGGGCAGGGGGGCGCGCAGCTTGTGGTCGGTGCGCGGTCGGCGCTCTTTCTGCCCTATCGCGATCTTGGCCTGATCGTCGTCGATGAAGAGCACGACACCTCCTACAAGCAGGAAGACGGTGTTCTCTACAACGCGCGCGACATGGCCGTTCTGCGCGCTTCGATCAACGCGGCGCATGTCATCCTCGCCTCGGCGACACCATCGCTTGAAAGCTGGGTCAATGCCGATAGCGGCAAATATGAGCGTATCGAACTGACCTCACGGTTCGGATCGGCGACGATGCCGACGATGCGGGCGATCGACATGCGGATCGAGGATATGCCCGCGACAAGCTGGATCTCTCCGAGCTTGAAGGCCGCTGTCACCAAACGGCTTGAGCGGTCCGAGCAGGCGCTCCTCTTTATCAACCGCCGGGGATACGCACCGGTCACGCTTTGCCGGGCCTGTGGCCAGCAGATCGGGTGCGAGCATTGCGACGCCCGGATGGTCGAGCACCGATTTCTCAAGAGGCTCGTCTGCCATCAATGTGGGGAAAGCCAGCCCATTCCAACGATCTGCCCGTCCTGCGGCGCAGAGGACCGGCTGGCCCCGATCGGCCCCGGTGTCGAGCGTCTGGCCGAAGAGGCTGCGGCTCTCTTTCCTGAAGCGAGGATCGCGGTTCTGTCGTCGGATCTTTACGGGAGCGCGCGGCAGCTCAAGGCACAGATCGAGATGATCGCGGCGGGCGGCGCCGATATCATCATCGGCACGCAGCTTGTCGCGAAGGGTCACAATTTTCCGAACCTGACGCTGGTCGGCGTTATCGATGCCGATCTTGGCTTACAGGGGTCCGATCTCAGGGCCGCAGAGCGGACCTTTCAACTGATGCGTCAGGTCGCCGGGCGGGCCGGACGATCCGAAGTCCCGGGCGAGGCGCTGCTTCAGACCTATCAGCCGGAGCATCCGGTCATTCAGGCGATCCTGACCGGCGAAGAAGAGACCTTCTGGCGCGCTGAGGCCGACGAGCGTCGCCATGCGGGAATGCCGCCCTTTGGCCGCATGGCGGGGGTCGTTCTTTCGTCCCCCGATATTCAGGATGTTTTCGATCTGGGGCGCGCAATGGCCCGTCAAATCGATCCCTTGCGCGCCATCGGGGCCGAGGTGTTCGGTCCGGCGCCCGCGCCGATTGCGCGGATCCGCGGACGGCACAGGGTACGGTTGCTGGTCAAAGCCTCGAAAGGCGCCCCGATCCAGAAAGCCCTTGCGGCATGGGCCGGGCAGTTCCGCCTCAAGGGAGAGACGCGGATGTCGATCGATATCGATCCGCAGAGTTTTCTCTAGATCTATCTTTCGGCCGATCCGGGGAGTAGAGCGATCCCATGAAGACGATGCGCATCGCCGACAGCCACAGACTCCCACTTTGGCGGCAGCCGATTACGCTGCTGTTTTTGATGTCGGCCGCCATGCCCGTCGCTTTTTCGACATGGAGCGCGCTGCTCAACAATTTCGTCGTCGAGGTCGCCGATTTCGACGGATCGGATATTGGCTGGCTTCATACCATCCGGGAGATCCCAGGGTTTCTGGCCGTCGGGGTGATCGCGATCCTGCTCTTTATGCGAGAGCAGGTTCTGGGCCTTTTGTCCTTGGGACTTTTGGGGATCGCCACGACACTCACGGCGCAGTTTCCCACAATGGGCGGTATTCTGACGATCACGCTCCTCAGCTCGATCGGGTTTCATTACTACGAGACCGTCAACCAATCGCTCCAGCTTCAGTGGATCGAAAAGGCAAAAGCGCCGCAGGTTCTGGGCTGGCTTATCTCTGCCGGATCCGGGGCGACGCTGATCGCATATCTGTTGATCATTGGCACGTGGGACCGGTTCGATCTAAGCTATAACTTCGTCTACTGGGTCGCCGGCGGGTTCACGGCCCTTGTCGCTCTGTTCTGCTTTTTTGCCTATCCGCAGTTTGAAGGCAAAGACGCACAACGGCGGCAGATGATCTTGCGCAAGCGGTATTGGCTTTACTATGCGCTGCAATTCATGTCCGGCGCGCGGCGGCAGATCTTTGTCGTCTTTGCCGGTTTCATGATGGTCGAGCGGTTCGGCTATGCCGTTCACGAGATCACTGCCCTCTTTCTGACGACGCTAATCGCAAACATGATCGTGGCGCCGTTTCTGGGGCGGCTGGTTCAGGTTTTTGGAGAGCGGCGCGCGCTGATCTTCGAATATACGGGGCTGGGGCTCGTCTTCCTGGCCTATGCCGGAGTTTACTTTCTGGAATGGAGCGCGGCCGTCGCCGCCGTGCTTTATGTCGTCAATCACCTGTTCTTTAGTCTGGCCCTGGCGATCAAGACGTATTTCCAGAAAATCGCGGATCCCTCCGATATCGCGCCGACAGCGGCAGTTGCTTTCACGATCAATCATATCGCGGCCGTCTTCCTGCCGGTTCTTCTGGGTCTTCTCTGGCTCGCCTCGCCGGGCCTGGTCTTTTTGTCTGCCGCCGGGATGGCTTGCATCTCGCTTGGTCTGTCGCTGCTGATCCCCCGACACCCGATCCCGGGGCATGAGACGATCCTGACCGGCCCGGTTGCGGCCGCGGCCGAGTAGAATATCGGCGGCCAGACCCTATATCCAAAGGCATCCGAGACGGAGCGATATGATGTTTACCCTGACCCGTAAGAAGACCGAGATGATCACCCCAGACAAAGCGTTGCCTGGCCGGCCCGAACCGATCCCGACGGTCGATACGCATTTCGTGAGCGGGCGCCCCCTGACGCTGGATGTTCCGGAGGGGATGGAGGTCGCGGTCTTCGGCATGGGCTGTTTCTGGGGCGTGGAGCGCATGTTCTGGACGCTCGACGGGGTATGGTTGACCATGGTAGGCTATGGCGCCGGTTTCACACCGAATGCCACCTACGAGGAAGTATGCTCGGGCATGACGGGCCATAACGAGATCGTCCGCGTGGTCTATGACCCTGACGTGATGTCCTACGAGGAGCTGCTCAAGGTCTTTTGGGAAGGGCATGACCCGACACAAGGGATGCGACAGGGAAATGATCGGGGAACGCAGTATCGCTCCGGTATCTACTATACGACCGAGGCGCAAAAGCAGCTGGCGCAGACCACGAAAGCTGAATTCGAAAAACGGCTTTCAGAGGCGGGCTTTGGAGCCATCACGACCGAGATTGAACCCGCTGGCGCGTTCTTCATGGCTGAAGGATATCATCAGCAATATCTGGCTAAGAACCCCGCCGGGTATTGCGGAATTGGTGGAACCGGTGTGACTTGTCCAATCGGAACGGGCGCGTGAGCGACGCCGTGGGCCGTTTGGCACGATGACGACCTTTACAGCTTTTACCAATATTTCCGGGCATGCCGCCGCCGAGACGCTCGGCGAGGCGCTTGAGGTGCTAGATCCCGAACCTCTAGGCGTTGGTGTGTTCGAGATCGAGGATGGCAGCGGTCTTTGGGAGGTTGGGGCCTATTTTACCTCCCCGCCGGATCAGGCGGGGCTCGCACTCCTTGCTGCGGTGAATGGGACGAAGGATTTCGTCATCTCGGAACTGCCCGAGACCGACTGGGTTGCGAAAGTGCGCCGCGACCTTGCGCCTGTAGAGGCGGGGCGCTTCTTTTTGTACGGCAGCCACGACGCCGACAAGCTGCCATCCGATCGGATCGGTTTGCTGATCGATGCCGCAATGGCATTCGGAACGGGGCACCACGGAACCACGCTGGGCTGCCTGCTTGCCATGGATCGTTTGGGGCGAGACGGCTTTGTTCCGAGCCGAATCGCTGATGTCGGATGCGGGACGGCCGTTCTCGCCATGGCCGCAGCAAAGCTTTGGAAACAGAGTGTTTTGGCAAATGATATTGACCCCGTCGCGGTTGAAGTCGCGCGGGCCAACATCAAGGCAAACGGACTATCGGATCTCGTTCACGCGGTGGAAAGTGCGGGCTTCCCAAAGCAGGATGATCTTGCCAGCGGCCCATTCGACCTTGTTTTTGCCAATATTCTAAAGGGTCCTCTCCTGTCTCTTGCTCCGGACATGTCGGCGAATGTGACTTCGGGGGGACGGGTAATTCTGTCTGGTTTGCTGCAAGAGCAGCAGGCAGAAGTCCTAAACTGCTACGAAGAACATGGGTTCAGCTTGGTTGCTGAAGATCCGATCGGAGATTGGGCGACCTTGACGCTCACGCGAAGTTGAGGCTTTGTAGGAAGACTTGGAACCGTCGCTGCGCCACACAAAAGTCGTATTTGGGGATATGATTTTGAGGTGAGGGTGTGGGGGCCTTTATTTTTGGAGAGTACATATGACTGCCAGTCATCTCCAATTCGAGAAACGAGTGAAGCGACTTCATCGTCGGCACGAGCGTATGGCGCGTGACGGTGTTGTTCATGCTGTCGGCAAAGACGGGCTCATTATGTCCCGTCCCCGCCGGACGTCACTTCGGTTTCCAGTGCGTGGTGTTGTTTGGCTCGCGATCTTCTTGTTCACGATCAAAGCGTTCCTTCTCTATCATCATGGACCGACCGAATACGATCAGCGTGTCAGCCAGCTTGTAGAGGGGACTGCTTTCGAAAAAGCAGGTGCTTTCGTTCTTGATGCGGATCCAGTGTCAGGGTGGCTCGCGTCGCAGATGAACCGGTATTTGTCCGGGACGGCTGTGACAGAGGACACCCCGATCTTTGCGGTGGGCGAAGACCTCTAGTCTTCTCTGACCGAGCGACAACATTAGGAACCGCGCCTGAGAGGGCGCGGTTTTTTGTTAGTGGCGGCCGATCATCTCAAGATCGGTGACGCTCAGACCAATATCATAGAGCTCGCGAGCGCTAAGCTTTGCAAATGCATTGCGGGCCAGGCGGCGGTCATTCCAAAGGCGAACGGAGCGAAACACGCGTCCCATATTAGGTGTTGTCATTGTCTTGTCCCAGCGGCTCGATATCTTTTGTGAAATTCGCGCTTAGACAAAGATTCCAGGCCTGAATAGCGGCTTTTTTTGCATGGGGTATATGCACATTCTGCATGGCAGGAATGCGACCTGAAGGCCGTCTGAAAGCGACGTCGAGAGAGGGCGTTTTATGGCTTATCGCCTGCGGTTGGGGCGCGCCGCATCTGCGCTGTTTTCAGATGTTTCCTTTTCGGATAGCGTTGGACAAAATAAGAACGAATGAGGCTGAGCATGCGGATCATCGGGATCGACCCGGGCTTGCGGACGATGGGCTGGGGGGTTGTCGAGGCTTTGGGGGGGAGCCGCCTTAGCTTTGTGGCCAGCGGAATCTGCAAATCGGGAGAGGGCGCTTTGGCGCAGCGGCTTCTGGCCCTGCACGATGCGCTTGCCCAAATTGTCGAGCGCTACGCGCCCGCAGAGGCGGCGGTGGAAGAGACTTTTGTCAACAAGGATGCCCGTGCGACGCTCAAGCTTGGGCAGGCGCGGGGGATTGCGATGCTCGTTCCGGCCAAGGCTGGCCTGAAGGTGAGCGAATACGCCCCTAACACGGTCAAGAAGACCGTCGTCGGGGTCGGACATGCGGAAAAGCGTCAGGTCATTCACATGGTGAAACTTCAGCTTCCTGCCGCGACGCCACAATCTCACGACGAGGCCGATGCGCTGGCCATCGCGATCTGCCACGCCCATCACGCGGCGAGGCATGGCCAACTGGCGAATGCGCTTCAAAGAGCGGCAGGATGATCGGGCGTCTCAGCGGGCGGCTGGATCACTGCTCCAGTGATCATGTCCTTATCGATGTCGGCGGGGTGGGGTATATCGTCTACGTGTCCGACCGTACCCGAATGGCGCTGCCCGAGGTGGGGTCGGCCGTCTCTCTTTTCACTGATCTTCTTGTTCGGGAGGATCTGCTTCAGCTTTTCGGATTCTCGACCTTGGTCGAGAAGGAATGGCATCGGCTTTTGATGGGCGTTCAGGGCATCGGAGCAAAGGCGTCTATGGCGATCTTGAGCGCGATCGGTCCCGAGAGCGTCGGACAGGCGATCGCTTTGGGAGACTGGTCATCGATTGCCATCGCAAAGGGCGTCGGCCCGAAGACGGCGCAGCGGGTTGTTAACGAACTCAAGGACAAGGCGCCAGCTATTATGGCGATGAATGCGGGTCCTGCAGCTTCTCCGGCCCCGACGGATATGGTCGTCGAAAGTGTGCCCGATCGCACACCTCAAACCCAACCCGCCGCGCAAGCTGAAGCCTTGTCGGCACTCGGCAATCTTGGATATGCGCCCGCCGATGCAGCCCGTGCGATCGCGGAAGTCCTTGCGGACGAGCCGGGTGCACAGACGGCGGATCTGATCCGGGCCGCCTTGCGCCGTCTCGCTCCGAAGGGCTAGGACCGCGCTATGAGTATCGATTCAGATCCGACGATGCGCCCGGACAGCCTGCCGGGCGATGCGGATCGTGCCTTGCGGCCTCAGCGGCTGGACGAGTTCATCGGACAGGCCGAGGCGCGGTCCAATCTGGCCGTCTTCATCGCATCCGCCCGTCAGCGGGGAGAGGCGATGGATCACACGCTGTTTCACGGCCCGCCCGGCTTGGGCAAGACAACGCTGGCCCAGATAATCGCGCGCGAGCTCGGCGTGAACTTCCGGATGACAAGTGGGCCGGTTCTGGCCAAGGCCGGGGATCTTGCGGCGATCCTGACCAATCTGGACGCGCGAGATGTGCTTTTCATCGACGAGATCCACCGCCTGAACCCGGTGGTCGAAGAGGTGCTTTATCCGGCGCTGGAGGATTTCGAGCTGGATCTGGTGATAGGCGAGGGCCCGGCGGCGCGCACGGTCCGGATCGAGCTTCAGCCCTTCACACTGATCGGAGCGACGACGCGGATGGGGCTTTTGACGACCCCTCTGCGGGATCGCTTTGGCATCCCGACCCGGCTGCAGTTCTATTCGGTGGACGAGCTGCATTCCATCGTCACGCGCGGCGCAAAGCTGCTGGGCGTCTCGGCAGATGACGGAGGCGCACGAGAGATCGCGCGGCGGGCCAGAGGAACGCCCCGCATTGCTGGCCGTCTTCTGCGCCGTGTCGTGGATTTTGCAATCGTGGAGGGCGATGGACATGTGAGCGAGGCCTTGGCCAGCGGCGCTCTAACCCGGCTTGGTGTCGATGATCTTGGGCTGGACGGTGCGGACCGAAAATATCTCACGATCATCGCCGAGAACTATGGCGGCGGCCCGGTCGGGGTTGAGACGCTGTCTGCGGCCATGAGCGAAAGCCGGGATTCGATCGAGGACGTGATCGAGCCGTTCCTGCTGCAGGAAGGTCTGATCGAAAGAACGCCGCGCGGGCGCCGACTTGCAGCGAAAGCCTGGCGCCACCTCGGGCTTGAAGCGCCGGTGCCGGACAGGGACCTATTCGAATGAGCGATGCGCAGCCGTCACAGGCGCTGTCCGCAGAGGATGTCGAAGCGTTTTTCCTGCGCGGGGACGGGAAATATGCGTTCGCGCGGTGGGGTCGCCCCATTGCGCCGGTTATTTTTGGGGTCGATGATGCAACCCTTTCGATTTTCAAGGGTGCTATCGAGGCGATTGCACAGCTTGCAGGCCATGCCGTCGACGAGGTGGATACCGAGCTTGGGGCGAACCTGCTCATGTTCTTTTGCAAGGATTGGTCCGAGCTGCGGACTGTGCCCAATCTCGACCGGCTGATCCTGGGCTTTGAGGAGCTGTTGAAGCAGCTCAAGCAAAGCGATGCCAACCAGTACCGCATTTTCCGGTTCGATGAAGCCGGGGCCATTCGTGCCTGTTTCGTGCTGATCCGGATCGACGACAGCCTTGCAGAAACATCCGCCGAGACGCTGGCTCTGAGTCAGGCCGCACAGCTCATTCTGCTTTGGTCAGATAAGGCGTTTCTCGGATCATCCCCGCTTGGTCTTGTGGAGGGCGACCGTGTCATTCTCAAGCCAGAGGTCGCGGGCCTGATCCGTGCGGCCTATGATCCGGTGATGCCGCCCGCCTCGAACGATCCAAGCCATGCCCTTAGGATCCATGCCCGAATGACGCGCCTGCAATGAGCCACAATTTCGAGCTTCGCGTCTATTACGAAGACACCGATCTTGCCGGGATCGTCTATTATGCGAACTATCTGCGCTTTATCGAGCGGGCGCGAAGCGAATGGGTCAGATCCCTCGGTGTCGATCAGGCGGCCCTGAAAGCCGAGCAAAACCTCGTTTTCGTGGTACGCCGGGTCGAGGCGGATTATGTTTCTCCCGCATTCTATGATGACATCCTTGTCGTCAGGACGTGTCCGCTGAAAATCACCGGCGCACGGCTTGAGGTGGATCAAACGGTTCTGCGAGAGGAGACGGTGCTTTTTCGCTCCATCATCAGCATTGCAATGCTTACGAAAGAGGGAAAACCCGGCCGGTTCCCAGCGGATATTCGCACGAAGTTGATGTCAGCCGCTCCATAATTTTCAGTCCCGACATGCGTTGTGATTGGCTTTCACGCGCTGTCTCGGCTAAAGAGACATCAATGCGGCCCGCCAAAGAGGCCGCGACGGCAAGAGAGCGGTTAGATGGAAGCAGTCGATTTTTCGATGTGGGCGCTATTTGCGCGTGCGACACTTACAGTAAAAGTTGTGATGATCATGCTGATCTTGGCCTCGGTCTGGTGCTGGGCCGTGATCATCGACAAATGGCTGCAATACCGGCGCGCCCGTCGCGAGGCTGCGCGGTTCGATCGGTCTTTCTGGTCGGGCGAGCCCCTTGATGGCCTTTACGAAGAAATCGGGCCCGAGCCGAAGGGGCAGTCGCAACGGATCTTTGCGGCCGGAATGCTCGAATGGCGCAGATCGCATCGAAGCGATGGCGGGCTGATCGCCGGGGCGCAGGCCCGGATCGACCGGGCCATGGATGTCGCGATTGCCCGGCAATCCGAGAAGCTTCAAAAAGGGCTACCTGTTCTTGCAACCGTCGGCTCGACGGCGCCCTTTGTCGGTCTTTTCGGTACAGTCTGGGGGATCATGAACGCCTTTATCGAGATTGCCGAGCAGCAGAATACGAACCTTGCGGTCGTCGCGCCCGGGATCGCCGAGGCGTTGCTTGCGACCGGTCTGGGCCTTCTTGCGGCGATCCCGGCCGTGATCTTTTACAACAAGCTGACCGCTGACAGCGACCGGATCGTCAATGGCTACGAGGCCTTTGCCGACGAGTTCTCGACCATCCTCAGCCGTCAACTGGACAGCTGATATGGTCGCCGGGGTCATTCAGAAAGACGGCGGCGGTGGAGGCGGGCGCAGGCGCGGTCGCCGGGCCCGCCGCAGTGCGCCCATGGCCGAGATCAACGTCACGCCATTCGTGGATGTGATGCTCGTTCTGCTCATCATTTTCATGGTGGCGGCGCCACTGCTGACGGTGGGCGTTCCGGTCAACATGCCTGAAACGGCAGCGAACGCCCTACCGACAGATAATGAAGAGCCGCTGACGGTCACGCTGACAGCCGAAGGACAGATCCTGATCCAGGAAACCGAAGTGGCCGCATCCAATCTCGTGGCCCGGCTGACGGCCATCTCTGCCGAGAGAGAGAGCGACCGTGTCTTCGTCCGCGCAGATCGAACGGTGTCCTGGAACAGTCTTGCGACAGTGATGGGCGATCTGAATGCCGGCGGGTTTTCGAATATCGGGCTTGTGACTGATATCGGTGATCCCCCTGCGACCGAAGAGAACGGGTAGGGGCGCCCCCGTGTCGCCCGGCGCATATGTCTCTGTCTCAGGCCATGTCATTTTTCTGGGCTGGCTCGTGCTTGGCTGGGGGCTGTCTTCAGACCCGCTTCCGTTTGATATCGCCGAGGTCGATGTCGTGTCCTCCGAGGAATTTGCTAATCTGACCTCTCGCGAAGCGCCGAACGTCCCGTCCGAACTTCCACCATCACTGGTCGCGCCCGAGTTTCCGTTGGACGAGGCTCCTCAGGAGGCACCGGTCGTAGAAGCGCCGCCCGAGCCATCGGTTCCAACCGCGGCAACGCCCCCGCCCGCGGCGGATCCCGCACCGGCACCCGAGCAGCCAGTTCCCGCGCCGCCAACGCCAGAGCCGGAGCCCGCGCCGGAACCCGCCCCGCCCACACCACCGCCTCCGCCAGTGAATACGGCCGTCGGTACGTCGACCCGTCCGCGTCCTCGCCCGTCGGACGTCATTTCCTCCGACAATGTTGCGCCTCCCGAGCCAGACGTAGAGATCGCCGATCAGACACAAGAGGCTGTTGTCGAGGCCGAGACATCCGAGACGCCCGCCGAAGAGCAGGAGGCGACCGCCGAAGAAGAGCAAAGCTCGGCAATCGTGACAGAGGCGGATGAGCCCGAGGATGCGCCCGTCATTCAAGACGAAGAGGTTGCGCTGGCTCCGACAACATCATTACGTCCTCAGCTTCGGCGTCCGCAACCGCCGGCTGCGCAAGAGGTCAGCGAAACAGAGCCGTCTGAGGAAGAGCCAGCCGATGCTCCCACAGATTCGATTACAAGCACACTTGAGCAGATCCTCGACAGCGAGGAGACACCGACCCCGTCCGGCGCTCCGCTGACATCCGGCGAGCTCGAAGGGTTCCGCGTGGCGATCTCGGATTGCTGGGCGCTTCCGATCGGCACCGATGCCCAGCGCACGACGGTCGCCGTCACCTTCGATCTGAGCCAATCGGGTCAGGTCAGCAATATCGAGATGGCAAGGTCCGATGGGCCCAGCGATGCGGCCACCCGGGCAGCATTTGAGGCTGCAAGAGTAGCAATACTTCGCTGCGAAAAGGGAGGCTATGACCTTCCTGTCGAAAAGTACGACCAGTGGAGTAGAGTGCAGATAACGTTCGATCCGAACCAGATGCGCCTGCGATAGCGCGTGACAGTGCGGATATTTAGCAAGGGCTGAACAGAGATGGTATCGATGACACAGTTTGTGATGGGCAGCATGAGAGTTTTTTGCTTCGCCCTTATGATGGGTCTGCTTCTTGGCGGCAGAACCCCGGCTGCGGCTCAATCGGATTGTTCGCCAGATATCAAGCTTTGCATCATAGTCATAGATGGAAAAATTTCACCACTTCCACTCGCGATTCCTGAGTTTCAACCCGAGACAGCGAATGCTGCTACCATCGCTGCAGATATCAGTCGGGTGATTACTGAAGATCTGGTTGGAAGCGGTCTTTTTCGTCAGATCCCGACAGAAGCCTTTATCAGCCAGGTGTCCTCGTTCACCGCCCCAATCCGTTTTCCCGACTGGCGAGCGATTAACGCAACAGGCCTCTTAACCGGCGCTGTCGCTGTGAACAGAGATCAGGTCATCGTAAAATTCCGCCTATACGATGTCTTTTCTGGCACTGAACTTGGGGAAGGCCAGCAACTTGTAGGAACCACCGCCGGTTGGCGACGTATTGCCCACAAAGTAGCCGATCAAGTTTATGCGCGGGTTACGGGCGAAGATCCCTATTTCGACAGCCGCGTCGTATTTGTCTCCGAGGCGGGGCCGAAGGATGATCGCCGCAAGCGTCTCGCCATCATGGACTACGATGGGGCGAACGTGCAGTTTCTGACGGACAGTTCCTCCATCGTCCTGGCGCCGCGCTTTTCGCCGAATGGAGACCGGGTGCTCTATACGAGCTATGAAAGCGGTTTCCCCCGGATCAATATGATCGATGTGGCTTCCGTCGGGCGCCGCGAGATCCCGACCGCTCCGGGCGAGATGGCGTTCAGCCCGCGCTTTTCGCGCGATGGCACGCAAGTGATCTATTCGCTGAGCAATGGCGGCAATACGGATATCTACCGCACGGATCTAGGCAGCGGGCAAAGCACCCGGCTGACCTCTGCCCCTTCCATCGAGACGGCACCGAGCCTTAGCCCGGACGGCCAGCAGATCGTCTTTGAAAGTGACCGATCGGGAACCCAGCAGCTTTATGTGCTGGGCTCAAATGGCGGAGAGCCGACGCGGATCAGTTTCGGCGAGGGGCGCTATGGCACCCCCGTTTGGAGCCCGCGGGGAGATCTCATCGCGTTCACAAAACAGAACCAGGGCCGCTTCTTCATCGGCGTGATGCGCACCGATGGCAGCGAAGAGCGCCTGCTCACCGCCTCGCCGCTCGATGAGGGTCCGACCTGGTCGCCGAATGGCCGCGTCTTGATGTTCACGCGCGACACGCTCGGCGCGACGGGTGAGCCTGCGCTTTATTCGGTCGATATCACAGGGGTGAATCTCAAACGGATCACCACACCCGGCCCGGCATCAGATCCGTCCTGGGGACCGCTTCAACCGTGATTTTCAACCCGCATCAGCCATGCTAAAAGACAGGCAACAAGAGCAAAGACAAAAACAGGGAACGTACCATGACCTCCATTCGCCTTGCTTCACTTTTTGCGGTGGGCCTTGCCCTGTCCGCCTGTACCAATGCCGACCGGTTCGGAGAGAACGGCGCTGGAGGTGATCCGAACGGAGCGTTCGGTGACGGCGTGCCGCTCAGTGCCGGACAGGGCGGTGTTTCGGACCCGTCCAGCCCGCAATATTTCAGCCAGACAATTGGGGACCGCGTGCTTTTTGCGGTCGACACATCGACGATCACGGCTGAAGGGCGCGCAACCCTCGATGGACAGGCCGGCTGGCTGATGTCGAACCCAGACTACCTTGCTGTTGTCGAAGGCCATGCGGACGAACAAGGCACCCGAGAGTACAACCTTGCCCTTGGCGCGCGCCGCGCGAATGCGGTTCGGGAATACCTCGTATCCAAAGGGGTGCCGCAGTCCCGGCTTCAAACCATCAGCTACGGCAAAGAGCGTCCTGTCGAGATCTGTTCGACCGAAGCGTGCTATGCGCAAAACCGACGGGCGGTCACGATTATCTCGACCGGAGCCGTCAGCTAGGACCTGAATTTATGCGCCGATTTCTTCTTGCTTCAGCTTTGTGCCTCGGATCTCTGCCCGCTTTTGCCCAGGAGCGGGATCAGACCCTTGCGGATATTCGGCAGGAGCTTGCAGTTCTCTATGTCGAGATCCAGACCCTCAATCGGGAACTCTCTACGACGCAAGGGGCCGGGACATCCGCGGGCGGTACGACGGCTCTCGAGCGTCTGGCCGGGTTGGAGGCGGAGCTTCAACGGCTCACCTCGAAGACGGAGGAGCTTGAGTTCCGTGTCGGTCAGGTTGTCCGGGACGGGACCAATCGGATTGGAAGCCTCGAGTTTCGGCTTTGCGAGCTTGAGGCGGATTGCGACATTTCCAGCCTGGGGGACACGCCGTCGCTCGGCGGGGAGGAGGCGCAGACACCGGCACCTGCTTTGCCCCCGCTCTCAAGTGCTGATACCGGTCTGGCCGCAGGCGAACGGGCCGAGTTCGATCTTGCAAAAGAAGCGTTCGATGCCGCTGAGTTTCAGCTTGCCAGCGAGCGGTTCACGTCTTTTGCCGAGAATTACCCAGGCGGCCCATTGACGGCAGAGGCCCATCTTTTGCGGGGTCGATCCCTCGAAGAGCTTGGTCAAAGGACCGATGCCGCGCGGGCTTATCTCGACGCGTTTTCAGGCGATACGGATGGAGAGTTCGCGCCGGAGGCTCTGACGAAGCTGGGCACGTCTTTGGGCGCGATCGGCCAAGTGCAGGATGCCTGTACGACGCTGGCAGAGGTGGAGATCCGGTTTCCCGGCAACGCTCAAGTCAGCGAAGCTCAGGCGGCGATGGCGTCTCTCAGCTGTCAGTGACGCCGGCGCAAAGCGTCGGCGCGGCGCTGGACCGGCTTGTTGGTCATCACGAGGGATCTTTGGGCCTCGCCGTCTCGGGCGGGTCAGATTCCATGGCGCTCCTTCATCTGGCGGCGGACTGGGCGCGGGGCAGGCCAATCACCCTCAAGACGGTGACTGTGGATCACGGTCTCAGACCCGAAGCAAAGCACGAGATCGCTCTGGTGGCGCAATCTGCCGCGCGTCTTGAGGCGACGCATGACATTCTGTGCTGGGCTTGGAACGGGCAAGGCAATCTGCAGGCAAAGGCACGTGATGCCCGAAGGCGGCTGATCGGCGATTGGGCGGTCGATCATCAGATCCCGTTCGTTCTGCTGGGGCATACCAAGGACGATCAGGCTGAAACCGTTCTGATGCGTCTTGCGCGCGGGTCCGGGGTGGATGGCCTTGCCGGTATAGCGGAAATGTCTGGCGAGGGCGCTCTGGGTTGGGTGAGACCGCTTCTGAATCTCCGCAGGGCTTTGCTGAGGGACTGGCTCACATCGCAATCGATCGCATGGGCCGATGATCCAAGCAATGAGGATCTTCGCTTTGATCGTGTGAAGGCGCGGCAGATGCTGAAACATCTTGGCGAGCTTGGCCTGACCATCGATCGTCTGACGCAAACGGCCGAGCATATGCGCCTTGCCCGGCAAAGCCTTCGGCGGGTGGCTCATGATCTTGCCGGGACCGAGGTCGAGCTTCATGCAGGCGCTGTTTTCCTGCCTGAACACGTGCTCGATCCCGCAAATGGAGAGACCGGCCAGCGGCTTTTGAGCGAGGCGATCCGCTGGATCGGACAAAACACCTATCGTCCTCGACTCGATGCCCTGCGCGCGGCGGTGGGCGAGGCCCATGAGGGTCGAACAGCGACTCTTGGGGGATGCCTTGTCTTGCCAGGGCTCCAAGCGGGCGGCCTTCTTATCGCGCGTGAACCTGCCGCGGCTGAGCAACGGGTCGCGATAGGCGCTGGTCAGGCGGTGATCTGGGACGGACGATGGAGAATCTCCGCGCCGGCAGAATCGCGACAGCATGAGAACTTGACGATTGGTCCTCTCGAATCGCATGGTCTGACACAGGTCAATTGGCGAGATAGAGGGCTTCGCCGGGAAATGCTCGAGGGAACTCCAGCAATCTGGCGGGGCTCAGAGCTTGTGGCGGCTCCGCTTGCAGGGTTTGGCGACGAATGGAAGGCGATTTGCGAGCCGGACTTCGCGTCGCATCTGCTTTCACATTGAAGAAATCACAACCTTCTCTATCTTAACACTGTGGTGCGCTGACGATTTCGTCGGCAGTGCCGTTATTTTTCGGGAGATTTTCCTTGGGCAACGCGAGAAACATCGCATTTTGGGTGGTGCTGTTCCTTCTGGTGCTGGCGCTTTTCAATGTCTTCAGCGGCAGTGGCGGCTCTCTTCAGAACAGCCGGATGAGCTATTCCGACTTTGTCGAGCGGGTCGAAGCAGGTGACGTTGCGGAAATCACGCTGGATGGGGACACCGTCCGATTCCGCGTCGACAATCGCGAATACGAGACGATCAAACCTCAGGAGACGGACGTTACTGAGCTGATCGCGGGTCGTGATGTCGAGTTGAACGTTCTCAGTCAGGAAACCTCGGGACTTCAGACGTTTATCTTGTCCCTGCTACCTTTCCTGCTTTTGATCGGCGTCTGGGTCTACTTCATGAACCGTATGCAAGGCGGTGGACGCGGCGGTGCCATGGGCTTTGGTAAAAGCCGGGCCAAGCTGCTGACCGAAAAGCACGGACGCGTCACCTTTGACGATGTCGCCGGCATCGATGAGGCGAAGGAAGAGCTTGAGGAAATCGTTGAATTTCTGCGCAATCCGCAGAAGTTCTCGCGCCTTGGTGGTAAGATCCCCAAAGGCGCTTTGCTCGTCGGTCCTCCGGGCACCGGTAAGACACTGCTCGCGCGCGCCATCGCGGGTGAGGCGGGCGTGCCGTTCTTCACCATTTCGGGATCCGATTTTGTCGAGATGTTCGTCGGTGTGGGTGCCTCACGTGTCCGGGATATGTTCGATCAGGCCAAAAAGAACGCGCCCTGTATCGTCTTCATCGACGAGATCGACGCTGTTGGCCGGTCGCGTGGCGCGGGCTATGGCGGCGGCAATGACGAGCGCGAGCAAACGCTGAACCAGCTTCTGGTCGAGATGGACGGATTTGAAGCAAATGAAGGGATCATCATCGTCGCGGCCACGAACCGCCGCGATGTCCTTGACCCTGCCTTGCTGAGACCCGGTCGCTTTGACCGGCAGGTTCAGGTGCCGAACCCCGACATCAAAGGGCGCGAGAAAATCCTCGCCGTCCATGCGCGCAAAGTGCCGCTCGGCCCCGATGTCGATCTGCGGATCACCGCGCGCGGCACGCCGGGCTTTTCCGGCGCCGATCTGGCCAACCTGGTGAACGAGGCGGCGCTTGCTGCCGCTAGGGTCGGGCGACGCTTTGTGACGATGATCGATTTCGAATCCGCCAAGGATAAGGTCATGATGGGCGCCGAGCGGCGATCCATGGTCCTTACGCAAGATCAGAAAGAGAAGACGGCCTATCACGAAGCGGGTCATGCCATCGTGGGCATGACGCTGACCAAGACCGATCCCGTCTACAAGGCGACGATCATTCCTCGTGGCGGAGCGCTTGGCATGGTTGTCTCGCTTCCCGAGATGGACAAACTTCAGATGTTCAAGGACGAGGCGCTTGAAAAGATCACCATGACGATGGCCGGTAAGGCAGCCGAGATCTACAAATATGGCGAAGAAAGTGTCTCGAGCGGTCCTGCGGGTGATATCCAGCAGGCCAGTGGCCTTGCGCGCGCAATGGTCATGCGCTGGGGGATGTCAGACAAGGTCGGCAATATCGACTATTCCGAAGCTCATGAAGGATATCAGGGCAACACGGCCGGCTTCTCGGTCTCCGCCAAGACCAAAGAGCTGATCGAAGAGGAAGTGCGCGGCTTTATCCAGGATGGATACGATCACGCTTACAAGATCATCGAGGATCGCTCGGAAGAGTTCGAGCGCCTTGCGCAAGGCCTTCTTGAATACGAGACGCTCACCGGCGATGAGATCAAGAAGGTGATCGCGGGCGAGAAGCTGAATATAGGGGATGATGCTGATGATCCGCCTCCGCCAAGCGGCAGCTCGATCACGGCGATTCCGAAGACCAAACCTCGCAAGCCAAAGGAAAGCGGCGGAACGCTGGAGCCTGAGCCCACGTCATAGGCCGTTTTGCTGAGCTCGAAAGATCACAGCCCACCGCCCTTGTGCGGTGGGCTTTTTTCGTTCACCTCAAGGATGGATACCTGATTGTCGGAGGCTTCCCTTGCCCGCACTGATAAAGACCGAACATGTTGGAAAGATTGTCTGGCTTGGCCGGGTCGTAAACCGCGAGGATGCGTTGCGCTCGACGAGCCTGACGGCTGTCGAGGCCCGCTTCTCGGGGCTCGAAGGGGAGGCTCATGGCGGCCTGACCCGTCCGTCCTGTAGCCGGGTCGTGACGCAATATCCCAAGGGAACAGAGATCCGCAATGTGAGGCAGTTATCGGTCGTCTCTCAGGAAGAGCTGGAGAAGATTGCCGAGGCGAGCGATCTTGGCAGCTTTGATCCGGCCTGGATCGGCGCAAGCATGGTCATCGATGGCATTCCCGATTTCACCCATATCCCGCCGTCCTCACGGCTCCAGGCCGGATCCGGTGCGACCCTGACCGTCGATATGGAAAACCAGCCCTGCCACCTGCCAGCCAAGGTCATCGATGAGGACGCGCCCGGGCATGGCGCCGCGTTCAAGGCAGCCGCCAAGGACCGCCGGGGCGTGACGGCCTGGGTCGAGCGGGAGGGTATTCTTAAGGTCGGCGATGCCATCACTCTGCATGTCCCTGCTCAACGAGCCTGGGCACCCTAAGCACCCGGCGGGCCAGCGGTAATCGCAAGGCCGCGATACGACGTGGAAAGGTCGCTCCCGCCGCCTTTCCTCATCCCGCTTTGCGTAACATGGCCGCAGAGAGATTGATCTGAAAGCAATGACATGAGCCACCTGACCGACATTGAAATCGCCCGGGCTGCCAAAAAACGGCCCATCTCCGACATTGGGCAGCGCCTCGGGATCGAGGAGGCGGCACTGGTGCCCTTCGGGCATGACAAGGCCAAGGTTTCG
Organism: uncultured Paracoccaceae bacterium; assembly: GCA_947503775.1. GTDB lineage: Bacteria > Pseudomonadota > Alphaproteobacteria > Rhodobacterales > Rhodobacteraceae > Aestuariibius. Next base: position 150,209 of record CANNFE010000004.1, on the reverse strand, counting down.
GCGGAGTTCATCGAAAGCGTGGCGGATCGCCCGGACGGGAAGCTCATCCTTGTGACGGCGATCAATCCGACCCCGGCAGGGGAGGGCAAGACCACGACGACCGTCGGACTTGGAGACGGGCTTAACGCGATCGGCAAGAAAGCCGCGATCTGTATTCGTGAAGCCTCGCTTGGTCCATGTTTCGGGATGAAGGGGGGCGCTGCTGGCGGGGGCTATGCGCAGGTCGTGCCGATGGAGGAGATGAACCTTCACTTCACCGGAGATTTCCATGCGATCACCAGCGCGCATAATCTGCTAAGTGCTATGATCGACAACCATATTTACTGGGGCAATTCGCTTGAGATCGACGAGCGTCGGGTCACGTGGCGCCGCGTGATGGATATGAACGACAGGGCCCTGCGCGATACCGTTACGTCGCTTGGCGGCGTGGCGAATGGTTTTCCGCGGCAGACAGGCTTTGACATCACAGTCGCCTCGGAGGTGATGGCGATCCTGTGTCTTGCGACCGATCTGGCGGATCTGCAGAAGCGGCTTGGTGATATCATCGTGGCGTATCGGCGGGATCGGTCTCCGATTTATGCGCGTGATATCAAGGCGGACGGCGCGATGACTGTCCTTTTGCAGCAGGCGATGCAGCCCAACCTGGTGCAAACGCTTGAAAACAATCCGGCTTTTGTACATGGCGGTCCCTTTGCCAATATAGCGCATGGCTGCAATTCGGTGATCGCGACCACGACGGCTTTGAAACTGGCGGATTACGTGGTGACGGAAGCGGGCTTTGGTGCGGATCTTGGCGCCGAGAAGTTCATGAATATCAAGTGTCGAAAGGCCGGTATTGCACCAGATGTGGTGGTTCTGGTGGCGACTGTTCGGGCGATGAAGATGAACGGGGGCGTCGCCAAACAGGATCTGGGCGAAGAGAATGTCGAGGCGGTCGAGGCGGGATGTCCGAACCTGGGGCGCCATATCGAAAACGTCAAATCCTTCGGGGTTCCCGTCGTTGTCGCGATTAACCATTTCTCGGGAGATACGGAGGCCGAAGTTCAGGCTGTTCAAAGCTATGTGGAAGAGCAAGGATCTGAGGCAATCCTTTGTAAACACTGGGAAAAGGGCTCTTCCGGGATCACCGATCTTGCAAACCGCGTGGCCGAGTTGGCCGATAGCGGGGCGGCGCAGTTCGCGCCGCTTTACCCTGATGACATGAGCCTTTTCGACAAGATTGACACGATCGCGAAGCGGATCTACCGCGCCGATGAGGTGCTTGCCGATAAGAAGATCCGCGATCAACTGCGCCAGTGGGAGGAAGATGGATACGGTAACCTCCCGATTTGTATGGCAAAAACGCAGTACAGCTTTTCGACGGATCCCAGTTTGAGGGGCGCTCCGACCGGGCATGGCGTGCCCATCCGGGAGGTCCGGTTGAGCGCGGGAGCAGGGTTTGTCGTGGCGATCTGCGGAGAGATCATGACGATGCCGGGCCTTCCGAGGGTCCCGTCGGCCGAGCAGATTGGCTTGAACCCGGAAGGAGAGATCGAGGGGCTGTTTTAGCATGCGGCAACCGGTCGGCATCCGGGCGGCATCCGGTCGGGGGGAATGTGGCATTCCCTCGCGAGCGGTTTGTATTTTAGGAGTAGGCGGCGGTTGATGAGGCAAAGCGTGCTTTTATGCAAAGCCTGCATCGTCGATCCATAAGCGAAGACTTATCAATGAGAAGGGCAATACATGACGGCCACGGTAATCGACGGGAAAGCATTTGCGGCAACAGTTCGGGAGAAGGTTGCGGGTCATGTCGCCCGCCTTTCCGAAGAGCATGGCATCGTGCCTGGTCTTGCCGTCGTTCTGGTCGGTGAAGATCCCGCGAGCGAGGTCTATGTCCGGTCCAAGGGCAAGCAGACGGTCGCCGCCGGGATGAAAAGCGTGGAGCGGAAGCTGGCCGCAGACACATCCGAAAGCAAGCTTCTTGAGGTTGTCGCAGAGCTGAATGCCGATCCCACGATTCACGGCATTCTCGTCCAGCTTCCGTTGCCGCCGCATATCGATGCGGAGGCGGTGATCAACGCGATCGATCCGGCCAAGGATGTCGACGGATTCCATATCCTGAATGTCGGGCGGCTCGGGACGGGGCAGAAGGCGATGGTGCCGTGTACGCCGCTCGGGTGTCTGATGATGCTCAGGGATCATCATGGCGATCTGAGCGGGCTCGATGCGGTGGTGATCGGGCGGTCCAACATCGTTGGCAAACCGATGGCGCAACTGCTGCTCGGGGAAAGCTGCACCGTGACGATCGCGCATTCGCGCACGAAGGATCTGCCCGAGGTCGTGCGGCGGGCAGATATTGTGGTGGCAGCGGTCGGCCGCCCTGAAATGGTGCCGGGGGATTGGATCAAACCGGGGGCGACGGTCATCGATGTCGGGATCAACCGGGTCGAGGATCGTCTTGTCGGGGATGTCGACTATGACAGCTGCGCGGCGCAGGCTGGAGCCATCACTCCGGTTCCCGGCGGAGTGGGACCGATGACGATTGCCTGTCTTCTGGCCAATACCGTGACGGCCTGCTGCCGCGCACACGGCCTTGCGGAGCCGGAAGGCCTAACGGCTTGAGTTAATCCGTTAAGATTCCTCATAAAATTGTGAAGGCATAGACGCCTTCATCGTTTTGATTATATCACTGCGAGCGTGACGTGGGGTCAAAATGGCCACCACAGAAATACCTTGGAGAAGACTCGTGACGAGGATCTTTTTTCCATCAACTTAAATCAGGAAATTTGTAGGTGCGCGTGGCCGCTTTTGAAGCGGGCGCAGGTCGGTGCCGCGTGCGTTTAGGTGACGAGACTGGGGAGTCTAGATATGCGTCGAGCGAATCTGAGGCGAGATAGCCAGAGGCAAAGTAAAGGCGAAGCGAAGGCAGGATTTCTTCAAGACTTTCTTTCATATGTCACCTCGGTCCCGATTTTCGGCTCCTGGCTTGCGGCGAGTGTCGTCGTGGGGTTGTCCGGTCCGTTCGGCACCTATCTGACCCTCTCTCTTATCGACAGGCTGGCCTTCTGGTCGCTTGTCTTTGCCCTATCCGTGCCGTTCGGTTTCGTGACACGCTTGCTGATGCAGCGGATCAGACCCGAGCCGATCGGGCTTGCGGGGGTGCTGTTTCGGGCGTTCTTGTTCTCGGTTCTCTATTTTCCAGTTCTTCTATGGTGTACGGCAGATCTTTCGAACGGATCGTACTCCTCGACCCTTCCCGATCTGGTTCTATTCGCGGCTGTTTTCGTCTCGTCGCTCTGCGTGACGATGCTTCGGATCGCGGTGAACCCGGCGACGGATGACCGGCCCCGGTTGGCGCAGCGGCTTGATCTGCCAGCGCGCGTGCTCATCCTGCGGATCAGCGCGGAGGATCACTTTGTCGCCGTTCATTGCGATGACGGGCAGGTTCACCGCGTGCGGATGCGGTTTTCGGATGCGGTCAACGAGATGGAAGGTGTTTCGGGCTTTTGTTCGCATCGGTCGCATTGGGTGGCGCGGCGCGCCATCACCGGTGCCAAGCGGGTGGGCAGCCGCGAGGTTCTGCATGTGCGCGATGGCGGCGAGGTGCCGATCGGACGCAAGTACCGGCCCGATCTGGTCGCGGCTGGCGTGCTTTAGGCGGCCTTGCCCCGGCTGCGGGGCATCGGGATGGCGAGCGCGCGGTGGCCTGTCAGGATCGCGATGGCGGAGGGCGCCATAAGGCGTTGCAGAACGTCGCTGTCCGATCGGAGGCCGCCGGTATAGGCGCCATAGGCGGGCATGATCACCCGGTCCGCATCGCAGAGAAAGGCCGGTCGGGCCTGGCCGCGGATCGCGGCTTTGGGGTGATAATGGCCCGAGATTTCGCCCGTCGCAGCCGTTGCGATATGCCGGAAGGCGAGGGGACCTAACCGGTACTCGGCCACATGCGCGCCACCAAGATCGGCAGGGCCCGGGTCGTGATTGCCTTCGGCCCAGATCCAGCGGCGTCCGGCCTGAAGGCGCGTGATCTGAAGGGCATGCGCCTCGCTCAGGTTTTCGGCGGCGGTCAGATCGTCGAAGCTGTCGCCGAGGCAGAGGACCGTCGCGGGATCGGTCCGGGCGATATCCTCGGCGAGGCGGTGCAGGGTCGCATCGACCTCGTAGGGGGGAAGCATGGCGCCGCCACGCCGGGCGATCCGTTCGGATTTGCCCAGATGCAGGTCCGAGACGGTCAGCATCCGCTCGTCCGCCCACCAAAGGGCGCCGGAGGGAAGAGCGGTCAGAGTGGCGCCCGCAAGGGTGAAAACATGCTCGTTCATGGGATGTTCTTTTGCCAGAGGCGCGGCTTTCCGTCCAGTGGCAGATGGGCGTCAGGGCTGCGGCAGAGTCACCACGGGACGCGCCATTGGGCGCGGGTCTTGGCCGGGTCGATCTTGTCGATGCCGGCCGACGCCATGAGCCGTTCTGCATGTTCCTCGAGCAGGCGTTCCTGACCGGCGCCTTTGACGGGCACGCGGCCAGCCTCGAGAAAGAGGGGCGCGGCAAGCGGGGTGACGCGGTCGAGGTGGAGGTGGTCGATCCGGCCGCGGGTGCGGGCGGCCATCTCTTCGATCCGGCCGAAATCAACGAGGCCGCGGGTCGCCTCCTCTCGCGTGATATCGAGGAGGAGGTGATCGGGGTCGTACTTCTGGAGCGTGTCATAGAGGATGTCGCTGCTGAACGTCGCCTGCCGCCCGGTTTTGCGGGCCTGGGGGGTGTTGCGCTCGATCAGGCCCGCGATGGTGGCGGATTGCTTGAAGGTGCGTTTCATCACAGCGTTGCCCTTGAGCCAGGTCTCGAGCCCCTCGCGCAGGTTCTCGGCGGCAAAGAGCGGTTCGGGATCGTCGAGCGGTCTGAGCCCCCAGATGAGGAGCGCGTAATCGGTCGTTACGAAGCCGAGCGGCTCAAGGCCGCTGTCCTCCATCCGCTGGGTGACGAGAAGGCCGAGCGTTTGCATCGCGTTGCGGCCCGCGAAGCCGTAGACGACCGTCTGGGCGCGGCCTTCGAAGGGGAAACTTTCGATCAGGAGGCGGTCTGGCTCGGGGAGCTTGGAGACTTCGCGCTGCAGGGCGAGCCAGTCGGCGGTGTGCTGCGGCAGTTCCGGCCAGTCCGGTTGCTGGAACATGCGCTGGATGCGGTGGGAGAGCTGGGTGGAGGTCGCGAATTTCGTGCCCATGAAGGTTGCGATGCGCGGTTTGTCCGACGGGCGGCGCGTGACCTGCACCGTCATCTGGTCGAGCCCTTCGTAGCGGACGATCTGGCCGCCGATCAGGAACGTGTCGCCCGCGGTGAGAGTGGCGGCAAAGCCTTCTTCAACCTCGCCGAGGGGCTTGCCGCCGCCCCGGCTTTTGAGGCGCACCTTGAGCGTATCGGTGTCCATGATCGTGCCCATGTTCATGCGGATATTACGGGCCGCCCGGGGATCGCGCAGATGCCAAAGGCCATCGGTCTGCTTAAGGCGTTTCCATTTGTCATAGGCGCGCAGCGCGTAGCCGCCGGTGGCGCAGAACTCCAGGCAGGCGTTGAACTGGTCTCGGGTCAGGTGGCGGTAGGCGCCGACTGTGATGACCTCGGCGTAGAGCGCGTCCGCCTCGAAGGGGCCTGCGCAAGCGGTGAGGAGGATATGCTGGCAGAGGACGTCGCGGGGGCCGGGGCCTTTTGGATCGCCGTCGAGGTCGTGATCCTTGACCGCTTCGAGCGCGGCGACGCATTCGACTACCTCGAAGCGGTTGGCGGGGACGAGCAGGGCCTTGGACGGAGCATTGTAGCGGTGGTTGGCCCGGCCGATGCGCTGGACGAGGCGTTTGACGTTCTTGGGGGCGCCGATCTGGATGACGAGGTCGACGTCGCCCCAGTCGATCCCGAGATCGAGCGAGCCGGTGCAGACGATGGCGCGCAGATCGCCCCGGACCATGGCAGCTTCGACCTTTTGACGTTGCTCGCGGGCGAGCGAGCCGTGATGGATCCCGATGGGCAAATCGTCTTCGTTGGCGAGCCAAAGGTTGTGAAAGAAGATCTCGGCCTGGGCGCGTGTATTGTGAAAGATGAGTGTGGTTTTGTGCTTTTTAACCTGATCCAGAACGGAAGGAATGCTGTATTTTGCGCCGCCGCCTGCCCAAGGTGGAAGCTCTTCGGTGGTGAGCATTTGAATATCGGGGGCAGGGCCGGGATCGGCGTTGACGATCCGCGTCGGGTCCGGGTGGTGCGCGAGCTGGTCGGCGATGGCCTGGGGGTCCTCGACTGTGGCTGAGAGGCCGATGCGCTTGAGGCCGGGCTCGAGGCTTTGCAGCCGGGCGAGGGCGAGCATGAGCTGGTCGCCGCGTTTGGATTCGGCGAGCGCGTGGATCTCGTCGACGATGACGCGTTTGAGGCCTTTGAAAATTCGGGGGGCGTCCTCGTAGCTGGTCAGGAGCGCGAGGCTTTCAGGGGTTGTCAGCAGAATGTGAGGCGGGTCGGCGCGTTGGCGGCGTTTTTGGGTGTAGGACGTGTCGCCGGTGCGGTCCTCGATGCGAATGGGCAGGCCCATCTCTGTGACCGGAGTGGTCAGGTTCCGGCGGATATCGGCGGCGAGTGCCTTAAGCGGGGAGACATAAAGCGTGTGTAGGCCTTCGCCGGGGCTCTCATGCAGATCGATGAGGGTCGGCAGGAAGCCTGCGAGGGTTTTGCCGCCTCCGGTTGGGGCGATGAGCAGGAGGGATGGCGCGTCGGCGGCGTCCAGCATGTCTTGCTGATGGGCATGGATCGACCAGCCTTTGGAGGCGAACCAGTCGGAGAAAATCGGGGGCAGATCGGTCATGGGGCCAATGTAGGCGGTTTTTACGATCTGTCCGGTGGTGTGTGCATCTTGCCGGTAGGTTCCGATCGGGCTTTGCCCGTTCGGGCCGGCGCCGCTCTGGTCGAGCGTCCTCGGCCCTCAGCCTCCGGCGGGGATATTTAGGAAGGCAAAGACGGGCGGGGTCTGAGGCGGGGCGTTAAGGTTAATCGCTGTTAAGGTTAATAATTTAAGGGGTTTCGGGGCCAGGCGGATGGGCGTGGAGGGTTCGGATCACGCGGCGGATTTCCTCGGCAAGTGCGGTATCGGCGGTATCGGGGAGGGCGTCGAGCGCAGCGTCGACGTCCTTTGTCAAAATACCTATCGAGTTATCCTCGGCCCATCCGTCGCGGGCGAACTCGATCTCGTTGAAGCCGAGCGTCAGCCAGTTGCGGCCGGACGAGGTGTTGACGAGATCGAGAAAGCTCGCCTCGTCGAGACCGGCTTGACCGGCCCAGCCGAGGACCTGCCGGGTCATGGCGGTCGAAGCGGCGGCGAGCAGGTTGTTGAGCACCTTGGCTTGCATGCCTGCGCCGAGCGGACCCATGCGGTGCTGATGCGCGCCCATGGCCGTGAAGAGCGGCATCAGCGCATCGATCTGGCCCGGATCGCCGCCGATCATGAAGGAGAGGCGCGCCTCTTTTGCCGCGATCTGCGCACCAGACATGGGAGCATCGATCAGGTGGATCCGGGTGGGCAGGCGATTGCGAAGGGCGGCGATATAGCGGGGCGACAGGGTCGAGCAGATAACCAGATGTGTCAGCCGGGGAGCCCGGTCGATCAGGCGCTGCGTCTCAAAGAGAAGGGCGTCGGTCTGGGCGGCATCGCGGACGACGGTCAGGAGAATGGTCAGATCGGCGGCGAAGGCGGCCGGGTCGGTTTCGATATCGGTGGGGGCATCGGCGCGGATGTCGAAGCCGCATGCTTGAAACCCGGAGCTTTGCAGGGCGCGAAGCATGGGAAGGCCCATGCGGCCACAGCCTGCCACCCCGATCCTGATCGACCCGCGCCCGCCGGATGTGCCACTCAAAGCGGGCGCGGGGTCACTGCTCAATGTTCGATATGTTCCTCGCGGACGAACATGTTGGCCCAGGCGCGGTCGATCAGCTCGGGCGACATCTGGTAGGGGATGCCTTCGAATTCGCAGATCGAGCGCATCTGATCGATGAGGAAGATCGGCTGATAGTTGGCGTAGACATTGTCGATCTCGGGGTATTTCACCTTGAGCAGGTGCACGAGCGCCTTTTCGTCCAGCGGCATTTTCCGCTTGCGGGCGACCATCGCGAAGATCTTGAGGAAGTCTTCCTGATTGGGGCCGTCGATCTTGATCTTGAAGAAGATCCGGCGCAGGGCCGCCTTATCGAAGATCTCGTTGGGGTGGAAGTTGGTCGAGAAGATCACGAGGGTATCGAAGGGCACCTCGAACTTTTCACCCGATTGCAGGGCGAGGATGTCCTTGTTTTCCTCGAGCGGGACGATCCAGCGGTTGACGAGGGCCTGGGGCGGTTCTTCCTGACGGCCAAGGTCGTCGACGATGAAGATGCCGCCGGTCGCCTTGAGCTGGAGCGGGGCCTGATAGGTCCGCGCGGTCGGGTTGTAGACGAGATCGAGCATGGAGAGCGACAGCTCACCGCCGGTGATGACGGTCGGACGCTCGCATTTGACGTAGCGGGTGTCGTAGCGGCCGGAGGTGCGGCGCAGCGAATTGGGATCGTCCAGCAGTTCCTCTGCGGCGGAATGCACGATTGGATCGTAGACGGTGATGACCTGGCCCGAATATTCAATGGCGCGCGGCACGTAGATCTTGTCGCCGAGCGCATCGCGAATCCCGTTGGAGATCGAGGATTTACCGTTTCCGGGCGGCCCGTACATCAGGATCGAGCGACCGGCGCCGACCGCCGGCCCGAGATGATCGAGCAGCTCGTCGGGAATGATCAGGTGGCCCATCGCGGCGGTCAGCTGATCACGGTTGATGGTGATGTCGCGGATCGACTGGCGTTTGACCTGCTCGGCATAAACCTCGAGCGGGACAGGCATCGGGCCGAAATATTCGGACTGGGCGAGCGCATCCATCGCACGGGCCTTGCCCAGATCCGTGAGCTGGTAGCCCATTTCGTTGCCGTTATTGGCGTTGAGCGTGCCGGTCGCCTCGAGAAGGTTCTGGCTGCGAGCCAGATCGACGAGCTCCTGCGTCACGGGGATCGGCAGGCAGACGACGCGGGCCAGATCGGTCACCAGATCGAGGTTCATGCGGAACATCGTCTTGAGCAGAATGTCCCGCATCATCACTTGCGGCAGGCGCATTTGGGACAGCGATTTGGGGGCGGGGGGCGCCGTGACGCCAGTCGCTTCGGTCGGATGGGCCTGAACGTTCATGAGATCACTCGAGCTTTGTGGTCCTAATTTGTGGCGAAACTACCGCGCAGGTGCCCTTCAAACAACAAAAACACCGCTCAGGTAACGCATCGCCGACTCAAGCAGTATAGAGACGGCAAAAAAGAAACATGAATAAGGCAAACCCAAGATGAACCGGGCACAATCCACGAAACTTGGCCTTTTTCTAGCTGTTACCGTCTTCGTTCTCGGCGGATTCGCGCTGTGGAAGGGGATCTTTTTCGTCACGCATCACGAAGGCGACACGCTGCATGTGTCGGAGATCGTTTTTCGCATGGCCGCGGGCGAGGTTCCGCATCTTGATTTCATGACGCCGATTGGTGCGCTGGCCTTTGCGCCCTTTGCCTGGTTCGTCGAAAGCGGTCTGGGCCTTGGCCGGTCCATTTTATGGTCGCAGGTCGGTGCGGCGCTTGTGCTGACGCCGATAGCATGGTGGGTCGCGGTCAGCCGGTTGAGCTTTGCCAATGGTCTGCTGTTCGGGGCGTTGATCGCGATCCTGTGTCTGGCTGTCATCCACGGCAAGCTCGAGACGGGGCTTTCGATTTCCATGCATTACAATCGCTGGTGCTGGGCGCTGTCTTTCCTTGCGCTCTTGCTGGCGATGTTCGAGCCGCGGCGAAGATCGCATGTCGTGGACGGGGTGTTGATCGGGGCCCTGATGACCGGGCTCGTGATGATCAAGGTGACGTATTTTGCGGCCTTTGCGCCTTTGGTTGTTCTGGCCGTAATCCTGCGGTCGGCCTGGATGTCCTTGGCTGTCGCGATCGGGACGGGCCTCGTCCTTGCGGCTGGCCTGACGATCTGGCTGGGGGCGGAGTACTGGTTCGCCTATCTGGGGGATCTGCTGGAGGTGTCGCAATCGGAGTTGCGATCCGCCCCTGGTTTGCCGCTTCTGGGGATCGTGACGGATCCCGAACAGCGGGGGGCGTGGCTGGCTGCCGTCGTTGCCGTGATTTTCCTTCGGCAATCAGGGCGGGATCGAGAAGGGCTGCTGCTTTTGCTGCTCTTGCCGGCATTCATCTATGTGACCTACCAGAATTTCGGGAATGATCCGCAATGGCTTATGCTTCTGGCGGTGATCCTGATCGCGCTGCGTCCCGAGGCCGGTATGACGAACGGTTTTGGATGGGACATGCGGCAGGCCAGTCACGTCCTGATTGCGGTCGTGCTGGCCTTTGGTGTGCCGTCTTATCTGAACATGGCCTATTCGCCCGTCACGATGGCGAACCAGGATCCAGAGGAGTATGAGCCCCTGTTTCTTGAGGAGGACCAGCATGCCGATTTGCAGCTTATCCGGGTGCGGACCTTGCGGGCCGATGCCAAGATCGCGCTGGACACCGAAGGCATGCCGCTTGCCTCGCGCGCGGATCCCGAGGAGCGGGACGATCCGACGGTGTTTCAGGGCGAGACGCTTCCGGCCTGCGTCGTGGACAACGGGATCCCGATTTACATGGAGGAGATTGCGGAGGATCTGACCCAGGCTGGTTTTGGAGGGTCGCGGATTTTCTTTGCCGATCTTTTCTCATCGATCTGGCTTTACGGGGATTTCGAGCGGCTCGATGGCGGCTCGCCTTGGTACTACACTGGGCTTCCCGGCTGGCAGAGTGCCGACTATCTGCTTGTTCCGCTTTGCGTGATTTATTCGGACGTGCGGGCGAAGACGCTCGAGAACATCACGGAAGCACGTGAGGGGCAGGCGCCGCTTGAGGAGCTGCGCCGCACGGAGCTTTACGTTCTTTATCAGGCCCCGTAGATCGCGCCGAGCCCGAGATAGAGGCAGAGGGACCAGCCGAAGGGAAGGCCCATCGGGAACCGCCGGTTCTTGTCCCAGCTTTTCCAGCCGGGCGCGAGGTTTCTGAGGGCGGTGTGCCGGGCAAGCCGATGGGCCGCAACCGCGGCCAGCATTGCGAGGCTGACAAGGACGAGGACCAGGCCAAGATCATCATAGGCGATGAACGGAGCGGCGGCGGCTAGAAACTTGGCGTCGCCCCCGCCCATGGCGCCGGCCGCATTGGCCGTGAATCCGATTGCCAGAACTATGGCTGCGTGAACGAACCGCCAGAGATAGCCTTCGAACGGAAGGGCAAGCGGCCCGATCACGACGAAGATCCCGAGCAGGGCGATGTTTGCCTTGTTCGGGATCTTCATCTTCGAAAGGTCGGTCCACGTGATGTAAAGGCAGACCGGAAGAACGAAAGGGAGAAACCAGAGGGCTTCGACAGAGGTCAGAGCCATCTGGTGGAGATCAGTTCTGAACGTTGGCTTCGAGGGCTGCGAGGCTTCGCGAGGCCGCTTCGAAATGCTGCGGATGGGTTTCGATGGCGTCGGTCAGAAGACCGCGACCGGTTGCGACATCCCCCTGCTTGATCGCGGCCAGCGCGATCGTATGGAGAAGCTGCGCCCGTTCGATCTGGGTCATCTTGATCACCGGCAGATCGTATTTCCGCTGAGCCGCGCGCGAGAGCACCAGGTTGTTCTTGGCGGTGAACATATCGGGTTTGTTGCGCAGCGCCTGGTTGAAAAGGCTTTCGGCGCCTTTTGCATCGCCGCGGGTCAGTTTGGAATAGCCCCAGTTGTTCAGAACGCCTGCGGGCTGGTTCGTCAGGCCGGCTGCGATCTCGTAGAAGCTGTCGGCCTTGTCCCATTTCTGCTTGCTGTCGGCGACCATCGCCTCGAGCCGGTAGCGCTTGAACGTCTCGTGGGTCGGGGGAATTGAGCTGAGCGTGGTTTCAGCCCGTTCCCAGTCACCGGTGCGGATCAGGGCATCGGCAAGCTCGACGTGATCTTCGTGCTCGGCCTCTTCCATCGTCGTGACCTGCTGCCAGGCGACGACGGCGCGGGTGGGATCCCCGGATTTGACCAGAGACGAGGCCAGACCGCGCGCCAGATCGATCCGATCGGGATTTGCGGCATAGGCCTTGGCGAAATAGCTGACAGCCTCGTTCGGGTCGGCGGAGGTCAGCATGACGTCGTTGAGATTGGTCTCGTCGATGACGTTGATGTCGCGGAGGGCGCGGTTCACTTCAGCCTCGCCGCTGCGGTCGCATGCGGACAGACCAACGATCCCTGTCAGGGACAAGGTAAAGATAATAGAGTGGCGCATGTTGTGCGTCCTTTTACTGCTCGGGCCTTGTCATGGTGTTTGCAGGATCAGGTAGTCCCCTGTGCCCCGCCTCACCAGTTTGGTATTATTATCCGTGGTCGGATTGTAACCCGGATCTTCAGATTTTGCGATAGCGAGTTTCAGGTTGTCCCGGATCTCCTCGCTTTGGCCGTTATCCGTTGCAAAGGCGCGACGGAACACCTGGCGGGCCTCGACCACGTTGCCACGCTCCATCAAGATCACGCCTAGGTTGTTCCAGGCGGCGGCAAATGTCGGATCGATCGCGACGGCCTGGCGCATGAGGCGTTCGGCCTGATTGAGCCGACCGAGCTGAAGGTTGGCCGAAGCGATTGCCGATAGCGTGTCGGCATTCAGGCCCTGGGATGCGGCGGCCCGCTGGTAGGATTTGAGAGCCAGCTCGTATTGGCCCGCCGCCATCAGGCGGTGCCCGACAACGAGGCCGTCGATATCGGATTCGCCCGCCAAGCCGGGCGCGAATACCCGCTCTCCTGAAGGGGCGAAATCCTCTTGGTCGCAGGCGGGGAGCAGGAGGAGGACCGGTATCAGAAGAGCTTTCATTGGAAGACCTTGCGGGTGCATTCCGGCCTTCGCCGTGCGATCAGAACGAGTTTTCCGACAGAAGCGTGACAATACTGTAGACCGATGGACCAACGAGGATGATGAGAAGCGGCGGAACCGTCAGAACCATTGTGGCAAGGGTCATCTTTGTCGGCAAGGTATTCGCCTTTTCCTCGGCGCGCATGACGCGCTTGTCGCGCATTTCGGCCGCATAGACGCGAAGCGCTTCGGCGATGGATGTCCCGAATTGCTGCGACTGGATGAGCACGGTCACAAAGCTGGCCACGTCAGCGACGCCGGCGCGTTCGGACATGTCGCGTAGAACGGCGGTCTTGTCCTTACCGGCCTTGATCTCGTTGGCGACCATCTCATATTCGTCGGCGAGATCCGGGAAACCGGCGCGGATTTCCTTGGAGACGCGGATGATGGCCTGATCCAGCGATTGGCCCGCTTCGACGCAGACCAGCATCATGTCGAGGCTGTCCGGGAAACCGTTCTGAATCTGCTCCTGACGTTCCTGTTGACGCTTGGTGATCCAGTATTTCGGCAAGAAATATCCGATCCCTGCGGGGATCATCACGGAGAGCAGAATGGTGGTCGTGCTTGGCTCGCCATTAGTGCTTTGCAGGATCGCGTAGACGACGCCGATCACCAGGAAGATCAGGCCCAGGGCAAACTGTGCGAAGTAGAAGGTCTGGACCGCGGTCTTGCCGCGATAGCCGGCCTGAATGAGCTTGAGGCGGATCGCCGACAGCTCTTCTTCGTCCTTGGGTTCAAGGAAGTTCTTGTAGCGGTCGAGGCGGTCGCCTTTTCCGCCGCCAAAGCGCAGGGAGGCCTTCTTGTCGCCTTTCGTGACAACCGTGTTGCCCGCGCGAAGCCGGTCGAGCGGGTCCTTCTGTTTTTTCAGAAGAACCGGAGCGGTGAGAAGGATCAGGAACAGGCCGAGGATCCCGATGACCAGAAGAGGTCCGAAGGGGCCAAGCTGTTCTGTCAGGAGGGTTGTGAAGGCTTCCATGATAAGGACCTCAGACCTTTATATTCGTGAGCGTGCGCATGACGAAGATGTTCACGGTCAGAAATGCCGCGACGACGAGACAGGCGGGGATGAAGACGGGAGTGTCCTTCACATCCGTGTAGTAGTCGGGCTTGAGAACGTTGATCGTGATGAGCGCCACGATGGGAAAGAGCGACAGGAAAACGCCGGACCACCGCGCCTCGGCGGTGATCGCCTTGACCTTGCGGAAAAGCTTGAAGCGCGACCGGATAACCTTTGCCAGACCGTCGAGGATCTCAGCAAGGTTACCACCTGCCTGCTGCTGGATCGTCACGGCAACGGCAAGGAAGCGAAGATCCTGCATATCCATCCGTTCGGCCAGATCCTTGAGGCTTTCCGAGACGTCACGCCCATAGGCGCTTTCGTCTGAGATAATGCCCATTTCCGAGCCGAGCGGGTCGGGAACTTCCTTGGCCACGATGGCGACTGCGGACGAAAAAGGGTGACCGACACGCAGTGAGCGGACCATCAGTTCGACCGCATCGGGAAGCTGCTCCTCGATCATGCCCATCCGCTTTTTGGCCTTGTTGCTGACCCAGATGAAGACACCGCCGATACCGAAGGCGGCCGCGAGGAAGATCCGGACCACAGGCGCGGCGCTGGTGCCGAACGTCATGCCGACATAGGCCACGACGCTGAGCAGGCCCATGATCATGACGAGCTGCATGGGCGTGAAAGCGATGTTCCCCTTGCGCGCCTTCTCGGCGAGCATCGAATAGAGCGGGATATTCGCCGACGACATGTGCTGTCCCATCTCCTTGCGGAGTTGTTCGAGCACCTGTTCGCGGCTGCCGCCTTTCTCGAGCATGTCGAGGCGGCGGTTCACCCTGTTGTTGAGGCTGATCGATTTGCCGAAGACCACCAGATAGAGACCTTCGACAACGACGAGGACCGCCACAAAGATCAGGCCGTAGATGATCGGCTGAGTAGAGATTTCCATATCAGTTTACTCCGCGACCATGGGTTCGAAGATCGACGCGGGCAGATCGAAGCCCCACATCTTGAAGCGGTCCGAAAAGTTCGACCGGACACCGGTCGCCGTGAAGTGACCGATGATCTTGTTGTCAGGGGTGAGGCCCACGCGCTGATAGCGGAAGACTTCCTGCATCGAGATCACGTCGCCTTCCATCCCGGTCAGTTCAGTGATCGACACCATGCGGCGCGAGCCGTCCTGGAGGCGCGAGACCTGCACGATGAGGTTCACAGCCGAGGCGACCTGCGAGCGGATCGCCTTGATCGGCATCTCGAGACCGGCCATTGCGACCATGTTTTCAAGACGGGAGACCGCGTCGCGGGCCGAGTTTGCGTGGATCGTCGTCATCGAGCCGTCGTGACCGGTATTCATGGCCTGAAGCATGTCGATGACTTCCTCGCCCCGCGTTTCCCCCACGATGATGCGGTCGGGACGCATACGAAGCGCGTTCTTGAGACAGTCGCGCTGCGAGACGCGGCCCTTGCCCTCGACGTTGGCCGGGCGGCTTTCCATCCGGCCCACATGGGTCTGCTGGAGCTGAAGTTCCGCCGTATCCTCGATCGTCAGGATCCGCTCGGCGTCGTCGATGAAGGACGAGAGCGCGTTGAGCGATGTGGTTTTACCGGAGCCGGTACCGCCCGAGACGATGATATTGAGGCGGGTCGAGACAGCGGCCTGCAGATAGGCGGCCATTTCCTCGGTGAAGGCGCCGAACTTGACCAGCTCGTCGATCGACAGCTTGTCCTTCTTGAATTTACGAATGGAGACGAGCGATCCGTCGACTGCGATCGGTGGGACCATCGCGTTGAAACGCGAGCCATCCGCGAGACGGGCGTCGACATAGGGGTTGGATTCATCGACCCGGCGACCCACGGCGGAGACGATCTTGTCGATGATGCGCAGAAGGTGCTTTTCGTCCTTGAAGGTCACATCGCTGAGCATCAGCTTGCCGTCCCGTTCGACAAAGATCTGCTGCGGGCCGTTCACGAGAATATCGTTGACGCTGTCGTCCTGCAGGAGCGTCTCGAGCGGACCGAGGCCTTTGACCTCGTGGAACAGCTCTTGCGTCAGGATCGTGCGATCCTCGCGGTTGAGCACGACGCCCATCTCTTCGAGGCTTTCGGAGGAAATCGAGATAATTTCCTGGCGCAATTCCTGTTCGGAGGCGTTTTCCAGAGCGGACAGGTTCAGGTTGTCGAGAAGCGCCTTGTGAAGCTCAAGCTTGATCTCGCCCAAACGCTCCTTGCGCTTCTTTTCCTTGTCCATCGGCCCGGCGGATGCGGGTTTGCCCGGTTTGACCAGCGGCTTTTTCTCGGCCGCAGGCATCTTGGTGACGTTGCTGGGCGCGGCCGATTTGGCCGCGGATTTGGAGGCGTCTTGATTCTTGTAGCGTGAGAACATTTTGCTTTCCCTTAACCAGCTGCGGCAGCGGCTTTGTTGAGCTCGTGAACAGACTGGGCGAGCTTTGAGAATTCCTTACGAAGCGGGTTCTTGGCGGCGCTTTCCCCAAGGGGCGCACCATGGTCGTTTGCTTCCACGATCGCGCGGCCCCCATCGGGAAGATGAACCTCGATCGCGATGCCAAGCGATTCAGCGAGCCGCTTGATCCGGCTTTTTCCGTTGAGATCCGTGAATTTCGGCGCGCGATTGAGCAGGAAGCGGAATTTCTCGACCGGCAGCTCTTCGGCCTGCATGAGGCGTTTTAGCCGCTGGGTGTTCTGCGCCGATCTCATCTCAAGCTCGAGGGTTGCGAAGTAGATCTGGCTGGCGTTGAGCACGATCTCGGTCCAGGGCACGATGCTCGACGGCATGTCGATGATGACGTAATCGAAATTGGTCCGGGCCATTTCGACCAGGCGTTCGACGTCGGTCGGGCTCACGATGTCGTAGGGGAGCATCTCGGCCGGAGCGGTGAAGACCTGAAGGATGTCCTGATAGGGCTGAAGCGCCTGAACGAAGGATTCGCTGTCCATTCCTTCGGTGTCCTGAAGCAGCTCGAAGATGGCTTCCCTGCGGGGAAGATCGAGATAGGTCGCGACGCTTCCGTATTGGAAGTCGAGATCCATCAGGCAAACGGTGGGCGGCTTTTTCGAAGAGACGGTTGCCAGCTCCCAGGCGAGATTGACGGCAGCGGTCGTCGCACCTGTGCCGCCGGCCATGCCATGGACCGCCATGACCTTGCCATCCTTGTCGCCGGTCGCCTTGATCACGGGCGCGCCGTCGGCAGCAACCGGTGCGACCGGATCGGGGCGGTTCACCCGCTCGATCGCCTTGGCCAGTTCCGCCTCGGGAAGAGGGTAGGGGATGAATTCGTCGCCGCCCATGCGCAGAAGGCGGTGAAGCGCGGATGGTGTGATATCGTCGGCGATCACGATGACCTTAATGCCGCGATCCTTGGCGCCGGTGATGATCTCACCGACATAGTCGAGATTTTCCTCGTCCTGATCGTTTACGGCGATCGCCACGAACTGGAGTTGTTCGGCATCCGGCTGTTCGAAGAAGGTGAGCGCATCATCGAAGGTCAGATCGCCCCAGGCCTCGCCCAGTTCAGCTTCCATATCCTCGATGAGCAGATCAAACAGCTGAACGTCGCGGCTGATCGTGCAGGCCACGATCGGTTGCGATTCGGATTGCAGGGCAGCGCTGCTCGTCATCGATAAACGTCCTTATTTCCGGACCTTAAGGCGGAGGAGTACGCGCAGACCGGTCTGTCCGCTCGTTCCGTGGGCGCCCCCCGTCCACAGCCCAAACCCGGAACGACGCCGGGCATACGTGTAACATTGAGTCTTAGTCGCAGCGAAACTTGGCGAGAATTAGACCAAAAAGATCCAATTGTGCGGAATGCGGCGACAACCAGCCGATATCCCCTAAACCGTTGACGGCCCCCGCGAGGCGGAGGCCGTCTGATTACTTTCGTCACATTTAGGATGACTTAGCCGTCGGTCAGGTCACCGACTTCACCGCCGACGGTTGAGCCGCGCTGCGCGCTGGTCACATAGTCGCGGAAGATGACCTGAGCATATTTGCCATTCAGCACACCCGGATGCCTTTGCACGAAGCCGGAGACTTCGGTCACGGTCCGGCGGTTCCGTTCTTCCCGGCCCTCGGTCACGACCAGAGGCTGGGTTTCGCCAAGCGAGACGACAGCCTCGAGACGCGAGCGGCTGATGCCCTGGCTGGTCAGGAACGACACAACCGTTTGAGCGCGGCGAAGGCCAAGTCTGCGGTTATAGGCGTTGGAGCCAACCAGATCGGTATGACCGTAGACCTTGAACCGGACTTCCGGGAACTGGCGAATGAAGTTCGCCTGCTCCCGCAGGATCCGCTGGGCTTCTGCATCCAGGACGGTGGAGTCGAACGCGAAGTTCACCATCGTGGGCACTTCCGCGGCGAAGCGCCGCGCCAGTGCAATTGAGAAGTCCCGCTGTCCCGACATGACGAGCATGTTGTTCATCGTCGCGTTGCCGTAACTTCCGGTATCTGCGGACGCGCCAGCTTCTTGGTTGAAGGAATTGGTGCCAGCGGTTTGAGCACAGGCTGTGACTGCCAGCAGTGCTACCGTTGCGAGAAGGTGTTTCATGGGATTGTCCCTCGCTTTCCTGCTATCAGTCCATCACGTAGCCGTAGGACCCGCTAAAGTCCTGCTGCGCTACCTCTCCTGCTGCGCCCGCGGGCAGCTCGCTTACATCGACACCGACCCGGCCATTCAGAAAGAGCTGGCTTTCTGTCGGGAGTCGCATCCGGTCCGTTGGAAGAGCGAAGGCCTCACCGCGGGTCGGAGTAACCAGATGCGGCGTGACGATGACGACCAATTCCGTTTGACTGCGCTGGTAGCCCGCGCTCCGGAACAGCGATCCGAGGACTGGAAGGTCCCCCAGGAACGGAACTTGCGCAACATTGTCGTTGAAGTCGTCCTGAAGAAGGCCTGCGATCGCAAAGCTTTCGCCGTCCCGCATCTCCACGGTCGTTGTTGTCTCCCGTCTCCGAAAAGCATTGAGTGAGATACCGGTGCCGAAAGAGAAGGTCTGGGTCGTATCGATCGAGCTGACCGCCGCCTTCATTTCCAAGTTTATCCTGTCGCCATCGACGACGACCGGAATAAAGGCCAGTTCAACACCGAACGGCTTAAACTCGACAGAGATCGCGCCGTCTTCTTGCGCAACCGGAACCGGATACTCACCGCCGGCAAGGAAGCTGGCTTCCTGTCCGCTGAGGGCCGTCAGGTTCGGTTCGGCAAGTGTGCGAACCATTCCCTTGTTCTCCAAAGCTTGGAGCAGGACATCGAAAGCAACATCACCAATCTCAAAGCCCGTTCCAATACCGCCGATAGCGTTGGCGAAGAGGGAGTTGACGGCGTCGCGGGTTCCAATATTGTCATCGTCCCTGTTTCTAATAACGAGTCCACCTTGACCACCGCCGGCGGAATAGTCGTTGCGACTTCCACCAGTACCGGTATCGGTCGCGGTGATCCCGCCTTGGAGACCCTTGCTGATACTGCGCTGCATTTCTGCGAAGCGCACTTTCAGCATGACCTGCTGTGTGCCGCCGACAACCATGAGGTTGGAGACCCGTTCAGGTGCATAACGGTTGGCCAGATCGACAGCGCGATCCAGCTTGGCCGTGCTCGACACCGTTCCCGACAGGACAATCCCGTCATTGGCGGCGCGCACCTCAATCCTCTCTCCGGGAAGGATCTGCGACAGGCGTTCTTTGAACTCTGCGAGATCCGCGGTGACGTGGACTTCCACGTTGGTGATCAGACGACCATCGGCCCCGAGAAGGGTGAGGGTGGTCCGCCCAGGCTCCTTGCCGAGGACATAGATCGTCCGATCGGAGAGCGTGGAGATGTCGGCAATGCCGGGATTGGCAATGCTGAGCTCCGTGAACGGAACGTCGCTTTCGACAACCACCGCCCGGTTCACCGGAACGTTGAGTGCGCTTGAAGACGTTCCGCGCATAACACGGAGAGTTTCGGCCGAAACCGAAGTTCCCACGACCGGGGCCGCGAGAGTGAGCCCCAGAAGGGCCGCTTTTAGGAATTTGTCATATATCATGTGACCTGCCTCTATGATCACGCCCGAATTGCAGGTCTCATGCCTGCCTGAAGCGACAGTGCGTCGGGGTGAAAAATAAATCAAGAATCAATGGGGTAGTGGTCAAACTTGATGTGGATATCTCGCAACAGGTGTAAAAACGAAGGCCGCTACCCGATATGGGAAGCGGCCCGTAAAACAAGATGAGGAAAGAGTTAAAGCTCAGTCAGGGCAGTCGACAACCGTTTCTACGACCTGAGTGCCTTGGCGAGTTCTGACCGTGCAGACTTCCTCGACCTCTTCCTGGACGACGACCTCGTCTTCGATGCCGAGCACCTCTCGGGTATTCACTTCAATCTGTTCGTTGACTGCGACCTCGCCTCGACCGACGAGCGACAAGGAAATTCTCCCTGTGTTTTGAGCCTGACTCAGACGGGCAACTTGTTGCGGCGTCGCTTCGACAGTCACGGTGGATGCGACGCGGGTCCCGGAGAAATTGGGGTCGGTAATCTGATCGACCGCGATAACGCGCATGTTGCTTTCGATCAGGCGGGTGAACTCTTCCGCGCGGCCAGAAGCACGGCCGGTCCAGTAGACGTTTACATTGCTCTCAGGGCGAAGAAACCCAGACACCCCGCGAGAGGCGTCAACCGGTAGGGCGACGGCGTTCATCCCCGGACTCAGGGCTTGAGAGATGCCGGGAACGACGCCAGGCTCCGTCACTTTGACGGCCATAACCGGCTCGTTGACCTCCAACGGACGGAGAATGTAGCGCGCTGTACCGGGACCCTGACTAAAGATTTCTTCCACTGTGCGAAAGACGCCTTCGGGAAGGTTGGCTTCTGGATATTTGATGATCTGAAGCGACTCTTGAGTGATCTGATCACCAAAGGCCAATGGAGTGGCCGCTGCGACGACATCGACTGTCGGTGTCACACCCGCCAATTGAGCCTCGAGCTGGGCAGACCGTGCCTCGTCCTGTTCGATATATCCTTGTGCTGTGTATACAGCAAATCCAGCCAAGCCGAGCCCAAGAAGCAAGACAAGTCCAAAAACGGCTCTCATAGGTTCATCCCTCTAGATTTTGCCGGAAGATATGCTGCCCGAGGGCTAGGCCGCAAGTCCAGTTATCTAACGGATACGCTACTTATGAAATCGGCGATTTCCTGTTTCTTGGTTCCAGTTACATCACCTACAAGAGTGAGCACTGGAATTGCCATTCCGACAATCAAAGCTGTCAAGATAACCCAGTCTACAGTCACGGCACCGGCTTCATCGGCCTTGAAACGGTTCAGCATCGTCAGCATCTCGTCACTCCTGCTCGGCGGTAGCAAGCCGCCATCATTCCCCAGCTTCCAAGTGAAAGCCAAATATGGCGCAAATTTGCTTAGGCTGAGGTTTTGGTGGGTCGTGTTTGGGGATTGTCTGGCGGGCCGCGAACAATGCGGTCCGCCAAGATAAACTGGTCAGCCTCCGGCACCGACCGTGATGTTCCCCATTTCAGTTGAGATGCTGTTTCCCAGCGCGCCGGTGGCGCCTTGGATCTGTGTGAGGAGGACGAAAGCAATGCCGACGATAAGGGCAGTCAGCACAACCCAGTCTACGGTAACGGCGCCATCTTCGTCGGTGCGGAAGGTGTTCAGGATAGAAAGCATGTCATTCTCCAGAATGGGAAGGTCTCGTGAAACCGTTCTGGCGTGATCTATGTGCACGTCCTGCGCAACAATTTGGATGACCTTAAATGACAAAACGATTGCGTCACCTTATAGGCGGCAATCGATCTATTCGCAGAATTTTATGTGACGCTAGCCTGCGCCTTTATGGCGTAGTGTGCCGCAGCCCGGTAGCGGGCTGCGGCGGAATTCTTGGTTCGGCTTAGCTGCCGACAGTGATGTTGCCCATCTCGTTCGAGATGCTCGTGCCGAGTGCGTTGGTTGCGCCGCGGATCTGTGCGAGAAGCACAAATGCGATGCCGACGATGAGTGCGGTCAGCACGACCCAGTCAACAGTAACGGCGCCGTCTTCGTCGTTGCGGAAATTCTTGATGAAGTTAAGCATTGTAGTCCCTCCAAAGGATGATCGCTCAGTTTACTACCCTTGCCGGTTTAACTCAGGCCGGCCTCTTTCGTGGCCCGATCCCCGTCTTGGATGAGGAGTTATACCCTTTGGATTCGGGCTACACTTTGGCGTGACTCTGGAGATGAGAGACTTTTTCACAGAATAGTTTCAAATTTTGTGTATCACTCTGCAAACAAAGACAATTTTTAGAGAGTTCTTCCGCTCATGCCTGTGGCGCCGTTGCAAAAACGCGTCGAATTGGGCGATTTCGCCTTATTTCACCCCCGCCCTCATAGCCGGAGTCGCAGTTTTCTGAGATACCTTCCCGTGAAAACAAGAACCGGGCGGAGAAGTCTGGGCCATGAGCAGAATCATAAAGAGATCGGCAGCCCTCGCGGCGGCCGTGTTTTTGAGCGGGGCATCAATGGGGGCGGCCGATAGCCATCGGCTGCAACCGGACTTTACCTTCAAGCGTGTTGGCCCGCCCAGTGCGGGGGCGACGCGAAGGATCACCGTCCAGGTCGCACCCAAGCCGCGCGTTCCGAAACCGTCTGGAGAGGCGGCCGATGTGCCAACGCCGCCGGAAGGATCCGCCGCGCGTTGGTTCTGGGAGGCGATTTCGCCCGAGATCGAAGGCGGAGGACCGTTTCGGATAGAGGATGCTGTTACTCATCTAAGAACAAGCCCAGGCGGGCAGGCGCTGAATGCTCCGCGCCTGCAGCATCTGCAATCGATTGCAAAGGCGCATGGTATCACGATCCTGTCCGAGACGGTGGGCAAGCAGGTTTCTCCTGCCTTTGTCCTCGCTGTGATCGCGACCGAAAGCGCGGGACGAGCGGATGCCACCAGTCATGCAGGCGCTCAGGGATTGATGCAGTTGATGCCTGCGACCGCTGAACGGTTCGGGGTGAGCAACAGCCTGGATCCCAAAGAAAACATCAAAGGCGGCGTGGCCTACCTGGATTGGCTGATGAAGGAATTCGGCGGAGATCCGATTCTTGTCCTGGCGGCCTATAACTCTGGCGAAAACGCTGTGAAGCGGGCCGGGGGCGTGCCGAACTATACGGAAACCCGGAATTACGTACCGAAGGTCATCGCCGCTTGGTCGGTGGCGAGAGGGCTTTGCCTGACGCCGCCTCAGCTGGCCAGCGATGGCTGCGTGTTCGCGACAGCAGGCAGTTAAGGGGCGAGCCCCTAGATCTCCATCTTCTTGAAGATCGGTTCGGGCACGGAGCGGATGACCATCATGATGATGCGCCAGATCGGAGCCGTATAGACGACGTTCCGTCCCTTGCGCGCCGCCTTGAGCATATGGGCTGCGGCTTTGTCGGGGGTGGTCATGAAGGGGAGCCCATCGAGCCCCCAGGTCATGGCCGTGTCGACCGGGCCTGGTTTGACCGTCACGACATGGACACCCGAGCGGCCCAGCCGGTTGCGCAAACCGCTAAGATAGGTCGCAAAGCCCGCCTTGGCGGAGCCGTAGACATAGTTGCCCAACCGTCCCCGATCCCCCGCGACCGATCCGATGCCGAGGATCGTGCCTTCGCCTTTGCGTTCCAGATGCGGGGCGAGCTCCTGTAAAAACCGGGCAGGGCCGGTGAAACTGTCGGTGATGACGCCGTCGATGAGCGCGACATCCGCGTCGATCTTTTCCTGGTCCGGCATCGAGCCGGTGAAGACGGCGGCGCAGATCGGGCCCGAGGCGCCGGTGGCCAGATCGAGAATCGCGCCGAAGGTCGCGGGATCCCGAACGTCGAACTGAACGGGCGTCGCCATGCTGGCGCCGCGCGCAAGGCAATCGGCGGCGGTCGCATCGAGATCGGCCTGGTCGCGCCCGGCGAGGATGAGCGCGGCGCCTTCGCCTGCCAGATCGCGGACGAGGCAGCGGGCGATGGACGATGTCGCGCCGAGGATGATCCAGGTTTCGCTCATGACGCGTCTCTCAGTTTCAGGCGGCGCACCAGATCGGTCTTGAGGGCCCCGTCCGGGTCGGCCTTGGACGCCTCGGCCTGCCAGAGCGGCAGATCCGGATACATCTCGTCGATATGAAGAGGCGTCGACAGCGCATCCTTGGCAAAATAGATGCGCCCGCCCGCCTCGTGGGTCATTTTCTCAAGATCGGCAATGAGCGCTTCGGCGCGGCCCCGGTTGGGGAAGTCGACGGCGAGCGTATATCCCTCCATCGGGAAGCTGAGATATCCGGCGCGTCCCGGTCCCATCCGTTTGAGAACGGCGAGCGGAGAGGCGAGACCGCTTTTGGCGATCCGGGCCATCATCTCGCGCAGCGCGGGGGCCTGATCGAGCGGGACGACACATTGGAACTGGTGAAAGCCGGTCTTGCCGTAAAGGCGATTCCAGTCATGGATCCGGTCGAGCGGGAAGAAGAAGTCCTGGATCGGTTTCACGGTCGTGCGGCCCGATTTCGGCACGCGGGAATAATAGAGTGCGTTGAAGGTGCGGACGACAGGGGCCGAGAGGGCCGCCTGCGGCGCGTTGAATGGCACCGATTTGGAGCGTTTCGGCGCTGGAACGAGGCCTGCGCCGGTTTCGCCCTCTTCGAGGATGCCGCGGCCGAGGTCCTTGCCGGTTGCGGTCGCATCGATCCAGCCGACCGTATAGGTCGCCTCTGACTGATCGAGCAGGGCGATGAACGCGTCCCAATCGGTCGCGCGCCGCTCGGTGACCATCATCAGATCGCCCTTGCAGCGCTGAAGCTGAAGCGTGGCCGAGGCGATGATGCCGGTTTGCCCGAGCCCTCCGACAGTGGCTTTGAAGAGCGCCTCGTCCTTGGGCGTGATCTTCAGGGTCTTTTTGCCCTGAAGAAGCGTGATCTCGGTCACGTGCTGCCCGAAGGATCCAGCATGGTGGTGGTTCTTGCCATGCACATCCATCGCGATGGCGCCGCCGACGGTCGCAAAACCGGTGCCGGGCATGACGGCCGGCAACCAGCCTTTGGGGGCGTAAAGGCGCGCGATCTCACCAAGGCGCAGGCCTGCTTCGGCCTCCATCAGGCCGGTTTCGGCGTCGAAGGACAGGACCCGGTCGAGGCGACTTGTCTCGACCGCGCGGCCGCCATCGTTGAGGCAGGCGTCCCCGTAGCTGCGGCGCTGTCCTATGGCCGGGGCAGGCTCGTCCTTGGCGATGGCCGCCAGATGGCTGAGCCGTTCGGGGCGCGCCAGCTCTCCGGTGGCGGAGTGGACGCGGCCCCAGCCGGTATAGGTGTCGGTTTTCCAGCGCATCAGAAAGCCTTTGCAGCTTGGCGTTCGGCGACGGGGAAGACGGCGAAGCCGGAAAATTTGATGGACCACGACGTGATCAGGTGGGTGACGGAGGTCACGGCGGATCCTCTAGGCGGAAAATCAGGCAACAGTATGGAAGCGTTTTACAGAAAATGAAGGCGATGGATCAGGTCTGGAAGACGTCATCCCAATCGGGATGTTTGCGGCGCTGGGCGTTCACGTAAGGGCATAGCGGGACGATCTGAAAGCCTTCGGCGCGGGCATCCTCGATCAGGTGGGTGACAAGTTTGAGCGCGAGGCCCTGACCTTCGAGCGCTTGGGGCACCATCGTGTGATCGGCGATGACCAGCTTGGGCGACAGGATCGAGATCGTCAGCTCTGCCTCGCCCTTCGGCGTTTTCATCACATAGCGGCCTTTTGAGCCCTCGATTTCCTTTACGATGCCATCGGTCATCAGGTCAGTCTACGATGGTCGCCTGAGTGGCGGCCCTCACCTCGTCCTCGGTGACGCCATCGGCTGTCTCCACGATCCTGAGCCCGCCCTCGACCACGTCGAGCACGCCGAGATTGGTGATGATCCGATCGACGACGGCGGTGCCGGTCAGGGGAAGCGTGCATTCCTTGAGTAGTTTCGACTCGCCGTGCTTGTTAGTGTGGTCCATCACTACGACCACACGTCCCACACCGGCGACGAGATCCATCGCGCCGCCCATGCCCTTGACCAGCTTGCCGGGGATCATCCAGTTTGCCAGATCGCCATTCTCGGCCACTTCCATCGCGCCCAGAATGGCCATAGCGATCTTGCCGCCGCGGATCATGCCGAAGCTTTGCGCGCTGTCGAAATAGGCGGTGTGGGGCAGTTCGGTGATGGTCTGCTTGCCCGCATTGATGAGGTCGGGGTCAATCTCTTTCTCGGTGGGGAAGGGTCCCATTCCGAGCATCCCGTTCTCGGACTGAAGCGTCACGGTGATGCCGTCCGGGATGTGGTTGGAGACCAGCGTCGGGATGCCGATGCCCAGATTGACATACCAGCCATCCTGAAGCTCCTGGCCCGCGCGGGCGGCCATCTGGTTGCGGTCCCAAGGCATTGGTCAGCTCTCCTCTATGCCCATGATGTCCTTGCGCAGACCGTCGATCGAATGCTGCATCTCGGTCATCTTCTGCATGGTCATCAGCGACTTGGCGGTTTCGACGACAAGCTGATTGTGGATGCTCTTGCCCTCGCTCGGGAAATGCTCGTCGACCAGCTTTCTCGCTTCGAGGATCCAGCCGTAGAATTGCTCGGCGGTTTCGTGGCGGCGTTTCCTTTGTTCCTCGGTCGGCATTCTCTTACCCCTCACGCACTGTCCGCTGTTCGATCCGCTTTTCGTGCTCGCCCTGGATCAATCGGTGCACATAGATGCCCGGCAGGTGGATATGATCGGGATCAAGGCTGCCGGTCGGCACGATTTCCTCGACCTCAGCAATGCAGACCTTGCCACACATGGCCGCGGGCGGATTAAAGTTGCGGGCGGTCTTGCGGAAAATCAGATTGCCGGTCTGGTCGGCTTTCCATGCCTTGACGATGGCCAGATCGGCAAAGATGCCGCGTTCGAGGATGTAGGTCTCTCCGTCGAAGTCCTTATGCTCCTTGCCTTCGGCGATCTGGGTGCCGACGCCGGTCTTGGTATAAAAGCCCGGGATGCCGCAGCCCCCTGCGCGCATCCGTTCGGCGAGCGTGCCTTGCGGGTTGAATTCCAGCTCGAGCTCGCCGGACAGATATTGGCGCATGAATTCGGCATTCTCGCCGACATAGGACGAGATCATCTTTTTGACCTGGCGGGTTTGCAGCAGGATGCCGATGCCGAAATCATCGACGCCCGCATTGTTCGAGGCGAAGGTCAGATCCTTGGTTCCGGCTTCCTTGATCGCCTGAAGCAGCAGTTCCGGGATCCCGCAAAGGCCGAAGCCGCCGGCCGCGATGAACATTCCGTCGTGCAGAAGCCCGTCGAGGGCGTCCGTGGCGGAGGAATAGACTTTCTGCATCGAGAGCGGGCCTGCATCGGTTGAGGGTCGTTTCGTTTTGGCGGGGCGGTGCCCCGGTGTCAACGCGAGGCTAGTTCAGCGTGAAGGGGCGCAGCGTGGTGATCGGGATGCCCATGATGCTGACGCGGTTATCCTCGAGCCGGACATCGAAGCTAAGGCCGGGCCCGTCCGATTGCGCGGCAAGCATCGGCGTCACCCGCTCTGCGGTGATCGGCACGTCTGCCGGGATGAGGGACAGCGCCTGCTCCCAATCGGGCACGGTGACGTTGAAGCTGCCGGTGGCGAGCCCTGCCTCGTTCAGCGTGGCCGAGCCTGAGGCGTCAAGCTGCAGAGCCCCCCAGTCGAGCGCGGCCTGCCTGAGCGCGACGGTCTCGATCTGCGGTGCGGCATTTGCGCTCCACGGTTCGGCGAGGGTCACGTCCGCCTGAAGATCCGCCTCGCGGATCAGGGCGGGCAGCGGGCTTTGCGGGTCAGCGCCCGGAAGGGGCAGATTGGTCGCATCGAGCGTGACGACATAGTCGGTGTCGCCTTCGCCGATGACCGACGCGTTGGCATTGCGCAGAAGACTGCGCAGTTCGGCATTGTCGATCAGGGCCAGCGCGCGGTCGGTGCGGTCCGTTCCCCGGACGGGCAGGGTGAGGCGCGCGCCATCGGCCGGAGCAGAGCTCCATTTGCCGGCATCGCGGGCCCCGACGGAGTTGATCAGGGACGAGGCGCCGTCGCTTGAGAGGCTGTCGGCAAAAGCGGTGGCTGGTGAGAGAGCCGCCAGAAGACCGGCGCAAAAGAGTGGCTGAAAACGCATTTGGGGATCCCCGGATCGCTAGAATGCAACAGCGATACGGGGTCGGGTGACGTAGGATCAAGCGAAATCGGCGAAAAGGTTTAACCGCTGCCGGTTGCTGCCTTTTTTGCAGGGGTCTTGCGCTTTGCCGGTGCCTTCTTTTTCGCGGGCTTGCGTTTCTTGCCGGTTTTGGCGGCTCGTTCGTCGATCAGATCGACGGCCTGTGCGAGCGTCAGGTCCGAAGGCTCGATCGTGTCGGGGATCGTGGCGTTGATCTTTTCCCATTTCACGTAAGGACCGTATTTGCCGTCGAAGATATTGACCGGCCCGCCCGCTTCGGGGTGTTCGCCCAGCTCGCGGATCGGGGTGGCGGCCTTTCCGCGATTGCCGCGGCTGGCGACCTTTTCCGCCAGAAGCTGCACGGCGCGGTTCATGCCGACGGTCCAGACTTCCTCGATCTCGTCGAGATTGGCGTTGGTGCCGCCCCGTTCCGACGTGCTCTTGGCGTGTTTCAGATAGGGTCCGTAGCGGCCAATATTGGCCCAGACCTCGACCCCGTCTTCGGGATGGGGGCCCAGAAGGCGCGGCAGGGACAGAAGGCGGACGGCCTGCTCGAGCGTGATGCTCTCGGGCTCCCAGTCCTTGGGGATCGACTGGCGCGGGGGCTTATTGTTCTCTTCGGTGACCTCGCCGCGCTGGGCATAGGGGCCGAAGCGGCCCTTGAAGATGCGGATCTCGTCGCCCTGATCTTCGCCCAGCAGCTTGCCGCCGGGCGGGATGGCAGAGGCTTCCGCCTCGGGATCGGGCGGGCCGAAGGGGCGCGTGTAGCGGCAGTTGGGATAGTTCGAGCAACCGATGAAAGCTCCGCCTGACCGGGCGGTGCGCATCGACAGTCGCCCTTCGCCGCAATTGGGGCAGAGGCGCGGGTCGGTGCCGTCGGGTGTCGGCGGGAAGAGATGCGGCTCGAGCACCTCGTTGATCTTTTCCAGCACTTCGGTGATGCGCAGATCGGAGGTTTCGGCGATGGCGGCGGAAAAGTCGCGCCAGAAGCGGTCGAGCACATCCTTGTAATCGCGCTCTCCGGCGGAGACGTCGTCCAGTTCCTCTTCGAGCGATGCGGTGAAGTCGTATTCCACGTAGCGTTTGAAGTAGTTGGACAGGAACGCGATGACGAGGCGGCCCTTATCCTCGGGGATCAGGCGGTTCTTGTCCTTGAGGACATAGCCACGATCCTGGATCGTCGTGACGATCGAGGCATAGGTCGAGGGGCGACCGATGCCGAGCTCTTCCATCTTCTTGACCAGTGTCGCCTCGGTATAGCGCGGCGGAGGTTGGGTGTGGTGCTGAAGGCCGAGGATCGCCTTGCTCGCTAGGATCGCGTGGCCGTTCTTTTGCAGATCGGATGTGGCGGGGGCATCATCGATCACGTCCTCGCTGTCCGCGCCGGTCTTGCGGTAGTCGTCGTAAAGCTCCGACGCTGCCGCGAATTTAGCGTCCTCGCCTTGCATGATCTGCGGCAGGATACGGTCATCCTCTTCTGGCGCGTCGTCGCGGCCTTCGACATAGATCTTGAGAAAGCCGTCGAAGGCGATGCGCTGTCCGCTGGCGCGGAAGGCGACCTGCTTGTCCTCGCTTTCGATCTCGACCGTGGTGCGTTCGAGGCGAGCCGCGCTCATCTGGCTGGCGATGGTGCGCTTGTAGATCAGATCGTAGAGCTTACGCTGATCGGCGTCCGAAATGCGCAGGCTTTCGGTATCGGCGGCCAGATCGGTGGGCCGGATGCATTCATGCGCTTCCTGCGCGTTCTTGGCCTTGTTCTTGTACATCCGCGGGCTGTCCGGGACATAGCTGGCGCCGTACTTGGCCTTGATCGCATCGCGCGCGGCATGGACGGCCTCGGGGGCCATGTCGATGCCGTCGGTCCGCATATAGGTAATGTGCCCGGCCTCGTAGAGCCGCTGCGCAGTGCTCATGGCCTGCTTGGCGCCCATCCCGAATTTGCGGGAGGCTTCCTGCTGCAGCGTCGACGTCATGAAGGGCGGGGCGGGGTTGCGCGTGCCGGGTTTGGCTTCGACGCTGGCGATGTGAAAGGTGCGGGACGCCGCGGCGGTGACGGCCAGCTCGGCGGCGGTTTCATCCCCGAGATCGAAGCGGTCGAGCTTTTTGCCGCCATGGATCGTCATCCGGGCTTCGAAGGTCTGCCCGCGCGGGGTCTCGAAGATCGCCTTGACGGACCAGTATTCCTGCGGGCGGAACACCTCGATCTCCATTTCGCGCTCGACGATGAGGCGCAGGCAGACGGACTGGACCCTGCCGGCCGATTTGGCGCCGGGCAGCTTGCGCCAGAGGACGGGCGAGAGGTTGAAGCCTACCAGATAGTCAAGCGCGCGGCGGGCTAGATAGGCCTCGACCAGTTCCATATCGACCTGGCGCGGGTTCTTCATCGCCTCGGTCACAGCGGATTTGGTGATCGCGTTGAAGACGACGCGGCTGACAGGCGTGTCCTTCTTGATCGATTTGCGCTTTGTCAGCGCCTCTTGAAGGTGCCAGCTGATCGCCTCGCCCTCGCGGTCGGGGTCGGTGGCGAGGATCAGTTCGCCGTCTTCGGCCAGAGCGTCGGCGATGGCTTTGACGTGCTTTTTGCTGTCCGACGCCACCTCCCACAGCATGTCGAATCCGTTGTCGGTATCGACCGATCCATCCTTGGGCGGCAGATCGCGAACGTGACCATAGGACGCCAGAACGGTGTAGTCGGAGCCGAGATATTTGTTGATTGTCTTGGCCTTAGCGGGCGACTCGACGACGACGACGGGCATGGACATCCTTCCGGGGAGCGAGACGGTCTGGCGGCGAGTGATGTGGGGTCGGAGGGGGGATTGTCAATGAGGGGCGGGCGAATGCCGCGCGCGGCCTGTACCGGCTTAGCCCGGACTAGACCCTCGACAAAAGCCCGCCGGGATGGCGCTGGACCTTGCCGTCGAGCTCGAGATCAAGAAGTGCGGGTGTGATCGTTTCGGTCGGGCCCGCGAGATCGCGGATCAGCTGATCCTCGGCCATCGGAGAGGGGCCGAGGCGGGCGAGAATTTCGCTGTGCAACTCTGCCGTTTGCCGGAGCGTCCGCTTGGGCGGCGCAGGGTCGGGCAGGGGGAGCTGGTCGGGAATAACCCGTTGCTCGGACACGGTTTCAAGGATGTCGGATGCCCCCCGAACCAGCCGCGCGCCGTCGCGGATCAGCATGTTGCATCCGGCGGCGCGGGCATCGAAGGGATGGCCTGGGACGGCGAGGACGTCGCGGCCTTGATCGAGGGCGGTGCGGGCGGTGATGAGGCTGCCGGATTTGGCGGCGGCCTCGATCACGACGACGGCTTCGGAGAGGCCGGAGATGATGCGGTTGCGTTTGGGGAAGTGGCGCGCTTGGGGTTGCAAGCCCATGGGCTGTTCGGAGAGGATCAGGCCCTTATGGGCGATCGCGTCATAAAGGTTCGTATTTTCAGCGGGATAACAGACGTCCACGCCGCCTGCGACGACGGCGATCGTGCCGGTTTCGAGGCTGGCCGTATGGGCGGAGGTGTCGATGCCGCGGGCCAGACCGGAGACGATGATGCGGCTTTCGGCGCCGAGCGCGGCGGCGAGCGACGTCGTCATCCGGGTGCCGAGGGAGGAGGCGTTGCGGGCGCCCACGAGCGCGATTTTCCCTGTCTTCGCAAGGAGTTCCGTGCGGCCGATGGCCCAGAGAAACGGGGGCGGATCGCCGATTTCGCGTAGCAGATCGGGGTAATCGGGGCTGTCCCAGCGGATCAGTGTCGCCTTGGCGGCGCGGGCGGCGCGCAGTTCAGCGCGCGCGACGCCTTCGGGGCAGACCTCGTAGCCGTCGATACCGGCCTCGCGGGCGATCCCCGGTAGGGCGGCAAGCGCGGCAACGGCGGAGCCGTGATCGTTCATGAGGCGAAAAAACGTAGAGATTCCAACGCGCCGCGACCGCAACAGGCGGAGCCAGGCCAGATCATCCTCACCTGAGATCGGAGGGTTTGGGTGGTGATCAGGAGACAGATCGACCGGGGCCATTTGGGGGTGCTCCGCCTGTTGCGTCCTCCGGTTTAGGCCGGGATGGTTAATCAAAGGTGAACGCGAATGGCCCGTCGGCATCCGGGCGGCATCCGGTCGGCATCGCGGAGGCGGAATTTTCGCACCGCAAAACCGGCCTTCCCCGTTTTTTATGGTGATCTTGCCCAGGGGACAGGGCGAAACCTATAAGCCATCCCTTATGAAAGGCCGGATGCATAAGCGCAGACTTATGGATCCGCGAATGCGAAGCGGATGAGCGGAGGTTTTGCCCGATGTTGAGCGACGGATATCACGACCTGCCGCCGGGCAAACTCGCCGCGGTGGTCACGTCGCTGGAGCGGCGAAGGCCACTTGATGGCGTGCCGGTCGCGCCGGACGGCGTCACGCTGGAGCGGCGGAAGAGCATGCCGGTGGAGGATTACCGGCGTCTTTTTCGGGCGGTCGGGGAAGAGTGGCTTTGGGCGTCGCGGCTGGAGCTGCCCGATGCGGCGCTTCGGGCAGTGCTGGAGGGACCCGGATCGGAGCTTTGGGTGCCGGTCGAGGGGGACGCGGATCTGGGGATGCTGGAGCTTGATTTCAGCGGGGCTGGAAGATGCGAAGTGACGTTCTTTGGTCTGACCCGCGCCGGGATGGGGCGCGGGATCGGGCGGTGGCTGATCGAGCGGGCGGTTCAGATGGCCTTTGATCGCGGGGTGGAGCGGATCTGGCTGCATACCTGCACGCTCGATTCGCCGGGGGCGATGGGCTTTTACCGCAAGGCCGGATTTGAACCTTACGCGCGTCAGGTGGAGGTCTTTGACGATCCGCGCCTCGCCGGACGGCTGCCGAAAGAGGCGGGAGGCCAGACGCCGATCCTGTAAAGCGGGGCGAACAGGTTGGATCGGTGTGCTTGAAGGCCGCTTGTGCTGGCTGCTCGCGCGGCCTAGAAATCGGCAATATTATTGAGTTATTTGGAGAACACGATGTTGGTTCAAGACAGGTCCAAGACAGACCCCGTCGAGGCGTCCGCTGAATTCTATCAAAGATACGCGTCTCTTCTGACTGGCCCTCATGTGCAAAAGATCGGGTTCAAGATGCGCGGTGTCGAGGTCACGCCAATGGCATTTCGTCTTGTCGCCACGGCTTTGCAGTCCCGCCGGATCAGAGTTTTCTTTGATACGGACTTACTCAAAAAAGCTAAAGCCGTCGGTAGCTATAGTGATGGGTCTAATAAGATCAGATTCAAATCAGCCGACGTGTTCAATACGATTGAGGGAACCAAGACGGCGATTCACGAGGCAACCCATGCCGCATTGGATGCGTCGGTCTCGTGCCTAAAGATCGCGTCTTCGAAGCGCGAGGAAGGCGCGGCCTTTATCGCAGAGCACTGGTATGAACTGAACGACAGTTCCGCCTACACAATAGTCAATGGGCTGAAGATCAGGAATGGACCGGTAAGCGGATTGAGCAGCAATGCCTTTATGGACATCGCTGTCGATCTGAAGGCGCGGGCTGAAAAGAGCGGCAAGCTGCCCGTCGTTCTAACGGATGAGCAGATAAGAAGTGCCCGCGTCGCGGTAACCGAGTTCGGATATAAGCCGAGGCTCTTTTGGCAGAACGGTCTGGGGAAACTATAACCGCCCCTAACGCCCGATGAGCAGATCGCAGGGTGGTTTGCGGATCAGCCCGGCTGCGACCCCGCCGAGGAAATAGCGGTTTGCGCGCGAGCGGGTATGCGCCCCGATGGCCAGCATGTCGTAGTCGTCTTCGCTGAAGATATCCTCGATCGCGTCCTTGGCGGAGGCTTCGACGAAGATCGGAGCGGACAGATCCTTTGGCAGGCGATTGCCGGCCTGCCAGATCTCGTAATCGCGTTCGGCCTCTTTGCGGAAGGAGACCTCGTGGGCGTGAAACGGGGTGATCTTGGCCTTGGGTGCGATCATCTGCGCCTTGTGCAGGGCCGAGGCGCAGACCTTGGAGAGATCGACGCCGCCGAGGATCCGGGCATAGGGCGCATCGGCGGGACGTGCGACGAGAAGGACGGGACGCGTGCTGGAGCGGATCACGAGCTCCATCGTGGTTTCCTTGATGTTGTCGAGAAAGATGCGCCTGCGGTGCAGACCGACGATCAGAAGATCGGCGTCCGCGCGATCGGAGACCTCGTTGATGACCTCGACCGTATCTCCGATGACCGCCGTGATCTCGTGGTCGATGTCGCGGTCCCCTGCCTCTGCCGCGAGGGTGGCGGCCAGAACGGGTTCGGCCCCGCTCTGGACCTGCTTGGCGACCTCGGCGGGCATGGCGTCATCGACGACGTGCAGAAGTTTGAGTTTCGCGCCCGTCTCTGCTGCGAGTTGAACGCCGCGCCGGATGGCCTCTGTCGAGCGCTCCGACAGATCGCTTGCGACTATGATCGTCTGCACGTGCCCCTCTCCTCCCTGATGCAAGTGAGAAATGTTCTCTTCTTGATGTGGGGATCGGTTGCGGTGTCACAAGATCTTGACAGTCCGGAAGGGCCGCCGTCGACGCGTTCAGGTGGCGGCGCCGCCGACGGTGAGCCCCCCGATCAGCATGGAGGGCTGGCCGACGCCGACGGGGACCCATTGGCCCGCCTTGCCGCAATTGCCGATGCCCGGATCGAGTGAGAAATCGTTGCCGATGGCGCGGATTTGCTGGAGCGCGGTGGCGCCGTCTCCGATCAGCGTGGCGCCCTTGACCGGGGCGCCGACCTGGCCGTTTTCGACGCGGTAGGCTTCGGTGCAGGAGAAGACGAACTTGCCATTGGTGATATCGACCTGGCCGCCGCCGAAGCCGACAGCGTAGAGCCCGTCCTTGAGCCCTGCGAGAAGGTCCTTTGGGTCGGTGTCGCCCGCTTTCATATAGGTGTTGGTCATGCGCGGCATGGGCGGGTGCGCATAGCTTTCGCGGCGCCCGTTGCCGGTGGAGGCGCCGCCGGTGAGGCGCCCGTTCTGGCGGTCCTGCATATAGGCGACGAGGATGCCGTCCTCGATCAGCGGTGTCGCCGAGGAGGGCGTGCCTTCGTCGTCGATGGTGATCGACCCGCGCCGGTCGGGCAGCGTGCCGTCATCGAGAACGGTGATGCCGGGGGCGGCGATGCGTTCGCCCATGAGGCCGGCGAAGGCGGAGGTGCCCTTGCGGTTGAAGTCGCCCTCGAGCCCGTGGCCGATCGCCTCGTGCAGCAGGATGCCGGGCCAGCCGGGGCCGAGGACCACATCCATGACGCCCGCAGGTGCCGGTATGGCGGTGAGGTTGACGGTGGCGATGCGCAGCGCCTCGCGGACAAGGGGCTGCCAGTGATCCGGATCCATCAGCTGCATCAGGCCGTGGCGCCCGCCGCCGCCGGCGGTGCCGGTTTCGCGGCGGCCGTTCTCTTCGGCGATGACCGAGACGTTGAGGCGGGCCATGGGGCGGATGTCAGTCGCGAGCGTGCCGTCGGGGCGCAGAATGGCGACCTCCTGATGGGAGGCGGCGAGCGCGACGGAGCATTGCACGACGCGGGGGTCGAGCCCGCGGGCATAGGCGTCGATTTCCTTGAGGGTATCGATCTTGGCGGGGAAGGTCGCGTCGGCGATGGGATCGGCGTCGGTATAGAGCTTGCGATTGGTCGGCGAGGGCGCATCGGCGATGGTGCCGCCGCCGTCCCCGATAGCGAGCCGCGCGGTGGAGACGGCGCGCTGGAGGGCGTGCTCGTCGAGCGTGGTGGAATGGGCATAGCCCGAGGTCTCTGCCTTGACGGCGCGCAGGCCGAAGCCTTC
Source organism: uncultured Paracoccaceae bacterium (assembly GCA_947503775.1). GTDB lineage: Bacteria > Pseudomonadota > Alphaproteobacteria > Rhodobacterales > Rhodobacteraceae > Aestuariibius. The sequence continues at coordinate 114,321 of CANNFE010000004.1, read as the reverse complement.
GGAGGCATCGTAGCTGGCGTTTTTGACGCGGCCGTCGTCGAAGGAGAGCATCTCGGACCGGCGGCGTTCGACGAAGAGCTCGCCGTCATCGGCGCCGCGGGTCGCCTCTTGCAGATGGCTCAGCGCGGTGTCGCGGTCGAACGCGGTCTCGAACGGGCGGAAGGGGGCGGTGTCGGACATGGGGGTTTTCTCCTCGGGGGCCTGTCTGATGTAGGGTACGTGGCAGGTGGGGGCCATAGGGGCTGCGCAGTTTGGCCGCCTGGCTTTGGAACGGGCGGGGGGCGCAATCCGTTTGCTGGCGACGCAAATGAGGAGTGACACCATGAATGAAGCTGTGAAGATCCCCGCTCAGGACCAGGATGCCATGCCCGCCGACGAGCACAAGATGGAGCCTGCGCCCGACTACATGCCGCGCCATCCCGGGGTCGGGAAGCTGGAGGGCAAGGTCGCGCTGATCACCGGCGGCGATAGCGGGATCGGGCGCGCGGTGTCGGTTCTTTTTGCGCGGGAAGGCGCGAAGGTGGCCATCGCCTATCTCGAAGAGGACAAGGACGCCGAGGAGACGAAGCGGCTCGTCGAGGAGGAAGGATCGGAGGCGCTGCTGTTGCCCGGCGATATCGGGGACAAGGCCCATGCCGACAAGATCGTCGCCAAGACGGTCGAGCGGTTTGGCAAGCTTGATATCCTGATCAACAATGCCGCCCAGCAATGGCTGGACGAGGATCTGACGAAGCTGGACGAAGAGACGCTGCGGCGGACCTTCGACAGCAACGTGATGGGGTATTTCTTCTGCACGCAGGCCGCTTTGCCGCATCTGAAGGAGGGTGCGTCGATCGTGAACACCTCGTCGGTGAATGCCTTTGCGGGGATGGGAGCGCTGATCTCCTATTCGACCACGCGGGGCGCGTCGCTGGCCTTTTCGCGCAGCCTGGCGGAGAACCTGATCGAGAAGGGGATCCGGGTGAACACGGTGGCGCCTGGGCCGATCTGGACGCCATTCATTCCCGGAACGATGCCCGCCGAGCAGGTCGAGGATTTCGGATCCGGCGTGCCGATGGGGCGTCCGGGCCAGCCTTGGGAGGTCGCGACGTCCTATCTGTTCCTGTGCTCGTCGGACGGCAATTATTTCAACGGGCAGACATTGCATCCCAATGGCGGCATGATCGTCGGCGCGTGATGTAACGAAAGGCCCCCTGGGATGAGTGATCTGCGCGAGATGATGGCGCGGTTTGCGCAGCCTGGGCGGCTTGACTGGATTGGGGTCCGTCCGGAGCGGCGGGCCACGATGCGCGTTCTGGAGCAGGCTGGGGTGACGCGGGCCGGGATCGAGGGGGATCACGGCGGGTCCGAGCTGCGGGCGGTGACGTTGGTGCAGGGCGAGCATCTGCCGGTGATCGCCGCGATGCTGGGGCATACGCGCCTGCCGCCCGATCTGCTGCGGCGCAACCTGAGCGTGACGGGTCTGAACCTGTCGGCGCTCAAGGGGCGGCGCATCCGGATCGGAGAGGCCGAGTTGCGGCTAACGGGGCCGTGCCATCCCTGTTCGCGGATGGAGGAGGTGCTGGGGGCTGGTGGATATTCGGCGGTTCGCGGGCATGGCGGCTGGTATGCGGAGGTTCTGGCCGATGGGCGCATCGCGGTCGGCGATGCCGTCACGCCGCTTGCGGACGAGGCCGCCTGAGAGGGCGGATCTGTCCAGCTGATTGCAAAAGCGGGATTTTCGCGGGATGGAGAACGCATGCGTTCCGGTTCTCCCCATGCCCGTGCGGGTCAGGTCATCGGTCTTTTGGGAGGATCCTTCGATCCGCCCCATGAGGGGCATGCGCATATCACGCGCGCCGCGCTCCAGCGGTTTGGGCTGGACCGGGTGTGGTGGCTGGTTTCGCCGGGCAATCCTCTCAAAACGCACGGGCCTGCACCGATTGCGGACCGGATGGCGGCGGCGCGCGCTCTGATGGATCATCCGCGCGTCGATGTGACCGATATCGAGCTGCGGACCGGGACGCGCTATACCGCCGAGACCTTGGAGGCTTTGATCCGGCTTTATCCCGTGGTGCGGTTCGTCTGGCTGATGGGCGCGGATAATCTGGCGCAGTTCCATCGCTGGGAGCGCTGGCGCTGGATCATGGAGACGGTTCCGGTGGGCGTTCTGGCCCGGCCCGGAGAACGGATCTCGGCCCGGATGTCGGTGGCGGCGCGGATTTACGGGGCGTCGCGGCTCAAAGGGCAGCGGGCGCGCCTTCTGGGCCGGGCAGAGGCCCCGGCCTGGGCCTTTCAGAACCTGCCGATGAGGGATGTCTCCTCGAGCGCGATCCGCGCGTCGGGCGGCTGGGCGGCGCCGGGTTGAGGCCCGGGCGGCTGCCTTGGGATCGCCTCATCCCTGCCGTGTGCAGGTGCCAGATGTAAACGGGCGATGAACTTTGCGCGAGTTTGACCTGTTGTGCCCCAGAAGACCGGGCCGGGATCTTGCTTGGGGATCGCGGGCTGTGGCAAAGGACTTTTGGGATGACGAAACGGTTGACCTCTCGTGTGACGCGGCGTGTGCTGCTGGGCGCCGCCGCCTCGGGGCTCGCAAGTGCGGCCTGGGCAAATGCTCCGCTGACATCGCTGCGCCCGGTTCGCAGGCCCGACGATGCGGCCTCGCGGCGGCCTGTGGCGCGGACGACCTCGCAAAAGATGGTGGATGCCGCCGGTCTAAGCGGATCTGTCGCCTTTGCGGTGGCCGATGCGCGCACGGGCATCGTTCTGGAAGGGGTCGGCACGGATACCGCGCTGCCGCCCGCCAGCGCTTTGAAGGCGGTGACGGCGGTCTATGCGCTGGACAAGCTGGGCGCCGATTATCGGTTCCGGACGACAGTTCTGGGGACGGCGCCGGTCAGTGACGGGCTGCTGGACGGGGATCTGGTGCTGGTCGGCGGCGGCGATCCGGTGATGAACACCGATCATCTGGCCCGGTTCGCGGCCCGGCTGAAGGAGCGCGGCGTCTTGCGGATCTCGGGCGATCTGAAGGTCTGGGCGGGGGCACTGCCTTTCGTGTCCAGCATCGATCCGGGTCAGCCCGACTATGTCGGCTATTCGCCCTCGGTGTCGGGGATCAACCTGAATTTCAACCGCGTCCATTTCGAGTGGAAGCGCAATGGCGACAGCTATGATGTCGCGATGGATGCGCGCACGGAGCGGCATAAGCCGGCGGTGACAATCTCGAGGATGGAGGTCGTGGAGCGGCGCAGCCCGGTCTACACCTATAGCGAAGGCAGTGATGCCGATCAGTGGACGGTCGCCCGGCGCGCGCTGGGCAACGGAGGGAGCCGGTGGCTGCCCGTGCGCAAGCCGGCGCTTTATGCGGGCGATGTGCTTCTGCGGATGCTGGATGCCGAGGGGATCACGGTCGAGGGCGATGTGGTCGAGACGGCGGCGCGTCCGCGCGGCGACGTGCTGGCCGAGCGGCGGTCGCCGGAATTGCGGCTGATCCTGCGGGATATGCTGCTTTATTCGACGAATATCACTGCCGAGGCCGTCGGGATGACGGCGACGGCGGCCTCGGGGCGGGTGCCTGCTAGTCTGGAGGCGTCGGGGCGCGCGATGTCGCTTTGGGCGGCGTCCAAGTTCGGGGTGGGCGCGCGGTTCGTTGATCATTCGGGGCTGGGCGATGCATCGGCCATCTCTCCGGCGGAGATGATCAGGATCCTCGTTGCCTCGGGTCCGGACGGAGAATTGAGACCCCTGCTGAAGACGATCCCGATGCGCGGCGAGGATCGCCGGATCATCGGCGATCACCCGGTCAAGGTGCAGGCCAAGACCGGCACGCTGAATTTCGTGAGCGCGCTTGCGGGATTTGCCGATGCGGTGGACGGGACAGATCTGGCCTTTGCCTATTTCTCTGCCGATGCCGGGCGGCGTGCGACGCTGACACGGGCGCAAAGAGAGCGGCCTGATGGCGGGCGGGCCTGGAATACGAGATCGAAGAAGCTGCAGCAACGACTGGTTCAGCGGTGGGGCCGCCTTTATGGGCAATAGTTTGCCGATTGATTTGGCGATGCATTAGGCCAAACGAAAAAGGGCGGCCCCATCTGGGCCGCCCTTTTCGCGTTATGGTTTGGCGTTAGGCCGTTGCGGCGGAACCGCGTGGACCTGCGATCAGCCAGACGATGAAGCCGACGACCGGGAAGATCAGAACAAACAACGCCCACAACACTTTAGCACCTGTCGATGCGCCCGAGGTCACGATATTGTAGACCGCGTAGATAACCAGCGCGAGGTGAATCAAGCCAAGAATGAATTCCATCGGAGATCTCCTTTGGTGTTTTTTCGTATCTGGCTTGGGAATGACCGCCGAGTGGCCAAAGTTCCAAAAATCTTCGACGTTTTGTTGTGGAACCAATCTGCTTTTCAGGAGTCGGTCTCATAATCGAAGCAGAATGTCCGATTGACGGACAAGGAGATACAGAAATGAAACCGGTTCTTGCGATTGTGGGTGTGATCATCGTCGGTATCGCAATCTGGCTTGGCGTGACGCTGGTCGATGTGGACCAGACCCAGGAAGCTGAATTGCCCGATGTGGATGTCGAGGTCGAGGGTGGCCAGGCCCCGGAATTCGACGCCGATGTGGGCTCGATCGAGACCGGAACGACCGAGGTCGAAGTGACGGTGCCGACGGTCGATGTGAATACGCCCGAAGAAGAAGCCGAAGCTGAGGTTGAGGTCGAAGAGCCCGAAGTTGAAGAAGGTGAAACCAACAACTGATCCCGGCTTGACTAGGGACAGCGAGGGGCGGCTCTGAACGGGCCGCCCTTTTGCGTTAGAGGGTCATGTGGCGGGCGCGCGCGCCGCGTTCGATGGCTGCGGCGTGAAGACGGTCGAGGTCAAGCTCGTAGCGCATCTCTTCGAGCAGGCGCGCTTCGGATTGGGCGATGATCCCGTCGGAGGCGGCCACGTCGCAAGCCAGCGCATAGGCGGTTTCGTGGAGGCGAGGTTCGAGCGCGGAGCGGATCAGACCGAAAAGCGCATCGAGCCCGTCCTCCTGTTCGAAAAGATCGAAGACCGTCTGGGAGACCAAGGTCAGCTTGTCGGGATCGTATCCGGCAAAGACAGGGAGCGTCTCGACGATGTTGGTGATCTTGAGCAGCTCTGACGTGCGCATGTTCTGATCGGAGGCCGAGACGGCCACCATCATGGCGGCGAGCGCGTCCTGAGCTGTCATCGGGGTGGTCTGGTTCACTTGACGTCCTTTGTCTGCATTTAGGTTAGTCATTTATTGACCTGCCCGCGGCCCCGCAATAGGCACGCGCACGCCCGGCGGTCGGGCGATAGGAAAGATGTGATGTCCGATCTTCGAGATGCTGCGATGCGATCCAAAGCCTGGCCTTTCGAGGAGGCGCGGCGGGTTCTCAAACGCTATGAAAGCGGCGCGCCGAAGAAGGGTCATATCCTGTTCCAGACCGGCTACGGCCCGTCAGGGCTGCCGCATATCGGCACGTTCGGCGAGGTGGCGCGCACGACGATGGTGCGGCGCGCTTTCGAGGTCCTGAGTGACATTCCGACCCGCCTGATCTGTTTTTCCGACGATATGGACGGGCTGCGCAAGGTGCCGAGCAACGTGCCGATGCAGGACGAATTGGCTCAGGATCTGAACCTGCCGCTGACCCGGGTGCGCGATCCCTTTGGCACGCATGAGGGATTTGCCCAGCATAACAACGCGATGCTGATGGATTTTCTCGACAGGTATGGGTTCGAGTACGAGTTCGTCAGCGCCACGGACTATTACACGCGCGGCGTCTTTGACGAGATGCTGATGCGGGCGCTGGAGCGGTTTGACAAGATCCAGGAGATCATGCTCCCGACGCTGGGGCCCGAGCGGCAGGCGACCTATTCGTGCTTTTTGCCAATCTCTCCGAAGACGGGTCATGTCCTGCAGGTGCCGACGTTGGAGCGGAACGTGGCGAAGGGCACGATCGTCTACGAGGAGCCGGACGGAGAGCGGATCGAGGTGCCGGTGACGGGCGGGCATGTGAAGATGCAGTGGAAGCCCGATTGGGCCATGCGCTGGGCCGCTTTGGGCGTCGATTACGAAATGTCCGGCAAGGATCTGATCACCAGCGTCCAGCAATCGACCAAGATCTGCCGTGCGCTGGGCGAACGGCCGCCGGAGACGCTGAACTACGAGCTGTTCAATGACGAGCAGGGGCAGAAGATTTCCAAATCGAAGGGTAATGGCCTCTCGATGGAGGATTGGCTGGCCTATGCCTCGCCCGAGAGCCTGCAGTACTTTATGTATCAAAAGCCCAAGACGGCCAAGCGGCTTTATTTCGACGTGATCCCCAAAGCGGTGGACGAGTATCACCAGCAGCTTGGCGCCTATGGCGGGCAGGAGGTCGATCAGCGCCTGAACAACCCGGTCTTTCATATCCACGGGCATAACGTGCCTGCCTCGAACATGGTGGTACCGTTCGCGATGCTTTTGAACCTCGCCAGCGTGTCTGCGGCCGAGGAGAAGGCGCAGCTTTGGGGCTTTATCCAGCGCTATGCGCCCGACGCCTCGCCTGAAAGCCATCCGGATCTGGATCAGGCAGCGGGTTTTGCCGTGCGGTACTACAATGACTTCGTGAAGCCTGCGAAGATCTACCGCGCGCCGGACGACACCGAGCGGGCGGCGCTGGAGGATCTGAAGGCGCGGCTGGAGAGCTGGGAGGGCGAGGCCGATCCCGAAGCGCTTCAGTCGATGGTCTTTGCGGTCGGCAAGGACCATGGGTTCGAGCCGCTTCGGGCCTGGTTCACGGCGCTTTACGAGGTGCTGCTGGGGGCCAGTCAGGGGCCGCGGTTCGGCGGGTTCATCGCGCTTTACGGGATGGAGGAGACCGTGCGTCTGATCGAGGATGCCCTGTCGGGCCGTTTGGAGAAATGAAACCGATCCGGGCTATGCTACGTATCAGTGGCATGGTTATGAGGAGTGATCGGTATGTGGAAATGGTGCATTCTTGCGCTGGGCTTGGCTTGGGCAAGCGTTGCCGCCGCCCAGGATAGGGGTGACAGCGCCGCGATCGAGCGGACCATTCAAGGCCAGATGGAAGCCTTTCAGGCGCGCGATCCGGAGGCGGCGTTCGAATATGCCTCGCCGATGATCAAGGGCATGTTCGGCACGCCCGAAACCTTTGGAACGATGGTCGAGCAGGGCTATCCGATGGTCTGGAACAACACAGAGGTGCGGTATCTGGATCTGCGCGTGGTCGCCGGGAGGCTTTGGCAGCAGGTCATGGTGCGCGATCGAAGCGGGACGCTGCACATGCTGGACTATCAGATGATCGAGACCGAGGAGGGCTGGCAGATTAACGGCGTCCAGCTTCTTCCGATGCCGGGGCTTGGTGCCTGATCGTCCGCCCGTTGCAAGGCTGGGACCATCGTCACGGTGGTCTCAGATCCCGTTGAGACTTTGATCCTAGTCCCTCTTTCGCAAGCTGTGCCCTCGATGTCGGGGCCGAGTGTGAAAGGGGATCTTCATGAACAAGGCGATTACCGACGGACTGGTGCTGACGCCGCCGCCGTTTTCGGCAGGACTGGGTCAATGGTCGAGCGGCGATGGCACGCCGGGATCGGACACCTATGCCGGATCGGGATCGGGCGCATTCGTTCCGTCCGATCAGGACTTTGGCGGCTGTCTTGAAATCATCAAGACCGACAGCGTCACCAGGCTGCGGTTTATGGGCGAAACGCCGATCCTGCCGGGCTGCTATCTGCAGGTCACGGCGCGGGTCAAATGCGTCGCGGGCGCGCTGCCCATCGTGCGGATCGCAGGCTATGCGGCCCGCTCCAACGGATCGCGCGTGGGCAGCGTGTCCGAGACCGGGCCCGAGGTGCAGCTGACCGCCTACGGCGAGGTGTTCGAGGTGCGCGCCATCATCGGTATCGGCGCGCGCGGCGGCGTGGACATGGTCTGGGATGACAATGTCGCCTATGGGCATATCGGGCTGAACATCGAAGGGCCCAATGGCGGTGTGGTCCGGATCGACGATATCACGATCGAGGATGCCTCGGGGGTGTTTCTGGGATCGCTGATCTCGACCGTGGATGTGCGCGATTACGGGGCCAAGGGCGATGGCGTGACCGATGACGCCGATGCGTTCGTCGCCGCAGACAATGCTGCCGAGGGGCGCGATGTTCTGGTTCCGGCGGGGGTCTACCGGATCGGGCGCAACCTGACGATGTCGAACACCGTCCGGTTCGAAGGGCGGCTGACGATGGATGCCGAAGACCGGTTCGTGCTGGCCAAGAACTATGATTTCTCGAGCTATGTCGATGCGTTCGGCGACGAGGAGGAAGCGTTTCGCAAGGCGTTCCAGGCGCTCTTGAACTTTAACGACCACGAATCGCTGGATCTGGATGGCCGCCGGATCGGTCTGACCCGCCCGCTGGACATGCAGGCGGCGGTGGCCACGCGCGATACCTTCGCAACGCGGCGGGTGATCCGGAACGGTCAGTTTTTCCCCATCGAGGGACCGGCCTGGGACACCACAGTCGTCACCTCGCAAGGAACCTATACGCCGTCGAACGAACGGCAGCTCAGGGATGTGCAGAACATCGCGAACATTCCGATCGGATCGCTTGTGGAGGGGGCCGGTGTCGGCCGGGAAGTCTATGTGCAGGACGTCAATATCGGCCAGCAGAGCCTGACGCTGAGCCAGCCGTTGTTCGATGCCGAAGGCACGCAGGTCTACACGTTCCGGCGGTTCAAATACCTGTTGGATTTCAGCGGCTTCAATCGGCTGAACGTCTTTCAGATGAAAGGGATCGAGTTTCAGTGCTCGGGTCAGGCCAGCGCCATCATGCTGGCCCGGACAGGTATCGCCTCGATGATCACCGACTGCTTTATCACGCGGCCCAAGGACCGGGGGATCACGTCGATCAATACGGGCTGTCAGGGGCTCTTGATCGATCAGTGCCAGTTCCTGTCGAACGAGCAGCCCCTCAGGGCGCTGGACCGGACGACGATCGCGCTGAATGCGAATGCCAACGACGTGAAGATCCGGGACTGCCGCACGGTTCTGTTCCGGCATTTCTGCGTTCTGTCGGGGACGGGCAATACGATCACCGGCAATCACTGGTTCCACGGAGACAACGAATTGGATGCGCCGCGTCTTGGCGGGATCGTCTTTACCACGCCCAACGCGATGAGTTTTGTGACCGGCAACTACATCGACAACAACTTCATCGAATGGACGAACGAGCACGAGTCGCGGCCTGAATTCAACAACCAGTTCTCCTTTGGTGGGCTGACGATCTCGGGCAATGTCTTTACGGCGATCGGGGCGGCGGATTGGTTCAACTGGATCGTGATCAAACCGCATGGGCCTGGGCATTACATTCAGGGGCTGAGCGTGATCGGCAATGTCTTCCGGGCATTGAACGGAAACGTGGATCGCATCGAGCGGGTTGATACGACCTTTGCGGATCTCGATTACGGGCGGATGGTCAATGTCGTGTTCTCCGGCAATACGTTCAACGCCGTCGCCGAGCCGATCTATAACCCGGTGAGCCTTAAACACGAGGAAGGTTCTGCGTCCGCGACCTGGACGGTCGATTGCGCGCCGTTCCTGCCCTTTGGCGGGCGGGCGCGGACGGTCGAGGCTGTCGTGGCCGATGGTCCGCTGCGCAACGGGTCGGGACAAGTTGTCTATCCCGGCTTTCACGTGACCGAGGAAGTGGGGTCGAACGACAACCAGATCCAGATCACCTGGGAGCAGCCCGTGCGCGGTGAGGTGAACGTGATCGCGCGGATGGATCGCCCGTCGTGATCCCGGCGGGCTAGGAGACCGTCTGCACCTGCCCGATTTTTGGGCAGGTGCTTGAAAGAGCGCCGCCTGGGCGCTCTCTTTAAGGCAAATTGCGGTGCGGGATAGTCGGCCCGCCGCAGAGCGACTAGCGTGACATCGTTTGCATGCTGAAAGACGTCCGCCCATTGCTCGATGCCCGACTATCAGATCCCGAAATGGGGGCTCAGCCGCGCGCGGCCGGATTGCTTCGCGCGCGGGTGGGGCCTACCGGGATCGAACGGTTGCGGCAGCAAGGCTCTCTCAAGGCGCTTTTTCCGCGGGGCGCGGGGCCGGTCGATCTGGTGGCGCTCAATACCGCGGGCGGGGTTACGGGTGGTGACCGGTTCACCACGGAGCTTGAGGTCGGCGCGGGCGCGCGGCTGCGCTATGCGACGCAGGCCGCCGAGCGGGCCTATCGGTCGCAACCCGGAGAGATCGGGCGGATCGAGACGCGCCTTCGGCTGGAGGCGGGCGCGATCCTGCACTGGCTTCCTCAAGAAACGCTCCTTTACGATCACGCGGCGATTGACCGCCGCTTCGAGGCCGATCTGGCGCCGGATGCGAGCCTTATTGCCGTCGAAGCCTTGGTTTTTGGCCGGCGGGCGATGGGGGAATACCTGACCGATCTTCGCTTTCGCGACCGGTGGCGGGTGCGCCGGAGCGGCCGGCTTGTTTTCGCCGATGCCATCCGTTTGGACGAGGCGATCGGCGGTCTGTCGCGCCCGGTTCTGGCCAATGGCGCGGGCGCTGTGGCCCAGGTTTTGGTGGTGTCCGAGCGGGCCGAAGCGCTGTCCCGCCTGCCCGCGCCGACGGGCGGTGCGGCGAGCCTGATGTCGGAGGGGGTTCTTTTTGCGCGCGTGATCGCGGAAGATGGCTTTGATCTGCGCCGCGCCCTTCTGCCTTACCTGGAAGGGCTGACCGGCGCGGCGATACCGAAGGTTTGGGGGCTGTGACGGAATGCAACTGACGCCGCGCGAGAAAGACAAGCTGCTCGTGGCGATGGCCGCGGATGTGGCGCGCAAACGGCTGGAGCGGGGGGTGAAGCTGAACCATCCCGAGGCGATCGCGCTGATCACCGATTTCGTGGTCGAGGGCGCGCGCGACGGTCGGTCCGTGGCCGATATGATGGAAGCGGGCGCGGAGGTGATCCGCGCCGATCAATGCATGCCCGGCATTCCCGAGATGATCGAAGAGGTGCAGGTCGAGGCGACCTTTCCCGACGGCACCAAGCTTGTGACCGTTCACAGGCCGATCCGGTGAGGCTGGACGCCTCCATAAGGCCGTCGGGTCAGGATCGGCCCGGCGTTTCGGTCGCGCCCGGGTCTTGGGCCGGGCCGGGCGCGATCTGTCGCTACTTGATCCCCTGCACTGAAGCTGAAGGAGACGTGCCATGTGCCATGCCTGCGTGATGGAGAGTGTGAAGGACCGGATGCTCAGTCGGCGGGATCTGTTTCGCGGAGCGGCGGCGGGGGCGGCGGTTGCGACCGTTGGCGCGGCGCCTCCGGCTTTGGCGATGGGGCACGGGTCGGTTCAGGATCTGACGCATGGCTATGACGGCACGTTTCCAACCTATTTCGGCGAGCCGGGGATTTCGACCGAGAAGACGTTCGATTTCGCGGATGCGGGGTTCAATCTTTATGTGCTGACGGTGAACGAGCATACCGGTACGCATATCGATGCGCCGCTGCATTTCTCGGCCGACGGGGCCTCGGTCGACGAGATCCCGGTGACGGATCTGGTCGTGCCGCTTTGCGTGGTGGACATTCGCGAAAAGGCCGAGGCCGATCCCGATGCGCAGGTGATGCCCGAGGATCTGGACGCCTGGATCGCGGCGAATGGAGAGATCCCGGACCGGGCCTGCGTAGCGATGCTGTCGGGCTGGGCGCCCAAGGCGACGGGCGAGGGGTTTCGCAATGTCGATGCAGAGGGTGTCATGCATTTCCCGGGCTTTCATCCGGAGGCGACCGCTATGTTGCTCGAGACCTCTGCGGCGGCGATTGCGGTGGATACGCTGTCGCTGGATCATGGGCCGAGCACGGATTTCGCGACGCATTACGCCTGGCTGCCCGAGGGGCGGTACGGGATCGAGTGCATTGCCGGGCTTGGAGGTCTTCCGGCGGCGGGGGCGACGCTGGTTGTCGGCGCGCCCAAGCATCGGGGCGGCTCGGGCGGTCCGGCGCGCATCATGGCGCTGGTCTGATGGTTCCCGGAGAGATCATGGTCGCCAGCGGCGATCTGGAGCTGAATGCGGGCCGCGAGGCGGTTACGCTTGAGGTTGCCAATAGCGGGGATCGGCCGATCCAGGTCGGCTCGCATTATCATTTCGCCGAGGCCAATGCCGCTCTCGACTTTGACCGGGCGGCAGCGCGGGGCAAGCGGTTGGATATCGCGGCGGGAACCGCGGTGCGGTTCGAGCCAGGACAGCGGCGCGAGGTGCGGCTGATCGATGTGGCCGGAGATCGCAGGATCTTTGGGTTCAACGCGCACATCATGGGAGATCTTTAAGATGGCCAGACGATCGCGCGCCTATCCGACACCCGCAGAGATGGTGACGACCTCCGTTCAGGTCTGGAAGCTGGCTGTTCAGACACAATCGGTCATGGCTATGCGGATGATGGGCATGGCCGGGTTCTGGTCGGTGACGCCGCAGGAGCAGCGACGGATGGTGGACGAAAAGCTTCCCGCCTTCACCGAGGCGACGGTTGCGGCCTCCAAGGCGGTGATGATGGGCAAGCGGCCTGATCAGGTGATGGAGGCCGCGATTGCGCCGCTGGGTCGCAAGACGGGCGCCAATTCGCGCAGGCTGGCAAAGCGGGGACCGAAACGTGGGTGACGATATGACGAAGGACGGTTCGTAATGGCGACACGGATCTCGCGCGCCGATTATGCGGGCATGTTCGGGCCGACGACCGGAGACCGGGTGCGGCTCGCCGATACGGAGCTGATCATCGAGGTCGAAAAGGATTTCACCACCTATGGCGAGGAGGTGAAGTTCGGCGGCGGCAAGGTTCTTCGTGACGGGATGGGGCAGTCGCAGGCGACGCGGGCCGAAGGGGCTGTCGATACGGTGATCACCAATGCGCTGATCGTCGACTGGTCGGGGATCTACAAGGCCGATATCGGTCTGAGGGACGGGCGGATCGCCAAGATCGGCAAGGCGGGCAATCCCGACACGCAGCCGGGCGTGGATATCGTCGTTGGACCCGGCACCGAGGCGATCGCGGGTGAAGGCAAGATCCTGACCGCGGGGGGCTTTGACAGCCATATCCATTTCATCTGCCCGCAGCAGATCGAGGATGCGCTGCATTCGGGTGTGACGACGATGCTGGGCGGCGGGACGGGGCCGGCGCATGGCACGCTGGCGACGACCTGCACGCCGGGATCCTGGCATATTGGGCGAATGCTGCAGGCTTTCGATGCGTTTCCGGTGAACCTAGCGATTTCGGGAAAGGGCAATGCCTCCCGGCCCGATGCGCTGGTCGAGATGGTCGAGGCGGGGGCCTGCGCGCTTAAGCTGCACGAGGATTGGGGGACGACACCGGCGGCCATCGACTGCTGTCTTTCGGTCGCGGACGATATGGACGTTCAGGTCATGATCCATACCGATACGCTGAACGAAAGCGGGTTCGTGGAGACGACGGTCGAGGCGATGAAGGGCCGGACCATCCATGCCTTTCACACCGAAGGGGCCGGGGGCGGGCATGCGCCGGATATCATCAAGATCTGCGGCGAGCCGCATGTCCTGCCCTCTTCGACCAACCCGACGCGGCCCTTTACGGTCAATACGGTTGATGAGCATCTCGATATGCTGATGGTGTGCCATCACCTTGACAAGCGGGTGCCCGAGGACGTCGCCTTTGCCGAAAGCCGGATCCGTCAGGAGACCATCGCGGCCGAGGATATCCTGCACGATATGGGCGCGTTTTCGATCATCGCGAGCGACAGTCAGGCGATGGGGCGGGTCGGAGAGGTTCTGATCCGGACCTGGCAGACGGCGCACAAGATGAAGGTTCAGCGCGGCGCCTTGCCCGAGGAGACGGGCGATAACGACAATATGCGGGTGCGCCGGTATATCGCGAAATACACGATCAACCCGGCCATCGCGCATGGGATGAGCCGCGAGATTGGATCGGTCGAAGAGGGCAAGCGCGCCGATCTGGTGCTGTGGGATCCGGCCTTTTTCGGTGTCAAACCCGAGATGGTGCTGATCGGCGGGACGATTGCGGCCGCGCAGATGGGCGATCCCAATGCCTCTATCCCGACGCCGCAGCCGGTCTATACGCGGCCGATGTTCGGTGCCTATGGGCGCGCCGTGGAGCGGTCTGCGGTGACGTTTGTCAGCGCCGCGGCCTCCGGAATTGGCGAGGCTCTGGGGCTTGCCAAGACGACGGTGGCGGTCGAGGGCACGCGCGGGATCGGCAAGGCCGATCTGAAGCTGAACACCGCCTTGCCGCAGATCGAGGTCCATCCCGAGACCTATGAGGTTCGCGCCGATGGAGAGCTCTTGACTTGCGAGCCTGCGACCGAGCTTCCGATGGCGCAACGGTATTTCCTCTTTTGACGGGCGCGGGGGAAGAGCGGGCCGTCGCGCGGAGCATAGCGCGGGCCGGGCCGGATGCGGCGGGTTCGGTTCGGCTCGATTACGCGGCGCGGCTGCTTCGACGCAAGCGGCTCGTGACCACGCAAGGGTGGGACTTTCTGGTCGATCTGCCCAAGACGATCTCGGTCGAGGAGGGCGAGGCCTTTGCGCTGGAAGACGGGCGCCACGTGGCGGTGGTCGCTGCCGAAGAGGCCGTGCTGGAGGTCCGCGGCGATCTGCCGAGGCTTGCCTGGCATATCGGCAACCGGCATGCGCCATGCCAGATGATGGCCGATGCGCTGGTGGTTCAGGACGAGCCGGTGATGCGCGATATGCTGACGCGGCTGGGGGCAGATCTGCGTCCGTTGTCGGCGGCGTTCACCCCCGAGGGCGGTGCCTACGGGCACGGGCGCGTGGCGGGTCATTCGCATTGATGCCACTGGTGGGACCCGATCTTTTGATGGTCGCGCAATGGCTGTCTCCGTCCTCGCCGACGGGGGCTTTTTCGTTCAGTCAGGGGCTTGAGGCGGCGGTTGCAGAAGGGCTGGAGGTGGCCGGGCTGGAGGACTGGATCGACGGGATGCTGCGCTTTGGCTCTGGCCGGACCGATGCGATCCTGATGGCCGCTGCCGCGCGGGGCGAGGAGGTCGATGATCTGGCGCTGGCGCTTGCGGGATCGGCGGGGCGGCGGCGCGAGACGCGGGAGACAGGGCTTGCGCTGCGGGGGCTGCTGGCGGAGAGCTTTGGCACCCGGACGACGGGCTCCGCCTATCCCGTGGTGCTGGGGCAGGCTGTGCGCGCGCGCAACCTGCCCGTCGCGTCGGTTGGGGCGCTGTATCTGCAGGCCACGGTGACGGCTTTGGTCCATGCGGGACAGCGGCTCTTGCCCTTGGGTCAGTCGCGGGCGCAGGCGATGATCCATGCGCTTGGCCCGCTGTGCTGCGGTATCGCGGAAACGGCGGCGCAGTCGGATATAGAGGAGATCGGGATGGCCACGTTCGGGGCGGATATAGCAGCGATGCGGCAGGCGGATTTACCTGTCCGCGTGTTCCGGTCCTGAGATGGGGGCGATGAACGGACCCCTGCGCGTCGGGATCGGCGGGCCTGTCGGCGCCGGGAAGACGACCCTGACCGGCAAGCTGGCGCAGGCCTTTGGGGGCACCCATTCGATCGCGGTCGTCACCAATGACATCTACACGACCGAGGATGCGGAGGCGCTGGTGCGCATGCAGGTGCTGCCCTCGGACCGGATCCGCGGGGTTCAGACGGGCGGGTGTCCGCATACGGCGATCCGGGAGGATGCCTCGATCAATCTGGCGGCGATTGCCGAACTGACCGAGGCGATCCCCGATCTTGAGATCGTCTTTATCGAAAGCGGCGGCGACAATCTGAGCGCGACCTTTTCGCCTGAACTGGCCGATGTGACGATCTACGTGATCGATGTCGCCGCCGGCGAGGAAATCCCGCGCAAAGGCGGTCCGGCGATCACGCGGTCGGATCTTCTGGTGATCAACAAGACGGATCTTGCGCCCCATGTCGGCGCCTCTCTCGAGGTGATGGCGCGGGATGCGGACCGGATGAGGCCGGAGCGTCCGGTAATCTTTGCCAGCCTGCGCAACGGCGAGGGGATCGACGGGATCGTGAGCGAGCTGAAGGCCGTCGGCGGCCTTTGAGCGGTGTTGCGCGGGGGCGGGGATCCGCGCGGTCCTCTAAGGCTCTCTTTAGACCGGGGGCGTAGGACGCCTGACATCGCGCAGTTGCGCCATGCTTCAGGAAAGGCCGTTTGCTATGAACGATCCGTTCGCCTCCCATGCTGTCGGGCTCTCGGCCCCGATCGTCGATGCGATTGATATCTCGCCGGATGACGGGGCAGATCTGACCGTCACCTCCCGCGCCCTCTACGTCGGAGGCGCAGGCGATGTCCGTCTGACGCTTGCGGGTGGCCGCACCGTCACGCTGCGCGCCGTGCAGGTCGGGTGGCATCCGGTGCGGGCGCGCCGGGTCTGGGCGACGGGCACGACGGCCACCGATATCGTGGCGGGCTGGTGATGATCGGGGCAGCCCTGTCCTGGCTGTATTTCGCCCCGCGCGGCGGGTTTGTCCCGCCGCCCGCGCGCGAGCCGATCCTCGCCTATACGCAGATCTTGAGACATTTGGAGAGTAACTGATGGCATCCGAACAGGATCTTCAGAACGCCGCGATCGACGCGCTTGCGCTGACGCGGTTCATGACCGCCGTCCCGGGCACCAACAACGTCAATTCGGGCGGCACCGATGTCGGAACGCTGGCGGATTTGGCGGGCGGGATCGGTGGCGGCTCTGCCGGGCCTCCCGATTTTGAGACCGTGTCCGCTTTGGCGGCCGACACGCAAGGATGGGCCGATGGAGCCGTCCTGAAGACGCTCAAAGAGCGGGCGGCCTACCGGGTCGAGAGCAGCGCGACCGCGCCACATCTCGTGACGGCGGGCGGGGCGAAGCTGCTGCATGTGGACGGGCCTTACGTCATCGTGCTGACGGGCCAGTCCAATGCCGCCGGTGCCAATGCCGATGGCCCCAATCCGGCCTCGGCGCTGGTGCGGTGCTGGGACGGTGTTACGAATGACTGGGGCAGCTCGGACCGGACGGCGGAGCCCTGGATCCGCTCGAACCCGCATGGCAATCAGGGCAACAACAACTACGCGCTGGCCCGTGCGCACCGGATCGCGGATGATACCGGCAGGCCGGTTTTTCTGATCTTCGATGCGCTGGGCGGGCGTCCCATTCAGGATTGGGTCAGCAATGGCGCCGCCTCGGAGAGGTTTGCGGCGGTCAAGACCAAGATCGAGGCGGCGCTGGCCTCTCCTGCGCTTCTGCAGGCCGGAATCACGCAGGTCGACGAGATCATCATGGCGCAGGGGGAGGCGAACTTCGAAGACGATTTCGTCACCCATCGCGACAATCTGAGCCTCTTCAACGATCAACTCAGAGCCGAGACCTGGTGCGCGGATCACACCCCCGTATACCATATGGGACCGTCGGATCTGCACGATCGCTATGAGTGGCGCGGGGCGCTGCAATATCTGTGCAGTCATGTCGACAACTCGAACGTGTTCGTGCCGTCGAATGGTCTGAAGACCGAGTTTTCGCAGACGGGGTCGGGCGATTTCACGCATTTTCTGGGCGAGAGCCTCTGGATGTCGGGCTATCACCGGATCGCCGATGCCGGGGTGACGGAGACGGCGCCGCAGATCTTCTACAGCCGGGGGGCAGGGCCTTTGGCGCCGGGTGATATGACCGCGCTTTGCACCTTCGACACGCTGGTCTCTCGCGATAGCTGGACGTCGTCGACCCCTGCAGACGGGCCGGGCGTCAATGGTGCGATCTGCTGGGGCTACAAGTGTTTTGCCGACGGCAATTACACGGCGGCGATCGGCTATGAATGCGTGACCGGCAACCTTGCCAATTACGGCCTCGTGGCAGGCCGTGCGGTCGAGGCGAATGACAGCGCGGACTACTTCGCCGGCTTCGGGTATCAGAACACCTTGGGCGCGCGCTACACGCTTGCGACGGGGCGGGGCCATACGGTTGCCGATGAAGGATCGACGGCGGTCGGGATGTTTTCGGAATACCGCACCGCTGAGGCCGATCCGGTGGTCTTTCAGGTCGGATCGGGCACCTCGTCCAGTCAGCGCGCCAATGCGATGACCGTTCGCAAATCGGGCCGGGTCGAGCTGAAATCGCTTCCGGTCTTTGAAGATCAGGCGGCGGCCACGGCGGGCGGTCTTGGGTCGGGCGATCTCTTCAGGACATCGGCGGGCGATCTGAAAGTGACGCTCTAGCCCATGCGATCAGGGGCGGGACGGCAGGATGAATTTGAGCGCCGCGAAAAGCCCCAGAGCGATCAGCAGAACCACCAATCCCGACATCACGGCGTTGGGATGGCTGGCCGTTCCGGAGGTCCGGGGCGGCACGACGACCTGAAACAAGCTGACGCCAAGGGCCGCGGCCTCGCGCGCTTCGGACAGCGATTGAAGTGCCGAGGCGAGCGCCTGTTCGGCGACGCGCACATCGAGCGTTGCAAGCTCGTATTGCATCAGCCGCGTATTCAGCGCCACGCTTTGCCCGTCGGATCCGTATTCCAGCAGGTCCCGTTGCGCCGCGATCTGATCGCGAAGGCGCGCTTCGACATCGGCGATCTTCTGGGCCTGATAGCTGTCGCCGCGTCCTTCAAGCTCGGCCCTGTTGATGTCGGCGCGCAGGTTCTGGCTTTCCGATTCCAGATCGCGGATGCGGGCATAGATCGTCTCGACCGTCTGGCGGGGATCGGTCTCTCCGCTGTCGATCTGCAAGGCGGTCAGGGCCTCTTGCGCGGTCCTGAGATCCGCGCGGGCCGTTTCGACCGAACCTGTGGCGAGGCCAAGCCGCTCTGCGAAAAGATCGCTGGCAAGCGTGTTCACCTGGGCTGCGGTCTGCTCGAGGATGATCTGGGAGATCCGAGTGGATTGCGCGGGGTCGGGGAGGCGAACGTAGAGGGTCATCAGACCCGACTGGATGTTGATCGAGGCATCGACGAAGCGCTGGAACTGGTCGTGTTTGCCAAGCTGCAGGGCGGGCAGATCGCGCAGGCGCCGCGCGGGATCGATCTGCGTGCCGCTCAGGTCCGTGACGAGGCCAGTCTCGGTCTGAAGCGTTTCCATAAGGGCCTGCGAGAGCACGTATTCGTGGGCCATGAAGATCTCGGGCGATGCAGCCGCCCCCGAGAGCGATCCAAGAAGCCCGGCGGCGCTGTCTTCGGAAGGCCCGGTCTTGGAGATCGCCACGACGGAGCGTGCCTCGTAAAGCGGCGTTGCATAGCTCGAGAGGTAGGTAAAGTACAAGGCCGCGGGCAGCAGGACGAAAAGCAGGAGTTCCGCGCTCAGGCGGATCTTGCGGCGCCTGCGCTGGCGGTCGAGCGTTCCGGCGAAGGTCGCCAGATCCGCCTCGGTCGGCAGCAGCGCCTCGGCTTCGCGCTGGCGCTCTTCGGCCTCCTGCCGCTGCTGGCGCGCTTTTTCCTCGGCGGCCTTGCGGATGCGCTCCTGCTTTTCCTCTTCGGCGATGCGCGCCCGCTCTTCGCGCCATTTGCGGATGCGTTCGCTTTCCGCATCGGGGTCGGGGGTGTGGATCCGCAGGTCATCCGGCATGGGCTGGCTCCTTTTCTGGGGGCTCCGATGCGGCGGCGAGCCGCAGAGCCTCTTGCCCGATCTGGGGCGTGCGGCAGGGCATCAGTTTGCCGCGTATCAGAACGTAAAACCTCTGGCAGCGTGCGCTGAGCTGGGCGGGGTTTCTTGACAGAAAGACCAGGCCGGCCGCGCGCAGGCGCCGGTCCAGCATCGCGTCGCATTTGGCCCGCAGATCCGCCTCTCCGACTGTCACCGTCTCGTCGGCGATGTAGTAGTCGCAGGGCACCGCCAGAGAGCAGGCATAGGCGAGACGGGCGCGCTGGGCGGGGGTGAGGTCTTTCATCCGGCCGCGCAGCGCGAGGCTGTGATCGCAAAACCGATGGCAAAAGGCGATCAGGCGGTCGGCCTCCTCGCCAAGGAGGCCCGCGATCAGCCCCAGATTGTCAGTGACGCCCAATTCGGGATGGAACGGACCGGCGAGCCCGATCGGCCAGGAGACGCGGCCCGAGCGATGGATCGCGCCCTGATCGGGGCGCTCGATGCCGCAGATCAGGCGCGCGATGGAGGATTTGCCCGCCCCCGCCGGAGCCAGGATCCCGACCCGTTCGCGAGGATGGATGACCGCATCGGCCTCAAGCAGGATCGGCTCTGCGCGGTTGCGGGGGCGGAGCGTGACGTTCTGAAAAAGGATCATAGCCGGTACCGCGAGGCGCGCCGCGCCATGATGCGCCTTTCGAGGGGGACCGAGATCAGAGCCAGCCCAAGGGCCACGAACAGCGGATACCAGACGCTCGAGATCGGGGAGGCGTAGTCGCGAAAATAGCCTTCGCGCAGAAGCTCCACGATATGGAAAGTGGGGCTGTACCACAGCAGGTTCTGCGCGGCTCCGGGCAGTTCGCTGGCGGTATAAAAGATGCCGGAAAGCCAGAATAGCGGGCGCAGAATGATCGGGACGGCCCGCGAGAAAC
Source organism: uncultured Paracoccaceae bacterium (assembly GCA_947503775.1). Classification (GTDB taxonomy): domain Bacteria; phylum Pseudomonadota; class Alphaproteobacteria; order Rhodobacterales; family Rhodobacteraceae; genus Aestuariibius. The sequence continues at coordinate 93,834 of CANNFE010000004.1, read as the reverse complement.
TGTCGCTGACCAGAACCAGAACGGCAGCGAGGCGGCCAAATCCTGCCCCGAGCGCCCATGCGAGCGCAAGGGCGAGCAGGACGCCAGCGGGATCGGAGGGGAGTGGAGCCTCGAAAAGAAGGGTGATCAGGCCGAAGATCAGGATGGCCGTCACGAACATGTTGATCAGATCGAGAAGGGCCGAGGCCAAAAGCAGCTCGGACGTCGTCACCGGTTGAAAGTAAAGCATATAACGGCCGCCGACCAGGGACCGGCTCATCGAGGTGATGGTCTGGCGGAAGATCAGATAAGGCAGAATGCCGGTTGCGACGAAGATCTCGGCAGGAACGTAAAGCGGCGGCGCGCGATCCAGAACGCGAAAGACGATGACGACCAGTGCGATCCATGTGAGGGGGGTCAGATAGCTCCAGCAATAGCCCAGGGCCGAGGCGGCGAACCGGCTTTGACGTTCGCGCCGCATGAGGGTGGCGATCCGGTCGATCCGGGATGCATAGGTCGGCTCGAGCAGGGGCAGGGCGCTAGACACTGTAGTAATCCCTGTACCAAGCGACGAATTTGCGGACGCCTTCGGCCACGGGCGTCTGAGGCCGAAAGCCTGTCAGATCGTGAAGCAGGTCGGACGAGGCCCATGTGCCGGGCACGTCGCCTTTTTGCATATCCATGAAGTTCTTCTTGATCTCGAAGCCGAGTGCGGCCTCGGTTTCCGAGATGAACTCCATCAGCGGGACCTGCTGTCCGTTGCCGATATTGACGACCCGCCACGGGGCGACGGGGCTGAGCGTGTCGCCGTCCGGGATCTCGTCGCGGGAGGCGGGCTCGACCGGGGGCGTGTCGATCAAAAGGCGAATGCCGCGAACAAGGTCGGCGACATAGGTGAAATCACGCGACATCTGGCCGTGATTGTAGACATCGATCGCCTCTCCTTCGAGGGCGGCGCGGACGAATTTGTAAAGCGACAGATCGGGCCGCCCCCACGGGCCGTAGACGGTGAAAAAGCGGAACATCGTCGTCGGGATCTTCCACAGATGCGCATTGGCGTGCGACATCGCCTCGTTGGCCTTCTTGGTGGCCGCATAGAGGGTGAGCGGATGGTCGGTCTTTTGCCCTTCGGTGAACGGCATCTCTTCGTTGCCGCCATAGACCGATGAGGTAGAGGCCATCAGAAGGTGATCGACGCCGCGATGGCGCGCTTCTTCCATGATGTTGAAGGTGCCGACCAGATTGGCATCGACATAGGCGCGTGGATTTTCAAGGCTGTAGCGGACCCCTGCCTGCGCGGCGAGATGCACGATCACGTCCGGCTTGGCGGCATCGAGCGCGGATTTGAGCGCGACCTCATCCTCGAGCAAGGCTTCGGTCGCCGTGAAGCTCGGGTTCTGGAGCAGCATCTGATGGCGCCGCTGCTTGAGCGAGACATCGTAGTAATCCGTCATGCCGTCATATCCCGCGACCTGGAAGCCTTCGGCGAGCAGAAAGGTCGCAAGATGATAGCCGATGAAGCCGGCGGTTCCGGTGATGAAGACGGTGCGCATGAGGTCAGATCCTTGTCTCGAGAAAGAGATCGACCGTGCGGTCGATGATCTTGTCGATAAGGAACCGCGGCTCTGCATGTCCAGCGGCCTCTTGCCCCATCCGCCGGAGGCGGGCGGGATCCGATAGCATTTGCGCCAGCGCAGTGCAGACATCCGATTGCGCTGGATCCTCCGCATCCTTGAGGATCCAGCCTGTCCGTCCCTGAACCACGACTTCGGACGTGCCGCCCGCGGGGGTGGCCAGAACGGGCACGCCTGCCAGCTGCGCCTCGATCAGGACATTCGGGAGCCCCTCCATCCGGGCGAGATGCATCACCAAATCCGCGCGGTGCATGAAGAACCCCACATTCTGCCGCAGACCGGCAAGGAAGATCCTGTCTTCGAGACCCAGCTCCTGAATACGAGCCGCGCAGGCGGGGTGGTCATGCCCGCTGCCGACCAGGACGAACCGCGTTGTCGGATCTGCCTTCGCATGCCGGGCGGCGCAATCTATCCAGAAAAGCGGGCGCTTGTTGGCGTCAAAGCGAAAGACGCCGAGCACGGTTCGGCTGCATTCCGGCGAGCGAGCGCATGTCCGATCCCACCAGGCGTGATCTTCGGGCGCACCATCCGGTGTGACGGGCGGGATCGCGTTCGGGATGACCCTGATCGCGTTCTCGTCCAGGCCAAGCCAGGCCTCATAGGCCTCGGCGGTTTTGCGACTGTTCGAGGAAAAGGTCACATGCGGCATGCCGGACAAGGCTGTATAGAGCGGCTTCATCTCGGGGCGGGACAAGGCCGGGCGCAGGTTCGGCGGCAGGCCCCGGAACGACGTGACGATCCGGGGAACGCCCGCGATTACGGCGGCGAGGGCGGCGGCGAGGACACCGCCATCCTGCCAGAGATAGGCGATCTCGACCTCGTTCTTCTTGAACCAGGGGACCAGTTTTGCCGTGTAATCTGCCAGATCGTCCGGGATGAGCTGCCACAGATCGGCAAGATCCCCCGGAAGCCCGGGCAGGGGCTGTGTCGGCAGATCGCTTAGCACGGTTGGCTCGATACCCGCCTCTTGGAGGATGGGGAGGAAGAAGTCACCGCGACCCGGCGTGGCATGACGCACGCAAACCAGCGGCGGCGAGACGGCGCGGCCGGAGGCTGTTTTGCCGGTTTCGCTATAGCTTTGAAGGCTTGAGGCGAGCCGTGTCATCTGACGCTCGGCGCCCCCCGTGCCAAGCTGGCCGGTGAAGAATGCGACTTTGCCGATAGGCGTCCGGGCCGAGGGGCGAGGCGGTTTTTGTACCACCTGCCGGGCGATCTCTCCTATCACCTCAGCTTCGCGGGTCAAAGCATGACGGCGCATGATGGCCGCGCGCTGCTCGACCCGGTCCAGAAGCGCGCGGGAAGAGGCGCCTATCCGGTCGCGCCCGGCAATCCCCGATGCAATCTTGGCGGCATCGAGGTATCGCGACTGCTGAACCAGGCATTGGATATAGCGCATGCGGATCGGTCGGACGGCTGGAAAGGTGGTCAGAACATCGGTCATCAGATCGTCGAGTGCCTGATGCGCGCGCAGCTCGGAGAGGCCCAGCATCATGATCTCGGTCTGGACCAGATCGGTCCGCGCCTCGGGGCACAGAGCCTCGAGCGCGGCGATCCCCGTCGCGACCTGTTTCGCCCGCCGGTGCCAGCGCATCGTCATGCGCAAAGGCAGCATCTCGCCGGGAAAAAGAGCGGTCAGATCGGACCAGAATTCCAGCATTCCGTCGGTCTGCCGCTGCTTTTCGACGAGCATCGCAGCGGGCAAAAGGAGCCGGGGATCGGGATTGTAGCGGCGCAGATCCGGCATCAGCCGATCCAAAGCGGCGCGTGCCTCGTCCGGGTCGCGGATATCGGCGGCGAGATTTTCGATCTGCGCGACAACGGTATCGGGCGGCTCGGCCAGCGCGGGTTCGTATTGAGCGAAGTCAGAGAAACGCAACATCGCTTAGACCTCCGCCAGATCGGGCGCCTGGGCGACGTCTATGCCCGGGCCGGCCAGATGGCTCTCGGCTTCCTGTCCAAGGCGGCGGGTCGCCTCGTCCGACAGATCGCGCACCTTGGCGGCAAAGCGTAAAAGCGCGGGCCGGTCGCCTGCGGCAGAGGCGCTGCGCATCAGAAGGGCCCAGATTGACAGGTTGTCCGGCTTGAGCATCACGGCCTCCAGTCCCTTGCGCATCGCGGTGCGGTGATCGCCGGCCGCGTGGCTCAGGCGGGCCTGAAAGAGGGGCAGATCCGCGATCGGCTCGATCACGGCGGGAAGGCGGGTTTCGAGCGCGGTCAGCGCTTGCAGATCGCCCGCAGCGGCCCATTCTCGGATCTGAGCGACGACATCGCGGCGCGTTTCGCGAAGCGCGATGCGGCCGCCCGTATGCCGGGGATGAGCCTCTTTGAGATCGCCGAGGATCGCAAGGCGCTCTACCGGATCGTCGATCCGGGCGGCCCGGTCCAGCCAGCGATCCAGCGCAGCTTGCACCGAGAGCGCCTCCAGCGCGCGCTGGCCGTGAGCATCGCTCCACGCTTTGATGAAGAGCACCGCCATCTCGGTTGCGCTGCGCTCGGTCAGCCAATCGATCAGATCGGCCAGCGCATCGGCGCCCAGCTCATCCGCCCGAAAGAGCAGATCCTCGGCCCGCAGGCCCGAGCGCGGTTCCTGAAGGAGGCGCAGCGCCAGCTCGGGCGAGACCTCGGTGCAGAGCGTGCGGCTGTCCAGATCGTCCTTGAGCCGGAAGAGCCGAATATCATGCTCGAGCGCCAATTGCGCCAGTGCGGTTGCGGCCATTTTCGGCGCGCTTTGAAAGGCGAGGCGAAAGTAATCGGCGGCAAGATCAGGGCTGCAGCCTGCCTTGACCGCACGGCGCCCGACCCGGATCAGGTCGGGACCCGGCCGTCCGCTTTCGGTTGTTGCAAGCTGCCGCTCACTTGCAAGCGCCGCCTCGAACCGGCCCAGCGTCAAGGCCAGATCTGCGTGATCCAAAAGCGCGCGGATATCGAGGGGCGCGTGGGCGATGCGCCGGGTCAGGGCGCCGAGCGCATCATCGGCCTTGCGCTCGGCCAGCGCGAGGTCGCATTGCAGGCCGCTGAGGCGGTCGTCGTCCGGAAGCGCTTCGGCGAGGGTAAAAAGGCGATCTGAAAGGCCGCGCAGTTGCCCGGCCTCCAGAAGGGCCGTGACATGCGGCGCCAGAACGGTGTTCGCCGTTCCATGGGCAAGCGTGGCGCGGTCGATGGCCGGGGCGATGATGCGGTCCATCCAGGCCTCGGCGACGCGCAGGCCAAAGTCGTCGGTGAAATGGGCCAGACCGTCGCTGTAGTCTTCGATGGCGTTGATTTGCCCCATGTCCTGCATCAGCGGTGTCGGGTCGAACACCTCGCCGCCGGTGCTGCGGACGGCGTGCTTTACCTCTTCGATGAAGGCAGCTCGGGACGCGATGGGCTGTCTGTCGGGTTTTACGGCGTTCACATGGGTGACGAAGAGGACCTGCGGCAGGCGGTTCATCAACGTTGTGATATTGGCGCGCAGGTCCTTGAGCGTGGTTCGTGCGAGCCGGACCTGACGCAAAAGCGCGACCTCGTCCGGTCGATCCCAGCCCGCGAGACCGCTGTCGATTGCCGCCTGATCGCCGGATGCCGCGCGATCCCAGAACCCGCGTCCTCCGCACGGGGAAGCGAGCATGTCCTTGAACGCGTGGCTAAAATAGTTGTGCTGCAGGCAGAGGCCGTCCAGCGTGATCCTTTTGGCGGACGAGATTTCCACGATATAGAGATCGGCCGGCTCATGCGGCGTGGCCAGCGTTGCGTCGCGGTCCACATCGCGCGCAACAAGCGGCCAGAGCGGCTCAGGGATCGTCAGATCCTCGTGAAGGAGCCGCATGGCCTGCACGGCCTCGGCCGATGAATGCGTGAAGCCAAGACTGCGTGTGCGGTTGAGCGCGAAGCCATAGCGACTTCGCGCCAGCCGCAACGGCGTGGCAATCCGGCAGGATCCGATGGGGGCGATGGAAAACATCGGAGACCCTCAAAGGGCCCAGTAATGTAGGCCATCCGGGCGATCGCGTTTACGATAGGCGCCGCGAATGTCCATCAGGATACCGCCCGGCCTGATGCGGTCGAAGAAGGCCGCGTCAGAGAGATAGGCGTCATGGGGCGAGGCCACGATCGCGAGGTCGAGATCCCACATCTCGCTGAGCGGCACGGCTTCGATCCCTTCAGCGAAAAGCGCGTCATGCGGGCAGATCGCATCGTGGATCATCGGCGCAAGGCCGAAGGTCTCAAGCTCTCCGATCAGCTCGATCGCTTTGGAGTTGCGGATATCGGGCACATTTTCCTTGAACGTCACCCCGAAGAGCCCGATCCGCGCGGAACGAAGGGCATCGCCCTTTTGAACGAGCATCTTGACGGCGGCGCTGGCCACATGGCGGACCATCCCGTCATTGAGACGGCGTCCGGCGAGGATCACCTCTGGGTGCAGGCCGTGCTGTTCGCTGAGCGCGGCAAGATAGTAGGGATCGACCCCGATGCAGTGGCCGCCGACAAGGCCTGGCGTGAAGGGCACGAAATTCCACTTCGAGGAGGCCGCCTCGATCACTTCGGAGGTTTCTATGCCGACCGCCTGGCAGATCAGGGCAAGTTCGTTCATCAGCGCGATGTTGACGTCGCGCTGGGTGTTTTCTAGCACCTTCGCGCCTTCGGCCACGCGGATCGACGAGCAGCGGCAGATGCCGGCATCGGTGACCTGCTCATAGATCGCGGCCACCCGGTCGAGCGCGGCGCCGCTGTCGGCGGAGACGTTTTTGACAATGGTTTCAACGGTGTTTGCCTTGTCGCCGGGATTGATCCGTTCCGGGCTATAGCCAAGGCTGAACTCGGTGCCCTGGGCCAGACCCGAGATGTCGGAGAGGAGCGGGCCGCAGATGTCTTCGGTCACGCCGGGATAGACGGTCGATTCAAAAACGACGAGATCGCCCTTCTTCAGAAGCGGTCCCAAGGCGCGGCAGGCGGATTTCAAAGGGCCGAGGTCGGGACGCTTTTGCGCATCGATCGGGGTAGGGACTGTGACGATGAAACAGGTGGCGCCTGCGATCTTGTCCACATTACCCGTGATTGCTAGGCGGCTGCCGGTCAGGCGGGCCGGCTCGATCTCTCCGGTGGTGTCGATGCCGTCGCGCAGGCCCTGAATGCGACCCTGGCTGATGTCAAATCCGATGACGCGCCCGAACCGTTCGGCCAGACGCACCGCAAGAGGAAGACCGACGTAACCCAGACCTATGACAGCGATGGTCTCTTGAACGGACCGGACGGGGGTATCCGTCCGGTCGAGACCGATTTCACGAACAAACATTCGAACTTCCTCAGCACGGGCCCGATCCCGAATGTAAGCGAAAAAGGTCTGTCCCTAGACCTGTGACAGCTCCTAGCGGTAGGGGCCAAATCTGAACGAATGGTTAAAAGCAGATTTACTTTGTCCGACGGGTGCGATGCGCGGGGATGATTTGATCGCGGTTTGAGGTTTGTTTGACTGGGGAGCGTAGGGGTGGTTCTAAGGCCCTGTTTTCGAATGGAAAATAGGTTTCTTGGCAAGAGACGTGTTCTTGCTTCATTCCACCTGTGTTAGGTGCGAGTGTGAATTGGAAGATGCGCTCGCAACCGTATTGAGACCTCGCGTGTTAAGACCTTTTTTGGCGGGTTTGCCTATAAGGCCGGCGAAAAGGGATGTCATAGTAGCTCGCCGAATCGGCGGGGGATGGATGCGCGTCGGGGGAAAGGCGCTCTCATCGTTTCTTTAAAACGACTGCCGCTTGGCGCTCGCCGGATCGGTGGCCACGTTCCTTTCGGAACGTGTCTGGTGGAGCCGATCGGGATCGAACCGACGACCTCGTCATTGCGAACGACGCGCTCTCCCAACTGAGCTACGGCCCCCTGCCTAATTTGTCTCGCACCGCGTTTGGCGCTGTCAAGACGCGCCCTACCTTTGCCTTCATGGAGCTTAGGATCGAAACCGTTGCGGACTATCCGCGTCCCCCCGCCCTCGAAGCCGTCCCGCAGCTTCTGCGCGGGGAGATTGCCGGAGACGTGCTTTTCGCCACAAACAAAGGCCTGCGCGTTCTTGAGACCCATCATGCGCCGACCTATTACATCCCGCTGGATGCCTTTGCCACCGGGGCCCTTCATGCTTCGAACCGGCGCAGTTTTTGCGAATGGAAGGGCAATGCCAGCTATTTCGATCTGGTCTTTGCCGGGCGAACGGTCAGGGCTGCGGCATGGACCTATCCTGATCCGACGCCGCGTTTCGCGGCGCTCAAGGATCATGTCGCGATCTATGCCCATGCCCTGGATACGGTCTGGGTCGGCGATCACAATGTCACGCCGCAACCCGGTGATTTCTACGGGGGCTGGGTGACGTCGAACCTGCGCGGCATCGTCAAAGGCGGGCCTGGAACCGAAGGCTGGTAGCGTCATCAGAACTCCAGCCAGCTGCCAAGTTTCAGCGCCGTCGCGGCCTCTTCGTCGGTCAGATGGTGGATGACGCCCAGTTCGACCTGCAGTCTTTTGTGGAGCTTCACGACGACCGACGGTGCCAGTTTTGCATAAGGCTCTTCGTCGGTCTCAAGCCGGCCAGTCTGAAGTTGTAGAATCGTCGTGAGGCGCGGGTGAAGTTTGTATCCCCAGGTGGCGTCCAGCTTGAGATCGAGATCGCCCGTCTCAAGGCCGACGGTCGCAAAGCTGTCGACGGCAAGCCACCCCTTTTCGAGCCCGTGCCCCCAGGCAAGACCCGCGCGGGCCAGAGGCTCTTTGACTGTTTCGGTGTCTTCGGTCCCGAACCCCAGCGTGACGGCAACCGGATCGTTCAGCCGCTTTTCCAGGATCGGGATACGGCCAAAGGCGAAGGCGGTCGGCTGATCGAACTCCCCCGCCAGAAACGCGTCGAGCCCGAAGGTCAGCCGGTCGGTGACGCCGTATTCCGCGTAAAACGAGGGTTCGTACCGGATTGGTTTGAGCAGATCGCCCGTCAGGGAAAAGGTGCTCGAGACGGAGATGAACGCTTTTCCCTTGCCTCGAGGCCACGCGCCTGCATCGACGGCGCCGCCCCAGACGGCCAGACAAATCGCAAACCAGATGCGCACAGCTTTCTCCGATCACCCCGCGGGGACCGTCGCTGAAGTTGGTTAACGAATTGCTAAGCAAGGGAATGCCGAAGCGTTGCGGCCGTCTCTTCGCGGTCCATATATGAAAGAGAGCCGTCCTCAAGGAGACCTGCCCCATGCAATGCCCGATCGATGGAACCCAGCTTGTGATGACCGACCGCGCGGGGGTCGAGATCGACTATTGCCCGCAATGCCGAGGCGTCTGGCTGGATCGGGGCGAGCTTGACAAGATCGTCGAGCGGTCCGCTGCGGCTGCTCCGCCGCCGCCTCCGCCTGCGGCCTCCTTTTCAGACGATGACAGCTATTATCAGGACGATCGTCGCTATGACGACAGGTCCCGTAAGCGGCGGAAAAAAGAGAGCTTTTTGTCCGAGCTTTTCGACTTCTGATCTCGTCATGCCGGAATGGGACTGCTAGCCTGACTGCCACTCGATCGGGCAGAAGGAGAGATCCATGGCGCTTGTTCCCCCGCTCAGCGATGCAGAGCTAGACCCTGATCTGGCCGAGGCGGTGCAGTTCTTCAAAGGACCGCTGGGGGTCATCCCCAACTCCATCCGGACCATGGCGCGGAGGCCCGAGATCGCAGCGGCCTATACGGCTCTGAATGTTGCGGTGATGACGCCGGCGGGCGGGGTGACGGCCGAGTTCAAGCGGCTGATCGGGTATGCCTCGTCCTTTGCGTCGGGCTGCATGTATTGCCGGGCGCATATGATCCTCGCCTCGGAGCGGTTCGGCGCGTCGGACGAACGGCTGGCAGCGGTTTCGGATCCGGAAAACTCCGGTGTTTTCAGTGAGGCTGAGGTCGCGGCGCTGGTTTTTGCGCGGGCGGCGAGCGAGGTGCCCAATGCGGTCACAGACGAGATCGGCGCGCGGTTGAAGGCGCATTGGTCTGACGCGGATGTTGTTGAAATCATGGCCGTTATTGCGCTTTTCGGATATCTGAACCGCTGGAATGACAGTATGGGATCGGCGCTGGAGGATCTGCCGGTGGAGGCCGGAGAGCGGCTTTTGGGCGGGACCGGCCGGGAGATCGGCAAGCATGGCTGATGCCATCTAGGCGCCGTATTTGACCGTTAGGGCAACAGCATGACAGCGACCGAAACTCCCAAGCCGCGGCCGACGCGGCGTCAGAGGCGCGCCGACCGGGAGCGGGCCAAGGTCTTGTCTTTGCACTTTATTTTGACGCGAATCCTGTTTTTGCCGGTCGTGATCGCGAGCATATCGCTGTCGATCTATATCCGAACGAGCCCCTTTCCGATGCAGGTGACGATCGCACACATGATGTCGATGTCAGGCTGCGCGATGACGCGACATCTGGGGCTCGCGCCGGCTGTGAAGGGGGCTCCGGGCTATCATGTGCGCAACGATGCGAACGGGAACGGTGTGGCGTGCGAGACGGGGGTTTATGTCGATACCGCGCAGCCCGCGGAGAGCCGGAGCACGCGGTCCGTGAGCGGGGCCAAGTTCGTTCGTCCCTAAACGTTAATGCCGCCGGATCATTGGAAACCGGGCCTGCGGCATCCGGGCGGCATTTGGTCGGCATTCCGTCGGGGGCAATGTGGCGAAAACGGCGATTAACGGAGCGTTCGGCGGAGGTGGCGCCGCAACGGCGGGCGAATGCATAAGCGGCGGCTTATGGGTCGCGGTTCAATCTTCGGGGAAGGTCCAAGGTCAGAGCGCGGCGATTGTTTCGACCGGGGATGGTGGGCGGGACCGCCCACCCTACACTTTTGGTTAAGCATTGATCCTGTAGGCAGGGTCATGTCCATGTATCGCCGGGTCAGGATAGACGGGGCGCGGTATTTTTTTACCGTGGCTTTGTCGGATCGACGGCGAGCAGATTTGATAGATCAGATCGATCTATTGCGCGAGGCGTATCAGGCGACCGCAGCAGAGCAGCCGTTTTCGACCGATGCCATCGTCGTGTTGCCGGATCATATTCATGCGGTATGGACGTTGCCGCCCGGGGATGCGGATTTTTCGAACCGATGGCGAAAGATCAAGGCGCGGTTCAGCCATGCGATCGGTGAGCGACGCCAGCGGTCGATGAGCAAGGTTGCGAAGCGGGAATGCGGGATCTGGCAGCGCCGGTTTTGGGAGCATGCGATCCGGGACGATCACGATTGGCGAATGCATGTCCGGTATTGTTGGGGCAACCCTGTGAAGCACGGATATGTGGAGCGAGCGGCGGATTGGCCGTATTCGTCGATCCATCGGGATATTCGGATGGGGAGAGTTGAGCCGGAATGGGCCGGGTCCGTGCCGGAGGGTGAGTTTGGGGAGTAGGGTGGGCGATTCCGCCCACCGATCGGTGATAGTCGTGATGGGTTTGGGTGTCGGTGGGTTATGTTGTGAGGTGGGATGGTGGGCAGATTGCCCACCCTACGATTTTTGCGATTAATCAGCAAGATTCTCGGGCTCAACAGCTAGATCAAGTCCAGAAATTTGCTCATTTATCTCAAATTCATCCGACTCCCAGATTGTACCATCCTTGAATCTCACTACATCGATATAGACCAGTCCTGTTCCATAATTTTCATATAGAAATGCGGATCGGGCTCTCTGTTCCCATACTGGCGTGTAAGTCTTGTCTGGTTCGACCACATCAACAGCATAACCAATAAAAGGTCGGTCCATATTTCTATTAAATGCATCGTAAACTCGAAAGCCTACACCATAAGCGACAATTTCTTTTCCTGATATGTTCTTGATCGAAACGCGATGCATGATTGTTCCGTCGCCAACGCCACGTTCAGGGCTCCTGTAAGAAGTTACATAACCTTTAATTTCAAGGGGTGAATCATCTTGAGTTAGGGTTACTTCTTCGTTCGCTAGTCCTTTGCTCGCCAAAAATGTGAGGGTCAGTATGATGCAAAGTAGAAAACGGCTCATTGAGCTCCTCCTATAGAAACCGCGTGTATAATATCATACTGATATTCTTCAACGCTAAGCTAGCATCTTAATTAGTATCTCATATTCTATATATGTTTTCGTAGGTGAAGTTAACTTCGCCCCTTCCGCCTCTTATTCCCCCCGCGCTGCCCCGCTCTCCCGGCCGTCGACCGCCCCGAGGCCTTTGCGGCGTCGTCCACGGCCTTCTCGACGGCCTGCTGGCGCGCAAGAGGATCGTCGGCGACCACCAGATCCACGGTCTCGAGCCGTTTCAGCTCGTCCCGCAGCCGGGCGGCCTCTTCGAATTCGAGGTTCTCGGCGGCTTTGCGCATGTCGGTGCGCAGGCCGTCCATGACGGCTTGTAGGTTGCCTCCAGCGAGGCCCTTGTCGACCTGAGCGGTCACGCGGTTCATGTCGACGTCGCCCTTGTAGAGGCCCGCCAGCACATCCTCGACGTTTTTCTTGACCGTCTCGGGGGTGATGCCGTGCTCTTCGTTATAGGCCATCTGCTTGGCGCGGCGGCGGTCGGTTTCCTTGAGCGCTCGCTCCATCGAGCCGGTGATGCGGTCGGCATACATGATAACGCGGCCTTCGGCGTTGCGGGCGGCGCGGCCGATGGTCTGGACGAGGGAGGTTTCGGAGCGCAGGAACCCCTCCTTGTCCGCGTCGAGGATCGCGACGAGGCCGCATTCGGGGATGTCGAGCCCCTCGCGCAGCAGGTTGATGCCGATCAGCACGTCGAAGGCGCCGAGGCGCAGGTCGCGCAGGATCTCGATCCGTTCGATCGTGTCGATGTCCGAATGCATGTAGCGCACGCGGATGCCCTGTTCGTGCATGTATTCGGTCAGATCCTCGGCCATGCGCTTGGTCAGAGTGGTGGCGAGGGTCCTGTAACCGTCTGCGGCGACGCGGCGGACCTCGTCGAGCAGATCGTCGACTTGCATCTCGACCGGGCGGATCTCGACCTGGGGGTCCAGAAGGCCGGTGGGGCGGATGACCTGCTCGGTGAAGACGCCGCCGGCTTGCTCCAGTTCCCACGACGCCGGGGTGGCGGAGACGAAGACCGATTGCGGGCGCATGGCATCCCATTCCTCGAACTTGAGGGGGCGGTTGTCCATGCAGGAGGGCAGGCGGAAGCCGTGTTCGGCCAACGTGAACTTGCGGCGGTAGTCGCCTTTGTACATCGCGCCGATCTGCGGGACGGAGACGTGGCTTTCGTCGGCGAAGACGATGGCGTGATCGGGGATGAATTCAAAGAGGGTGGGGGGCGGCTCTCCGGGGGCGCGGCCGGTGAGGTAGCGGGAGTAGTTTTCGATTCCGTTGCAGACGCCCGTGGCCTCGAGCATTTCGATGTCGAAATTGGTGCGCTGCTCGAGCCGCTGCGCCTCGAGCAGTTTGCCGTCGCCGACGAGCTGGTCGAGGCGCAGGCGCAGCTCCTTTTTGATATTGATGACGGCTTGGTTCATCGTCGGTTTGGGCGTGACGTAGTGCGAGTTGGCGTAGACGCGGATCTTGTCGAAGCTGCCGGTCTTCTCGCCGGTGAGCGGGTCGAATTCGGTGATCGCTTCCAGCTCTTCGCCGAAGAAGGAGAGCTTCCAGGCGCGGTCCTCGAGGTGGGCCGGGAAGATTTCGAGGCTGTCGCCGCGCACGCGGAAGGTGCCGCGCTGGAAGGCCTGGTCGTTGCGGCGGTATTGCTGGGCGATGAGGTCGGCCATGACAGAGCGCTGATCGTAGCTTTTGCCCGCGACGAGGTCCTGGGTCATGGCGCCGTAGGTCTCGACCGAGCCGATGCCGTAGATGCAGGAGACGGAGGCGACGATGATGACGTCGTCGCGTTCGAGCAGCGCCCGGGTGGCCGAATGGCGCATCCGGTCGATCTGCTCGTTGATCTGGCTTTCCTTCTCTATGTAGGTGTCAGAGCGGGGGACATAGGCTTCGGGCTGGTAGTAGTCGTAGTAGCTGACGAAGTATTCGACGGCGTTGTCGGGGAAGAAGCCCTTGAACTCGCCGTAAAGCTGGGCGGCGAGCGTCTTGTTGGGGGCCAGGATGATGGCGGGGCGTTGGGTTTCCTCGATCACGCGGGCCATGGTGAAGGTCTTGCCCGTGCCGGTCGCGCCGAGGAGGACCTGGTCGCGGTCGCCGTCTTTCACGCCCTGGGACAGCTCGGCGATGGCCGTGGGCTGGTCGCCGGCGGCCTGAAATTCGGTCTCCATCCGGAAGCGGATGCCGCCCTCGAGCTTGTCGCGGGTGCGCACATCGGGGGCCGGGGAGTTCAGGATCGGGGCAGCGTGTGACATGGGGGAGCGGGTCCTTGGGGAACAGCCTTAACATGTGTCGCTTCGGGCGGTCAGTTCAACCCTCGGGGTCGCGCCTGCTGCCAGCGTGATGTCAGGAGGCTGGCAGGGTCCATCGGCCCGAACGATCGGCAGAGGTTGGAGCCGCTGCTGCGGTGATCGGGCATCTTGTGTTGCGGGCGCTCTTGCCTTTAAACCGCAAGCAGCCGCTGACCGAGGATTGCCCATGCCCGCCCGTATCTACCGCCCTGCCCGCACGGCCATGTCGTCTGGCGCCGCGAAGACCAAGCTTTGGGTTCTGGACTTCGTCCCCAGCAGCCCGCGCGAGGTCGATCCGTTGATGGGCTGGACGTCGTCCTCGGATACGCAAAGCCAGGTCCGGCTGCGGTTCGAGAGCAAGGAAGACGCGCTGGATTACGCCAAGGAAAACGGCATCGACGCGGTCGTGACCGAACCGCAGGAGCGCAAGGCGAATATCCGTCAGGGCGGCTATGGCGAGAATTTCGCGACCAACCGGCGGGGGTCCTGGACGCATTAGGACGGTCGCCCGGACCGCCGCTGTCCTATGATAAGGTCAAGCGCGGCTTTGGGGCCGGCATAGTTCTTTGCCATAATTGGTCCTTCTTCTTGTGAAAGCAGGTTGAGGTTTTCTTTTCTCTTTTCGGCGCACATCGATGTTGTTCAGAATTTTTCTCCTGATTGCTTGTCCGACATTTGCAGCGGCAGGGTCCCATCCCTGTCACACGATTGATCCCAGCGATAAGCCCGCTCGGAGCGTTGCTGCCTGCACCGAGCTTCTGTCGAGCGAGGCGCTTATTCCGTCGGAGCGAAATCATGCCCTTGAAAACCGCGGGATAGCGCTGCGCGAGCTGGGCAAGTTCGACGAGAGCGTCGCCGATCTGAGCCTGAGCTTCGCCTCTTCGGGTGATCCGTTCACGATGCGTATGCTGGCCTGGACCTATCGCCAGATGGGCAGATATGCCAAGGCAGAGCAGCTTTACACGCTGTCGTTGAAAGATGAGGATCACGTGCAAGGATGGCTGTCCCGTTGCGTCGTTCGGCAGGATATGGATCGCTTTGAACAGGCTCTTGAGGATTGCAGACAGGCCCTGCTGAGAGACAAAGACAACCTGGATGTCCTCTATTTTACCGCGCGGGCCTTTAGCTTTCTCGAGCAGCCGCGGAAAGCCTTGCCGCTGACGCAAAGAGGCATGTCGCTGGCGCCGCATGAGCCTCGGCACCTGACGGAACATGTTTGGGCTCTTCATCAAATGGGTCGGAGCGCGGAGGCCCGGAAGAAGGCGCATAACGGGCTGGACCGGTTTCCCGGGGAGGCGGGTCTGCTTTCGTTTCTGGAGGATGCGAGATAGGAGCCGGGTCTGCGTGTGATGCGATGGGCTGATCTTTCGGCCATGCCGGACGGGATCGCGGTTTCTCGACCGCCTTGCCCCGGAGGCTGTCATAGCGTTGTAGGACGCTGTGTACGCGAAGGCGGGGCGTTATTCTGCCCATCGGTCTTGCCGAAAGGTCGGCCCGGCTGTGAGGCCGGGCCAGGCTGGATCTAGGCCGCCTTGTCGATGACGTAGTCTTCGAGCAGTTTTTCGTTGCGGGCTTCTTCGATGCGGGAGATCCGCTCTTCGCTGATGCGCTGGTCGAATTTGTACTTCACGAAATTCACGAGCGAAATCGTCAGGAGCAGGACGCCGATGCCCCAATAGCCCTTGGTCGCGAGCGGGATGTCGGTGAGCCAGAGCGAGAGGGCGAGCAAAACATAAGCGACAACGATGCCGAGAAAGTTGAAGCTGATGATGAGGCCGTTTTCGTTGCTTTTCATAAAAGTGTCCTTTCCTTACGGTGGTGGCGGGGCTTAGCCCGTTTTCTTCTTGAGGCGGTCGAGGACCGTTTTGGCCGTGGTTTTGCTGGGATCGCCGAAGCCTTCGTCGGCCATGCGATCGGCCATGTCGCGATGGGTCAGGCCGCTGTCGATCTCCTGCAGGATCTGGCTTTGCTCGAACGGATCGTCGCGGTCGGTGACGCGCTGGATCAGGGCCGCGGCTTCGTCGGCGGCGGAGGTGTTGCCGATGGTCTTGCGCAGGCCGATCTGCATCTTCTGCTCTTTCCGGATGGCGCGGGCGGTGATGGCGCCTTGTTTGAGGTCGATGATCCGGCGATGGGCGGCTTCGACGGCGGTGCGCAGTTGCAGGATCCGCGTCTGGAGGCGATCGACCGTGTCCTTGCGGCGGCTGCGTTCGTTCTCCATGTCGGCGATGGCCGTTGCGGCCTCGGCCGCGAGATCCTCGCGATCCGCCTTGAGCGCCTCGCTCGCGCGGTCGGTCAGGTCGGCGATCCGGCTGTCCAGGCCGGAGATGAGCCGGTCCTCGCTGCGCTTGCGCTGGATCAGGCTGGCCAGCGTCTGTTTGGCGGCGGACAGGTTGGTGTCGGCCTCGTAAATCTTCTGGTCGATCAGTTCGATCGCATATTTGTCGCGAAGCTGGGTCTCAGCCCGGGTATTCGCGCCATCGAACAGGGTCTTCAGGGTCGAGAGCATGGTCGCCTCCTTTTAATGAACAATGTTCATGAAGATAGGTAGGCGATTCGATTTGTTGAGGCAAGCTAAATTTGAACAACGTTCATATTTTTGGTCAGGCCCCGGTGGCGGCGCGCAGGATGTAGGAGATCCGGCGTTCAAGCTCGTCCGAGGGCGCGGGCTCTCCGCGTTGCTCGAGGCCCAGAAGGACGATGCCGTGGACCGAGGAGAAGAGCGTGCGGGTCAGAAACTCGATCTCATCCGCGTCCTTGTTCGGAAAGATGTCCCTGAGCGGGGCGGAGATGAACGAGAAGAGCCGTCCGAGTTCCTCGTCGTACCAGTCCGGGATCTCGCCGGGATCGGCCATCTCGACGTCAAAGAGGCTGTGCCAGAGGGTCCGGTTGGCGGCGGCGAAGCGCAGATAGGTGGTGGCCATCGCGTGCAGGCGGTCTTGCGGCGCGCCGCCGCTTTGCGCCGTCACGGCGGCCTCGATCTCGGCCCCGAGGCGCCGGAAGGTCCGGCCGTTTACGGTGAGGACCAGAGCGGTCAGATCCGGAAAGACGTTGTAGATCGCCCCGACCGAACAGCCCACCGCCTCGGCCAGAGGACGCGCTTTGAGCGAGGCGAGCCCGTCGGTCCGGATGCGGCGCTCGGCCTCTTCGGTGAGGCTGGTTCTGAGGGCGTCGCGGCGTTGTTCTGTCTGTCTGGCCATGGGGCGGTCCTATCAGTGAACCGAGTTCACTGCCAGAGGGGCGTGTGCCTAAGAAGTGGGTGTGGGTTGTCTGGAGGAAAAAAAGTTGGACTGATCCCGCTCCTGCGATGACTTGTAACCCTTTTGCGAAATCTGATTTAGGATGTGATCCACATCGCCTTCGAGGGAAAGCGCTTGTGTGAATTCGGTCAAAAAGACATCCGGGCGCTTCGCTATCTCCTCCATGTTCAGGATCAAGGAAGGGTAGGAGGGG
This sequence comes from uncultured Paracoccaceae bacterium, assembly GCA_947503775.1. Lineage (GTDB taxonomy): Bacteria > Pseudomonadota > Alphaproteobacteria > Rhodobacterales > Rhodobacteraceae > Aestuariibius. The sequence continues at coordinate 76,467 of CANNFE010000004.1, read as the reverse complement.
TTTTCTAGAAGAAAGCTAATTGCCAAATTGGCTTTCACAGCTTTATCAAATGCCTTATTTATACCACCTTTTACCCTCGGATTCTTTTCCATAATCGACCGTCCAGCCGACATTGGGTTTCGAACACATAACACGACAACCGGGTTCCGTAGTAATGGAAGCAGTCCTCTTAGGTGATAAACGGCATCAGGGGCTTTGAAGCCCCACCGGGCGTGACTGGCGTTGCGTTTTTCAACGAGCTGTTTCAGCTTCCTTCGTCTTAAGAGGGGAGGTCGAAAGCCCCCAAATCCTATAACTGCATTCAGCATTTCCCTGTCTTCATAGCTCTTTTTTTACAGCTCATATCCCATAAAATAACCTAGCTCGTAGAGCGTATAAGCGATGAGGGACGTCATACCGCGAGGAGCGCCGCAGACGACGAGCGTTTCACGACCGCAAAGCTCTCTGAGTCTTTCAGGATTACTGAGTAGCATAGTGTCAAGAAATGTCGTCTGTTCTGCCATGGCTAGATTCCGGAATATCTATATAGATGAGTGCCTTGGTGACATGTGCCTGATACGGCCCGAGCGACTCGATATGCCACGTAAGGGGTCCTGTCTAGCCTCGCCTGGCTCTCTCGGCGGGGCTGGGGGAGGCTGCGCCAGTGCTGACAGATTGCCGACTGATTTATAGTGGGGTGCGGGAAAATTAGATATCCGATGCATTCGGAATGCCCGATAGCGTATCGATCCTTGCGGACCGATGTATGAGCCAGAAAGAAAGCGCTATAAGACGTGAAAAACCGCAATCCGTGGGATCAAACACCTAGTCCGTCTCGTAATTGCCCAGGGTCGAGCGGACGATTTCTTCGAAATCGGCGTCGCGGGCGGCTTCGTCTTCGAAGAATTCCTCGGCGGCCTGGGCGAGGGCTTTGTAGTCGTCCTCGTCGAGATGTTCGAGCCGTTCGGCCGACGGCTCTTCGCCGAGCGCGAGGCTGAACACCTCGTAGCCGTCCTGGCGCGTGACCTCTTCGACGTGGCGGTCAAGCTCGATCATGAACTCGCGGCCCAGGGTCGAGGTGAAATCGGTGGCGGCCATAGCGGATCAGTCCGTTTCGGGGGGGCAGACGGCCTGCAGCCCTGCCTCCGAGCGGGCCTGGCGGGCCGTCGATCGGCAGGCGATCTGCGATGATCTGAAAGGGCGGACCGGGGTCGCGGCGCGTGTCATGAGGCAGGCTCCAAACGGGATCTGACCCGCTAACCCGTTTTCCTCAGGTTGGGTTCCCCTTGCCTCGCCCCTTGCCATCGTTAAAAGCGGCATGAGCGGTCCCTTAGCTCAACTGGATAGAGCAGCTGACTTCTAATCAGCAGGTTGAGGGTTCGAGTCCTTCAGGGATCGCCAGGACAACAGGTGCCGAAGGGCCGGATGTGCAGCACGCCGCCACCTCTAGTGGCGGCAGCGCCATGTTCACGCTCTCAACTGAGGTCCGGTTTGCGGGCGGGGCTGATCTTCAACGACTGCCCGCTCGGCATTTTAGGCCGGCCTCATGCTTCCATCTCTATCCGTATCTGGCCATTATGCAGGAAGCATCTTTTATCGAAAAGCGACAGGTCGACGGGATTTGGCAATCGAATGTCCTCGATGCGCGGCATGTCACTGGACGACAGCTCAAAAGCGCGGTCGATCTGTGAGATCATGACAAGGATCGCCCCCCGTTCGGCGGCATATGTCTTGAGCGCCCGGACCTGGTCTTCAAGCGGAGGATTGCTCCGCTTCTGATCCAAAAGCTGGAGGTAATCGACGACGACGAGTGCACGACCTCGGGTATTGCCGAGGCGTTCGATGATATGAGCCGCGCAGATATCGTCCGAGGTGTCGATGACGATCCGGCGGGCCTGTTCCTTTGGGTCCACGCCGAGTTTTTCGAACCGATCCCAGATATCCCTTTCATTGTAATCCAAGGAGAAAACATAGCCTGTGCGATTGTTTTTCCCTGCCAGTACAGCCAACTCCAACCCAAGAAGGGTTTTACCGTGGCCCGGGCGTGCACCGATGAGGACCGTATCGCCCGGATCAAGCTGGCTCATGGTTTCATTGGCTGGTGTCGCCCTGGAGGAGCTGGACGCCAAGTGGCTCCAATCCCTGAAGCCCTCTTGGGTGGCAATCTGATTGAGGGCCTCGTAAAGCCTGATGTCATTGTCGCGCGCCAGCACTTTTGCTTGACGCTTCAGCGTGTGGATTGGGGATGATAGTCTCATCCTCACCCTCCTTTTACGAGCGGTCTTCGCACTCCCTCCTTATGCGCGCGCCCGAACAGGTTGGGTTCGAAATGACGTCGCTCCGCATGTCAAATGCTGCCCCGGTGGAGGGGGGAGGCCCGAGCAAGGCCATGACCAGAGCGTACTCGGATCGCCTGGGCTACTCAATCGGGTTTCGGTCAGTCGCGGCACGCTAACCCATGCTCAAGTTGGGGCTTTGACCCTCGCCCATGCACCGCGCATGTTATGGGGTGTCGCTGGTCTGCCAGGGCGGGGTCTTTCCGATTTCGGCGATCAGGTGATCCATGAACACCCGGACCTTCGGAGACAGCACGTTCGATTTGGGATAGATGAGCCAGAGGGCGTCGTCGTCGGCGCCCTTGTAGCCGGGGAGGACCTGGATCAGGTCTCCGGCCGCGAGCGCGTCGTGGACGCTCCAGAGGGCATTGAGCGAGATCCCCGCGCCTGCAAGCGTTACGCGTTTCTGGCTGAGCCCGTCATCCATGATGAGTTGGCACTTTGCGCCGGACGGGTCGAATATCGCGCTTTGTCCGCGATCATTCCGAAGGGTGCGGGGGCGCATATGGCGAAATGCGATGAGGGTGTGGGCCTTGAGATCAGAGGGGTGGATCGGGGTTCCATGCGCCTTGAGATAGTCGGGCGAGGCGCACAGAAGGCGGTCGTCCTCTGCCAGTTTTCGCCCCTTGAGGCTGGTATCGACCATGGGAGCGTTCCGCAGGGCGAGATCGAAACTCCCCTCGATCAGATCGAACGGGGTGTCGGAGAGGCGCAGATCGAGCGTCAGATCGAGGTGCCGGTTCAGAAAGCGCGGCAGGATCGGGATGATGTAGAGTTGGGCGAATGTGCTGGGGGCGGTGAAGCGGAGCGTTCCGCTTACCGTTCCGCTTGTCTTGCCCATCGCGGCGAGCGCGGCATCTTCCTGGGCGAGAATTTCCCGTGCGAAGGGCAGGAAATCCTCGCCTTCGACGGACAGCGAGACCTTGCGCGTGGTGCGGTGCAGAAGCTGGGTGCCCAGATCTTTTTGAGTTTGGCGAGCTTGGCGCTTGAGACGGCCGGGGCGATGCCAAGCGCGCGTCCGGCGGCGCTGATGTTCAGCCTCTCGGCGGCCAGAACGAAGAGGCGCAGGCTGTCTGTTTCGAAGCCCATTATATGCGACATCCGAATTCTGATTACGAAAGAGAGCAGTTTATATAAGGGAGATGCCGCTTATGTTCCAACTCAACCGAGTGGCTCGCAGGATTTGGGAGGTAAGAGTGCGAAGCCGCCCTGAGATAGGCCGTCGACGGGCGCGCCCCGATGGTGCGAGCCGCGGCCTGGATCAAGACGAGGCCGCGACGATGATCCGCTAGGGCATCGAGCGTCGCATCCTGGTGCGGCATCAAAGAGACCGGATATGCTGGACGATAGATCTTCCGCCGCCTTTTCGCGGATCAACCGGGCCTTCAACGCGGTCTTTCGGCCGGACAGGCTGAGCCTTGGGTTGGTCCTGCCGCTTGAGGCCTATGCGGTGGGCCAGGAGCCGTCGATGCGGGGGCATATAGAGGCCGCGCAGCTTGCCGAAGCTCTTGGTTTCGGCGCGCTGTGGCTGCGCGATGTTCCCTTCAACGTGCCCAGCTTCGGGGATGCGGGGCAGGTGTTCGACCCGTTTGTCTATCTCGGCGCGCTCTCGGCTGCGACGGACCGGATCGCTTTGGGCGCGGCCAGCATCATCCTGCCGCTGCGCCATCCTGCGCATGTCGCGAAGGCGGCTGCATCCGTTGATGTGATGTCGGAGGGGCGGCTGCTTTTGGGGATCGCCTCGGGAGATCGGCCGGAGGAATACCCGGCGATGGCAATGGGCTATGCGGATCGTGCAGACCGGTTCCGCGATAGCGTCGCCTATATGCGGGCCGCGGCCGAGCCCTATCCGCGCTTTGACAGCGGCCATGGGAGGCTGGCGGGCGATATCGATTTGCTGCCGAAGCCGCATGGCGCCCGTCTTCCTTTGCTGATCACAGGAGGCAGCCGGCAATCGCCCGAATGGGTGGCCGAGACCGGCGATGGCTGGATCACGTATCCGCGTGATGTCCATGCGCAGCGGCAGGTGGTCGCCGAGTATCGCGCAAGGCTGGTACAGGCAGGGCAGCCCGAAAAGCCGGTCCTGCAGTCGCTTTACGTGGATGTGCTGGCCGATGCGGATGCGCCGCCGCGTCCGATCCATCTTGGGTTTCAGTCCGGGATCGCGTTCCTGCACAGCTATCTGAAGGAGCTCGAGGCGCTTGGCGTCAACCATGTCGCGCTGAACCTGCGCTTTAACCAGGCCCCGATTGAAACGACGCTGAACCACCTGTCGGACAGCCTGCTGCCCGACTTTGCCTGAAGGAGACGTTCGATGACAAAGACGATCCTCATCACCGGCTCGACCGACGGGATCGGCAAGCTGACGGCCCGCAAACTGGCGGCAGGCGGGCATCATGTTCTTGTGCATGGCCGGACCGCCGCCAAGGTCGAGGCCGCCGCGGCCGAGATTGGCGGGTCGGTGTCCACCTTCGTGGCCGATTTGTCCGACACGGCCGCGGTCGCAAAGCTCGCCGATGACATTCGCGGCGCGCATGACCGGCTGGACGTGCTGATCAACAATGCCGGTGTCTTGAAGACGCCTGATCCGGTGCTTGACAGCGGGCAGGACGTCCGGTTCGTCGTCAACACCTTCGCCCCCTATCTGCTGACGCAAAGGGTGCTGCCGCTTCTTCCCCAAGACGGGCGGGTGGTGAACCTGTCCTCTGCCGCGCAGGCGCGGGTAGATCTGGCGGCCATGCGCGGGCAGACGAGGCTTGCCGATATGGAGGCCTATTCGCAAAGCAAGCTTGGCATCACGATCTGGACCCGCGAACTGGCCCGGTCGCATCCCGATGGACCGGTCTTTGTCGCGGTAAATCCCGGCTCGCTTCTGGCGTCCAAGATGGTGAGGGACGGGTTCGGCGTCGCGGGCAAGGATTTGAATATCGGAGCGGATATCTTGGTCGAGGCCGCCCTTGGCGACCGGTTCTCGGATGCGTCCGGAGCGTATTTCGACAACGATTCCCGCGCATTCGCAGATCCTGACAGAGCGGCTTTGGACGCATCGCATTCGGCCGAGGTCATGTCGGTGATCACCGAATTTGCCTGCTAGTCTGGCTAGCAAACCGACGGGGCGATGGCCCCGGGAAACCCATCAACCAAGAAACCCATCTCTGCGTTGCCTGTGCAGAGCCAGGAAAGGAGTGCCTGATGACATACAAGAATTTTCAAACCTTCGATGTGAAGCTCGAGGGGGCGATCGCAACGGTCACGTTCGATTTCGGAGCAACTAACATCCAAGGCCAGGAGATGCTGGCCGACCTCAACAGTCTTGCGATGCGTCTGGAGCGCGACCGGGAGACGAAGGTCGTTATCTTCCAGTCCGCCAATCCCGAAATCTGGGTCGCCCATTACGATACCGAGTTGCTCAAGGATCTGTCCACCGACGCCGTTTCGCGGGATGAGGCGGAGCGTCTTGACCCACAGGCCGTTTGTGAACGCATCAGCAAGGTTCCGCAGGCAACAATCGCCAAGCTGGAAGGGTTTGCCCGGGGGGGGCGGGCACGAATTGGCCCTGGCCCTGGACATGCGGTTCGCGGCGCGCGGTAAGTTCAAGTTCATGCAGATGGAAGTCGGCATGGGCATACTGCCCTGCGGGGGCGGTGCGTCCCGCATGGCCCGCCAGACAGGCCTTGGACGCGCACTGGAGATCATCCTGAGCGCGCAGGACTACGATGCCGATGATGCAGAGCGCATGGGCACGATCAACAGGGCCCTCGATCCAGACGAGATCGGACCCTATGTCGATGCGCTGGCGCGGCGCATCGCGCAGTTCCCTGCGGCATCGATCAATGCCTGCAAGCAGATGGTCTATGAATCCATCGACACGCCGATCGATGAGGCACTGAAAGCCGAGGCCTACTGGCTGTCTCAGGCGACCAGCAAGACACCCGCCGTTGCGCGTTTTAAGGCCGCGGATGAGCAAGGGCTGCAGCACGAGATGGAAAACCAGCGCAATTGGAGCGAATTGGTGATGAAAGCTCAGGAGACCGGCTAAACCCTGTCCTAGGCTCGCGGTTCGGTGCGAGCAGGGACCAGTGGGGGCTGACGACCAGCCTTTCGGGTAGCGGTCCCATGGGACCGCTGTCCGTCGCCGCTCATTGGGTCTGCCGGGCAGACGGGACGCTCCGAATGACAGCACTGAGCTTTGTCATCTGTGTGAGCTCGCAGTCTTGACGCGGGCTATTCGGCCTCTGCGCGCGCTGGGGATTTTTCTGGTTCGGCATCCGTCTTTTCGCCGCGCGCGCGGGCGAAGAGCCAGGATTGGGGGGCGCCGCGGCATTCTTCGATGATGAAGCGGCGGCAGGGGGCGTCATAGCCGTCGAGCTCGGGGTAGCGGGCGTCGGCGGCTTTGCGGTAGTCGGGGATCGCGGGGATCTCTTCGATATCGTGGGTGCCGGAGAGGGCGGCGCGGATCGAGGTGCCGATCTGGGGGTCCTTGTAGTCGTGCAGCTCGATCAGGATGTCGTGGCGCGCGAGGGCGGGGGCGATCCTGGCGGGAAAGAGCTCTTTTTCATAGCCCTCGCAATCGGCGACGATCAGGGCGCGCCGCTCTGGATCGAGCGCGGCGAGGGTGCCTGCGTCGCACCAGCCGTGAAGCTCGAGCCGGTCCGCGACGCCGTTCGCTTCGGCCATCCGGCGGCAGAGCGCGCGGGCGCCGGCATCCACGTCATAGGCCAGGATCCGCGCCTTTGAGTGCATCCGGGCGAGCCCGATCGCGTAATAACCCTCGGCACAGCCCACATCGATGATGTCGTCATAGCTGCGCGCGGCCGCAGCGGTCAGGACCGGATGCAGCTCGTCCTCGTAGCTGCCGATGAGCTTGGGCAAGAGCGCGCTGCCGCTGGCGCCTGCTCCGGGATAGACGAGCCCGGCGAAGGGTCCGTTCTTGACCGTCAGATCCGGGAAGCGGTCCTGAAGGATGCGCGTCTTGAGATCCTCGCGCATGCCTGTGGCGCGCTGGCGTTCGACATAATCGCAGAAGGCGGAGAGTTTGCGGGCCAGACCGCGCGTGCGGCGGAAGAGCGGCCAGACGAGATCGGCATTGGCCATTCGGGCAAGAGCGTTCTTCATCACAAGGGACATCGGATACTCCTCGACACTGTGACCGATGCGGATCCTCCCCGTCTTTGCATCGATCGATACATCACTTACGCCGCCTATCCTGATCAGTTTCGCCGGCCGCGCAACCCTCAGTGGAGATCCGGCCAGTGGCTATTCGGTTAGGGCGGCCTTTCGACACGAAGGCGCCGCGGAACCGCTTTGCGGCCAGCTCACATGGAGTTCTGGGCCATGACGGCCGGACCCCCGATGAGATCAGGGCGTTGGGGCGCAGCGATCTGGCGGCCTATCCGACCGTCCAGATCGCAGAGGCTCGTGTGACCGGGATCGCGGCGGACGGGAACGGCCTCGCGGTTCAGGCGGACGGGTTGGAGGATGTGCAGGCCAGACGGGTCATTCTGGCTTATGGTCTGAAAGACGAGCTTCCGTAGATCGAGGGGCTGGAGGCAGCGTGGGGCCGGACGGTCTGTTTCTGGTCACCCGCACGCGCCAAGGGACGGATCTGGCCGCCCGGCTTGGATACGCTTTCGAAGAAGGCCCCGTGGGTCCGTACACCGTCGTGGACAGGTTCCAGCAGACGAGCGTGGCGGGTGTCTATGCGGCGGGCGATATCTGCCGGCCGGTGCATCAGGCGATCTGGGCGGCGGCGGATGGATCTTCGGCCGGGGCGGTTTGCCATCAATCCCTGCTGGGCGCGCGCTTGCCGGAGCAGAAGACGGTCGCCTAGGGCAGAGGACCGCCGCGCCGTTGCAAATCCTGGCGGCGGACTTCACGGTCCGGGGCATGGATGAACTGGATATCAGGCTCTTTCTGCGGCTGGCCGATCTGCTGCATTTCGGGCAGGCGGCGCAGGCCGAGAATATCGCGCAATCGGCGCTGTCGGCGCGGATCAAGGCGTTGGAGGCGCGGCTTGGCGCGCAGCTTTTCGAGCGGTCGACCCGGACCGTGGCGCTGACCGCGCCGGGGCGGGCCTTCGTGCCTGAGGCGACGGCGCTTCTGGCGCAGATACGGCGGTCCGAACAGGCGGTGCGGCGCACGGCGACGCAGACCTATCGCTCGCTCAAGATCGGGGGCGTGGATTCCGCGCTCTCTGGGCCGATCCCGGGGCTTGTCAAAGCCTTCGTGAGCGATCGGCCGAACGTTCATATCACCCTGACCGAGATGCTGTCGCATCAGACCGATCCGGCGCTGGTGGCGCGGCGGGTGGATATCGGGTTTCTGCGATACGCGCCGGCCGATCCGGGGATCGAGAGCCTGCTGCTCAAGGCCGAGGGGATGAGTGTCGCGATGCCCGAGGATCATCCGCTGACCCGCAAGGCGGCTTTGACGGCGGGCGATATCGTTGCCCACCCGCTGGTGCTGCAGTCGCGGGCGCAGCGTCCGATCCTGCATGATTGCGTGCGCCGCTATATCGAGGCAGCGGGTCACGACTTTTCGATCGAGCAGGAGGCGAACGAGCGTCATATGCTGCTCTCGCTTGTGGCGGCGGGGCTGGGTCTGACGCTGGTTCCCGACTGGGTGACGATGTTTAACCGCGAGGGGGTGGTCTATCGCGATCTGGAGGATGGCGGTCCGCAGCTTGATACGGTGATGGCCTGGCGCGCGGATGATCCACTGGAGCCGGTGCACGACTTCGTCGCGGCGGTGCGCGGACGCTTTGAGGACCGTCCACCCGATTGATCGCGAAATCCGATCAAAAATGCCGTGAGATCGCGCCGGTCATCCCCGCTAGGGTGCCGCCGGAAGGGCATCGCCTGTGCGATGTCCATGCGCATTCTCTTAGTTCGGGCCGCCTTTGCATGACCGTTTCAAAGACCTACACGATCGCCACCATCCCCGGAGACGGGATCGGCCGGGAGGTCATTCCCGCCGGTCAGCGCGTGATCGAGGCGGCTGCCGCCAGACATGGCTTCGCCGTCACATGGCAGAGCTACGACTGGTCCTGCGAGCGCTACGCGAAGACCGGGCGGATGATGCCAGAGGACGGGATCGAGCAGGTCAAAGGCAGCGATGCGATCTATCTGGGCGCGGTTGGTTATCCGGGCGTGCCCGATCATATTTCGCTTTGGGGGTTGCTGATCCCGCTGCGGCGCGAGCTGGATCAATATGCCAGTGTGCGGCCCGTGCGCCTTCTCAAAGGGGTGCAGTCGCCGCTTGCCGGGCGCAGCGCGGAGGAGATCGACTTCGTGGTCGTGCGCGAGAACGTCGAGGGCGAATATTCCGAGATCGGCGGGCGGATCTACGAGGGCACGGATCGCGAGATGGCGATGCAGGAGGCGGTGTTCACCCGCAAGGGCGTCGACCGGATCATGGATTTCGCGTTCGAGCTGGCCAAGACGCGCAAGCGGGGGCATGTCACCTCGGCCACCAAGTCGAACGGGATCGTCCACACGATGCCGTTCTGGGACGAACGTTTTGCCGCCGCATTAAAGCGGCATTCGGGCATCGAGACGGCGCAGTACCATATCGACATCCTGACCGCGCATTTCGTGCTGCATCCCGATTGGTTCGACGTCGTGGTCGGATCGAACCTTTTCGGTGACATCCTGTCGGATCTGGGTCCGGCTGTGGCCGGGTCGATCGGGATCGCGCCGTCGGCCAATATCAATCCCGAAGGTGTTTATCCGTCCATGTTCGAGCCGGTCCACGGCTCGGCCCCTGATATCGCGGGCAAAGGCATTGCCAATCCCGTCGCTGCCATCTGGACCGCCGCCATGATGCTGGAGCATCTGGGCGAGGCGGAGGCGGCGGCCGATATCGAACGGGCGATCGAACAGTCCCTTGCATCCGAGGAGACGCGCACCGCCGATCTGGGCGGGCGCGCGAATACCGAAGAGGCCACGAACGCTGTTGTCGACGCTCTCTCCACGTAAGTCGCGACAGATCAGGAGCGGCCCGCTACCCCACTTTCTTCGACCGGGCCGCTCCGCTTTCCGTTCCTAATCGTAAACCCATCTGAAGGGCGGCTGTCGGGCCGGGCTTGACAGGTGCGGGGTAATCTCGCGATGTTTGCGCCATCGATTGTGCGCCTTATCCTCCGCCAAGAGAGGGATGCTGATTCGAATGCACAATCGATTGTCCTAAGACAGACATGCAAGGGAGGAACGCATGAATAGATTACTCAGGATCGTCTCGAGTCTGGCGCTTGTCGCCGGGATCGCGAGTGCCGCTTCTGCCGAGAACCCGACGATGGGGGTTGTCGTCAAGATCGGCGGTATCCCGTGGTTCAACGCCATGGAGGAGGGCATCAAGGAGCGCGCCGCCGAGCTTGGCATGGATGCCGAGATGATCGGGCCGACCTCTGCGGACCCCGCTTTGCAGGTGCGGGCAATCGAGGATCTGATCGCCCGCGGTGTCGACGTGATCGGTGTGGTGCCCAATGACGAGGCGGCGCTTGAGCCGGTTCTGAAGAAGGCGATGGATGCCGGGATCAAGGTGATCGCCCATGAGGGACCGGGTCTGGAGAATGTCGACTGGAATTTCGAGCTGGCCTCGGCCGACGGCTTTGGCGAGGCGCATGCGCAGCTTCTGAGCGAGAAGGCGGAAGGCGAAGGTAAATACGCCGTCTATGTCGGCAGTCTGACCGTGCCGCTGCACAATGCCTGGGCGGATGCGGCTATTGCCTGGATGGAGACAAATCGGCCCGATCTGGAGCTGGTGGGCGACCGTTATGGCGTAGCCGAGAGCGTCGATGACAGCCGGTCGACCGCGCTGGATCTGATTGCGGCCAATCCGGATCTCAAGGGCTTTCTCGCCTTCGGCAGCCAAGGGCCGATCGGGGCAGGACGAGCCGTTGAAGAGCGCCGTCTGGGCGGGCAGGTCCATGTCATGGGGCCGTTCTCTCCCGGGCAGGGGCGCAGCATGCTGAAGGACGGCATCATCTCGGGCGGGTATATGTGGAACCCGGCCGAGGCGGGCCGCGTCTTTGTGACCATGGGTCAGATGCTGGTCGATGGCGAAGAGATCACTGACGGCACCGAGATCGAGGGTCTGGGCGTCGTTAGTCCTGATGCGGAGACGCGCAACATCATCACTGACAATCTGCTCGAGATTAATGCGGATACGGTGGATGAGTTGGCCGAGAAGGGCCTCTGAGCCTGATCTGACGGGCCCGCAGGTTCTGCGGGCCCTCACCTGACCTTTTCGGGATATCCATGACCGATACGAGCGAACAGACGGGCGATGCCCTGCGCCTGCGCGGGATTTGCAAAACGTTCGGAGGCGTGCGGGCGCTGGACGATGTCAGCTTTGATGTCGCGCGCGGCGAGGTGCATTGCCTGGCTGGTGAGAATGGCTGCGGGAAAAGCACGCTGATCAAGATCGTCACCGGGGTCTATACGCCGGAGGCGGGCGCCGAGATGACCTATTTCGGGGAGCGGCTGGATGGCATCACGCCGAACGTGGCGCGGGCTCGCGGCATCGCCGTCATCTGGCAGGATCTGGCACTGTTTCCGCATATGACTGTGGCCGAGAATATCGCCTTTGACGAGATGGTCGGCCCGCTGCCTCGGCTAACGCGGCCGGGGCAGAGCCGCGGCCGGGCGGGGGAGGTTCTGCGGCGGTTGGGGGTGACGCTTGATCTGGATGCGCCACTCAACAGTCTGCCGATCGCGCAGCGTCAGATCGTGGCGATTGCCCGCGCGCTGATGGGAGACGCGCGGCTTATCTTTATGGACGAGCCTACGGCGTCGCTGACGCAGTCCGAGACTGACGGCTTGCTCGAGATCGTGCGGGGGCTGTCGGCGGACGGTGTGGCGGTGGTCTTTGTGAGCCATCGTCTGGCCGAAGTGCTTGAGATCGCGTCGCGCGTGACGGTGCTGCGGGACGGAAAGCTGGTCGGCGTCTATCCGACCGAAGGGATGACGCAGGCCCGGCTGGGCCATCTGATGACCGGCACCGAACTGGAGCAGGCGGTGACCGCCCGTGATCGCAGCGCGGCGCCGCCGGTTCTGGAGGTGCAGGGGCTGAGCCGTGCGGGGGAGTTTCACGACGTGTCGCTGACCATCCGCGAAGGCGAGGTGCTGGGACTGACCGGGCTCATTGGCGCGGGGCGGACCGAGCTGGCCCATGCGCTGATCGGGATGCGCCGCCCGGAGAGCGGGCGGGTGCTGCTGAACGGTCGGGAGATCCGGCCCCGTTCGATCCGGGACGCGATCCGGGAGGGGATCGCCTATGTGTCCGAGGATCGGCTGTCGCTGGGGCTGATCCAGCCGCAATCGATTTCGGACAATACCTCGATTTCCGTTCTGGATCGGCTTTTGAACGGTATGGGTCTGATCTCGTCCGGGCAGAAGACGGACCTTGTGCAGCACTGGATCGAGGAGCTTGCCGTCAAGATCGGGACCCCTGACGATGCGGTCTCGACCCTGTCGGGGGGTAATCAGCAGCGGGTCGTGCTGGCCAAATGGCTGGCGACGGAGCCGCGTCTGCTGATCCTCGACAGCCCCACGGTCGGCGTCGATGTGGGTGCGCGGGCGGGGATCTTTCGCATCGTGCGGCAGCTGGCCGATCAGGGGCTGGCGATCCTTCTGATCTCGGACGAGGTGACGGAGGTGCTGCATAATGCGGACCGCGTCCTGCATATGCGGGACGGGCGGCTGAGGGCCGAGCACGATCCGCGCGCGACCTCTGTCGATATGCTCGAGGCCGAGATCTATGCGTAGTCTTGTTGCCGCCAACCGGATCGAGGCGCGGCTCGGCGTCGTGCTGTTGTTGATGGTAATCGGTCTGAGCCTGACGACGGATACGTTCCTGACGCTCGCCAATTTGACCTCGCTGCTCAACAACAATGCGGTGAACCTGATCTGGGCGGTGGGCCTTCTGGTCGTGCTGATCGCGGGCGGCATCGATATCAGTTTCGCGGTTGCGGCGTCGGTCGTGCAATATGTCGCCGTCTATTGCTTCGAGGCGCTGGGCGGAGGCAATTGGGTCATCGGGTTCCTCGTCTGCGGGGCGCTGGGGATCGGGCTGGGGCTGATCAATGCGGCGCTGATCCACGGCTTTCGCATTATTTCGATCGTGATCACCATCGCGACTTTCAACGCCTATTTCGGACTGCTTATGTTCTTTTCCGGAGGTCGGTTCATCTATGATCTGCCTGACTGGTGGACAGACCGGATCTTTATCTTCGAACACCAGTCCGCCAGCGGGGTCTGGTCCGAGCTGACCCTCGCCGTGGGCGTGATGGCGGGCTGCGTGATCGCGACATGGCTGCTGATCCGGCGGACGACGATCGGGCGGCAGCTATACGCGTTCGGGGACAATCCCGAAGGCGCGCGGCGGGCCGGGGTGAACATCGCTTTGATGCAGGCGATTGCCTTTGGCTGGATGGGCCTGATGGCGGGGATCGGCGGTCTGATGCAGGTCAATATCGTCAAGGAGGTCGTCCCGAATGCGCTTTACGGGCGCGAGCTTGAGGTGCTGGCCGCCGTCGTTCTGGGCGGCGCACGTCTGGGCGGCGGCAAGGGGACGGTGCTGGGCTGCATCTTTGGCGTCATGTTCGTGGCGATCACGCAAAACGGGCTGAACCTGCTGGGGATCTCGCCCTTTGCGTTTCAGATGATCATCGGGGCGGCAATCCTGATCGCGATCTCCTCGTCCAATATCTCGCTGGATCTGCCGGGGCGCGCGCGCAAGGGACCGGCGCCTGAGACGGAGACGGCGTCATGAGCCGGTTGCGCAAGGCGCTGGGCGTCGAGACGCTGCCGCTTTTGGCGATGCTGGTGCTGGTCGTCGTGGTCTTTGCCCTGGCGACGCCGCGCTTTCTGACGGCGGCCAATCTGGGGTCGATGGCGGTGCAGCTTCCGGTTCTGGGCCTGCTGACGCTGGCGATGCTGGTGCCGATCCTGTCTGGCGGGCTGAACCTTGCGATCATCTATCAGGCAAACCTGTCTGGGCTGACGTTGGCCTGGGTTCTGCTGTCCTTTGGCGGGCCCGAAGCGGGGTTCGGGGCCTTTGCTCTTGGCACGGTGGCCGCCATCGCGGTGGGCGCGCTGTCGGGCCTCGTGATGGGGCTTGTCGTGGCCTATATCGGCGCCCATCCCATCCTCGTGTCGCTGGCGATGATGATCTTTCTGCGCGGGCTGGGAGAGTTTATGACCCGCGGCGGCGACATTTCGGGCTTTCCCGATATCATGCGGGTGATTGGGCACGGAGACGTGCTGGGGATCCCGGTGCCGCTTTTGATCTTCCTGGCCGCCGCGCTGATCTGGCACATCATGCTGCGGCGCACACGGCATGGCTTTTCCGTCTACATGGTCGGCTCGAATATCGATGCGGCGGAGTATTCGGGGCTGCACACCAAGCGGACGCTGACGCTGATCTACACGATCTCCGGTATGATCTGCGCTATCGCGGGGATCCTGATGGCGGCGCGTTTCAATTCAGTCCGGGTTGGCCATGGCGAGGCGCTGCTGCTCGTGACGGTGCTGGCCTGTTTCTTGGGCGGGATCGATCCGTTCGGCGGGTTCGGGCGGGTGCTGCCCGTGGTGCTGGCGCTTATGATCCTGCAGGCGTTGTCTTCTGGGCTAAACCTGCTTGGGGCGAACCAGCATCTGTCGACCGCGGTCTGGGGGCTGTTCCTGATCGGGGTGATGGCGCTTCGGTGGGCGGTCGGGCAATGGACATCGCGACGACGAAGGGAGACCTGATCATGCAAGGATTCGGGGTTCACACCAGCATGTGGACGATGAACTGGGACCGGGAGGGCGCCGAGCGGGCGGTCGCGGGCGCTGCCGAATACGGCATGGATTTCATCGAGATCGCCCTTTTGAACGCGCCTGCGGTCGATGCGGCTCACACGCGCGGCCTGCTTGAGGCGCAGGAGCTGCGGGCGGTCTGCTCGTTGGGTCTGCCCGAGCCGGTCTGGGCCTCGGTGAACCCGGAGGGGGCGGTGGATCATCTCAAGGTCGCCATGGACGTGACGAAAGCGATGGGCGCCGAAGCGCTCTCTGGCGTGACCTATGGCGGGATCGGGGAGCGGACCGGGGTGCCGCCGAGCGAAGAGGAACTGTCGAACGTGGCTCGTACGCTCGAGGCGGCGGCGGCCTATGCCAAATCGCTGGGGCTGCTTTTCGGGATCGAGCCGGTAAACCGCTATGAAAACCATCTGATCAATACCGGCTGGCAGGCGCGCGACATGATCGAGCGGGTGGGGGCGGAGAATATCTTTATCCATCTCGACACCTATCACATGAATATCGAGGAAAAGGGCGCAGCCAACGGGATCCTCGATGCGCGCGAGCATCTGAAATACATCCATCTGTCGGAGTCCGATCGCGGCACGCCCGGCGAGGGGTGCTGTGACTGGGACGAGGTTTATGCCACGCTGGCCGCCATCGGATTTGACGGGGGACTTGCGATGGAGAGCTTTATTAACATGCCGCCAGAGGTCGCCTATGGCCTTTCTGTCTGGCGGCCGGTCGCGGAGAGCCACCGCGAGGTGATGGACAAGGGGCTGCCGTTCCTGCGCAATAAGGCGCAGCAATACCGGCTGATCTGAGGGATGCCGCCCGAGCGCATCACCGAGCCGGAGCTGATCGCGCGGCTGAACGCGTTGCCGCGACGGGAGCGGACGATCATCGGGATCGCGGGCGCGCCGGGGTCGGGCAAGTCGACGCTGGCGGACGGGGTGGCGGAGGCGCTTGGCGCGCGCGCGGCGGTCCTGCCGATGGATGGGTATCACTACGATGACATCCTGCTGCACGCGCTGGGCCGCCATGCGCGAAAGGGGGCGCCCGATACGTTCGATGTGGACGGGCTGGCGCATATGATCGGGCGGCTCAAGGCGGGCGGCGATGTGGTCGTGCCCGTCTTTGACCGCGACAAGGAGATCGCGCGGGCGGGCGCGCGGGTCATCCCGGAGGCCGCCGAGATCATTCTGGTGGAGGGCAATTACGTTCTGGCGGGCGATCCGCCCTGGTCGGTGCTGCGCGATGCCTTCGCGCTACGCGTGCTGATCGATGTTCCCGAGGAGGAGCTGCGCCGCCGCCTGCGGCAAAGGTGGGAGCATTACGCGCTGTCCGAGGAGGCGATCCTGGCCAAGCTGGACGAGAACGATCTGCCCAATGGGCTTTATGTCCGGTCTGCGAGTACGGGTGTCGATCTGCTTTTGGCGCAGGAGGGCCCCGATGGCGGATAGGCTGACGCTTGGGATCGATGTCGGCACGGGCAGCGCGCGGGCGGGTCTCTTTGACGGGGCCGGGCGGCTTGCGGGGCATGGGGCGCATCCGATCCATCTGTGGCAGGACGGCGAGAGGGCCGAGCAATCCTCGGCCGATATCTGGCTCGCGGTCTGCCGCGCGACCGCCGGCGCCTTGGAGGCGGCGGGGGCCGGGGCCGGGGATGTGGCGGGGATCGGGATCGATGCGACCTGCTCCATGGCGGTCGTGGCCGAGGATGGCGGTTCTGTCACGATCAGCCAAAGCGGCGATCCGGCGCGCGATGTGATCGTCTGGATGGACCACCGGGCGACCGATCAGGCGCGGCGCATCAACGAGACCGACCATCCGGTCCTGCGCTATGTCGGAGGACGGATCTCGCCCGAGATGCAGACGCCCAAGCTGCTCTGGCTGAAGGAGCATTTGCCGGGCAGCTATGCCGGGGCCGGTCATTTCATGGACCTTCCCGACTGGCTGACTTGGCGGGCGACGGGCAGCACGGCCCGGTCGATCTGCACCGCCACCTGCAAATGGACCTATCTGGCGCATGAGCATCGCTGGGATCCCAGCTATTTCCGCGAGATCGGTCTGGCGGATCTTGCGCAGGATCCGGCCCGCATCGGCACCGATATCGTGACGCCGGGAACGCCCCTGGGTTCGGGGCTGTCGCCCGAGGCGGCGGCGGAGCTGGGTCTGACCCCCGGCACGCCCGTTGCGGCGAGCCTCATCGATGCCCATGCGGGCGGGATCGGCACGTTGGGCGCAGCGGACGGGCCGGGAGATGTGACGCGCCGGATGGCTTACGTTTTTGGCACCTCCGCCTGCACGATGACCTCGACGCAGGATCCGACCTTCGTGCCGGGGGTTTGGGGGCCTTATCAGTCGGCGATGATCCCGGGGCTTTGGCTGAACGAGGGCGGGCAGTCCGCGGCCGGGGCGGCCATTGTGCAGCTTCTCGATCTGCATCCGGCGAGCGGGAAGGCGAGGACGGGGGGGCAGAGCCTTCCGGATCGTCTTGCGGGGGAGGCGGCGGCGCTGGGGGATGCGCTGACCGTGGCCGGGCCGCTGACCGTGGTGCCGGATTTCAACGGAAACCGTTCGCCTCATGCCGATCCGAAGGCGCGGGCGGTCCTTGCGGGGCTCGGCGCACGCGCCGATCATGCCTCGCTCGTGGCGCTTTACGCGGCGGGTCTTCTGGGGCTTGGCTACGGGCTGCGCCAGATCCTCGAGGCGCAGGCGCAACAGGGGATCGTGACAGAGGCCATCGTCATCAGCGGCGGGGCGGGGGCGCATCCTTTCGTCCGGCAGACGCTGGCCGATGCGACCGGGCGGCCGATCCTGCTGCCCGAGACGCCCGAGCCGGTGCTGCTTGGCTCTGCCATGCTGGGTGCCGTTGCTGCGGGCGTTCATGCCGATATTCCGGCCGCGATGCGGGCGATGTCGCGCAATGCCGCGACGCTTCATCCGGATGCGGCCCTGTCCAATGCGCATGCCGCCCGGTTCCGGCGTTTCGCGGCGCTGCAAGCGGCCTCAGGGCTGTGACGGTCCGGTCAGGAGGCACCGATGGCCGATCCCGCCGGTAGAAAGCGCATCACGATCTACGATCTGGCGATGTTGGCCGAGGCCTCTCCCAGCACCGTCAGCGCGGTTCTGAGCGGCAACTGGCGCAAGCGGCGCATCAGCGAAAAGATGGCGCTGCATATCCAAGAGCTGGCGCGGCAGCATGGCTATGCTTTGAACATGCAGGCGCGGGCCTTGCGCAAGGAGAGATCCGGCATCATCGGCATGATCGTTCCGATGTATGACAACCGGTATTTCAGCTCGATCGCGCAGACCTTCGAGCAGATGGCCCGGGCGCGGGGTCTGTTGCCGATCGTTACCAGCACCCAGCGGGACCCTGCGCTGGAAGCGGAGGCGGCGCGCGCCATGCTGGCCTATCAGGTCGAGACGCTGATCTGCACCGGCACCACCGATCCCGATCAGATCCACGATCTATGCGCAGCGGCGGGCGTGCCGACGCTGAACCTCGATCTGCCGGGGAGCAAGGCGGCCTCTGTCATCTCGGACAATCATGCCGGCGCGCTGGACCTGACGCGGCAGGCGCTTGCGACAGGGGCGGGGGAGGGCGCGTTCCTCTTTGTCGGCGGGCGGGCCACCGATCACAACACGCGCGAGCGGATCCGCGGTTTTCTGGACGCCCATGCCGAGCGGGGGCTGAGCGTCGATCCCGGCAATCTCCTCACGCAAGGCTATGCGGCGGGCAAAGCCTATGAGGCGCTGTCGGGCTATCTTGAGCGCACGGGGCGTTTCCCGCCGGGTCTGTTTGTCGCCTCGACGATCACGCTTGAAGGGGTCGTGCGGTTTTTCGACGATCGCCCGGATCTTGATATGACCGAGATTTCGGTCGCCTGTTTCGATTGGGATCCGTTCGTTGCGCTTTTGGGGAAGAATATCTTTATGGTCCGCCAAGATGTGAGCACGATGATGCGTCATATCTTTGAGCTGCTGGACGACGAAAGCCCGCCCTCGCCGCGGCTGATCGAGGTTCCGTTGGTGCGGGCAGAGTAGGATGACCATGGGTGATCTTGGTGCTTTGCAGATTGGACGCTGGGCGCGCGCTGCGCTTGTGTCCGTCACGTTTTTTGGGGCGCCTGTCGCGGCCGAGGATAGGCTGAGCCTCTTTGCCCGCAACGTCACCACCCATGTCCTGATCCATGAGCTGGCCCATGCGCTGATCCGTGAGTTCGACCTGCCGGTCCTTGGCAATGAAGAGGTCATCGCCGATGCCTTTGCCACGCTTTACATCGCCGAGGCGCTGCCGGAGCGCGCGAGAGCCATCGTCACCGACCGCGCGCGGTCATGGATCGTCGAGGCGGCGGAGTTTCCCGGCACGCCTGATCTCAAGGGCGAGCATCCGCCCGATGCCCGCCGTGCCTACCGCGCCATTTGCCTGCTTTATGGATACGATCCGGAGCGGTATGGCGATCTGCCGTCCTGGGCGGGTCTTTCCGACAATGACGCGGCCGGATGCGCAGAGGCTGCGCCCGAGATCGCCCGGAGCTGGCGCCGCGCTTTGGCGCAGCTTCTGGCGCCCGACGGGTTCGAGACACGGGAGTTTCGCATCGCTTACGGTGACAGCCCCCTGACCGAGACGCTTCGCGCCAGCGGGCTGATGGAGGAGATCGGCGCGGAGATCACGCGCTTTGACTGGCATTCGCAGATCACGCTGCTTTTCGAGGCCTGCGATGGCGGCGCCGGCTGGAGCCGCAGCCGCCGGACGATCCGCCTGTGCGACAGCTATCTGCAACGCTTTCTCGATCAGGAGGCGGCGGCCGCGCCTCTTATAGACGGGTTGCGCTAGCGCTTTGTCTTGACCCGGCCGGTCTTTCGCTTTCCCTTTTGCGGCAGAGCGAAAGGCGGATCCCATGGCTCCCAAATTCGGCACAAGCGGGCTGCGCGGCCTGGCGCGCGATCTGACGGACGAGTTGGTCGCGCGCTATGCCGGGGCTTTTCTTGCCTCCTGTCCCGTCGGCAGCGGCCTCTATGTCGGGCGCGATTTGCGGGCCTCTTCGCCGCGCATCGCCGCGTCGGTGATCCAGACCGCCCGGGCCGCCGGGATCGACGCGACCGATTGCGGCGAGGCGGCCACGCCCGCGCTGGCGCTGGCGGCGGCAGAGGCGGGGGCGGCCGCCATCATGGTCACCGGCAGCCATATCCCCGCCGATCGCAATGGCCTGAAGTTCTACACCCCCGCCGGAGAGATCACGAAAGCGGAGGAAGTTGCCATTCTCTCGGCCGATCCCGCGCCTGCGGCAGGCGAGGTCGGGCGTCTGAGCCATTGCGACGTCATGATCCCCTATGCGGCCCGCTATAGCCGCGCCTTCGGCCCGGAGGCGCTGCGGGGTCTGCATATCGGGATCTTTCAGCACAGCACCGTTCTGCGCGATCTGCTGCCGGGGCTTTTTACGGCGCTAGGGGCCCAGACGATGCCCCTGGGCCGGTCCGAGGCGTTTGTCGCTCTTGATACCGAAGCGGTTGACCCCGATGTCGCCGCGCAGCTGACCCGCTGGATCGCGGAGCATGATCTGGATGCGGTCGTCTCTGCCGATGGGGACGGCGACCGGCCGCTTCTTGCGACCGCGCAAGGGGCGGTGCCGGGCGATGTTCTGGGCCCGATCACGGCGGAGGCGCTTGGGGCGGACAGGGTGGTTACGCCGGTGTCCTCGAACACGATGGCCGCCCGGTCGGACCGGTTTCGCGCGGTCACGCTGACCCCTATTGGCTCGCCCCATGTCATCGCGGGGATGGCGGCCAATCCCGGGCGAACGGTCGGATACGAGGCGAATGGCGGCGTGTTGCTTGGCTTTTCCGCAAGCGGTCCGGCGGGCGATCTGCCTCCTCTGCTGACCCGCGATGCGGTTCTGCCTTTGATCGCTCCGCTTTGGCAGGCGCGCCGGACGAACCGCAGCCTGGCCGATCTGCGGCGCGACTGGCCGGATCGGTATACGGCGAGCGGGCGGCTTCAGGCGGTCCGCGACGAGGCGCAGCGCCGGATCATGGAGCAGCTTGAGAGCGCGCCGGAGTGGATCCATCCCGCGCTTGCCGCGATCGCCGAGACCGACCGCACCGACGGTGTTCGGCTGACGCTGGCCGAGGGGCGGATCCTGCATTTCAGACCGTCGGGTAACGCCCCGGAATTTCGCTGCTACGCCGAGGCGGAAACACCCGAAGAGGCGGTGCGACTGCGTGACGAGGCGCTGGCGGCTTTGGCCAGACTTATCGCCTGATCGATCGCCATTTATTTAAATTGTTTAAATGAAAGCCGGGCGCCTTAACGAATAGGGAAGGCCGTCGAGATAGGGTCCCGAGACCATCGATGGGAGACGTCCGGCAGATGTCCGAACTATGGAAAACCAGGCTGACATATCTGGGCATCGCCTTGACGACGCTGGCGACTTTCCTTCTCAGCGCGGAATTCGACGCGCTTGAGTGGTTTTATGAATACAGCCGCGCCCATGAAGACTGGAATCTCGATGAGATCCTGGTTCTGGTGCTCAATCTCGTTCTTGGTCTGCTGGTTGCCCTTCTCGTGCGGTCGCGCCAGCTGAGGCGGGCCATGCGCGCGCGGCGCATCGCCGAGAAGCAGGCCAACCGCATGGCGCGCCATGACGTTCTGACGGGTCTGGCCAATCGCCGGGCGTTGCAGGACCGCCTAAACAAGATCGATGCGGCGCCCGAAGCGGGCCAGCATGCGACGGTGCTGATGATCCTCGATCTGGATCGGTTCAAACCGGTAAATGACCTGCATGGCCACATCTTTGGCGATGCCATTCTCTATCAGGTCGCGCAGCATCTGAGAAAAGCGATTGAAAAGGACGATTTTGTCGCCCGGCTTGGCGGCGACGAATTTGCCTTGATCCTCGCCCCCGATCGCACCCCGGAGGACGCGGAACGATTGGCCCGGCGCCTTGTCGGCTCGTTATCCCGACCGTTCCATCATGAGGGGATCTCTGTCAGTATCGGGGCCAGCATCGGCCTTTCGGTCGTTGCACCGGGGGCCGCGGCAGAAACCGCGCTCAAACGATCGGATCAGGCGCTTTACGCGGCCAAGCGGGACGGGCGAGGGCAGGTCGCCTGGTATGATGCCGATCTCGATGCGAAGGCGCATGAGAGGGCGCAGCTTGAAGGAGATCTGCGCGAGGCGCTGCGCGGCGATCAGATCATTCCATTCTTTCAGCCTATCGTCGACATCCGCTCTGGCAGGTTGCGGGGATTTGAAGTGCTTGCCCGGTGGCAGCATCCGGATCACGGTCTTTTGGGCCCGGATCTTTTCATCGGGATCGCCGAGGACATCGGCGCTATCTCTCGCCTTGGGATCGGCATTCTTCGGCAGGCCTGCGCCATCGCGGCCGATTGGGATCCGTCCCTCAAGCTTAGCGTCAATATCTCTCCGCAACAGTTCAAGGATCTCAACCTCGTTCCCGATATCAAGACCGTCCTGCAAGAGACCGGTTTTCCGCCTCACCGGCTTGAGCTGGAGATCACGGAAAGCGCGATCATCGACGATCTCGATATGGCGCGGCGGTCGATAGACGGGCTGCGCGACTTCGGCATCTCCATCGCGCTCGACGATTTCGGGACGGGATTTTCCTCGCTCGCCTATCTGCGCCAGCTGCCCTTTGACCGGATCAAGATCGACCGCAGCTTTGTGACTGGGATGGAGGAGAGCCCGAGCAATCAAAAGATCGTCTCGGGGATCCTTGCGCTTGCGCGCGGGCTCGAACTCTCTGTCACGGCCGAAGGGATCGAGACGCAAAGCGAGCTATCCTATCTGCTTTCACTCGATTGCCCGCTTGGGCAGGGATATCTTTTTGATAAACCGATGCCGGGGGAAGGCCTGCCGCCGGATGCCGCCTTGTCCTCAAAAGAGGTCTCTTACCGGCAGCCCGTTTCGGTCTCCTGATCGCCGCGCGAGGGCGCCTGGTCAGTCGCCGTCCATCGAGCGACTGGACACGATCCACCGGAGCGCGCACGGTTGCACGACCCTAGGTGATCGAGGACAGCGTTGGTGAAGGTTACTCCCGTTTTGCTTTGCGGCGGTTCCGGAACGCGGCTTTGGCCGCTGTCCCGCCGTTCCTATCCAAAACAGTTTGCCCCGGTTCTGGGCGATGACACGCTTTATCAGCAAACCGCCCGGCGGCTCAGCGGCGGGGACGACGCTGTCTCCTTTGCGCCTCCGGTCATCGTCACGGGGACCGATTTTCGCTTTATCGTCACCGAGCAATTGACCCAGATCGGCGTCGATCCCGGCGCCGTTCTGATCGAACCCGAGCCGCGCAACACCGCCCCCGCGATCCTTGCCGCCGCGCTTCATCTCGCGCAGTCCGATCCCGAGGCGATCCTGCTTGTCTCGCCAACCGATCATGTGGTCCCAGATCCGGCCGCTTTTCGGCAGGCCATCGCTGCCGGTCTCCCTGCTGCTTTGGGCGGCGATCTTGTGACCTTTGGCATCGCGCCGGACCGTCCGGAAACCGGTTATGGCTATCTCGAACTGGCTGCCCCGCCCGAGGGGGACGGAGCCTTGCCGCTGCTCTCGTTCACCGAAAAGCCGGACGCTGTGACCGCGGAGACTATGCTCGCGGAAGGCCGCCACCTTTGGAATGCCGGGCTTTTCCTCTTTCGTGCCCGCGACATCATCGCGGCCTATACCGATCACGCGCCGGATCTGGTCGCGCCGGTGCGCGCGGCCGTCGATGCCGCCAAGCCGGATCTGGGGTTTCTTCGGCTCGATCCGGAGGCCTTTGCCCGGGCCGAGGATATTTCGATCGACTATGCCGTCCTTGAGAAGGCGACGCGCCTTTCGGTCATTCCCTACACGGGCCGCTGGTCCGATCTTGGCTCGTGGGAGGCGGTGCGTCACGAGACGCCCCGGGATGCCTCGGGCACCGCGACGTCGGGAGCTGCGACGGCCATCGATTGCACGGGCAGCCTGCTGCGGTCCGAGGCCGATACGCTTGAGCTGGTGGGGCTCGGGCTCGACAATATCATCGCCGTTGCGATGCCCGATGCCGTTCTGGTCGCCGACCGCGCCCGGGCGCAGGATGTGGGACGGGCGGTCAAGGAGCTCAAGGCCAGAGCGCGCCCGCAAGCGACCCGGGCGCCGCGCGACTACCGCCCCTGGGGCTGGTTCGAAACGCTGGTTCTGGGCGACCGTTTTCAGGTCAAGCGCATCACGGTTAATCCAGGCGGGGTCCTGTCGCTGCAAAGCCATATCCACAGGGCCGAGCACTGGATCGTCGTCGAGGGCACGGCCCGGGTCACGATCGGCGAGACGGTGACGCTTGTGGCCGAAAACCAGTCCGTGTTCATCCCGCTCGGTGCGGTGCACCGGCTGGAAAATCCGGGCAAGTTGCCGACGGTGGTGATCGAGGTGCAGACGGGGAGCTATCTGGGAGAAGACGACATCACCCGGCACGAGGATGTCTATTCCCGTCCATGAGGTGGACGCCGTCGCCCGCCCGCCTCTGTTCAGGCTTCCAAGGAGAGGCGCGCGGGCGTCTCCCGGTCTGCGTCGCATCCGCGGCCGTCCGGATCTTTGCGGTTAATGCGGTGATCCTTCCGGCGATGCGGGCTTCGGACCTGGGGCGCCTAGAACCGGGACAGATAAACCTCGTATTCCAGTGGGGAGATCACCGGCAGAAGCTGGGCGATCTCGTTTCGGCGCACGGCTGCGTAAAGGTCCCGGTATGGCGCGCCAAAGATCCAGGCGGCGGCCTCGGAAGCGGCGAAGCGGTCGACGGCGGCGGACCAGTCATGGCCGAGCGGCTCGGCCTTCGCCCGCTCGGGCGGCAAGGATGGGCGATGATCCATCCCCCAGAGCATGCCGCCGAGAATGGCGGCGAGGGCGAGATAAGGGTTGGTATCGGCGCCGGAGATCCGATGTTCGAGCCGCGCGGCCGTGCCCGAGGTCGCGGGCAGCCGCACCCCTGCGGCGCGGTCGTCGAGGCCCCAATCGGGCGCGGTGGGGGCAAAGCTGAGGGGCTGAAAGCGGCGGTAGGAGTTCAGGTGTGGCGCGAAGATCGCCTGACAGTCGGCCATCGTATCGATCAGGCCTGCAACGCAGGTGGAGAGGAGGTCCGAGAGGCCTGTCTTGGCTTGCATCGCGTTTTGTCCGGTCCCGTCCAGCAGCGAGATATGCGCGTGCAGCCCGTTGCCCGGACTATCCGCGTAGGGTTTGGCCATGAAAGTGGCTTCGAGCCCATGGGCCGCGGCCGTCGTCCGGACGAGGCGTTTGAAGAGGATGGCCATATCGGCGGCGCGCAGGGCGTCGGGGCCATGGCGGAAATTCACTTCGAACTGGCCGGGGCCGTATTCGGCGATGACGGTTTCGGTCTCGAGCCCTTGCGCTGCGGCGCCGGTTAGAATGGCGTCCAGAACGGGGGCCGTGCGGTCCAGGACCTCCATGTCGTAGTTCTGGAATTGCGGGGCACCCTCGGGCGGGAGCGGCGGTGCGTCAGGGCTGCCGCGGTGCTGGAGCAGATGAAACTCCAGCTCGAGCGCGACGACTGGTGTCATATCTCGCGCGGCAAAGCGCGCGACGATATCTGCAAGGCGTCCGCGGGGTGCGTTCGGATCGCCTTCGATCTCGGCCAGCACCTGTGCGCCGCCAAGGCAGGGCCCGAGCGTGCCGGGCACGGGAAGGAGCACGCCATCGGGATCGCCCGCGACGATGCCGAGACCCGTCTCGGCAACTTCCTCGCCCAGAATGTTTGGCGCATAGGTCGAGACGGGCAGGCGCATGGCACCGCTTCCGATCGCCTCGAGCTTGTCGCCGGGCAGCCATTTGCCGCGCAGGATCCCGTTGAGATCACAGAGCATCACCTCGACCCGGCCCGGCTGGCCATGGGTTGCGAGATAGGCCTCGACCTCTGACGTCCAGCTCATCTCGCGGCGCGCCTTTCGTCCCGGGCCTTTCGCGCGATGGCCTGCTTTGAGATGAGCGAGGAGATGATGACACCGGTGGTGACCACGGCGATCAGGATCGTCGAGAGGGCGTTGATCTCGGGCGTGACGCCCAGCCGGACCGACGAAAAGATCTTCATAGGCAGCGTCGTGGCAGAGGGGCCTGCCGTGAAGGAGGCGATGACCAGATCGTCGAGCGACAGAGTGAAGGCCAGAAGCCAGCCCGAGATCACGGCGGGCGCGATGATGGGCAAGGTCACCAGGCGAAAGGTTTCGGCGGGTGAGGCGCCGAGATCCAGCGCGGCCTCTTCGAGGGAGCGGTCGAAGGAGGCGAGCCTGGCCGAGACGACGACCGAGACATAGCACATCGAAAAGGTCGTATGGGCCAGCACGATGGTGCCGATGCCCCGGTCCATGCCGATGGCGATGAAGAGGAGGAGCAATGAGAGGCCGGTGATGACCTCGGGCATGACGAGGGGGGCGTAGATCATGCCTGAAAAGAGCGTGCGCCCCAGAAATCGCCCGCCGCGCACGAGCGCCAGCGCAGCCATCACCCCTAAGATGGTGGCCAGCGTCGAGGAGATGAGCGCGACGCGGAGTGTGACCCATGCGGCGTCCAGGAAGGCTTCGTTGCGGAGGAGTTCGGCGTACCACCGGGTCGAGAAGCCCGCCCAGACCGTGACCAGCCGCCCGCCGTTGAAGCTGTAGACGATGAGGATGAGCATCGGCAGGTAGAGAAAGGCGAAGCCGAGCGCCAGTGAGGTGACGTTGAACCAGGAGGGGGATCTCATGCCGCGTCCCTTTGGCGTTGCTCGTTGCGCTGGAAAAGGACGATGGGCACAATGAGGAGGAGCAGGAGGATCACGGCGACGGCCGAAGCAACAGGCCAGTCGCGGTTGTTGAAGAACTCCTCCCACAGGACCTTGCCGATCATCAGTGTGTCCGATCCGCCCAGAAGGGAGGGGATCACGAATTCGCCGATGGCGGGGATGAAGACGAGGAAGCATCCTCCGATCACGCCGGCCTTGGAGAGCGGGACGACGACGAGCCAGAAGGCCTTGATCCGCGAGCATCCGAGGTCTTCCGCCGCCTCCAGAAGTTCGGCGTCGATCCGGCCGAGCGTGGCGTAGATCGGCAGGATCATGAAGGGCACGTAGGTGTAGACGATGCCGATATAGACCGCCCAGTCGGTGTTGAGGATCTGGAGCGGCGCGGAGATCAGGCCGAGGCCGAGCAGGACCTGGTTGAGATAGCCTTCGGTGCCCAGAATGCCGATCCATGCGTAGACGCGGATGAGGAAGGACGTCCAGAAGGGCAGGATGACCAGCATCAGAAGAAGGGGGCGCCACGCCACGGGCGCGCGGGCGAGGCCGTAGGCGATGGGAAAGCCGATGAGCAGCGCCAGCAGGGTCGAGATGAAGGCGATTTTCAGCGAGGAGAGATAGGCTTTCCAGTAAAGATCGTCTTCGGTCAAGAAGAGGAAGTTCTCGATATCGAAGCGGCTGAGGAAGTCGCGCAGGCCTTCGGTCTTGCTCCAGATCGGTTCGTAAGGCGGGATCGCGAGCGCCGGATCGCTCAGTGATATGCGCAGCACAATGATGAACGGCACCAGAAAGAGCGCCAGAAGCCACAGATAGGGCAGAGCGATCGTCAGCCGCCTCATGCCAAAGCGCGCCGATATCGTCCCGGACTTGATCCGGGACCTCTTGCGAGAGGGTCGGGGGAGAGGCCCCGGATCAGGTCCGGGGCGCGTTTGGGACGGGTGGCGGGGCTCATCGCTGGAGCACCAGCCCGGCCGTGTCGCTCCAGCCCAGCCAGACCTCGTCCTCCCAGTCGAAGGCGCGTGCGGCGACGCGGCGGGTATTGGCGGTGGCGGCCTTGACCACATGGCCGGATGGCAGTTCGACATGGTAGGTCGATGAGCCGCCCAGATAGCCGATATCGATGACCTTGCCGCGCACCGCATTGGGCATCTCGGGCCGCTCGCCCGAGATCGAGATCTTCTCGGGCCGCACCGCATAGGTGACGGGCCCCTCGGCCTCGCCTTCGGCGGTGAGCGAGACGCCGTCGGCCACATCGACGATCACGCCGCTGCCGTTTTGGCGGGCGCGGCCTTTGAGCAGGTTCACGTCACCGATGAAGTCCGCGACATAGACCGAATTGGGCGCCTCATAGATACGCTCGGGCATATCGACCTGCACGATCCGGCCTTCGCGCATTACGGCGACACGGGAGGCGACGGTCATTGCCTCTTCCTGATCATGGGTGACAATGACGAAGGTCGTGCCCGTCGTCTCTTGAATTTCCATCAGCTCGAACTGGGTTTCCTCGCGCAGTTTCTTGTCGAGCGCGCCGAGAGGCTCGTCGAGGAGCAGCAGTTTCGGGGCCTTGGCCAGCGACCGGGCCAGCGCCACCCGCTGCCGCTGCCCGCCCGAGATCTGGTGCGGCTTGCGCGATCCGAGTGCGCCGAGCTGGACCATCCGCATGACCTCGTCCACGCGGGCGTCGCGGGCGGCCGCCTCCATCCCCTCGCGTTTGAGGCCGAAGGCGATGTTGTCGCGCACGCTTAAATGAGGAAAGAGCGCGTAGCTTTGGAACATCATGTTCACGGGCCGCTTGTTCGGCGGCACGCGCGCTATGTCCTGCCCGTCGATCAGGATCTCGCCCTCGGTCGGCGTCTCGAATCCGGCGAGCATCCGCATGAGCGTCGTCTTCCCGCAGCCCGACGGGCCGAGGAGGGCGAAGAATTCGCGCGGATAGATCTTGAGATCGAGCGCGTCGATGGCCGTGAACTCTCCGAACCGCTTGGAAACGCCGCGAAATTCGATCAGCGGCGCCGCGTCCGGATCGGTCCAAGGGGCAAAGGAGGTGTCGTTGACCACGGGGGGATGCCCTGCCGGATCAGGTGCCGGACTTGATGCGCGTCCACATCCGGGTGACGCCGCGCTGGGTGCGCGCGTCATAGGCCGAAACGGTAAAGAGGTTTTCGAGCACCTCGGCACCGGGATAGACCGCCGGATCGTCGATCACGTCCTCAACGAGATAATCCTGGCTGGCCAGATTACCGTTGGCATAGAAGACGTAGTTCGAGGCGGCCGCCATGTTCTGCGCATCTAGCATGAAGTTCAGGAATTTATGCGCGCCTTCGGGATTGGGCGCATCGACCGGGATCGCCATCTGATCGAACCACATCAGCGCGCCTTCCTTCGGTACGTGGTATTCGATGGTCACGCCATTGTCGGCCTCTTCGGCCCGGCTGCGCGCTTGCAGGACATCGCCGGACCAGCCGACAGCGACGCAGATCTCACCGTTGGCGAGCGCGTTGATATATTCGGAGGAATGGAATTTCTCGATATAGGGGCGCACCGCCATCAGGACCGGTTCGGCCTTTTCGATCGTCTCGATATCCTGCGCATTCGGGTCCTCGCCGATATATTGCAGGGCAGCCGGGATCAGCTCGGTCGGGGCGTCGAGGAAGTAGACGCCGCACTCCTGCAGCTTTTCCATATTCGCCGGATCGAAAACCAGATCGAGGCTGTCGATGGGGGCATCCTCGCCAAGGATCTCGGTCACCTTGTCGACATTCACGCCAAGGCCGGTCGTGCCCCACATGTAGTTGATCGAATACTGGTTCTCGGGATCGTATTGCGCTGTCCGCTCGGTCACGACCTCCCAGACATTGCCGAGGTTCGGCAATTGCGCCTGATCGAGCGGCTGGAACGCGCCTGCGGCGACCTGCCGTTCGAGGAAGGACCCTGTGGGCACCACGACATCGTAGCCCGAGCCGCCGGCGAGCATCTTGGTCTCGAGCAGTTCGTTGCTGTCGAAGACGTCGTAGATCAGTTCGATCCCGGTCTCTTCCTCGAACTTGGCGAGCAGTTCCTCATCGATGTAATCGGACCAGTTGTAGACGCGCACCTCTTCGGCAAGCGCGGCCTGGGCCGCAAAAATCGTCAAAACAGCAGTGGTCAGGGTCTTCATGGCGCGTCTCTCCCAAACGGCGGCATTTGTGGCTGAGTTGAGCGCGGATTGCAGGCAGGTGCAAGGCGAAGCGCCCTCCAGGCCCCCACGCCGCATGGACAAGCGCCCGCTTTGCGATCACGCTGCCTGCAAAACGATCCGTCCTGTGGGAAAGGCGCACCGCTTATGAACATCCTCACCAACCACCTGCCTACGGCCGAGCTTCAGCGCATCGATGCGGCCCATCACATGCATCCCTTCACAGGCGGGGCGGAGCTGGCCGCCAAGGGAACCCGCGTGATCACGCGCGCCGATGGCGTGATGCTGACTGACAGCGACGGGCACGAGATCCTCGACATGATGGCGGGTCTGTGGTGCGTGAATATCGGCTACGGACGGGACGAGCTGGCCGAAGCGGCGGCGCGCCAGATGAAGGAGCTGCCCTACTACAACACCTTTTTCCAGACCTCGCATGTGCCGGTCATCGCGCTGTCGCAAAAGCTGGCCGAGCTGGCGCCGGAGCCCTTTAACAATACGTTTTTCGCGGCCTCCGGATCGGAGGCGAATGACACGAATATCCGTCTTGTCCGGGAATACTGGGCCGCACTGGGTAAGCCGTCGAAGAAGGTCATCATCAGCCGCACCAATGCCTATCACGGCTCGTCCATGGGATCGGGATCGCTGGGCGGGATGGCGCATATGCATGCCCAGGGCGGGCTGCCGATCGAGAATATCGTCCATATCGATCAGCCGCATTGGTGGGCCGAAGGCGCCGATATGAGCCCCGAGGAGTTCGGCCTTCTGCGCGCCCGGCAGCTTGAGCAGGAGATCGACGCGCTGGGCGAAGAGAATGTCGCGGCCTTCATCGCCGAGCCGATTCAGGGCGCGGGCGGTGTGATCATCCCGCCCGAGACCTATTGGCCCGAGATCCAGCGCATCTGCGATGCGCGCGAGATCCTTTTGATTGCCGACGAGGTCATCCTCGGCTTCGGGCGCACCGGCAAATGGTTCGGCAGTGAATATTACGGCATCCGGCCTGACATCATGACCATCGCCAAGGGGCTGT
Organism: uncultured Paracoccaceae bacterium; assembly: GCA_947503775.1. Classification (GTDB taxonomy): domain Bacteria; phylum Pseudomonadota; class Alphaproteobacteria; order Rhodobacterales; family Rhodobacteraceae; genus Aestuariibius. The sequence goes on along the minus strand of CANNFE010000004.1, from coordinate 45,403 downwards.
CCTCGGGCTATGCGCCGATCGGCGGTAGTCTGGTGTCGGATCACGTGGCCGAGGTGATCGGGCGCGCCGATTTCAACCACGGCTACACCTATTCCGGCCATCCGGTCAGCTGTGCCGTGGCGCTGGAGAATCTGCGGATCATCGAGGAAGAGAACCTTCTGGGGCATGTGAACGATCATGCCGCGCCCGCCTTGGCCAGGGCCATCGAGAGCTTTGCCGACCATCCGCTGATCGGCGAGGCGCGCAGCCTGGGCATGCTGGGGGCGCTTCAGTTCACGCCCGATAAATCCCGCCGCGTGCCGTTCAAGGCGCCCAAGGGGACGATCGGGCAGATCGCGCGCGATGCCTGTTTCCGCAACAACATCGTCATGCGCCATGTGGGCGACCGGATGATCGTGTCGCCCCCGCTGATCCTGACCGAAGAGCATTGCGAGATCTTCAAGGAGCGGGCGGGCAAGGCGCTTGACGAGACCTATGCGACCGCCAAGGCAGAGGGCCTGCTCGAAGCGGTTTGATGGACCTTCTGACGGCCAATGACCGGCAGGGGGAGTATCCGGCCTCCTATTATGCTGCGGTCAATACGCCCGCCCCGCAGCGCCCTCCGCTTCGGGGGGAGGCGCGGGCGGATGTGGCGATTGTCGGCGGGGGCTATACGGGGCTTTCGGCAGCACTTCACTTGGCGCAGCGCGGCTATTCCGTCACGATCCTCGAGGCGCAGCGCGTGGGTTTTGGCGCGTCGGGGCGGAACGGGGGGCAGGTCGGGACTGGGCAGCGGCGCGATCAGATCTGGCTGGAGGAGACGGTCGGCGAGGGGTCGGCGGGGTCGCTTTGGCAGATGGGCCTCGATGCGGTGGCGCTGGTGCGGGATCTGGCGGGGCAGGCGGGCGTGCCGCTGCGGGACGGTATCCTCGAGACGGTTCATCGGCCAGGCGAGATGCGTGAGGTGCGGGACTATGTGGAGCACCTGCGCGCGCGCTACGGTTATGAGGCGGCGGAGACGGTCGAGCGCGCGGCCTTGCGCGATCTGGTCGATAGTCCGGCTTATCTCGGAGGCTATCTGGACCGGGTCGGGGCGCATCTGGATCCGCTCGCCTATGTGCTGGGGCTGGCCGGGTTGGCCGAGGCGGCGGGAGTTACGATTCATGAAGGGGCGCGCGTGACCGCCCTGACCGAAGGCCAGGTCACGACCCGGGACGGTGCCCTGACTGCCGATCACGTCGTTCTCGCCTGCAACGGATATCTTGGTCCGCTCGCGCCGAAGGTGGCCGCGCGCGTCATGCCGATCAACAATTTCATCGCCGCGACCGAGCCCTTGTCCGAGCTGCCGATGCAGGACATCGCCGTTGCCGACAGCTATCACGTCATTAACTATTTCCGCCTCCAGGACGGACGGCTGCTGTTCGGGGGCGGGGAGAGCTACGGCTATCGTTTTCCCGCCGACATAGCGGCGACTGTCCGCAAACCGCTCGAACGGATCTTTCCGCAGCTTAAGGGTGTCCCGATCAGTCATGCCTGGGGCGGTACGCTCGGGATCACGATGACGCGCATGCCACATATCGCGCGGATCGGGCCGTCGACGCTCAGCCTATCGGGTTACTCCGGTCACGGCATCGCGATGGCCACGCTCGCTGGCCAGATCGCCGCGGAGACCATCGCGGGGCAGGCCGAACGCTTTGACACGCTCGCTGCCGTACCAACGCCTGCCTTCCCGGGCGGGGCGCGCTTGCGCCAGCCGCTTCTGGTGGCGGCGATGCTTTGGTATCAGCTGCGCGACAGGCTTTGAGCGCGCCGCCGGGTGACGAAGACGCCCAGACAGACGACCATCAGCAATGCCGATAAGGCAAAGGGTGCGCCCGGCAGGTAAATCCCGTCGCCATCGGTGAAGGCCCAGAAGATCCGCGTTAGCACCAGCGGCGCAAAGATCATCGCCACCGATTTGCTCGAGGCGATGACCCCCTGCAACTCGCCCTGACTGTCATCGGGGACGCGGCGGCTCATCATGCCTTGCAGGGTGGGTGCGATGATCGCCCCCAGCGCCGTGAAGGGCGTGAAGATCAGCGCCACGATCCCGTTCGTCAGCACCGTCAGGACCGTGAAGGCGACGAAGTTGAACGCGAGCGCCCCGATGATCGCGCGGTGCTCTCCGAAGCGGGGGATGATCCAGCGGATCAGCCCGCCCTGAACGATCGCCATCGCGATACCGAAAGCGCCCAGCGAGAGGCCGACCATACCGCTGTCCCAGCCAAACGCGGCCTGACCGTAATAGGCCCAGGTCGCGGGATAGACGATGAAGGCGAATTCATAGAGGAAGATGAGCATCAGCAGCCGCGTGATGTCTGGCAGTTTAGACAGCGCCGCGAAGGATCCGAACGGATTGGCGCGGCGCCAGGTGAAGGCGCGCCGCGTGCGGTCCGTCACCGTCTCGGGCAGGACGAAGAAGCCGAAGACCAGATTTAGTCCTGCCAGTGCGGCAGCGGCATAGAACGGCGCGCGCGTGCCGTATTCGCCCAGCAGGCCGCCGATCACCGGACCGAACACAAAGCCCACGCCGAAGGCTGCGCCGACCAACCCGAAATTGGCCGACTTTTTCTCGGGCGGCGAGATATCCGCGATATAGGCCGAGGCTGTCGATTGCGTCGCCGCCGTGATCCCGCCCACCATCCGCGCGAGGATCAGGACCCACAAAAGGCCCGTTGTCGCCATCACCAGATAGTCCGCCGCGATCACCGCAAGCGAGACGAGCAGAACGGGCCGCCGTCCGTAGCGGTCCGACAGCGATCCCAAGAACGGGCCGAAGATGAACTGCATGACCGCGAAAAGCGTCGTCAGAATACCGCCCCAGATCGCCGCTTCGCCCAGCGTGCCGCCGTCGATTTCGGTCAGCAGGTCGGGCATCACCGGGATGATCAGCCCGATCCCCATCGCGTCGATCATCAGCGTGATGATGATGAAGAGAAACGCCTTGCGCGACGGGGCAGGGGCGGCGGCCTCGCTCACGAAGCGTTGAACCTCAGATGCGCCATGATCTGCCCGTGATCGGAGGCAAGCTTGTTGTAAGGGGCCTCGGGATGGCTGCCATCGGTCAGGTGATCGTTGAGCACGCTGAAATATTCCATCTCGCCGATGCGCGCCTTGTTCTCGGGGTGGAAGTGGCGGCTGAGATAGATCTGATCGATGCTCTCGAACTGCCCTCCGAAGGCGGCCGTGTAGACCATGTCTCGAAGGGATTTGCGGACGAAGAGCTTTTCGGCCGAATGCAGGCGAACGGCCTCGATATCTTCGGTGATCTGCTCGTTCTCCTCCTTGGTGTAGCGGTCATTGCGTTTTTCCGCATCGTGGCGGCGCATCCAGGCGTAGTTCTTGAACGGGGTTTCACCGGCGATGATTTCGCTGCTGACCGCGGCCTCGCCGTCGTTGAAGTCGCCCAGAACGATCACCGGCTCGCCCCTTCCCAGGCTGGCCAGCACGGCGCGGCGCAGCATCCACGCCTCTGCCATCCGGCGCAGTCCCGCGCGCAGCGATCCCAGGGCGCGGGCCGCCGGATCGTAGTCGGTCAGATCGGCCGCGGGCGCAAAGGGTGCGCCGGGCGGGCGGTCATATTCACCCAGTTTGGATTTCAGATGGCAGTTGAAGACCGTCACGATCTGCCCGCCCATCGGGATCCGCGCTTTCAGGACCGGCCGCGACAACCGGCCGAGCCGGTAGCTGCCGGACGGCTCTCCGCCCAGATCGCGAAAGCCGATCTCGACCGGCGGATCGAGGACCTGCAGCACTTCGGGCGGCTCGGCAAAGCCGAAGCGCGACAGGATCGCAACGCCCGGTCTGCGCTGACTCGGCTCTCCGTCATTGGCGTTCGGGGCGAAGACCAGGTCGGCCTCGCCATAACCGTCATAGGCCAGTTTGCGAAAGATCGCCTTGCGCGCATAGGGCTTGCCCGCATCGGGGACATTCGCCTCGTTGGCGAGCACCCCGCGCCGGTCGGTTTCGGCGACGACCGCGCGCAGGGCCTCTTCTTCGAAGATCTCCTGAAAGCCGACCACATCGGCATCCATCGTCAGAAGCTGATCGGCGAGCCAGTCCTGTTTCCAGGCGTATTCCTCGGGCGTGTAGCTTTCGAAGCGGTAGTATTCCTTGTCCGCGCCGATCAGGTTCTTGACGTTGAAACTGGCGATGGTGACATGGGTCATGCCGCGTCTCCGTAATCGGTGATCGCGCGCGAGAAGATCTCTGCGTCGACATTTCCGCCCGAGGCGACGGCGATCACGTCCTTGCCCTCGCTGGCCTCGGGGTGAAAGAGGGCTGCCGCCACCGCGACCGCGCCGCCGGGTTCGAGCACCATGTTCAGGTGCCGGAAGACGAGCGCCATCGTGCGCAGGGCCTCTTCGTCGGTGACGACGATCCCCGCACCGCAAAGCCGCTGGATGATCGGAAAGGTGATGTCCCCCGGTTGCGGCGTCAGGATCGCATCGCAAAGCGAGCCCGAGCTTTTTTCGTTTCGACGGATCTCTCCGGCCTCAAGCGATCGGGTCACGTCGTCAAAGCCCTCCGGTTCTATCGGGCGGGGTTTGAGGCCCGGCGCCTCTGCCTCGAGCGCCAGCGCGATACCCGCCGTCAGACCGCCGCCGCCGCAACAGATCAGCACATCGGCCACTTCGACCCCGGCAGCCTTGGCCTGCTTGGCGATCTCGAGCCCGCAGGTCCCCTGACCGGCGATCACCTGCGGCTCGTCATAGGGGCGGATGAGGATGAGGCCGTGCTCTTCGGACAGTTTGCGCCCCAGCTCTTCGCGCTTTTCGTCATCGCGGTCGTAAAGCTGGATATCGGCGCCGAGCCACTGCGTATTTTGGATCTTTGCCTGAGGCGCGTCCTTGGGCATCACGATCGTTGCGGGCGCGTCATGGGCGGCGGCCGCCATCGCGATGCCCTGCGCGTGATTGCCCGAGGAGAAGGCGATGACGCCCTTCGCCCGCGCATCTGCCCCGAGCGCCGACAAGGCCGACCAGCCGCCGCGAAACTTGAAGGATCCGGTATGTTGCAGGTTTTCCGCCTTGATCAGCACCCGGCGCCCGGCGATCTCGTCCAGTTGCGGCGCCGACAAGAGCGGGGTGCGGCGCACATAGCCGTTCAGCCGCTGATCGGCGGCGCGGATCATCTCGTAATTCATGACAGTCCTTTCAGGAAATCCTCAATCAAACGAAGCGCTTCGGGCTCATCGAGGAAGGGCACATGGCCCCGATCCGCGACTTCGATAAAGAGCATATCGGGGCGACGGCGGCGCATCTCGGCGACCGTTTCAGGCGCCAGAAGGTCCGAGTTTTCCCCGCGGATCAGCCCCAGCGGAAGCCCGTCCAGCGCATCGAAGAGCGGCCACAGATCCATAGCACCGGAAGCGTCCGCCTGGGCGATCACCGCATCGCGCAGCTTTGGATCGTAGCGCAGCTCAAGCCCATCCGATCCTTGGCGCCACCAGAGCATTGCGCGCTCTTTCCATTGCGCCGTCGTCACGCCGGGAAAGCGTCCGGCCATCGAATAGCTTAGCGCCTGCGCCGCCTCATCGTAATCGGCATAACCGGGCGGCTTTCCCAGATACGTCATGATGTACTCGATCCCGACGGGTTCGATCACCGGCCCGATATCGTTCAGCACGACACCCAGAAGACGCGTCTTTGCACTGGCTGCGAGCAGCATCGAGATCAGCCCCCCGCGCGAGGTGCCCAGGATCGCCGCCTTCTCGATCCCCAGATGATCGAGGAGCGCCAGCGCATCCTGCCCTTCCTGCGGGATCGAATAGCTCGCCGGGTCGGCAAAATCCGAGGCGCCGCGTCCGCGGTAATCCAGTCGGATGATTTGGGCTTGATCCGCGAAGCGGGCCACCACCGGATCGAAATCGCGCCGGTCCCGCGACAGACCCGCCAGGCAGAGAAGCGGTACCCCTCGGCCGGTCACGTCATAGGCAAGGCCGGTCCCGTCCGCCGTGTCGAACCGCTTTGTCATAGCCGCTGCGCCAGATCGGGGATGCCGCGCAGATCGGTCATGATGTCATCCGGCGCGGCATAAAGCCGGTCGACCGGATCGCCCGCGCGGTTCACCCAGACCGTGCGGAAGCCATAGCCTGCTGCGCCCGCCGCATCCCATCCGTTGGACGACACGAACAGTACCTCGCGCGGCGCGCATCCGAACCGCGCGCCGACCATATCATAGACCCGGTCATGCGGTTTGAAGACGCCCACATCTTCGACCGACAGAACCGCGTCGAGCTGCCCCCCGATCCCGGCAGAGGCGACCGCATTTTGCAACATGTCCGGCGATCCGTTTGACAAGATCCCGGTCTTCAGTCCCGCGCCTTTCAACGCTTCAAGCATCGCGCCGACCTCTGGATAGGCCGACAATTCCTTATAAAGCGTAAGCAGCCGCGCCCGGAGCGCCGCATCCTCCAGGCCGGCGCGTTCCAGCGCCCAATCGAGCCCGTCTTCTGTCACCTGCCAGAAATCGCAGTGCCGATCGGCCACGGCCCGCAGCCAGGTGTATTGCAACTGCTTGAGCCGCCAGTCTTCCGCGATGCGGGGCCAGAGCTTGGCCAGTTGCGAAAAATCCGGTTCCGCCGCAGCCTCGCGCGCTGCCGCGGCCACATCGAACAAAGTGCCATAGGCATCGAAGATACAGACCTTGACCGTCATGCGCCCTCCCGACTGTCGCGCCGAGACTGACACCGGCGCCGCCCGGTGGAAAGTGCAAAGAGATAGATCGCATTCGAGCTATTCGGAGCCGCGATCGAAATGTTTTGTAAAGGATCGCGCCCGATGATCCCAGATCTTGAAAGGGCATCGATGCTGGACCGAGTCTTCGAGATGTTGGCCCCCCGGTCGCTGGGGGATGGCGTGCTGAAAGGCACGCTTGTGATGGCTCTTGCGATCTTGCTGCATTTCGCAGTGGATTACGGGCTGGATGGCTACCTTTGGATGCCGCCAGCCGATCTGATCCTTACGACAATCCTGGTGGGCCTGCCGTTCCTTGTCCTGATGATGACGGCGCTGGCGTACTTCAAGCGGCTCGAACTGCGGCTCTTTGCATTTTCCCGGACCGATCCGCTGACCGGTCTGCCCAATCGGCACGCGTTCTTTGAAGAGGCGGCGGCGCGTCTTGAGCTCTGCAAGGGCGGTGCGGTTCTTCTGGTCGATGTCGATCGTTTCAAGCGGATCAACGATACGTTCGGACACGAAACCGGTGATCATTGCCTCAAGGCCGTTGCCGACCATCTTCACGCGATTACCCGTTCGGGCGATCTGGTCGCCCGGATCGGGGGAGAAGAATTCGCCTTCTACTTTCCCAAGATGAGCGCCGAGGGCGTGCATTCGATCGAAAGCCGCCTGTGCAGGACCCTCAATATACCGGCTCCGAGCGGGGACCATGCGGTTCCGGTGACCGTATCTGCGGGGGCCGCTATCGTGACGGACAGACAAAGTGTGGAGGTGCTGCTCGCGCGCGCCGATGAGGCGCTTTATCGGGCGAAACATTCCGGACGTGCGCGCCTCAAATTCTGGTCAGAGACCAGAGACGACCCCGGCCTGCATGAGGATATCGCGATACATCCAGCGGCCTGACGGACCGCAATCTGGGCCAAGGTTGGTCGCTACAGATGCTCTGATTGCGGCATACCGAGGACATGATAGCCGCCATCCACGCGGATGATCTCTCCGGTCGTGCAGGCTCCGGCATCGCTGGCCAGATAGACCGCCGTGCCGCCAACCGCCTCCAGCGTTGCATTCGCCCGGAGCGGCGCATTCGCATCCGTGTGTTTGAACGTCTTGCGTGCACCGCCGATCGCCGCCCCGGCCAGCGTCTTCATCGGACCCGGAGAGATCGCATTCACCCGGACGCCCTGCGGTCCCAGATCATTGGCAAGATAGCGCACCGCCGCCTCGAGCGCTGCCTTGGCCACGCCCATGACATTGTAGAACGGCGTCACCCGGTTCGATCCCTGATAGGTCAGCGTCAGGACGGTTCCGCCTTCGGGCATCAGCTCTGACGCGCGCCGCGCCACGTCGATCAGCGAATAGCACGAAATCGAGAGCGAATTGCGAAAGTTCTCGCGGGTCGTGTTGATGAACCGCCCCGTCAGCTCTGCCTTGTCGGAATAGGCGATGGCGTGGACGACGAAATCGATCGAGCCCCAGTGATTGCGCAGCTTGGCGAAACACGCATCCATCGATGCGTCATCCGTGACATCCACATCGACCAGCAGCTCCGAGCCGAGCGAGGCGGCCAGCGGTTCGACCCGCTTGCCGAACGCCTCTCCCTGATAGGAAAACGCCAGCTCGGCGCCCTCGGCGGCCATGGCTTTCGCGATGCCCCAGGCGATCGAGCGGTCGTTGGCCACCCCCATGATCAGCCCGCGTTTGCCCGTCATCAAATCTGCCATTGGAGCGTTATCCGTCGTATTTGGAAAGCAGCATCGATCCGTTCGTTCCGCCAAAACCGAACGAGTTGGTCATCACGGTATCGAGCCCGGCGGCCTCGACCGTCTCGGTCGCGATCTCGGCCGGATCGAGCGCAGGATCGAGCGTTTCGACATTGATCGACGGGGCGATGAAGTCGTCCTGGAGCATCAGGAGACAATAGATCGCCTCCTGCGCGCCGGTTGCGCCCTGGCTGTGACCCGTCATCGACTTGGTGGAGCTGATCGGCGGGGTCGATCCCTGACCGAAGACGCGCCGCACGGCCTCGACCTCGCCGACATCGCCGACGGGGGTCGAGGTGCCGTGCGCGTTGATATAGTTGACTTTGCGGCCCTGAGGGATCGTCTTGAGCGCGATCCGCATCGCCCGCTCGCCGCCCTCGCCGGACGGGGCCACCATGTCATGCCCGTCCGAGGTCGCGCCAAAGCCCGTTACCTCGGCATAGATCTTGGCCCCGCGCGCCTTGGCCCGCTCCAGATCCTCGAGCACGACCATCCCGCCGCCGCCGGCAATCACGAACCCGTCACGATCGGCATCGAAGGCCCGGCTCGCCCGTTCGGGCGTATCGTTGTATTTCGAGGACATCGCCCCCATCGCGTCAAAGAGGCAGGAGAGAGTCCAGTCGAGCTCTTCTCCGCCGCCTGCGAACATCACGTCCTGCACACCGAGCGCCACCTGTTGCGCGGCCATCCCGATGCAATGCAGCGAGGTCGAGCAGGCCGAGGTGATCGAAAAGTTGATCCCCTTGATCTGAAAGGCAGTGGCAAGGTTGGCGCTGACGGTCGAGGACATGCATTTGGGCACCGCAAAGGGCCCGATCCGCTTGGTCGCCTCGGTTTTGAGGACCGTCTGATGGGCCGTGAACATGGCCGATGTCGAGGGTCCGCCGGATCCGGCGATCAGGCCGGTGGACGGGTGCGAGACGTCGCCCGTATCTAGCCCTGCATCGGCGATCGCCTGTTCCATGGCCAGATAGGCGTAAGCCGCGCCAGGCCCCATGAAGCGCATGACGCGTTTGTCGATATGCTCGGAAGGGTCGATCTTGAGCGTTCCGGCAATCCGGCTGCGAAACCCGTGCTCGGCCATCTCGGGGGAGGCTTCGATCCCGGACCGGCCCGCCTTGAGCGCGTCTGTCACCTCGGCCGCGGAATTTCCGATAGGCGAGACGACACCCAGACCCGTTATGACAACGCGGCGCATCGGCGATCTCCCTTCAGCTTTCAGCGGTCGCAAGACCGACCTTCATGCCTGTCACGGTGCAGACCTCTTCGTCATCTGCAAAGACCGTTCCATCCGCAACGCCCATCTTGAGCTTGCGGTCGATCACCCGTGTGAAATTGATCTCATAGCGAACCAGTTTGCGATCGGGGCGGACCATCCCACTGAGCTTGACCTCGCCGGCGCCGAGCGCGAAGCCCTGTCCCTGCCAGCCGCGCCAGCCGAGATTGAATCCCGTGAGCTGCCACAGACCATCGACCATCAGACAGCCTGGCATCACCGGGTTTCCGGGAAAATGGCAGGGGAAGAACCACAGATCCGGCGTGATATCGAGCTCTGCGGTAATATGTCCCTTCCCGTTCGCCCCGCCATCGCCGGAGACGTCCGTGATCCGGTCCATCATGAGCATGGGCGGTTCGGGTAATTGTGCGTTTCCCGGACCGAAAAGCTCGCCCCGCGCGCATTGCAGCAGGGCTTCTTTGTCAAAGTGGGTCGGGTAGTCGGCCATAGGCGGCGATCCTTGCACTGCACGATCTGTTGCCAGCCCGTCTATCATCGCGGGTTCGCAGAGAGCAAGCAAAGGCCGGTTTTCTCGAAATAGTTTGAACCATCAACAGCTTCCCCCATATAAGAGAAGGATGACCGATCAGAAGACTCATACGCGCCGGGGGGAAGAGTGGCTTGCCAATGCAGGCTTGCGTCCGACCCGCCAACGCATGTCGCTCGCCTCGCTCCTTGTCGGCGATGGACAAGATCGTCATGTCACGGCGGAAAGTCTTTATGACGCGGCCTGCCGCAGCGGCGAGAAAGTGTCGCTGGCCACGGTCTATAATACGCTCAAGGCGTTTTGCGATGCGGGTCTGATGCGCGAGATCACGGTCGATGGCTCCAAGAGCTATTTCGACACGAATATGAGCGATCATCCCCATTTCTTCTGGGAAGACAGCGCAACGCTGTCTGATGCGCCTGCCGAAGAGCTTGAGATCCATCGTTTGCCGACCGCGCCGCAGGGGGCCGAGATCGCGAAGGTCGATGTGGTCATCCGCCTGCGCCGCACCTGATTTTATCCAGCACGTTCAGAACGACAAAGGCGCGTCCAGTTTCCTGAACGCGCCTTTAGTTTGATATCTGTGCGGCTTACCCCTGCGGGCCGTCCGTGACGACAGCTTCGAGGCTCCCTGTATCCGTGATCCGTGTGAGGAAGACTTCGTCGAGACCCTGGTTGTCACCTTCGTCATAAACCAGTTCCAGGCCGCCCAGATCGACGCTGCGCATCGCATTCAGCGTGTAGAGAAACTTCTCGCGGGTCAGTTTGGGCCCGGAGTTGCGAAGTGCATCGATCGTAAGCCGACCGACCAGGTAGCCCTCGAGCGAGGTAAAGCCGAGCTCGCTGGCCTGGCCTGTGCTGAGAAGAGCGCCCATGTAGTCGGACACGACCGGGATCGATCCGTTCAGCGGGAAGGGAACGACCTGGCTGACGATGACGCCTTCCCCCTGATCGCCGAGGGCCTGCGACAACGCCTTGGAGTTCACGAAGGAGATATTGACGAAGGTCACGTCGGTCATGCCGGCCGCCTTGGCCTGTTTGATGAATTCGGCGCAGGGCGCATAGGCGCCGACCATGACGACGGCTTGCGGGTTCGATGCCTTGATCGTCTCCAACGCCGCTTCGACGTCGAGCGTGTTGCGGGTATAGGTGCCTTTCGAGATCAGCTCCATATCGCGGCGGCCGAGTGCCTTTTCGACACCGTCGAGGCCGACATAGCCGAAGCCGTCATCCTGATAGAGCATCGCGATGTCGGTCATCCCTTCGGAATCGACCAGATACTGCATCCAGGCTTCGGTTTCGGCGGCATAGGTCGCGCGAATGTTGTAGATGTTGCCGTGGCTCGCCTCCCGCAGGAAGCCCGCACCGGTGAACGGCCCGATGAACGGCATGCCCGCCTCGGTGGCGATCGGCTGGGTCACAAGCGTTGTCGGCGTGCCGACCGGCCCGATAAAGCCGAGATGACCGTCGCCTTCGATGACTTTGTTGAACTGGGCGATGGACTGGTCCGGCTCGTAGCCGTCATCGAATGTCTCGAGCATGATCTGGCGGCCATGCACGCCGCCATTCTCATTGGCTTGCGCAAAAGCGGCCTCAAGACCGATCCGCATTCCTTCGCCCAGTGCGGAGGCGGGACCTTCGAAAGCCGCGACCTGTGCAAAGGTCACGGTGCTGTCGGTCACACCTTCCTGGGCCTGACCTGCGGTGGCGATCAAGGCTCCCGCAACTGTCGCTCTAAGGGCGCTCCAAACAGTGTTCATCTGCTTTCTCCAATCCGTTCGTCGTAAGACGCGCACCTATGGCAGCGCGCTTCGTTTCTGTTTTGATCGGGGTGAGGTGCCCCGGGGTCTTCTGGGCCCCGTTCCGTCATGGCCGGAAACGGGGCTTTTTTATGCGGGACCGTGATCTGCATCGCGGTCGTTATGTCCCTCTCGGGGCAACGGGTCTTTATGCGAAGGGCGTGACTATCGGCTTTGGGCCGATTGCCCCCAGTTTCGAATTCGTTTCGATCAGGCGTTGAAGAGCATCATCGGGACGATCAACCGGATCCCAGGACAGCCCGGCATACGAGCTGCTTTTTGTCCGGCTGGGGGAAGCAAGGGTCGCTTGAACCCTGCCCGATGCGCCACGCCCCAGATGCATGCCCGACTTTTCGCCGATCGCGCTGAGGCAATCGGTTGCAGGCCTGGCCATGTATATCCGCGGAGCTATCAAGGTCGTGTCCGAATCAAAGAACGTTTCTGCTATTCGATATCGTTGGCCAATCCGAAGTTTTTGGGACCTAATCTTGTTCACTGTCAGGCGACTGTTGTCATGGAATCGACAGAATTGTTCACGCTTAAGATCGCAGGGTCGCATGGCAGAACCCATTTCGTGATCATCCGATCGGTCCCGGTTCTTGGATTATCCACGGCAATCAGTCGTTTGCAGGTCGGCCCGGTCCGGATCTTGGAGGCTGGTCGATGCCGGGCTCAAAACCGGCCCGCTAATCCTACATCCTTGAGTTGAGTAAATCGATCCTGATCTACCATCGAAGGGCGTCTTGAGACATCTCTTTGTGTCCGGTCTTTCGTCGCGTAGAAGAGAGCTATGGAAAAGGAACCGTCAGTCAATGTTCTGGGCACGCCTCTTGCGTCCTGCTCATCGGACCCCGTCACCGGATTCTTTCGGAACGGCTCTTGCGATACCTGCGCGGCCGATCAGGGCTCTCACACGGTCTGTGTCAGTCTGACCGCGGAATTTCTGGCCTTTTCCAAATATGTCGGCAACGATCTTTCGACCCCCAGGCCGGAGTTCGATTTCCCGGGGCTCAATCCCGGCGATCACTGGTGCGTCTGCGCGGGCCGTTTCCTTCAGGCGGTTGAGGAGAGATGCGCTCCGGCGGTGCATCTGGAGGCGACCCATCAACGGGCGCTGGATATTGTGCCTCTCGATGTTCTCAAGGCCCATGCGCGCGGCTAGGAGCTGCTTGATCCGGCAAGTCCCTCGCCCATCAGATCCTCGATAAAGAGGCTCAAAAGCTGTGGGCGACCGCCGACCCCTGCCTTTCTGTAGATTGCATTCGTCTGTGCCTTGACCGTCCCTTCGGAGGTCTCGCGCATCCCGGCAATTTCGTTGGTGGAGAACCCTTTGATGGCAAAAAGGGCGACATCACGCTCGGCCGGGGTCAGGCCCCATTGATCGAACCGCTCTTCCATAAGATCGAGAAACGCGCCGGACGCTGCCCGAAGCTGTTCCTCGACGCGCCGGTTCCGTTGCAATGTGTTCCGCAGAAGGACCGCGCCGACGATCAGGCCAAGCAGCAATCCGACCGAGGCGCCGATTTCGATCGCCTCGTGGATCCTCCAGCTGATCGGAGCGACACCCAGGCCGAGGACGGAAATGACGATATCGGACACGAAAAAGATGGCACAGGCGCTTTGAATCAGGAGCGTTAGCCCGATAAGCCAAGTCCGTGTCATTCCCAGTGCGTCCTCAGTCTCAGGTCGATAGAATCAGGCGGTGGATCTCAAGACGATCTTCAATCGTCCGTGTCGTCTCCATCATCGTCGTCATCGCCATCATCCCCCCCGTCATCATCGTCATCATCGTCGGATCCGCCATTATCCGATCCACCACCGCCGCCTGAGCCTCCACCACCGGAGCCTCCACCACCAGAGCCGCCGCCACTATCGTCGTCGTCGTCATCGCGGGATCCGCCGCCTCCACCAGATCCGCCGCCATTGTCGTTGTCCCGGCTGCTTGAATTGTCATCGTTGTCGTCTCGCCGATCCAAAAGGCGCGGTGTCACGCCTCGGCGGTTCGTCGTCGTGGTCGAGTCCCGCAAGATCACACCGGTCTGAGGATTTACGACGATTTCACGTCGCTGATTGCCAGCCGTTGCGGTGATCCGCAACCGGCCCAGAAGCGTGGTTCCACTTTCAATCCGCTGATATCCCTGATCGCGAAGCTGCTGCGTGATGCTGCGCTCGAGCGATTGCGCGCTCGCCGCGGTCGCGACGAGCTGCCCGATCGTGAAGGCCAGACAAAGAATAAACGGTCTCACGCGACATAACCTCCAACAGGAGATCCCCGCTGCAGGCGCAGCAGGGACCTTTGGCAAAAGACGCTAAACCGCGTCATCGGCATGATCAATCAAACGATTAGTCGTCATCGTCGTCATCGTCGTCATCGTTTTCATCGCTATCATCATCGTCGTCGTCATCATCATCGCTGCTGTCATTGTCGCTGCCGCTATCGTCGTCATCATCGTCGCGTCCGCCGGTGTCGCCGCCGTCTTCGTCATCCCGGTCGCGGCTGTCGCTTGCGTCCCGGTCACCCCCGTCGTCGTCATCGTCGTCATTGTCGTCGCGCGCCCGGTCGTCGCGATCGTCGCCGTCGTCGTCATCATCGTCCGACATCTCGGCCAGAGACACGCGGCCATCATTGTCGTCGTCGCGCGACATGAGTTGTGCGGCGCTTCGGGTGCTAAACACCTGCTCGAGCTCGGCAAAGGAAAGCTCGCCGTCGCCGTTTGCGTCGACATCCGCGAAAGGCACACCTTGAGCTATCGCCGTTGTCGCCGTGAGAAGAAAGGCAGCCGAGAGAGCGGTGAGCCTACATGTCTTTTCCATTGTCTTATCCTTTCCAGATCGATCCTGTTGCACTGTCGCGGCACCCAAATCTGCGTGTTGCCAGGGCAGACATGACCGATCTCGCAAGGTTCTCTATCGACCTTGGGGAATAGACCGAAGATGTTCTACAAGGGGTAGGAAAGGAATAAACCGCCAGATTAGGCGGCCTATTCCTTGAGTTTAGACGCAAAATGGCGCGTAGATCTCTAGGCTTAGACCTAGTCCGACGGCTGAATATTGGCGTCGAGGGCCTTGGCGACCGTGAAGATGTCCTTGTCGCCGCGGCCGCACATATTCATGCAGATCAGATGATCCGCAGGCAGGTCCGGGGCGATCTTCATCACATGGGCCAGCGCATGGGAGGGCTCGAGCGCGGGAATGATGCCCTCCATCTCGCAGCACAGCTGAAACGCCTCGAGCGCCTCGCGGTCGGTGATTGCGACATACTGGGCCCGGCCGATATCGTGGAGCCAGGAATGCTCTGGCCCGATCCCGGGATAATCGAGGCCCGCCGAAATCGAGAAGCCTTCGAGGATCTGACCGTCATCGTCCTGAAGAAGATAGGTTCGGTTGCCATGAAGCACGCCGGGCCGTCCCCCGGTGAGCGAGGCGCAATGCTCCATCTTGGCATTCACGCCCTTGCCGCCCGCTTCGACGCCGATGATCGAAACATCTGTGTCGTCGAGAAACGGATAAAAGAGGCCCATCGCGTTCGATCCGCCACCGATGGCGGCGATGATCGTATCGGGCAGGCGTCCTTCGGCCTGCATCATCTGGTCCTTGGCTTCCTTACCGATGATGGCCTGAAAGTCGCGAACCATGGCTGGGTAGGGATGCGGGCCGGCCACCGTTCCAATGCAATAGAACGTATCGCGGACATTCGTGACCCAGTCGCGCAGGGCATCGTTCATCGCGTCCTTGAGCGTCCCCCTGCCGGAGGTGACGGGGATGACCTCCGCCCCGAGAAGCTTCATACGAAAGACGTTCGGGGCCTGACGCTCCACGTCGTGGGCGCCCATGTAGACAACGCATTTGAGACCGAACTTGGCACAGACGGTTGCCGTTGCGACGCCATGCTGCCCGGCGCCCGTTTCGGCGATGATCCGGGTCTTGCCCATCCGGCGGGCAAGGATGATCTGACCCAGCACGTTGTTGATCTTGTGCGCCCCGGTGTGATTCAGCTCGTCGCGCTTGAGGTAGATCTTGGCGCCGCCCAAATGCTGGGTCAGACGCTCTGCGAAATACATGGGGCTGGGACGTCCGACATAATGGGTCCAGAGATCACGCATCTCGGCCCAGAAGCTGTCGTCGGTCTTTGCATGTTCATATTGCCGTTCCAGTTCGAGGATCAGCGGCATCAGCGTTTCTGAGACGAAGCGCCCGCCGAACTGGCCGAAGCGACCGTTCTCATCGGGGCCGTTCATGAACGAGTTGAAAAGATCGTCGGGCATGGCGTCGCTTTCCTGTCTGGCCCTCCCTTTTACGCAGGAGCGGGCGCTAGTTCCACCCGTTCCGGGCAGGACAAAACGTCATCGGGCGGAGCGGTCTTTGTCAGGCCGGGAGCACTGGGGTTTGTGCCGCTGCGATGAACGCGCGGATCTTCTCGGGATCCTTTACGCCCGGAGCCCGCTCGACGCCCGACGAAAGATCCAGTTGCATCGCGCCAGTCCGACGGATCGCGTCGCCGACCGTTTGCGTGGTCAACCCACCGGCAAGCATCCACGGGACTGCCCATTGTCGGTCCGCGATGAGGTCCCAGTCAAAAGAGAGGCCATTGCCGCCAGGCAGATCCGAGCCTTTCGGGGCCTTGGTGTCCACAAGAAGCTGATCGGCGACCTCTTCGTAAAGGGCCAGAGAGGCGAGATCGCCTGCCGAGGAGATCCCGACGGCCTTCATCACCGGAAGGCCGGTGCGCGCCTTGATCTCGAGAACCCGCCCTGGTGGTTCCGATCCATGAAGCTGGATAATATCGAGCGGGACCTTAGAGAGAATGGTATCCAGAACGTCGTCGCTGGGGTCCACCACCAAGCCGACTTTCGCGATCTCGGGCGGTATATCGGCGGCCAGTTGGCGGGCCATGTCCGGGGTGACGTAGCGCGGAGATTTCTCAAAGAAGACAAACCCGATATAGGCCGCGCCCGCCTCGACGGAGGCGGCAATCGCCTCTGCGGTCCTCAGACCGCAGATCTTGATTTTTAGAGGCGTCGGCATTGTTTTGGGCCCTAGCCCTTTACGGACCGTTCTTCGAGCAAGGCCAGTACATCGTCCTCGCCCTCGTGCTTGGATTTATGCATGCGGGTCACCTCCGCCTCGAGACGGTTGACGTGCTTTTTGCGCTCGCGGGCTTCGGCCCGGTGCTTGTGCTCGCGGATCCATTCCCAGACGAAGCCGATCAAAAGACCGACGGCCACGCTGACGAGGATGACGAAAAAGAGCGGCAATTCGAGCGATGGCGCGGCGACAGGCACAGTCTCGACTTCGGACGGGCGGGAGACCAGCCTCCACAGCCAGTCGGGCATCAGCTTGAGCGGCACGGACGGACGGTTCGCGAGTGCGACCGTCGCCAAGCAGATCGCCAAGATCAGAAGAAAACCGTATTTCAGATAGCGCACGCGCTTACCCCGCATTCCCGTTCAGTCGGTCCCTAAGAAGCTTTCCGGCCTTGAAGAACGGCACATGCTTCTCTTCGACCTGAACGGTTTCACCGGTCCTTGGGTTCCGGCCCTGACGAGCATCCCGCTTCTTGACGGAAAAGGCGCCGAAGCCGCGCAATTCGACCCGATCGCCCTTGGCCATCGCATTGGTGATCTCGTCAAAGATGGTGTTCACGATCCTCTCGACATCCCGCTGATACAGATGGGGGTTTTCGTCGGCGAGCTTTTGAATCAGTTCGGATCGGATCATAGGGCCCCCAAGCGCTCTTTTGAGATAGTGCAGTCTATTCAAACGACTATACGCATGTTGCCCGGATGACGAAACCGTCAGGATGGCCTCTAGAACAGGAAATCACGCCGCTCGAGCCGCCCAAAGAGGGACAATTGGGCCACCGGGCGGGTCTTTGCCGGTCGTGCCGCGATGCGGCATCCACTCGCGATTCGCGAAACTGGGGGCGTCAGGCCAAGCGTGCGGCGAGGCCCTGATACGAAAACGGCCCCGCCTTGAGGGCAGGGCCGTTTCCAGATCTTGAATCAAAGGACGCTTTAATCGTCGTCGCCGCTCTTGAGAGCTGCGCCGAGGATGTCGCCAAGCGAGGCACCTGAGTCGGAGGAGCCATATTGCTGAACGGCCTCTTTCTCTTCGGCGATCTCACGTGCCTTGATCGACAGGCTCAGACGGCGGGTCTTGCTGTCGATGTTGGTGACGCGGACGTCGACCTTGTCGCCGACGCCAAAGCGCTCGGGGCGCTGCTCGGCCCGGTCGCGGGACAGATCGGAGCGACGAATGAAGGATTTCATGCCTTCATACTCGACCTCGATGCCGCCATCCTCGATCTTGGTCACCTCGACGGTGATGATCGAACCACGCTTCACGCCGCCAACGGCTTCAGCAAAGGGATCACCGTCCATCGCTTTGATCGAGAGCGAGATCCGCTCTTTCTCGACGTCGACCTCGGTGACTTTGGCCTGAACGACGTCCCCCTTGCGGAAGTCGCCGATCACATCCTCACCGCGACCTTCCCAAGTCAGATCGGAGAGGTGGACCATGCCGTCGATATCGCCTTCGAGACCGACGAACAGACCGAATTCGGTGATGTTCTTGACCTCGCCTTCGACCTCGGTGCCCTCGGGGTGGGTTTCGGCAAAGACCTCCCACGGGTTGCGCTGCGTCTGCTTGAGACCCAGGGACACCCGGCGCTTGGCCGCATCGATCTCGAGCACCATGACCTCGACCTCCTGGGAGGTGGAGACGATCTTGCCCGGATGGACGTTCTTTTTGGTCCAGGACATCTCGGAGACGTGGACGAGGCCCTCGACGCCCGGCTCAAGCTCAACGAACGCACCGTAATCGGTGATGTTCGTCACACGGCCCTGATGGTTCGAGCCCAAAGCGTATTTGGCGGCCACGACATCCCAAGGATCGTCCTGCAACTGCTTCATGCCGAGGCTGATGCGGTGGGTTTCCTTGTTGATCTTGATGACCTGCACCTTGATCGTCTCGCCGATGGCGACGATCTCGGACGGGTGATTGACCCGGCGCCATGCCATATCGGTCACGTGCAGCAGACCATCGACACCGCCCAGATCGACGAACGCACCGTATTCGGTGATGTTCTTGACCACACCGTCGACCGCCTGGCCTTCGGTAAGGTTGCCGATAACTTCGGCGCGCTGTTCGGCGCGGCTCTCTTCCAGGATAGCACGACGCGAGACGACGATATTGCCGCGGCGGCGGTCCATCTTAAGGATTTGGAACGGCTGCTTGAGACCCATGAGAGGGCCGGCGTCGCGTACGGGGCGCACATCGACCTGCGAGCCGGGCAGGAACGCGACCGCGCCGCCCAGATCGACGGTGAAGCCGCCCTTGACGCGGCCGAAGATTGCGCCTTCGACACGCTCTTCAGCGGCATAAGCCTTCTCGAGGCGATCCCATGCTTCTTCACGGCGCGCCATCTCGCGGGAGATGACAGCTTCGCCGCGGGCATTCTCGACCTGGCGGAGGAACACCTCTACCTCGTCGCCCACTTCGATCTTGGGGCTCTCGCCCGGATCGGCAAATTCCTTGAGATCGACGCGGCCTTCCATCTTGTAGCCGACATCGATGATGGCCTGTCCTGCCTCGACGGCAATGACCCGGCCTTTGACAACGGACCCTTCATCGGGCGTGTCCATTTCGAAGCTTTCGTTCAGGAGGGCTTCGAATTCCTCCATTGATGCGTTCTGCGCCATGTGGCTTTCAGTTTCCTTATCTACGATTTTACGGGCCGTGCGGTTGTCTCCGCCGGTCTTTGGGTTTGGGTTGGACGAAGCGTAGTCCGGATACGCAAAAACGAAGGGTCGGCACGAACCGACCCTGCTCAACAAATCCGCCTGCGGCCGTTCCGCCGCTTCGACGGCTGTGCGTGTACAGCAAGGCCGGATCGGACGCAAGTCCAACCCGGCCATGGCAGACCTGGACCCGCGAGGGGCTCAGGCGGCGTTTGCCCCGCGCTCCCAGAGGTACTTCTCGAAGGCTGCATCGGTTGGGGTGTCGAACAAGGAGTTGACGTAGTTCGACATGACCTTCTGGGCGACGATCAGGACGATATCCAGAACGGCGCGCTCGCCGTAGTCTGCGGCCTCGAAAGCGGCGACCTGATCGGCCGAGGGGCGGCCCCGGCTGTCAACAACGGCAAGCGTGAAGGCGCGCAGCGCCTTGAGCTTGGGGTCGGACAATGGTGTCTCGTCTCGCAGTGCTTCGATGATGCTTTGGTCGATCTTTTCGGAATGGGCGATGCCGGTATGGGCGGGCACGCAGTAATGGCATTCGTGATAGACATTGACCGCCATCCACACGACGGTCCGCTCTTCCTTGGTGAAGGCGGTATCCTGAATGGCCGAGCGGTGGAGGCGCTGGTAGCCCTCCAGAAGCCCGGGGCTTTCGGCCATCACGCCGTGAAGGCTTGGCAGGCGGCCAAAGGCCTTGAGCGAATTTTCAAGAAGCGGTTTGGACGCATCGGGCGCAGTATCGAGCGTGTGGACGGTGGTCTTCATTCTGGGATCTCCTTTCGAGGCCGGTCAGGGGAGCGCTTTGGGCCTACAGATGCGCTCAAAAGCGGCCCGGGCGAAAGGCCGATGCCGCGCGACCCCATTGTGCAAAATTGCAGATCATTCCTGCGTGAGGAGGTCGCGATGTATCCGGCCGCCTATCTCTTGCAGCGGGGCGTCATGGGCTGGCGGTCTAGCCGAACCGCGCGGCCACGACCTCGATCGCCTTGGCGGCGGCCGTTTCGATGTTCATGTCGGATGTATCGATCAGCACTGCATCCTCTGCGGCACGCATCGGAGCATCCTCCCGCTCGCTGTCGCGCTGGTCTCGGGCGATGACGTCCGAGAGGACCGTTTCATAGTCGATCTCGATCCCCTTGCCCGTCAGCTCTGCATGGCGGCGCGTTGCCCGGACCTTGGCGCTGGCGGTGACGAACAGCTTCACATCCGCTGTTGGGCAGATCACCGTGCCGATATCGCGCCCGTCAAGGACGGCGCCGCCATCCTGCCGGGCAAAGTCCCGCTGAAAGGACAGCAGGTGGCGCCGTACTTCGGGGATGGCCGCAACCCGCGAGGCCTCTTGTGCGACCTGGGGCATGCGCAGATCCTCCCGGTCGAGCGCGTTCGGAACGAGCGTTCGGGCCGCATCGATGGGATCCTGCCCCGCAAGGCTGAGCGCACCGACGGCCCGGTAGATCAGACCCGTGTCGAGATGCGCGAGGCCAAATGTCTTGGCAATCCGCTTCGAGATCGTTCCCTTGCCCGCAGCGGCAGGGCCATCGATTGCGACCGTGAAGATCATCCGCCTCGTTTTCCGGTCAGGGGGTTCAATCGGGCACCTGGGTCGTCAAGGCCGGATCGTGGCCCGGGACCGAGGGCAGGCTGTCCTCTATCTCGTAGTAGTCGCCCTTGTCGGCACAATAGATGTGACCGGCGATGCTCAGACCCGTCGGAGGGTTCAGCACGCCCGCAAAAATGGAGAGGGCTTTGCCCGGCCCGTCCCAGAAAAGCTGCGATCCGCAGATGCCGCAAAAGCCCCGGCGCGCGGTGTCCGAGGACTGATACCAGACCGGCTCGCCTTCGATGGTGATGTCGTCTCGCGCGGCCGAGGTTGCCGCCACGAAATGCCCGGATGTCTTGCGGCATTGCGTGCAATGACACGCGATCACCGGTCGCAGGGGACCGTTCACCGTAAAGGTGATCGCACCGCAGAGGCATCCGCCGGTTGTCATCTGGCGGCCTCGAAGCGGGCGCCAAGCTCTTCCATCAGGGGCTGGAAGACCGGAAAAGAGGTGGCGACCGGGCCGCTATCGTCGATCCTGACCGGTTTTTGCGACGCCATGCCCAGGATGAGGAACGACATCGCGATCCGGTGGTCGAGGCGCGTTTCGACGCTTGCGCCTCCGGGCACGCCCGAGGGGCCGAGGCCTTTGACCGAGAACCAGTCTTCGCCTTCCTCGACGGTGACGCCGTTCAGTCGCAATCCCTTCGCCATCGCGTCAATTCTGTCGCTTTCCTTGACACGTAGCTCATGCACGCCGGGCATCAGCGTCGTGCCCGACGCATGGGACGCAACGACCGACAGGACCGGATATTCATCGATCATGGAGGCCGCGCGGCCTGCGGGAACCTCGATCCCCTTCATGTCGGGCGAGTAACGCGCGCGCAGATCGGCGACAGGCTCTCCGCCCTCCTCGCGCTCGTTCTCGTAGGTGAGGTCCGCGCCCATGTCCCGCAAGGTCTCGAAAAGGCCCGCGCGGGTTGGGTTGAGACCGATGCCGGGGACCAGCACGTCTGACCCCTCCACGATCAGCGCGGCACAGACCGGGAAGGCGGCGGAGGAGGGATCGCGCGGCACGGTGATATGTTGGGCCGTCAGCTCTGGCTGGCCCGTGAGGGTGATGGTCTGACTGCCATCCTCCTCGGCAATCACGGTCAGATCCGCGCCGAAAAGCCTGAGCATCCGCTCGGTGTGGTCGCGGGTTGCGACAGCTTCGCGGACGACCGTCTGGCCAGGCGCGTTGAGGCCCGCAAGAAGAACTGCCGACTTCACCTGGGCAGAGGCGACGGGCAGGGTATAGTCCACCGGCACGGCATCCTCGGCGCCGACCATCGTCAGGGGGAGCCGCCCTTCGGATCGTCCATAGGATCGGGCGCCGAATGCCTGCAAAGGGGTGGTCACCCGCCCCATGGGCCGTCCGTTCAGCGAGGCATCACCGGTAAAGGTCACGGCGATCGGTGTCGTGGCGACCGCGCCCATGATCAGGCGGACACCGGTGCCGGAATTGCCGCAATCGATCACGGTCTCGGGTTCTGCAAAGCCGCCGACGCCGACGCCATGCACGCTCCAAAGGCCGTTGTCCGACCGCGTGACCTCGGCCCCGAGCGCGCGCATCGCCTTGGCCGTGTCCAGAACATCCTCGCCTTCGAGCAGGCCGCTGATCGTGGTTTCGCCGACGGATAGGGACCCCAGAATCAGTGCCCGGTGCGAAATCGACTTGTCGCCGGGGACATTGGCGATCCCGGTCAAGGGTCCGCAGCGATGGCTAAACATCGGTGTTGGTGCGCCATGGGCAGCCATCGGAAACCTCTTTCTTGTCGACGTGACCTGCCGCTTAAACCAGCCGGTCTTGGAGGTCCATCGACGTGGCGGATCAGCGGCGCAGAAAAGTCAGGTAATGGGGCTTGCGTCCCTCGCGGAGGGCCTTTTGCTCGTAGCGGGTGGGGCTCCAGTCGCCCCACGGCGCGCGCCAGTCCGCCGCCTGGGTGGCCGTCCAGTCGAAACCTGCCTTGGGGATCTCTTCCATCGCCTGCCGCACATAATCCTCGATATCCGTTGCGACCCGGAATTCGGCGCCGGGTTTCAGAACGCGCGCCAGCGGCTCAAGATGTTCGGGCGTCACAAAGCGCCTGCGGTGATGCCGCGCCTTTGGCCAGGGATCAGGGTAGAGAAGAAACGCCTTGTCGGTTGAAGCGGCGGGCAGGACGTCCATCAGATCGCGGGCATCGCCGGGATGAAGCCTGATATTGCTTGCGCCCGCGCGCCTGATCTTTCCCAGACAGGTTGCGACGCCGTTGAGGTAGGGCTCGCATCCGATCAACGTGACCTCCGGGTTCATCTCGCCCTGACGGACCAGATGCTCCCCTGCGCCAAAGCCGATTTCAAGCCAGACCGGGCGGCCCTCGAAAAGCTCATCGATCCGAAGCGGCGTGCGATCCGGATTGCTTTGCCAATCGATCCCCTTGAGCGCCAGAGCGTCCAGATCCTCGCGGATATATCGCTCTTGCGAGGGTTTCAGCGCCTTGCCCTTGAGACGACCGTAGAAGTTACGCCAGGGCGCTCCGGAGGGGTGACTGCCCGGCATGGATCAGAGCGCTTTCGACAGCGCCTCGGCCAGATCCGTGCGTTCCCAGCTGAAGCCACCATCGTTTTGCGGTGCGCGTCCGAAATGGCCATAGGCGGCGGTGCGTTCATAGATGGGCCGGTTGAGATGCAGATGATCCCGGATGCCGCGTGGCGTCAGATCCATCACCTTGGCGATAGCCTCTTCGATCTGGGCGGGGGGGATGTCGGAGGTGCCGAAGGTGTCGGCATAGATCGAGAGCGGCTTGGCGACGCCAATCGCATAGCTCAACTGGATCGTGCAACGGGCCGCGAGGCCCGCGGCGACGACATTCTTGGCAAGATACCGGGCCGCGTAGGCCGCCGAGCGGTCGACCTTGGTCGGATCCTTGCCCGAAAAGGCGCCGCCGCCATGGGGGGCTGCGCCGCCATAGGTGTCGACGATGATCTTGCGCCCCGTCAGCCCGGCATCCCCATCGGGGCCGCCGATGACGAACGTGCCCGTGGGATTGACCCACCATTCGGTCTTTTCGGTCAGCCAGCCATCGGGAAGCGTTTCGCGGATGTAAGGCTCCACGATGGCGCGGATGTCATCGCTGGTCTGATCTTCGCTTTCATGCTGCGTGGAAAGCACGAGTTGCGTGACCTCGACCGGCTTGCCCTCTTCGTAGCGCAGGGAAAGCTGCGTCTTGGCATCGGGGCGCAGGGACGGCGCATCGCCGGATTTGCGCGCCTCGGCAAGGCGGCGCAGGATGGCGTGCGAATACTGGATCGGTGCGGGCATAAGCTCTTCGGTTTCGGTCGTTGCATAGCCGAACATGATGCCCTGATCGCCCGCGCCCTCGCGGTCGACGCCTTGGGCGATATGGGCTGACTGCTCGTGGAGCAAGTTCAGCACATTGCAGGTTTCGTGGTGAAACTTCTCCTGCTCGTAGCCGATATCTTTGATGCAGGCGCGCACGATGGCATCCACGCGCTCCATCTGGCGTGCGAGATTGCTTTGATCGGCCAAACCGACTTCTCCTCCGATCACGACCTGATTGGTCGTGGCGAATGTCTCGCAGGCGACCCGGGCGTTGGGTTCTTGGCCCAATAGCGCATCGAGGATCGCGTCCGAGATCCTGTCGCAGACCTTGTCGGGATGGCCTTCCGAGACGGATTCGGAGGTGAAGATGTAGTTCTGGCGTGTCATGGGGAGTGCTCCATTAAAGTCAGCCAACCCCGTCAGGAAGCCGTTGGGGCCGGTGTCGAACGGGCCTACGCCGCCCCTTGGGCCGGGTCAACGGCTTTTCGCCGTGCTTGCGTCAGGGCAAGGCCCGCCAGACCGACCAGCAGGAAGATCAGCACGGGAAGATCGCCGGTTCTGGCATAAAGGGTCGGGGGAAGCTCTGGCGGAAGGGCCGCGACCGCCGCGCCGCCGGTTCCCAGCCCGATGGATGCGGTGATGCGGCCCTTGCCGTCGATCATCGCCGAGACGCCGGTCTGCGCGACGCGCACCATCGGCACGCCCTGCTCGATGGCGCGGGCGCGCCCCTGTGCAAGGTGCTGGTACGGCCCCGAGAACTTGCCGAACCATGCATCGTTGGTGATCAGAACCGTCAGGCGGGGTCGTGGCCCTTCCGCTACCTCGGCGGGAAAGACGCTCTCGTAGCAGATCAACGGCTGGACCAATCCGATCCCCGGCACGTCGAAAAGATCCCGGCTCGCCCCCTTGCGGAAGCCCGCCCCGACATTCGAGGCCAGCCCCCTCAGGCCGAGCCGCCGCATCAGATCGTCATAGGGAAGGTATTCGCCGTAAGGCACCAGATGGACCTTGTCGTAGACATGCCCGACCACCCCGCCCGGATCGATCGAGATCAGGCTGTTGTAGTAATAGCCTGCCTCGAACCTCTGGATCCCGGCAATGACGGTCCCGTCCCGGGCCGCCTCTGACATCACGCTAAGGAGCGGCCCCGCATCGCTCAGCAGGTAGGGGACGGCGGTTTCGGACCAGATCGTCAGATCGACCGGCTTGCCTTGTGCCGTCAGATCGAGCTGAAGATCGACGAACCCTTCCAGCTTGCCCGGTTCCCATTTCTCGTCCTGTGGTGCGCCCGACTGGATCATCCGGATCTTCGGCGCGCCCGGATCTTCGGCGGGGGCCGCGCCGGGTGCGAGGCCGATGGCGAGCGCCGCTCCGGCGACAAATAAGGCGCCCGGGATCGCAAGGCCCCGGCCGGTTGCGATCCAGCCCGCCACGGCAGCGGCCATTGCCAGCGTGAGAATGTTCAGACCATGAGGGCCGATCCAGGCAAGAAGCTGCGCGATCGGGGTTTCGATCCAGACATAGGCCAGCATCCCCCAGGGAAAGCCGGTAAAGAGGATCCCCCTGAGGTATTCCGCGACCGGGATCAGAAGAACGAGCACGGCAAGGCGAGGCCACCGGCCCGCGGACAAGAGGCCCGCCAGAGCCGCCGCGATCGCCCAATAGAGCGCCATCACCCCCGACAGAAGGCTGATGGCAAAGGGCGCCATCCATCCGAAGGTCGCCGCATCGACCAGGAACGGCTCCACCAGCCAGTTCCAGCCGACGAGGAAATAGCCGAACGCCAGGGCCCAGGCCGACCAGAAAAGGCGCGCGGCTCCGGTTTGGCCCGTGACGATGTGAAGGGCGGCGATTAGGGCAAGGACGGTCAGTGCAGGCAGATCGAACGGCGCATGACCCAGAGCGGCCAGACCGCCAAGCCCGATCAGGGCGGGAAGTCTGACGCGCGGGCCTTTCGGTGACAGCCTGTCAAGCGGATCGTTGAGGCGGCGGCGCAAGGCGCCTGCCTCACTCATCCGTCTTGGCTTTCTTGAGCCGGACCCTCAGACGTTTGATCCGTCTGGGATCGGCGTCGATCACCTCGAACTCCGGACCGGCGGGGTGGGGGATAACTTCTCCGCGGGCGGGAACGTGACCGGACAGCATGAAGACCAGACCGCCAAGCGTATCGACCTCTTCCTCGTCGATTTCGTCCGTTGCGGTCAGATCAATGCCGATCTCGTCGCGGAATTCGTCCAGCGGGGTCTTGGCCTGCACCATGTAGCAGCCCGCTCCTTCGAGCGTCCAGTTCCGACCTTCGGCGATGTCGTGTTCGTCCTCGATCTCTCCGATCACCTGCTCGATGAGGTCCTCGATCGTCACCAGACCGTCAGTGCCGCCATACTCGTCGATGACCAAGGCCATATGGATCCGGTCTGCCTGCATCTTGGTCAGCAGGACCCCGATCTGCATGGAGGGCGGCACGTAAAGAAGAGGGCGGACAAGGGCGTTCAGATCGAATTCCTTCACCTTGCCGTTAAAGCCGTGTTTGAGCGCGAAATCCTTGAGATGGGCAAAGCCGACAGGCTTGTCGAGCGTGCCTTCGAAGACCGGGATCCGTGTGAGCCCGCTGTCGCGAAACACCTCGACGATCTCGTCCATCGATGCGGTGACCGGGACGGCCACGATATCCGATTTGGGAACCGCCACATCCTCGACCCGCATCCGGCGCAGGTTCAGCATGCCGGGGACGGTGGTCGGGGCCATGGCAGGGGCGTCCTGACTAGGGGTCGGGGTCGCGGACGGATTCAAGATATCCTTCACCCGCCCCAGAAATCCGCGATTGGTTGGCTCCTGATTTTCCTGCGCGCTCTGCGCCGCTCCAGAAGGTCCGTCCGCCGTCTCGCTCATCGATCC
This sequence comes from uncultured Paracoccaceae bacterium, assembly GCA_947503775.1. GTDB lineage: Bacteria > Pseudomonadota > Alphaproteobacteria > Rhodobacterales > Rhodobacteraceae > Aestuariibius. The sequence goes on along the minus strand of CANNFE010000004.1, from coordinate 17,842 downwards.
TTTTCCGCCCTGCATCGCGTCGTCATTCGCTCAGACCCTATCATATGGATTTTCCAGTCCCAGATTGCCAAGGATTTCCGCCTCGAGATCCTCCATCAGGCAGGCATCCGCCTCGCGAATGTGGTCAAACCCCAATAAATGAAGCGTTCCATGCACGATGAGATGCGTTGCATGATTTTCAAGCGGGATATGGAAATCGGCGCTTTCTCGAAGACATGTCTCGTAGGCAAGCGCGATATCCCCCAGTTCGATCAGGCCAACGGGATCAGGAGCGGGGGACTGCGGCATCTCTCCGGCGGCCATCGCGGTGCGGTCCTCGCTTGGCCAGGACAGGACGTTGGTCGGCTGGGCTTTCTGCCGGAAATCGGAGTTCAGGGCCGCGATCCGGGCATCGTCGCAGAGCATGCAGGCAATCTCGCAGATCGACGGCTCGAGGCCGAGCCGCTCCAAGGTGGCAGAGGCGGCGCGGTTCGCCAGATCCGCGATGCCGATCGCCTCCCAGCGGAGGTCTTCGATCACGACATCGACCGGTCTCACGAGGTGGCGTCGGCGTCGTAGGCCTTGATGATCGCGGCAACGAGAGGATGGCGAACGACATCCTCGGCGGTGAAGTAGTTAAAGCTGATCTTCGGGATATGCTTGAGCAGACGCTCGGCATCCTTGAGGCCCGATTGCACACCGCGAGGCAGATCGATCTGGCTGCGATCGCCGGTGATGACCATGCGGCTGCCCTCGCCGAGGCGGGTGAGAAACATCTTCATCTGCATGGATGTGGCATTCTGCGCCTCGTCCAGCACCACGAACGCATTGGCAAGCGTCCGGCCCCGCATGAAGGCCAAGGGCGCGATTTCGATGCGCTTTTCCTCGATCAGCTTGGCGGTTTGCTTGCCCGGCAGGAAGTCGTTCAGCGCATCGTAAAGCGGCTGCATGTAGGGATCGACCTTGTCCTTCATGTCGCCGGGCAGAAAGCCCAGACGCTCTCCGGCCTCGACTGCGGGGCGCGACAGGATGATGCGGTCGACATGTCCCATGATGAACATGTTCACCGCGACGGCGACCGCCAGATAGGTTTTGCCGGTGCCGGCCGGGCCGATCCCGAAGGCCAGCTCATTCTCGAAAAGCGCCTGAACATAGGCCTTCTGGGCCTCGGTGCGGGGTTCGATCAGCTTCTTGCGGGTCTTGATCTCGACGCGGCCGGAGGGGATCAGCTCCATCTGGTCGCCGTCGCGCGTGCCTGTTTCGTCCTCGGACGGGCCCATCCGGACCTCGCGGTCGATATCGCCCGGCTCGACCGCGCGGCCCTGTTCGAGCCGTTCGTAAAGCGATTCGAGTGTTTGGGATGCGCTTTCCACCTGACTTTCGGAGCCGAGAATACGCAGCCGGTTGCCGTGGCGCAGAATCTGCACGGACAGACGGTTTTCGATATCCGTCAGATTGCGATCATATTCTCCGCAAAGGTCGATCAGAAGGCGATTATCTGGAAATTCGAGCTCTGTCTCGGTGACATCGGCAGCATCGGGGGGCGGGTCGAGGGCCAAATACGTCTCCTTCGTGGTCCGCAGTCACAGCGGCTGGGACCAGAGTGGCAAGGGCGCGATAGAGGTGCAAGCCTTGGCTGGCGGTATTTGCGGATTGTCACAAAACAGGTGAAGGATCCTGCACAAGCTCTCCTTTGAGAGAGTTTGTTGCACTTTCGACGATCCGGACGCGGCGGATATCGCCTGCGGTCACATCCGGTGCCGCGGCATGGACGGCGTGAAGATAATCCGACTTGCCGACCATCTGTCCGTCGAGCCGTCCGGGCTTTTCGAAGAGGACCGACACGGTGCGCCCGACCATCGCGTCCTGCGCGGCGCGCTGTTGCTCGGAGAGGAGCGCCTGAAGCCGCTGAAGCCGCTCCGAGGCCAGAGCATCGTCGATCTGCGGCTTCTCGGCGGCAGGAGTGCCGGGCCGCGTGGAATATTTGAAGGAATAGGCCTGCCCGTATTGCGCGGCCCTTACCAGTGCGAGCGTTGCCTCGAAATCGGCATCGGTCTCTCCGGGAAAGCCGACGATGAAATCCCCGGAGAGCAGCAGATCGGGGCGGGCGGCGCGGATGCGGTCGATGAGTTTGAGATAGCCTTCGGCGGTATGCTTGCGGTTCATCGCCTTGAGGACGCGGTCGCTGCCCGATTGAACGGGCAAGTGCAGGTAAGGCATCAGTTTTTCGCAGGTGCCATGCGCCTCGATCAGGGCGTCGTCCATGTCGTTGGGATGCGAGGTCGTGAAGCGGATACGGGCCAGTCCGTCGATTTCGGCCAGATCCCAGATCAGACCGGCCAGACCGCCCTTGTGGCCGTGATAGGCGTTCACATTCTGGCCCAGCAAAGTGATCTCGCGCACGCCGCGATCCACGAGATCCTTTGCTTCTTCAAGCACTTGCGCTGCGCCGCGCGAAACCTCGGCGCCCCGCGTGTAGGGGACGACGCAGAAGGCGCAGAATTTGTCGCAGCCTTCCTGGACGGTCAGAAAGGCCGTGGGCGCGCGTTTTGCGCGGGGGCGGCGGGCGAGATGGTCGAATTTGTCTTCGGCGGGAAATTCGGTGTCGACGACGCGTGCTCCGGCCGCCAGTTTTTCGGCCATTTCGGGCAGGCGATGATAGCTTTGCGGGCCGACGACGAGATCGACGAGAGGCTGGCGGCGGCGGATTTCCTCGCCCTCGGCCTGGGCCACGCAGCCCGCGACGCCGATCTTCAGATCGGGATTGGCGGCCTTGAAGGGGCGCAGACGGCCCAGTTCGCTGTAGATCTTTTCGGCGGCTTTTTCCCTGATATGGCAGGTGTTTAGCAGGATCATATCCGCATCATCCGGGCGGTCTGTCGTCTCGTATCCTGCGCCGCCCAAAGCCTCGGCCATGCGTTCGCTATCATAGACGTTCATCTGACAGCCATAGGTTTTGACAAAGAGTTTTTTGGTGGCGGACATTGGCGGAGCCTTGGCGAGGAGACTTGCGGGAAAACGAGCGTCTGTCTAATCGTGCCGGGCGCCCGGCGCAATGTGAAGCGTCATGTGGGCACAGCGGGATGTTGCGATGATTTATGAAACCCTCTCAAGTCTGATCAAATCGGGGCAGAACGTGCTTGCCAAAGGGCCGATTGCCTTGATCCTTGCGGAGGATGAAACCGAGCTTCGCTCGACCATCGAGCATCACCTAAAGCTTGGATTTCGTTCGGTTATCCTGTTTGGAGGAGAGGGGATTTCCGTCCCTGAGGATCTTGCGGATCAGGTGCATTTCGTGCGCTGCGACATTCGCGACAGCGCCTCTGCGGTAAAGGTTGTCAATAAGGTGGCGGCGGCCTGTCCGGGGCTGTGGATCTACTACTGCTACAATACCGAATATCTCTTTTATCCGTTCTGCGAGACCCGCACGGTGGGGGAGCTGTTGGCCTTCAATACCGAAGAGCGCCGGGAGACGGTCCTGACATATGTCGTTGATATATATGCAAGAAATCTGGACGATCATCCCGATGCCGTCTCGCTGGAGGCGGCCTGTCTGGACAAATCGGGCTACTATGCGCTGGGCCGGATATCGCCGGATGGGGATTTCGAAGAGCGGCAGCTCGACTTTTATGGCGGGCTGAGATGGCGTTTTGAGGAGCATATTCCCAAGGCGCGGCGGCGGATCGATCGGGTGTCCATTTTCAAGGCGGCGCCGGGGGTGGAGCTGCGTCCGGATTATACCTTTAACCTGCCGGAATATAACACATATTCTTGCCCGTGGCATCATAACGTGACGGCTGCGGTCTGCTCGTTCCGGGCGGCCAAGGCTTTGCGGCGCAATCCGGGGAGCCGGTCGGATATCGAGACATTTCAATGGCATAACTCGGTTCCGTTCGACTGGACGTCGCAGCAGCTTCTGGAGCTGGGTTTGATGGAGCCGGGGCAGTGGTTCTAGCGGCAGAGAAGCGTTTCGATTCGGGTTAACGGCGGTTTGCCGCCGGAATTGGCCGTGCGGCATCCGGTCGGCATCGCGTCGGCATCCGGTCGGAGGCAAATCGCGGCGAAGCCGGATTAATGCTGCGAACGAAGGTCCGTCTGCGCAACGGGGCGCGGATCCATAAGCGGCGGCTTATAAGACAGGCCGATCCATAAGCCGTGACTTATGACCGGAGCTCGGGCGCCCAGTCGATCCAGCGGCCGTGGAAGTCGAACCGGCCCAGAGCATGGGTCGTGTCGCCCGGCCAGGAGCGGATCGTCATGCCTGCGCCGCGTCCGCCGTCATTTTCGACCGAGAGCCAGGAGAGCGGCGTGTCGGAGGTCGCAAACGCACCGGCTTCTTCGATCAGGGCCTTGGCTTTGGCTTGGGCGGCGCCCGGGAAATACTGCCAGGCGATGGTGTGATAGATGAGGTGGTGGTGGCCCGGGCGAGGGGTCAGGCGGTCTGCGAGCCAGATCTGCGCTTCGGCGCGGTCGACGGGCGCGTCATGGGCCGCGATGGCCGCATCGGTGAGGGTTCGGCGCTGGGGCTGGTCGGGCCAGAGGTAGGCGCGCAGGCGGGTGCGGTGATCGGGATCGGCGGGATCGATCGGGGAGAGGTCGCAGCCGCGCCGGTCCGCGACGGTGACGGGATGCGGGGCAGGGGGCGTGCCCGTCCAGCCGGGGGTGAGCGTCAGAGCCGGATCGCGCGCGCCGAGGGGGCCGTTCGGCGTGGCCAGCGCGAAGCGGTCGAACATCAGGTTGAGCCCGGCGGAGGCGCCAAGTTCACTGAGGATCAGGGGATGGTCCGGTTTCAGCCAGGTGGCCGCCGCGATGAGCGCAGCGGAGCGGCGGACTTCATTGGTCTGGGGCGGGCTGTCGAGGAAGTGCAGGATGGCGTCGGTGTGCCGGTCCATCGCGGTTTCGACAGCTCTCCAAAGGGCGTCATCCGTCGCTTCATCGGGCGGGTAGGCGTCGGTCAGGTCGGGATCGCCCTTGATCTGCTGGGCGTGGAGCGCACCGGCGAAGCGCAGGGGAACGGAGTCCTTATTCGCCTCGGGCGGGCCGGACCAGTCGAGGATCTTGTCCGAGACGGGATGGCCCGGGGTCAGGCGCTCGGCGGCCAGAGCCATGAGGCGGCCCATGAAGGGCGAGTCCAGTTGCAGGCAAGCTTTGGATTGCCTCTGGAAGGCCTCGCGGACGTTCATCGGAACCGGTCCGCGAGCCGCTGGAGGGCTGAGCGGGTGTCTGTCGGGTCGGGCTTGCGTTCGGGCGGCGGGGGCGGCGCTTTGGCCGTCTCTTTCGTCTTGGACGAGCGGGGCGGCGCGGTGCGCAGGGCGACGGCGTTCATGAAGCGGCCCGGATCGCCATCGGCCAGATGTGGGGCGCCATCCCCGATGCCGCGTAAAAGATCATCCAGCCAGACCTCGTCGGCCTTGGCGAAATCATGGAGCACATAGCCCGGCACGCGATCTTTGTGACCGGGATGGCCGACGCCGATGCGGATGCGGGCGTAGTCGGGGCCGATATGATCATGGATCGAGCGCAAGCCGTTATGGCCCGCATGGCCGCCGCCGATCTTGTGCTTGAGCTTGCCGGGCGCCAGGTCGATTTCGTCATGGAAGACGGTCACGTCGGCGGGGGTGAGCTTGTAAAAGCGCATCGCCTCGCCAACCGACTGGCCCGAGCGGTTCATGAAGGTTTCGGGCTTGAGCAGGATGACCTTCTCGCCGCCCAGACGTCCTTCGGTCAGGCTGGCGTTGAACTTGCCGCGCCAGGCCGGAAAGCCGTGGTCGGAGGCGATACGGTCCAGCGCCATGAAGCCCACATTGTGGCGGTGGCCCGCATATTTCGCGCCGGGATTTCCGAGACCTGCAAAGAGTTTCATGGCGCGGTGATATCGCGCTGCGGTGCGGCACGTCTAGGGGATGCGTTTGAGGAAAGTGCGGTCCTCGCGAAGAAGGAACCGCTCGGACTGGGCGAAGGCGTAGTTTTCCTGGCCCAGCGGGTCGGCGGCGAGCGTTTCGCGATAGGTCTCGTAGGCGGCCAGGCTGGGGATGTCGTAGATGCCATAGGCCAGCGTCGAGGAACCTTCATGGGGGGCATAATACCCGATGAGGTTGGCGCCCGAGCGCGGGATCGCGGTGTTCCAGTTTTCGGCGTAGCGAATGAAGTCGGCCTTTTTCGTCGGGTCGATCTGGTAGCGGATGATGCAGGTGAGCATGGCGGAGGCTCCTTTCTGCGTTCGGTATAGGGGGTTGCCGGGCGCGGATGTTTCGGTGATGGTCGAAGCATGAAGGACGGACCGGATATTGCGCGCGTGGCCGCCTTGATCGGGGATCCGGCGCGGGCGAACATGCTGACGGCGCTGATGACGGGTCAGGCGCTGACCGCGACCGAGCTTGCGGCGGAGGCTGGCGTGACGCCGCAGACGGCGAGCAGTCATCTGGCACAGCTGGAGGCGGGTGGGCTGGTGCGGCCAAGGCGGCAGGGGCGGCACAAATATGTCAGCCTGGCCGGCGAGGAGGTCGCGGCCGTTCTAGAGGGCCTGATGGGTCTGGCGGCCGGGACCGGGCAGCTGCGCACGCGCGTCGGGCCGCGAGATGCGGCGCTGAGGACGGCGCGGGTCTGCTACAACCATCTGGCCGGAGAGATGGGGGTCTGGCTTTATGATGCACTGCTGGAGCAGGGATATCTGCTGGCGGGGGCGGAGCGGCCCGAGCTGACGGAGGCCGGCGCGGCATTTGCCGGGCGGTTCGGGGTGGATCTGGAGGCGCTGCGGGGCCGTCGGTCGCCGCTCTGTCTGGACTGTCTGGATTGGAGCATGCGCCGGACGCATCTGGCGGGATCGCTCGGCCGGGCGCTGCTGGCGCGGATCCTCGAGCAGGGCTGGGCGCGGCGCGAGGCGGGCAGCCGGGCGGTGCTCTTTTCGGCCTCTGGAGAGGCGGCGTTGCGCGAGGCGGTGCTGCGGGAATGAACGGGGATGATAAAGCCCCGGACCTTGCGGGCCGGGGCTTTCAGCGTGGGAGGATTACTCGCCGTCGGGCGGGCCCATTTCGGTGGTGGGCACTTCATCCGCGTCGGGCTGGTCCTCGTCATCGTCGTTCTGGGACGCCAGGCCGGAGGGCGGCTGGATGTTTCCGATGACGAAATCGCGGTCGATGATCGCGCGCGAGCCTTCGGGCAGCGTGATCGAGGAGATCGTGATCGTATCGCCGACCTCGAGCTCGGAGACGTCTGCCACCAGCTTTTCGGGGATATCGCCTGCGGTCACCATCAGCTCCACCTCGGGGCGGACGACCGTCAGAACGCCGCCCTTCTTGATGCCGGGGCTCGTGTCTTCGCCGATGAATTCGACCGGGATGAAAAGGTTCACGCGCGAATTGCGCTTGAGCCGCATCAGGTCGAGATGGGTCGGCAGGTCCTTGACGACATCGCGCTGCACGTTGCGGCAGATCACGCGGACATCGTCGTGGCCCTCAACCTTGAGGTTGAAGAGCGTCGCCAGGAAGCGGCCTGCCTTCAGCTTTTTGAGCAGTTCGTTATAGGGAACGCTGATTGCAACGGGGTCTGCCCCGCCGCCATAAACGATACCGGGAACGCGTCCGTCACGACGGGCTTGGCGGGCGGCCCCCTTGCCTGTCCCCGCGCGTTCCTCGGCGATGAGATCCGGGATCTCTCCAGCCATAGTGTTTCTCCTGATGGGGGGCCATCCTCCAAGGGTGTATGGCCCGGTTGAAGGCGCTCTCATAAGCGGCGGATCGCGGTTTGAAAACCCCTTTTCGGCCCCGGTCCCGGCCCGCTACGCTTGCATGACGGGGCGTTTCGGGATCTGACGGAGCGATGGGAGTCCTTCGCCTTTTCCTGCTGTCGCGGCAACCGGCCACCGGGTTCATGGCGATGGGCCTGATGTGGGGCGGCTTTGCCGCGATGGTGCCGGTCTTTCGGCAGCGGATCGAGGTCAGCGACGGGGCCTTCGGCAGCATGCTCGCAGCCTCGGCGGGCGGGCTGCTGGTGGCGATGTTGCTCGCGCCGCGGTTCGATGCCTCCTCGCGCGGGCGGTCGATGCAGATCGCGGCGGCGGGATTGGTCGGCGCGTTCCTGTTGATCGGATGGGCGGCGACGCCGCTGGCCTTTGTGCTGGCGCTGGTGGCGGCGGCCTTTGCAGCGGGCACGTTCGATGTGGTGATGAATGCGCGGGTGAGCGAGCTGGAGAGCCGCCACCGGCGGTCGCTGATGAATTTCGCCCATGCGATGTTCTCGGCGGCCTATGCGGTCGGGGCGTTTTCGACCGGCCTTGCCCGGGAGGCCGGGTGGGGGCCGCTTGCGGTCTTTGCGGCGCTGGGGGCGGTCGTGCTGCTGATGGCGCTGAGCCTGCGGATGACGCCGGAGGCGCCGCTGGACGGGGCGCCCGCCAAGGTCGCCTTGCCCTGGGCGGTGATCGTGCCGGGCGGGGTGCTGACGCTGATCGCGTTTCAGGCGGAGGCGTCGGTCGAGGCGTGGTCGGCGCTGCATATCGAACGCTCGCTGGGCGGGCGGGCCGTGGAAGGCGCGTTCGGGCCGACGATGCTTGGCCTGACGATGGCCGCGGGCCGGTTCGCGGGGCAGGCCCTGACCGAACGGATCGGCGAGCGGCGGTTGCTGAGCTGGGCGATCCTGGTGTCGGCGGCGGGCACGCTGGTGGCGGCGGTCGCCCCGTCCGAGCCGGTGGCCTATCTGGGCTTCGGGATCGTGGGGCTGGGCATTTCGGTGCTGGCGCCGACGGCCCTGGCCATGGTCGGCACCCGGGTCGGGCCGGGGCCGCGGGCCTTCGCGATCAGCCGGGTCGCGGCGATCGGGTTTTCGGCCTTCTTCATCGGACCGGCGGTGATGGGCGGCGTGTCCGAGATGTTCGGGCTGCGCGTGGCCTTCGGCTTTGTCGGGGTTCTGCTGCTGATGGCGTTTGTGCCGCTGGCGCTGCTGATCCGGCAGCCCAAGCGGGTGGCCCCAGCCTGAGGGGCCGCATGCGGGGTCAGTCGGGCGCTTCGAAGTCGAGCTGGCCGGGCAGGTAGTTGAACAGCTCGAGCCTTGGGGGTTTGTCGCCGCCGAGCCTAAACGCGCTGAGGCTGGCGGGGGCGACGGGGATGATATGCGCCGGACCCAGCCCGATATAGCGTTGCAGGATCGCGCGGATCACGCCACCATGGCAGACGACGAGCAGGTTCTGGCAGGGCGTGCGCCGTTCCTCTTCTATGACAGAGGTGACGCGGTCTGCGAAATCGGACCAGATCTCTCCTCCCGGGGGGGCGGATGTGCCGGCGCGCCAGCCGAGATAGGCGCCTTCGTCCTCGGCCTGGATGTCGCCTATTGCGCGGCCGGTCCAGTCGCCGACATTGATCTCGCGTAGCCGGTCCGTGAAACGGGGGCTGACCGCTCCGATCCGGCGGGCGGTCTCGCGGACGCGTTCGAGATCCGAGGCGATCGCGCGGCAGGGGGCGATCCCCTCGATCACCGGGCGCAGGGCGTCGGCCTGCGACTTGCCCAGATCCGACAGGGCGATATCGGCCTGCCCCTGAAGGCGGCGGGCGGCGTTCCATTCCGACTGTCCGTGTCGCACGAGGAGAAGGCGCATCATTCAATCCTTTCGCCGTCGGTGTCGAACCAGCCGTCCGGCTGAGAGGGGAGGCGGAACTGAATCGTCTCGCCGATACGCGCCCGGGGCGGGGTGTCCACGATGGCCGTCAGGCGCAGACCGTCCCTGAGGCCGGTGACCATGGTGCGGCCTGCGATGGCGCTGGTTTCCACAAGGTCCATGGGCAGGGTCCTTTCGCCTTCGGTATCGCTGAGCGTCATCGTCTCGGCGCGGTACATCGCCATGCAGGTGTCGGCGGGTGGGGTGACGGGCATCTGCCGCCCGCCGACCGTGGTGCCGGTCCCGGTCTTGAGGACGGGGATCAGGTTGTTGGGCGGGGTTCCCACGAAGGTCGCGACAAAGGCGGTTTCGGGACGCTCTACCAGATCGAAGGGCGCGCCGAATTGCTGGACGCGCCCCTCATTCATGACAGCAACATGGGTGGCCATGGTCATCGCCTCGATCTGGTCATGGGTGACGTAGACCGTGGTGGCCCCGGTGGCGCGGTGCAGGCGCATCAGCTCGGTGCGCATTTCGACGCGCAGCTTGGCGTCGAGGTTCGAGAGCGGTTCGTCAAAGAGGAGGACCGACGGCTTTGGCGCGATGGTGCGCGCGATGGCGACGCGCTGCTGCTGGCCGCCGGAAATCTCGTTGGGGTAGCGGTCGGCGAGTTGGGCGATGTCGAGGAGTGTGAGCACTTCTTCGACGCGCGCGGCGCGGTCGGCCTTTGGCATTTTCATGACCTTAAGGGGCCAGTCGACATTGCCGCGCACCGACATGTGCGGCCAGAGCGCGTAGGATTGGAAGACCAGCCCCGAATTGCGCTTGGCCGGATCGACCGACCAGTTGCGGTCCCCGTCCGAGACGGTGTTGCCTTCGAAGACGATCTGGCCTGCGGAGGGAAGTTCTAGCCCGGCGAGCATCCGCAGGAGCGTGGTCTTGCCGCAACCCGAGGGGCCGAGGAGCACGAGGAAGGCGCCATCCGGGACCGAGATCGAGACATCCTTGACGGCCTCGACCTCTCCGAAGCGTTTGGTGAGATTGCGAATGTCCAGCATGGGATCCCTTTAGTTTTGCAGCCAGGGCTGGGATTTGCTTTGAAGCCGGGCGGCGATCAGCGAGGCCGCGATCGAAATGAAGAGGATGACGACCGTGATCGCGTTGGCGAATTGCCCGAACCCTTCGGAGGCGTAGCGGTAGGCCAGAACCGAGAGGACCGGCATGGTCGGCGTGAAGAGCAGGACGACCAGCGACAGATCGCGGACGATCTTGACGAAGATCAGGATACCGCCTGCGGTCAGGCCCCGGATGGCGAGCGGCACCGTGATCGCGGCGAGCCGGCGGGCAAAGCCTGCACCGGTCAGGCGGGCACTTTCCTCGAGCTCTCCTCCGACCTGCTGGATGACGGCGCGGCCGGTCTGGACCGAGAAGGGCAGAAGGTAGGCGGTGCCCGCGATCACCAGCAGCGCGAAGGTGCCGTAAAGTGCGGGGAAGGGGCCGATGGGGGCGCCGAGATAGGCGATATAGGCGGCGCCGAAGGCGATGCCGGGCACGAGAAGCGGCAGGAAGCTGATCTGGGTGATGGCCGCCGAGATCCAGCCTTCGCGGTAGCGGGCGGCCGTGTAGGAGGCCAGAAGGCCGACAAACATGCCGGTGAAGGCGACGGCCAGGCCCAGCGCCAGCGTGACGGTCAGGGCGCGCAGGATGTCCTCGTTATAGGCGATGCCGGGGATGCCTTGCGCGAAGGCCGGATCGCTTTGGCCGAGCCAATAATGCAGCGTCCAGTCCGAAAAGAGGTTCGCCGAGGAGGGCGCGAGGCTCGATGCGGTCAGGACGATCACCGGCACCACGGTCGAGCTGAGCAGGATGAGCATGGCGACCGAAAAGAGAGGCCAGCGCGCGCCGCGCAGATCGAAGCGCTTGGCGCGCCCGCCTTTGCCGGTGATGGTCGTATAGGAGCGGCGCCCCGAGACGATCCGGTTGCCTGCCCAGAGGAATGCGCCGGAGATCGCCACCAGCAGGATGCCGATGACATAGCCGCGCCCGACCTGGCCGACTTCGATCATGCCGAAAAGCCGGGTGGAGAGGGTCTGCATGCGCACCGGCAGGCCGAGAAGGGCGGGGGTGGCGAAATTCGAGACGGCTCCGGCGAAGCAGAGCGAGCCTGCGGCGACGAGGGCGGGGGTCGTGACCGGCAGGACGATCCCCATGAGGATCCGGCGGCCTCTGGCGCCTGCGATCTGGGCGGCTTCGACCAGATCGGAATTCACGGTGGCGAGCGCTGCTGCGATGATTGTGAAGGCGAGGCTGAAATAGTGCAGCGTCAGAACGATCAGCGTCGGCCCCATGCCCCAGGCAAGCCAGTCGGGAATGTCGAGCCCCAGACCGTGCAGCCAGCCGACCTGCCCGCCGACGCGGTCGTTGCGAAAGAGCGATCCCCAGGCCAGCGCGGCGGCGAAGGAGGGGATCATGAAGGGCAGCGTGGCCATGACGCCGATGGTCCGGCGGAAGGGCACGTTGGTCATCACCACGAGCCAGGCGAGGAAGCCGCCCAGCAGCACGCATCCGGTCGAGACAACGACGCCGATGATCAGCGTGTTGCCGAGCGGCTTGTAGAAGAGATTGGGCGCCAGACGCCCGCTGAGGACGTCGGACCAGGCTTTGATGTTGTCCGGCTCTAGCGTGAAGAGCACCGTGCGCACCAGCGGCAGCACGATCAGCGCGATCAAAAGCGCCAGAACGCAGAGCTTGAGGAGCGTGCCTTGTTTGAGATGGACACGGCGTCCTTGCCCGCCCGCGACTGCATCGGCCATCGAGATTGTCCTGGTTGTTGAGGGGAGAGGGATGCGCCGGCGGGCACGGAGTGGCGCCCGCCGGCGACAGGGGATCCGGTTACTGCAGGGTCAGGATCAGATCCCCGATCTCGGCGCGGATCGTGGCGGTTTCCGCCGGAGCGATCCGCCAGGCCGTGAAGTCGTCCAGCGGAACCGCATCGGGATGAGGCGGGATATCGGTGCGGGTCACGTAATCTCCGGCGACATAGAAGGGGGCCAGACCCGGGCCGCCGGTTTCGGTTTCGTCGCCCATCAGGAAATCGATGACGAGCCGTGCGGCTGCCGGGTTGTTCGGCTCGGAGGCGAGCGCGAGCACCGCCGGAAAGATGATGCCGGGGGCCGGTTCGACCCCGTTGGCCACTTGCAGGGCCCAGCCTTCTTCCTCGTTGTCGCGGCGATCGGAATAGCTGGTGAAGCCGACGGGCGGATTGTCCTGCCCCAGCGCGCCCACGGCGACGTTCACGTCATCGGTGGAGCCGACGAGGATCAGGTCATTGGCGAAGAGGTCGGCGATGAACTTTTCGCCGGCGGTCGCCGCGTCCTCCAGATCGATCGGGCTGCCGAACTGGGCCTCGTAGGCTGCGGCCATCTCGTCCGATCGCAGCACGATCTCGGTCATCAGATCGAGGTAGTCGCCGCGCTGGAGCGGATCGACCATCACGACGCGGCCGCGCCAGTCGTCGGTTGTCAGCTCCCACAGGTTGGAGAGCGGAGCGCCGTCCGGATTGGCCTCTTCGTTATACATCAGGACCTTGGTCGACAGCCGCTGCGCCAGAAGGGGGCTTTGGTAGATCTCGGGCACGCGGTCCGCGACGCGGGGCGGCACGTAAGGCGCGATGATGCCGGTCTCGAGCAGTTCGGTCAGCACGACCGGCGTGTCGGAGATGTAGATGACATCTGCATTCGTGACGCCCGCCTGCGCTTCGGCGCGCAAACGTGCGATCTGTTCGGTCGAGGAGATGTCGAAGCCTTGCAGATCGATGCCGGGATAGGCCTCTTCGAAGGCCTCCTCGACCCGGCCGATGCGGCTGGTAAAGGAGTAGACCGTCACGGTCCCTTCTTCCTGCGCCAGGGGGGCGAGGTCTTCTGGTCCCAACGGGTCGAGATGTCCCTCCGCGATTGCGGCAGATGACAAAACACATCCGATCACGCCCAGGCGCGCTGTGGTTCGCAATTTCATGGTGTCCTTCCTTGGATCCTTTCAGTCGAACCGCTCGATCAGCTGCCCGAGGCGGTCGAGTTGCTTGAGCGATTCCGTGCTGGCAGTAAGACCTGCGGCTATGACAACCGCGTTACAGACCGTCATCGGAACGGTCAGCGTCTGGAACGCGTCCGGATCGCCCGAGCGCGGGGCGGCCAGAATGTGATCGGGTCGCGGGGCCAGAAAGGCGCCGGACCGGCCCGAGATAATGATGGTCGTCGCCCCGGCCTCCTTTGCCGTTTCCATCAAGGCGGCATAGCCCCGGGGCGGCCTTCGGAAGGCAAAGCTCAAGATAACGTCTTCGGGCCCTACCCCGAGCATCTGTTCGGCCAGACCGCGCGGGTCGGCATCCAGTTGCTGCACGTCCTTGCCGAAGCGGCGAAAGCGTTTGACCATCATCAGGGCCAGAACTTCGGCATTGCCGTAGCCGTAGATGAAGATGCGCCGGGCGCCCATGAGGGTCTGGGCGGCCGTCGCGATCTGCTCGGGGCTGATGAAATCCTCGATCCGGCCCAAGGCCAGCGCCTCGTCGCGCGCCAGTTTGCCCAGAAGGGTGGCCGAGGTATTGCCTGCGATCGTCTTTTCAAAGCGGGTCGCGGTTTCGCGCGTGGCGATGAACTCGCTGCGCAGCGCGTCGCGAAAGGCGCCGTAGCTGTCGTAGCCGAGCTTTTTGGCCAGCCGCGAGGCGGTCGCTTCGTGCACGCCCGCCGATTTGGCCAGCGCGCTTGCCGTGCCGAGCGCGGCGGCGGTGGGTTGTTCGATGACATTCTCGATCAGCCTGCGCTCGCTGGGGGTCAGCGCGGTGGCCTGGCCGGAGATCTTTTCGAGAAGGGACATGCGAGCCTCGCGAGCGATTGCAGGATTACATGCATGATTCGGTATAGGCTGCAAGTTTTATTGCGAAAGAGGGATGTGAGAGGGGGAGGTCCCGGATCACGTCCGGGACGTCGTTAAACCCACTTCCCTTCGAAGTCCTCGGGGACGAGGAGGACATCGCGACCGAGCGCCTTGACGTCCTTGCGACCGCAAAGCGCCATGGTGGTGTCGAGCTCTCGGCGGATGATCTCGAGCGCGGTGGAGACGCCTTTCTGGCCCATCGCGCCGAGGCCATAGGTGAAGGCGCGGCCGATATAGGTTCCCTTGGCCCCTAGCGCGAGCGCCTTGAGCACGTCCTGGCCCGAGCGGATGCCGCTGTCGAGGTGGATCTCGACCCGGTCGCCGACCGCTTCGACGATGGAGGGCAGGATGCGGATCGAGGAGAGCGCGCCGTCGAGCTGGCGGCCGCCATGGTTGGAGACGACGATCGCGTCCGCTCCGATCTTGGCGGCCATCTTGGCGTCCTCGGCGTCGAGGATGCCCTTGAGGATCAGCTTGCCGCCCCATTGCTCCTTGAGGCGGGCGACCTTGGACCAGTCGAGCTGCGGGTCGAACTGCTCGGCCGTCCAGGAGGAGAGCGAGGAGGCGTCGGTGACGCCCTTGGCGTGGCCCACGATATTGCCGAAGAAGCGGCGTTTGGTGCCCAGCATCTCGAGCCCCCAGGCCCATTTGGTGGCCAAATCGGCGATGGTTTTGGGCGTCAGCTTGGGCGGGGCGGTCAGGCCGTTCTTAAGGTCCTTGTGGCGCTGGCCGAGGATCTGCAGATCGAGCGTCAGCACCATGGCCGAGCAGCCCGCATCCTTGGCCCGCTGGATGAGGGAGGCGACGTAGTCTTCGTCGCGCATCACGTAAAGCTGGAACCAGAAGGGTTTGCTCGTGTGGCTGGCGACATCCTCGATCGAGCAGATGGACATGGTCGAGAGCGTGAAGGGGACGCCGAATTTCTCGGCGGCGCGGGCGGCCTTTATCTCTCCATCCGCGTGCTGCATGCCGGTCAGGCCCACCGGGGCGAGGGCGACGGGCATCGCGACGTCTTCGCCGATCATGGTGCTTTCGGTGGTGCGCCCCTCCATGTCAACGGCGACGCGCTGACGCAGGCGGATGCGGTCGAAATCGGAGGTATTCTCGCGGAAGGTCTGTTCGGTCCAGCTGCCCGATTCGGCGTAATCGTAGAACATCTTGGGGACGCGGCGGCGGTAGATCGGCTTGAAGTCCTCGATGGTCGTGATGACGGGCATGGCCGCGGATCCCCCTGAAAATCGGTGCAAATCTCTTACGGGGCCGGGGGCGGGGTCACAAGGGTTGCATATAGTTCAATATCGCACTAAGTAGTGCGGTATCGAATTATATTGGAGATGACAGGATGACCCTTTCGCGCAGAAAGACGCTGGCCCTGATCGGCGGCGGGACGATTTTCGCGGCAAGCGCTGCGGCTGGCACCTTTGCCGCCACCCGGACGCCGAGCCGGGCGCTGGCCCCCTGGGATCAGGCGGGGGACTATGGCGACGTGCGGATGCGGGCGCTCTCTTATGCGCTGCTCGCGCCGAACCCACATAACCGGCAGCCCTGGCTGGCCCAGCTGGGCGGGGAGGATGAGGTGACGATCTGGCGGGACGAGACGCGCGATCTGCCGGTGACCGATCCTTATGCGCGGCAGCTGACGATCGGGATGGGCTGTTTTCTGTCGCTGATGAAGATGGCGGCCGCCGAAGAGGGGGTCGGCGTGGAGGAGGTGCTTTATCCCGACGGCGAGGACGGGCCGGTCGCGGTCTGCCGGTTCGTGCCGGGCGGGGCGGAGCCTGATCCGCTCTTTGCGCATGTGATGGAGCGGCGGTCGCATAAGGAAGCCTTTGCCGACCGGGCGGTGGGGTCCGAGGCGGAGCCGCTGGCGGCCTATGCCCAGGTCGTCACCGAACCGGAGGCGGTCGCCGAACTGGGCCGGATCGCGGGCGGCGCCTGGCTGGCGGAGGCCTCGACCCAGGAGGCCTGGCAGGAAAGCGTGGATCTGCTGCGCATCGGCAAGCGCGAGATCAACACGCTGCCCGACGGGATCGATGTCGGCGGGCCGATGATGGACACGCTGGCCTTGCTGGGGCTGTTCACGCGCGAGGCAGCGTCGGATCTGGACAATCCCGGCACGCGCAACGCCATCGAGGAGACGGCCAATGCCATTGCTGGAGCGCCCGCCTATACCGTGCAGGTGACGGACGGGAATACGCGGCTCGATCAGATCGCGGCGGGCGACCGGTGGCTGCGGCTGAACCTTGCGGCAACGGGAGCGGGGCTCGCGCTTCGGCCTGTCAGCCAGGCGATGCAGGAGCACGAGGCCTACAAGCCCTATTACGATGCGATCCATGCCGCCTATGCGCCGGGCGGCGGGACGGTTCAAATGCTGGGTCTGCTGGGCTATGGAGAGCGGACGCCGCGCACGCCGCGCTGGCCGCTTGAGACACGTATGGTGACCGGATGGTAGATGGATCGTTCTGACGCCCCTTTGTATTTCCAGTTCTTCAACGAGATCGGGATCATCGGGCAGCTCAGCCGCACCATGCTGGAGGCGGAGCTGCCCAAGGGCCTTCTGGCGCCGCATTTTTCGATCCTGAACCATGCGGTTCGGGTGAAGGACGGCCAGACGCCTCTGGCTCTGGCCAAGGCGTTCCAGGTGCCCAAGACGACCATGACCCACAGCCTGGGCGTGCTCGAGCGGCACGGTCTGATCGAGCTGAAGCCGCATCCCAAGGATGGGCGGTCCAAGCAGGTCTGGATCACGCCAGCCGGGCGGTCCTTGCGCGAGGGCGTGGTCGAGGCGACGGGACCGGCCTTTGCCGCCTTCGCCGAGCGGTTCGATCCCGAGGTGATGCAGGACGTGGTGCCGAAGCTGGCCGAGATGCGGGCGTTTCTCGATGCGGCGCGGGATGAGGATTAGGGGGAACGCCGAGCGTCTGGTTTGAGCCCAGAGTCACGGATGCTGCAAGGTGGACCAATGGACGCATTGAGGAAATAAGAAACGGGTAGACGTTGAATGAGCCAATTTCACTGTCTGGATAGATGTCACAACCATTTGGATGTGCCAACATGAAATTCAAGAAGGAGCGGTGCCAGTGATAAGGCAAGTATGGGTATCTCGCGGTCAGTCTGACACTTCGCTGAATATGATGTTTAAAGACGCGGAAGAAAAGTTGACCTATCGCGAGAAGATAGAGGTACACCGAAACCTTTGTCGTGGCATCGCTGTAGATCCAAATTTGCTACCAACGAAACTTATCTTTGGTGAAAAAAGGGGCGACGTGCCTAGGGTCAGGACTCATTGAGTTTCAAAGCCAGTAGATGACGAGGGCGGCAAGTGCGATAGCTGACAGGAAGACT
>CANNFE010000003.1:102500-324355 GCA_947503775.1 uncultured Paracoccaceae bacterium | reverse complement strand
TCAGACATGTTCACCGCTCAGTTTTCCAGCCGTGAATCACGCTACTAAGCAGAAATCAATGGGTCCTGACCCTAGGCTAGTCGCATCTAGTGCGATCTGTAAGTGATTAGTGCTGCCGCTTGGTATCTTGGAATATTCCTCAACAACAAAGTCGTGTAGCGCCTGACGTCGATCACTTACACTCATTTTTATTCCCTACATTTATCTGATATGGTCGGAGAAAGCAAACAGCCAAACACAGGAAAGCACAGAGCCTCTGAGAGAAAACTACGAAAACCTATCTCCATATTGGAAGCGCCATTTAGACTATTAGGCCAATTGGTAATATATAGAGATCCGTCAATACTTCTGTCTACTATTATATCACTTGACGATATTTTACCTCGGATCTCGGACAGCGCATCACATTCTCCAATGAGATAGACAATGTCTTCCTTCTTGGTGACCTCATAGTGAGGAGAGTATAGAGCGTTGAAAGAGAAAAGGATCAACGCAAGCAGAACGGATAGTATAACTGTTAATCTGCAAAATCCAGGGAAGTCTGAATTTGCCCTTCTCGAAAAAGCTCTCAAGTTATACCTCGTCAGTTAATCGCAAGCCTATTTTGAAGCCCTATACACTATATTTTGGTTAGGGTGCAGGCCAAGCACAATAACTCACGCATAAGATTTCCAACCTCTAATCTTCCGGAATACCCTTAACTATATTCTCTTCTTTCCGTCTGAAGGACTATATCCGGCACGTTCACCTACAAGGCATCGCCAGCCCTCTCGGGAAAAAGCTCCCGCCGCTGATCCTCTCAAAAATTGCCTGCGACGGCACAAGGCACTCTGTCTGGGCCCGGGCCGCGGAAGCCGCCGAATTCGCTGAGTTGCCATTCATGTCGGAAAACACGATATACCGGCTCTGTCCGATCAGACCAAGCCGCGCCGTCATCGGACCGCTTGCCCCCTGCAGCACGATACCCGGCTGGTCGATGACGGCATCCCCCACAAGCTGAAGACGGTCTCGGGGTTTTCTCACACCTGTATCGGGCACCCGGTACGCTGGCAATTCTCCGGTCTGAGCCGGGCTCGCGGCCACAGTGACAGGGGCCTGACCAGACGGCATGGGGGCGCATGCAACTAGAAAAGTGGCACCGGCAAAAGCAACAACTCCCTGCTGCAACCTTCGAGGATCAAAAAATTTCATGTCAACACCTTGAAGTGGAATATCCTCGGACTATCGAACAGCGTGAGAGATGGCAAGACGTTGATTGACTGACCCAAATCAAATCTTGAGTCTTCATGGCCTGCCTAAATATCGTCTCGATCACGCAATGCACTGTGATACTATTGATGAGCTCGGTCTAAATTCACACGAGACAGATCTTACTTGGGAGCGGAACCAGCCCCGCCGAGCCTTCTTCATTCGATCCAGCTCAGATTTTGCCGCAAAATTTCATCGACCGTTCTTGTTTCTCCGAGACTGGCGGCCGGCGTGTTTGGCCAGCTCGCCAACCCGGTCAGAGCCTTCATGACTTTTCGAACCTTACTGGGCTTGAAATCCCTCTACATCGCGTCAAGCGATATCTATTCGTTCTGAACGTTCAGTAGAAGGTCGCAATAATTCACAGTGTGGTAAGCCCAGATACCCTTCGATCTTCCGATCTGCCCTTCTCCTCCTTATACCCGGGCGTGACAGGGGACCAGCTTCTTCGAATGGCGTGGCCCTTCTGCGTCTTACAGCATCAAGTTGCTTTGATTGGATCAAGCTTAGAGATCCCTTGGAAAGCCAAGAAAACTTAGAAAAATATCGACGCTACTGAAGAAATTTAATGGGAGGAAGCGACAAGAACGGTCCAACGACACGGGGTTTCTACATTCTCAAGTCAACCCTTGGAGCGGAGCGAACCTACCACGAATGGCTGCTTTTCAGATCTTTCCGAGTACGTTGCGCCCTCGCAGCGAAAGTCTGCTTCCCGGCCATGTTGTTAACACCACGCTCGGCGACGATGACCTAGGCGAAGTATCAGGCGCTTCGGTCAGGTTTCCATCCTGTGACCGAAGTTATTAACTAGAATGACCAAAAACATGACCAGAATGGTCAAACATCATGAGTCGTCACATAGGTAGAAAAATGGTGAGCCGACAGGGGCTCGAACCCTGGACCTACTGATTAAAAGTCAGTTGCTCTACCAACTGAGCTATCGGCTCACTGCGGCGCTCTCTAGGAACAACGCAGCAGACGGTCAACCCAGAATCACTGGATCGCGTCCGTTACTCCGTCTATAGCGCGCTTCGATGACTGGACAGACCCAAAATGGCCTCCTCTTCATGAAGATGAATGGGCTGGGAAACGACTTTGTCGTGATCGACGCGCGGGCGATGCCGCAGAGCGTTACGCCCGCGCTGTGCCGCGCCATGGCCGATCGCCATTTCGGAGTCGGGTTCGATCAACTGGCTCTCATTCATTCGTCCCGCGAGGCCGATATCGAGCTCGTCTTTCACAATGCCGATGGCAGCCATTCGGCGGCATGCGGAAATGCCACCCGCTGCATCGCTCGCATGGTGATGGATGAAGCCGGTCAGGAGAGCCTCTCGATCACCACCGACCGAGGCCGCCTTTCGGCTCGGAGTGAGGATGGCACGACATCGGTCAATATGGGGCAACCGATGACGAATTGGGGCGAGATTCCCCTATCGCGGCAAGTCGACACGCTCCATCTGCCGATTGAAGGTGATCCGGTCGCCACGTCGATGGGCAATCCCCACTGCACGTTCTTCGTGGAGGATATAGAAAGCATCGATCTTGCCGATATCGGGCCGAAGATCGAAACCGATCCGCTCTTTCCCGATCGCACCAATGTCCAGATTGCTCAGATCACCGGGCCCGGCCATATCCGTATGCGCGTCTGGGAGAGAGGCACCGGGATCACGCTCGCCTCTGGTTCTTCCTCTTGCGCGACGGCGGTCGCGGCGCACCGGCGCGGTCTGACAGGGAGGTCCGTCCGCATCGATCTCGATGGCGGTCCGCTCCATATCGATTGGCGCGAGGATGGTGTCTGGATGAAAGGGCCTACCTCTCATCCGTTTTCGGGCATTTGGCACGGCGCTCGAATGAGCGAGAGCGGGGTTTGGGATCTCTGATGGATCGTGGCGTGCCTCGCTTCACTACGTTCGGTTGCCGTCTCAACGCCTACGAGACCGAGGCGATGACCGATCTCGCGACGAGGGCGGGGCTTGAAAATGCGCATGTGGTCAACACATGCGCCGTCACCTCCGAAGCCGTCCGAAAGGCCCGGCAGGAGATAAGGCGGATCCGAAAGGAGAGCCCTGGCGCTCGCATCGTCGTGACCGGATGTGCCGCGCAGACCGAACCACAGACATTTGCCGCAATGGCAGAGGTCGACCATGTCATCGGCAACACCGAAAAGATGACGCAGTCGACATGGATCGCTCTGAACGAGGGAACCGAGAGAATCCAGGTCGACGATATCATGTCGGTGACTGAAACGGCCGGCCATTTGATCGATGGCTTCGGAACGCGCGCCCGGGCCTATGTGCAGGTTCAAAATGGCTGTGACCATCGCTGCACCTTCTGCATCATCCCGTATGGCCGCGGGAACTCCCGGTCGGTGCCAGCAGGCGTGGTGGTCGATCAAATCAAGCGGCTGGTGGATCGCGGATACAATGAGGTCGTCCTGACAGGCGTTGACCTGACCTCTTGGGGTGCAGATCTGCCGTCCACGCCGCGTCTTGGCGATCTCGTGCGCCGGATCCTGAGGCTGGTCCCCGATCTGCCGCGCTTGCGCATCAGCTCGATCGACTCGATCGAGGCCGATCCTGCGCTGATGGAGGCGATCGCGACCGAGCCGCGCCTGATGCCGCATCTGCATCTGTCGCTTCAGCATGGAGACGACCTGATCCTCAAGCGCATGAAGCGGCGCCATCTGCGCGATGATGCCATTGCCTTCTGCGAGGAGGCACGTGCCCTTCGTCCCGGCATGACCTTCGGCGCGGATATCATCGCAGGCTTCCCGACCGAAACCGAGGCGGCCTTTGAAAACAGCCTGTCGCTGGTCGAGGCCTGCGATCTGACCTGGTTGCACATCTTCCCGTATTCTCCGCGGCCGGGCACCCCGGCTGCGCGGATGCCGCAGGTGAATGGCTCCGCCATCAAGGCGCGCGCGGCACACCTTCGCACGGCGGGGGAAGCCGCCGCCGCACGTCACCTTGCCGGTCAGATCGGTCGCACACACCGGATTCTCATGGAAGCCCCCCGCATGGGCCGAACCGAGCAGTTTGCCGAAGTCAGTTTCATCGCAGACCAGCCAACCGGACAGGTTGTAACAGCGGCGATTACCGGCTTGAAGGGCACGAGGCTGACGGCCTAAATCGGGCTCATCCTCATCTTGCCAAAAATACCCCCGCCGGAGGCTCCGGCGCTCTCAAGGCGAACGAACCGATGCATCCCAATCCTGCCTTTCGCAAAGCCGGAATCGAGGCTGCACTCGCTGTCGCACGAAACCGCGCCTTCGGGCAGCTTATCCTGAACGGCGAAGACGGCCCGACCGTATCGCATATCCCGTTTCTGATCGCGCCCGATGCGGTCAGCCTGGATCTTCATCTGGTCCGCTCCAACCCGATTCTGCGTCTGTTGGAAACGCCGCAGGCCGCTTTGATCACCGTGTCGGGACCGGACGGCTATGTCTCACCCGATTGGTACGAGACCCCAGATCAGGTCCCCACTTGGAACTATGTTGCCATCCATCTGCGCGGCAGCCTTAGCGTCTTGCCGCAAGGCGATATGCACGAGATGCTGGAGCGCCAGTCTGCCGCTTATGAAACCCGCCTCGACAAGGTGCCTTGGACGACTGCCAAGATGACACCGGACGCACTCGCCCGACTGATGCGCCAGATCGTGCCGTGCCGAATGAAGATCGAAACGGTGGACAGCACGTTCAAGCTCAATCAGAACAAACCCGATGACGTCCGTCTCAAGGCGGCCGCACAGATTGCCTCCGGCGGGATCGGGACAGAGTTGGAGGCTCTTGCGGCTCTCATGCGCGATCCGCCAGCCTGATCAGTATAAGGAGAACGCCCGATGAAATTGCTCACCTCCGATGCTTCTCCCTTTGCGCGGAAGGTTCGCGTCCTGTTGCGCGAAGCCGATCTGCTGGACCGGGTCGAGGAAGTCACCGTCTCAACCAGTCCGACTGCCTCGGATCCCGGCGTCATCGCCGCCAACCCGCTTGGCAAGATCCCGACGCTTCTGCGCAATGACGGTCCGGCGATCTATGACAGCCGGATTATCACCCGGTACCTTGATACATTGGTGGACAAGCCCTTTTATCCGGAGCGATCGCTTTGGGATGTTCTCACGCTCGAGGCGACAGCCGATGCGATGATGGAAGCCGCGGTCCTGCGCGTCTACGAGGCCCGCTTGCGCCCTGCGGAACTGCATTTTGCGGACTGGCTGGAAGCGCAGAAAGGCAAGGCAGACCGCGCGCTCGACGTGATCGAGGCGCGCTGGATGTCGCTCCTTGAAGGTCCCCTTCACATGGGCCAGATCGCCGTCGCCTGCGCGCTGGGCTATCTCGACTTGCGGATGCCGTCGGAGGATTGGCGCTCCACTCATCCGGCCCTCGCCAAATGGCACGCTGCTTTTGCGGACCGTCCGTCAATGCAGGGCACGCGCCCGCCCGGCTGATCAGAAGCGGTAGCTCACCCCAAGGTTTAACGCGTTGGTCACGATATCCGTCTCGAGAGTGCCGCCGCCATCAAGATCGGCCTCGTTCGAAGAGTAGGTGATCTTGTATTCTCCGAAAAGTGCCCAGGTCTCGTTGATGTCATAGGATACGCCACCCAGTGCCATCGCTGCGGGGCCAGTCAACTGATACTCGAACGTATCATTGGTTCCATCCTCGGCATCCACATGCGGGACGGCAACACCGAGACCTGCGCCCACATAGGGCGTGAAGACGCCCCATGCATCGGGGAAACGCCGCATGACGTTGGCGGTCACGATGTTGAGGCCGTCGGTCAACTCAAGCGTTTCGAAACCAGCATCTGCAAGATCATCTTCGTCGCCATAGACCTTGGTATGGTTCAGCTCGAGCCCGAACCCCAGCGTCTCGGTCCGCCACCAGGTGGCACGGATCCCATAATAGGGCGGAGCTTCGCCCGATCTTCCGTCCCATTCGATCAATTCGTCGAAATCGCCATTGGCATTGTCGCCCTCAATTCGACTATGCGGAGCGGTCTGATAGCCCAGATAAACGCTCAGCTCGATCTCGGCCGCGACGGGCGTGGCCAGAGCAAAAAGGACGGGAATCGGAAGAAGACGGTGCATGGAACCAACTTTCTCGGTTGGATTAATGAAAAATTGATCTAGGTCCGACACGTAGATAAGACAACTGGATAGGCGGTTTGGCACTGGTTCACATGCCCTCTGAAGGACCCAGCGCCAGCCCTGTGGTGCATTGTCGTCTGGACGAGCATGACATCGCCTTCTACATAGCCGCGAAGTTGCGGAAAGAGCGGCCTTGGATGCGCCGATGCCCGCGATGCACGATAAGGACGAAAGTGATATAATGGCTCACGCAGACGATACCAGTGATACGACGCGCCGGGATTTCATTTATTACGCAACTGCAGGTGCGGGAGCGGTCGTAACCGGCGCCGCGGTCTGGCCCCTGATCAATCAGATGAACCCGTCTGCGGACGTCCTCGCGCAGGCCTCAATCCCTGTCGATGTCTCCGGCGTGTCGCCCGGAACGCAGATCACGGTTCTCTTTCAAGGGAAGCCGGTCTTTATCCGGCTACGCACCGAAGAAGAGATGGGCACGCTCAACGATGTGGATATCTCTTCCCTTCCAGATCCGCAGGCACGCAATGCCAATCTCGAAGAGGGCGTCGAAGCCACCGAAGAAAATCGAGTCCTTGGCGAGAATGGCGAATGGCTCGTGATGATGGGCGTCTGTACGCATCTCGGCTGCGTGCCGCTTGCGGATGCTGGCGATTTCGATGGCTGGTTCTGCCCGTGCCACGGATCGCACTATGACTTGGCTGGCCGGATCCGCCGCGGTCCCGCCCCCCGAAACCTTCCCATTCCTGTCGCATCGCTGATCGACGAAGTGACGATTCAACTCGGTTAAGGAGTAGCTCTCATGGCCGGAATTCCACACGACCATTACGAACCGAAGACGTCGGGAGAGAAGTGGCTGCACAAGCGCCTCCCGATTGCCGGTATCGCTTATGACACCCTGATGATCCCGACGCCAAAGAACCTGAATTGGATGTGGATCTGGGGTATCGTTCTGACCTTCACGTTGGTTCTGCAGATCGTCACCGGCATCGTGCTGGTCATGCACTACGTGCCGCATGTCGATATGGCCTTTGCCTCGGTCGAGCACATCATGCGCGATGTGAATGGCGGACACATGATCCGCTACTTCCACATGAATGGTGCATCACTGTTCTTTGTCGCCGTCTATGCGCACATCTTCCGGTCGCTCTATTACGGCTCCTACAAGGCTCCGCGCGAGGTCACATGGGTAATCGGCAACCTGATGTTCCTTCTCATGATGGCATCCGCCTTTATGGGATACGTCCTGCCCTGGGGTCAGATGTCCTTCCACGGCACGGCTGTGATCACCGGCCTCTTCGGTGCAATCCCCTTCGTGGGCGAGGCGTTGCAGACCTGGATCCTCGGCGGGCCCGCGGTCGGTCAGGCCGCGCTCAACCGCTTCTTCTCGCTGCACTATCTGATGCCGATGCTTCTGCTCGGACTGACGATCGTGCATATCTGGGCCTTCCACACCACCGGGAACAACAACCCGACCGGAGTTGAGGTGCGCCGCGCCTCCAAGGAAGAAGCAGAACGCGACACGCTGCCGTTCTGGCCCTACTTCGTGATCAAGGATCTGTTCGCACTGGCGATCATCATTGCCGTCTTCATGGCAATTGTTGGCTTCATGCCGAACTACCTTGGTCACCCGGACAACTACATCGAAGCAAACCCGCTCGCCACGCCGTCGCATATCGTTCCCGAATGGTATTTCCTGCCGTTCTACGCGATCCTCCGAGCCTTCACTCCGGACGTCTGGATCGTGATGTTCACAAGCTGGATCACCTTCGGCATCGTCGATGCAGCTTTCTTCGGCGTCCTCGCAATGTTCGGCTCGCTCGTCGTCCTAGCTCTGGCCCCATGGCTCGATACGTCGAGCGTTCGGTCCGGCCGGTATCGCCCGATGTTCAAATGGTGGTTCGCCGCGCTCGTGGTCGACTTCTTCGTCCTGATGTGGGCGGGGGCCATGCCGGCGGAGGGGATTTATCCGATCATCGCTCTCATTGGCGCGACATACTGGTTTGCCTACTTCCTGGTGATCCTGCCGCTGCTTGGCGTCATCGAAAGGCCGCTGGCACAGCCCCGCACGATCGAAGATGACTTCAAGGCACATTACCGCTCTGGCCAAGGATCGGGCGGCGCAACTGCACCGACCCCGGCAGAGTAAGAAAGGACGTATCCAAGATGATCCGTACCACACTCACCGCAGCCCTCGTGTCGCTTGGGCTCTCCGCATCCGGCGCATTGGCTGCGGGCGCGGAGGATACGTATATCACCGACTACGACTTTCCATTCGAAGGTCCATTCGGCAGCTACGACCAGATGCAACTCCAACGCGGGCTGCAAGTCTATACCGAGGTCTGTGCGGCCTGCCACGGCTTGAAATACGTGGCGTTCCGCAACCTCCATGACGAGGGCGGGCCTGGTCTGCCCGAAGATCAGGTCGCCGCTTACGCCGACTTCTACGAGATTTGGGATCCGGATCTCTTTGACGGAGAGGGTGACTTCCGCGCCGCAACGCCGAACGACAAGTTCCCCGAAAGCTCGCTGTCCAATGCCCCGGATCTTAGCTTGATGGCAAAAGCCCGCGCTGGTTTCCATGGTCCCTACGGTACAGGCATCAGCCAGTTCATCAACGGAATGGGCGGGCCGGAATACATCGCCTCTCTGCTCGCCGGATATACCGGTGAAGACAAGGAAGAAGCTGGGGTCATCCTGTATGAAAATGTCGCCTATCCCGGCGGCTGGATCGCGATGGCGCCGCCTCTCTATGGCGATGACGTAGAGTATGCAGACGGCTCCCCGACCGATATCGACTCGGTCTCACAGGACGTCGCTGCATTTCTCATGTGGACGGCAGAGCCAAAGTTGAATCAGCGTAAGCAGGCCGGCCTTACAGGAGTGATCTTCCTTTCGGTTCTCGCGGTACTGCTTTACCTGACAAACAAGCGCCTTTGGGCTCCGATCAAGAAACGAGCCAAGGACGAGTAAGTCCAGAAGGTCAAAGAGTCTCTCGGAAAAGCGCGCTTCTAAAGAGGCGTGCTTTTTCTTTCGGCACGTTGAGTTGGAAGGTGTTGGTACATTCACGCGGCAAGTATGCTGCCGATCGCGGCTCGTCTCCGCCTTTCCGTCCCATAGACAGCCCTGATCGTTCAAAGAGAATAAAGGTCTTCTACCACGTAGCGGCGCGACCCTAGTGTTCTGAGGCAAGAACCACAAATCACCGGACGACAGGATGTCGACCCATTAGAATATAGATTTTCTATGATTTATGGTGCCCAGGAGAGGACTCGAACCTCCACGTCCATACAGACACCAGCACCTGAAGCTGGCGCGTCTACCAATTCCGCCACCTGGGCAGGTGTCGTGAGAGCGCCGTTTAGAAGCCTCCTGCGTCACTGTCAACGCCTCAACTCGCGCTTTCGCCTTGTTCGGCGTCAGAGCGGTGGGTAAACCGCCCAGGGTGACATCGGGTAAGGAGCGCGACATGGACAAGCTGGTCACGATATTCGGTGGATCGGGCTTTATCGGACGGTACATCACCGAAGAATTGGCCCATCGTGGTTGGCGCATCCGGGTCGCCGTCCGTCGCCCGAACGAAGCCGGTTTCGTCCGCACATATGGCGATGTGGGGCAGGTAGAGCCGGTTTTCTGCAACATCCGCGACGACGCCAGCGTCCAAGCGGTCCTCCATGGGGCACATGCGGTCGTCAACTGTGTCGGGATCCTCGCTGAGAGCGGAAAGCAAAGCTTCGAGGCGGTTCAGGAGGAGGGCGCCGAACGCATTGCCCGTCTCGCCGCCGAGGCGGGGATCGGGCGTATGGTCCAGCTTTCGGCCATCGGCGCCAATGCCGACTCTGAAAGTGACTACGCCCGAACCAAAGCCAAGGGCGAAGCGGGCGTTCTGGCGCATATGCCAAACGCCGTGATCCTGCGCCCCTCTATCGTCTTCGGCCCAGAGGACGAGTTCTTCAACCGGTTTGCCGCGATGTCACGGCTGGGTCCGATCCTGCCCGTGGTCGGTGCAGATACGATGTTTCAACCGGTCTATGTCGAAGACGTGGCCCGCGCCGCTGTTCTGGGTGTCGAGGGAGAAGCCGAAGGTGGCATTTACGAGCTTGGAGGGCCCGACATCCGATCTTTCCGCGATTTGATGCAGGAGATGCTCGGCGTCATTCGCAGGAACCGCCTTATTGCCAATATTCCATTCGGCTTTGCCAACCTGATGGGATGGGGCTTCGGTCTTCTTGAGACTGCAAGCCTTGGTCTTGTCCAGGCACCGATCACGCAGGATCAGGTGCGCAACCTCGCACGTGACAACGTGGTTTCGGACGACACAAAGACTTTCGCCGATCTCGGGATCGAGCCGGTCGCGATGGAGGCTGTCTTGCCGGACTACCTCTGGCGGTTCAGACCCTCGGGCCAGTACGACGAGATCAAGGAAAGCGCCAAAAACATGCGCTAGCTGTAGGCGATGATGAGCAGCACCACGCCTAGAATGCAGCGATAGATAACGTAGGGCGTGAAGCTCACGCTTTTGAGCAGGCGCATCATAATGGCGAGCGCCCCGAGCGATGCGAGAAACGCCAGCACAGTCGCAATCGCGATGTCGCGAAGCTGGCCTGCGGTGACAACCGATGCCGCGTCGATCCCGGTCAGCAAGCCTGACGCGAGGATCGTTGGGATCGACATCAGCATGGCAAGCCGCGCAGCGCTCTCTCGGTCATATCCCAGATGGCGGGCCGCAGTGATCGTGATGCCGGACCGTGATGTGCCTGGGATCAGGGCAATCGCCTGCCATAGCCCCATTCGCAGCGCGTGACCCAATGTCCAGCTTTGGGCATGACGCGTCTGGGGTCGGCGATCCGCCCAATACAGGACAAGTCCGAAAATCAGCATCGTCCACCCAATCACGGCCATGGATCGTAGATATTCGGTCAGATCAAGAAGCGTCAGGACTGCTCCGAGGATCACCACGGGTATCGTCGCGACGATCAGGCAGAGCGCAAGAAACGGCGGCCAGCTATTGATCTGCCCTCTGAGTAGGGCCGGAAGACCCGAGAGAGCAACGCCGACATCATGTTTGAAGTAAAGAACGACAGCTCCCAGCGTGCCGACATGAACCGCGACATCTATCGCAAGGCCTTGGTCGTCGTATCCTGTCAGTTGAGGCAGCAGGATAAGATGACCCGATGAGGATATCGGAAGAAACTCGGTGATGCCTTGGATCAAGGCCACGAGAATGAGTTGGAGCAAAGGCATGGATATCCGTCCGAATCGCGTAAAGATGGTGTAGACGGGCTTTCCCGCAGGATGAATCCTGAATATGGGACCGGATCGGATCCTTTTTCTTTGGCTTGCGTCCAATTATTTTGCAAGAGCCGTCAAGAAACCGGCAAATAAGTCAGCTTTACTGACTTTTATTCCATATGAGAGTTTTGTATGGAGCATTCTCCTGACGGAGGGGATCCCATGAGCAACCAGACGATGTTGAAGTTCACCAAGATCGAACGCGACATGCCTGAAAAGCGGTCTGCTGACGAGCGGAACAAGGATTTCCGTGAAATATACGCAGATTACGCCCGTCAAAAGGCTGAAGAGCAGGCGGCGCGCTGTTCGCAATGCGGCGTACCCTACTGTCAATCCCACTGCCCGCTGCACAATAACATCCCCGACTGGCTTCGCCTCACAGCAGAGGGCCGGTTGCAGGAAGCCTACGAGATCAGCCAGGCCACCAACACCTTTCCCGAGATCTGTGGGCGGATTTGTCCTCAGGACCGGCTTTGCGAAGGCAACTGTGTGATCGAGCAATCCGGCCATGGCACCGTCACGATCGGATCGGTGGAAAAGTACATCACCGACACCGCATTCGAAGAAGGCTGGGTCAAACCGATCGCACCACGGATGGAGCGGACCGAAAGCGTTGGCATCATCGGGGCCGGACCGGGCGGTCTGGCGGCCGCAGACATGCTTCGGCGTGAGGGTGTGCAGGTGACCGTCTATGATCGCTACGATCGTGGCGGCGGTCTGATGACCTACGGTATTCCCGGCTTCAAGCTGGAAAAGGACGTGGTGATGCAGCGGATGGCGCAGCTTGAAGAGGGCGGCGTTACCTTCCGGCTGAGTTGCAATGTGGGCGAGGATATCTCGTTCGACGAGATCCGCGAGACGCATGATGCCGTTCTGATCGCAACGGGTGTCTATAAAAGCCGCGAGCTTGCGGCACCTGGCCACAAGGCCGCCGGGATCGTTCGCGCCATCGACTATCTGACGGCCAGCAATCGGAAATCCTTCGGCGACGCGGTCGAGGCTTTCGATACTGGAGAGCTTGATGCAAGCGGCAAGCGCGTCGTTGTCATCGGTGGTGGAGACACGGCAATGGACTGTGTTCGCACGGCGGTTCGGCAGGAGGCCGCGTCGGTCAAATGTCTTTACAGACGGGACCGGGCCAATATGCCGGGCTCCCAACGCGAGGTTGCGAATGCAGAGGAAGAGGGCGTCGAGTTCCTCTGGCTCTCTGCGCCCCAAGGGTTCACCGGGGATCTGCGCGTGACGAACGCGGATAGTCCCTCCGACATCGCCGGTCCGGTCAGCGGCGTAGTGGTTGAAAAAATGCGTCTCGGCGCGCCCGACGCTACCGGACGGCAGGTGCCTGAAGTGATCGAAGGCTCGGATTATGTCGAAGAGGCGGACCTCGTCGTGATGGCGCTTGGCTTCGAGCCTGAGGATATTCCGACACTCTGGGGTGTCGAAGAGCTTCGGGTCACACGCTGGGGCACGATCAAGGCGAATTTCCAGACCCACGAAACCAACCTTCCTGGTGTCTACGCAGCCGGCGATATCGTGCGCGGCGCAAGCCTCGTTGTCTGGGCCATCCGCGATGGTCGCGAGGCGGCGGAGGCGATGCTCGCACAATTCGCATCCAGCACCAGCGTGGCGGCAGAGTGATCCTGATGCGCTATTGGATATTCATCGGCGCTTTGTTGGCACCAAGCGGGGCCTTTGCCTTTACGCCTCCTGCCGGATGCGAGGCAAAGCTGACCATTCAGTCCCGCAATTGCCTGATGACGAATATCTGGACCTGCGAAGCCGACGCCGATGGCGAGCAATGGCTGGCCCTCTTTAACGAGAATGGCCCAACCCGGCTGCGCAAGGTCGATACCGAGTTCCAGTGGCTCGAGACTTACCTCTTTAATCCGACCCGGACCGAACAGATGGTTGTACCTGCCGATGATCCCGAGGCTCTGACAGAGCTTTTTGCGACCGGCTACGATACCTACGATTTCATCATCCGCGACGCGGCGGGCAACGGCCTGCGCTATGTCGGCTATGACCGCTTGACCGGCGAAGAGACCGTCATAGACGGAGAGGTTCTCAAGAACACCGAATACGCCTTTGATGTCCTCACCGAAGGGGGCTCGGTGCTCGAACAGCGCGAGGGGCGTCAATACGTGAGCGAAGCGCACCGGATCTTCCTCTTTGGAGAAAGCTGGGACCGGGATGCGCCTGATCTGGTTCGGGACTCTTCGCCTGTCGAGTTCATCTACCCCGGAGAGCCGGGCTTTTTTTCGAACCGCCCGATCTACGATTGCGGGGCGATGCTGTCGTCTCTGGAGGCACAATGATGCGGTCTCTTGCACTTGGTCTGATCCTTGCCTGCGCCTCGGGCGTGCAAGCCGGGCAGTTTGCCCTGCCGAAGGGATGCGAGGCCTATCTGACGGTCCAGTACAACAATTGCAGCCTGTCGCATCACTTCACCTGCGCCGTCGATCCGGAGGGGCATCAATGGGCGGTCTTCACCGACCGCAACGGGCGCGGCAATGCAAGTCGCATCGACAGCGAAACCCGCTGGGTGCAAAGCTTTTCGCTGCCCGCCGCCAGCGCCCGCCGCACCGTAAGCGAGGCGGATCCGTTCTCGCTGTCCGAACTGTTGGAGACCGGTGAAGATCAGTTCGATTTCAAAACCCGCTCCACCGATGGAGAAGAGCTGCGCTGGACCGGCGTTGACCGGCTCGAGGACGAGACCGAAGTGATCGATGGTATCGAGTTCGGCGTCATCTCGTTTCACAACCGTGTCGCGGATAGCGCGGGCGACGTGATGCGGCTCGAGACCGGAACGAACTTCATCTCTCGCGAATGGCGCATGTATCTGCCCAGGACACATCAGGTCTGGGATCCCGATGGCACGGTCATCCACGAAGAAGAGCGGCGTCCCGTCGATATCGTTTTGCCGGACGAGGATGGCTTTCTGGCCAGCGAGCCGCGCCATGGCTGCGCGATCGACGTGTCGTTTGACGCCGACTGACAGAGGTTAACATGCACAAGATTACTCTCGCCCTCGCTCTCGGTTTTCCTGCGCCTCTTCTGGCGCAAGACGTGCTGTCCGTTCCCGAAGGCTGCACGGCTGAGGTTACGGTTCAGCAAAAGGATTGCACGGTCTCGCACCATTTCACCTGCGAGGCGGACGAGGAAGGCAGCCGTCGCCGCGCGGATTTCGATCTTGACGGGCTCACATACGCCGGGCTGATCGACAGCGAAACCCAGTGGGTCGAAAGTTACCGGCCGTTCTCGAACACGACCGACCGGCTGGTGCAATCCAAGGATCCGGCGTCATTCACCAATCTCGTTGCCGAAGGCGAGGACAGCTTTGACTTCACTACGGAATCGACCAACGGAACCGTGACCCGATATATTGGCTCTGATCAGCTTACCGGAGAGACCGTCGAGATCGACAACGTTGTCCTCGACCGGACGGAATACGAAGTTCGTGCCTTCAGCGAAACCGGAGAACTTCTCTGGAAAAGCGCCGGGCGTGAATTCATCCAGCAGGATTGGCGCACGTTCCTGGGCGGCGTATCGACCGTGTCATCCGGAGAAGAGGACAGCGATATCGAGGTGACGGAAGACAGCTCTCCTGTCGATTTCATCTTTCCCGGCGAGCCCGGATTTCTGTCCCTGACCCCGATCCATGGATGCGCGGTGCAGTCGATCTCTTTCGTGCCGGAGAGCGGAAGATGACAGATCCCACGATGACCGGTGGATGCCTGTGCGGGACGACCCGCTTTCATCTCACGGCAAAGCCCGAAAGTTATGGGGCCTGCCACTGCCGGATGTGCCGCAAATTTTCGGGTGGGATCGAACTTGGCGTGCAGGTCCCGCCGGGAGATCTCGTTTGGGACAAGGACGAGACGGTTTCGGTTTACAAATCCTCGGATTGGGCCGAGCGCGGTTTTTGCAAGATCTGTGGATCGAGCCTTTTCTGGCGCCTGACAGCCGAGGGGCCCATGCATGGCATGCTGTCGCTGTCTGCCGGAGCACTCGACTCTCTGGATGGTCTGGAAATGACCACCGAAGTCTACATCGAACAGAAACCCGCAGGCCATGCCTTTGCTGGCGAGCATCAGCGGATGACGGAAAAAGAACTCCTGGCCTCCATGGGGCTGGATGATGGGGGAGATGCCTCGTGAGATATGACGAAAACTGGGTTCGTGCGGAAAACGAAAAGCGGGCAAGACTGGCGCAGGACGGTCTTTGGCGGCCCGAGGACGAAAAGGCGAATTGCGGCGTCGGTCTTGTTGTGTCGATCGACGGCAAGAAAAGCCGCGCCGTCGTGGAAAACGGCATCTCGGCGCTCAAGGCGATTTGGCACCGCGGTGCTGTCGATGCGGACGGCAAGACCGGCGACGGCGCGGGCATTCACGTCCAGATCCCGGTTCCGTTCTTCCTTGAACAGGTAGAGCGCACAGGCCACGAGCCGCGCAAGGGCGAGATGATCGCGGTCGGTCAGATCTTCCTGCCCCGAACCGATTTCAGCGCCCAAGAGAAATGCCGAACCATCGTGGAATCCGAAGTTCTTCGGATGGGCTACTACATCTATGGCTGGCGTCATGTCCCGGTGAACACGGCCGTCCTTGGCGACAAAGCCAATGCCACGCGCCCTGAGATCGAGCAGATCCTGATTTCCAACGCCAAGGGCGTCGATGAGGAAACGTTCGAGCGAGAGCTTTATGTGATCCGCCGCCGGATCGAAAAGCAGGCCGCGGCATCAGCCGTGACAGAGCTTTATCTCGCATCGCTCTCTTGCCGGTCGATCATCTACAAAGGCATGATGCTCGCGCAGGACGTGGCAGAGTTTTATCCAGATCTGCTGGACGACCGGTTCGAATCCGCCTTTGCGCTTTATCACCAGCGGTATTCGACCAATACCTTCCCGCAATGGTGGCTCGCCCAGCCGTTTCGGATGTTGGCCCATAACGGTGAGATCAACACGCTCAAGGGCAATCTCAACTGGATGAAGAGCCACGAGATCCGAATGGCGTCCTCGGCATTCGGCGACATGGCCGAAGACATCAAGCCGATCGTCGCGAATGGCTCGTCAGATTCTGCGGCGCTTGATGCCGTCTTCGAGGTTCTCGTCCGTGCGGGCCGCAATGCTCCCATGGCCAAGACAATGCTGGTTCCCGAAAGCTGGTCCAAGCAGGCAACCGAACTGCCAAAGGCCTGGCGCGACATGTATTCCTACTGCAACGCCGTGATGGAGCCTTGGGATGGCCCCGCCGCGCTTGCTATGACCGACGGGCGCTGGGTATGTGCCGGTCTCGACCGGAATGGGCTGCGCCCGATGCGGTATGTCGTGACGGGGGACGGCCTTCTGATCGCAGGATCCGAGGCGGGTATGGTCCCGATCGACGAATCCGTCGTGCGCGAAAAAGGTGCGCTGGGTCCCGGCCAGATGATCGCGGTCGATATGACCGAAGGGAAGCTGTTTCACGATGAAGAGATCAAGAACCAGCTTGCCGCCACGCTTCCCTTCGGCGACTGGGTCGGCAAGATCACCGAACTCGACAGCCGTCTAGCCTCCGTGACGGAAACCCCGCTCTTTACTGGAGAAGAGCTGCGCACGCGCCAGATCGCGGCAGGCTATTCCATCGAAGAGCTGGAGCAGATCCTCGCGCCCATGGCTGAGGACGGCAAGGAAACACTCGCCTCCATGGGCGACGATACGCCCTCAGCGGTTTTGTCCGAGAAATATCGCCCGCTCAGCCACTACTTCCGGCAAAACTTCAGCCAAGTCACCAACCCGCCGATCGACAGCTTACGCGAATACCGCGTCATGAGCCTCAAGACCCGGTTCGGGAACCTCAAGAACGTGCTCGACCAATCTTCCAGCCAGACCGAGATCCTCGTTCTGGATTCGCCCTTCGTCGCGAATGCGCAGTTCGAAGAGCTGATGCAAAGCTTCAATGCAGAGCTGGTCGAGATTGATTGCACGTTCGAGCCTGGCCAAGGCTCGCTTCAAGAGGCACTGGGCCGTATCCGGTCCGAGGCCGAAGATGCGGTGCGCTCGGGCGCCGGGCATATCATCCTGACCGACCATCATCAGAGCGATGCGCGCGTCGCAATGCCGATGATCCTTGCGACGTCGGCCGTTCATTCCTGGCTGACGCGGAAGGGGCTTCGCACCTTCTGCTCGCTCAACGTGCGGTCTGCAGAATGCATCGATCCCCATTACTTTGCGGTTCTCGTTGGCTGCGGGGCAACGGTGGTGAATGCCTATTTAGCCGAAGACTCCATCGCTGACCGGATCGATCGGGGCCTGATCGATGGCACTCTGACCGAAGCCATGGCGCGGTATCGCAATGCCATTGATCAGGGTCTTCTCAAGATCATGGCCAAGATGGGGATCTCGGTGATCTCCTCTTATCGCGGCGGCCTCAACTTCGAGGCTGTCGGCCTGTCCCGAGCCATGGTTGCCGAATATTTCCCCGGGATGCAAAGCCGGATCAGCGGGATCGGCATCGGCGGTCTGCAAAAGCAGGTCGAGGCCGTTCATGCGCTTGGCTGGCAGGGAGCGACCAATATCCTGCCCATTGGCGGCTTCTACAAGGCGCGCCGCACAGGCGAAACGCATGCTTGGGAAGCTCAATCGATGCATATGCTGCAGGCGGCCTGCAACAAGGCCTCCTATGCGATGTGGCAGCAGTATTCGGCGAAGATGAAGAGCAATCCGCCGATCCATCTGCGGGATCTGCTGGACATCAAACCGATGGGCAAGGCGATCCCGATCGAAGAGGTCGAGAGCATCACCTCGATCCGCAAGAGGTTCGTGACGCCGGGCATGTCGCTTGGCGCGCTCAGCCCCGAGGCGCATAAGACGCTCAATGTCGCCATGAACCGGATCGGCGCCAAGTCCGACAGCGGCGAAGGCGGCGAGGATCCGGCGCATTTCGTGCCCGAGCCGAACGGGGACAATCCGTCGGCGAAGATCAAGCAGGTCGCTTCGGGCCGGTTCGGCGTGACGGCGGAATACCTCAACCAGTGCGAAGAGCTTGAGATCAAGGTCGCCCAGGGCGCGAAGCCCGGCGAGGGTGGCCAGCTGCCTGGCATGAAAGTGACCGAACTGATCGCGCGGCTGCGGCACTCCACACCGGGCGTGACGCTGATCTCTCCGCCACCGCACCACGACATCTATTCGATCGAGGATCTGGCGCAGCTGATTTACGACCTCAAGCAGATCAACCCGCGCGCCAAAGTCACGGTGAAGCTGGTCGCCTCGTCCGGCGTCGGCACGATCGCGGCGGGCGTCGCGAAGGCGAAAGCGGACATCATCCTGATCTCGGGTCACAATGGCGGCACCGGAGCCTCTCCGGCGACCTCGATCAAATATGCGGGTCTGCCTTGGGAGATGGGTCTGACCGAGGCGCATCAGGTCCTGTCGATGAACAATTTGCGCAGCCGCGTGACGCTTCGCACCGATGGTGGGCTGCGCACGGGACGCGATATCGTCATGGCCGCGATGATGGGGGCCGAAGAATACGGCATCGGCACTGCCGCGCTGATCGCAATGGGCTGCATCATGGTCCGGCAATGCCAGTCCAACACCTGCCCGGTTGGCGTCTGCACGCAGGATCCGGCGCTGCGGGACAAGTTCACCGGTAATGCCGACAAGGTTGTTAACCTCATCACGTTCTACGCCTCCGAAGTGCGCGAAATCCTCGCCGAAATCGGAGCGCGCTCCCTGGACGAGGTAATCGGACGGGCAGACCTGCTCAGCCAGGTCTCGCGTGGCTCGGCGCATCTCGACGATCTCGATCTCAACCCGCTTCTCATCACCATCGATGGCGCGGAAAAGATCGCCTATGATCGGATGCGTCCACGCAACGCCGTGCCCGACACGCTCGACGCCGAGATTGTGGCCGATGCCGACCGCTTCCTCGCCGATGGCGAGAAGATGCAGCTTCACTACGCCGTCCAGAATACCCACCGGACCGTTGGAACGCGCACGTCTTCCGAGATTGTCCGCGCCTTTGGAATGCGCAACACGCTGCAGCCCGATCACCTGACGGTGAAGCTCAAGGGTAGCGCGGGTCAGTCGCTGGGCGCCTTCGCGGCGCCGGGCCTCAAGCTTGAGGTGTCAGGCGATGCGAACGACTATGTGGGCAAAGGGCTGTCCGGCGGCACGATCGTCGTGCGTCAGCCGATGGCCTCCCCGCTTGTTGCCGATGAGAACACGATCATCGGCAACACCGTCCTTTATGGCGCCACGGACGGCTACCTTTTCGCCTCTGGCCGCGCCGGTGAACGCTTTGCCGTGCGCAACTCAGGAGCCAAGGTCGTCGTCGAGGGCTGCGGTTCGAACGGGTGCGAGTATATGACGGGCGGGGTCGCCGTGATCCTAGGAGGGATCGGGGCCAACTTCGGGGCCGGCATGACCGGCGGCATGGCCTATCTTTACGATCCCGAAGGCCAGACCGCGCCGCTGATGAATATGGAAACGCTCGTGACCTGCCCGGTGACGATGGAGCATTGGGAGGCGCAGCTCAAAGAGCTCATCGAGCGCCATCTAGAGGAAACCGGCAGCCGCAAGGCCGAGATGATCTTGCAGAACTGGGACGAGGCGCTTGGTCATTTCGTTCAGGTCTGCCCCAAGGAGATGCTGATCCATCTGCCCGTCCCTCTTGGCAAAGAGGATCTGCGGGTTCCAGCCGAATAGACGCGCTCTGTGACGCGCGCGCCTCCCTGCGCGGATAAATTGCTAGAGAAGAGTGGCGGGCGCCTTGGCCAAAGGCGCCCGCTGCTTTTTATGGAGCGGAGCAAAGGCGAAAGACCGTGGCCACGAAGACCGCAAAGAAAAAACCGGCGCGAAAGAAAAAGCCCAAGATCACTCTCAAGCGTCGGGTGATCCGATGGATGACGCGCGCGCTTTTCACAGTCGTTGCCGTGATCGCCTTTTTTATCGCCCTCTATGGCGTCGTGCCGCCCCCCACGACGCCCTACATGATCTCAGAGCGCGCACGCGAAGGTCCGCTTAAACGCGATTGGGTCCCGATGGAGCGGATTGCGCCC
The DNA here is from genome assembly GCA_947503775.1 of uncultured Paracoccaceae bacterium. Lineage (GTDB taxonomy): Bacteria > Pseudomonadota > Alphaproteobacteria > Rhodobacterales > Rhodobacteraceae > Aestuariibius. Next base: position 303,679 of record CANNFE010000003.1, on the reverse strand, counting down.
GTCATGGCCCGCAGCGCCGTTGCGGCAGAGGATGCCAATTTCTGTCTGCATTGGGGGCTCGATCTTGATGCGATCCGAACCGCTCTCGAAGGCGGAGGGGGCAGAGGCGCTTCCACGATCAGCCAGCAGACCGTCAAGAACGTCTATCTCTGGCATGGCCGATCCTGGACACGCAAAGCGCTCGAGGCGGTCCTGACCCCGGCTGTCGAAGCTGTCTGGACCAAACGGCGAATCCTCGAAGTGTATCTCAATGTCGCGGAATTCGATGCGGGCGTCTTCGGAGTCGAAGCAGCGGCGCGGCACTATTTCGGTGTGCCCGCGGCTGATCTTTCCGCAGTGCAGGCCGCACGCCTCGCCGCGATCCTACCCGATCCAAAGGGCCGCTCCGCCTCCCGGCCGTCCGACTTTGTCAGGCGCCGCGCTGCCGGAATCCTCGATGGGGCGGCCACGATCCGCGCCGACGGACGGGCTGCCTGCTTCGAGCGGTGATCCGGCAATTGGCGTCTATATTGACCGATCACGGTTGAAAAAGACCCCAGTCCACGGCATGACAGGTCGATCCCGGACCCCAAGCAGGCCCCATGAATCGTCTTTACCATTTCCCGCTCTCCCCGTTTTCCCGAAAAGTTCGCCTGACCCTGGCGGAGAAAAAGATTGAGGTCGAACTCGTCGAAGAACGATATTGGGAGCAATCCCAGGAGTTCCTGCGCCGCAATCCGGCGGGCAAGGTCCCGATCTTGCGCATGAACGGACGTTTCATGTCCGACAGCCTCGCGATCTGCGAATATCTCGAGGAAACCGTGCCGGAGCCCGCCTTGCTTCCCGGCAAACCCGAAGCCCGCCACGAGGTGCGCCGCCTTGTTGCCTGGTTCGACGGCAAGTTCAACGACGAGGTCACGTCAAAGCTGCTGGGCGAACGGGTCTTCCGCAAGCTCATGGCAACGGGTTATCCCGACAGCACGCGCGTCAAGGAAGGCGCCAAAGCGATCAAGTTCCACCTCGACTATATGGCATGGCTCCTTGATCAGCGCCGCTGGCTCGCGGGCGATGTCATGACACTCGCGGATTTCGCGGCTGCGTCTCATCTGAGCTGCCTCGATTACATCTCCGATGTTGATTGGGACCGCTCCGAGGCCGTGCGCGACTGGTATGCTAAGATCAAATCGCGCCCCGCCTTCCGGTCGCTGCTCGCCGATCAGGTATCCGGGTTCCCGCCGTCGCGCCAATATGCGGATCTCGATTTCTAGAGCACCCATCAGCGACAGGAGGCGGTTGTGTCCCACGATCTAAAGGCCGCGCTGACCTCCTTTGCCCTCGAGGCCGGGTTCTCTTCGATCGGCATCTGCCGTCCGTCGGCGGTCCCGCACCTTCCACAGCGGCTTGGCGCCTTTCTCGATGCAGGCCGCCACGGACAGATGGACTGGATGGCAGAGCGTACCCAATGGCGAAGCGATCCCGCCGCTCTTTGGCCCGACGCCCGGTCGGTCATAATGCTGGCCGAAAGCTACACCCCGGACTACGATCCACTCGATATTCTGAATATGCCGGACCGCGGCGCGATCAGCGTCTACGCCGGCGGGCGGGACTATCACGACGTTGTCAAAAAACGCCTCAAGAGGGTCGGGCGCTGGCTGCTCGACCAAGTTCCGGCAGAGCAGATCAAGGTCTTCGTCGACACCGCGCCTGTTATGGAAAAACCTCTCGCCGAAGCCGCAGGTCTGGGCTGGCAGGGCAAACATACGAACCTGCTGAGCCGTGATCTTGGGAACTGGTTCTTTCTCGGCGCCATCTTCACGACCATCGACCTTTCCCCGGACGCACCGGCTGAGGAGCATTGCGGCTCGTGTCGTGCCTGCCTCGACATATGCCCGACGAATGCCTTTCCGGCGCCCTTTCAACTCGATGCGCGGCGCTGCATCTCGTACCTGACAATCGAGCATCGCGGGCCAGTTGACGAAGACCTGCGTCCCGCCCTCGGCAACCGGATCTACGGGTGCGACGACTGTTTGGCGGTCTGCCCGTGGAACAAGTTCGCGAGTACCGCGCGTGATCACCGTCTGTCCATGCGGCCAGAGCTCAAGGCGCCTTCTCTCAAGGCCCTTGCCGACCTGACGGACGCCGCCTTTCGCGCGCTCTTTTCCGGCAGTCCAGTCAAACGCATCGGGCGGGACCGATTCGTACGAAATGTGGCTTATGCGATAGGCAATTCGGGGGATGTCGCTCTCATTCCCTCCGTCCGCAACTTGACGGAAGACCCTGATCCGGCGGTGGCCGATGCGGCGCGCTGGGCGGTCGCCCGCCTCGGCACTGCCGGCTGATACGATGTGATCGCGACGGACGGAACCGCTCTTGACCAAACGCGGTTGCCTTGTCAGATCTCGTTCAACCGGAGCTGTTCGATGCCGCTACCCCGCTTTTTGCCCGCCATCACCGCCCTCTGCCTTACCGCGCCCGCCGGCCTTCTCGCGCAAACGGGGGAGCCGGTCGTCCAGGGCGAAAAGAACGTCCCCGGCTTCGCACCCGCTTTTCCGCTCCAGACCCGCGCGCCCGCAATGACCTCCGATGCGGAGTTCGAGCAGACCGTCCTGGCTGGCCCCCTCGAACATCCCTGGGGCATCGCAGAGCTTCCGGATGGCAGCTTCCTCGTGACCGAACGGCCCGGGCGCATGCGCTCTGTCAGCCCTGACGGCACCATTTCGGATCCGATCTCCGGCCTGCCCGAGGTTCACGCGCAGGGCCAGGGCGGCCTTCTCGACGTCGAGGTCGGACCGACCTTCGCCGAGGACCGTCTGATCTACTGGACCTATGCCAAACCCTTGGATGGCGGCAGAAGCGTCACCGCCGCGGCCCGAGGCGTTGTGAGCGAGGATCTGACGTCCCTCACCGAGGTCGAGGATATCTTCGTTCAGGATCCCCCCTCTCCAACCTCAATACATTACGGCAGCCGGATCGTCTTTGATCAAAGCGGCCATGCGTTCATTACGACGGGCGAGCACTCTTCCCAGCAGGAACGCGTCTATGCGCAGGATCTGGACAAGACCTATGGTAAGGTCATCCGCGTCCGCCCCGACGGATCTGCCCCCGACGACAATCCATTCGTCGGTCAGGCTGACGCGGTTGACACGATCTGGTCCTACGGCCACCGCAATATCCAGGGAGCGGACATCCACCCCGAAACCGGAGAGATCTGGACCCTCGAACACGGACCCCAGGGTGGGGACGAGCTCAACCAGCCTGAAGCGGGGCTGAACTACGGCTGGCCTGTGATCTCCTACGGCGAACGGTATTCGGGACAACCTATCGGCGCTGGAGAGACGGCTCGCAAGGGGATGGAGCAGCCCATTTATTATTGGGATCCGGTCATCGCGCCGGGCGGGTTCATCTTCTACAGCGGTGACGCCTTCCCCGACTGGCAAGGTGATGTGCTCGCCGGATCGCTCTATCCCGGTGCGCTCGTGCGGCTCGAGATGGATGGCGAAACGGTCATCGGCGAAGAGCGGTTGCTCCGCGATATCGGGCGCGTCCGCGATGTCCACCAGACGTCGGATGGACGTGTCATCCTGCTAACGGACGAGCCAAACGGGGAGGTCATCGCCCTGTCCCCGGCCTCCGCCTCTTGAGATGAGTGCAATCAAAACACGGCTGGCGCCGATAGCGGCGCGGCTCGAGCGGATCGTCGAGCCGCTTTTCATATCCAAGCGAACCGGCGATCCGCTGATCGAGCCTTATATCGGCTACAGCACGCCGGACATGATCGTCGCGCGCGGCCGGGTCCTTGGCTCGATCCGCCGCAAAAGCCCGCGCGCCGATCAAGGATGGCTCACCAATTTGCGGCAGATGATCTCGCTCTTTCTGACTGACGAGGTTGCGGACGTGACGGTGAAGTCCGGCGCATATGAAGCGGTCAGCGACGAGGAGGGGTATTTCACGCTGATCCTTCCCCGATCCGATACTGCACCGGGCTGGACCGACATGCATGTCGATGCCCCGGTCAACGCGAACCTCCCCATTCTCGTCAGCCACCCCGAAGCCGAGTTCGGCGTCATCTCGGATATCGACGATACGATGATGGAAACCGGCGCCTATTCGCTTTGGCGCAACCTCTGGACCTCGATGACTGGCAACGCGCTGACCCGGCATGTCTTCCCCGACGCAGTCAAGCTGATGCAGGTGCTCCACCGTGATCTCAACCCGGTCTTTTATGTTTCATCCTCGCCTTGGAACCTGCATCAGTTCCTCGAGGATATCTTTGAACGCAATGGCCTCGTGCGCGGCCCGAAGTTCCTTCGCGATCTCGGCATCAGCGAAACCAAGCTGATCACTGGCACCCATGGCGACCATAAAGGCAGCGCTGTGGATCATATCCTGGCCGCTAATCCCGATCTCGGGTTCGTTCTGATCGGCGATACCGGCCAGCATGACGCCGAAGTCTATTTGCACGCCGCCGAGCGGCATCCGGGCCGCATCCTTCGCGTGATCCTGCGGGCGCCCGGACCCGGCGCCGACACCAAGGATATGGACTTCGCGCACAAGATCGAACGCATGGGCATTCCCGTCCATGTCGGCGCCGATTACAGCCGGGCCATTGCCGCACTGGAAGAGGGCTCCGTCCTGCCGTAGGTCATGCGGTATGACAGCCGCAGCCCCCAGTGCAGAACACTCCCTTGGACGCGGCATCCTGCTGATGATCTCGGCTGTCACGATCTTCACCGCCATGTCCGCGCTTATCAAAGCGGCAGATCGCATCCCGGCGGGAGAAGCGATTTTCTTTCGCTCCGTCTTTGCGATGCCGGTCATCTTCGGCTGGCTCGCCCTGCGCGGAGATCTTGCCCATGGCATCTCCACGCGTGACTGGCGGCCCCATGCGGTTCGCGGCATCGCAGGTACTTGCGCGATGGGCCTCGGTTTTGCCGGCCTGCGCTATCTGCCCCTGCCCGAGGTCACGGCCCTGCGCTTCGTAACCCCTGTCCTGCTCGTCATCTTCGCAGCGCTTTTTCTGGGCGAGCGATTTCGTTTCATCCGACTTCTGGCTGTCCTCGTCGGTCTTGTCGGGGTGATCATCATCTCCCTGCCGCGTTTCTCCGCTGGCGGGACAGGCGGCGAGATGTTCGGTCTTGTGGCCACGCTCGCCTCGGCTTGCCTCGCGGCCCTGGCCCAAACCTTCGTCAAGGCGATGTCAGGCAAGGAAAAGACCGCCGCCATCGTCTTCTACTTCTCGCTGACGTCCGCAACGCTCTCCTTGCTGACGATCCCCTTTGGCTGGACGTGGCCTGTCGGTGTCGAATGGGTCTGGCTGATCGGAGCGGGCCTACTCGGTGGATGCGGCCAGATCCTCCTGACTTCCAGCTACCGCTTCGCCGATGCCGGTGTTCTGGCTCCCTTCACTTATGTGTCGATGATCTGGGCGCTTCTCATCGGCTATCTCGTCTTCGCCGAGGTGCCGACAATCCCCATGCTTGCCGGAGCCACGCTGATCATTGCAGCCGGGGTCATCATCGTCCTGCGCGAACGCCAGCTTGGATTGCGCGGGACAGCCGAAAGAAAGGTCCGCGCCAAGGGCGAAATGTGAGCGCAAACGCCCAATATCTGCGAAAGATCGGCGAATCTGCTATGCTGCGCCCTGCCAACAGCGAAAGGGAGCCATCACATGACCCGCCACATCGTCGACAGGGGCCACGAAGCCCGCGCCGGACAGCGGACCCGTCACTTTCTTCAGCAGGCGCATCGCCGCGCGGCCCATCCGGCCACGCAATTGATCCGCCGTAAGCCGCGGCATCTCAGCGAAACGCTCCGGATGAAGCGGTTTCTCGCAATCGCCCGCCGAGAGACCAGTAACATCTAGGTTCTGACAAGCGTCTCGTAGCTGTCCGAGATGTCGCGCGCCATCTGGCCGACCTCGAAATTGTAGTCGCCGATCTGCCCGACCGGCGTGACCTCGGCCGCGGTGCCGGTCAGCCAGCACTGCTCGAACCCCTCCAGCTCTTCCGGCATGATATGGCGCTCGTGCACACGGACCTGCCGCTCTTCGAGCATTCCGATCACCGTCTGCCGCGTGATCCCGTTGAGGAAGCAATCCGGTTTCGGCGTGTGAACCTCGCCATCCTTGACGAAGAAGATGTTCGCACCCGTCGCCTCGGCGATATAGCCGCGATAGTCGAACATCATCGCATCCGAACATCCCTTCGCCTCAGCCGCGTGCTTTGACATCGTGCAGATCATGTAAAGCCCCGACGCCTTGGCAAAACAGGGGATCGTCTCGGGCGACGGCCGCTTCCATTTCGAGATATCGAGCTTGGCGCCTTTATGCTTGGCATCGCCGTAATAGGCGCCCCATTCCCAAGCCGCGATGGCCAGTCGCACCGGGTTGCGCGCCGAAGCGACACCCATATCCTCTCCCGCACCGCGCCAAGCAACGGCCCTGACATAGGCGTCGGTCAAGCCGTTGACGGCCAGAACCTCCTGTTTCGCCGCCTCGATCTCGTCGACGGTATAGGGGATCTCGAAATCGATATATCTGGCGGAGGCATGCAGCCGCTCCGTGTGTTTGCGACTTTCGAAGATCGTCCCGCCATAGGCCCGCTCCCCTTCAAAAACCGACGAGGCATAATGGATCGCATGGGTCAGGATATGTACGTTCGCCGAGCGCCAATCGACAATCTGTCCATCCATCCAGATCTTGCCGTCGCGATCATCATAACCCGTCATTACGCCCTCCATCTTTTCCTATATTGCGCATATCTGTCCGTATCGGACATAAAATTGCGCAAAATCTGATTTTGGCTATCAGTTGAGTCTTGGAATGTCAATAACGCTGACTTATTCTCCCGCTCGAAGGACGGAGGAAGACCATGCCGGACACAGGAAGCACGACAGGAGGGCAAAGCCTTCTTTTCCTGACAGACGAACAACTCAGACAGGGGATCGAGGCGATGTTCTTTGCCTATCGCGGCTTTACCGCCGATCCCGACCGGATCCTGGCCGATAAATCCTATGGCCGCGCACATCACCGGGCTCTGCATTTTATTCATCGCTCGCCCGGCACGACGGTCAACAATCTGCTTGGCATTCTGGGCGTCACCAAACAATCGCTCAACCGGGTCCTGCGCACGCTTGTCGCTGACGGTCTTGTGGAAAGCCGGATCGGGCGCCGTGACAAACGCGAGCGCCACCTGCATCTGACCGACGATGGCCGGGCGCTGGAACGCGAGCTCAGCGATGCACAACGCAACCGGATGCGGACAGCCTATCGCGCCGCCGGACCCGACGCTGTTGCAGGCTTCAGACAGGTTCTCGAAGCGATGATGGATCGTGACCTGCGCCGGCGCTATGATGCGCTGACCGAAGAGGGAGGACAGGATGGATGAGGCGCATCTGCTGATCGTCGACGACGATGAGCGTATCCGGGGATTGTTGCAGAAGTTTTTGATGCGCAACGGTTTTCTAATCACATCCGCCCGGAATTCCGATCATGCCCGCCGGATCCTGTCCGGTCTGGAATTCGATCTGATCGTTCTCGATGTCATGATGCCGGGCGAGGATGGGCTGTCTCTCTGCCGGTCGCTACGCGAGAAAATGGCCACACCTATTCTGCTCTTGACCGCCAAGGGAGAGACCGAGGACCGTATCAATGGCCTGGAGGCGGGGGCGGACGACTACCTCGCCAAACCGTTCGAACCCAAAGAACTCCTTTTGCGCATCAACGCCATCCTGCGCCGTGTCCCCGCGACCCAACCCGATCAGGCAGTGCCCAAAGTCCTGCATCTGGGCGGCATCCGCTATGACATCGAACGCGGCGAGATGTGGATCGGTGAAGACCCGGTTCGACTTACGGCCACGGAAAGCCAGTTGATGCGCATCTTCTCGGGCAATCCCGGTGAGGCGCTAAGCCGCGAACGCCTGGTCGAGGAGCTGGGCCGCGATGACGGGCAGGCCCAGGAACGCGCGGTGGATGTGCAGATCACGCGCCTGCGCCGCAAGATCGAAGCTGACCCCAAGCAGCCCCGCTATCTTCAGACGGTGCGCGGCGCGGGATATATGCTCGCCCCCGACTGACCGCCTTCCCCGTTAAAGGAGCCACCCATGGCCACCGCGCTGATCTCTCATGAGGCGTGCCTCAACCACGTCACACCCGATGGTCATGCCGAACGCGTGGATCGTCTAAAGGCGGTGATGGCCGCGCTCGAGCCGCTCGATCTGGTGCGCCGTGATGCGCCGATGGCAGCAGAAGACGATCTGCTCCGCGTGCATCCTCAGGCACATATCGATGCGATCCGGGCCGCAGCCCCCGACAACGGGACAATCGCGCTTGACGCCGACACGTTCATGTCCCCCGGCTCGCTCGAGGCGGGCTGGCGCGCCGCCGGCGCGGTCATCAAGGCCGTCGATATGGTTCTCTCCGGCGAGGTCGCAAATGCCTTTTGCGCCGTCCGTCCGCCGGGCCACCACGCCGAAAAGGAAACACCGATGGGCTTTTGCCTCTTCGGCTCCGTCGCGGCCGGGGCGAAACATGCCCTCGACCATCACGGGCTAAGCCGGGTGGCGATCGTCGATTTCGACGTCCATCACGGCAACGGCACGCAAGATCTGGTCGAAGACGATGCCCGCATCCTCTTTGCCTCCACCCATCAGATGCCGCTCTATCCCGGCACCGGCTTCCCGCATGAAACGGGCGCCCATGACAATGTGCTGAACGTCCCTCTGGCCGAAGGCGCAGGCGGCACGGCCTTTCGCGATGCGATGGAGCAGCAGGTCATCCCCCGCATCGAAGCGTTCAAACCTGATCTTCTGATGATCTCGGCGGGCTTCGATGCGCATCGCAGCGATCCACTGGCCGGTCTGACCTTCGAGGTCGAGGATTTCCGCTGGGCCACGAAACGTCTTTGCGATCTTGCGCAAACGCTCTGCAAAGGACGTGTGGTGTCCTCGCTGGAAGGCGGCTATGACCTTGAGGCGCTGGCGGCCAGTGCGGCCGCCCATGTCGAAGTGCTGAAGGAGCGAGGCGAATGAGCGAACCGGACGTGCAGACCATGAGCTTCGAAGACGCCATGCGCGCGCTCGAAGAGGTCGTCGGAAAGTTGGAAAGCGGCAGCGTTCCCCTGGAGGAATCGATTGCGCTTTATGAACGCGGTGCTGCCCTCAAGGCGCGCTGCGAGACCAAGCTCAAGGAAGCTGAGGAGAAGGTCGCCAAGATCACGCTCAGCGAGGATGGCCGTCCAACCGGAACAGCGCCGCTCGACGCTGAATGAGCGACGTCGCCATGCGCTCGCCCAAGGCCGCATCCTTCCCGGACGCCCTGATCCGTGCCCAGTCCCGGATCGCAGCGCAGATCGAAACAACCCTGCTGCCGCGTCAGGACGATCTGACCGAAGCGATGCACTACGCCCTTGATGGCGGTAAGATGCTGCGCGGCTTTCTGGTTCTGGAAAGCGCCCATCTGCACGATATCGAACCTGAAACGGCCAGCCCAGCGGCGCTCGCTATCGAATGCCTGCACGCCTACTCCCTGATCCACGACGATCTGCCTTGCATGGATGACGATGATCTGCGCCGGGGCAAACCCACCATCCACAAAAAATGGTCCGAAGCGCTAGCCGTTCTGGCAGGCGATGCACTTCAATCCCTGGCGTTCGACCTTCTGTGCGATCCCGCCCTCGCTCCTGCCACGCGTCAGATCGCGCTCGTCCGCTCGCTCGCAAAGGCGGCGGGCCACGGCGGAATGGTCGGCGGCCAATGGATGGATATCCTCGCCGAGACCCGAACCGCCCCCTATAGCCTCAAGCAGGTTACGCAGCTCCAGCAGGGCAAGACCGGCGCGCTCCTGCGCTGGTCGGCGACGGCAGGCGCGCTGATGGCCCAGGCAGACCCCAAACCGCTCGACACTTACGGTGCTGCCCTCGGTCTCGCTTTCCAGATCGCTGACGATATTCTCGATGTCGAAGGCAGCGCGCAGTCCGTGGGCAAGGCGGTGGGCAAAGACACCGCGATGGGCAAGGCAACTTTCGTGTCACTTCTTGGTCTGGATGGTGCAAAGGCCCGCGCCGCGGCACTGGTGGAAGAGGCCAGTGATGCGCTAGGCTCCTATGGCACCCGGGCCGATACGCTCAAAGATGCGGCGCGTTTCGTCGTCAACCGGGACCGATAAGACAAAGGCCAGAACATGACCGACCGCCCGAACACTCCGCTGCTTGATACCGTTCACGTGCCCGCCGACATGAAGCGGCTCAGCGATGCCGAGCTAGAGCGACTGGCGCACGAGGTGCGCGCGGAAACCATCAGCGCGGTCAGCCAGACGGGCGGGCATCTGGGCGCAGGTCTGGGGGTGGTCGAACTGACCGTCGCGCTCCATGCCGTCTTCGACGCGCCGCGCGACCGGATCATCTGGGATGTCAGCCATCAGTGCTATCCCCACAAGATCCTCACCGGCCGACGTGACCGGATCCGCACCCTGCGCCAGAAGGACGGGCTCAGCGGCTTCACCAAACGCTCCGAAAGCCCCTATGATCCCTTCGGCGCCGCCCATAGCTCGACCTCGATCAGCGCATCGCTGGGCTTTGCCGTCGCGCGCGATCTGGGCGGCCGCCCCGAGCATGGGATCGGCGACTGCATCGCCGTCATCGGCGACGGCGCAATGAGCGCGGGCATGGCCTACGAGGCGATGAACAATGCCGGGCATCTCGGTAAACGCCTGATCGTCATCCTGAACGACAACGAGATGTCGATTGCTCCTCCCGTCGGTGCGATGTCGTCCTATCTGTCGCGTCTTTATGCCGGGCAGCCCTTTCAGGAACTCAAAGCCGCCGCCAAGGGCGCGGTTTCCCTTCTGCCTGAACCCTTTCAGCAAGGCGCGCGCCGGGCGAAAGACATGGTCAAGGGCTTCGCATTCGGCGGAACGCTCTTCGAAGAGCTGGGCTTCTCCTATGTCGGCCCCATCGATGGCCACGATATGGAGCAGCTTCTCGCCGTTCTACGCACCGTCAAGGTCCGGGCAGATGGCCCGATCCTGATCCATGCGATCACCAAGAAGGGCAAAGGCTACCAGCCCGCTGAAGACGCCATCGACCGGGGCCACGGCGTCGGCAAGTTCGACGTCATCACTGGTGAGCAGAAGAAAGCGCCCTCAAATGCGCCCTCCTATACGAGCGTCTTCGCAAAAGCGCTTATCGATCTGGCCGAAACGGATCCGCGCATCTGCGCCGTAACGGCCGCCATGCCCGACGGGACCGGCCTCAACAAATTCATGGACCGCTACGCCTCGCGCTGTTTCGATGTCGGCATCGCCGAACAGCATGGAGTGACCTTCTCTGCCGGCCTGGCTGCCGGCGGGATGCGGCCCTTCTGCGCGATCTATTCAACCTTCCTGCAACGCGGCTATGATCAGGTCGTGCACGACGTCGCCCTGCAACGCCTTCCCGTCCGCTTCGCCATCGACCGCGCCGGTCTTGTCGGCGCCGATGGCGCCACCCATGCGGGGGCGTTCGATGTGGCCTATCTCGCCAATCTGCCTGGCATGGTCGTGATGGCCGCTGCCGACGAGGCAGAGCTTGTGCGCATGGTCGCCACCGCCGCAGAGCACGACGACGGTCCCATCGCCTTCCGCTTCCCGCGAGGCGAAGGCGTCGGCGTTGAAATGCCCGAAACCCCCGAACCGCTCGAGATCGGCAAAGGCCGCATCGTGCGCGAAGGCTCCCGCGTCGCCCTTCTCAGTTTTGGCGCACGTCTCAAGGAAGTGTCCGAGGCCTGCGATGCGCTGGCCCAGAAAGGGATCACGCCCACAGTCGCCGATGCCCGCTTCGCAAAACCGCTCGACCGGGATCTCATCCTGCAGCTGGCCAGCGATCACGAAGCGCTCATTACGATCGAGGAAGGCGCCATCGGCGGCTTCGGCAGCCACGTGGCCCAACTTTTGGCCGAGGAAGGCATTTTCGATCAGGGGTTGATCTACCGCTCCATGGTGCTGCCCGACATCTTCATCGATCAGGCCAGCCCGAGGGACATGTACGAAATCGCCGCTTTGAACTCCGAAGATATCGAGCGGAAGGTCCTCGACACGCTGGGCGTCGCCACGCTCGAAAAGCGGGCCTGAAGACTGGGACCTATCTCAGCTCGTTCAGCCGTTTTTCGATCGCCTCCAGTCGCACGAGCACTTCGTCGCGGTATGCGTCGGTCTTGACCATGTCCTCTTCGTGGTGCGCGTCCTGCATCGAGTTGACGATCAGACCCACGATTAGGTTCACCACCGTGAACGTCGTCACCATGATGAAGGGCACAAAGAACGCCCAGGCCGCCGGATGCACCTCCATCACAGGCCGCACGATCCCCATCGACCAGCTTTCCAGCGTCATGATCTGGAACAGCGAATAAGCCGACAGCCCCAAATTCCCGAACCAGTCGGGAAAGGTCGGCCCGTAAAGCTTCGTGGACATTACCGCACCGATGTAAAAGATCATCGCCATCAGCAAGAACACCGACGCCATCCCGGGCAGAGCTGTCAGAAACCCCTCGATCACACGCCTCAGCCGCGGCGCGACAGAGATGACGCGCAGCAGTCGTAGGATCCGCATCGCCCGCAGGACCGAGATCCCTTCGGCCATCGGCAGAAGCGAGATCCCGACGATGAAAAAGTCAAAGAGGTTCCAGCCCGAGCGGAAGAACCTGAAGCCCCGCGCATAGATCTTGGCGAGAATCTCGAGCGTAAAGATCCCCAGACAGATCCGATCGAGCGTGAAGATCAGCTCGCCCGCCGTTCCCATGATCGTCGGGGACGTCTCCATTCCGAGCAGGATCGCATTGAACACGATGATCGCGATAATCGTGTTCTGAACATCCGCCCGGTCGAGAAAGGCATCTATGCGGGCTCGAAACGTCATGGCACTCCCAAGGCTAGGATCTGAGCCGATATGGTAGGCTATGCGACCATTGGCAAGCGTGTCACGCAAGGTCACAGCATTGAGGCTGGACGCGGATCGGCGGCTTTGTGCAGTCTACCCGAAAGGAGAGCCGAACAATGCATCTTGTGACGGTCTACCGCTGGATCACTTTCCTGCTCGCGGGCGGCTACGTGATCCGCATGATTCTATTCTCCGACTATGGCGAAGGGCTCGGACCGCTTCGGTATTTGACGATCTGGGCGCTGATCGGATCCTTCTTCTGCGCAAGCCGTATGATGGCGCTTCTGGAATCCCGCAGCGAACGGCGCTGGGACAGCTTCATCTCGGCGATTGCCGTTATCAACGCGATGGTCGTGATCCTCTACTGGAGGCTTTATTTCGACGATCCCACCTCCGTCACTCGCGATGGCACCCGCGCGGTCTGGTACCTCGACTATTACCTTCATGCCCTCGGCCCTGCGCTTCAGATCTGCGATGCGCTTTTCATCCATCGTAGCTTCCGCCGGCCTGCCGGATCTGCGCTTTGGCTCGTCGGGATCGTAACCGTCTACCTTGCTTGGTCCGAATTCGTGGTGCAGCCCATGCATTCTGTTCCCGCAGGATCCGTGACCAGTGGTTTGCCCTATCCGTTCCTGAACGATCTGACTTTGCCGGACCGCCTCAGCTTTTATGTCACGAACATCATTTCTGCGCTGATTCTGCTCGTGGTCTTTACCGGGCTCGCCTGGACGATCAGGCGCGTTCTGCCTCGAGCGTCAGAAGATGGGCCAGCCCATCCCGATAGCTTGGATAGCGAAGACGCACGCCAAGCGCAGTCTTGATGCGATCGTTTCTCACCTTCTTGGACTCGCTGTAGAAACTGCGTGCCATCGGCGACAGATCCGCCTTCTCGAACGGGATGGCAGGCGGGATAGGCACTCCCAGCAGCTCAGCCGCATGGGCGATGACATCCTGCGGCGGCGCGGGATCGTCATCGCACACGTTATAGATCGTGCCCGGATCCGGCTGCGCGATCGAAGCGGCCAAGACCTGCGCGATATCCTCCACATGAATGCGCGAGAAGACCTGTCCTTCCTTGATGATCCGCCGCGCGGTTCCCGCCCGCACCTTGGAGAAAGGCCCCCGTCCAGGACCATAGATCCCGGCCAGCCGGAAGACATGCAGCGGCAGATCAGGGATCGAGGCCCAGGCCGCTTCTGCTTCGACCCGCATCTCGCCGCGTTTGGTCGCCGGGGTCAGGGCGGCACTTTCATCCACCCAATCGCCGCCGTGATCTCCATAGACCCCGGTCGTCGAAAGGTATCCGGCCCACTCAAGCTTGGCTGCCCGCGCCGCGATCACGTCCCGCAACTCGGCCAGAACCGGATCGCCATGCTCTCCCGGCGCAGCCGAAATCAACAGATGCGTTGCCGCCTCGATTGCCGGCTGCACGTCCTCTCCCGGCCAGATCAGCGGCTCGACGCCCCTCTTGCGCAGACGCGCCGCGCTCTCGTCCGACCGGGTCGTGCCGATGACGCGCCAGCCCTGCGGCAGAAGAAGCGCGTCCAGCGCGCGCGCCGAATAGCCGTGACCAAAGGAAAGGAGCGTACCGGACATGGACCCGGTCCTGCCGCGAAACCCGGCTGCCTGCAAGCGCTCAGTCGCGGCAATCGGGCGCGCAGGTCGCGCAACCGTTCACATTGCGGAACGCATCGCGCGCATGATCCATCGCCGTTTCGCACTTTGCGTAATCGCCAAGCGCCTTGCGCTTGTCTTCGTTGGGAAGAAACTGGCACTCTTCGCTATGCACGACATGACTGCCATCGTCGCGCGCCTCTGTGTTGACATAGTACTTCATCGGTTTTCTCCTTTTGTCCGCCTCAACGCACCTATCCGGCCTTCGGGTTTCATCCAGAACGGAGCTTTCGCGCATGCCCGACCCTTTCCCAAGCTGGCAGGACATGGCGTCCCGCCTCATTGCCGTTGCCGCCGGGCGCGCCTCGGCTGACCGGGTGATCCGGGGTGGTAAGCTGGTCAACGTCCAGACCCGAGAGGTTCTGGACGGCTGGCAGATCGCCATCGCGGGCGGGCGCTTTGCTTATGTCGGCCCAGATGCCTCCCATTGCATTGGTCCGGACACCGACATCGTCGAAGCTGAGGGCCGTTACATCGTCCCGGGCCTTTGCGACGCTCATATGCATATCGAAAGCGGTATGCTCACCCCCGCAGAATTCAGCCGCGCCGTCATCCCCCACGGCACCACCACGATGTTCGTCGACCCGCACGAGATCGCGAACGTGCTGGGACTGGAAGGCGTGCGCCTGATGCATGACGAGGCGCTGATGCAGGCGATCTCGATCTTCGTGCAGATGCCCTCCTGCGCCCCCTCCGCGCCCGGTCTTGAAACCACGGGCCGCGAGATCACGGCCGAGGACGTCACCGAAGCCATGTCATGGCCCGGCATCGTGGGTCTGGGCGAGATGATGAACTTCCCCGGTGTCATCAGCGGCGATCCCAAGATGCTCGCCGAGATTGCCGCAACGCAAGCCGCCCGCAAGACTGTCGGCGGGCACTACGCATCGCCCGATCTCGGCCCGCCCTTTCACGCCTATGCCGCAGGCGGCCCCGCCGACGATCATGAAGGGACGACCGAAGCCGATGCCATAGCGAGGATGCGGCAGGGCATGCGAGCGATGCTCCGCCTCGGCAGCGCTTGGTACGATGTCGAAAGCCAGATCACAGCCGTAACCGAAAAGGGGCTTGATCCGCGCAACATGATCCTTTGCACGGACGACTGCTTTGCCAAAACGCTGATCGAGGACGGGCATATGAACCGCGTCCTGCGCCATGCCATCGCTTGCGGATGCGATCCGCTTGTCGCGCTGCAGATGGCCACGATCAACACCGCGACGCATTTCGGCCTGGAACGGGAACTGGGCAGCATCGCCCCCGGACGCCGAGCCGATCTGATCCTGACCAGCGATCTGAGAACGCTCCCCATTGAGCAGGTCTTCGCCCGTGGCGAGCCTGTCGCCCAGGACGGGGACTGCCTCGCCGATTGCCCGCATCTCGATTGGCCGGACCATGCGCGTCAGACCGTCAAACTGGGCAAGACCCTGACGGCAGAGGATTTCGACATTCCCGCCCCGGACGGCGCAAACCGGGTCCGCACCAAGGTGATCGGCGTCGTCGAAAATCAGGCCCCGACCAAGGCGCTGACAGCCGACCTTGCCGTCGAGGGCGGCAAGGTGACCCCCGAAGGAGAGATCTGCCGCATCGCCCTTGTCGAACGGCACCGCGCCACCGGCGGTGTGGTCAACGGCTTCGTCTCCGGCTTTGGCTATCAGGGCAAGATGGCCATCGCCTCAACCGTCGCCCATGACAGCCACCACATGATCGTCGTCGGCACCGATACCGCGATGATGGCCCAGGCCGCCAACCGGCTGGGCGAGGTCGGCGGCGGTGTCAGTATCTGGAAGGACGGCACAGAGGAAGCGCTCGTCAAGCTTCCAGTCGCAGGCCTGATGTCGGACAGCCCCGCCACCGAGGTCGCGGGGCAGGTCGACCGCATGATCGCCGCGATGGCTAAGTGCGGCTGCACGCTCAACAACGCGTTCATGCAGCACTCGCTTCTGGCGCTTGTCGTCATACCCGAATTGCGGATCTCGGATCTGGGTCTCGTCGACGTCACCCGGTTCGAGCTGACAGACCTGCTCGAGACACCTTAGTCCGACAGCATCTCTTGGCCGCCTCGGGCGACGGTGCTATGGCCGGTGCAACCAGAACTGGAAAAGACAAGGCGGGCCATGAATATCGCGACGGAACAGATGGATCCGAACCTGCCCATCGACAGCCCCGATCTGGGACCGCCCCGCGTCTTCAATGACCCTGCCGAGGCGGTGGAGCATCTCAGGGCGCTCTATGAAAACGGCACGCGCTTCCTGCGCGATCGGTTCTCCGACGTTGTGGTCAACGGCAAGCCGGATTGCCGCTACCGCGCCTATTATCCCGAGATCCGGATCACGACGACGACCTTCGCCAAAGCCGACAGCCGTCTCAGCTTTGGTCATGTCGCCATGCCGGGGACCTACTCCACGACGATCACCCGGCCCGATCTTTTCCGGTCCTACCTGACCCAGCAGATCGGCCTTCTGGTCGAAAATCATGGCGTTCCGGTCGAAATCGGTCTGTCGCTGACCCCGATCCCTGTGCATTTCGCCGTCACCAATGATGCGTCGATCAACATCCCGCAGGACGGCGCGATGGCCTTCCCGCTGCGCGATATCTTCGACGTGCCGGATCTAAGCACCACCAACGACGATATCGTCAATGGAATGGACTACCACAACGAGGACGGCTCAGGCCCGCTCGCGCCATTCACCGCGCAGCGCGTCGATTATTCGCTGGCCCGGCTCGCCCATTATACCGCGACCGATCCGTCGCATTTCCAGAACCACGTTCTTTTCACGAACTACCAATTCTATGTCGACGAATTCGAAGGCTTCGCCCGCAAGGTCCTCGCCGATCCGGGCAGCGGCTATACCAGCTTCGTCAGTACCGGAAATGTCGAGATCACCGATCCCGAAGCCTCTATCGCGCCGGTCGCGAAGATGCCCCAGATGCCGACCTACCATCTCAAGCGGGACGGCGGGGCAGGGATCACCCTCGTCAATATCGGCGTCGGCCCATCCAACGCGAAAACGGCCACCGATCACATCGCTGTCCTGCGACCGCATGCCTGGATGATGGTCGGGCACTGCGCTGGCCTGCGGAATTCGCAGTCGCTGGGCGATTTCGTCCTCGCCCATGCCTACCTGCGCGAGGATCACGTCCTTGATGACGATCTTCCGGTCTGGGTGCCTATTCCCGCCCTCGCCGAGATCCAGATCGCGCTTGAACAGGCCGTGGCCGAGATCACCCGTCTTGAGGGCTACGAGCTTAAGCGCGTAATGCGCACGGGCACGGTGGCCACCATCGACAACCGCAACTGGGAACTGCGTGACCAGTCCGGGCCGGTCAAACGCCTCAGCCAGTCGCGGGCCATCGCGCTTGATATGGAAAGCGCCACGATCGCTGCGAACGGCTTTCGTTTCCGGGTGCCCTACGGCACATTGCTTTGCGTTAGTGACAAACCGCTCCATGGAGAGTTGAAGCTGCCCGGAATGGCTTCGGATTTCTATAAAACGCAGGTCTCGCGGCATCTCGAGATCGGGATCCGCGCCATGGAACAACTCCGCGAAATGCCGCTGGAACGCATCCACAGCCGGAAATTACGCTCTTTCGAAGAGACGGCTTTCCTCTGATTGGCGAAAAACCCATACAAAATGGGGTTTTCAGGCCACAGAGGTGTCACTAATTGTTGTGTGTCTCCGCTAGATACCGTTAGAAATAGCCATCTGAGGCCCTATGCGGGCAGATCAAGGAGACCAGAAAATGGCAACCAAGCCTATGACCAAGACCCAACTCGTCGCTGCGCTGGCCGAAGAGATGGATACCGACAAGAAATCCGCCGGCGCCGCGCTTGACGCGATCACCGGCATCATCACCAAGGAAGTCTCCGATGGTGGCGCCGTGACTCTGCCCGGCGTTGGCAAGATCTACTGCCGCGAACGCCCCGAGCGTATGGTCCGCAACCCGGCCACCGGAGAGCAGATCAAGAAAGAGGCCGACAAGGTCGTGAAGATGACGATCGCCAAAGCGCTCAAAGACAGCGTGAACGGCTGATCCATTCGCGATAGACGTCGAGGGCCGCGCCACCGGGTGCGGCCCTTTTCTTTTGGAGACGGCCAATGGACCTGCGGGCGATCTTGATGGGACTCACCTTCGCGGTGATCTGGTCGTCGGCTTTCACGTCGGCCCGGATCATCGTAGCCGATGCCCCGCCGCTGACGGCCCTCTCGCTTCGGTTTCTGATCGGCGGTCTGCTGGGTATCGCGATTGCACGGGCGCGTGGTCAAGGTTGGCCATCGGGAAGGGGGGTCTGGCGGGCGATCGTGATCTTTGGGATCTGCCAGAACGGCCTTTATCTGGGCCTGAATTTCGTGGCGATGCAGCAGATCGAGGCATCGCTTGCGGCGATCATCGCCTCGACCATGCCGCTTCTGGTCGCCTTTGCGGGATGGATCCTGTTCGGGGATCGTCTGCCCCGACTGGGGATCGCTGGGCTGATTGCTGGAACGGTCGGGGTCGGAATCATCATGGGCGCAAGGCTTTCCGGCGGTGCGGATCTGATTGGCGTTCTGATGTGCGTGTTTGCCGTTCTGTCCCTGACGGCGGCGACACTTGCCGTGCGCGGCGCCTCCTCCGGCGGAGACGTGCTGATGGTCGTCGGCGTTCAGATGCTGATCGGTAGCCTCGCCCTCGCCGGACCTGCAGTTATGCTGGAGCAGTGGGAAGTGACATGGAGCCTGCGGCTGATCCTCGCTTTTGCCTACACCACGCTCGTACCCGGGCTGGTCGCAACGCTCGTCTGGTTCCTGCTTGTCCAGCGGATCGGTGCGGTCAAAGCGGCAACCTTCCATTTTCTCACGCCGTTTTTCGGGGTCGCCGTCGCGGCGGCTCTTCTGGGAGAGCGGATGGGGGTCACCGACGTGATCGGCGTCGCCGTGATCGCGGCCGGAATTCTCGCCGTTCAACTGGCACGGCAGGAGGCTGCCAAAAAGACGCGCTAACGCGCGACGACATGTTTTGACGCTCGGTGGCGCGGTTTGCGTCTTTGTCTCAAGGAGGGGCCTCAGGCACGGACGGGACGCTCCGCGGGGCATATTTTTGGCCAGATGAAGTCAGCCGATTTTCCCCCGATCCCCCCCGGTCTGGGCGCGATCGAGAAGCAGATGATCAAGCAGCACGCAGGCCATCATCGCTTCGGCCACAGGCACGGCCCGGATGCCGACACAAGGATCATGGCGGCCTTTGGTGATGATCTCGGCGTCTTTGCCGGTTTCGGTGATGGTCTTGCGCGGCGTCAGGATCGACGAGGTCGGCTTGACGGCAAAGCGGACAAGAAGAGGCTGACCGGTTGAGATGCCGCCGAGAATGCCGCCGGAGTGGTTGTCGCTGAAAACGGGTCCTTCCGCCGACATGCGAATCTCGTCGGCATTAGCGGTGCCACGCAGCCGTGCCGCCGCCATTCCTTCGCCGATCTCGACGCCTTTGACGGCGTTGATCGACATCATCGCCGCGGCCAGATCGGTGTCGAGCTTGGCATAGATCGGCGCGCCAAGACCGACGGGAACCCCGGTTGCCGTGACCTCGATCTCGGCGCCAACAGAGTCCTTTGATTTGCGAATATCATCCAAATAGGCGCCCCATTCCTTTGCGGATTTTGCATCCGGTGTCCAGAACGGGTTGCGATCGATCTCGGACATATCCATCGACGCCCGGTCGATTTCACGCTCACCGATCCGCGTCATGTAGGCCTTGATCCTCAGATCGGGCGCAAGCGCCGCGAGCACGGCCCGGGCAAGTCCGCCAGCCGCCACACGCGCTGCCGTCTCGCGCGCCGAGGATCGGCCACCGCCGCGATAATCCCGCAGCCCGTATTTCTGGTGATAGGTGATATCCGCATGGCCAGGACGGAAGGTCGTCGCGATCTCTCCGTAATCCTTGGAGCGTTGATCGGTATTCTCGATCATCAACTGAACCGGCGTGCCCGTCGTGCGACCCTCGAACGTGCCCGACAGGATGCGCACCAGATCCGCCTCGCGCCGCTGGGTCGTATGGCGCGACTGGCCCGGTTTGCGCTTGTCGAGCCAGTGCTGGATCCCCTCTTCGGACATCTCGATCCCCGGCGGGCAGCCATCGACCGTCGCGCCAAGCGCAGGCCCGTGGCTTTCGCCCCATGTGGTCACGCGGAAGACATGGCCGAAGGTGTTGTAGGACATCGCATTCTCCTTGCGAGGGGCTTGGTAAGGGGCGGGGTTGCCGCGGGCAAGAGGCCGGATTAGGTAAACGTCGTGAACCTCGGGGTGCCCAGCAGGGCTGAGATGCGACAGCGAACCCGTAGAACCTGACCCGGCTAGAACCGGCGGAGGGAAGGTAACGGCATCCCCATGCCCCCTTTCGTCCGGGCGTTTTGGAGGATGACATGCGTCTGGCTTTGACTTTGACCTTTTGTGCGGGGGCCGCTGCGGCCGATCCGCTGACCGTTTATGTCCCCGATTACTTCGGCTCGGAATGGGGGCCGACCCCCGCGATCAAGGCCGCCTTCGAGCAAACCTGCGATTGCGAGATCGATTTCGTCGCCGGTGAGGTCCTGACCCGCCTGCGTCTCGAAGGGGACCGGACCCAAGCGGATGTGGTCCTCGGCCTCAACACCGATGTCGCCGCCGAGGCGCGAGAGCTTAACCTTTTTGCGCCGCACGGGCTCGACACGAGCGATTTGACCCTGCCCATCGACTGGACCGACGAGACTTTCCTGCCCTTCAACTGGGGATATACCGCGTTCGTCTACAACGCCGACGTGATCTCAGAGCCGCCGACCAGTTTCGAGGGGCTTCTCGAAATGGAAAATGAGATCCGCATCGTCATTCAGGATCCGCGCTCCTCGATCTCGGGGCTGGCGCTGGCCTATTGGGTCGATGCGGTCTTCGGCGAAGACGCGACCGAGGCCTGGACCCGGCTCGAGCCCAAGATCCTCACCGTTACCAAGGGCTGGTCTGAAAGTTACGGTCTCTTCACCAATGGTGAGGCTGACATGGTCCTGAGCTACACGACATCGCCGGCCTATCACATCACCGAAGAGCAGGACGAGACGAAGGTCGCCGCCATATTCGACGAAGGTCACTACTTCATGGCAGAGGTTGCGGCCAAGGTCGCTGGCACCGATCAGCCCGAATTGGCCGACGCCTTCATGGCTTTCATCCTGACCCCCGCCTTTCAGGAGATCATCCCCGAAGGCAACTGGTCCTACCCGGCAAATCTACCCCGAGATCAATGGCCAGAGGTCTTTCAGGCCCTGCCAGAGCCTGCGACGGCTCTCTTTTATACCGAAGAGGAAGCGGCCGAGCGCCGCGATGATGTGATCGAAACCTGGCGATCCGCACTCACGCAGTGAGACATCTGGCAGGGTGGAGCGCTGCGGTTCTGATCCTTGCGCTCGTCTTCGGAACCCTGGGCGCGGTCGCCTGGCGCGCGGACTGGTCCGGCGGGCTTGGCCGCGCGGATTGGCTGGCGATCCGCTTCACCCTCTGGCAGGCTTTCCTGTCGGCAGCGCTGTCCGTCGCCTTCTCTGTCCCGATCGCGCGGGCCTTGATGCGCCGCCAGTTCCCGGGTCGCGGGCTTTACGTGGCGCTCCTCGGGGCACCTTTCATCCTGCCCAGCATCGTGGCGATCTTCGGTCTGCTCACGGTCTTTGGCCGCTCGGGCTGGGTGAATGATGCCTTTGGGGCCATAGGCCTGCCCGACATCTCGATCTACGGACTTCAAGGGGTGGTGCTGGCCCATGTGTTCTTCAACCTGCCGCTCGCGGTCCGCTTTCTGCTGCAGGGCTGGCAATCGATCCCGGTCGAACGGTTCCGCCTGACCGAAAGCCTGAATGGATCGGTCTGGACGCTTCTGGAACGCCCGATGCTTGTCCGGGTCCTGCCAGGGGCGGCGGCGGTGATCTTCCTGATCTGCCTGACCAGCTTTGCCGTCGCGTTGACCTTGGGCGGAGGCCCCCGCGCAACCACGGTCGAACTTGCGATCTATCAGGCCTTCCGCTTCGATTTCGATCTGGGCCGCGTGGCGCTGCTCGCCGTGGTTCAGGTCGTGCTTTGCCTCGGGGCACTGAGCCTTGCCGCCGCTGTGCCGGTGGGTGACGGCGTCGGCATCGGCCAGGACCGGGCATTGATGCGCCGGGATCGCCATCTACTCGACTGGGTCTGGATTGGGGCAGGTGCGGTCTTTCTCGGCGCACCTCTTCTGGCCATCGCGCTGGCGGGGATCGGAGGGCTGGGCGATCTGCCCTCGGTCGTCTGGCCCGCTGCGCTGCGCTCCATCGTCGTCGCCCTGACGGCCACGGTCCTGTCGCTCGGCCTCGCCATGGCGCTGATCCTCTGGTCGAACGGTGCCCGCTGGATCGAGGCGCTGGGCGCGCTGCCTTTGGCCGCCTCAGGTCTGGTCATGGGCGCCGGGCTCTATCTGTGGCTCGCGCCGCTTGCCCCTCCGGCCGCGCTGGCGCTGCCGCTCACGACGATCGTGAATGCCGCAATGGTGCTGCCCTTCGCCATGCGCATCATGACCCCTGCCTATCGCGAGATCGAAGCGGGCTATGGTCGCCTCGCCGACAGTCTGTCACTCACCTCCTATGCGCGTCTCAGATGGCTGGTCCTGCCTCGAATGCGCCGCCCGCTCGGCTTTTGCGCCGGTCTGGCGGCGGCCCTGTCCATCGGCGATCTCGGCGTGATCGCCCTTTTTGCGGGCACCGAGCAGGCAACCCTGCCGCTCGCGATCTACCAACTCATGGGCAGCTACCGGATGGAGGGCGCTGCCGGAGCCGCCCTCATCCTCGTCGCCCTCAGCTTCGGGTTGTTCTGGCTCTTCGACCGCGGAGGACGCATCGATGCTGACACTTGACGGGATCACCGTCGATCTCGGGGGCTTCCATCTCGCTGCCGATCTGACGATCCCGCAGGGGGATCGGGTGGCAGTCATCGGCCCCTCGGGCGCGGGCAAATCCACCCTCCTTGGCGTCATCGCGGGCTTTACGCCGCATCAGGGACGCCTGCTCTGGAAGGATCAAAGGATCGATGGCGCGCGCCCCGGGGACCGCCCCGTCGCTGTTCTCTTTCAGGACAACAACCTCTTTCCGCATCTGACCATCGCGCGGAACGTGGCGCTCGGCCTGAGGACAAAAGGACGCCTGACCCCGGACGAACAACGCACCGTGACCGAAGCGCTTGACCGCGTGGGCCTCTCCGGCTTCGAGGACCGCAAGCCCGCAGCCTTGTCGGGGGGCCAGCAAAGCCGCGCTGCCCTGGCCCGTCTTCTGATCCAGGCCAAGCCCATCCTACTTCTCGACGAACCTTTCTCGGCACTTGGCCCCGCGCTCAAGGACGAGATGCTGGATCTCGTGGCCGAAGGAGCGGACGCTTCGGGCGCAACTGTTCTCATGGTCACGCATGATCCGGGGGATGCCCTGCGCCTCGCCGGGCACACCATCGTGGTCAGCGATTGTCGCGCCGCGCCGCCCATCCCGACCGCCGCACTGCTAGAGGATCCGCCGCCTTACCTTTCAGCCTATCTCGGACGGCGGCGTCCGCTCGACGAAGCGGCAAAAACATCGGGCTAGCGTGAAACTCTCTTCGGCCGCCGTTGTTCTCTCTCGGCAAGGCGCCCGCTCCCCTGACCGCGAGGCCCTTGCCAGCAGTTATGAAAAGGAGACATCCGATGCCCGAAGCTTTCGTCGAAGGGCTCGACGCCCAGATCCGCACAAAGATGGCTGCGCTTTTGAACGCCCGGCTCGCCGACGCCATCGATCTGACACTTGCCGTCAAACAGGCTCACTGGAACGTCAAAGGCCCCGGTTTCATTGGCTTTCACGAATTGCTCGATGAGGTCGCCGACCGCCTGCGCGAACATGTCGATCTGATGGCGGAGCGCGCCGTGATCCTCGGAGGTCACGCTCGCGGCACGGTCGATGTCGCCGCCAAGGAAACGACGCTCGAGGCCTACCCGGTTGAATTGCAGGACCTTCAGGGCCATGTCGATGCGCTCAAGACCCGCTTCATGGATCTGGGCGAAAAGATCCGCAAAGCGATGGACGAGGCAGGCGAGGCGGGCGACGAGGATACCGCCGATCTTTTCACCGAGGTAAGCCGCGCCATTGACAAGGACGCTTGGTTCATCGGCGCCCACGGCGCCAAAAGCTAAACCAATCGGTCGCGCGTTCTGGAACTAGCCTGCCGCCATGCCATCAGCCGCATTGGCGGTGGTTCAGGCCGCGGTCTTGCGGCTGGCCCCAGAGGGCGATCCCGAGGGGCGGGCGGCATGGATCTTCAGCCTTAAGACGAGCGCGGTCTCACTATCGATCTCGAGCAGGGCAAGACGCCTCTCGCCCAGTCTTTCCGCCGTCAACCGGGTCAGAATTCGGCAGAACCCGGCTCGGATCGGGTTAACCCTGAATCGCACCGCCTCGCATAAAGTAGGCCTCATTCGGCCGGGTCGGTGCAATCGGACCCAAAGCCCAAGCTTCCGAACGATCACCGCAAGCGCTGAATAAATGATGCAATACCACCAAATACACTAGCCCGCATCAATGCTGAGCCCATGAGATCATCTTCTTCCCCACTCCGCTTCCTTATACCGAGCAGGTGTCTAGGGCGAGGATCTGACATCACTGCTGGCCCATTAATTCCAACTTCGGGCGCAGGAAACTACATCCCGTTGAGCAATGCTTTATGGAAAGCCACTTTATAGTTGAAATATCCCGATCAGGAGCGAGTGCTGACGATCTTTCCGAAAGACCAGCTGCCGCAACCAATTCCGGGCATGCACACACCGGCCTGTCTAACGTCAGCATCAACGAGACAGTTTAGGTCGATTTGATAAGGGAGGGCTTTTGGCCCATCGTAACCACCAAGGAACTGAGATGAGCCAGAGACCCGGACCACGAAAGAGCGACGGGGGAAGTCTGTGAAAGACATCCACCATGCTATCCGGAGGCAGTATTCGGTGGTGCAAACAGAAGTGGGTTGCCGACTTCACCTACATCTGAACAGCGGAAGGCTGGCTCTAAGCCATAGCCTTTGCTGCCTGCACTACCGGCTGGCAAAAAGTCAGCTCTGTAAAAGAGAGAGAGCAATACTGCCCGCGGGTAGGATGGCTGCCTCAGCCTCGCTTCGAAGAAGGTAAAGACGGATCAGCTTCTCCGTCTGTCCCTCCTCGGCGACCGCTCCAAGATCGGGCGATCCAAAAATGGATCGACTGCGGTCCTTTAGAACATCCAACTGCTGGTCCAGATCGATCTGAGCGAACGAACTCGGCAGACCAAACGCGACCTCAATAACCTTCCGAAGCGGAGGGTTTCCCATCACCAGAAACCACTGCGCATCTGGATCGTCAGTCCGGTCCAGAATTTCACCAATAGCTGGCTCAGCATTCAATGACAGACGGAAATCCTCGTTTTGCTCACCTACCGCGCGTTCAAACTGCTGCGCTTCATAGCGGGCGATCAGTTCTGCAGAGAAATCGGGCTCTATCGTTTTTGGCACTTGGTTTGGCCCTAGACCAAAAGCATCCGAAAAGTCACGATACCGCGTGTCGCTTAGCCGATTGGCAAGAGCATTCGGGCTTGTGGTCCCGTCTTCAAGAACGCGTCGTATGAAGAACGTATTTCCGATATCCTCGTCCAAGCCGAATGCGCCCAAGGCGACCTGAAGCAATTCGCGATCCCCAACCAACTGTTCCGCTGTTAGAACTGATCCGATTTTTTGATCGAATGCCTCGGTCAGTCGCGTGACCGCGGGAGAGGCGCGAAAGGCTGTCTGCTGATCCTCCAGCGTCCGCTGCAGGAACTGCCATCCACTGTAGCCCTGGATCGGAAGAACCGGCTGAAACATCAGACGGCCGGTCCTTGAAGAAGACGAAGCTCTCGCGGGACAAGTGATCGAAGCGCTTTCAAAGCCCGATACGGGTTTTGTTCCAGAACTGCCCGGGTCGCCCCGTCCAGGTATCCTTTGCTATCGGGATCCGTCAGAATACGGCTTAGGGTTTCGATACCTTCAAGGATTTCCTCGCGCGCCTCCGCCTCCGCTAGATCACCCGACAAAACAAGCTGAAGACGGTAACAAAGGCGCGTCACCGGTGTCTTTGCCTCGTCGGGGTGTATGGCATCCTTCAGCCGCAAAATCCTGGCATCTGGGGTCATGATTCTGATTTTGCTGCGACGATCGCCGTTCTCGAGCACGGCACCATTGATAAGCAGCCGTTCATTCGGCGTGAGTTTCAGGACAAGCCCGGCCATTACGCCGCCGTCCGCATTGGCCTAAGGCCGCGCATGATGGCTGTATTGACCTCAATCAGCGGATCGACAGGCGCTTGCCGCAGCAGAACCAGCTTTGTTTGATGCGCCGAAAACTGTGCCAGATAGAAAAGCCGACCTCTTAGCTCGGCAGATAACCCATTCCCATCATCCGCAACGTCCATCGCCACGAGGGTCCATAGTTTTTGATTGTCATAGAGTGCTTCGGCAAGAGCGGAGAAATTGAATGGATCGGCATCGCGCGCAGCGCAAATGCGCTGTGTAATCTTGCTGAACGCGGCATGTTCTGTGCCTCGAGGCGATCGTGCAGGACCGCCAGGTGCGCCATAGGCTTTAAGAGCCAAGTCGTGAGCATTCATTCTGAAACCTCGAAATAAAGTAGCGGCAAGGATGCCAGAAAGAGGGAGCTTCAGTAAGAAGCTCCCTCAAATTCGTCAGCGGAAGAGAGACAGGATCGACTGCGGTGCCTGGTTGGCAATCGACAGGGACTGGATCCCCAACTGCTGCTGAACCTGAAGAGCCTGCAACCGTGCGGATGCCGCTTCCATATCGGCATCCACAAGCGATCCAATCCCCGACTTCAAACTGTCTGTCAGATTGCTGATGAACTCGCTTTGAGAGTCGATGCGCCCCTGAACAGAACCGAATTCAGCAGCGGCATTGATTGCGGTCTGGATCAACCCTTCAACATTCGCCAGTGCGTTCTCGGCACCATCGGCTGTCGTAACATCGATGCCGTCAAGCCCGATAAGGCCACCCGATGCGACACCACCCGATCCGTCGTCAACGGTCAGCGTCACATTGGAGGCTTCGCTGTTGTCGATCTGGATCGTGGGCGCGGAAAGAACGGGATCGTCAACGGTATTGACCTTGACAGAGATGCCAGCGACCCCGCCTGCGTCGATCACGCGCTTTAGCCCGCTGGCCACGTCATTGAGCGTATCTCCAGCCTTCGCCACGTAATTGAACGTGTTACCACCAAGCGCGATCTGGAATCCGTCTCCTTCATTGACCGAGCCGCCATTCTGTCCGCCGAGCGAAATCGTCTCAGCGCGTGCGATCAGGGTATCGCTACCGGCACCGTCACCGGCGACGGTCACCGTCGTAGTCGGGGAGCTTCCGGAAATCGCAAAGGACTCAAACGCATTCGTCGAGCTCAAAGTGATTTCACCCGCAGCCGTCACAGCCGTCGACACATCTTCGAGACCAAGACTTCCAAGACCTGCAGCAACAACGTCTTCAAGATCGGCGATTGCCATCGCGGAACCATCACCGTTGAAGTCATTGTTGGTATAGGTGAACTGCTGATCTCCGACATTGATAGTCAGCGTATCACCGTCAGCCAAAGCTGTCGCGAGCGTCACCGTTGCGGTGTTCGCTGTGTTCGCCAAAGTCGCGCCTGCGCCGATAGTGTAAGTTCCCGCATCATCCACGCTTCCGATGCGATTGATCGCGTTTGCCGTTTCGAGTGTTCCGGCATCCGTTGTCAGGTTTTGCCCCGTGAACGAGATTGAAGCCGCTGTGACAGTGCCATCACTGTCACGGTCGAGAGAGGACAGAATGCTCGCCTCATCGAAGTTATTTACCAGATTCTGACCATTGAACTGCGCCGCGCTCAGGACCGACTTGATCTGGCCGGTCAGCGCCTCGATGTCTGTCTGGATTTTATCGCGATCGACATTCGACTGCTGCGAGGCGACTACCTTGCCTTTGATATCGGTAAGAAGATCAGTGATCGTCTCGGAGGCATTCCGGGCAACGGCAATGGTGGACTGGCCAAGCGAAAGGCTGTCCGAGATGTTCTGAAAGCCCTTGACGTCAGCCTCCATAACCTTGGAAATCGCCCAGACCGAGGCGTTATCCCTCGCCGACCCCACTTCCTTACCGGTCGAAATCATGGATTGTGTTTTCGAAAGGTCGCTGTTGATTGACTTTAAGGTTTGAAGCGCAACCATAGCGCTGTTGTTCGTCAAAATGCTGGACATGCCAAGCTCCTGTCTTGCAACGGCTTTGCGCTGCAGGTTTCATTGATCCATTTGGATCGCCATGTCATTCTGACGTTAGAAAGCTGTCTATTTTAGAAAGCTGTTTTTCTTTAACGCTGCTATCTTGCAGCAGCATTCCTAACAAAAAGTTATGCTGTATCTAGTAATATCGGAAAATATAGAAAATTTAAAACTTTCTCTCGAGCTGCGCCTCATTCATACGAATGTCGATACGCTGTCCAATCTGGTCGTACGTCGAAAAAGTACCTGAGACCTTCTTGAGTTGCCTGACTCTTGCTTGTGCATCTCGCAACCCTTCAAGCGCTGCTGATATCAGGATTTGATTGCGCTGCGCCAAGTTGCGCAATCGTTCGACATCCCTCTGAGGCAGTGGTCGATCCTGCAGGGATCTCAACGCACTCTCAAGATGATCCGATACGCTTTCTAGGCCCTCGAATTGACCGGACAGAAGGAGGTTCCGCTCAGCTTCAAGAAGCGCTTCCAGTTTGGAGATCGACCCCTTACTGCGCATCATTTTTCCTGACTAGAGCGTCGAATATCTGCTCGGACAGGCCGAGTCCGCCTGCTTCGACGATCAGCTTAGCTTGTTCCTCGATGAGAAACGACGTGAACTGCTCCTCGCCGATCCCTCCGCCAAAGCTGGTTGGAGAAGAGCCAAAATCGGCCGATTTCAGCATCTCCGCCAGAAAGTTTGCCTCAAGACTGTGGGCTGCAGCACGCAGCCCAGCATCTTGTCGTTGGGGAGGGTACGGGTCGACCGCTCTCATTTCCATCATTCACACTCCTGCGTCAAAGCTGAGAATGGTTGTTGGAAGTAAAGAAATCGTAAGCTTTTGTGCTCTAATCGTCGACTATGGAATCTGTATAGGTTAAAGATGTACGATTACCCAACACATGAAAGTATGACGCGACACCTGTCTTTTGTCACTCCCCAGCTTTCGGAGATGAAGAATGAGAAGGATTTCGAGACTTTTCAGGACGTCTTTAATGTATCGAAGGTGGATTTAAATAAAATCCAATATAATAAAAATGAAGAGATAAAAATAGGATCAAACCCGGAGCGTCTTGGTACTTTAGAGAATGCGCCCAGACCTGCGCAAGATAAAGAGAGCACCGATACTCAAATTCTGCCGAAGATCGACGCGGCGATCGAGGAACCGATCGAATATGACCGTCGCGTGATTCCGGCCGATGCCCAAATCGATCCTGTTCGCGACATAAATCCCCAGACCACGCAGGCCACATCTACTGAAGGGCGTGACACCAAAGCGATTCTAGTTAACGCGTCGTCAACTCCTCAGATCAGCGAGAGATCTGAGGGGCCCAAAGAGACCACGCCTCGGCCTCAGTACAGCAGCGGAGTGGAGACCGGTCAATCCAACGACCCGAAAGCCACCGTAGCGATCCTACCCGCACGCCCCAGAACGCTCTTTACCGTCCCGCAAGCAGAGGGTCAGCCCGCCCCGCAATACGCCCAAGCAGAAGCGAAGGATCCTCCGATAAAACCCACGCCCGAGACCCCTATCATGCGACCCGAACCAGCCGATAACGCTAAGCTGGTCAATGCAATCACGCCGAAAAAAGAGAAATCGTCCCAAGGCCTATCCCGTGCCTTGGAGCATGGTCAAAAACCGCAGCCTCCGGCGATTACACAAATGCCGCCTGCGCCTGGCGCCTTCGACAGACCAACCTCGGCACCGATGGAGCCGGCGACGCAACTGACAGAACCTGCCGCATTGATGCTGGGCAATCCGGGCGAGGTCCAGCCAGACGAGCCGAAGTCAAGCAATGAGGGAAGCGGGACGGAGCGTGCGACCACGATTCATCGCGCATCGATCGAACTCACCGCGCGGGCCGTCCAGCCGATGCAGGTGGACCCGCGTGCTGTCATCCAACAGATCTCGGCCTCTCTTACATCCTCGGCCGCCGGTCAGATCGAAATCACTCTTTCTCCGGAAGAGCTTGGCCAGGTTCGCCTGCAGCTGACCCAGCAAGACGGCCGGGCTCTCATGATCGTGGCGGCCGACCGGGCCGAGACGCTGGATCTGCTAAGGCGCAATGCCGACATGCTTCTCTCTGACTTCGCGCAAATGGGGTATGACGGTCTCGATCTTCAGTTTCGGGATCAGCCGTCCCAATCGGGACATGACGAAGACGCAGCAGACGAGGCATCGCTTGATGCCGATCCCGCGCCGTCGCTGACGGTCGCGCCGCCCAAGCAGTACATCCTCCCTGACCGGCTCGACCTGCGCCTCTAATCACAAGGACAGACTATGGACATCCAGAACGACCTCTCTGCGCCAAGCCCCCCGGCGGCACAGCCGACCGCCAGATCCGTCATCAGCTCGGATTTCGAAACCTTCTTGAACCTTCTCACCGCCCAGCTCGAAAACCAGGATCCGTCGGATCCGGTCGATTCGGATGACTATGCAGCACAACTTGCACAGTTTTCATCGGTCGAGCAGCAGGTCCTGACAAACGATCTTCTGACGCTTCTGACCCAGCAATCCCAGGTAACCGGCCTTGGTCAGATGGCCGGTTGGGTCGGGATGGAGGCGCGCACGACGGCGCCCGCCTTCTTTGACGGCGCGCCCCTGACCCTTCTGCCCGAGCCGATTGCCCGCGCCGACAGCAGCGCCCTCGTCGTCTATGACGAAACCGGCACCGAAGTCGCGCGCGAGCCGCTCCCCGCAGGATCCGGCCCGGTCGACTGGGTCGGGCGAAGCGCCTCCGGCGCGCCTTTGCCAACGGGAAGCTATACATTCCGCGTCGAAAGCGTGCTTGACGGTGAAATCGTCCAACGCGATCTCGTCGCCCATTATGCTCGTGTGACCGAAGTGCGCGTCGAAAACGGCACGAATGTCGCCATTCTCGCCGGCGGCGCCGCGATCCCGGCGACGGACATCACTGCGCTCAGATCCTAAAGCAGGCTCTCGAACACCATCCCCAAAAGGACCAGACCACCGCCGACCAGCATCATGACAAGCGGATGCGTCCACCGCCTTGGGCGGGCAGGCGGCCTGGGATTGGTCTGCCGGATCAAGGCCGCCTCCGCCATCTGCGGCAGGCGCGGCCCAAAGCGCGACACGATCCGAACGGTCTTGGCCAGATCGCCCAGAAGCGCCTTCGGTCCGATATTGTCCTTGATGTAGGATTCGACCACCGGCTGGGCGACTTCCCAGATGTTGATATGCGGGTTCAAGGACCGAGCCACACCTTCGACCACGACCATTGTGCGCTGCAACAGGATCAGCTCGGTTCGCGTCTCCATCCCGAACCGTTCGGTCACTTCGAAAAGATAGGTCAGAAGCCGGCCCATCGAAATCCGCGAGGCGTCCATCCCGAAAATCGGCTCGCCCACGGCGCGCAAGGCCCGGGCGAACTCATCGACATCCTGATCGGCAGGCACATATCCCGCCTCGAAATGCACTTCGGCGACGCGCCGGTAATCCTTGCGGATAAAGCCGAATATGATCTCGGCATAAACCCGGCGCGTATACGCATCGAGCCGCCCCATGATCCCGAAATCGATCGCGATGATGTCGCCGTTTGGCGCAACCTTCAGGTTCCCCTGATGCATGTCCGCATGAAAATACCCGTCCCGCAGCGCATGCTGCAAAAAGAGCCGCAGCACCCGCTCGCCCAAAGCGCGCCGGTCCTGACCCGCCGCATCGAGCGCCTCATTGTCACCGGCCGGGATCCCCTGCGCCCAGCCCAGCGTCATCACCCGGCGCGAGGACAGGAACCACTTGATCTCGGGCACCTGAAATCCGGTATCGGTTCGCGTATTGGCCGCGAATTCGGCCGCGGCCGAGCTTTCCAGCCGGAAATCCAGCTCTCCGTTCACCACACCTTCGAAATGCTCGATCACTTCGGTCGGATGCAGCCGCCGCGACCCCGGAGAGAAGATCTCCACGATCCGGGCGGCCAGATAGAACGCATCGATATCCTTGCGGAACGCCTTCTCGATCCCCGGACGCAGCACTTTGATCGCGACATTCTCGCCGCTCTCGGCCAGCTTGCCCTTGTGCACCTGCGCGATCGACGCCGCCGCCACCGGCGGACCGATCTCGGCAAAGATCGCCTCGATCGGCATCTGCAATTCGCTCTCGATCGTCTCGCGCGCCTCCTCCATCGAGAAGGGCGGCAGCTTGTCTTGCAGAACGCGCAACTGCACCGCCAGCTCGTCACCCACCACATCGGGCCGCGTCGACAGGATCTGCCCGAACTTGATATAGGCCGGCCCCAACGCGGTGAGCGCGCGCGTTGCGGGCGGCATGCTGGGATCGCCTTTCAGCCCCGCCCATTTGAACGGCCAGCCCAGCGCCTTGGCCACGATCCTGAGCGAGGGCGGCGCTTGAAATGCATCCAGCACGACATTCATCGCGCCCGTCCGTTCCAAAGTGGCGCCCGTCCGGATCAGGCGCCAGATGTTATGAGGTCCCCGCATCTAAATCTTCCAGCCGGAATGGAGCGCGGCAATGCCCATCGACAGGTTGCGATAGCTGGCCCGCTCGAATCCCGCATCGCGGATCATGCCCAAAAACGTCTCCTGATCGGGGAACTTGCGGATCGATTCCACCAGATACTGATAGCTGTCGCGGTCGCCCGCGATCACCTGACCCATCCGAGGGATCACGTTGAAGGAATAAAGATCATAGGCCGCCTGCAACGCCGGATTGGGCAGCTGCGAGAACTCCAGAACCATCAGCCGCCCGCCGGGGCGCAGCACGCGATAAGCCTCGGCAAGCGCATCTTCGGGCCGCGTTACGTTCCGGATCCCAAAGGAAATCGTATAGACGTCAAAGGACGCATCCTCGAAGGGCAGCGTCATCGCATCGCCCGCGATCCACTCGATCGGCGCATCTTCCGCTTCGGCCCGCTGCCGCCCGGCGGCCAGCATATCCTCGGTCAGATCCAGCACGACCGCTTCGGCGGCCCCCGCCCGCTTGAGAAACCGAAACGCGATATCCCCGGTGCCGCCCGCCACATCCAGAAGCCGCTGACCCGCCCGCGGTGCGAGCCAGTCCATCATCGCATCCTTCCAAAGCCGGTGGATCCCCCCGCTCATCACGTCGTTCATCACGTCATACCGCGACGCGACCGAGGTAAAGACGCCCTTGACCCGGTCCGCTTTTTCTCCTTCCGGGACCGTCTCGTTCCCGAAATGCGTCGTCTTCTCGTTCTTGGTCATGGGTCCGTCCTGCTAGTCGCTCCCTCGCGATATAGGCTGCGCGCGCAAATCACAAAGGCAGACAAAGCCGCACCCGTTTGCGAGCAGGCCCATTCCGCCCTATATCCACAGCCTTCCCTCAGGAAAGAGCCGCATCTTGCCCGAATTGCCCGAAGTCGAAACCGTCCGGCGCGGCCTTGTGCCCGTCCTCGAAGGCGCCCGCATCGCCCGGGCGGACGTCAATCGCCCCGACCTGCGCTGGCCCTTTCCCGAGCGGATGGCCGAGCGCCTGACCGGCGCGCGGATCGAGCGTTTGCGGCGGCGGTCCAAGTACATTCTCGCCGATCTCGACACGGATGAAACGCTGCTGATCCATCTGGGCATGTCGGGCCGGATGCTGATCGAAAGCACTGCGCCTGGCGTCTTTCATCATACCCAGCTTCCGCAGGCAAAGCACGACCATGTCGTCCTGCAAACCGACGAGGGCGCACGCATCGTCTTCAACGATCCGCGCCGCTTCGGCGCCATGGATCTGGCCCCGACGGAGCAGATCGAAGAGCATAAACTGCTCGCCAAGCTCGGCCCCGAGCCCCTTGGCAACAGCTTCGACGGTCTCGCTCTCACTGCCGCCCTGGCGGGCAAGGCCACGGCGATCAAGGCGGCGCTCCTCGATCAGCGTGTGGTTGCGGGCCTTGGCAACATCTATGTCTGCGAGGTCCTGCACCGCGCCCGCATCAATCCGCGCCGGAAGGCCCGCAACCTGTCCGCCCGCCGCATCCACAGCCTCGTGCCCATCATCCGCGATGTGCTCATCGACGCGATCGAGGCAGGCGGCTCCTCCCTGCGCGATCACCGCCAGGCGAACGGAGAGCTCGGCTATTTCCAGCACACCTTCCGGGCCTATGACCGCGAAGGCGAGCCCTGCACCACCGAAGGCTGCACCGGCACGATCCGCCGGATCGTCCAATCCGGCCGGTCGAGCTTCTACTGCCCAAGCTGCCAAAGATAGCTTGAAAGCTGGGCCCCGGCTGTTAAGCACGAAGTCTGTCAAACCGAAGCCAGAGGATATCATGGCATTCGAAACCATCATCGTCGATATCGACGATCACGTGGCACTCATCACCCTCAACCGGCCCGACGCGCTCAACGCGCTCAACGCCGCCCTGCTCGGAGAGCTGGCCCAGGCGATCCGCGAGGCCGGCGAGAACGACAAGGTCCGCGCCATCGTCATCACCGGCTCTGACAAGGCCTTTGCCGCCGGGGCCGATATCTCGGAAATGGCGTCGAAGTCCTTCGTGGATATGTTCACCAGCGATTACATGGGCAACGAGACCCGCGATCTGCTGAACTGCCGCAAGCCGATCATCGCTGCCGTCGCGGGCTACGCGCTGGGCGGCGGGTGCGAACTTGCGATGATGTGCGACTTCATCATCGCCGCCGACACGGCCAAGTTCGGCCAACCCGAAATCAATCTCGGCGTCGTCGCCGGGATCGGCGGCAGCCAGCGGCTCACCCGTTTCGTCGGCAAGTCCAAGGCGATGGACATGCATCTGACGGGCCGCTTCATGGATGCCGAAGAGGCCGAGCGCTCGGGCCTCGTCTCCCGCGTCGTGCCCGCGAAAAAGCTTAAGGATGAGGCCCTCGCCTGCGCCGGCAAGATCGCCGAGAAAAGCCAGATCGCCACGATGGCGGTCAAGGAAGCCGTCAACCGCAGCTACGAGACGACGCTCTCCGAAGGGCTCCTGTTTGAACGCCGTCTCTTCCATTCGCTCTTTGCGACCGAGGATCAGACCGAAGGCATGGCCGCCTTCATCGAAAAACGCGAGGCGCAGTTCCGCGACAAATAGCGGATAGGGCTTGACCGCGGGGGCGGTTTGCCTCAGAAGCCGCCGCCAGACATGCGCGTGTAGCCCGCTTCTCAGGCTCGATTCGTCCCGGCGACCGACGTTCCGGATTTGACGGGTGGCGTGCGACTGACATCAACCCGGCAAAGGGACACCGACACGACATGGCAAATTCGCCCCAAGCAAAAAAGCGCGCCCGTCAGAACGAGACGCGTTTTCAGATCAACAAGGCGCGCCGCTCGCGCATCCGCACTTTCCTGCGCAAGGTCGAAGAGGCGATCGCCTCGGGCGACAAGGACGCGGCCACCGCCGCCCTGCGCGCCGCCCAGCCTGAACTGATGCGCGGCGTCACCAAGGGCGTCTATCACAAGAACACCGTCGCGCGGAAAATGTCGCGGCTCACCGCCCGCGTCAAAGCGATCGGCTGATCGATCAACCTCGCCCCAGCGGCAAGGACAGTATGGCCTCGCGGTGAAAACCGCGGGGCCATCTGTCGTTTGGGAGGGGGGATAGCGAGACACTGGAACCGCAGGACGCGGATTCCAGCCGGTTCGATAGTGACGCATAGATTTGAAACAGATTAGTGACAAAAACGGCGCGACCGATCCGTTCAAAATTCGCCGGTCAGGGCGCACCCTGCAAGATACCCTCACGCCAAGTCTTTGATGCAAATACCAGTTCGAGATTCGATTCAGCATTTGTTTAGTCAAGCGTGTTGTTCGTCTTGCGAGGTCCGCAGCGCCCTTGCTAGCTTGACCCATGCGATTCACATCGTCCTGGGGGGACATGGTGAAATTGCGGAGCTCAAAGTTGGCCTCGTCGGTTGGGACGACTGCGCCGGCACTTCGTATTGGGCTCCGGAATTCACGGTGAGGCAAGGTCCGGATCGGCCAGGAGGTCGCTCGCAAGATCAACGCTTCGCGTCTGCAATTGATGGGTCTATCTGGCCTGTCATATCGTCAGACATGTCCAAAAGGGGCCCGTCGCGCCGCGCTGACGCATCAGAACGATGCGCGCCAGGCGCCCATGTCGGGTCTTTCGTCAAACGCCGGTCAAGGCGTGCCGTGTGCAACCTGTTTGTACCGGACCTGACCGTCTTTGCCCCGTGAAAAGGATGAGGAAAAGCCGGGAGCAGGGCGGCAAGCGAGGGCCGTCCGGGGGAGGAACATCCGCCCTTTGATGAAGTCGGAAGAAGAACAGGCGCAGGTGGGAATGACGAAGGATCAATGGGGAGTAGTCCGCAATGAGCTCAAAAAGACACTCGGCACAAGCCACTACACAAGCTGGATCGAACCGCTCGTCTTTCAGGATCTGAAGGACGGCGTCTGCACATTCGGCGTTCCCACGACCTTTATCGGCAACTACGTCTCGCAAAATTTCGCGGATCAGATCATTTACCAGCTCAACCGCTCCGGAGAGAGCGTCAAGCGCCTCGCCTTCGACGTGGCCAATGTCGCGACCGCGCCAACCGCCTCGGCCGTTCCGCCACCTGCCCTCGAAGAGCGCTTCACCTTCGACCGCTTCGTCGTCGGCAAGCCGAACGAGCTGGCCTATGCCGCCGCCAAGCGCGTCGCCGAAGGCGGCCCGGTCAGCTTCAACCCGCTCTTTCTCTATGGCGGCGTGGGTCTTGGCAAAACGCACCTGATGCACGCCATCGCCCACGAGCTGCGCCAGCGCCAGCCGGAGCTGAACGTGCTCTATATCTCGGCCGAAAAGTTCATGTACGAGTTCGTCCGCGCGATCCGCGACAACACGATGATGGACTTCAAGCACCTTTTCCGCTCCGTCGACGTGCTGATGGTCGACGACGTCCAGTTCATCGCCGGAAAATCCTCCACGCAGGAAGAATTCTTCCACACGTTCAACTCGCTGATTGATGATCAAAAGCAGATCATCATCTCCGGCGACCGCGCGCCGGGAGAGATCAAGGATCTCGAGGACCGCATCAAATCGCGCCTGCAATGTGGCCTCGTCGTCGATCTGCACCCGACCGATTACGAGCTGCGCCTGGGCATCCTGCAATCCAAGCTCACCTCCCATCAGAACACCGACCCCGACGTGGTCGTCGCCGATGGCGTGCTGGAATTTCTCGCTCACCGCATCTCGACCAATGTCCGCGTCCTCGAAGGCGCGCTGACCCGGCTCTTTGCCTTCTCCTCGCTCGTCGGGCGCGAGATCACGCTCGAGCTGGCGCAGGACTGCCTCGCCGACATCCTGCGGATTTCGGAACGCAAGGTCACCGTCGAGGAAATCCAGCGCAAGGTCAGCGAATACTACTCGATCCGCCTCTCCGACATGATCGGCCCCAAGCGCAAACGCGACTATGCGCGCCCCCGCCAAGTCGCCATGTGGTTCTGCAAACAGATGACCTCCCGCTCCTTGCCCGAGATCGGGCGCCGGTTCGGCGGACGCGACCACACCACCGTCATCCACGGCGTTCGCCGGATCGAGGATCTCAGGATCAAGGACAGCCAGCTCTCGGACGACCTGGAAAATCTGCGCCGCCAGCTGGAAGAGTAGGCCCGGGCGCAACAGGTTACAGCCCGGTCACAAAAAGCTCTTGAGGCTTCCCCCGAAACGGCTACCGTCGCGGTCCCGGCTGGGGCCGTCGGACCCGGGCACGTCAAAAGCAGGAACAGGGATATGAAGATCAGCATCGAGCGGGCCGCCCTTCTCAAAGCCGTGGCCCAGGCCCAATCCGTTGTCGAACGCCGCAACACGATCCCGATCCTCGCCAACGTCCTGATCGAAGCCGAAGGCGACCGTGTCACCTTCCGCGCCACCGACCTCGATATCGAGGTCGTCGATCGCGCCCCCGCTCAGGTCGAACGGGCGGGCGCCACGACCGTCAACGCCGTCACGCTCAACGAAATCGTCCGCAAGCTGCCCGACGGCGCGCTCGTTACGCTCGCCGATGACGGCACCACCGGCCGCCTCGCCATCGAGGCGGGCCGCTCGCATTTCCAGCTCGCCACCCTGCCGCGCGAAGACTTCCCCGTCATGGCATCCGCTGATTACGACACGAACTTCGCCGCGCCCGCCCCGATGCTGCGCCGCCTCTTCGACAAGTCGAAATTCGCGATTTCCACTGAAGAGACGCGCTATTACCTCAATGGCGTCTATATGCATGTCGCCGACGGCGAGGGCGGCAAACAGCTGCGCTGCGTGGCCACCGACGGCCACCGCCTCGCCCGCATCGATGCCGACCTGCCCGACGGCGCCGCCGAGATGGCGGGCGTCATCGTCCCGCGCAAGACGGTCGCGGAGCTGCGCAAACTGCTCGACGATGACGACGCCCAGATCGCCGTCTCCGTCTCCGAAACCAAGGTCCGCTTCGCGACCGAGGATATCACCCTGACCTCAAAAGTTATCGACGGTACCTTCCCCGACTACACCCGCGTCATCCCGCAAAACAACACCAAGCGGCTCGAAGTGGACGCCGCCGATTTCGCCAAGGCCGTCGACCGCGTCGCCACTGTCAGCTCCGAACGCTCACGTGCCGTGAAGATGCAGATCGACGAGGACCGCCTCGTCCTCTCCGTCAACGCTCCCGATGCGGGCAACGCCGAGGAAGAGCTCGCCGTGGCCTATGGCGACGAACGGCTCGAGATCGGCTTCAACGCCAAATACCTGCTCGAAATCGCGGGGCAGGTGGATCGCGAAAACGCCGTTTTCCTCTTCAATGCCAGCGGCGATCCGACCCTGATGCGCGAAGGCAATGACGAAAGCGCGGTCTATGTCGTCATGCCGATGCGCGTCTGAGGCCGCCCGGGGCGCATGACCGCGCTCACCCGCCTCACCCTCAGCCATTTCCGCTCGCACCATCGCACGGTGCTCGACCTTGATCCGCGCCCCGTCGCGATCTTCGGTCCCAACGGTGCAGGCAAGACCAACCTGATCGAAGCTGTCTCGCTGCTCTCTCCCGGTCGCGGCCTGCGCCGCGCCTCCGCCCAAGAGATGACGCGGCGCCCCGAGGCCATCGGTTGGAAAATCACTGCCGATCTGACCGCCCAGGGACGCACCCACGAGATCGAAACCTGGTCCGAGGATCACGCCGCCCGCCAGACCCGCATCGACAGCAAGACCGCCAGTCAGACCGCGCTGGGCCGCATCGCCCGCGTCCTCTGGCTCATCCCCGCGATGGACCGGCTCTGGATCGAAGGCGCCGACGGCCGCCGCCGGTTCCTCGACCGCGCCGCCCTGTCGTTCGAGCCCCGCCACGGCGAGGCGGTCCTCACCTATGAAAAGGCCATGCGAGAACGCAACCGCCTGCTCAAGGATCAAGTCCGCGACGCTCACTGGTACGCCGCGCTCGAGGCCACGATGGCCAAGGCGGGGGCCGAGATTAGCGCGAACCGCAAGGACACCATCGCGCAGCTCACCGCCGCCCAAAAGGCGACCGAGACCGCCTTCCCGACAGCGACCCTCGCGCTGGACGACGACGCCCCGGACGCCGAAGACGCCCTCCGCGACGCCTTCGCGACCAGCCGTCCCCGCGATCTGCCCGCGGGTCGCACGCTTGTCGGCCCACACCGCGCAGACCTTCAGGCGATCTTCGCGGCCAAGGACATCCCCGCCCGCGATTGCTCCACCGGGGAGCAGAAGGCCCTCCTCATCTCCCTCATCCTCGCCAATGCCCGCGCCCTTGCGGCCCAGATCGGCACCCCGCCGCTCCTGCTGCTGGACGAGGTCGCCGCCCATCTCGACGCGGGCCGCCGCGCCGCGCTCTATGACGAGATCATCGCCCTAAACGCCCAGGCCTGGATGACCGGAACGGGCGCCGAGCTCTTCGAGGATCTGGGCGACCGCGCCCAGCGGATCGAGGTTCTGGAAACCGACGGCATCTCGCGCATCGCCCCCTGACATCACCCCCACCAAGGCACACAAAATATAGCGCCAAAGGGTGACATTCGCCCCCACACTTCGTATATAGGGCCATCAATAATTCGGGGAAAATCCCATGGCAGATGCCACTCCCGCGCCGGAGGACTACGGCGCAAATTCCATCAAAGTTCTCAAGGGGTTAGAGGCGGTTCGCAAGCGCCCCGGTATGTATATCGGCGACACCGATGATGGCTCGGGTCTGCACCATATGGTCTACGAGGTCGTGGACAACGGCATCGACGAAGCGCTTGCCGGTCACGCTGACCGCGTCACCGTCACAATCCATGCCGACAGCTCTGTCTCCGTCTCCGATAACGGGCGCGGAATTCCCGTCGGCATCCACGAAGAAGAAGGCGTCTCCGCGGCCGAGGTCATCATGACCCAGCTCCATGCGGGCGGCAAATTCGACAGCAATTCCTATAAGGTCTCCGGCGGTCTGCACGGCGTCGGCGTCTCGGTCGTCAACGCGCTCTCCGACTGGCTCGAGCTGCGCATCTGGCGCGAGGGCAAGGAACACGTGGCCCGCTTCGAAGGCGGCTTCACGACCAAGCATCTCGAAGTGCTCGGCGACACCGACCGCACCGGCACCGAGGTCCGCTTCATGGCCTCGACCGACACGTTCTCGAACCTCGACTATTCCTTCGAAACATTGGAAAAGCGCCTGCGCGAACTGGCTTTTCTCAATTCCGGCGTCCGCATCCTTCTGCGCGACGAACGCCCCGCAGAACCGCTCGAGACCGAGCTCTTCTACGAAGGCGGCGTCAAAGAATTCGTCAAATATCTCGACCGGTCCAAGACCGCCGTCCTGCCCGAGCCGATCTTCATCGAAGGCACGCGCGACGATATCGGTGTCGAGATCGCGATGTGGTGGAACGACAGCTACCACGAGAACGTGCTGCCCTTCACCAACAACATCCCGCAGCGCGATGGCGGCACCCATATGGCGGGCTTTCGCGGCGCGTTGACTCGCACGATCAACAGCTACGCCCAGACCTCCGGCATCGCCAAGCGGGAGAAAGTCTCCTTCACCGGTGACGATGCCCGCGAGGGGCTGACCTGCGTTCTCTCCGTCAAGGTGCCCGACCCCAAATTCAGCTCGCAGACCAAGGACAAGCTCGTCAGCTCCGAGGTCCGCCCGGCGGTCGAAAACTTGGTGAACGAAAAGCTCGCCGAATGGTTCGAGGAAAACCCGAACGAGGCCAAGCAGATCGTCGGCAAGATCGTCGAAGCCGCGCTCGCCCGCGAGGCCGCTCGCAAGGCGCGCGACCTGACGCGCCGCAAGAACCCGATGGACATGAACTTCCTCAGCTCCAAGCTCAAGGATTGCTCCGACAAGGACCCCGCCAATACCGAGATCTTCCTGGTCGAGGGCGACAGCGCCGGCGGCTCCGCCCAGACGGGCCGGGACCGCAGGACACAGGCCATCCTCCCCCTCAAGGGCAAGATCCTGAATGTCGAGCGGGCCCGCTTCGACCGCATGCTCGGCTCTCAGGAAATCGGCAACATGGTCATGGCCCTCGGCACCGGCATTGGCCGGGACGAGTTCGACATCTCCAAACTGCGCTACCACAAGATCGTCATCATGACCGATGCCGACGTGGATGGCGCGCATATCCGAACGCTGCTTTTGACCTTCTTCTTCCGCCAGATGCCGGAGCTGATCGAGGGCGGTTATCTCTATATCGCGCAGCCACCGCTCTATAAGGTCAGCCGCGGCAAATCCGAGGTCTACCTCAAGGACGAGGCCGAGATGCAGGACTACCTGATCGACCAAGGCATCGATGGCGCGATGCTGCGGCTCGGCGACGGCTCCGAGATCACTGGTCAGGACCTGCGCCGCATCGTCGATGAAGCGCGCCAGCTGCGCCGCGTCCTCGATGCCTTCCCGACGCATTACCCGCGCCACATCCTTGAGCAGGCGGCCATCGCGGGCGCCTTCGTGCCCGGCGTGGTCGACAGCGACCTGCAAGGCACCGCCGACCGCGTGGCCCGCAGGCTCGACCTGATCGCGCTGGAATACGAACAGGGCTGGCAAGGCCGCATCACGCAGGATCGCGGCATCCGCCTCGCCCGCCTTCTGCGGGGCGTCGAAGAGGTGCGCACCCTCGACGGCCCGATGCTCCGCTCCGGCGAGGCGCGCCGCACCGGCAGCTTCACGCAGTCCCTGCAAGAGATCTACGCGACGCCCGCGACGCTCCACCGCAAGGATCGTTCACAGCTCATCCATGGCCCCTTGGATCTGCTCAAGGCGATCCTCGAAGAGGGCGAGAAGGGGAACACACTCCAGCGCTACAAAGGCCTCGGAGAGATGAACCCCGACCAGCTTTGGGAGACCACGCTCGACCCCGACGCCCGCACCCTGCTGCAGGTCAAGGTCGAGGATCTGGCCGACGCCGACGATCTTTTCACCAAGCTGATGGGCGACGTCGTCGAACCCCGGCGCGAGTTCATCCAGCAAAACGCGCTTTCGGTCGAGAATCTCGACTTCTGATCCGGCGCCTTCCGGCCCCATCTTTGAGGGGGCGGGAGGCGCTGAAACAATCCATGTCTTAAAGGATGGATTGTAGATCCCCGTTGCGCGAAGGGGCACCGTGCGCAGCGTTAATCCGCCACCGCGCGGCGAATCCTCCGACCAGATGCCGACGGCACTCCGACCGGATGCCGCATGCCCAAAT
The DNA here is from genome assembly GCA_947503775.1 of uncultured Paracoccaceae bacterium. Lineage (GTDB taxonomy): Bacteria > Pseudomonadota > Alphaproteobacteria > Rhodobacterales > Rhodobacteraceae > Aestuariibius. Next base: position 260,268 of record CANNFE010000003.1, on the reverse strand, counting down.
TTCGGAAAACCGGCGCGTTAACCTTTGTTTTCCGTCAGACCCTTCGAACCCGTCCTCCAGCGAGCCTCAAATCCTATCATCAGACACGAAAAAACCGCCCCCGGTTTCCCGAAGGCGGCTCAAAATCGTTTCGAAAGAGGGGTTTAGCTGCCTTCAGCCGTATCCGCCTCAAAAGCTTCCAGCTTTTCGCCTTCCAGGACCGGACCAACCGATGCGAGATAGGCAAAAAGATCATAGGCTTCCTGCTCGTCGCGCACCTTATAGCTCATCTTGCCCCGCGCCCGGCGATCATCCAGCGTCTCGCGGATCCAGCCGGTGGGGTCCTGAACATAGGCCACAAAAGCGTCCTCGGTCCATCGCTGACCGGTCTCGCCGATCGCGATCAGACCGTCGGAATAGCGGAAATCTTCTTCATTTCCAACGAGTTCGTAGGCCAGACCATACTGGTTGGGGCCGGTCCGGGCATTGCGTCCGGCAATCGTTTCGCCTTCCTCGTCGACCACCACGTGGCACGCCACGCACTGCCGGTTGAACTGCTCTTCTCCGGCGGCTGCATCACCTTGCAGGCCGCTCAGATCGATATGACCCTCCGCATGAACCGGAGCCGTCAAAAGCGCCGCCGCAGCGGCAATGGCAAGATGTTTCATAGGAACTCCCTTACGATTTTTCAGTAATCCATAGACCACATTGTGTTGGAACCTAGCATGTCTCGATAGCTGGTCCAGACAAAGCGCATCTCGACTTGTCATACAATATCACGCAACCGCATGATTGATCGCGCACTGCTTCCATAGGACAGAAAGCGCCGAGACCAGATGCTCGATATCGGCATCCGAATGCAGCGGAGACGGCGTAAATCTCAATCTTTCTGTGCCCTTAGGCACTGTGGGGTAGTTGATTGGTTGAACGTAGATGCCCCAGTCGTCCATCAGGATATCGGCCAGCATCTTGGTCTTCACCGGATCCTTGATCATCACCGGCACTATATGGCTGTCGTTCATCAGATGCGGAATCCCCTGCGCGTCGAGCCGCGATCTAAGCAGCGCCACCTGACGCCTCTGACGCGCTCTCTCCGAATGGCTGACCTTGAGATGCGCGATCGACGTCCGCGCCGCCGCCGCCACTGCCGGAGGCAAGGCCGTGGTAAAGATGAACCCGCTGGCAAAGCTTCGGATAAAGTCGCAAAGAGCGACCGATCCGGTGATATATCCGCCCACGACACCATAGGCTTTTCCAAGCGTTCCCTCGATCAGGGTGATCCGGTCGGCAACGCCTTCCTGCTCGGAGATCCCGCCGCCGCGAGGCCCGTAAAGACCGACCGCGTGGACTTCGTCCAAGTAGGTCATCGCGCCGTATTTTTCTGCAATTTCAACGATCTTCTGGATCGGAGCAATATCGCCATCCATCGAATAGACGCTCTCGAAGGCCACGATCTTGGGCACATCCGCAGGCAGCGTCCGCAGCTTGCGTTCGAGATCCTCGACATCGTTGTGCTTCCAAATCACCTTGGTCGCCCGGCTGTGCCGGATCCCCTCGATCATCGAGGCGTGGTTGCCCGCATCGCTCAGGATCACGCAATCCTTCAGCCGCGATCCCAGCGTCGACAGCGCCGCCCAGTTCGACACATATCCGCTCGTGAACAGCAGCGCTGCTTCCTTGCCATGCAGATCCGCCAGTTCCTTCTCAAGCAGCAAGTGATCGTGGTTCGTGCCTGAAATATTGCGCGTGCCGCCCGCCCCGGTTCCGCAACGCTGCACCGCCTCGCACATTGCGTCCATCACCGCCGGATGCTGCCCCATCCCCAGATAATCGTTGGAACACCAGACTGTTACGTCGCGTATGCCGTCTTCGCTATGGTTCGCCGCGCGTGGAAATTTCCCGCATTGCCGCTCAAGCTCTGCAAAGACCCGGTAGTTACCTTCTGCCTTGAGCGTGTCGAGCTGGTCCTGGAAAAGCGCGTCGTAATTCATGATCTGGGTCTTTCGTCTTGAGAGGCAGGCAAAGGCGCCGGGAGCATCCAGCGCCAAAGTTTCGCATCGGCCAATGGCACCACCATCAGCCAGTGTTCGAGGGTCGCAAGCACCGCCATCGCCGTGAGAAGCGCCCATGTGGCCGCCTCCGCATCGGTTTCGGCAAAGCTTAATTGAAAGAGAAAACAGGCGGCGGCAAAGGTCAGCACGGTGATACCCACCGGAAAAGCCGCCGTGACAGGCCCTTTGCGAAAGTAGCTGGCCATGTAGGTCAAGCGCCCGGGGATGAACTCCGTCGTCATATGAGGGACACCGAAGAACAGATTGAGCTTCGCCGAGATCCGCGCGATGAAGAGGATCACATAGGTCCAAAGACCTACCTGGTTTTCGGCCCCGCTCGAGATCATGACGATCAGGAGCAGGCCAAGCGTCAAGGCCAGCTCGTGCCAAGCAACTGTCCCCCAAGCCTTTGAAAACCTGGCCAAACCTGACAGGCCGACAGGGCAAGGCGCCCTCTCCGGTCCAGTGATGATCCCGGTGAGAAACGCCAGCTCGATCCAGCCCCAGACTGCCAGGGCGGCTGCGAAACCCAGATAGACCCCGGCGATCCCGTCCCAGTTGAGCGATGATAGCCAAAGGCCGATCACACCCAGAACCAGAAGCGGCATGGCCATGATCAGAAGCTGCCGGTGCGCCCAGCCCCCCGCCCGGTCCGCCCGCCGAACGAGCAGCAAAAGCGCCCCGGTCGAGAACCACCAGAGAAACAGCGCCGACAGCGCAGCGATCCACGGGGAAAGGCTCATATGATCCCCCCGCGCCGTCCCGGCCTTGAGCCGGGACCTCTCGCTGTGAAAGACAGCGCGTCTATGATGGCGCTTTGGCTCAATAGGCCGGCTCCAATCGCGTGTCTTCGGGGACGTCATGCTTGAGTGCGGGAATGGTATAAAGCGACACGAACGCCGCGGCCGCCTTCGCCATCCCGGCCATTCGGCTCAGTGATCCGCCCAGACCGCCGGCCGTCTTGCCCTTGGCAATCTGCCGGTTCGCAGCCTCCAGCCGATCCAGTCCCTTCCGCCAGCGCGGATGATCGATATCAAGCGTGATCGGAAAGACCTGTTTGGAGATTTCCGACGTCTTGCGGAACACTTCTTGCCCGTACCACGTGGTATCGACGCCAAGAGCCTCGTGAAAGGCGGGCCGCTGATGATCGCGCACCCACATCGTGGAATAGACCGCCGTCAGGAAGAACTTGATCCACAGCGTGTTGCCGCCCGAGGTCAGTTTCGGATCGGTCTTCATCAACAGCGCGAAAGCCTCCCCATGGCTGAACTCGTCGTTGCACCACTCCTTGAACCATTTGAAGATCGGGTGGAAGCGATGCTCGGGATGCGCCTCGAGGTGGCGAAAGATCGTGATATAACGCGCATATCCGATCTTCTCGCTCAGATAAGTTGCGTAATAGATAAATTTCGGCCGGAAGTAGGTGTATTTCTTCTGCTGCGTCAGAAAACCAAGGTTTACCGCGATCCCCGCCTCACGCAGCGCATCGTTGATGAACCCCGCATGCCGCGCCTCGTCCCGGGCCATCAGCTGAAAAAGGGTCGTGATGTCGCTGTTGGAGCCTCGCCGCTTCATCTCCTTGTAAAGCACGCAGCCTGAAAATTCGGCGGTACAGGAGGAGATCAGAAAGTCGATGAACTCCCGCTTGAGCGCCGGATCCATACCGTCCCAATCGACATCGTCCCAGTCCTCGTTCTTCTTGAAATGGCCCTTGTTCGGATCCGACTTCATCTGCCCGATCAGCTTGTCCCAGTCCTCCCGGACCGGGGTTACATCAATCGCGTCCATCTCGTCGAAATCGGTCGTGTAGAACCGCGGCGTTAGCAGCGTATTCTGCATCGCGACCTCGGTTGCCGTCTTGCTGTCGACCGGCATCGCCATGTTGTCGGCGGCCAGTCCTTCCTCGACGGTCGTGGCATCGGCGGAGTGTTTGTTGGCTTGAACGTTCATGACATCACCTCTTCGGAGAAGCTGAATTCGCACAATTCCATGAACTCGAAATCACCCGTCGCGCGCGTCCAGAGCCGTTCCAGCTTGGACGCCCGCGTGATCGTCGCCTGCCGCTTTTCCTCGATGACCTCGCCGTAAGGCGCCATGATCTCGGCGCCGTGGACCAGAACGCTGTCACCGGGATGCACGATAGCACCATTGTCGAAGCGCACATGCGCCGACAGTTCCTCGAAGCGGTGGCTGACCGTCACCGTGCAGGGGGCCGTCTCCTTCTCTCTCGTCAGTAGTCCCATCAGGTTCCCTCCTCTGATGTTGCTATCCAAGACGACGGTGGCTGGCCGCCGCCTTGATGTCAGTCAATCAGCCGCTCGAATGCGGCTACGTTGTCTTTTCCGTATCCGATCAGCTCAACCGAAAAGTCGGTCGCGTCGTCGATCACGGAAACATGCCCGTTCTCGAGCAATGCCACCCGGACCGGAGCATCCGGATCCGCGTCGTTGAGCATCCGCTTGCGGTCGAGCATCCGCCACATGACGCTGATGAACCCGTTACGGCTTTCGTCCGAGCGGGCAATTTCCACACCATCGGTATTAAAGACGGTGACCTTCCCGTTTCGGTCTCCCTTCATCAGGATAGTGACATCCTTAACGATGGCGCTCCCGGCAAGAACCCCGACTTTTGGTCGGTCTGTCAATGTGGCGAAGGTGACCATCGCAAGCGACAGGGCCATCACGGAGAACATTGCAAAGACAAGGATCCGGGGGACCATCTCCTTGTCACGAAGACGCATTTGGCTTTCAAGATTGCTCATATCCGTTACTCCGCCGCGATCTGCTGCATGTCGGCGACCCGTTCGATCTGTGGCTCGGACAGCCGGGTTTCGGCGGCCTCGGCAAAGATCTCGGCCACCCGCGCGGCATTCGGAATGCAGCGCAATGCGGGCTCGGTCTTGCGCATCCGCCATGGTTTGAGATGTGGCCAGCACAGGATGTAGCTGAACCGCGTCTCACCGATCAGCTCGAAGGCGATAGTGCCATGGCCCGACTTGCGCTTGTCGAGCTCCGCATTGGCGATCTGCGTATAGGGCAGGTTCAGCGTCATTGTCAGCGCCGCTCCAATCCGCATCGCGACCCGTTTGTTGGTCAGTGTGTAGACCGTGGCCTTCGCTTGAATGAGGGCGATCAGCATCAGCACCGAACAGGCGACCGCGCCGATTACGAGAAATGGAATGGCATGGGCCATTGCGAGGCCGAACGGTTCGGTGGTGGAGGACACACCCACCCGCCAAACCGCCAGCAGCGCAAAATATCCGGCGACCCAGTAGAGCCCGAGCGCCTCGCGGGCGAGCCGCCATGGCGAGGGCGCACCTTGCCAGAGGATCACCTCCCCGGCCGGCAATGCCTCGGGTAGTCCCCTTACAGGTTCGAACTTGAAATCATCATGGTTCATCGCGGGCTCCCTCCTCGCGATTGGGCCGGGCGGCTGGCGAGGCCGCCCCGCAGGTTTCTCTTAGAACTGTGCTTCGAGACGCTTGGGCGAGGCATAGAGCGTACCGCCCGCATACCAAGCCATGATCTTTTCCTCTTCGAGCTTGGTGATCTCGCGCTCCGACTTGATCTGCGGAATTCCCTCGAAATTGTGCTCGTAAAGCGACCGGATTTTCACGCGGTCGGATTTGATCCGGCACATATGGATCGGCGCAAGGCGCGTTTGTCCGGTGCCTTCTGGGTTCAGATCGATCGTCAGGAATCGAACCATCTGCTCGGGCACATCGACCCACAGATCGATAACCCGGCCGACGACCTCTCCATCGCCCGCCTGAACCGGCAAGCCCCGGGGATCACGTCCTGCACTGATGCCGAATTCGCTTTCGACCATCGACAGCGGCTGGATCTTCGGATGCCCGTGACCGTCCAGTTCCGGTAGGTCCTCGCGCGGCGCCCAAGCCGCTGGTCCGACACCGTCGACCATCGGATCTCCGGTCGGCACAAAGGGCGAACCCGCTGCGTGGGATGTTCTGGCAAGCGCCACATCTCGGCTTTCGGGGGCCATCGTCGGCACCGTCAGCTCGCCGCGCCCGTGAGGCAATTTGAACGTCTTGGGCTTGGGCAGCGGAAAGGGTCCCTGATTGGGCGCGAGGTTCCCCTCGTCATCTTCCAGCGGATAGCCTTCGCGCATATTCTCGACCTGCAAGTAGTAGATCAGCCCTGCAAAGAAGATCCAGAAGAGCCAGATCGCGGCGCTTGCCAGATCGAAGTTTCCGAAAAATTCCGTTCCAACCATTTGGGTGTCCTCCGTTGGTCAGGTGGGGAAGTCGGCAAGCCCGAAAGAGCCCTCCGCCTGCCCGGTCAGCATCCGGCGCCGCACCAGCGGCCCCAAAGCAATGAGTGTGATGAAAAGCAGCCCGATCTCGAGATGATAGACCGCTGAATATCCAGTCGCGGGGGTGGCCAGAGCCTCCCCGAACTGTCCGTTCGCCGTTAGAAGAGTAACGATATCCCGGATCGCCCCGCCGAGGAAAATTGACAGACCTGCCGCTGTTGCCTGCGCCGCGCCCCATGCGCCAAGGGCAAGCCCGCGCCCGGCATGTCCTTTGACCGGCAAGGCCATGGCCGCTGTCAGGGTTGACACCGCAAAAAGCCCTCCGCCAAACCCAATCAGCAGCGCACCGACAAAGAACATCGGCGGCGACCCGATGGGCGCCGAAAAGATAACCAGCGTGAAGGCAAGCAGCCCGACCAGGATCCCGCCCCCCGCCAGCCGGTGTGCATCCCGCCCCAACGCCAGCCGATTGGCCGCGAGCGCGAAGCCGCCCAACGCGCCGCAGGCCCAGGCCGCGGTCAGGAGCGTGGTCGCGGAGACTGAGAGACCAAGGATCTCTCCGCCATAAGGCTCCAGCAGCACGTCCTGCATGTTGAAGGCCATCGTTCCGAGGAAAATCACGACCAGCAGCCGCATCGTGTCGCCCTGCGCGAACTCCTTCCATACCAGCCCGAAGTCGGGCCGAGGAACCTCGCGCTCGGCCTTTGTCATCGGAGCCATTCGCTCCTGCTTCCACAATGCGATGACATTCAGAACGATCGTGACAACCGCGGTCCCTTGCACAACCTGCACCAGCCGCAGCTGGCTGAAATTCTGAAGAAGCCCCCCAACGATCAGGGCCGAGACGCCCATCCCCACAAGGAACATCACGTAAAGCAGTGCGACGACCTTGGGCCGGGTCTCCTCAGTCGCCCGGTCCGCCGCCAGCGCCAGCCCGGCGGTCTGGGTCATGTGCATGCCAATCCCGGTCAGCAGGAAGGCGAGCGCCGCGCCGACCTCTCCGGCCCAGCTTGGCCCCGTGGCTTGCGACCCGGATAGGACAAGCAGCCCCATCGGCATGATCGCGAGGCCCCCGAACTGCCATAGCGAACCGAACCAAAGATAGGGGATTCGCTTCCATCCGATTGCGCTGCGATAAGTGTCCGACCGGAACCCCAGCACCGCGCGGAAGGGTGCGACCAGGACGGGGATCGCGATCATCGTTGCGACCACGATGGCCGACACGCTCAACTCGACAATCATCACGCGATTGAGCGTGCCCAGAAGCATCACCGCTGCCATGCCAACGGAGACCTGGAACAGCGACAGACGCAATAGCTGCGCCATCGGCAGATCTGGAGAGGCTGCATCCGAGAAAGGCAGCATCCTCAGCCCCATCTGCTTGATGACGCCCTTCATCATGGTGCGACCTCGAGGGCGGTGGAGATGTAAAAGCCCGAGGAGATCCGGTCGATCTCGCGTAGAGGCGCCGCTACTTTCGCGCGGCGCAAGGCCGATGAGATCCCGGCGGCCGTCTGTGGCACCATAACCGGCGCACGGTCGCTGCGCGGGAAGAGTTTCCCGATCCGCCACATCGCCATCAGAAGCGGTGTCCGGGGCGCGGCGGTAAAGAGGAGCCCGCGCTCTAGACGCGGCAGGATCCGCCCCATCATGGCCGCCAGATCGTCGGCGGAATAGTAGATCATGCTGTCCATCGCGACGGCACGGTCAAACCGCCCAAGCGCCGGATTGGTCATGTCGCCGGAGGTAAAGGTGATCCGGCGCGCCAGACCCTTCGGGCATCGCGCCTCGGCAATCTTCACCAGCTCGGGAGACAGGTCGACGGCCACGACATCCGCCCCGCGCGCTGCAAGCTCGAAGGAAAGCGCCCCTGTTCCGCATCCGGCATCGAGGATCCGCTGTCCGCTCAAGTCCACGCCGACCTGAGACAACAGCACCTCCCGCATCCGGTCCCGCCCCGCCCGAACGGTCGCGCGAATGCCTGAGACGGGTGCATCTGATGTCAGCTGTTCCCACACCCGCGTCGCCGTCCGGTCGAAATAGTGTTCGACCCGGTCCCGCGTTTCGCCGTATCCGGGGGCCAGAGGTCCCGGATCAAGCCCGGGACGGCGTGGAGACAGGACACTCATCAATCGAATCCCAGCAGTTCGAAGATCTCCCGGTCCGGAAGAGGCGCCGGTGCCAGGGGATCCGTGCCGTTCCAGAGCGTCTGGGCCAGCCGCACATATTCCTCGCGTACCGCAAGGATGTCGTCGTCAGCCTCCATCTCGAAGAGCGTCTTCTTCTTGAGCCGCGACCGCCGGATAGCATCCAGATCGGGCATATGCGCGATCCGGTTGAACCCCACCGTCTTGCAATAGCGGTCGACCTCATCCGTATCCTTCGACCGGTTCGCGACGCAGCCGGCCAGCCGTACCTTGTAATTGTTCGACTTGGCCTGCACCGCCGCGATGATCCGGTTCATCGCATAGATGCTGTCGAAATCATTGGCCGTCACGATCAGCGCCCGGTCCGCATGCTGCAGAGGCGCTGCAAAGCCGCCGCAGACAACGTCGCCGAGCACGTCGAAGATCACGACATCCGTATCCTCCAGCAGATGGTGTTGTTTCAGCAGCTTCACCGTCTGACCCACGACATAGCCGCCACAGCCCGTACCCGCCGGAGGGCCTCCCGCCTCAACGCACATCACGCCGCCCCAGCCTTCATGAACGAAATCCTCGGGCCTCAGCTCCTCGGCGTGGAAATCCACCTCCTTGAGCGTGTCTATGACGGTCGGCACCAGAGATCCGGTCAGCGTGAACGTGCTGTCATGCTTTGGATCGCACCCGATCTGCAGCACCCGTTTGCCCATGGTCGAAAAGGCCGCCGACAGGTTCGACGAGGTCGTCGACTTCCCAATCCCGCCCTTCCCGTAAACAGAAAAGACCTTGGCCCCTTCGATCTTGGCCGAGGCGTCCTGGTGGACCTGCACTGACCCTTCCCCGTCCTGTCCGCGCAGTATTGGGGGGCTTTTGACATCGAGCGGGCTCATGAACCCCTCCTTTCAGTGGGGCACAGCGGCCCTTCTTCATTTGGCCATAAATATGCAAATCGGCGCGGCGCAGCCGCGCCCCCCGCCCGCCGCAGGCGCGGCAGAATTTTCAATTCTGCCTCCGTCATACGACACCCTCCATTCGGTCTTCGATGGCATCCGCCGCATCCTGAAGCGCGGCGAGTGTCTCTGCATCGGGCGCCCAATAGTCCCGGTCTGACGCCTCCAAGAGACGGTTCGCCATCCGCATCGAGGCTTGCGGGTTGAGCTGGCTCAAACGCTCGCGCATCGCCTCGTCCAGAACGAATGTCTCCGACAGCCGCTGATAAACCCAGGGCTCGACCTGTCCGGTCGTCGCCGACCAACCGACGGTATTGGTGATATGCGCCTCGATCTGGCGCACGCCCTCATGGCCATGCTTGAGCAGCGGCTCGTAAAACCGGGGATTGAGTGACCGAGCCCGGGTTTCAAGCGCGACCTGGTCGGCCAATGTCCGAACCTTTGCGCCGCCGCGGGTCTGGTCCCCGATATAGATCGGTGTCTCCTCGCCGCCCTTGGCCCGCTTCACGGCCCGCGCGATCCCGCCCAGCGTATCGAAATAGTGATCGACCGTCGTCACCCCAAGCTCGACGCTTTCCAGGTTCTGATAGGCCAGATCCACGTCTCTGAGGGTCGCCTGCAACAGCTCCGGATTGGCCGCTGCCTTCCCGTCGACCCCGTAAGCAAAGCTCTTTCTCGCCTCGTAGGCATCGGCAAGCTCGTCCTCGTCGCCGAAGGCCGAGCTATCCACCAGTTGATTCACGTTCGATCCATAGGCGCCTTCCGCATTCGAGAAGACGCGAAGCGCGGCTTGCGCCATCGAACAGCCCGTGCGCTCCGCATAAGCCCGGGCATGGGCCGCGACGAAGTTCATCTCTTCCGGCTCATCCGCGCTCGCCGCCTTGAAGGCTGCCTCGGCCAGCATCTTTGTCTGCAAAGGCAGAAGATCCCGGAAGATCCCCGACAGCGTCATCACCACATCGATGCGAGGGCGTCCAAGCCGCTCGAGAGGCACCAGATCCGCACCGCAGAGGCGTCCATAGGCGTCAAACCGCGGCTCCGCGCCGATCAAGGCAAGGGCCTGCGCGATTGGGCCACCATCGCTCTTGATATTGTCAGACCCCCAAAGCACCAAGGCGACGGTCCTCGGTAAACGCTCATGCGTGTCGAGCAATGCGTTTGCCTGCTTGGCGCCATCGGCCATGGCAAAGGTCGTTGGCATCCTGAACGGATCGAAAGCGTGAATGTTGCGCCCGGTCGGTAGGATCTCCGGATTGCGGATCAGATCACCCCCGGGCACTGGCTTGATGAACCGGCCGGACAAGGCCCGCATCAGGGCGGGGAGCTCTGTCTCGTCGGCCAGATGCGCCTCGGCTCTCTGCAACGCCTCTTCTGAGTGGCCCTGCATCAAGGTCAACGCATCCTCGCGGGCCGCGCCGCTCATCGGTTTGCCGACGATATGTAGCCCGTCGGTGATCAGCGCATCCTCGGTTTCGAGAAGCACCAGCCAAAGACGCTCCGGATCGCGTCCGTTCAGGTCGACCGCGGCGGCCTGCTCGCGGATCAGGGTTTCGAGCTCTGACCGATCTTCGCCCGCAGGCGTCTCGCGCCAGCGCCGGACGCTGTCCTTCAGCTCTGCCAGCCCTTTGTAGAGACCCGCCTGAGCCAGGGGCGGTGTCAGATGAGTGATCGTGACCGCATTTGCCCGCCGCTTGGCCAATGTCGCCTCGGAGGGGTTGTTGGCCGCATAAAGATAGACATTCGGCAGACCGCCCATGAGCCGATCCGGCCAGTCGGCGCCGGACAGCCCCGTTTGTTTGCCGGGCATGAATTCAAGCGCACCGTGCATTCCGAAATGCAGGACCACATCGGCGGCAAGCTCTTCTTTCAGCCAGAGGTAATAGGCGGAAAAAGCATGGGTCGGTGCGAAGCCGCCTTCGAAAAGCAGGCGCATCGGATCGCCTTCATATCCGAAAGCGGGCTGTACCCCGACGAAGATCTTGCCGAAGCGTGCGCCCAGAACGAAGACGCCGCGACCATCGGCCTGATGCCGACCCGGAGCCGGACCCCAGACCGCTTCGATCTCGTCCAGCCACGGCGTTCCGGCGACAATCTGGTCCGCCGTCACATGGGCGGCGACGTTGGCCTGTTGCCCGAACCGGGCGGCATTGCCGTCCAGAACGGCCGCGCGGAGGGCGTCGACGGTCTCCGGCGGCTCAAGGTCATAGCCGTCGTCCGCCATGCGATGGAGCGTGTTGAAGAGGCTTTCGAACACGCTCAGATAGGCGGCTGTTCCCACAGCGCCCGCATTGGGCGGAAAACCGAAGAGTGTGATCGCAACGGCTTTCTCGGCATTCGCCTTACGCCGAAGGCGCGCCAGACGCATGGTCTTGTCCACCAACGCGGCAATCCGTTCCGGGCAGGGTGCCATCGCCTTGCTTTCGGGCACGGCGCGGCACCGGCGGTGGCAGCCATCGCAACCATCAATCCCGTGGCGACCTGCGAAAACACATGGATTTGTCGCGCCGTCGATTTCGGGCAAAGCGACCAGCATCGTCGTCTCGACCGGCCCCAGCCCCTGCTTGCTCTCCGACCACTGGCGCAGCGTCTGGAACTCGAGCGGCTGGGCGCTGACATAGGGAACATCAAGCGCGGAAAGCACATCGACCGCCGCCTCGCTGTCATTATAGGCCGGCCCGCCCACAAGGCTGAACCCCGTTAAAGAGACGAGCGCATCGACATCCTGCATGTAGGTCTCGATCGCCGGCCGCCCGTCGAGCCCCCCGGCAAAGGCGGCGCGCACCGAACATCCGGCCGCCTCGAACGCCCGGATGACGGCATCGTAATGCGCCTTGTCCGAGGCCAGGATATAGGACCGCAGCATAAGCAGACCGATCGTCGGACCCTTCTTGCGCGGCAGATCTGCGAGATCGGTGGTGATGTGATGACCGGGAAGATCTGGGTGATAGAGGCCAAGCTCCGGGTAATCGATCGGATCGGCAGCAGCAGTTCCGTGCCAGTCCGCACGATCCGCGTAGCGCGAGATCAGGAAGCGGACCATCTCGCGGATGTTGTCGTCCGAGCCGCCGAGCCAGTATTGCATCGACAAGAACCAGGCCCGCAGATCCTGCGCCTTGCCTGGGATCAATCGCAGGATCCTGGGCAGCCGCCGGAGCATACGCATCTGCCCTGCGCCGCTTGAGGCGCTTTTTGTCTTGGGCTTGAGCTTTTTGAGCAGCGCCATCGCGCCCGAGGCGGGCTTGGACATGTCCAGATCGCCCATCTTGGTGAGCTGGACGATCTGCGTATCCGCGATCAGGCCAACAATGGCGTCGCAGTCGGGACGGCGGGCCGTGAGGTCGGGCAGGATCGCCTGAATATGCTCTTCGAGAAAGAGCAGGTTGGCGATGATGATGTCCGCCTGAGCCACGGCGCTCTTGGCTTTTGCCAGGGCCTGCGGATGTTCAGCCCATTCGGCGGCAGGAAAGACATCGATCTCGAGCCCCGGGAAATCGGCGACAAGATCCGGTACGGCCCGCGCGGCCGGACCGGCGGCGTGAGCATCGAGCGTGATGACGCAGATGCGGTAGGGGCGGATCACCTCATCGCGCATAATGGGCCTTCGCCTCGTAAAGGGTGTCGCGGCTGATTTCGGTCAATCCCCGTTCGGTCGCGAAGGCTTCAGTGTTGCGGCGCGCTTTGCCGCGCACGAAGAAGGGGACCTTCTTGAGCTCGCGCTCGGCCTCTTCCAGCCATTCCAGGACAGGCCCGTCCAACGACCCCATCGAGGGGTCGCCGGCCGGCGTCCGCGGTGCCGCCGCGGCCCCGGGATCCGCATAGGCGGGGTTGTCTTGAGCCGTGCTTTCGGAGCGGGATGCGCCATGACCATGATGTGAGGGCCCTGCCGCATCATGGAACTCGAAATCTTCACGGAACATCGTCAGCAGATGCTCTTCGAGGCCCATGACGAGCGGATGTATCCAAGTGTCGAAGATGACATTGGCGCCTTCGATACCCATCACCGGAGAATAGCGGGCCGGGAAATCCTGAACGTGAACGGGCGCGGAGATCACGGCGCACGGAATGCCCAGACGTTTGCCGATATGCCGTTCCATCTGGGTGCCGAGGATCATCTCGGGTGCGAGCCGTTCGATCTCTGCCTCCACCTCGAGATAGTCGTCGGTGATCAGGGCCGTGACGCCATAGTCCTTGGCAGCGGCCCGGACGGCGCGGGCAAGCTCGCGATTGTAGCAGCCCATCCCGGCCACTTCGAAGCCCATCTCGTCGCAGGCGATCCGCGCGGCGGCGATGACATGGCTGCCATCCCCGAAGAGAAAGACCCGCTTGCCCGTAAGGTAGGTGGAATCGACCGATCGGGACCACCAGGGCATTCGCAGATTGGTCTCGTCCAAAGTGAGGGTCTTGCCGGTGATCTCTGCGATCTCGGCGATGAAATCCCGGGTCGCGCCGACCCCCATCGGGACGGTTCTCGTGTAAGGCTGACCATGACTGCGCTCGAGCCAGCGTGCCGCAGCCTCGCCGGTTTCGGGGTACAGCAAAACGTTGAACGCAGCTTCCGGCAGCCGCGCGATATCCGCGGGGGTTGCCCCTAACGGCGCGACGATATTGACCGTCAGTCCGAGGCCTTCCAGCATCTTCCGGATCTCGGTGACATCGTCGCGATGGCGGAATCCCATCGCGGTAGGCCCAAGAATATTGCAGGTCATCGGAACCTGTTCGGCAGGTCGCGTCAGATGCCGGACAATTTGAAAGAACGTCTCGTCCGCGCCGAAGTTTTCCTTGCGCTGATAAGAGGGCAGCTCGAGCGGAATGACAGGGCAGGAGAGTCCCATCGTCTCGGCCAAACCGCCGGGATCGTCCTGGATCAGCTCGGCCGTGCAGGATGCGCCGACAATCATCGCATCGGGCTGAAAGCGCTCATAGGCGTCGCGGGCGGCATCTTTGAAAAGGGTGGCTGTATCCGAGCCGAGATCGCGGGCCTGAAACGTCGTATAGGTCACCGGCGGGCGATGATCGCGCCGCTCGATCATTGTAAAGAGCAGGTCCGCATAAGTATCGCCTTGCGGCGCGTGCAGAACGTAATGCAGGCCTTTCATTGCGGTGGCCACGCGCATGGCGCCGACATGGGGCGGACCCTCATATGTCCAGACCGAGAGCTTCATGGCGCCGGCTGGGGGCTGTCTGCCCCCAGACCCCCGAGCATATTGCTGGCCAGATGAAGACGCGCTTTGCGGCGCAAGGGCCGGGCAAAAAGAGATACCAGATCGCCAGCCTGTTCGTAGAAATGGACCGGTGTGAAGACGAGCTCGATCGCCCATTTTGTCGTCAGCCCCTCCGCCTCGAGCGGATTGGCAAGACCGAGGCCGCAAACCGTCAGGTCAGGTTTCGCGGCGCGGACGCGGTCGAGTTGCAGGTCGACATCCTGTCCTTCGGAGATCTGAGGCCCCGCGGGAAGCAGATCAAGATCTGGACCGACAATCGCATCGTGAAGAAACGGCGACCCGACCTCGACAGCCTCCATGCCGCATTCCCGCGTAAGAAAGCGCGCGAGAGGAACTTCGAGCTGACTGTCGGGCATGAAAAACACGCGTTTGCCCTTCAGGGGTTCAGAGGCTTGCGCGATGGCCTTTCTTGCCCGTGCGCGGGGCGCAGATGTCACCGCCTCGAACCGTTCGGCGGTCACCCCGAATTCCCGCGCAATCGCCGCGAGCCAGGCGGTCGTTCCCTCATCGCCGAATGGCATCGGTGCCTCAATATGGCGCGCGCCGCGGCGGGTCAGGGCGGCATGGGTGTCGCCCAGAAAAGGCTGCGTCAGAGCAAAGAGGGTGTTCGGCCCTACGCTTGGATCCAGGTTCGCCCGGCGGGCAGGCAAGGTGCGCACCGGACTGATCCCGAGAGCCTCCAGAAGCTCGAGCATCTGATCCTCGACAACATCCGGCAATGCGCCTGCCACCAGTAGCTCGCGCGACTGGGTTTCAGGCAGGACAGGTACCATCGAAGCCAGACAGGCATCCTCACCCTGGGTGAAGGTCGTTTCGATTCCCGAGCCAGAGAAATTCAAAACCCGCACGCGGGGCGCATGTATTTCGCTGAGGCGTTCTGCCGCACGCGCCAGATCCAGCTTGATCACTTCGGACGGGCAGGAGCCCACGAGAAAGAGCTGCCGAATGTCAGGCCGGCGTGACAGAAGACGAGAGACCTCTCGGTCGAGTTCCTCATGCGCGTCGGCCAAACCGGCGAGATCGGTCTCTTCGAGAATCGCTGTGCCGAACCTTGGTTCGGCAAAGATCATCACTCCGGCAGCCGATTGAAGCAGATGCGCGCAGGTCCGAGAGCCGACGACCAGAAAGAACGCATCCTGCATTTTCCGGTGCAGCCAAACGATCCCTGTCAGACCGCAAAAGACCTCTCGTTGTCCGCGTTCCTTGAGGACCGGGGCGCCTCGGCATCCGGCTGCAGGAGGAGGGGCGAGATCGGTCATGCGGCTGCTTCCAGCCGGGCCGTCCGCAACTTCCAGAGGAACTGCGCCGCGTTCACAACATAAGCCGCGTAGGCGGCAAGGGCGATTCCAAGGAGGACCTCCGGGGTGGTCCAGCCTCCGAAAAGCGCAATTACGTAAAGGGTATGGAGGGCAATGACGCCGAAGCTGACGACATCTTCCCAAAAGAAGGCAGGAGCAAACAGATACTGCCCGAACACGACTTTCTCCCAAATCGCGCCCGTGACCATGATCGCATAAAGCACAGCCGTTTTGAGGAGGATCGATCCGGTGGCCAGTTCATAGTCCTCGCCGGTGGCCAGCGTTCTGAGCACCAGACCAAGCGAAACGAGAAAGACGGCAAACTGGAACGGCGCGAGAATCCCCTGAACAGTTGTCCAGATCGTTGCGTCCCGTCGCGCCCGCTCTTGCGGGGTATAAAGCGGCCGGGGAGCCGGTTTGGACAGTGAGGAAGGAGTGGGATCTGCCAACATGGAAAAAGAATACGTGTCGGCTCTCAAAAGTGTCAACTTAGATTTACACTTCATGTCCTTTTTTACGAGGACGTCTGCCGCGGAAATGTGCTTGGAAAGTTGGCTTATTTCGTTAATCAGCTCGATCAGAGGCTTCAATCTGTCAATTGTCTTTGACATGTGAATGTGGTCGGGGAACAATATGTCCGACGGAGTCTCTGTCGTCGCGGACTTGGCTGCGTATGGCGGGCCTTCGCGGAGATCCATCATGTCGAACCCCTCGAAGCCGGAATCTGTGTCCGCCTCGGACGAGGAAACCGATCGGGTTGCTCATCTTGCAAATCAGGCGCTGTCGGTGCTCGCGTCCCGAAAAGGGGGGACCTTGCCTGCCTTGCATGATCATTATGTCGGTCATCTGACGGATGCCGCAAAGGCCTCCGATCCGGCCGAAGTGATGGCGGTCCGTGATCGTATGTTGAACGACGGGATCAAACCGATCGATATCTCTGACGTCTATATTCCGGCAGCAGCGCGTTTACTTGGAGAGGCCTGGTGTTCAGATGATGCGAGCTTTGCGACCGTCACGATCGGTGCATCCCGTCTTCAGGGCATGCTGCGGACGTTGGGAACTGAATGGTCCAGCAGCGATCTATCCAGCAAGGATGCACCGGCCTCGCTGATCCTGCTTGCCAAGGAGGCCTATCACACGCTCGGTGCCGTGATCCTCGCCGGCCAGCTTCGTCGCAGAGGGCTGGCAGTGAGGCTGGTCATTGGCTTGGAACTCGATGAGCTAGAACGCCTTCTCGAGACGGCGCGGTATGACGTCGTTCTTATATCTGCCTCAACAAGCGAACGGCTTGAGCCTTTGAATTCGCTGGTCCATAAAATCAAGACGCGGGCCGATCCGCCCCCCGTTATCATCGGTGGCACGGTTCTGGACCAAAATATCGACGTAAAGACGCTGACCGGGGCGGATTGCGCGACGAGCGATCTGGATGAGGCATTAAACTATTGCGGCCTGACGGACTACCTTTCAAAGCCGGCACACAAGGCCGGGCAGCTCTAGATGCAACGCACGATCTCTCAGATGGCGCTAGGCGCATGACATCGCGTGGCGCAAAGTATTGGTCGAGCGGATCGATACCCCTGATCGGCCCTGATATTCTGGGCGACATCATCGCTGCCGTAGCGGACATTGCTCTCGTCATTTCGGAGAATGGTGCGATCCTCTCGGTTCTCGTTGATTCCGACAAGACGGACCTGTCGACCCTCGATCACTGGGAGGGGGAAAACATGCGCTCCCTGCTGACGATCGAGAGCGTCCCGAAGTTCGAGGACCGCCTGGCAGAATTTCTGGATGATCCGTCCGTGTCCAGATCGGTCGAGCTCAATCATCTCGATCGTAAAAGTGAATGGGAATTTCCGATTCGCTATAGCTTTCACAGGATCGGGCCGGACGGCGCGATCCTGATGCTGGGACAGGACCTGCGGCTGGTGTCCGAGCTTCAGCAGCAGCTCGTCAAGACCCAGATCGCGCTCGAGATGGATTACGAGTCCCAGAGAGACACCGATACCCGTTATCGAGCTCTCCTTGCGGCAACGCGGGATGCTGCGGTCTATGTGTCTATGTCCAAGGGCCGTGTGATTGATGCCAACGCACCCGCGCTCAAGCGGCTTGGTCTTGTGCGGGAGGCAATTCCGGGCGCCAGTTTTCTTCAGGCCTTCGACCCCGCCCGGCGCGACACACTTCTTGATGAACTCGCCGATGTCGCATTGTCTGGCGACCGGCGCACGGTGTCCGTCGCATTGGCTAAAACAGGTCAGGACGTTGTTCTCGTTCCGCAGGTTTTCCGCACGGCGGGCGAAAAGATGGTGCTGTGTCGCATAGATCTGGACGAGGGCGCGGGTAGTGAAACCGACCCGACCGCGGACCGCGTCTCAGCGCTTTACGAGACCGGCGTCGAAGCCATGCTTTTCATCGACAAGTCCGGATCGATCCTCTCGGCGAATGACGCGTTTTTGAGCCTGAGTGGCTTTGCACACGGCCTTTCCGTCAAGGGCCGCCCGCTTTCGGACTTTCTTAGCCGGGGGAGCATCGATCTTAAGATCCTGCTCGATAACACCAAGCGCGCCGGTCATATGAAGGTCTACGCAACGCGGCTCAAAGGGGCATTCGATGCGGAATGCGCAGTCGAAATTTCTGCAAGCGTGCTCGATCAGATGCCGGAGCCGGTCATCGGTATGGTTCTTCGCGACGCATCTCGTAGCGATGTCGTTCGCGCCCCTCAGCGCAGCGATACCGATTCCCGCTCCATTCGCGAGTTGATGGGGTCTGCCACTCTGCGAGAGATCGTCGCTGAAACAACCGATGTTGTCGAAAAGATGTGCATCGAGACCGCGGTCGAGCTGACAGGAAACAACAGGGTCGCCGCAGCCGAGATGCTGGGTCTCTCGCGACAGTCTCTGTACGTGAAGCTCAGGAAATACGGGCTTTTGAACAAAGGTGGAGAGGGGTAGCGACCTCGTGCATTAGAGTTCTAAGTGTTATTTATCACTTTTTCCCTGCAGGTGCTTCATTTTGTATTTCTCGAACAAGCGCTTTGATCTTTGGTCTGGTGAGGAGCCATTTAGCACGACGCCGGGAATGCTCTATTGAAGCGTCGTGAAG
The DNA here is from genome assembly GCA_947503775.1 of uncultured Paracoccaceae bacterium. Classification (GTDB taxonomy): domain Bacteria; phylum Pseudomonadota; class Alphaproteobacteria; order Rhodobacterales; family Rhodobacteraceae; genus Aestuariibius. The sequence goes on along the minus strand of CANNFE010000003.1, from coordinate 241,256 downwards.
GTTCTTTAGAATCTTGTCTTCTTTGAAATCAGATACTAGCTGGTTGGTCATTTTGGAGTATTTTTCAATCGAGTGATCAGAAACATCGTTGCGATCGTATCTTCTCCAATAGCTAGAATCTCGCGAAAACTCATCCTTTTGCGCGTCACCTCTTACAACTTGAAGAAGAAAGGCTTCTAAGGACTTGATAGCATAGTGATTCACGTATCCTAACTCATGAGTCCCGGATTTGGTCCAATAGACACTGCCCATCTTCTCCATCAGCTTGTGACTGACTTGCTGTCCTGAACCATCGACCCATTTTACTTCGTCTATCTTTTCTTTCTTCAGCAATGGAGTGTGGGGATTTACTCGCCTAAATAGAGAGTTATCATTTTTAGATATTGACTTTATGCTAAATAGTCTTGGTCTCTTGAAGGTCTTGTCATTTTCGAAGTCGTGTCGGGCAGTGAATTGTTCAGTTACTGGAGCATCTATGAATTCTTTAATTCCGTTACTGCCGAAGTTTACTGTATTAAGCGAGACCGCGTCTACATTCCCGGTGGCTGACAGAAGATCTCCAATATTTCCATTGCCAACCTTAATATTTACAAATTCATCTGTATCAACAGTCATCACCCAATCGGCAGAAAGATATTCCTTTTGTAGTCTCGCATATCTTAGTGCAATATTTTGATAGTTTCTAAAGTCCTTAAAAAGAACAGCTGGGTTCGGTAGGTGCCGTATGGTTCCCAGCTCATCAAGACGATTGAGGATCTTGTCAGTTCCATCCTTGCAATGGTTCGAAACCACAATAATTCTGGAAAACCCCATAGAAAGGTGGTGGGCGACCCATTCAAGAATAAAAGGTCCCTCATCCTTCATGCATGCGATCATTAGAATCTTTTCTGAAGACTGAGTCATGAAAAACCTAGGTTTGGTGATTGGGGTTGCCGAATTGAACGTAGATACAGCTCACATAGAAAGATGTAGCGGTAAAGGTTCTAAACCACCCACTCTCCTCGTCGCAGGTGAAAAATCGCCGATATGAAGGCGGTCTAAGTTGGTGCTCAAGATAACCGAAGACCGCGACAATCTGCCAAGTGTAAACCCAGCTTTACACTTGCCGACTCTCCCGATGTCTCGCTAAGCTTACAAGATGAGTGTCACCTCATCTGCCCCCGGTCGTCAGTGGCCAGAGCCGCTTGCCGTCTTGCGCCTGATCAAGCCGGTGACATGGTTCCCGCCAATCTGGGCCTATCTGTGCGGTCTGGTCTCGTCCGGCGCCGCGGCGCAGGGAAACTGGGATCTTATCCTTCTTGGCGTCCTACTGGCTGGCCCGATCACCTGCGGGATGAGCCAAGCCGCCAACGACTGGTGCGACAGGCATGTGGACGCGATCAACGAGCCGGATCGGCCCATTCCGTCAGGGCGTGTTCCCGGGCGCTGGGGGCTTTGGATCGCGCTGGCGATGACGGCGCTTGCTCTTTTCGTCGGCGTCCAGCTTGGCCCATGGGGCTTCGGAGCAACGGTCTTTGCGGTCCTCGCGGCCTGGGCCTACTCCGCAGAACCCGTTCGCCTGAAAAGGTCGGGCTGGTGGGGACCTGGTCTTGTCGGACTTTGCTACGAAGGTGTGCCCTGGTTCACCGGTGCGGCGGTTTTGGCCGCAGGGGCCCCGTCCATGGAAACCATCCTGATCGCAGGCCTCTACGCGCTGGGCGCGCATGGAATCATGACGCTCAATGACTTCAAGGCGCTCGATGGGGACCGGCAGACGGGGATCGCGTCCCTTCCCGTTACCCTTGGATCGGAGCGGGCCGCTCGGCTGGCCTGCTGGATCATGACCGTGCCGCAGGTCGGCGTGATCGCCTTGCTCACCCTTTGGGATCGACCTTATCACGCGCTGGCCATTGCGTGCCTTCTTGGCGCGCAAGGTTGGGCGATGAATGTCCTGCTGACCAATCCGAAAGAGCGTGCGCCTTGGTATAACGGCACCGGTGTTCTCTTTTATGTGTCAGGCATGATGGTCGCCGCCTTTGCTCTAAGAGGTTTGTCATGACCCTCACATGGCTACAAATCGCACGCCTTGGCCTTGTTCAGACGGCGCTTGGCGCGATTGTTCTTCTCACGACGGCGACGCTCAATCGGCTTATGGTGGTAGAGCTGTCGCTTCCCGCGCTTCTCCCCGGTCTTCTTGTTGGCCTTTATTACGGGATCCAGATCACACGGCCGCATTGGGGGTTCCGCTCCGATACGGAAGGGCGGCGAACCCGCTGGATCATAGTCGGGATGGCCGGTCTTGCGGTCGGCGGGATGGCGGCTGCGGTCAGCGTCGTGGTGATGGAGCAAGCGTTCCTGCACGGTCTCGCCCTCGCAATCGCTGCTTACGCACTCATTGGTTTGGGTGTCGGGGCCTGCGGCACATCTCTCCTTGCCCTCCTGGCGACCGCGACCGCCCCCCATCGGCGCGCAGCCGCCGCGACCATCGTATGGCTTATGATGATCTTTGGCATCGCGGTCACAGCGATCCTCGTCGGTCTTCATCTCGATCCTGAAAACGCTCAGGCCACCGGCTATTCTCCGGCGCTTCTTCTCAGGATCGTCGCTATCGTAACGGGTGCAGCCTTTCTTGTGACCGTTATAACGGTTCAAGGCATCGAGGCCCGTGTGGCTGCGACCCGCGAGCCCGATCCCGTTCCGTTTCGCGAGGGGTTGGCCGAGGTCTGGGCCGAACCCCATGCCCGCCATTTCACGATCTTCGTCTTTCTGTCGATGACCGCATATTTCATGCAGGAGCTTATCCTCGAACCCTATGCCGGCCTCGTCTTCGGCTTTACACCGGGCCAGTCCACCGCACTTGGCGGTCCGCAAAATGGCGGCGCCTTTCTGGGAATGTTATGCGTCGGTATCCTGGCTTCGGGTCTCAAGATCGGCAGCTTGCGGGCCTGGACCGTTGCGGGCTGTGTTGGATCCGCCGCGGCCCTTGCAATGATCGCGATGCTTGGTCAGATCGGCCCGGGCGCGCCACTCGTCCCGGCCGTTGCCGCCCTTGGCTTTTTCAACGGAATGTTCGCCGTCGCCGCGATCGGCTCGATGATGGCGCTCGCCCATGACGGACGGGAACGGCGCGAGGGGACCCGGATGGGCCTTTGGGGCGCCGCGCAGGCGATCGCAGGCGGGGTCGGTGTTATTCTTGGGTCGGGCCTTGTCGATCTGGCGCGCCTCAGCCTTCCTGATGCGCAGGCATTTGGTACGGTCTTTCTGACCGAAGCCGCTCTCTTTCTCGCCGCTGCCGCAATGGCGGCCCGGATCCTTGGCCGCCAACCGGCGCAGCCCCCCGTCTTCGCAGGAGAATGACCTATGTATGATGTCGTCGTCGTAGGCGGAGGTCCCGCTGGCGCCACAGCCGCCGAAGATCTTGCCCGTTCCGGTCACAGCGTTGCGATGCTTGACCGGGCCGGTCGCATAAAGCCGTGCGGCGGGGCAGTGCCGCCACGGCTTATCAAGGATTTCTTCATTCCCGACAGCCAGATCGTCGCGCGCATCACGACGGCCCGGATGATCTCGCCCACGCAGCGGCAGGTCGATATCCCCATTGAGAATGGATATGTCGGGATGGTCGATCGAGAGCATTTCGACGAGTTTCTTCGCGATCGAGCCGCGAGCGCCGGGGCGAGCCGTCTGACCGGCACTTTTCTGCGTATCGAACGGGACGAGGCCGGAACCCATGTGCTGTACCGCGACAAGGCAACGGGCGAGACCGAGCGCCTGACGACCAAGCTGGTCATCGGGGCGGACGGCGCCCGCTCGGATGTGGCTCGGGCGGAAGTGCCCGGCGGGGATGAGATCCCCTATGTGATTGCGTATCACGAGATTATCGAGGCTCCTGCGCCAACCGCGACCTACCATCCGGACCGCTGCGACGTGATCTATGACGGCGCGATCTCGCCTGATTTCTATGGGTGGGTCTTTCCGCATGGCGGGCAGGCCAGCGTCGGTATGGGAACCGGGATCGATGGTGTGGACCTAAAGCAGGCGACGGCTGCCTTGCGCGAAAGCTCTGGCCTTGCCGACTGTCGGACGATTCGAAAGGAAGGCGCGCCGATTCCGCTCAAGCCGCTTTCGAAATGGGACAACGGCAAGGATGTTCTACTGGCTGGAGATGCGGCCGGGGTCGTCGCTCCGTCCTCGGGGGAAGGAATTTACTACGCCATGATGGGCGGCCGCGTCGCTGCGACAGCTGCGTCAGCATGCCTCGCGACAGCGCGTCCCAAAGACTTGCAGCTCGCCCGTAAGCTATTCATGAAAGAACATGGTCAGGTCTTTCGGGTCCTTGGTGCCATGCAAAACGCCTATTACCGATCCGATGAGCGGCGTGAACGTTTCGTGTCTCTATGTCACGACATTGACGTTCAGCGGCTGACCTTCGAGGCCTACATGAACAAGAAACTCGTCAAAGCCAGGCCGCTCGCCCATCTCAAGATCGGCGTCAAGAATCTCGCGCATCTCACGCGCCTCGTCTCTCCGTTGCGCACATGAGCGAGTGCCTGATCCCCGCATGGGTCAACGGCACATTGACGCCGGTTGACAAGCTTGAAGTGCATAAACGCGGCCTCAAGCATAAGGCCGTTTCGGTTTTCGTGACCGCGGGCAGCCGCGTCCTGATCCAACGCCGGGCTTTGGGAAAATACCATTCCGGCGGACTTTGGGCGAATACCTGCTGCACACATCCGGACTGGAATGAAAGTGCCGCCGATTGCGCTGTTCGCCGTCTGAACGAAGAGCTGGGGATCACCGGCCTTTATCCGGCGTGGCGCGACCAGGTCGAATATCGCGCCGATGTGGGCGGCGGATTGACCGAGCATGAAGTCGTCGAGCTTTTCCTTGCGCAGACGACACCGTCCCTGAAACTTGCCCCCAACCCGTCCGAAGTCATGGATACGCGCTGGGTCGATTTTTACGAGCTCTCCGCCGAGGTCCGCCGTCACCCGGATCGGTTCACCGCCTGGCTGCGGATCTATCTCGAAGAGCATATGGATACGATCTTCGGCAGCTTCCTCGCCGCCGGAGAGTGAGGCTTCGACGGCAAAGGCCGTCTCATCCACAGCCCGAACGACATTCCTAAAAAAGATCGGATCATGATTGAGTGGTAGCGGAGGAGGGACTTGAACCCCCGACACGCGGATTATGATTCCGCTGCTCTAACCACCTGAGCTACTCCGCCAACGCGCGCGGTCTATGGCAGGGTCGATCTTCGGTCAAGTTCAAACGTTGCTGATCGCCGTCACAATCCATATCGTGACACCATGTTGGACAGACCAGACTTGCTCGAGCGATTGTCGCAGATCGTCGGACCGAAACATGTTCTGACGGGAACAGATGCAGAGCCGTTCTCGCGGGATTGGTCCGGTCATTATCGGTGGAGCCCTCGCGCCGTCGTCAGACCAGCTGACGCGGCCGAGGTGAGCGAGGTCCTCAAGCTGGCAAACGCCGAAAGGTGCCCGGTCGTGCCGATGTCGGGCAATACCAGCGTCAGTGGCGGTACGACGGCGGAGGGGGCCATCGTCCTGTCGCTTGTACGGATGAACCGGATCCGGAAGATCGATCCTCAGACGCAGATCGCCGTTGTCGAGGCCGGTGTCATTCTGTCGAACCTTCATGACGCTGCCGATGCGGAGGAGATGATCTTTCCCCTCACATTCGGGGCGCGTGGATCCGCTTTGATCGGTGGATGCCTTTCGACCAATGCCGGTGGGTCGAACGTGCTTCGTTATGGCAACACGCGGGATCTGTGTCTCGGCCTCGAAGTCGTGCTGCCCGATGGCCGGATCATGGATCTGATGAGCGAGCTTCATAAGAACAATACCGGTCTCGATCTCAGGCACCTGATGATCGGGGCGGAAGGCACGCTCGGGATCATCACGGCGGCCGTTCTCAAGCTTCACCCCAAACCCAAGGCTGTCGCAACGGCGATGATCGCGCCGCGCGATCTGAACGTGGCGCTCGAGCTGCTCAACCGGCTCAACGATGCGACGGGACGGGGTGTCGATGCCTTCGAATATATGCCGCGCAGTCATATCGACGGCCATCTTGCCCTGTCTAGCAGCGCGCGCGAGCCATTCGAGGACCGGCACGAGGTGAACGTCCTTCTTGAGGTCTCGTCCACCCGTCCGGTCGATGCCCGGACGGATACCGACGGGGCCACGGCCCTGACACTCCTCCTGGAGACAGAGTTGAGCCAGCTTCTGGAGACAGGAGATATCGCCGACGCGATCATCGCCCGTTCGGAGTCGCAGCGCCGCGAGATGTGGGAGCGCCGGGAAGCGGCCGCCGAGGTGGCCTATACGCGCGAGCCTCGGGTCGACAGCGACATTGCCCTGCCTCTCGACAAGGTCGCCGGGTTCTTTGACGCTGCGATGGACCGCTTGCGGTCTCTCGATCCCGGGGTGTCGAATATAAGCGTCACGCATCTGGGCGATGGCAACATCCATTATTGCGTCTATCCCAGCCGCGATGACGAACGGCTGAAGGATGATATCCGCGAAGCGGTCGAGCAGATCGTTTCGGATCGCGGGGGATCTTTTTCCGCCGAGCACGGGATCGGGATCCACAAACTGCCCACGATGAAGCGTCGCAAGGACGAGGTCGCCCTCGATGTCATGCGCGCGATCAAGGATGCGATCGATCCAAACGGCATTCTCAATCCCGGCAAGGTCTTTCCCGCGCGGGACTAGCGCCAGTCGAAAAAGCCCGGTCCGGCCTCCTTGAGAAGGCGACCGGCAAGCTCTTGACCAAGCGCGGCCCCGTCGGCGATCGGCGCCTCATCCGCCGCCTCGATCACGTCAGAGCCATCAGGGCGCAGCACCTCGCCGCGCAGTCTGATCCGGCCATCTCTCAGCTCGGCAAGGCCCGCGATGGGTGTCTCGCAAGAGCCGTCGAGCGCAGCCAGAAACGCCCGCTCTGCGGCGAGCCGCTCTCCGGTTTCCTGATCATGGATCGCCTCCAGAAGGCTCGCCACGCGGCTGTCAGCCTCCCGCCACTCGATCCCGATCGCGCCCTGACCCACGGCGGGAAGCATCTCACCCACCTCGATGGGCTGCCGCTTCACCTCGTCCATCCGAAGGCGCATCAGGCCTGCCATGGCAAGGAACGTCGCACTGGCCACGCCATCCTCCAGCTTGCGCATTCGGGTCTGAAGGTTTCCTCGAAACTCGACGACCTCAAGATCCGGTCTCCGGTTCTTAAGCTGAGCCTTCCGCCGCAGACTGGACGTACCGACGACCGCGCCCTCCTTGAGATCGGCAAAGCCTTTGCCGTCCAGCGTGATGAAGGCGTCACGAACATCCTCACGTGGCAGATAGGTGCCGAATATCAATCCATGGGGCTGCTCGACCGGCATGTCCTTTGTCGAGTGGACCGCCAGGTCGATCTCTCCGGAGAGAAGGGCTTCTTCGATTTCCTTCGTGAAGAGGCCCTTGCCACCGACTTCTTTCAAGGGACGGTCGATGATCCTGTCACCGCTGGTCTTTATGACGACGATCGTGAAGGCCTCGAACGGCAGATCCCAGGCGCGGGCCAGCCTGTCTCGCGTCTCGTTTGCCTGCGCCAGCGCAAGCGGCGATCCTCGGGTTCCGATTTTCAGGGCGGCGCGCGGGGAGGGCAGGTCAATCGTCATGGCGCCCACCTTTAGATGTGTCAGCGCAGGCTGACAATGTGCGCTTGACAACCTTTGGCGACCTCCGCACCACAAGGGCGAACCAAAAGGAGAGGGCCGATGACCGAAAAGACGATTTTACGTGCCCTCGCCGGAGAAACCCTGCCCGTTCCGCCGATCTGGATGATGCGGCAGGCCGGTCGATATCTTCCCGAATATCGCGCAACGCGAGCTCAGGCCGGAGACTTCCTTTCGCTGTGCTACAACTCCGAGCTCGCCGCCGAAGTCACGCTGCAGCCCATCCGCCGCTACGGGTTCGATGCGGCGATCCTCTTTGCCGATATTCTGCTCGTTCCGCAGGCCTTGGGCGCCGATCTTTGGTTTGTCACTGGCGAAGGCCCGCGCCTGTCGCCGATCCAGACGCAATCGGAATTCGACGCCCTGGTTCCGGCCCATGCGATCCATGATCATCTCGCTCCCGTATATCAGACCATCCGCATCCTACGCCGTGAATTGCCGCCCGAGACCACATTGATCGGCTTCGCAGGGGCGCCTTGGACCGTCGCTACCTACATGATCGCAGGCCAAGGCACGCCCGATCAGGGGCCTGCGCATAAGATGCGCCAGGAGGCCCCTGAGCTGTTCGAGGCACTGATCGACCGGATCGTGCATGCGACGATCGACTACCTTTCCGCTCAGATCAATGCCGGGGCCGAGGTGGTCAAGCTTTTCGACAGCTGGGCCGGATCGCTCGAAGGGGAGGCATTCGAGCGCTGGTCGATCGCCCCCCTCGCGCGGATCACAGCCGCGTTGAAGGCGCGCCACCCTGAAACGCCCGTGATCGCCTTTCCCCGCGGCGCCGGAGATCGGTATGCCGGCCTCCACGCCAAGATCGGCGCGGATTGCATCGCCTTGGATGACGGGGTTGAGGCAAGCTGGGCGGCCAAGGCCGTTCAGAAAGACGGGTGCGTGCAGGGTAACCTCGCCTCGTCTCATATGGTGACGGGCGGCGATGCCCTGATCGAAGAGACACGTGCCATCGTCGATGCCTTCTCTGGCGGTCCCCATATCTTCAACTTGGGTCATGGGATCACGCCGGATGCGGATCCCGAGAACGTTCAGCTCATGATCGACACGGTCCGGAACACAGGCTGATCCGTCACACCCATTTGGCAAGCGGCGGCAGGCTCATGAGAACGGCATTCGCATCATGCCCGGTCTCAAGCCCGAACTTGGTGCCGCGGTCGTAAACGAGGTTGTATTCCGCATAAAGACCGCGATGGACGAGTTGCTTGTGCTTGTCCTCCTCGCTCCAGTCCTGAACCCGGCGACGCTCGACCAGCGGGACGAACGCTGGCAGGAATGCCCGTCCCATATCCTGAGTCAGGGCGAAATCCGCCTCCCAATCGTCGGTGCAGTGGTCATCCATGAAGACGCCGCCGACACCGCGGGGCCGATTGCGATGGGTGATAAAGAAATACTCATCCGCCCAGGCCTTGAAGCGCGGATAGTGATCGGCCCCATGCGGGTCGAGCGCATCTTTCTGAACCGTATGAAAGTGTTCGGTATCCTCGTCATATTCGATGGCCGGGTTCAGGTCGGATCCGCCGCCGAACCACCAGGCATGGGGCGTCCAGAACATACGCGTATTCATGTGAACCGCAGGCACGTGCGGGTTTTGCATATGCGCCACAAGGCTGATGCCCGACGCCCAGAAGCGAGGATCCTCGGCCATGCCGGGAATACCCTTGCGCGCGGCCATCGCTGCCTGCGCCCGCTCGCCCAACGTGCCGTGGACCGTGGAGATGTTCACGCCGACCTTTTCGAACACCCGGCCTGCGCGCATGACGCTCATCTCTCCGCCGCCCGCATCGCTGCCATCGTCCGAGGCACGGCGGGTCGTGCTGACCTCCATCCGTCCGGCCGGAGCATCCGACAGCGGGCCGGAGGAACGGCTGTCCTCGAGAGCATGAAAGGCGCTGACGATATCGTCGCGAAGGGTCCTGAACCAGGCGCTTGCGCGCGCCTTTTTGTCCGAGAAGGGATCTGACATGAATGCGGTCTCCTCTTAATCGAGGATTAAGTAGCAGGCTTCAAAATGGGCCACCACATGATAGCGTGACATGTGAAGGAGAGATTTGATGTGCCTTGCCGTTCTCTTGTCCGCCTGCCTTTTTCTATCCGCCTGCGCGAGCAAGCAGCAGCGGTGCGTGCAAGCGCAGGCAGAGGATCTTCTCGTCATCAACAGGCTGATCGCAAGCACTCAGGCCAATCTCGATCGTGGCTACGCGATCGAGACCGAGCGCGTGCCGGTCCGGCGCTATGGGTTCTGCTCTGAACGGCTCCGCGATGGGCGGATTATTCGCCTGCCCTGCAGCGACATCGACTATTATACCCGGCGCAAGGCCGTTGCGATTGATCTGGAGGCCGAGCAATCCAAGCTGAACCAGCTGCTCGAGCGACAGCCGATTGCGCTGGACCGTGCGAGGGCTGGTCAGGCGGCCTGCATCGCGCAGTATCCCGAAGGTTAGTGTGCCGGCGCGCTGACCGGATCGATGAGCGTTCTGCCGCCATCTACCGTCAGGATCTGCCCGGTGACAAAGGCCGATGCGTCGGAGGCGAGATACTGAACCGCATCCGAAATCTCCTCCGGTCCCGCGATCCGGTGCAAGGGCGTATGATCCACGATGTTCTCTCGATAATCCTCGTTCTCCTTCAGCGATCCTTTGAGCGATGCGCTCATGACGCTGCCGAAGGCGACGGCATTCACGCGGATCCGCTGCGGTGCAAGGGCGACCGCCATCGACCGTGTCATCTGATCCAGCGCGGCGCAGCTGACCGAATAGGCCAACAGTTCGGGCTGGGTGCGCCGTGCCGCGATGGAACTGAGATTGATGATCGCCCCGGCGGACCCCTCCTCGTTGTCCTCGGCCTGCTTGATCATCCGTTTGGCAACGCCCTGACTGAGCCGGAGCGAGGTCATCAGGTTCTGCGACAGCATCTGCTCGATCCCGTCCTTTTCTGAGTCAAGTGGATCCGAGGGGAGGATCTGACGGCTGGCATTCACAAGGATATCCACTCGCTCAAACGCGTCGATGGTCGCTGACAAAAGGTTGGCAATCGTCAACCGCTCTCGCAGATCCCCCGTGAAAAGGCGGATGTTCCCGTCTTCGCGCGCGCGGTCGCCCAGCTCTTTGGTCAGGCGCGCCTCGTCCATGTCGACGAACATCACATTGGCATCCGCTTCGACGAAGCGCCGCCCGATCGCGAGGCCGACACCATTGGCCGCGCCGGTCACGATGACCGTTTTTCCTGAGATGGAGAATGACATGACGGACCTTCTTGTCAGGAGGGGTTATCTGCGCGGCCGCGTGCCTCGAAGGATCTTATACGGGGGATCGCCGTCGATCTCTTCGACATCCTTGAAGTGTTCGACCAGGGCCGCTTCGTAGGGCAAATGCCGGTTTGCGACAAGATAGAGTGATCCTTTCGGCGCAAGGATCGCAGCAGCGGATGCGATGAAGGCGATGCCCAGATCAGGCTCTGCCTTGCGACCGGTATGAAATGGCGGGTTCGTCACCACGATGTCCGCAGGATGCTCGGGTTTCCAGTCCCGCGCGTCGGCCCAGTGAAAGGCCGCGCGCGGATCAGGGACATTGAGCTTCGCGCAGTCAAGCGCGGACCAATCTGCCTCGACCAGATCGAGCATAGACACCGACGGCTGAACCAGAATGTGATGAGACAGATACCCCCACCCCGCACCCAGATCGACCACATGCCCCACCAGCCTGGGCAAGCCAGCCGCCAGAAGCCTGGAGCCCGGATCGATACGATCGGCCGAGAAGACACCTTGCCGGGTGTGAAACCCAATCGCCGTCTTGCGCGGCGCGGGGTCGAGCCATCCGGGCAGCGCGGCTCCCGGCTTGAGAACGATGGTCTTGCCATGGGCCTTGGCAAAGCTGCCAGTGACCTCACCCATGGCTCGTAGCTCACGGGCGAGGCTCTCGATCCCGTCGGTCTTCTGGCCGTCGACGATAACCCGCTGCGTCGCGACCTGCATGGCTTGCGCGATCCAATGCCGGGCCAGCCCCTTGCTGCGCGGGACAATGACAACGACGGTCTCCGCCTTGTCGGGGGCCTCGATCGAGACATCGAACCCCTTCTGGATCAGGCCCTTGTGCTCTGGCCAATTGCCCTGAACCACTGTCGTGGCAGCAGGATCAAAGAGCGTCAGATCATCATGGGCTCGCGCGCCGAAGATCAAGGTGGAACGGGCGCCCGGATCGAAAAGACCCTCTTGGGCTGCAAGAGACAGGCGAGAGGTCATTGAAGGGACAGAGCGGTTATTCCCGCTCCATGGTGCATTGCAGTGGGTGCTGGTGGCGCTGCGCGAAATCCATGACCTGCGCGACCTTGGTCTCGGCAATCTCGTAGGAGAAGACACCGACTACCGCGAGACCCTTTTTATGAACGGTGAGCATCAGCTCGAAAGCCTGTGCATGGGACAGCCCGAAAAATCGCTCGAGCACCATCACGACGAACTCCATCGGCGTATAATCGTCGTTCAGGATCATAACCTTGTAAAGAGGAGGGCGCTTGGTCTTTGGGCGCGTCTCAAGAGCGACGCCGAGGTCGCCCTCGCCATCTTTGGGTTTATCCGCCATCAGATGATCGTCTTTGCGCATTGCACGTTCCCGATGCCGCGTGCCATCCCTCTTGAAGCGCTTGTATATAAGCCTTGGCGGTCCTCTGAAAAGGGGTCTGATCGGGTGTGCGGAGAAGAACTTGGGAAAACTTGAAACGATCGGCTTCGATGCGGACGATACGCTTTGGCACAACGAGCGGGTCTTTCGCCTGACGCAAGAGAGATTTGCCGATCTGCTGTCCGGTCATGCAGATCGCGATCGGCTCGAAACCGAGCTCCTCGAGGCGGAGACCCGGAACCTTGGTCATTATGGATATGGTGTGAAAGGCTTTGTCCTGTCGATGATTGAAACCGCCATCGAGGTCACAGGCGAGACCGTTCCGGCCAGCGTGATCGCAGAGCTTCTGACGGCGGGCCACGAGATGCTGGAGCATCCGATAGAGCTTTTGCCCTATGCAAGGGACGCGGTCGAGCGGTTGTCCGAGCGCTATGAGCTGCTTCTGATCACCAAGGGCGATCTTCTGGATCAGGAGCGCAAGCTGGCGCAGTCGGGGCTGGGCGATCTATTCGACGGGGTGGAGATCGTCAGCGAAAAGACGACGGCCTCCTATCGCGCGATCTTTGACCGACATGGCGTGACCGCCGCGCATAGCATGATGGTCGGCAACTCGATGAAGTCCGACATTCTGCCCGTGATCGAGGCAGGAGGATGGGGCACGCATGTCCCGTCGGATCTTGAATGGGATTGGGAGCATGCGCCCGCTCCGGAGGGGCATCCGCGGTTTCATGTGCTCGAGGATCTGGGCGGTTTGGCCGATCTGGTATCTTCGGTTTCCTGATGGACCAGATCTGCGATCGATCACGTTAACTAAAAACCTCACCCGCTTGATAAATAAGGTATTTGCCGAAGCGCGTCCTCGTGTTACGGTCTTGGCATAAAGTGGCCAGTCGGAAAACCGGCGGTCTTTGAGGCAGTGTAAAAAAAAGAGGCAAGCGACGTGGCAAGTCGTCTGGGGAAGCACGCCCGTATTGTGCTGATCGCATCCTTTGCGTGGATTTTTTGCGGCGTTGTGGCGGTGGCGGCGCCCTACGCGGCGATGGTCATCGATGCACGAACGGGAGAAGTCCTGCATTCGCGAAACGCGGATACCCGGCTGCATCCGGCCTCTTTGACCAAGATGATGACGCTTTATGTGGCGTTTGAAGCTGTCGAAAATGGCGAGATCAGCCTTGATACGATGGTGACGATCCCGCGGGTTGCCGCCAATGAACCCCCTTCGAAACTAGGGCTTCGCGCGGGTCAGAAGATCAAGCTGCGCTACTTGATCCGTGCCTCTGCGGTGAAGTCGGCCAATGATGCGGCAACCGCAATCGGGGTCGCGATCGAGGGATCCGAGGCGGCCTTTGCGCGACGGATGAACCGTACGGCGCAGGCGCTTGGGATGACGCGAACCACGTTCCGCAACGCCCATGGTCTGACAGAGAGCGGGCATATGTCGACAGCGCGCGACATGACCATTCTGGGGCGGCATGTCCTTTATGACTATCCTCAATATTATAACCTCTTTTCAAGACGTTCGACCCATGCAGGGATCAAGGAGGTCGCCAATACGAACCGGCGTCTTCTGAACTCCTACCGCGGGGCTGACGGGATCAAGACGGGCTATACGCGGGCTGCCGGATCGAACCTCGTTGCATCGGCTGAGCGGGGGAGCGAGCGAGTGATCGCGACGGTCTTCGGCGGGCAGTCGAGCGCCTGGCGCAACCAGCGCGTGGCGGAGCTTTTGGATATGGGCTTTGAACGGTCGCCGACGCGGGCCGCCATTCGGCATCCGGGGCGTCCGGCCTATATCGGATCGCAGCGCGGAACCGTCGTGGCCAATGCCGATGGGGTCGTCGTGAACCGGGGCGGAACGCGTCTTGCTGGGCGGACGATCCGGGTGTCCGGAGCCGTGACGCGCAGCCTTCGGCCCACCGGGCGGCCGGTCGAGGCGCCCGATATTCTTCTTGTTTCCCAAAGTGATATACTCAAGGCGGTCGAGGAGGCGCAGTCTTTGTCGATCGCGGCTGCGGTCACTCCAGAGGTGCGCCCACCCGAAGCGCAACCCGCTCCGGAGCAAGAGATCGTCACCCGCGTTTCGACCTCTGGCGGGCGGCATTGGGCGGTCAATGTCGGGCGATATCCGTCGAAATTCCGGGCGCAGCAATCGCTGTTGCAGGTGGCTTTGATGGAGATGGGATCGCTGAATGGGTCGACGCGCAAGGTGGTTAAAAGCCCGCAGGGCTTTGATGCGCATTTCGTGGGACTGACCCGGGAAGGCGCGGATCTGGCCTGCCGGAGACTGCAATCGCGGGGCAAGACCTGCTTCATGGTCGGACCGGCGGGCGGCTGATCGGGGTTAATCTTGCAGTAAGATCCAGGCGGTATCTTTGAGGATGCTGCGGCGCAGAATGCCACCTCTAAGCCTTTGATTTCTGGTTGGTTAACAAAATAATCGCCCTGCGGCATCCGGGCGGTATCCCGTCGGCATCCAGGCGGCGCTGCAGAGCAGAAACTCTGGTTCTCGAGGCTCGACGCAACGCACGGTGCCGAGTTTTGCGCAACGGTAGAAACAATGGGCGGGTGTGGCTGCGGATTATGGGTGAATTCACCAACAGGTCTGAGACGTGGTTTGGCCACATATAAGTGGGCGCTTATATATTGATGTAGGGTCTTGGCGCGTCTGGCTCTTCGTGACGCCGGGCTGGGTTTGTCGATGTTGGAGTAAGGTCCGTTTCAAGCCCAAGCCTCCCAAATTCTGCAACTGGTCCGAATGATTAAAAGTCGCCGAGAGCGGATAGTGCGACGCTACTGATTGCGTTATTCAACCTTGATTTTCATCCGCAGACGGCCATTTCCGAGCGGTCTAAAAAGATTCGCTTTGCTTACAAATTAAACAGGCGGCTAGAGATCGCATTCAAGCAATTGTATATGGTTTTCAATACGCGGTTCGCTCACAATCTGAGGGATCGGGATCCATGCTCAACCGGCAACAGCGAGCAGGCATTGAATTCCCAAATATAGCGACCCAAGCGAGCCGCAAGTAAAACCGAGGATACGGATGAACGGGATGCCCGTGTAGTACAGAAGCACGAAGGCGGCACGTCCGAAGACTATAATTGCCGCCGCGAGCGCTGGACCCTCACCTGTGACGCCCAGAAACGCCGCGCCTGTCAAAACCGGAACGATGTAACCGGCAGACTCGATCTGGTTTTGGTACGCTCGCTGAATGCGTAGGCCTACAGCACCTCGCTCTACCATGGGCCGGTTGGAGGAGAAGCCGTAACCGAAACCCTGACTGATGTAGGCATAGGCAATCTCAATGATAAGCGCGGTCATGGTGACGAGCGCAAAGCCGATCAGGGCAAATTCAAAACTCATATCTTTTGCTTTCTTCGGTATTAGGCCGATCAGCCATCGGTTTCAGCGCGATGAGGGTTGATGCTGTCTGATCGGTTGCGGCCTGGCGCGCGGCAATCAGTGGCTGGTAGTCTGGATCGGAATACCATGCGTCCAGCGCAACCTGTGACGGGAAGCGCAAAACCGCCACAACGTTGGCTTTGATTTCTCCCTCAAGCGCAGTCAGCTCAGGGGTGGCGACAATGGCTTCGACACCGTGCCGGTAGTTGATCGCTTTCAATGGGGCGACCTAGCCAGCCTGAAAGTTGGCCATGTCTTCGACGCGAAGCGATGCGACAAGGAAAACGCGGGTTTGCGTGCTCATTTTTTCTCCTCAGCTCGGCAACCGGTCGATCCAACCGCGCAAGGCGCGACCGATGGCTTCGGGGTGATCTTCTTGGACGAAGTGAACCCCGGGGCCGAGAAGCACATCCTCCAAATTTGATGCGTTGGCCTTCACGTATTCGACGACCGGCGGCGGCATCAATGCACCCGGCGCGACGTGAAACATCAGCTTGGGCATATCGGTGGAATACAGCCAATCACCATTGGCCATGATCACTTCGGCGGTGTCCGCAGGCTCGCCAGCGATGGGCACCTGTCGCGGCCAGACCAAGGTGGGTTTGCGGCTTTCAGGCGTTGGGAAAGGTGCCCGGTAATTGTCCAGCACCTCTTGCGAAAACGGTGTTGCGACGGCCATCTTGCCCAAGACTTCCTCGACAAAGAAGTTGCCCTGCAAAACCGCTTCTTCACCGGCTGGGGAGCGCAACATTCCGAAGAGTTGCGCACTGGGCTCCCCCATTGCTTCAAGGCTGGGGGCCGGAAGCGCAGGCGGTATGCCTGCCTCCATGAAAGCCACCGCCTTCACGTTGCTTTCGTTCAGGCGTGCATATCGCATCCCCAGGACCGAGCCCCAGTCATGGATGACTAAGGTGATATCCTTCAATCCGAGAGATTCAATGAAACCGTCAAGGTATGCCGCATGGTCAGCGAACGTGTAGTCGATGTCGGGCTTGTCACTGTCGCCCATGCCGATGAGATCAGGTGCAATTGCACGATATTCCGATGTCACCGCCGGAATGCTGTCCAAGACAAACGGGATGATGTTGCGCCAAAGGTAGGACGATGTGTGGGGTTTCCGTGCAGAAAGAGGATGACCGGGCCATCCCCTTCATCGACATAGGCCATCTGCGCGCCGTTTAATTCGACGAACTTCTTTTCGAATGGCATGTCTGCAGAAGGAGTAAACCCTTCGCCGAACCCAGGAACCGCGAAAGTAAAAGCGACTGCTGCAACGGTCCCTTGCAAAACGGTACGGCGAGAAATCTTGAGGTTCATACGTCGTCTCCTTGCGAGGTGTGAGTGGTGGATCAATCGGCCTTGGTCGCCAGAAATTTGCGAAGCTCACGCACGAGTGCTTTGGGCTCGTCGTCTTGCAGGTAGTGACGCGCTGTTTTGAACTCGGTGACGTCGGCCTGAGGCAGACGCTTCTTCCAGGCGGCCAATGCTCCGATTGGGATCAGCGGATCTTTCAGCCCCCAGAAGAGATGTGCAGGGCCGTCAAACTGTTCGACATAGGGGCCTATCTCTTCGAGCAGGATCTTGGCCGCCGGATGCGCGGTGTTGGTCGGGATCATGCGCGGAAACGCCATGACACCGGCGCGTTCCGGACTGTTCCGGAAAATGCCGCGATAAGCCCGCTTCGCGGCACCCTGACGCTTTGTCGCGGTGGCCATAGTCATCACTTGCCGCTCAAAGAATCCCAAGCGGCGCACCATGAGGTCGCCCAGACCTGTGGACCGCATCATGAGGAGCGGCGGGGGCAGTTTGAGTTTCTCCGGGTTTATCCCGTCGACCGGTGGGTAAAACCCAAATGTGTTCATCACCACCAGTGCCTTGATGCGCTCGGGATGACGGGCCACGACGCCTAGGCCGATCGGGCCGCCCCAGTCTTGCATCACAAGGGTGATGTTCTTGAGATCAAGCCGAAGCACCAGAGCCTCGAGATGGTCGATATGGGCCTTCAGCGTATAGGCGGCTTCGTCATCAGGTTTGTCAGACAGACCGAAGCCAATATGGTCCGGCACAACGATGCGACGCTCTCTTGAGAGCCCCCTGACCGGCGCCCGATAGAGAAACGACCATGACGGATTGCCATGTACCGCAAGTATTGTGGAGCGTTCATTCTCCGCACCCTCATCGAGGTCGTGCATCTGACCCATTGGCGTCTGAATAAAGTGGGACGCGAATGGATACACGCCCTCAAGCCCCAGCTCCTTGATGCGTGGATGCACGTCTTTGGATATGCCGAGCATAGGAATTTCCGAACCAAGATTGTTGCGATGGTTCAAAAGTAGCAGCGCAATTTCGCAGCATCACGGAGTATGTTTGCAGATAATCGGTGCGTTTTTGCTATGGGCTTACGCCTCGCCGATCAGACGCTTCCGATGTTTGCGCAAAACTGCCTCTGCAAAGCCCATGAATGCTTGAACACGCGCGGTCTGGCGCAGGTCGTTATGTGTAAGCAACCAAATGTCGCGGCTTTTGACAGGAGCTCTCTTGCCTGCGCGCTGTAGGTCCGGGTCTGCGTCGCCAAACAAGCATGGCAGGATCGCGATACCTAAGCCTTCTCGTGCCGCTGCGTGTTGCGCCGGGATGGTCGGGAAGACGCCCCAAGCGGGGTTGTCCGGAAACTCAGATGTTCGAACCCATTGCGGCGCACCTTGCGTCGCCGTCCCCCAACCAAGCCAGCGATATGATCTTGGATCACGAGACAGATAGTCGGGCGTTGCATAGGCCGCTTCTGTGTAGGCATAGAGGCGTTTGCCAACCAAAGTGTTCGGCGGGTTGTTGTCCAGCCTGACGGCAAAATCCGCCTCGCGCCGCCCCACGTTGCCAACGACATGGGGCACGTCCTCGTCGAAAGCAGTGACCACTCGCCCGTGAGAGGATAGCGCGTCTCGGGTGGTAGCGATTTCACCTTTGGAGATCAGCGCATCGCGCGTGCCATGAGCGACCAGCACCGGCAGCGGCGCGCGATCGCTTGAGGCGGCGAGACCGGGTGGAAGCGCGCCCGAGAATGACGCGGCGCTGGCGAGGGCGTCCGGCCGCTGCAGAGCAAACGCGAGTGCGAGCGTCCCGCCTTGCGAGTACCCGACGACATGCACGTTCCGCGCCGAAACTCCGGTCTCGGCGGCGATGTGCGGCAGGCGCTGGGCGAGATCATCGAAGGCTTGCTCAACCGCGCCCGGAGCGACGGTGATGCCGTCCGCGTCCGTCGATACTTCAAACCAGGCATAACCACCGTCCGCCATCGCCAGAGGGGCGCGGAGCGCGACATAAACATGCGGCACGTCGATATCGACCGGCAGGAGCGTGGCGATCTGGGTCTCGCGCGCACCATATCCGTGCAGGCCAACGATCAGCGCCGGGTTCGGACCTGCGGCGCGCGATACGACACGAACGACCGCCTCGGGGACCGTCAGTATTTCCGCACGGCTTGCGGCGCCCGGGAGCGCCGCAAGCAGGCTCGTCAGGGCGAGCGTCGGGGTGCGCATCTCACGAGCGGCTGGCGAGTTCGCGCGGATGCGGCTCGCCCGTGTTTGCGAAGTGGATGAACTCGTCGATGCTGATGGTCATCAACTGGCCAAAGCTGCCCTTGGCCATGCCGACGGCCATGCTGGGCGTCCCGTCGGTAATGTCCATCGTGATGGTCGAGGTTACGAGAGTCGTGCCGTCGCCCAGATCCTCGAAGTCCCACTGGCTGCGTCCGTTTGAGGCGAAGGGCGGCAGACCGGCGAGCACCTCATAGGCAAAGCGGCCCGCTTCGCGGTCCACCTCGACCACACGCTCTTGGACTTCCGAGTTGAAGCCCGGAATGAAGCACTTGCGCCCGACGCCGAGCAGGCTGTCATTGGAGGTATCGGTCTTGCCGAAGAGCACCGCCTCGGAGATCACGCTAGACCACTGCGCCACATCGCCAAATCCATCAACCATCACGGACCAGAGATCGTCGACGCTGGTATCGGTCACGCGCATCGTGCGGATGGTGATCGTCTCGGTACCAAAGACCTCCTGCGCGACCGTGCCACCATGGGCAGAGACAAGTGCGTCGGTGATCGTCGCCCCTCCACCTTCGGTCACAGGCGCGATCCCGGCGAGGTCGGGGTGGTCGTAGAAAACGGAGAGGCTGACGACAGAGCCTTCACCATCTTCCGCATCCGCCATGACGTGAAGTGCCCCGAGATGGTCCTCCAGACCCAGCGGATTACCCTCGCTGATGGCCCACGCGAACAGGTTCGGCGCGTCGAAGGCCACGATATTTTCGGTCAGTGCCCCTTGCCCGCCGGTTAAGGTAAAGGTCCGGGAGCCGTCCAGCCCGTCGACACTCTCGAGGCTGTCGAACCAGCTGACCCAGTTCTCGTTGTCGGCAATCGTGGCGAAGATTGCCTCCGGATCGGCGTCGAGATGCACGCTTCGCGTTACCTGAAGTGGCGCAGTCGTGGCCGCGTTCACATCAAGCGAGCCGATGGTGCGGGGTGGCATGTCCTGTGCGCTCGCACCCTGCGTCAGGGCGAGCGAAACCAGTGCGGCCAAGGCCGCATTCGAGAGATGTTTCATGATTTTTCCTTTGGGTTGGGGTGTCAGGCGGTGGCAATACGCGCTGCGATGGCCTTCTTGCTGCTGTCGACCTTGACCTTGCGCGGCGACGGGCGACCCGTCTCGGCATAGACCTTCAGGTCGTCGATGGTCTCGGTCAGGGCCTTTTTGAACTGCATCTTCATCATCCAGCCCATGAGGATGTTCATGGGAAAGGCGATGTCAGCCTTCAGCGTCATGCTGGCCTTGGTGCCGTTGCCGCTTGGGGTCAGATGCCACGTATTGCGCAGCCCTTTCATGAAGCCGGGCATCTTCTCGCCCGTGGCCGAGTAGGACACCACGTGGCGCGCATCGTCGTAGGCTTCGATGGTTTCAGTGAACGGACCAAGCGAAGTTTCGCAGACGCGGCCCGCCGCGGGCGCTCCCGTTACCTTTGGCGTGCCGGGCCGGGCGCCAGAGACTTAGACCGAACTGGCCCAGTCTCCCGCTGAGGTGTAGTTCGGCCCGACAATATCCCAGACCTTGTCCAGCGGTGCGTCGATTTGGCGTGAGAGTGTCAGTTCCATGGCTCAGCCCACGACCTGACCGCCCATCGCATAGCCGCCTTCAGCGGTCTCCTCGATGTGCAGGTTGATGTATTGCTTGATGTTGCCCTTGCCGGACATGCCTGCGACGTCGTTCAGCCCATCAGTGAGCTTTGCGACGATTTGGGCTTTCTCGTCCTTCGACCAGGCGGATTGCGGGACGGTGACACGAATGGTCGGCATTGCGGTTCTCCTATTTGGGGTCGGTGATGTCGACAGAATGGGCCTCTTAAGATATCGCCTCAATGCAGGAGTGTGCAGGCTGACCTGCATTTATGCAGGAAGAGATCGACCATGCGACCAAGCGAACGACTGGACTGGGATGACCTGAAACTCATGCTTGCCTTGGCGGAGGGCGGCTATGTCTCTCGTGCGGCGGAAAAGCTGCATATGGACCAGACAACGATCCCGCGGCGGATCAGGCGGCTGGAGGACCGGCTCGACCTAAAGCTGATCGAGCGGATCAAGGGCGGCGTTGTCCTGACCGCCGCCGCCGATGATCTGGTGCGGATCGCGAGAGAAGTTGAGACCGGGATCGACGACGCTCTGTCCGCGCCGCTGAAAGCCCCGCCGGTCACGGGAACGGTCAAACTGTCGGGCACCGACTTCATGTTGGATTTGCTGACGGAGGCGCTGGTCGGTTTGCAGCGGCGCTTTCCCGGCCTGACGCTCGACCTGAAGCCGACAAACGATTATCTCAGCCTCGACCGCCGTGAGACCGATGTCGCCATCCGGCAGGCCGAAAGCCCGCATGACGGGCTGGTGGGGCGGCGATTGCCGGAGATCCCGCTTGGCATCTACGCTCCCTCTCCTTTGGCTGGTGAAACGCTGGGCAAGCCCTGGCTGTCCTGGACCTTTCCGCGGGGTGTGAATGAGATCGACGAAATGATCCTTCAGCACGACCCGGAGGCGCGGATTGTGACGCGGGTCAATAGCTTTATGGCCCAGGCGCGACTTTGCCTGGGCGGTATGGGCTGTGCCGTGCTGCCGGATCGCTACGTCGCCGCCTATGCAGAGCTATCGAGCTTGAGGCGCATCGGTGGCGGCCCGTCCTATCCTGCGTGGGTCGTAACGCACGAGGAGTTGCGACATGTGCCCCGCGTGCGCGAGGTAATGGCAGCTGTCGTGAATGGATTGCAGAGCGGGGGCGAATGATTGGATTGATGCATCATGGTGAATCGGCCTCGCGAAAGCAGAGCGTTGTGCGAGCGCAGCGAAACCTGGGCCGTCCCGCCTTTCCGACCCTAAAGGCCCCCAGGTGGCCGACTTAAACGCTCAGATGACCGCAACGAGCCCAAACTGTTAATTCGATTTCCTTGCTGCATGCGCTTGCAGCAAGATGAATGCTGCAACGGCACAAAAACTATCGTTACGGTTCCACAACTACGCCGGTTATTGGCGTCGTCCTCGGCGACGTGGGTGTGATCAGCTCTAAGCCGCTGAAAAGTTATTCCTTCCGAACATCCGCAATGCATCACATCTTTTTACTAAAGAACGTCGGCGTCTAATCGTTGATATGCCGGCTCAATCCGAGATCAATACCGCACCGTTGTCATGGCTCTTATCGCAGACCTTCCCGGCGAGATAAGCGGCAACGCTTAACCGCGAGATTGCGCCAGGCTCTTTGATGCCGTCAAAGGATGTGAACTCTCGCAGGTTCATATTCTTCACGCCATCTGTCAGCTCGGCTGGACGCACAATAACCCACTCGGGCACGCCACTTTCACGCACGACACGTTCCTGCGCGGTTCGGTCTCTCATTATGCGACCAAGAAGGACAGGCTTGATAATGTTTCTAAAAGGCCAGCTGCCGTGTCCGGATGAGTCACCCGCACCGATGGATGTCATGGCCACGAGACGCGGCACCCGAGAGGCTTTCATAGCAGTGACCACGGCTCTTGTGCCAACTTCACAGACGTTGGTTCCGAAAAAAATGGTCTTTCGGTTCAACGGTGCTCCGAAAGTGAGAATGACAACATCATGGCATGGCATGGCGGCCGCAAGGTCTTGGGCATTCGTGACATCGCCTTTGACTACGGTAAGGCGCTCGAAGGGTTCGATCCGTTCGACACTGCGGCCAAAAGCCGTGACGTCGTGACCGAGGGTGGCAACTTCGGTAATCGTATGACGGCCGATCTTGCCAGTCGCGCCGATAATCAGGACTTTCATAATGCTTCCTCGCTTTCCATGGAGATAGCACACCACCCGTGAGACGGACGAACGGGAACCGCCGCCCTCTGCCAAGCAAGAGAAACTAAAGCGCTCGCAGCGCGGATATGCTTTTCCACAACCAGCGCGCCGGAAAGAAGGCGACGACGGCGCCGAACACGACCATCATCAGGGACATGAATATCGGAATATCCATCGCTGATCCTATGACAAATGCCGAATACGCAAAATAAAACCCAATTCCGATGAATGCGGCAATGCCTAAGACCGCTGCACCTTGCAAGACCAACGGCGCCCAGTCAGCGCCTGTGGCCAGCGACCGCGCGGCATAGAGGATCGAACCGCCTGCGACCAGTTTCATAGCTGCGAAGATCAGTGAATACTGAATGTTGGCAAAGACCCCGGCAAACAGCGCCGTGATTTCCTCGGGCATCGGCTCATCACCCATATAGCTTTGCATCGGGGCCAGAAGTTCCTCAGGCGGTATGCTTGCCAATTGTGAAGATACGAAAGGTTGCGCGACAGAGGCCACCAACAGGACACTGCCTATAATCGTCCAGTACAGAACGAGGCGATCGCGCGCGATAAAGGTTTTGGGGTTGGTGTTTGTAACAGTCATTGATCTGAATCTTTCAATAGGTTGTTTGCAAAAGTGCAGTGACAAAGGTCGCGACCTTGGAGGCTGATCGCTTTTGCAGTTTCAGTCTGTGGTATTGGCTGAGGCAGCGTGGGGTCTGGCAAGCTGCGCCGGCTTGACCGGGTCAATGTGCAAAGGATGTAGGTCCATCGTGTCATTGCCCTGCAAGAGCTGTCTGTTCAGACAGGACAGAACGCGCCAGCTTGTCCGAAGGCAGGTGCGCCTCCAGAAACCAGAGCGCCTTGTCGACGGTCCTCGACACTTCGGTCAGAACGTCCGATGATGTCGGATCACCGGTTTGTGCCGTTTCATCAATCTGGCCGATCAGAGATTGACTAAACGTGGCATAGCCCTGTGTCAGCGCGGTAAGGACATCCGCCTGCCCGGTGCGATGCCCCAGCTCAGATACAATACGGGTAGTTTCATGGATATGCTGTGCGGTGCCTTCCGCGAAGCCGCCAAGGGCGACCAGGCGCTCCGCCATTGTATCGGCGGCGTCGTGCATTTGGCCGGTAAGATCATCGAGCATCTGATGCAGCGCGATAAACCCCGGACCCTTGATGTTCCAATGGGATTGCTTGCTTTGAAGCGCGAGGTCCAGTGCGAAGGTCAACGCCCTTTGAAGGATGCTCACCGAACGCGCCCGGATATTTTCGTCGAGATGGTTGCACGTTGGGGTCATGCGTTGTCTCCTTCGGAAATGACCGGGCTGCCTGTTGGGGAACAGGGACGTGGCAGCCCGGTTGCAGAGGTTATCCGATCACTCGGCTGCCATCGGTGCGTCATCTGACAGGATCATCGGAATGGGCGGATGTCCGGTCAGACCAACCCCTTTCTTGATCTCCTCGGCATTTTCAGCCACGCCAAGGAAATTGTTCATCGCGGCCTGATACTGGCCCATGTGCTCGCTTAGAAGCATGCCGATGTGACGGCCGTTGACTTGGGTGTTGTTGGCAATCTCGGCTAGAACGGCGACCCACGTGGTCACGACGGCACCAGCGGCGGCCAGACGGGTCATTGTCACCTGCGTGATCAGCGGGTTGAAGTCCGCTGACGCGTCGATGACGACATAGACCTCGTATCCGTCACGCAAGGCCGCAATCGCCGGAAAAGCCGCGCAAACCTCGGTCGCGAGGCCCGAGATCACGAGTTTCTTCCGGCCAGTCGCTTCGACCGCCGCCTTCGAGGCCGGATCGTTCCAGAAGTTCACGTAAGGGCGGTCGATCACCTCAACATCCGGGAAAATCGCTTTGAGCTCGGGCATGGTCGGGCCGTTCGGGCCTTGCGGCCAGCTGGTGCCCATGATCACGGGAATACCGAACGCCTTGGCCGATTTGGCATGGCCGAGGATGTTGTTCTTCATCTGCATCGGGTCGATCGAGGTGAGGAATTGCATCAGGCCGACCTGGTGATCGATCATCAGGAAGACACAATTGTCGGGTGTCAGTTCGCTTTCGGGAAGAGCCATGGGAAATCTCCTGTTGGGGTGGATTGAACGACTTGCCCCACCACTCTGGCTGGTCCTTTCGCGATCCTATTTCAGATATTAATAAATCTATTATTATATTGTTTTTATGTGTTAATTTTAATGCTGCAGACGCAAACATCACTGGCGATACAGCGAATCCTGAAATCGCGATGCCCCCAATAAAACCGCCCGCACAATTCCGCCGCAGGCATCAGAGAATCCTGAAAGACCCGCACAGCCGCCCATGTAACAGTGCATGCGATCGCTTAAGGAAAGAAGATGCCATGTGCGCACAATACTCGCCCGCTCTCGAAGATCGTCTGAATTGCTGCTTCGTGCTGACATCGGCTCTTTATTTCCGCATGGTCGCCGTAGATCCCGCAGGGCAGGATCAGAGGTTTACGCGCTGGTACGGCGCGCTGCACGACGCGGCGCGGGACCTTGCGGGGTTGTCGGAAGGCCGCTCCAGATCCGGCCTTGGCGCGCAACAGATACGCGATGGCCTGAACGATATCCTTCACAGCCTGCGGGATATTGCTGATCTGGCAAAGAAGGAAGGGGCCGTGCCTTTGCACGATGAGATGCTGAGCTACCTTACAAGGCTGGAGGCCGAGATCGCGACATGACCCTGATTGTGGACAATACCGGCAAAGCCAAACCGGACACGCGATTGCCGGAAATGCCCCATGAGATTGATCTGGGACAGTTGCGGTTGGTACTGCTGCCGCCAGGAGAGTACAACTTTCATCACAAACTCGACTTCAATGTGTTTGACGTGAACCTACCGCGAGTACCCCATGACATGGCAGTCAACTCCGATAACCTGGAAATGGAAGTGATCCCGTCAGAATCCATCGCATTCATTCCAAGCGGAACGGAGTTCCAGTTGCGCGTCACCAATCCCCTTCCGGGGTGTTGCCTTGAAGTCAGCGATGATCTGCTAGCAGACTGGATGGAGCAAGGCGAGGTGCAGCAGGCTGCAGGCCAATCGTTTCACAAGTATTTGTCGGACGGTGTCGCAGCCGAATTCGCTCGCACCGGGATCCGCCATCTGGCGCGCAGCCACCAATCCAACACGCCCTGCGACCGTCTGACGGTCGAGGCACTGGCCCTTGGCATCGCCGCACGCGGCATGGCACAGATCGGCAGCCCGGACGGCGACATCACCGCCGAGATCGCCCGCTGGAGCTATCACGCCCGCCCCGGTGCGATCGAGCGCGCCATCGAGTTGCTGGAAGCGCGGCTCTGCGAGGCGGACCTGACGATCGCCGAACTGGCCCGTGCCGCTGGCATGTCGTCATCGCATTTCGCGTCTGTCTTCAAATCCGCCACCGGTCAGACACCCTATGCCTTTATCTTGCGACGACGCGCCGATTTCGCCCGCGACCTGATCATCGGCACGCGCGAGCCACTGTCGTGGATCGCCTATGAGGCCGGGTTCTCCAGCCAGGCCCACATGACCACCGTCCTGCGCAACCTGCACGGCACGACCCCTGCCGCAATGCGGGATTGATTCAAACGAGAGAAGCTCGCGTTCAAGCACAGCGATTTGTCTCCACAACAATGGCTGTGAAAGTCCGACCAGATCATTGCGCGCATGGTCGATCTCGGTAGAGGCGAAGCCACCATTCGCAATTTTCAACTCTAGCAGACGGTCAATGACCGCCTGACGATTTTGGCAGCGATGCGGTGAAGAGCAAATCGCAGCCGCGAGGTCTTTCTGCTTCATCATTCGCTGCACCTGCACAAGTCCGCTTCGTCCGCTTAGCTCCGAGATCCGCGACACTTTTCAGAAGGCAAAAGTCGCCCCGCCCTTACTCCGCGGCGCGCACCTCGGCGGCGAAGGCGGCGGCCATGAGGGCTTTGGTGTAGTCGGTGCGGGGGCTGTCGAAGATTTCGTCCGCGGGGCCGGCTTCGACGACGTCGCCCTGTTTCATCACCATGACCTTGTGGCTGAGGGCACGGACGACCTTGAGGTCGTGGCTGATGAAGAGGTAGGCGAGCCCGTATTTGCGTTGCAGATCGCGCAGAAGATCGACGATCTGGACCTGAACGGTCATGTCGAGGGCCGAGGTCGGCTCGTCCAGGACGACGAGCTTGGGGCGCAGGATCATGGCGCGGGCAATGGCGATGCGCTGGCGCTGGCCGCCGGAAAACTCGTGCGGGTAGCGGTCCATCGTCATTGGATCGAGGCCGGTTTCGGCCATGATCTCGGCCACCATTTCGCGCTTGTCGCGGCCCGGTTCGGTGCCGTGGACGCCAAGGCCCTCGGCGATGATCTGCTCGACCGTCATGCGCGGGCTGAGCGAGCCGTAGGGATCCTGGAAGACGATCTGCGTGTCCTTGCGCAAAGGGCGCATCTGGGAGGCTCTCAGATCGCTGATCTCTCGGCCCAGAAAGACGATGCGGCCCTTGCTTTCGATCAGGCGCATCACGGCGAGGGCGAGCGTTGTCTTGCCGGAGCCGGATTCGCCGACGATGCCCACGGTCTCTCCCTCGCGGACGGTCAGGGTCGCGTCGTTGACGGCTTTGACATGGCCGACGGTGCGTTTGAGAAGGCCGCGCTGGATCGGGAACCAGATGCGCAGGTTCTCGGTCTCGGCGATGGTGCGGGCGCCATCGGGAATGGGATCGGGCAGGCCGGTCGATTCCGCCGAAAGCAGCTTTTGCGTATAGGGATGCTGCGGATTGGCAAAGATCCCGGCGGTAGCTCCGTGTTCGACGATCTCGCCGTCCTTCATGACGCAGACGCGGTCGGCGATCTTGCGCACGATGGTCAGGTCATGGGTGATGAAGAGGAGGGACATATCCTCCTCTCGTTTGAGATCGGCGAGCAGGTCGAGGATCTGGGCCTGGATCGTGACGTCAAGCGCGGTGGTCGGCTCGTCGGCGATGAGCAGGTCGGGGCCGTTGGCGAGCGCCATGGCGATCATCACGCGCTGGCGCTGGCCACCCGAAAGCTGGTGGGGATAGGCGCCGAGGCGGGTTTCAGGATCGCGGATCCCGACCTTGTGCATCAGCTCGAGGATGCGCACGCGGATGTCGCTGCCGCGCAGGCCCTGGTGCAGCTCGATGCTTTCGCGCAGCTGGCGTTCGAGCGTGTGGAGCGGGTTGAGGGAGGTCATCGGCTCCTGAAAGATGAAGCTGATATCGTTGCCGCGCACCCGGCGCAGGTCATTCTCGGGCGCGTCCACCATCTGCGTGCCGTCATAGGTGATGGAACCCGTCACCTCGGCGCTGTCGCCCAGAAGCTGCACGGTCGAGAGGGCGGTGACGGATTTGCCGGAGCCGGATTCGCCGACAAGGGCGATGGTTTCGCCCTTGTCGATATGGAAGCTGACATCGCGGACGGCCTGCGTCACCTGTCCGTCCTGCCGGAAGGCGACGTTGAGGTTCCGGACGTCGAGGAGGCGGCTCACTGGAAGGTCTTTCTGGGGTCGAACGCGTCGCGCAGACCCTCGAAGATGAAGACGAGGAGCGAGAGCATGATGGCGAAGGTGAAGAAGGCGGTGAAGCCGAGCCAAGGGGCCTGCAGGTTCTGCTTGGCCTGGAGCGTGAGCTCTCCAAGCGAGGGGGCCGAAGAGGGCAGGCCGAAGCCGAGGAAGTCGAGGGTCGCCAGCGCGCCGATCGTGCCGGTGATGATGAAGGGCAGCAGCGTGAGGGTCGCGACCATCGCGTTTGGCAGGATGTGGCGGAACATGATCGTGCGGTTGCCCACCCCGAGCGCCTTGGCCGCGCGGACATATTCGAAGTTCCGGGCGCGCAGGAATTCGGCGCGTACGACGCCCACGAGGGCCATCCACCCGAAGGCGATACTGAGCGCGACAAGGAGCCAGAAACTTCGCCCCAGGATCGCGAACATGATGATGATGACGTAAAGCGACGGCACGCCGGTCCAGATCTCGATGAAGCGCTGGAAGAGCAGGTCCGTCCAGCCGCCGAAGTAGCCCTGTATGGCGCCCGCGGCGATGCCGATGATCGAGGCGCAGACAGTCACCATGAGCGTGAAGGCGATGGAGAGGCGAAAGCCATAGATCACGCGGGCGAGTACGTCGCGTTTGGTGTCGTCGGTGCCAAGCAGGTTGTTGCTGTCGGGCGGGCTGGGCGCGACGCCGCGGATGTCGACGATGGTGTCGTATCGGTAGGGGATGGGCGGCATGAGGATCCAGCCCTTCTGGAATTCAGGATCGTCGATCATCCCGAGCCGCGCCTGCTGGATCAACTCGGTCGGTTCGTCGAAACAGTCGAGCAGCCCGCCGGTTTCGATCAGGCAGCGAACTTCGACCTCGTTATAGACGGCCTCGGTCGGGAAATCGCCGCCGTAATCCTGTTCGGAGTAGAACTGGAAGACGGGGAAGCGGATATCGCCGCGATAGTTCACGGCGATGGGTTTGTCGTTGGCGATGAACTCGGCAAAAAGCGAGAGGATGAAGAGGATCAGGAAGATGATCAGCGACCAGAAGGCGCGACCGTTGCGGCGGAAATTGCGCCAGCGGCGTTTGTTGAGCGGGGAGAGAAACGTCTTGGGCCGCTCGGGCGCGGGGGCACCTGCGGCGGGGGTTGGTTCGGGGATGATGGGATCCACGGGTGGCATGGGATTGAGGCTCATGTTCGGGCCTCGAAATCGATGCGGGGATCCACGAGGACATACATCAGATCGGAGAGGATCCCGACGAGAAGCCCGATGAGCCCGAAGACGAAGAGCGTGCCGAAGACGACCGGGTAGTCGCGTTGCACCGCCGCCTCGAAGCCGAGCCGCCCGAGGCCGTCGAGCGAGAACAGTACCTCGATGATGAGCGAGCCGCCGAAGAAGATGCCGATGAAGACCGCCGGAAAGCCTGCGATGACGATGAGCATCGCGTTGCGGAAGACGTGGCCGTAAAGGACGCGGCGTTCGGTCAGACCCTTGGCGCGGGCGGTCATGACGTACTGCTTCTTGATCTCGTCGAGAAAGCTGTTCTTGGTCAGCAGCGTGAGCGTCGCGAAACCCGAGATGCTGAGCGCGATGGTCGGCAGGGTGATGTGCCAGAAGTAGTCGGCGATCTTGCCCATGAGGCTCAGCGTCTCCCAATCGTCGGAGGTCAGGCCGCGCAGCGGGAAGATGCGATAGTACGAGCCGCCCGCGAAAAGGACGATCAGCAGGATCGCGAAGAGAAAGCCTGGGATCGCATAGCCGACGATGATCGCGCCGGAGGTCCAGGTGTCGAAGGGGGAGCCGTCCTTGACGGCCTTGCGCACGCCGAGCGGGATCGAGATGAGATAAGCGATGAGCGTCGACCAAAGCCCGAGTGAGATCGAGACGGGGAGCTTTTCGATCACCAGGTCGACAACGGAGATAGAGCGGAAATAGCTCTCTCCGAAATCGAAACGGGAGTAGTTCCAGACCATGTTGAGGAAGCGTTCGATGGGCGGCTTGTCAAAGCCGAATTCCCGCTCGAGATCCTCGATGAAGTCGGCGGGAAGGCCGCGCGCTCCGGCATAGTCGGAGGTGCCGGTTTCGATTTCGACATCGCCCGAGCCGCCTGTGACGCTTTCGAGGACATTTCCGCCGCCCTCAAGTTCGGCGATGATCTGCTCGATCGGGCCGCCGGGGACGAACTGGACGAGCGAGAAATTGATGATCAGGACGCCCAGCAACGTCGGGATGACGAGGAGGAGCCTTCGGAGGATATAGGCTCCCATTGGACTAGAACGCTCCTGCCGCCTCGAGTTCTTCGTAGCGGTCCTCGTTGAACCACCAGAAATCGAGCTGTCCGAGCGCGTAGGGCGGGATCGGGTCGGGATGTTCGAACATGTTGTAGTAAGCCACCCAGTGCTGGTCGTTGTACCATGTCGGTGTGACGAAGTGTTCTGCGCGCATGATACGGTCAATCGCGCGAACAGCGACCTTCATTTCTTCTTCGGTCTTGGCGGCGATCACGTCGTCGATCAGCTTGTCGACGGCTGGGCTGGAATAACCTGCCGGATTGAAGATAGAGATCTCGGCCCGGTCCGATCCGTAGCGTTGGGCGATCCCTCGTCCCTCGACCAGGCCATTGATATAGCCCGATAGAAGGATGTCGTAATCGAACTCGTTGCGGCGGTTGGAGTATTGAGCGGGATCGACGCGATTATAGGTCGCATCGACACCAAGGCGTTGAAGGTTCTGAATGTAGGGATTCACGATCCGGTCAAAAGTCGGACTGTCTTCGAGAAATTCCACGCTGAGTGTCTTGCCGTCCTTGCGGCGCATCCCGTCATCGCCAACGATCCAGCCTGCCTCGTCCAGAAGCGCTGAGGCGCGGCGCAGATTGCCACGATCAAGCTGGCGTTCGCCGCCCTCATGGGCCATGACAGCCGGTTCGGTCAGGACCGACGGATCGATCATGTCGGCGACGCTCTCCAGCAGGGCGAGCTCGTCGCCTTCGGGCACGCCGGTGGCGGCCAGATCGGTGTTTTCCCAGAACGAATGGCGCTGCTTGAAGAGCCCGTATTGCAGCGTCTCGTTCGTCCAGGTGAAGTTATACATCAGCCCGAGCGCTTCACGAACGCGGATGTCCTGAAAAAGCGGTCGGCGGAGATTGTAAAGAATTCCGACCGCGTTTGGCAAAAGGCCGTTGGGCAGTTCGGTCTTGGTCACCCAGCCGTTGTCGAGCGCAGGGAAATTATACTGCGTTGCCCATGTCAGGGAGTTCGTTTCCAGGCGAAAGTTGACGATGCCGGACTTGAAGGCCTCGAAGGCGGCGGTGTTATCGGCGAAGTATTCCAGCCGGATGCGGTCGAAGTTGTGGCGGCCCGCGTTTACAGGATGATCCCAGCCCCAGTAATCCTCGCGGCGTTCATAGATAATGCGGCGGCCGGCCTCCACTTCGGTTATGGTATAGGGCCCCGTGCCCATGATCTCGGTCAGGTAGCTTTCGTCAAGGCGGCGGTCATTGTCCTCGAAGAAGGCTTTCGAGAAGACGGGAAAGGCCCCCGCTTGTGGGATCAGCGCTTTGCGGTCGACGCCTTCTGCGAAGGTGTATTTCACGCGTCTCTCGTCGAGCGCCTCGTAGCTCGCAAAGTATGTCTGAACAGACTGCCGGAAAGACGGCAGACCCTGCTCGAGAAAAAGATCGACGGTGAAGATCACGTCTTCTGCGGTCATTGGGGTGCCATTTGAGAAGGTGACATCGTCGCGCAGGTGGAAGATGATCCAGTCCTGGCTTTCGGGATACTCGATCTTTTCGCAAAGCAGGCAGTAATAGCCGGAAGCTTCATCGGCGACATCGACGAACATCATACGTTCGGTCGTCAGCGCGACGGTCCCGCCCGGATCGCCCTTACGGGCGTAGGGGTTCAGGCTGTCGAAGCTGCCGACGACCGCTTGGGCGATCTCTCCGCCTTTGGGCGCATCGGGATTGGCGTAGGCGAAATGTTCGAAGCCTTCGGGATATTGCAGTTCACCAAAGGTATTGAAGCCATGCGAGACGATGATGGTCTCGTCGCTGGTGGCGGAGGCGTCCGTGGGTGTTTCACCGAAAACCTGTGTGGCGATGAGGCCGATGCCGAGAGCCAGTGCGCTGAGCGCGATGCTCGCCTTGTCTTTGCGGTCCTGGGCCTTGGTGAGGGCGACGGCGCGGGCGGGGCGGCGAGGGCTCTTGATCATAGATAGGCTCTCCTGCGGCGAAGGTCAGAGGGTGACGTAGAAAATGTAGCTAAAAGGCGGGCTGTCCAATGATCAAGGCGAGATTGCATGAACTCGCCGTGAGCAGACCCTATGAAAAAGGCCGCATCGGGGGGTGCGGCCTTGGGAATTGCGAGGGCGGATCGGCCGATGTCAGCTGCCGATGCCCTGAAGATAGGCGATCAGGTTCGCGCGATCCTCGACCTTGGGCAGACCGGCAAAGCCCATGGAGGTGCCGGGCGCATAGCCGCGGGGGTTTTCGAGAAATCCGTTGAGGGCCTCGGGGCTCCACACGTCGGCGGCATCCGCGAGCGCCCCGGAATAGCCGAAGCCCGCGACCGCGGCCACTTCGCGACCGACGACGCCGTAAAGATGCGGGCCGGTGCCGTTGGCGCCATCCTCGAGCATGTGGCAGGCGCGGCATTTGCCCCAGACCCGTTCGCCGGCGGCGGCATCGGCGGAGGCGAAGACCTCTTCGAAGGGCACGGCCTCTTCGGCCTCTTCGCTTTCGCCGCCTTCGACCGCGATGGAATAAGCCTGTTCGTGATCATCGTGCCCGCCATAGGCGCCATAGACGATCTGTGCGGTCCACCCGCCCAGAAGGAAAACCAAAAGGGAGCCGCAGAAGGCGCCGACAATCTTGGTCAGGGTCATTGTGTCGAACATGTCGCGTTCCGTACCGTTCCGTTTTGCGGCTCATCTATCCGCTTCACCGGGCCGGTTGCAAGGTGATAAGGCGCGACCAAACGCCCGGTAAACGGGCCTTGAGCGGATCTGGGGGGAACGCTTGGATATGACCGGACGGATCGCATTTCAGGGAGAGCTGGGCGCCTACGGGCATCAGGCCTGCCTCGAGACCCGTCCCGAGCTTGAGCCGCTGCCCTGCCCGACCTTTGAAGACGCCATCGAAGCGGTGCGCATCGGGGCCGCCGAGCTGGGTATGATTGCGGTCGAAAACTCCACCTATGGTCGCGTCGCAGACGTGCATTCCCTTTTGCCGGAAAGCGGTTTGCACATCGTCGAAGAGACGTTCGTGCGGGTCCACGTCAACCTTTTGGGGAAACGCGGCGCCCGTCTGGACGGCGTTCGCAGCGCGATGGGCCATCCGGTGATCCTGCCACAGGCGCGTGCCTTTCTGCGCGAGCACTCGATCACGCCGGTGAACTGTTCGGACAATGCGCGGGCGGCGCGGGAGGTGGCCGAGGGGACCGATCCGAGTGTCGGCGCGCTGGCCTCGGAGCTGGCCGCCGAGATCTACGGGCTGGATCTGCTGGCGCGCAAGATCGAGGATGAGGGCACCAACACGACGCGGTTTTTCGTGATGAGCCGGGATCTGGATCTCAACCCGCGCGGCAAGACGGGGATGATGACGGCCTTCATCTTTCAGGTGCGCAACATTCCGGCGGCGCTTTACAAGGCGATGGGCGGCTTTGCGACGAACGGGGTGAACATGACCAAGCTGGAAAGCTACATGGTCGGCGGGCGGTTCACCGCGACGCAATTCTACGCTGAGATCGAGGGCCATCCCGACGACCGCAACGTGCGGCTGGCCATGGAAGAGCTGGATTACTTCACCTCCGAAGTGCGTCTTTTAGGCGTTTTCCCAGGAGACGCACGCCGGCGTTAAGTTCATAAGCTGGACTTGAACGCTGTTCATATTTTTGATATGAGCTCTGTTCATGTTTTTGAACTGAGGTCATGTCGTGTCCACCGGGTATATCGTTTCCCTTGTTATCTTTGCTGTTCTGACCGCCATCTTATCCAGCAAGGAGCTGTCGGTCGTCTTTGCAATCGTCACGCTTGGGCTGGGCTTCTTGATCAGCCTTGCCGTCGTAAACATCACGATCATTCTTCTGGCCTTCTTGCCGTGGTCGGCAACATCGGACACTGTGCTGGCCGGTGGTGGTAAGATGCTGACCGTGCTGTTGATCGCAGCAGCGTTTTTTGGACCAGGCATGATCGCGCGCAGTCTTCCCGAACCTGACGCGCCGGACATCGAGTTTGCCCAGATGCGCCCGCTCTCTGGGATCCGGTCGCTTGAAATCGATGGAACTGTGGGCGTGCAAAGACGAAAGCCGCATGGAAACAGGGCCGTTCTCGGCGGGCTTTGCGATCGGACCTGCGAGGACTTGCTGCGAGGGGGCGATCTGGACTGGATTCGCGTTATCGGCTCTCAGGGTCATACCGTCGAGCTGTCGCTTGCGCCTGCGCGCGACGGATGGACCTATCGTGACCCTCTCAACAGAATGATCGTCAGCGGGCCAAGCGATCGCCAGGCAGATGTGCGGATCGCCCACGAGACGAATAGCATCAGAATGCGGCAGATCCGCGAGCCCTTCGCAATCCGCGGAGACAGCTTCGTAACCGATCGAATGCAGGTTATCGACCAAAGGGATGAGGACCGGCTGGTTTACTCAGGTGCACGCTGGGTCTGGGAGGAGGTCGCGCCGTTTTCCTTTGTCAGCCCGAACGTCAACTGGAATTCCGGCAGCGGCACCATCACCGGGACTGCTTGGGCCTGGGCCTCGAGGCGTCAGGCGCGCGGTGAGGTCAATGCGGATCAGGTCTATGCAAATTTGGGGCTGTTTCGCTTGGCTCGACCTGACTTGGACAAACGGCGCGCTAACGTCGATGCGACCGACCCAGAGGATCTGGCGCTGATCGAGGAGATGGTCCTGCATCGCGACGAGGTTCCGTTGGAGAAGCGCCCGCCGTTCTCGGGCGTTCTCAGCTCGTTCCCTGGATTTTTCTCCGACTCGTACAGGGCCAAACGGCCCGGTGTGACGGATCCCGCATTGGCGCGCCGGATGGATGAGGTCGCGCTGACGCTGTTTGCCGATCAGCGGTCGAACGACTGGATCCGCGGCAATATCGCCGAGGTGGCGGTGCAGGTGCCGGAGGTGAAGGCGGCGCTCCGGCCGGTGCTGGTCGATCTGCTGGCGCAGGGGAACGAGACGGTGTTGCGCAAGATCGTGGAGGAGGCGACGGATTTCTTTGCCGATCCCGAAGGCCGGACGCTTTTGACGGCCGCCATGCAGTCGGCCCCGGCGGAGCGCCAGGTCACGTTCGCGCCGTGGTTTGCGCTTGCGGGCCTTGATCCGGCCGCCGCCTATGCCGCAGCTTTGAGCGGGCCGTTGGAGGCGTCTTCGCTGAGCAAGACCATGACGGCGATCATTCAGGACAAGAGCGCGCCATCCGAGCGGATTGCCGAGGTTGTGCGTGCCTGGATCGTGGACAATCCGGATCTGATCAATCGGCCGGATCCCAGATGGGGCCGCTCGAGGCGCTATGACCGCAAGTTGCCCTTTATTGCGCTGCATGTGCATGGCGCGCCGGGGGAGGCGTCTGCGCTTGTCCGGCGGATGATCGAGGCCGAGGCGCTACGGCCGTTTCCATCCGATCTTGCCGCCGATCTGGAGGATCCGGAGGGCCGGTGGCGGCGGTATCTGAAGAGATAGGCCCTTAGCCCGCCGCGCGTCCGGCGGCGCGTCCCGAGAAGATGCAGCCGCCGAGGAAGGTGCCTTCGAGCGCGTTGTAGCCGTGATAGCCTCCACCGCCGAAGCCGGCGGCCTCTCCTGCGGCGAAAAGGCCGGGGACGGGGGTGCCATCCTCGCCGAGGACGCGCGATTGCAGGTCCGTCTGCAGCCCGCCGAGCGTCTTGCGGGTGATGATATGCAGCCGGACGGCGATCAGCGGGCCGTTGGCCGGATCGAGGATCGCATGGGGCTTGGCGGTGCGGATTAACTTGTCGCCGAGATAGCTGCGCGCGCCGCGAATGGCGGTGATCTGCGCGTCCTTCGAGAAGGGGTTCTCCAACTGGGCGTCGCGCGCCTCGATCTGGCCGCGGAGCTTGTCGGCCTCTAGCAAGCTGCCTCCGGTCAGCTGGTTCATGCCCTGCACCAGCGAGCCCAGATCGGAGCGGACGACGAAATCCTCGCCTTTCTCCTTGAAAGCCTCGACGGCTGGGGTCGCGCCCTTGCCGAGGCGGGATTTCAGGACCTCCCCCCATTTCTTGGAGGTCAGATCGGGGTTTTGCTCGGAGCCCGAAAGCGCGAATTCCTTCTCGATGATCTTCTGGGTGAGGATGAACCACGAGTGGTCATGGCCCGTTTGGCGCAGATGCCTGAGGGTCGAGAGCGTGTCGAAACCCGGAAGGCAGGGCGCGGGGAGGCGGTCTCCGCGTGCGTCGATCCAGATCGAGGAGGGGCCGGGCAGGATGCGGATCCCGTGATTGGGCCAGATCGGATCCCAGTTCTTCACGCCCTCAGTGTAGTGCCACATGCGATCTTCGTTGATCGTGGTGGCCCCGGCGGCGCGGGCGATGCCGATCATCTTGCCATCGACATGATGCGGGACGCCCGCGATCATCTCGTCCGGCGGTTCGCCTAGTCGGTCGCGGGGCCAGTTGGCGCGCACCAGATCGAGGTTGTGGCCAATGCCGCCGGAGGTGACGATGATGCTTTCGGCAGCATATTCGAAGGCGCCATCGATCTCGCGGTTGCTCTGCTGGCCGCGTAGGGCATCGGTGGGCGCGAGGATGTCGCCCGAGACGCCAGCGGCCGCACCCGCTTTGGTTTCGATCTTCGTGACGCGGTGGCGGAAGGCGAAGGTGACGCGGCCCGCTTCGGCATGGGCGCGGGTGCGCCGCTCGAACGGGCCCAGAACGCCGGGGCCGGTGCCCCAGGTGATGTGAAACCGCGGAACGGAATTGCCATGGGCCGAGGCGAAGGATCCGCCCCGTTCGGCCCAGCCGACGACGGGAAACCAGCGCATGCCCATCTGGTGAAGCCAGCTGCGCATCTCCCCTGCGGCAAAGTCGAGATAGGCGCGCGCCCATTCACGCGGCCAGTGATCCTCGGGCCGGTCGAACTGCGCCGATCCCATCCAGTCCGAGAGCGCGAGCGCGTGACTGTCCTTGATCCGCATCCGGCGCTGTTCGGGCGTATCCACCATGAAAAGCCCGCCGAGCGACCAGAAGGCCTGCCCGCCGAGGGAGGCCTCATGCTCCTGATCGAGGATCAGAACCGATTTACCCCGGTCGCCCAACTCGGCGGCGGCGGCGAGCCCGGCGAGGCCTCCGCCCACAATGATGGCATCGAAGCGATCCATGATATGTCCTCTTGCTTGCGGCGCTGAGGATTGCAGCTTGGCAGACGGGAGGGAAGACAGGAGCGCTGGAGCGGGCTAGATCGGGCAGGTTTCCGGCGGACGGAAGACCTCGTCCGGGCCGGCGCTGACCTCGTGGACGAAGAGGCGCGCATAGCAATCGGTGCCCCAGTCCCGGTAAAGGTTCAGATTATAGTAGACCCGGTTGAGCGGACGGTCCCCGTCCGACATCGAGATCGCGAAACTGTCGTCGTCATTGGCCGCGACAATCCCGTAGTCGCTTTGAAAGTCGTCCTGCCAGGGCGCATTGGTGATATCGGCCCAGCCGTTGAGAAGGTAGAGGATCGCGTCTGCCTGAGCGGGATCGTTCGGGATGCTCTCTGGATCGATGGTGCCCTGGTCAGCATAGCGCAAGATAGCCTGCCGCATCGCATCAGACGCCGCCGGATCGCCGACGACGGCCAGCCGGATCGGCGCACCGACCCGAGACCGGAAAGAGCCGTCCGCAGCCGGGTCGGAGGACCGGCCGACATCGATCGAGATCTGAAAGAACGAGCCGATCGCAAAGAGGATCAGAGCGGCCCCGGCCAGAAAGGCGAAAATGTTCAACGCACGCATTTTTCGTGTCCTTTGATCTGAAGCCTGATGTCCCGGGTCCGGCCGCCCCTATTCATCGGGCAATCGCAAGGCGACGATCCCGACCAGGATGATGAGAACCCCGATCCCGCTTTGCCGCAGACCGTAGATCAGGGTGCCCCTGGGTTTCACATCGACGTGGTCCGGCACGGCGGCGGAGGCCGACACGGTCAGGACCTCTCCAATGGTCTGGTCCTGCCAGCGGTCATAGCCGACAGAGGCGACGGCCTCTTCCGAGACATCATCGACCGTGTAGCGGACGGTCAGGAGATAGTCGTAGAAATAGGTTCTGAGGCTGCGCACCCGTGCGCCATTGATCGAAACGCTTTCCAGCCGGATCGGCTTTTTGCTGTGTGGTCGTTCGACGCGTTTGTCGATCACCTCGGCCTGAACGGGTGTTCCCGACTGCAAGAGCCGAAAGCCATCGATCACCGTGCCCCCGCTTGTCGCCGCGATCCCCAGCCCCACGGCGATCACCAGAAGACAAAATAGCTTACCCATCAAACCCATTCAGACACGCTCTGGTGAACAACTGCTCGAGCATAGGGAGCAGGTGGAAGTCATTGCAAGGAAATAGCAAATTTCCAGGTCGCCCGGAGGCGCCTTGTTCATCGACATGCGCGGCAGCGCTGAGATCACCAGGAGGGGCGCCATCGGGGGGCGTCGGGTCCTCGAGGTCGCCTCCGCTCGCAATGTCGGCGCTATCGGAGACTGGAAAACCATCGGCGGCCCGATGGACGACGGGTCGCGGCGTCTTTTGGGAGTCTGACCTGGTCTTTTTGCCTTGCCGGATATCGTAACCGGCGGGAGCGTTCATATGTATGGAGTGCCCCTTTGGCGGGCGCCCGAACGCTCTTTTGAGGCGGTTTGCCTCGTGATAGATCAGACCCATGCAACTTGCCTTCGAAAAGAAGAAATCCTGCGATGCCTGCCCGATCCGGCATCGGGCAGTCTGTGCCAGTTGCAATCCGGACGAGCTGGCGGTGCTGGACAGCATCAAGACCTACCGCACGTTCGAGGCGGGACAGCCGATCCTGTTTGCCGAGGACCGGATGTCGTTCGTCGGCTCGGTTGTCTTCGGGACCGCGACGCTTGAGCAGATGCTGGAGGATGGGCGCAAGCAGACGGTAGGCCTGCTGCTTCCGTCCGATTTCATCGGGCGACCGGGCCGCGATCGAGCGCCCTACAATGTCATGGCGGTGACGGATGTGACGCTGTGCTGTTTTCAGAAAACCAAATTCGAGGATCTGATTGCCTCGACGCCGCATATCTCGCAGCGGCTGCTTGAGATGTCGCTGGACGAGCTTGATGCGGCGCGGGACTGGATGCTTCTGTTGGGGCGCAAGACGGCGCGC
This sequence comes from uncultured Paracoccaceae bacterium, assembly GCA_947503775.1. GTDB lineage: Bacteria > Pseudomonadota > Alphaproteobacteria > Rhodobacterales > Rhodobacteraceae > Aestuariibius. The sequence continues at coordinate 201,340 of CANNFE010000003.1, read as the reverse complement.
GAGAAGATCGCGACATTCATCATGATGATCGAAAAGCGGACCTCGGGTCCCGGGATCGAAGATGCGCTGGCCCCGCGCCGGATCGAGCTGCCGCTGACGCGCGAGGCGATGGCCGACTATCTGGGACTGACGATCGAAACGGTGAGCCGTCAGTTCACCGCGCTGAAAAAAGAAGGTGTGATCCTGCTGGAGGGCAAGCGCGGTGTCGTGATCCCGGATCTGCCGCGATTGCGGGATATCGCCGGGTTCTGACCGCGCCTAATGGGCCATCAGAAGCGGTCTGTCCGCGATCTTGAGCATATCGCGCGTGGCGCCGCCCAAGATCGCCTCGCGCAGGCGCGAATGGCCGTAGGCCCCCATCACGATCAGGTCGATATCGCGTTCATGGGCGCGGCGCAAAAGCTGCTTTGCCAGCGTGTCGCCGGTGCGGGCGATGACGTTGATCTCGGGTCGCGTGTCGAAGCGGGCCAGGTATTGCGCGAGCCGCCCGCCCGCATCCGAGCGGTCCGGCGCGGTGGTGGGCGGGTCGATGACGGTGATTTCGGTCACATCGGCAAGCTGAAGAACGGGAAGCGCGGCCCGCGCGGCGGCCAGCGCCTCTTCTCCGTCGTCCCAGCCGATCATGATCTTGTCGAACCCCAGATCGGTGACCCCCGGCGGGATGACGAGGACTGGACGGTCCGCCCCGAAGAGGCATGATTCGAAGATCGAGACATCGATCGTGTCGGGCGCATCGTTATAGGGGGCAGGCAGCAGGATCAGATCGTGAAACCGCAGATCGTCGGCCAGAAATCCGTCGAGCCCGGCGGGCATGACCGTGATCGCCTGCATGTCCCACGAGATGTCCTCTCGCGACAGACGCGCGCGCGCCTGGGTCTCGAGCGCGACGGCATCCTCTTGGGCTTGCTCGAGATTTTCCTGAACGGCGATGGCCTGCGCGCCCGCATAGTAAAACCCGGGTTCGACGTAATTCACGCCGGTGCACAGGATATGCAGATGCGCGTTCCACCGATTTGCGGCATCGATTGCCGCCTCGAGCGCGCTTTGTTGCAGGTCGCGCCGGTGCAGTACGGTCGCAAGTGAAGTGTAGCCCATATCCGTCTCCTCGCGATGGGATCTGCGTCAGGCTGACACGGGCAGGCGGGCGTCTTCTTTGACATGGCTCAAACTGCGCGGCTGCGAAGCGATTGATCCAGATCAAGGCGACGGCCCTCACCAGCGGTCAGAGAGGTCGGGACTTTGGATCCGCGCCGCCCCGTGCTGCGCCGGGTCGACCAATCGGGACCGAACCATGATCGACTACATCAAGCTTATCGCGCTCGGCATCATCGTGCTGGTGGCGGCTTTGGCCGCGAACTTTGCCCGGGATCTGGCCTATCAGGTCCATGCCCTGCTGATCCTGGGCCTGTCGTTCGGCATGTTCATCTGGGTCCTGCGCGGCATCGACGAGCCGAGGCCCGAGGTCGACACGAGCGGCTATATGGACGGCGTGATCCGCGCCGGGGTCGTCGCGACCGGGATCTGGGGCGTGGTCGGTTTTCTGGTCGGCGTGGTCATCGCGTTTCAGCTTGCCTTTCCGGCGCTGAATTTCGACTGGGGGCAGCCCTATACGAATTTCGGACGGCTGCGGCCCTTGCACACCTCGGCGGTCATCTTTGCTTTCGGGGGCAACGCGCTGATCATGTCGTCTTTTTACATCGTGCAGCGGACCTGCGGCGCGCGGCTGTGGGGCGGCAACCTCGCCTGGTTCGTCTTTTGGGGCTACAACCTTTTCATCGTGCTGGCCGCGACCGGCTACCTGCTGGGTGCCACGCAATCCAAGGAATACGCAGAGCCCGAATGGTATGTCGATCTTTGGCTGACCATCGTCTGGGTGGCCTATCTGGCCGTCTATCTGGGCACGATCTTCATCCGCAAGGAGCGGCATATCTACGTCGCGAACTGGTTCCTGCTCAGCTTTATCGTGACCGTGGCGATGCTGCATATCGTCAACAATATCAGCATTCCGGTCAGCGTCTGGGGCAGCAAATCCGTGCAGCTGTTCAGCGGCGTGCAGGATGCGATGACCCAGTGGTGGTACGGGCACAACGCGGTCGGCTTTTTCCTGACAGCGGGCTTTCTGGGGATGATGTATTACTTCGTGCCCAAGCAGGCCGGGCGGCCCGTCTATTCCTACAAACTGAGCATCATCCACTTCTGGGCGCTGATCTTCCTTTATATCTGGGCCGGACCGCATCACCTGCATTATACCGCGTTGCCCGACTGGGCCTCGACGCTGGGCATGGTGTTCTCGATCATCCTCTGGATGCCAAGCTGGGGCGGCATGATCAACGGTCTGATGACGCTGCAGGGCGCCTGGGACAAGCTACGGACCGATCCGATCATCCGGATGATGGTCGTCAGCCTCGCCTTTTACGGGATGTCGACCTTTGAAGGGCCGATGATGTCGATCCGGGCGGTGAACTCGCTGAGCCACTATACCGACTGGACCATCGGGCACGTGCATTCCGGCGCTTTGGGCTGGAACGGGATGATCACCTTTGGGGCGCTCTACTTCCTGACGCCCAAGCTTTGGGGCCGCGCGCAGATGTATTCTATGTCCGCCATTAACTGGCACTTCTGGCTCGCGACGATCGGGATCGTTCTTTACGCGGCCTCGATGTGGGTGAGCGGGATCATGGAAGGCCTGATGTGGCGCGAGGTCGATGCGCAGGGCTTTCTGGTCAACAGCTTCGCCGACACCGTCAGCGCCAAGTTCCCGATGTATGTCGTGCGGGCGCTGGGCGGGGTGCTCTACCTCGCGGGCGGTGTGATCATGGTCTGGAATATGTGGATGACGATCCGGGGCGGCGCACGCGCCCACGCGCCGGTCGGCGTTCCCGCAGAATAAAGAAGGCGCAGGCATATGGCCGACAATCCGAAGATCACCCCGCCCGAGCAGGACCCCAAGGTCAGCACCCTGTCGGACCTGCCGGATGAGATCCCCAACGAGCTGCCGCATCAGTCCGGTTTCCTGGCGCGGCACCAGATGATCGAACGCTCGCCGACGCTGCTGCTCGTCTTCTCTTTCCTTGTCGTGACCATCGGCGGGATCGTGGAGATCGCCCCGCTTTTCTACCTTGAGAACACGATCGAGGAGGTCGAGGGCGTGCGCCCCTATTCGCCGCTCGAGCTGGCGGGGCGGGACATCTATATCCGCGAGGGCTGCTATGTCTGTCACAGCCAGATGATCCGCCCGATGCGCGACGAGGTGGAGCGCTACGGGCATTACTCGCTGGCGGCCGAAAGCATGTATGACCATCCGTTCCAGTGGGGCTCCAAGCGGACGGGGCCGGATGTGGCGCGGGTCGGCGGGCGGTATTCGGATGCCTGGCATGTCGATCACCTGATGGATCCGCAATCGGTCGTACCGGAATCGATCATGCCGAAATACGCGTTTCTCGCCAGTGCCGAGATCGACGGCGAACATATCGAGGATCTGCTCAGGACGCACCGGATCGTGGGCGTGCCCTATACCGACGAGATGATCGAGGCGGCGCGCGCCGATTTTCTGGCGCAGGCCGATCTTGACGGGGATTGGGACGGCGTCGAAGAGCGATATCCCGGCGCCGTCTTCGGTAATTTCGACGGCCAGCCCGAACTGACCGAGATGGATGCGCTGATTGCCTATCTGCAAATGCTCGGCACGCTTGTCGATTTCTCGACCTTCACCCCTGATCCAAGCCGCTGACGAAAGGCGCCCCGATGGACACCTATTCTTTTTTGCGCGAACTGGCCGACAGCTGGGTTCTGCTGTTACTGACGATCTTCTATCTGGGCACGATCGTCTGGGCCTTCCGGCCCAAAAGCCGGGCGACCCATGACGAGATCGCTCAGATCCCGCTTCGGAACGACACACTGCCGTGCCAGAACAATTGCCCCGACTGCATCTGCAAGACGGCCTTTCAGTTCAAGCTGGAGGAGCGCGAATGACCGAGCAGGCAAACGACATCGACCAGGAGACCGGGATCGAGACGACCGGGCATGAATGGGACGGGATCAAGGAGCTGAACAACCCGCTTCCGCGCTGGTGGCTCTGGTGCTTTTACCTGACGATCATCTGGGGCGTGGGCTATACGATCGCCTATCCCGCCTGGCCGCTGGTCTCGCGCGCGACGGGGGGTCTTTTGGGCTATTCGACGCGCGGCGAGGTTGTCGAGCAGATCGATGCGTTCGAGACGCAGAACGCGTCGCTGACGACGGCGCTGACCGAGGTCGATCTGGCGGTGCTGGACGAAAACCCGGAGCTGCAGCGCTTTGCCATTTCGGGCGGGGCATCGGTCTTTCGCAGCCATTGCTCGCAATGCCACGGCTCGGGCGCGGCGGGCGGGATCGGCTATCCCAACCTGCTGGATGACGACTGGCTCTGGGGCGGCACGCGCGACGAGATCGCCTATACGGTGCGGCACGGCATCCGAAACGAGGTCGATCCCGATGCGCATTGGTCGGAAATGCCGGCCTATGGCCAGATCTTCGAGCGCGAGGAGATCGACGATGTGGTCCAGCATGTGCTCGCGCTCTCTGGTCAGGCGCATGAGGCTGCCATGGCCGAGAGAGGGGCGGTCCTTTTCGCCGATCAGTGCAGCGCCTGTCACGGCGAGGATGGGCGCGGCAATCGCGATCTGGGCGCGCCGAACCTGACGGATGCGATCTGGCTTTACGGCGGCGATCCGACCTCGCTGACCTATACCGTGACCAATTCGCGGTTCGGCGTGATGCCGCCCTGGTCCACCCGCCTGACCGAGGCCGAGGTGAAGGCGGTGGCCGCTTACGTGCACCAGCTTGGCGGCGGGGAGTGACCTGCCCCTAGGCCACCGAGACGCTTGTGCCTCGGAGGAGGAGCACAAGCCCCCCCGACCCCAGGATTTGTTCGCACCAGACCGGGGTCGGGGCATTTCTCACCCCCTTGATCTGAATCAAGGGCGGCGGGGTGCGGCGCCGGTAAGACAGGCGGGCGAACAGATCCGGATGACGTCATGAGCAGCTCTGACCCTCCTCCCCTTTATGCGGCGCAAGAGCCGATCTTCCCGCGCCGGGTCTCGGGCTTTTACCGCTCGCTGAAGTGGTGGATCATGGGCGTGACGCTGGGGATCTACTACCTGACGCCGTGGATCCGCTGGGATCGGGGGCCGTCGCTGCCCGATCAGGCGGTGCTCGTCGATCTGGCGAACCGGCGGTTCTATTTCTTCTGGATCGAGATCTGGCCCCACGAATTCTATTTCGTGGCCGGTCTGCTCATCATGGCTGGGCTGGGGCTGTTCCTTTTCACCTCGGCGCTGGGCCGGGTCTGGTGCGGCTATACCTGCCCGCAGACCGTCTGGACCGATCTTTTCATCTTGGTCGAACGCTGGATCGAGGGCGACCGTAACGCCCGTGTGCGCCTGCGGGAGGCCGACTGGACCGCGCGCAAATGGCAGCTCAGGCTGACGAAATGGACGGTCTGGCTGCTGATCGCGGTCGCGACCGGTGGGGCCTGGGTCTTTTACTTCACCGATGCGCCGACGCTGCTGCGCGATTTGCTGACCTTTGAGGCGCATCCGGTCGCCTACACGACGATCGCGATCATGACCGGCACGACCTTCCTTTTTGGCGGCTTCATGCGCGAGCAGGTCTGTATCTACATGTGCCCCTGGCCCCGCATTCAGGGCGCGATGATGGACGATCACACGCTGACCGTCGGCTATCGCGACTGGCGCGGAGAGCCGCGCGGCAAGAAGCACGAGAACACGACCGGCGACTGCATCGACTGCATGGCCTGCGTCAATGTCTGCCCGATGGGGATCGACATCCGCGACGGGCAGCAGCTGGAATGCATCACCTGCGCGCTCTGCATCGATGCCTGCGACGACGTGATGGAGAAGATCGGAAAGCCGCGCGGTCTGATCGATTATCTCGCGCTGTCGGACGAGCCGCTGGAGCGCGCGGGCCAGCCTCCGCGGCCCGCCTGGCATCACATCTTTCGCGTCCGCACGGTGCTTTATACCGCGCTTTGGTCGCTGATCGGGGTGGGGCTTGTCTTTGCGCTGTTCGTGCGCGCCGATATCGAGCTGACGGTCGAGCCGGTACGCAATCCGACTTTTATCACCCTGTCGGACGGGTCGGTGCGCAATGTCTATAACGTGCGGCTGCGCAACAAGCTGGGCGAGCCGCGGGAGTTCCGGATGTCGCTGGCCTCGGACGACATTCTGCGGATCGACGTGGAGGGGGCAGACACCAATGTCCTGACGGTCGATCCCGACAGCACCACTCTGACGCGGGTCTATGTGACCGCGCGGCCTCAGGATCCGGCCAGCACCGAGGATCGGACGGATCTGCGGCTTTGGGTCGAGGATGTGGGCAGCGCCGAGCGCGCCTATCGCGACACGGTTTTCAACGGGAGGGCAGGATGATGGACGAGGTAACGGACAAGCCGCTGACGGGCCGGAAGGTCCTTTTGATCGTGTGCAGTGCCTTCGCGGTGATCATTACGGTCAACCTAACGCTGGCCTTTCAGGCGGTCGCGACCTTTCCGGGGCTCGAGACCAAGAATTCTTATGTCGCCAGCCAGTCCTTTCAGGAGGACCGGGCGGCGCAGCTCGCGCTTGGGTGGAAGGTTTCCGCCACCTCGGAGGGGGACAGTCTGCGCCTGAGCCTGCGCAAGGATGGCCAGCCGGTACAGGCCGAGATCCAGTCGGCGGTGCTGGGGCGGGCGACCAATGTGGCGCAGGATCAGGACCTCGTCTTTGCCTATGACGGGCGCGATTACGTCTCTCCGGCCAAGCTGGAAGAGGGCAACTGGAACCTTCGGCTGGTGGCCGAAGCCGAGGACGGCACGCTCTTTCGTCAGCGCGTGATCGTGACGGCCGCCAGATGAGCGCGACCTCTGCCTGCCCCGCCTGCACCGCCGCCCCATCGGCCGAAAGGACGGCAAGCGGCGCGATAACCGAAGGTGGAACGATCCTGTCGCTGCCGACAATCCATTGCGCCGCCTGTATCGGTTCGGTCGAGCGGGCGCTGATGGCGCTGCCGGGCGTCGAGGGCGCCCGCGTGAACCTTAGCCGCAAGCGCGTGACGATCGAGGCGCCGCGCGTGCCGGCCGAGGATCTGATCGCGGCGGTCGAAGGCGCGGGGTTCGAGGCGGCAGAGCTGGACCAGACGCTTATCGCGGCCGCCGATACAGACGAGGTCGGGCGCGCGATCCTGCTGCGGCTGGCCGTGGCGGGTTTTGCGATGATGAACGTGATGCTCTTTTCTGTCGCCGTCTGGTCGGGCGCGACCGAAGCGACGCGGACGTTATTCCACTGGATCTCGGCCGGGATCGCGGTGCCGACGCTGGTCTTCTCGGCGCAGATCTTTTTCACCTCCGCCTGGTCGGCGATCCGGGTCTGGCGGCTCAACATGGATGTGCCGATCTCGCTGGCGATCATCCTGGCGGCGGCCCTGTCGGTGTTCGAGACGGCGATCGGCGGTCATGAGGTTTATTTCGACGCGGCCCTGTCGCTGACCTTCTTTCTGCTGACGGGGCGGTATCTGGATCACCGCACCCGGCAGGCCGCGCGATCGGCGGCGCAGGAACTGAGCGCTTTGGAGACGCCGCGCGCCACGCGGATCCTCGGCGATGCGCGCGATAGCGTGCGGGTGCAGGAGCTGGTACCGGGCGATATGATCGCCTTGTCCGCAGGGATGCGCGCGCCGGTCGACGGAATCGTCGCGAGCGGCAGATCGACCATGGACCGGTCGCTTTTGACCGGCGAAAGCCGGGCGATTTCGGTTGCCTCCGGCGATTTTATTGCGGCGGGCGAGGTGAACCTGTCCGGCGCGCTGACGCTCGAGGTGACGGCGGTGGGCGAGGACACGACGCTGCGCCGCATGGCCGCCCTTGTCGAGGCGGCAGAGGGCGCACGCAACAGCTATACCGCGCTGGCGGACCGGGCTGCGCAGATCTATGCGCCCGCGGTGCATCTGTTGGCCCTGGCGACATTCATCGGCTGGATCCTCGTCGGCTTGGATATCGCGCCGGCGCTCAACATCGCAATATCGGTCCTGATCATCACCTGCCCCTGCGCTCTGGGGCTGGCGGTGCCAGCCGTGATGACGGCGGCGACCGGGCGGCTTTTCCGGCGCGGTTTTCTGGTCAAGAACGGAACCGCTCTCGAACGGCTGGCCGAGGTCGATACGGTGATCTTCGACAAGACGGGCACGCTGACCGAGGGCCATGCGAGCCTGTCGGTCGCGGAGATGACTCCGGAGGCGCTGTCGGTTCTGGCCGCTCTGGCGCGGGCATCCGATCACCCGGTGGCGCGGATGCTGGTCGCGGCTTTGCCGCCGGGGATCGCGCCCGTGGATCTGGACGAGGCGACCGAGCATCCGGGGCTCGGCGTCGAGGCGACATGGCGCGGACAGACCGTCCGGCTGGGCCGGGGATCCTGGGTCGGGGCCGCGCGCTCTCCGGCGCTGGTGATCGGGGAGGGGCCTGCGATTCCGCTCGCGATCACCGAGACGCTGCGCGAGGGCGCGGCAGAGACGGTGCGAGAGCTTCAGGCGCTGGGATATGGCGTGTGTCTGATTTCGGGCGACGAACCCGACGCGGTCGAGGCGGTGGCGACACGTCTGGATCTGACCGATTGGCAGGCGCAGGCGCGACCCGATGAGAAGGTCCGCGTGATCGAGGCGCTCGAAGAGGCCGGGCACCGTGTCCTGATGGTCGGCGACGGGCTGAACGACACGGCGGCGCTGGCGCGGGCCTATGCCTCGATCTCTCCGGCCTCGGCGCTCGATGCCTCGCGTACGGCATCCGATATCGTTCTGCTGAGCCGTAGTCTCTCTGACCTGGTCGATGCTGTCCGCACCGCCAAGGCCGCGCGGCGGCGAGTGATCGAGAATTTCGGGATCGCGGCGGGCTATAATTGCATCGCCATCCCCATCGCGGTTCTTGGCTTTGCCTCCCCGCTCGGCGCGGCGATCGCGATGTCGACCTCGTCGATTACCGTCCTGCTCAATGCGCTGCGCGTGAGGTAAAGTCATGAACGTTCTGCTGATCCTCGTTCCCGTTTCGCTGGTTCTGGCCTCGCTGGGACTGCTCGCCTTCCTCTGGTCGCTCAAACACCGGCAATACGAGGATCTTGAAGGCGATGCGGCCCGGATCCTGCTTGAAGAAGACGACACCCCCCGGTCCTGAGGTTGCAGCGGCGTGGCCAAGCGGGCATCAGAGGGGTCACGGTTGCCCGGAGACTGCCCATGCCCTTCACGCTTGCTACCTGGAACATCAACTCGGTCCGGCTGCGCGAGCCGCTGGTGATCGATCTTCTGAAAGCCGAGGCGCCGGACGTGCTCTGCCTGCAGGAATGCAAATCGCCCGTCGACAAAATCCCGCGCGAGGGGTTCGCGGCCCTGGGGTACGAACATCTCGTGGCGCGGGGGCAGAAGGGGTATAACGGTGTCGCGATCCTCTCCAAGCTGCCTCTGGAGGAGGTCGGGGCCGAAGATTTTGCCGGTCTGGGCCATGCGCGGCACGTGGCGGCGCGGCTGCCGAACGGGGTGGTGATCCACAATCATTACGTCCCGGCGGGCGGCGACATCCCGGACCGCGAGAAAAACGAGAAGTTCGGGCAGAAGCTGGATTATCTGACGGATATGACGAAGGCGTTCGAAGCGGACCGGCCCAAGGATGCGATCCTTGTCGGGGATCTGAACATCGCGCCGCGCGAGGATGACGTCTGGAGCCATAAGCAGCTGCTCAAGATCGTCAGCCATACGCCCATCGAGGTAGAGCATCTGACGGCCGCGCAAGAAGCGGGCGACTGGGTGGATGTCACGCGCAAGGACATCCCCGAGGGTCCGCTTTATTCGTGGTGGTCCTACCGCTCGCCCGATTGGGACAAGGCCGACAAGGGCCGCAGGCTCGATCACGTCTGGGCCACGTCCGATGTGGCGGGTGCCGCCTCGGGCAGCCGGATCCTGCGCGAGGTGCGCGGCTGGGAGAAGCCAAGCGATCACGCGCCGGTCTTTGCGCGCTTTGATCTGTGAGTATGGCCCTTTGACATTGGGGCCGCTCTTTCACATATGACCCTCTGACCCTCCCCAAGGAGCGAGATGATGCTGGAATTCGGCCAAGACACCACACCCCCCGCGGGCGACCTGATCAAGGACGCGACCGAGGACACCTTCATGCAGGACGTGATCGAGGCCTCGCAGACAGTGCCTGTGATCGTCGATTTCTGGGCGCCATGGTGCGGGCCGTGCAAGCAGCTCACACCCGCCATCGAGGCTGGTGTGACCAAGGCGAAGGGCCGGGTCAAGCTGGTGAAGATGGATGTCGACCAGAACCAGACGATCGCCGCACAGCTCAGGATCCAATCGATCCCGACGGTCTATGCGTTCTGGCAGGGCCAGCCGGTCGACGGGTTTCAGGGCGCGCTGCCCGCTTCCGAGATCGATGCCTTCATCGAGAAGGTCGCCGCGATGGGCGGCGAGGGCGCGGATGGCGGGCTGGCCGATGCGCTGGCCGCTGCCGAAGAGATGCTGACCGAAGGCGCAGCCTCGGATGCGGCGCAGACCTTTGCCGCGATCATTCAGGAGGACGGCGAGAATGCCGCCGCTTATGGCGGGCTGGCGCGGTCCTATCTGGCGCTGGGCGATGCCGATCAGGCCGAGGCGATCCTGAACGGCGCACCCGCTGCCATCTCAGATGCGCCCGAGATCGAGGCTGTGCGCGCCCAGCTCGAACTGGCGCGACAGGCCGAAAATGCAGGCCCGGTGGCCGATCTGCGGGCCAAGGCCGAGGCCGATCCGGCCGATCCCCAGGCGCGGTTCGATCTGGCGACGGCGCTCCATGCGTCGGGCGATACCGAAGGCGCGGTGACCGAGCTGCTGGAGCTTTTCCGGCGGGATCGCGACTGGAACGACGGCGCGGCCAAGACGCAGCTCTTCACGATCTTCGATGCATTGCCGCCGCAGGACCCGGTCGTGCTGAACGGCAGGCGCAAACTCTCGTCCCTGATATTTGCCTGATCTGCCCGCCGGGCTACTTGAGCGGTATGATGCAAGCTGCCGACCTGCCGGACACGATCCCGGTCTTTCCGCTGCCGGGAGCTCTTTTGCTGCCCCGAACACGGTTGCCGCTCCATATCTTCGAGCCGCGCTATCTGGCGATGCTGGATGACACGCTCAAGACCCAGACGCGTCTGATCGGTATGATCCAGCCTTATGAGGCGCCCGGATCGAAGGAAAGCAAGCTGCACCACATCGGCTGTTCCGGACGGCTGACGGCGTTTTCCGAAACCGAAGACGGGCGGTATATGGTGACGCTGAGCGGGATGTCCCGCTTTCGGGTGGTTGAGGAAGTGTCAGGCTTTACCCCCTATCGCCGCTGCGAGGTCAAATGGGACGGGTTCGACCGTGACCTTGGCCCTGTCGAGGCGGACAAGACGTTCGACCGGGAGGCGTTTCTAGATCTGCTGGGCCGGTATTTCGACGATCAACAGCTCTCGACCGATTGGGACAGCCTGAAAGAGGCAGAGGATGAGTTGCTGATCAACTCGCTGTCGATGCTCTGCCCGTTCGAGCCCGAGGACAAGCAGGCGCTTCTCGAGGCGCCGTCGCTTTCCACCCGGCGCGAGACGCTGGTCACGCTGATCGAGTTTGCCTTGCGCGGAGGATCGGCCGAAGAGATCATGCAATGAACGATGCGACCCCCGTCGAAGAGCCGCAATTCGACCGGCGGATGCTGGAATTTCTCGTCTGCCCGCAGACCCACGGGATCCTGACCTATGATGCCGAGGCGCAAGAGCTGATCTCGAAGGCTGCGCATCTGGCCTATCCGATCCGCGAGGGCCTACCGGTCATGCTGATCGACGAGGCCCGCCAGATCGACTGAGGTCAGGGCAACTGGCCTTTCAGCAGGCTGGGCAGATCCCCGGTCAGGCCGGCCGCCTCATGAACGAAGCTGCGACGCAGGCGCGGCAGGGCATCGACGGCCCCCATCCCGAAATCGCGGGCGGCGCGCAGGATCGGATTATCGTTCGAGAACAGACGGTTGAACGTATCCGTCGCCAGAGCGAGCGAGGCGACATCGAACCGCCGCCATTGCTGATAGCGGGTCAGAACGGGCCTGGTGCCGACATCCTCGCCCCGGCGGCGCGCCTCTGCCAGAACCTCGATCAGCGCGGCGATATCCTTCAGCCCGGCATTGAGACCCTGCCCGGCAATCGGATGGACGCCATGCGCCGCATCCCCGACCAAAGCCACGCGATCCGCGATCATCTGATGCGTCAGGCTCAGCCCCAGCGGATAGGCATGACGCCCGCCGATCAGCTTGATCGGACCCAGAAAATCACCAAAGCGCGGCGCGAGCGCCTTGAGGAAGGTCGCATCATCGGCCTTGGTTAGCGGCCCGGCGACGGCGTCATCCTCGCTCCAGACGATGGAGGCGCGGTTGCCGGTCAGGGGCAGGATCGCGAGCGGGCCTCCGGGCATGAAGAACTGGTGCGCGATGCCGTGATGCGGCTTTTCGTGTTCGACCGCGCAGACAAGGGCGGTCTGACCGTAACCCCACTCCATCCGGCGGATCCCGGCGCGCCGCGCCGTGCCAGAGCTGCGCCCGTCGGCCCCGATCAGCAGGCGCGCGCTCAGCGTCTCTCCGGCAGAGGTGTCGACCTCGATCCCGGCAGGTGTAACGCGCTGGGCCGTGACGGTTTCGCCGTAGCGGGTTTCGATCAGATCGCTTTTGTCCAGCGCGGCGCGGGCATGGTGGCGCAGATGGCGATCCTCGACCATGAAGCCCATCGGCTCGTCGCCCAGCTCCGACGCCTCGAAATGCATCATCCAGGGGGCAGGGCCCTGTCCGGGGCGCCCATCGGTGACCTTGATCTCGGTCATCGGCTGCGCCTCGGGCGCGAGCGCAGGCCAAAGGCCGATCGCCGCCATCAGCCGCTGGGACGCCAGCGCGATCGCATAGGCGCGTCCGTCGAATTTCGGCACTGTGCCGCCGGGATCGGGGGCGGCGTCGATCAGCGTCACGCTCAGCCCGATGCGGGACGCGGCGAGGGCGAGCGCAGTGCCGTTCAGGCCGCCGCCGGTGATAAGCAGATCTATCATGACGGGTGCATATGACCCTTGCCACGCAATTGTCCATGCGCCGCGAGGCCGCTACCGTCGCCTCAGCAGAACGGAGAGCAGAATGGCAAACTGGCAGGGCAAGAGCGCGGCGGATCTGGGACGTCTGATCGGGACGGGCGATCTGGATCCGGTGGCGCTGACCGAAGAGATGCTCGGCGCCGCCTGCGAGCACCGGTTCGGAGAGCGGATCTATGCGCGCCTGACGCCCGAGCGCGCCCTGACCGAGGCCGAAGCGTCACGGAGGCGCGCGCGGGCCGGGCGGTGGCTTGGCCCGCTCGACGGGGTGCCGGTGTCCTGGAAGGATCTTTTCGACACGGCCGGGGTCGCGACGGAAGCGGGATCAAAGGTGCTGGCGGGACGTGTTCCGCACCGGGATGCCGAGGTTGTGCGGCGCGGCGCCGCGGCGGGGCTGGTCTGTCTGGGCAAGACCCATATGACAGAGCTGGCCTTTTCGGGGCTTGGGTTGAACCCCATGACCGCCTCTCCGCCGAACGTGCATGACGAAGAGGCGGTGTCCGGCGGCTCATCCTCGGGCGCGGCAACCTCGGTGGCGTTCGGGCTGGCGGCGGCGGCGGTGGGCTCGGATACCGGCGGATCGGTGCGGGTGCCTGCGGTCTGGAACGATCTGGTGGGCCTCAAGACGACGGCGGGCTTGCTGCCGAATGACGGGGTCGTGCCGCTTTGCCGATCCTTCGATACGGTCGGCCCGCTCACCCAGACGGTCGAGGATGCGGCGCTGATGCTGGCGGCCCTGGGCGGGCCAGCCGTGGATCTGCGCGGCGCCTCGGTGGCCGGGCGGCGCTTTGCGGTGATCGAGACGGTCGGGATGGAGGATCTGGAGGAGCGTCCGCAGCGCGGCTTTGACCGGGCGCTCGAGGCGCTGCGCGACGCCGGGGCGGTGATCGAAACGGTCGAGATGCCGTCGCTCAAGGATGCGTTCGATCTGGCCGGGCCGCTTTATACCGCCGAGGCCTATGCCGAGTGGCAGAACGCGGTCGAGCATCAGGCCGGCCAGATGTACGCGCAGATCGTCGAGCGGATCATGGGCGGCAAGGGCGTGACGGCCGCCGCCTATCTGCAGGCCTGGGCGCGGGTGCGCGAGATCCGGGCCGACTGGGCCGAGCGGATGGCCGGCTTTGATGCGGTTCTCTGCCCCACCTGTCCGATCGCGCCCCCGAATGCGGAGCGGTTGGCCACCGAGGACGCCTATTTCAAACGGGCGAACCTGATGACGCTCAGAAACACGCGGATCGGCAACCTGATGGGGCTGTGCGGGCTCACGATCCCGACGGGCGTGCCCTCGGCGGGGATTTTGCTGAACGGACCCCCCTGGTCGGAAGCGCGGCTGTTGCGGCTTGGGCTGGCGGTGGAGGCGGCTTTGGGGGAGGGCATGTGAGAGCCATAGGTTTTCCTAGGCTCGGAACCGGCATCATGATTGCCTTGATCTTTGCGCTACTGATCTTCGTGCTGTTTTTGAAGCGCAACGCGTACGAGCTGTCTCTGCAAATAGCTGAGGAACGGTGCAACTTCATTGCGCTCGCGAGTGATGAGATTGATCTGGCTTCCGATAAGATCGACTGCTCCGTCGTGCAAGACGACATTTTTCTGCGTTTGTGGGTCAGTAAGACTACCGAGCACTATGTCGAATGCGCGCATGGAGACTTTTTCTGGTTTCAAGAACCACCGATGTCTTGCGAATTGCTTCCCGGGCCGAACAGCAGGAACGATGATCTGAATAGAACGCCATAAATATCACAAAACACTCGCCTTTGTTCTTTTTTCGCCGCGCGGCGGCTGGACAGAAGCGGTCTCGGCTCGCTATTTTGATCCTCAAGCGGGACGAAAGCGATCCTGCATATTGAGGCAGTCATGATGTACCCCGAGCGGTTTTCGAACCTACCGGACTATGCGTTTCCGCGCCTGCGGACGTTGCTGAACGGCGTGGAGCCGGGCGGCGATCCCGTTGTCATGACCATTGGCGAGCCCACGCATCCCTTTCCTGACTGGGTCGGAGAGGAACTGGCGGCGAACCTTGCGGGCTTTAACCGCTATCCTCCCAACCCCGGATCTGACGAGCTGCTCAGCGCAATCACAGGCTGGATTTCTCGGCGTTACGGCGTGCCCGAACCTGCGGCGATGGCTCTGAACGGCACGCGTGAGGGGCTCTACAATGCGGCGATGGCGCTTTGCCCCGAGGACAAAAACGGGCGGCCTGTCGTCCTGACGCCGAACCCGTTCTACCAAGTCTACATGGTCGCCGCCCTGTCGGTCGCGGCCGAGCCGGTCTTTGTCGATGCAACGGCCGAGACGGGCTTCCTGCCGGATTACACCGCTTTGCCCGAGGATATCCTGAACCGGACGGCGATCGCCTATATTTGCTCGCCCGCGAACCCCCAGGGCGTCGTGGCGAGCCGCGACTACTGGCGCGATCTGCTCGAGTTGGCGGAGCGCTACGATTTCCGCATCTTTGCCGATGAGTGCTATTCCGAGATCTACCGCGATGATGCACCCGTCGGCATTCTGACCGTCGCGCATGAGATGGGCGCTGATCCCGAGCGGGTTGTGCTCTTCAATTCGCTCTCCAAGCGCTCGAACCTGCCGGGGCTGCGCTCCGGCTTTGTTGCAAGCGGACCCGGGGCCATCGCCCAGATGCAGCAGCTTCGTAACTATGCGGGAGCCCCACTGCCGCTGCCGCTCCAAGCTGTCGCCGCCCGCGCCTGGAGTGACGAGGCGCATGTGGAGGCGAACCGCGCGCTCTATCACGCGAAATATGCGCTGGCCGATGAGATACTGAGCGATGTGCCCGGCTATATGAGCCCCGTTGCCGGGTTTTTCCTGTGGCTGCCCGCCGAGGACGGCGAGGCGGCGACCGTGCGGCTCTGGCGCGAGACCGGCGTGAAGGTACTGCCCGGCAGCTACCTGGCGCAGGACGGGACCGCCGGGAACCCGGGACACGGATATATCAGGGTCGCGCTGGTCGCGGCCCAAGACGACACGCGGCGCGGGCTGACGGCCCTGCGCGACTGCCTTTACGCATAGGAACGACAGATGGCCTCTTACCAGACACGCACGCGCGATCCGCTTCTCGACAGCTCCATGCAGGCGGCGATCGAGAAACGCGGGGCCGAACTGGTCGGGCTGGCGTTGATCGTGCTGGGCGTGATGGCGGCGATAATGATCGGCTCTTACACGCCCGACGATCCAAGCTGGCTTTCGGCCACGGACGCGCCGGTGGAGAACTGGATGGGCCGGCTCGGCGCATCGCTGGCGGCGCCGCTTTTCATGATCGTGGGATGGGGCTCCTGGGGGATCGCAGTGGTCTGCCTGGCCTGGGGTCTGCGGCTGATCCTGCACCGCGGCAAGGAGCGAGCCGTCGGGCGGCTGATCTTCGCGCCGATCGCGATCGCGCTCGTGTCGGTCTATGCCTCGACGCTCGCCCCGGGAGAGGGCTGGACCCACTCCTTCGGGCTGGGCGGGCTCTTTGGCGATACGGTGCTAGGCATCCTGCTGACGATGTTCCCGTTCACCGCGGCCTTCGGGGTCAAGGTGATGTCGCTGATCGCGGCTTTGGCCATCCTCGCGCTGGGAGCCTTCGTGCTGGGCTTCACCCGCGCCGAGCTGCGCCAGATCGGACGGTTTCTGCTGGTGGGAACGGTCGTCCTTTACGACGGCGCGCTGCGCCTTGTCGGACGCGGAGCTGGCGGCGCGATGCAGGCGGCGGCTGCCCTGAAAGAGCGCCGCACGGTGGCCGAACCCATCGTGCGGGCCGAGCCGCAGGCCGCGCCTCTGGTCGCCGATCCGCGTTCCGCACCCGCCAGCGGTCTGGGCTCGATCCTGCCGCGTCTGCGTGGGCAGCCCATGCCAGAGCCTGAACTGGTGGAGCGCGAAACCTTCGACGGACCCGAGCCGGGCGCGCCCGATGACGACCGGATCAAGGCCAAGATCAGCGATGTGATCAAATCGCGCGTCAAGGCGCCTTTGGTGGCCTCGCGCGGTTCCCTGACCGAAGGGCGCGGGCCCAAGCCGCTGATCTTCCGCCAAGAGCCGCCCGTGACCGAAGAGGATGCGCCGGTCGAGCCGATGCTGGATGTGGCCGAGCCGGTCCTGACCGCGCCCGCTATCCCGGCCCAAGAGCCCAAACGTGTCGTTCAGACCCCCGCCGCCCGCGTCGTCCAGCCCTCTAGGGCCGCGCGGGCCGAGGCGCAGCCCGCGCTGCGTTTCGAGGAGAAGGAGGCCAGCTACGAGCATCCGCCTTTGTCGCTGCTGACCGATCCGGCGGGGGTCGAGCGGCACCACCTCAGCGAAGATGCGCTGGAGCAGAATGCGCGGATGCTGGAAAGCGTGCTCGACGATTATGGCGTCAAGGGCGAGATTGTGTCGGTCCGGCCCGGCCCCGTCGTGACAATGTACGAACTGGAGCCTGCGCCGGGTCTGAAGGCAAGCCGGGTGATCGGTCTTTCGGACGATATCGCGCGGTCCATGTCGGCGCTGTCTGCCCGCGTTTCGACCGTGCCGGGGCGCAGCGTGATCGGGATCGAGCTTCCGAACGAGAAGCGCGAGAAGGTCGTCCTGCGCGAGATCCTGTCGGCACGGGATTTCGGGGACACGAATGCGCGGCTGCCGCTGGCGCTGGGCAAGGATATCGGAGGCGAGCCGGTCGTGGCGAACCTCGCGAAGATGCCGCATCTGCTGATCGCGGGAACGACCGGTTCGGGTAAATCGGTGGCGATCAACACGATGATCCTGTCGCTGCTTTACCGGCTGTCGCCGGATGAGTGTCGGCTGATCATGATCGACCCGAAGATGCTGGAACTCAGCGTCTATGACGGCATTCCGCATCTTCTGTCGCCTGTCGTGACCGACCCCAAGAAGGCGGTCGTCGCCCTGAAATGGGTCGTGGGCGAGATGGAGGAGCGCTACCGCAAGATGTCCAAGATGGGCGTGCGGAACATCGAAGGCTATAACGGCCGGGTGAAGGATGCGCTGGGCAAGGGCGAGATGTTCTCGCGCACGGTGCAGACCGGGTTCGACGACGAGACGGGCGAACCTGTCTGGGAAACCGAAGAGATCCAGCCCGAGACGCTGCCCTATATCGTCGTCATCGTCGACGAGATGGCCGACCTGATGATGGTCGCAGGCAAGGAGATCGAGGCTTGCATCCAGCGCCTTGCGCAGATGGCGCGGGCCTCGGGCATCCACCTGATCATGGCGACGCAGCGGCCTTCGGTCGATGTGATCACGGGGACGATCAAGGCGAATTTCCCCACCCGGATCTCTTTCCAGGTCACAGGCAAGATCGATTCGCGGACCATTCTGGGCGAGCAGGGCGCCGAGCAGCTTCTGGGCATGGGCGACATGCTCTGGATGGCCGGCGGCGGCAAGATCCGCCGGGTGCATGGGCCCTTCTGTTCGGACGAGGAGGTCGAGGAGATCGTGACCTACCTCAAGAGCTTTGGTCCGCCCGAATACATGTCGGGTGTCGTTGACGGGCCGGACGATGACAGCAGCAGCGATATCGATCTGGTGCTGGGTCTGGGCGGCAATACCGACGGGGAGGACGCGCTTTACGATCAGGCGGTGGCGATTGTCGCGAAAGACCGGAAGTGTTCGACCTCTTATATCCAGCGGAAACTGGCGATCGGCTATAACAAGGCCGCGCGACTGGTCGAGCAGATGGAGGAAAACGGCCTCGTGACGCCCGCCAACCATGTGGGCAAGCGCGAGATCCTCGTTCCCGAACAATGACTTGAGCCGCCGGGTGGCACTCGCGCGCCTCTACGAGGCCCGCATCGCCCACCCGCCGACCCATGTCCAGGACGTTATTGGAACGCGAGCGCCGGTTATCGCTTATCATTAGGCGGGGCAGCAGAGAGTGCCTATGTTGACCCGAACCGAAACAAGTCAGGCGACTTTCCATGACCAGATATCTCATCGCTTCGATCCTGGGGCTGATCCTCGCACTGCCCGCTGCCGCCCAGCAGATCCCGCTGGGAGAGCTGTCGCGCTATCTCAACAACCTGCAGACCGCGACCGGCGAGTTCACCCAGGTCAATGCCGACGGCACGCTGTCGACCGGCACGATCTATATCAAGCGCCCCGGACGGGTCCGATTCGAATATAACCCGCCCGAGCAATCGCTCGTCATGGCCTCGGCCGGGACGGTGGCGATCTTTGACGGCAAGTCCAATGCGGGACCCGAGCAGTATCCGCTGGCGCAAACGCCGCTCAAGATCATCCTCGAGCGTAATGTCGATCTGTCCCGCGCGGGCATGGTGACGGGTCATTCGACCGATGGGACCGCGACCACCGTGCGAGCGCAGGACCCCCAGCGCCCGGAACTTGGCCATATCGATATGAAGTTCACCGGCAATCCGACCGAGCTGCGCCAATGGGTCATCACCGATCAGAGCGGGCTGCAGACGACGATCATCCTCGGCGATCTGACCAAGGGCGTGGCTATCGCCGACAGCCAGTTCAACATCCAGCGCGAGATCAATCGCTAGGACGGATATCTTGGGGACGACCGAACGCTAGGGCGACCGGTCGATCCCCCGTATTTGCCCCTGACGGGCCAGCGTGCCGGCCGCTCGCCAATGGGCGTCAATTTCCAAGGTCCCGCACCAACGCCGTCTTGAGGGTGTCATACTCCCTCTCAGGTATCCCGTTCATGGTATCCTCACAGGATGATACCTCATCCTGATAGATCTCAGGCGCATCGAACAGAGCCCCCGGTGAGGTGAATTGGCTGTCGGTCAGATCGATGCGGCGGCCTTCGATCTCGTTGTAGTAATGCCAGATGCCCCGAAGCTTGGTCCGCAGGATCCTGCCGCCGAACAGATCGTGGATGACCGCTGCGGTCACATTGCATTGCCCCAGAGCGGGATTGTCCCTAGTCCATTGCACCGCCGTGTCCCGAGACCAGGATGCCCGCAGCGCAGTCCGGATTTCATTCTCGTCAAATGCCATATCGTCCTTCCCCGCATGAGGGCGCGCGCGGAAAACCGGTTGCAATCTGGTCCCCTGACCGGATCTGAAGCGGCTCCTGCGCCAGCAGCCTTGCGTAGACCCGGTTCGGCGACAGGCCCAACCGGATGCTCCTACCGGATCTTGCCGCAGGCCCTCAGCTGTGTGCCGTAGAGAACTGCGCGGTCATCAAGCTCGGCCGCGACCTTCATCAGCCAGCTCTTGCGCGTATAGCTGCCGCGCCGATAGCCTGAATGGCCCTCGTGATAGGCTAGGTACTGGTTGCGCGTGTCGTAAAGCGGGATCCCGTTCCGTTCTTGCGTAAGGGTCATGTACCAGCCCATGAAATCGGTCGCGTCAAAGATGTCGTCCCGCCTCGCCCGGCGCTGGCCGGTATCGGCGAGATATTCCTTCCACGTGCCATCGAGCGCCTGGCTGTAGCCATAGGCCGAGCTTTGGCGACCGGCCGGGATTACGCCAAGCGTGTAGCGGTAGGGCGTTCGCGCGTTTCCGATGAATTTGCTTTCCTGATAGATCGTGGCCATCTGGACCTCGACCGGAACGCCCCATTTGCGCTCGGTGCGCTTGAAGGCGCGCAGGTAATCGGGGTTCTGACTGACGATGCTGCACGCATTGTCGAGATTATCGGGCGCCGCATAGTTGCTGCTGCCGCCGCCGCATCCTGCGACAGCCAGACAAAGAACCAGAGCGCGGAGAGATCTGCTCATCACTGCCTCGCAATTTTTTATTTTATTTTGAGTGACTATACCGCATCCCGCCGCATTCGAGAATAGGCAAATGTTCCAGAGGCAAGGAGCCGTTTGGCACAGTTCACAGAGTGTTTCCATGCAACTTGATGGCAAGTCGTGGACTTATGCGATCAGCGGAACTAGCTCTGGATCAGGAGTTCCTCATGTTGAAGACGCGCGCAAAGTATCATCTGGGACAGATCGTCCGGCACCGGAAGCATCCCTTCCGGGGCGTGGTTTTTGACGTGGATGCGATGTTTGCCAACACGGACGAATGGTACGAGGCGATCCCCGAGGACAGCCGTCCCAAGAAGGATCAGCCATTCTACCATCTGCTCGCCGAAAACGACCAAAGCTATTACGTCGCTTACGTGTCCGAACAGAACCTGATCGCCGATTATAGCGGGCAGCCTGTGGATCACCCGGATCTGGATGATCTCTTCGGCCCGTTCGAGGACGGCCATTATCCCCTGCATTTCGCGCTGAACTAGGCGTCAATAGCCAAGCGCGCAGCCATCCTTTCGCGGATCGGAAGCGCCTTCGAGAACGCCATCCTCGTGGATCGCGATGGCCTGCGCGCCGCCGATGGCGACCTCTGGGATCTCGATCTTGTGGCCCATATCGGCCAGCTTGGCGCGGATGTCGTCCGGATAGCCGCGCTCGACCTTGAGATGGCCGGCATCGGCAAAAGCGCGGGGCGCGTCGATGGCGGTCTGCGGATCCATGCCGAAATCCATGATATTGCTGACGAACCGGGCGTGACCCGTGGACTGATACGCCCCGCCCATCACGCCGAACGGCATGGTCGGGCGGCCCTCTCCGCCCAGGATGGCGGGGATGATCGTGTGCATCGGGCGCTTGCCGGGGCCTGCCTCGTTCGGGTGGCCTTCGGCCAGCGTGAACCCGGCGCCGCGGTTCTGAAGAAGGATACCGAACCTGTCCGAGGCGATACCGGAGCCGAAGGAATGGAAGATCGAATAGATCAGGCTGACGGCCATTCGGTCGCGGTCGACGACGGTGATATAGATCGTGTCCTTGTGAACCGCCTCGGTCAGGGGCGCAGGATCAGGCATGGCGCGGGCCGGATTGATCAGCGCGGCCAGCCGGACGGCCGTGTCGGCAGAGAGCATATGATCCAGCCGCGCGGTGTGATCGGGATCGGCGATCAGCCGGTTGCGGGCGTCATAGGCCAGCTTGGTCGCCTCGGCCTCGATATGGATGCGCTCGGCGCCAAGTGGGTCCATCGACGCGATATCGAACTCCCTAAGGATATTTAGAAGAAGGATCGCGGTCGCGCCCTGCCCGTTAGGCGGATGCTCGGTCAGATCGGCGCCCTTGTAGCTACCGCTGACCGGATCGGTCCAGGTGCAAGCGGTGCGCGCAAAATCATCGAGCGTGTGGGGGCCGCCGGCCGCCGTGAGCGCGTTCACCATGTCCTCGGCGATCTCGCCTTCGTAAAAGGCGTCGCGGCCGTCTTGGGCGATGCGGCGCAGAACCTCGGCCTGCCGGGGGGCGCGGAAGATCTGGCCGGGCCGGGGCGCCTGGCCGCCCATCAGGTAGGCGTCGCGTGCGGATCCCTGCAAGGTGTCCGTCGCCAGCGCCCAGTCGAACGCGGTGCGCGGGGCGACCGGCACGCCCGCTTCGGCATAATGGATCGCGGGCGCGAGCGAGGTGGCCAGACCGGCCCGGCCATGGGCCTTTGACAGCGCGCAGAACGCATCGACCGCACCCGGGATCGTCACCGCATGGGCACTGGTCAGCGGGATCGCCGAATGTCCATCCTCGCGCAGATCGCTCGCGGTCAATCCCGCGGGCGCGCGCCCTGATCCGTTCAGGGCGATGACCTTGTCGCTGCCCGGATGTTTGACAAGCGCGAAAGCATCCCCGCCGATCCCGGTCATCTGCGGCTCGCAGATGCCCAGCAGCACGGCGCCTGCGATGGCGGCATCGACCGCGTTCCCTCCTGATTCGAGGATCTGGATCGCGACCTTCGCGGCCAGAGGATGCGAGGTTGCGCACATCCCGTTTGTGGCCAGAACCGGGGAGCGGCCGGGAAGGTGATAGTCTCGCATCGGGTATCCTTTCAGGGGCGATGCGAAAAATGACCGTGTCATCGGGAGGTTGCAAGGGCAGAGCGGTCTTGCAGCTCCCGTGCATCCCTGGGCCAGTGACCGTGACCGGATAGTTCGAAGATCTGGGAGAGGGAGAACGGGCAGCGACAAAGTCCTCGACGCCGCGCTATGGGTGGGGGCTATTAAGCGCAGCGCCGAGGGAAGCTTTGTAGCTACATCTGGAGTTTTGCTGCTCTATTCAGGCGCGGCTTGGGACGAATTCGGGCATCATTGCGACCTTTTCGTCGAAACGGAAACAGTCCCTCAGGCTGCGCCGATCGCCATGCGAAACCGCAGCGTATTGCGGCCCTTCTGACGCTCGTAAGTGAGGTCCTTGGCGAGGTCGCTGATCAGAAACCAGCCAAACCCACCTTCGGGAAGATCCTTGACCGGTACGTTCAGATCCTGAAGGAGCCCCGGAGGCGGTTTGCCGCCCGGCATCGGCTTTCCCTCATCGGAGATACGGCAACAGATCCCTTCGGGACGGGGCCTGACGAGGATCTCGATCCAGCCGTCGGGGCGGCCACAATAGGCGTGTTCGGCGATGTTGTTCACGATCTCGGCCAGGACAAGTTCCAGCGTGCTGCGCTCGTCCGGGTCCAGATGGACGGGATCGAGTTGCAGGATGACCGATTGCACCCCGGTGCGCACCTCTTCGGGCGCGCTTTTGAGGATCAACCGGATCAGGGTCGATCCCGGTGCGTCAGCAGGTGCGGGCGCGTCAGGCGACATGGGCACGAACGGCGGTTTGCGCATCCGGATAGATCGCAAAGACGCTGTCCATCCGGGTCAGGCGGAACACCTTGTCCACGATCGGCGCCAGATTGGCCAGATCGAGCCGTTGCTCTGGCGCGAGCGCCTTCATCACCGCGACGACCGCGCCCAGACCGGACGAATCGATGAATTCCACCCGCGTCAGATCCAGCACGATCTGGTGCGGACCGCCACGGGCGGCCGCCGCGATTTCGTCCTTGAACCGGATCGAGGAGGCGGCATCGATCCGGTCGTCGGTCATGGTGAGCACGAGGGCATCGCCCATCTTCTGGCTTTTCAGCGGCATATCAGGATCCTTGCGGTCTGCCTTGTCTGGGAAAACTAGAGCGCAATCGTTACCATTCGGTTGAGCGCAGTCCGCAGGGAGGAAAAGATCGATGGAAACCGTCGTCATCGCCGGAGCCAAACGAACGCCGATGGGCGGATTTCAGGGAAGTCTGTCCGGCGCCGATGCGCCCGCCTTGGGCGGCGTCGCCATCCGCGCCGCGCTGGAGGAGGCCGGCGCGCCGGAGGTGAGCGAGGTTCTCATGGGTTGCGTCCTGCCCGCCGGCCAGGGTCAGGCCCCTGCGCGGCAAGCCGGGTTCGCCGCCGGTCTGGGCGAGGAGGTGCCCGCGACGACGCTCAACAAGATGTGCGGATCAGGTATGAAGGCGGCGATGATGGCCTTTGACCGGATCGCGCTCGGGCAGGCGCCGGTGATGGTCGCGGGCGGGATGGAGAGCATGACGAATGCCCCCTATCTGCTGCCGAAAATGCGCGGCGGCGCGCGGATGGGACATGGCGCCGTGGTCGATTCGATGTTCCTTGACGGGCTTGAGGACGCTTATGACAAAGGCCGCCTGATGGGTACCTTCGCCGAGGATTGCGCCGAGACGTTCCAGTTCACGCGGCAGGCGCAGGATGCCTTCGCGCTTGGCTCTCTCGAGCGGGCGTTGGAGGCCCAGAATGGGGCGTTCGATGCAGAAATCGCCCAGGTGACCCTTCACACCCGCAAGGGCGAGCAAGTCATCGGCGAAGACGAGCAGCCCGGCGCGGCGCGTCCGGACAAGATCCCCCAGCTCAAGCCCGCCTTCCGCGAGGGCGGCACAGTGACGGCGGCGAATGCCTCGTCGATCTCGGACGGGGCGGCGGCCCTGGTCCTGGCCTCGGAAACCTCCGGTCTGCCGGTGCGCGCGCGGATCATGGGCCATGCCAGCCACGCCCAGGCGCCGGGCTGGTTCACGACCGCGCCGGTTCCAGCGGCGCAGAAGCTTTTGACATCGCTTGGCTGGTCCACCGAGGACGTCGACCTTTGGGAGGTGAACGAGGCCTTCGCCGTCGTGCCGATGGCCTTCATGCACGAGATGGGGATCTCGCGCGATATCGTGAACGTGAATGGCGGCGCCTGCGCTTTGGGCCATCCGATCGGGGCGTCAGGTGCCCGGATCATGGTGACGCTGCTGCACGCGCTCGAGGCGCGGGATCTCAAGCGCGGCATCGCCGCGATCTGCATCGGCGGCGGCGAGGGCACCGCCATCGCGATCGAGCGGCCATGAGCGGGGCCGAGGCAGAGGCCCCGGATCAAGTCCGGGGCGCGCCGGACTATGAAAGCCTGGTGCAGCGCGTCGCGGCTCTGGTCGAGGGCGAGCCCGATATCGTGGCCAAGATGGCGACGGTCGCTTGCGAGGTGTATTGGTCGGACGGCCGCTTTGACTGGACGGGGTTTTATCGCGTCGTGGCACCCGAGCTCTTGAAGATCGGGCCCTATCAAGGCGGGCATGGATGCCTCGTCATCCCCTTCTCGCGCGGGGTCTGCGGCGCGGCGGCGCGCACCGGCGAGGTGCAGATCGTCCCGGATGTCGACGCTTTTCCCGGTCATATCGCCTGCGCCAGCACCACCCGGTCCGAAATCGTTCTGCCGGTCCTTGACGCGGACGGGCAGCTTCTTGGGGTTTTCGATATCGACAGCGACCGGCCCGATGCGTTCGATGACCGGGATGCAGCGGGCCTGAGACGCGTGCTAGAGGTGGCCTTTGGAGGGAAAGATGCTTGAAGGGTCCTGCCTTTGCGGCGCCGTGACGTTTTCTGTCGAGGGCAGGGTCGATGGCGTTTCGGTTTGTCACTGCGGGCAATGCCGCAAGCAATCGGGCCATGTCTGGTCCTCGGGCTGGACGCCGGAGGATGCGGTGTCGATCACCGGCGAGGTCCGCTGGTTCGATGCGGTCGGAACCGCCAAACGCGGGTTTTGTCCGATCTGCGGCAGTTTCCTCTTTTGGAGCGCGCATGACGGGGACACGATCAGCTTTGCCATGGGGGCCCTCGACGGGCCGACCGGGCTGTCCCTGGAAAAACACATCTTCGTCAAGGACAAGGGTGATTATTACGACATCACCGACGGGCTGCCGCAACACGATCGATGAGCCCGTACGAGCCGCCAACGGATCCGCTTGTCATCCTCAAGGCGGATGATCACCTGCTTTTTGTGGACAAGCCCGAAGGGCTTCTCTCCGTGCCGGGAAAGGGGGCGGATCTAGCCGATTGTCTGCTCAGCCGCCTCGAGGCGAAGTGGCCCGGCATTCTGCTGGTGCACCGGCTGGATCGGGATACGTCCGGCGTCATGGTCTTTGCCCGGACGCCCCATGCGCAGCGGCATCTGGGGCTGCAATTCGAGAAACGGATCGTCGAAAAGCGCTATGTCGCCAGGGTCGCGGGCCGGATCGGGCAGAGCGGGCGGTTCGACGGGCCGCTCAAGGCCGACTGGCCGAACCGGCCCCGGCAGATGGTCGCGCCGGACGGGCGGCCTGCCGTGACCGACTGGGACCGGATCTCGGAAGGGGCGGAGGAGAGCCGCGTCGCGCTGAGGCCCCTGACGGGCCGGTCGCATCAGCTTCGCGTGCATCTGGCGGAGGCTGGGCATCCGATCCTGGGCGATCCGCTTTATGACGGGCCGCCTGCGGAGCGGATGATGCTCCATGCGGAGCGGCTGAGGCTGCGGCACCCCGAGGGCGGGGCGTGGATCGAGGTGGTGTCGAACGTGCCTTTCTAGGCGCCCCGATCCCCCGATGGCCCGCGTCTCTGCGAGGAGGAGGTCCCGGCGCAAGGCCGGGACGGCGCGGCGCATCCAAGCTGCCGGTGAGCAAGAGCATAGCCTGACGTCCCGCGCCGTGGTCTATGGAAGGGATCTGACCTGCCGAAGGACGCCCCATGGACCGCGCCGGATTGAAGATCACCCTGCTCTTTGGCGCATCGTTGACGGTCATGTCGGGGGCGACGATCTCCCCGTCGCTGCCCGCTCTCAGGGATCAGTTCGCCGAGACCGCCAATATCGAGGTGCTGGCGCGACTGGTCCTGACGCTGCCTGCGCTCTTGATCGCGATCACCGCGCCGCTCTCGGGTTGGGCGATCGACCGGCTGGGGCGGCTCAAGATCCTGATGGGCGGCTCTGTCCTTTATGCGCTGGCCGGGATGTCTGGGCTGATCGTCGACAGCATCGCGGCGATGCTGATCGGGCGCGCTTTGCTCGGCGTGTCGGTGGGGCTGATGATGCCGGCCGTCACGACCCTGGCGGGAGACTATTTCGAAGGGCAAGAGCGCGGGCGCTATCTGGGGCTTCAGGCCGCCTTCATGGGGTTTGGCGGACTGGTCTTCGTGACCGGAGGCGGGTTTCTGGCCGATCTCTACTGGCGCGCACCCTTCGCGATCTACGGAGCCTCGCTGCTGATGATCCCGCTCGTGCTCGCCTTCCTGCCCGAGCCGCCGCGCAAGACCGCGTCGTCCCCGGAGGCGAGCCAAGGCGGGATCCCGATGATCGTCTTTGCGATCTATGCGACCGCCTTCTTTTCGATGATGGCCTTTTACCTGGTGCCGACGCAGCTCCCGTTTCTCTTGAACGGGGTCATGCAAATCCCCGAACCCAGCCGTGCGGGCATGGCAATCGGCGTCGCAACCCTCTTCAGCTCGGCCGCCTCGCTTCTTTATGGGCGGCTCACGGGACGTCTGCCGGTCGCCCTTTTCGTAGCGGTCGGTCTGGGCCTGATGGCTGTGGCTTATGCAGCCGTCTGGCTGGCCCCCGGCTACGGCGCGATCCTTGTGGCGATGATCGCGCTCGGCACCGGCATGGGGATCATCATGCCGGTGATGAGCGTCACGCTTCTGTCGGCCGCGCCCGAACATATCCGCGGGCGGCTGTCCGGCGGGTTGACCGCCTCGGTCTTTCTGGGGCAGTTCGCCTCGCCGATCCTGAGCCAGATGCTTGCGGGTCCGGCAGGCGGGTTGCAGGGGGTCTTTGCGATCTTCTCTGGTGCGCTGGCGCTTGTCTGCGCCTTGGCGCTGGCCCTTTGGCTGCGCCGCCCCGCGAAGGTGGCACCCATCCCGGCAGAGCGCTAGACTGCCCTCATATCCAGCACCAAAGGAGTCGCCCCATGGGTTTGCGCATCAACGATACCGTTCCCGATTTCACCGCCATGACCGATCAGGGCGAGATCCGTTTCCATGACTGGATCGGCGACAGCTGGGCGATCCTTTTCTCGCATCCCAAGGATTTCACGCCGGTCTGCACGACCGAATTCGGAGCCGTCGCCCAGCTTGACGAGGAATGGAAGAAACGCGGCACCAAGGTGATCGGGGTCAGCGTCGACGGCGCCGAGGATCACAAGAAATGGAAAGGCGATATCGAGACCGTCGCAGGCACGCCTGCGGGATTTCCGATCATCGCCGATGAAGGGCTCGAGGTGTCGAAGGCCTTCGACATGCTGCCCGCCGAGGCCTATCTGCCGGACGGCCGGACGCCCGCCGACAGCGCGACGGTGCGGTCGGTCTTCATCATCGGGCCGGACAAGCAGCTCAAGCTGTCGATGACCTACCCGATGACCGTGGGTCGCAACTTTGCCGAGGTGCTGCGGGCGCTGGACGGGCTGCAAACTTCGACCAGCCGGGGCGTTGCCACGCCCGCCAACTGGGAGGTCGGTCAGGACGTGATCATCCCCGCCACGGTGAGCGACGAGGACGCAAAGGCCAAGTTCGGCGAATTCACGACCGTCCTGCCCTATCTGCGCACGACAAAGCTCTGAAAGGTCTGGCGTCAGGCCGCGCGCAGGTGTTCGTCAAAGAAGGCCAGCGTGCGGTCCCAAGCCAGCATCGCGGCCTCCTCGTCATAGCGGGGGGTCGTGTCGTTATGGAAGCCGTGGTTCACATCCGGGTAGAAGTGGACGCTGAACTCTTTTTGATTGGCCCGCAATGCGTCTGAATAGGCCTGCCAGCCTTCGTTGATGCGGTCGTCAAGGCCCGCATAATGGATCATGAGCGGCGCCTCGATCTGCGGCACATCCTCTACCGCGGGCTGGCGACCATAGAACGGAACGGAGGCGCCCAGTTCGGGATAGGCCACCGCCAGCGCGTTGCAGACCCCGCCGCCGTAGCAAAAGCCGACGCAGCCTGCGCTGCCCGTGCTGTCTTCATGGCCCGCCAAAAACTCGTAGGCCGCAAAGAAATCCGCCATCAGCCGCGCGCTGTCGAGGCTTCTTTGCATCTCGCGGCCTTCCTCGTCGGTGCCAGGGTAACCGCCCAGCGGGGTCAGTCCGTCAGGGCCGAAGGCGAGGAAACCGGCCTTGGCCGTCCGGCGCACGACATCCTCGATATAAGGGTTCAGCCCGCGATTTTCGTGGATGACCAGAACGGCGGGCAGCGGCCCGCTGACCTCTGACGGGCGCGCCATCAACCCTTGGATCGTGCCGTGGCCGTCGGGGCTTTCGTAGGATGCCGTTTCGGTCGTGATCGCCGGATCGTCCGGCGCGACCTGCTGCGCATAGGCATAGTTGGGCGAGAGCTGATCCAGGATCATCGCGCCCGTAATCCCAGCGGCTGTATACTTGCCGGCCGAGGCGATGAACTCGCGCTTGGAAATCTTGCCGTGAACGTATCCGTCAAAAATCTCGAGGATGCGGGGGTCGAAATCCGACGCTTTCTTGCGCTGCATGATCTGGTCTCTTGCTGTTGGACCAGATCACGTTAGCACGATTCGCCTCACGCATAAGTGGTGACGCGCGTCCCCACCGGAACGCGCATATAAAGATCCGCCACATGCTCGTTCAGCATTCGGATACAGCCCGAGGAGACGGATTGCCCGATGCTCCACGGCTGGGGCGTGCCGTGGATGCGATACATCGTGTCGCGCCCGTTCCGGTAGAGATAGAGCGCCCGCGCGCCCAGCGGGTTGTCCGGGCCGCCCGGCATTCCGGCCTTGTGTTGTGCGTACTTCTCGGGCTCGCGGCGGATCATGTTGGCAGTCGGCGTCCAGCGGGGCCATTGCGCCTTGCGCTGGATCACGGCGCTTCCCTTGAAGCGGCGCCCGTCATCGCCCACGGCCACGCCGTACCGGAGGGCCCGGTTGCCGGGCAGGATGAGGTAGAGGAAGAATTCCGACTGCACGACATGGATCTCGCCTGGCCGCAGGCCGAAATCATCCCGCACGGGGACGATCTGTGCGCGGTAGGGTTCGGGAAGCTCCCAAGCCGCCTCGGCCGAGCGGGGCAAAACGAACGTGGCGGCCGCAGCAGCAGCGGTGCCGGACAGGAAAGAGCGACGGGTCAGCATGAATTTTCTCTCGTTGGCAGACGATCTGAATTGCTCGCCAACGCGGCCCGACCCGGTTTGGTTCGATCCTAGGCCTGAACCGTGATCCGGGTCCCGACCGGCACAAGATCGTAAAGGTGGTTCATATCCTCGTTCCTCAGCCGCACGCAGCCCGAGGAGAATCCCCGTCCGATCGTATGGGGCAGGTGGGTGCCATGGACGCGGTAGAACGTGTCCTGCCCGTTCTGGTACATATAAAGCGCCCGCGATCCCAAGGGGTTCATCGGATGCCCGCCGGGCAGTCCGTCGCGATAGGGGCCGTAGACCGCCGGCTCGAGGCGGACCATGTTGGCGGTCGGCCTCCAGCTGGGCCATTCGGCTTTGCGCGCGATGAACGCATCGCCGGTGAAATTGCGACCCTCCGCGCCCAGCGCGATGCCGTAGCGGATGGCCCGCGCGTTGCCGAGCGTCCAGTAAAGGTGGAAATCCGATTGTTTGACGATCAGAAGGCCTGCGGGAACGGCCGGATTGATATCGACCTCGCGGCGGCGCAGATGGCGCGGCAATTTCGGCGTCACGACCTGCCCGGTCTGGGCGGCGGCACCCGAAGTCAAAAGCGCCGGAGCGCACAGGGATAAGGCAGCCCCGGTGAGGAGCTGGCGTCGTTCGATCATGATTGGCCTCAATCTTGCTCTTACTGGCAATGTTGTGGTCGATTTTAGTGAACGGAGAGTTAGCAAAGATCCGCTCAGAGCGATATTCTCGAAAGCGTGAGCCGCGCCAAGAGCTTAGCGGCTGTTGCACGCTTGCGTCAGCGGTCAGTCCGGCTCCTGCACGATCTCGATAAGAGATGGAAAGCTGTAATAGGCAGGCGCCCGGCCCGCCGCGGGAACGAGCGTCTTGAGCAAACCCGCCTCGACCAGCTTCTTTGGGAACGTGCTCGCCGTCGGTTTCGGAATGCCGGCCTGCCGGTTGAAGCGATTGCTGCGGAAGATCGGGTTGGCAAAGATGTAATCGAGCGCATCGTTCGACCAGCGGGACCTTAGAACATCGCGAAACCGCTCCCGCATCTCGGTGTGATGGTCCTGAATGCGCCCGACAAGGTCGATATTATCCAAGGCCTGTGCATTAAGCGCCCTTAGAAAGAAAGCGCACCAGCCCGTCCAGTCCTTGTCCTGCGAGACGGCCCGCAGGCGCGTGATATATTCCTCCTTGTTGCGCTCGAAATAGTCGGCCACGAAGAAATGCGGCGCGCTGAGCGTCCCGAGGCTCCAGAGCATCAGCGTGATCAGCATCCGTCCGACCCGGCCATTGCCATCCTCGAACGGGTGGAGCGCCTCGAACTCCGCATGGGCGATCGCAACCTTGAGAAGTGGATGCATCTCATCGTCGCGCGTGAAGTCGATGAGGGATGCGATCCCGCTCGGCAGATGGTCGGGCGAGATCGGGATAAACTCGATCCGCCGCGTCCGGCGGTCACCCACATAGTTCTGACCCGTCTTGTAGGCGCCCGGATGTTTCTCAGCCCCCCGCCCATGGCTCAATAAGGTCCGATGGGCCGAGCGGATCAGATGCTCCGAGATCGGGTAGCCGTCGCGCATCTGCCCCTCTGCCTGCTTGAGCGCCCGGGCATAGAGCGCGACCTCGAGCGCGTCGTTCCGGGCCTCCGGGGGAAGCGCCTGATCGGTGGCGGCGGCCTCGAGGCGCAGAACCTCTTCGAGCGTTGAGATCGTGCCTTCCATACGGGACGACACAACAGCGTCGCGGGTTCTGAGCGGCGCAAGCAAAAGCTCGCTGTTCAGCATACCCTTGAGCATCGTGTCATACCGGGTCAGCGAGACGAGAGCATCCGTCAGCGGCGTTAGAAGAACGGTCAGATCCGGTGTCTCGGGCGGGAAGGCTCCGTAGTGATAGTCGACAGCATTCTCACTGTCATATCTCGTGTTGTGAATAAGAATTTCGGTTCTGCTCGACATAAATCCGTTATGTCATCTTCACTCGACACAAACAAGTTTGTGCAGAGTAAAGTGTGAAATATCATTCACAAACTGATTTGCGTCCAGTCTCGCTCTCACAATCCTGTTTGTGCATAGCCCAACGGCATATCTGATACGCAAAAGCCCCCACCGCTTCCGGCAGGGGCTTTCAAACCTTCGAAAAAGCGCGCTTACTCGGCGGCTTCTTCCTCTTTCTTCACTTCCTCGCCGGTCTCCTGATCGACGACCTTCATCGACAGGCGGACCTTGCCGCGATCGTCGAAGCCAAGCAGCTTGACCTTGACCTCCTGGCCTTCCTTAAGGACGTCCGAAGGATGGTTCAAGCGGCGGTTCTCGATCTGGCTCACGTGGACGAGGCCGTCGCGCTTGCCGAAGAAGTTCACGAAAGCGCCGAAATCAACGATCTTCACCACGGTGCCGGTATAGACCTTGCCCTCTTCAGGCTCTGCCACGATCGAATAGATCATGTCATGGGCCTTCTTGATGGCCTCGCCGTCGGAAGAGGCGATCTTGATCACACCGTCATCGTTGATATCGACCTTGGCGCCAGAGACTTCCACGATCTCGCGAATGACCTTGCCGCCCGATCCGATGACTTCGCGGATCTTGTCGGTGGGCACGGTCATCGTCTCGATGCGCGGCGCGTGTTCCGAGAAGCCTTTCGTCTCGCTCAGCGCCTTGTTCATCTCGCCGAGGATGTGCAGGCGGCCTTCCTTGGCCTGGGCCAGCGCCTTTTCCATGATCTGCGGCGTGATCCCGGCAACCTTGATGTCCATCTGCAAGGACGTGATGCCATTCTCGGTACCCGCGACCTTAAAGTCCATGTCGCCGAGGTGATCCTCATCGCCAAGAATGTCGGTCAGGACCGCATATTCGCCATCGTCTTCAAGGATGAGACCCATCGCGACACCGGCAACCGGCGCCTTCAGAGGCACGCCCGCATCCATCATCGACAGCGAGCCGCCGCAGACAGAGGCCATCGAGGACGAGCCGTTGGATTCGGTGATCTCCGACACGATGCGGATCGTGTAGGGGAAATCGGTCGCGGCAGGCAGGACGGCCTGAAGCGCGCGCCAGGCGAGCTTGCCGTGGCCGATCTCGCGCCGTCCCGGAGGACCGAAGCGGCCAACCTCACCGACCGAATAGGGCGGGAAGTTATAATGCAGCAGGAAGTTACTGCGATAGGTGCCTTGCAGCGCGTCGATCATCTGCTCGTCGTCACCGGTGCCGAGCGTGGTGACCACAAGGCCCTGCGTCTCACCGCGCGTGAACAAGGCCGACCCGTGGGTCCGGGGCAGCAGCCCCGTTTCGGCGACGATCGGACGGACGGTATCTAGCGCCCGGCCATCGATCCGCTTACCCGTCTTGACGACATCGCCGCGCAGAACAGACGCTTCGAGCTTTTTGATCGCGGAGACGAGGTTGGGGTCTTCGCGCTGCTCGTCGCTCAGGCTTTCGATGATGTGATCGCGGGCCGCATTCTGCGCTGTCGTGCGCTCCTGCTTGTCCTGGATCTCGTAGGCGGCGCGCACTTTCTCTTCGCCAGCCGCTTTGATCGCGGCATAAAGGTCCGAATAGTCGGGCGCCTGGAAATCGAAGGGCTCGTTGGCGGCGTCCTCGGCCAGATCAATGATCAGATCGATCACCGGCTGGATCTGCTCATGGGCAAAGGTGACCGCGCCGAGCATCTCTTCCTCGGTCAGCTCGTAGGCTTCGGATTCGACCATCATGACCGCGTCCTTGGTGCCTGCAACGACGAGATCGAGCCGCTGATCGGGCTTGGACTTGAGGTCGTGCATGTCGTCAAGCTCGGGGTTCAGGATGTATTCGCCATCCTCGAAACCGACGCGCGCACCCGCAATCGGACCCATGAAAGGTGCGCCTGAAATTGTCAGCGCCGCAGAGGCCGCGATCATCGCAACGATGTCGGGATCGTTGACCAGATCGTGGCTCAGAACGGTACAGATCACGAGGACCTCGTTCTTGAAACCTTCGACGAACAGCGGGCGGATCGGACGGTCGATCAGACGGCTTGTCAGCGTCTCTTTCTCGGTCGGGCGCGCCTCGCGCTTGAAGAAGCCGCCCGGCACTTTACCGGCGGCGTAGTATTTCTCGTTGTAGTGAACGGTCAGAGGAAAGAAGTCCTGGCCCGGTTTGGGCGCCTTGGCAAACGTCACGTTGGCCATCACGGAGGTCTCACCATAGGTGGCGATGACACTGCCGTCGGCCTGACGCGCAACCTTGCCGGTTTCCAGCGTCAGCGTTTCTTCGCCCCACTGGATGGATTTTTTCACTTCATTAAACATATGCGTTTCCTGTAAGGGGCCCAGCTCGGCGGTCCGAGTGCCCCGTTTGAATGGCGGCCCCATTGCCGCCGACCCCTGTTCCTTTGCACGACGCCGGGATCGGTGCGTCACGTCTCAGATTGGGCGCCCATACACGAGTTTGAAGATCTTTGAAACCGGCAAAGGGTCGCGCGTCTTACGCGCGCTTAGGTAGAGGGTCGCGCGTCTTGCGCGCGCAAGTAGAGGGTCGCGCGTCCCGTCAAGACGCAAGGACGCGCCGGGGCCAGCCCCACCCCGCGACAAAGACGAGGAAAAGCGCGGCGATCGCATTGATCCCGGCGGCCATGATGAAGGCCTGGCTCAGCCAGCCGATATCAGACAGCAGCCCGGTCAGCAGGATGATCGGCGGCATCCCGATCTTGAAGATCGCCCCGGTGATCCCTGCCACGCGCCCCATATGCGCGGCCTCCACGGTCTCGTGCCGGTAGGACCAGATCCCCACGTCGAAGAACAGAGTCAGCGCTCCGATCACGAAACTCAGCGCACACAAGATCAGGAAGGTCTCGCTGGCGGCAACTGCGAGATAGCCCAGCGCCAGCATCCAGATCGGCCAGAAGAAGGCAAAGCGATAGCCCAGCCGCCGCCGGATCTTGGCCGCATGAACGGAGGCGATCATCGACCCCGCTCCGGCGCAGGCGATCACGACCCCGATCCGCGACGGATCGAGGCTCAGCTCGGCCTTCAGCTTGAGCAAAAGCGCAACGCTGAACGCCCCTTCTGCGGCATTTGTCAGGACGATGACGGCGGTCATCATCACCAGCTCGCGGTTGGCGCGAAAGACCTGCCAGCCTTCGGCCAGCGACGGCCAGAACCGCGCGGGCTGCGGCAGCCTCTCGTCCGGTGCGACCGCCGCCGCCGCGACGCAGCCCAGCGCCATGGCAAGACACAGACCACCGATCACGCCCTCATGCCCAAGCCAGAGCAGCGCAAACCCGCCGACCGCCGGACCCACGGTCCCGATCGTGGCAAAGATCCCGCTCACCAGAGCGGTGGCATCCGACAGGCGCTCTTTCTCCACCGTCAGCCGGATCAGCGTCATATGCGCATTGCCCAGTGCATAACCGATCCCGTTGAAGACGATCATGAACAGAACCAGCGCCGGAATCGAGATCTGCCCGGTCCGCACCCCCAGCCATAGCGCTCCGAGCGCGACCAGCAGCAGTGCCGAATAAAGCCGGAAGCTCACCCGCTTGCGGATCCGGTCGTTCAGAACACCGATAAAGACCGCAAAGACAATGTTCGGCACGAAGGCCGCGCCCCGGATCAGCGACAGATCCACCCCCGCCTCGTTCAGATCGAAGGCCAGCAGAGGCAACGTGAACCACAGGATGGTCTGCGCCGCCGCAAAGAGGGCCACGACGGTTAGGGACAAAAGAAATGGGCGGCCATAGTCGGACATGGTCAATCTGATGGCCGAAGCCAAGGCGAGACGAAAGCGGCAATCGAGCAAGAATTTTCTAGAAAATTCTTCAAGGCAAATCCTTCCAGAAGGATTTGAGCCCCAAAATCTTCTAGAAGATTTTGCCCGCACCCCATTGTTCCCGCCCGCTCGTGCGGATTAAGTCGGCGACAACAGAAGGACCTGCCATGGATCTGATTGCCGACTTTCTCCTGCGCGTCCTCGGTCAGTTCCAGTCGCCATCTCTCGCCTTCCTTCTGGGCGGCATGTTCATCGCCGCCATGGGCTCTCGGCTCACCATCCCTGATGCGGTCTACCAGTTCGCCGTCTTCATGCTGCTCATGCGGATCGGCCTGAACGGCGGGATGACGATTCGCGAAAGCGATCCCGCCGACATCATCCTGCCTGCCCTGGCCGCGATGGGGATCGGCGTCATGATCGTTCTCATCGGCATGGTGGTCCTTTCCTGGCTGCCGGGGATCGCCCGCGCCGATGCCATCGCGACGGCGGGCCTTTTCGGCGCGGTCAGCGCTTCGACCCTCGGCGCCGCCATGGTCGCGCTCGAAATCGAGGGGATGGACTACGAGGCCTGGGTGCCCGCGCTCTATCCGTTCATGGACATCCCGGCGCTGATCCTCGCCATCGTGCTGGCCGGGATGGGCGAGGCCAAGGACGCAAAGCGCCGAATCACGCCCTGGATGATCGTCAAGGACAGCCTGCGCGGCTCAGCCCTCTCAGCTTTGCTGTTGGGCTTGCTTCTAGGGCTTCTCACACGGCCTGAGCAGGTGTTCGAGAGCTTCTATGACCCGCTTTTCCGCGGCCTTCTGACCGTCCTGATGCTGGTCATGGGGATCGAAGCCTGGCAGCGCCTGGCCGAGCTGCGCCGCGTTGCGCATTGGTACGCCGTCTACGCCTTTTTCGCGCCCATCGCCCACGGCTTTCTGGCCTTCGGGATCGGCTATCTGCTGAACATGGCGACCGGCTTCAGCCCCGGCGGGGTCGTGCTGCTTGCGCTACTGGCCGCGTCCTCGTCGGACATCTCGGGGCCTCCGACGCTCCGGGCGGGCATCCCGAAAGCCAATCCCTCCGCCTATATCGGATCCTCGACCAGTGTCGGCACACCCATTGCGATCGGCGTATGCATCCCGCTTTTCATCGCACTGGCGCAGGTGGTGTTCAGTTCACCTTGAACTTGGTTGGGCGCAGGATCTCGACCGGTTCGACATAGACGATGCCGGAGTAATTCTCGAAGAACCGCTCGGCCAGCGCCTCGGCAATGGCATCGGCGATGTCGTGGCCCGAGACGATCACCTCGATCTTCACATTCGTCGTCACGCCCGAGACCTGCGCGCGCATCTGTGAACGTTTGCCGCGACTGCCTTTGCCGCCCACGCTGCTATAGGTGTAGCCGGTCGCGCCCATCTCATCGATGAGCGACGTCACCTCCTCGAGCAGGATGCGTTCGGTGATGATGACCAGCTTGGTCGCTTTATGCATGGCGGGATCCTCTCAAAGCAACCATCCCTGCTTGGCGGAAAGGACGCAAGGGCGTGCGAGGCCCCGGACGCAAAAACGCCCGCCAAGGGGCGGGCGTCATATTTCAATTGCGACCGGGTGCCGGATCGCGTTTTTACAAAACGCTTATCCGCACGCGTCGATAAATCCTTGATTTATCGACGGAGGCCGAGACGCTTGATCAGGTCCTGATAGCGGGCTTCGTCCTTGGCGCGGACATAGTCGAGCAGCTTGCGGCGCAGCGCCACCATCTTAAGAAGGCCGCGGCGACCGTGGTTGTCCTTCTTGTGGGTCTTAAAGTGCTCGGTCAGCGTCGCGATGCGCGAGCTGAGGATTGCGACCTGAACTTCGGGCGAACCGGTATCGCCGTCCTTGGTCGCGTATTCCTTGATGACTTTTTCTTTTTCTTCAGCAGTGATCGACATCGGGGTCTCCTTTGGGTTTGAGGAATGGCGCAAGCCGGGATGTCGTCCAGCAGGGCCCGTGGAGGAATCGCCCATGCGTCAGGCGATGCGCGCGTATAGGGGAGGGCGCGCGCAAAGGAAAGGGGTCAGACGGGCCGCGCGTCAAAGGACGTCACGACCTCGATCTGATCGAGGGTGAGCGGCCCCTCGTGATCGATCCGGGCGATGGCCGCGCCATCCACATGCAGATCGCTTCCGCTCTCCGTCTCGCGCAGCTCGACCAGCGGAGCCTCCTCGGCCCCGTCATAGACCAAGACGATCCGGTCCTCTTCGGTGTCGAAATCCTGAATATGGGCCGGCCCCTCCCCCTCACTGTCGGACGTGTCGAGCACGAAGGCATCGGATCCACCCCCGCCATGCATCACGTCCTCGCCATCGGTCAGCAGCGTGTCATCCCCCGCAGAGCCGTTGAGGAAATCCCGTTCTCCATCGCGCCCCTCGAGCGTGTCATCGCCATAGCCGCCAAAGAGCGTATCGCTCCCGGCGCCGCCGTTCAGGTGATCGTCCCCCGCCTGGCCCGAAAGGCGATCGTCGCCGGCCTCGCCAAGCAGCAGATCATCCCCGCCGCCCCCGCCAATCGTGTCATTGCCATCCCCGCCCGCAATGACATCGTCGTCATTGTGCCCGTAAAGCCGGTCGTCCTCCGCGCCGCCCTCGATCCGGTCATCGGCGTCATTGCCGTGGATCGTGTCAGTCCCGTCGCCGCCGATCAGGATATCCGCGCCGCCCGCGCCTTCGATATGATCGTCGCCGCCTGCGCCGTCGATATAATCCGCATCGTCCCCGCCGAAGATGATATCGCGCCCCTCCGTCGGTGCGTCCTCGTCATCCTCGTCCGGATCGCCTTCTGTCAGGTCGATATAGCTCGTGACGCTGCCCTCCCCGTCATCGATATCGGCATTGCGCCGGGTGTCCTCCTCTTCCTCGTCGTTGCGAAAGCCGTCGGTGAGAAAGGCTCCGGCGGCGGCAGCGCCCATGAGGGTGAGAAGAGTGGCGAACATGGTATCGATCCTGCAAAGCGGACCGATCCTGTAACACGGGCTGTGCCCCAACCGGTGGGATTTCGTATCTTTGGGTTAACGGTCCCTGAAGAACGGCAGGACCGCCTCCAGAACCGCGTCCGGCGCTTCTTCCATCGCGAAGTGACCCGAGCGGCAGGTCGCGGTCGTCAGATCGCCGCACCAGCGCGCCCACAAGGCCGCCGGATCGCCGGACCGGGCCGGAAAACCGCCCTCGGCATAAAGAAAGAGCGTGGGCGCCTCGATCCGGCCCGTTTCGGCCGCGTCGATCCGGCGGTCGGTCGTCGCTCCGGCCCGATAATCCGCGCACATCGCATGGCGCCGCGCCGGATCGGCCATCTGCGCGCGATAGCTTTCCAGCGCATCGGGCGCAAAAACCGAGAGATCCTTGGCCAGCGTCCAGCTGCGCAGGGTGTGATCCAGATAGCCTTCGGGATCGGCCGAGATCAGTGTCTCGGGCATCGGCCGAGGCTGGGCGAGAAAGGTCCAGTGATAGGCCGCCATCGCCAGATCGGCGTCCCAGGCGGCCCAGAAATCACCCGTGGGCACGATCTCGATGATCCCCATCCGGCTGATGCGGCCCGGATGATCGAGCGCGAAGCGATAGGTCACGCGCGCGCCCCGGTCATGGCCAAGGATATGCGCTTGCGCGATCCCCAGCCTGTCCATCAGACCAGCGATATCGCGGGCCATGCTGCGCTTGGAATAGACGCTGTGATCGGCATCGTCCTCGGGCGCGTCCGATGCGCCATAGCCGCGCAGATCGGGGACGATCACATCGAAATGCTCCGCCAGCTTTGGCGCGATCTTCGCCCAGCAGCGGTGGTTCTCAGGATAGCCGTGCAGCAAAAGCAGCGGATGGCCCGCGCCCGCGCGATGCACCGAAAGCGTGAGCTCGCCGCAGGGAATGCGGTCTTCGGTGAACCCGTCGATCATGCTGGCAGCCAAGGTTCGGGCTGCTGCGTATAGGCGATGTAAAGCGGGTGCTTGGGATGCCCCGCCTGGCTGAGCCCCAGATGCAAAAGCTTGTGGCCCTTGTCGCGCAAGAGCCTTTCGACCTGAGGGCCGCGATCCAGATAGGCGCCGTGGGTGCCCCAGGCGGCCACAACGCTATCGGCCCAGTCCGCGCCGTCGAGGATCGCCTGATCGTTCGCGGGCCCGACCGGATCGGGCGCCCGGCGCAGGGCGCGCGGATCGGTGTCGCGCCAGGCGAAGATGTTGCAGACGCGAAAGCTGCCGAAACCGAGCGCCCGGGCCCGCCGCTCGCAGCGCTCCACCGTGGGATCGTTCTGCACTTCGGTCGCGGTGGAGGGGTTGAGCATGACGAAGAGGACCTTCGATCCCGCAGGATCCCAGATCCGGGTCAGCGCGTAGCGATAGCGCTCGCAAGCGGAATAGGTCGCCTCGGACGGGGCATCGCCCTTTTGGTGGGTTCGGGTGATCATGGCGGCTGTTGTCGAACGGAGCCGCTGGCGCGGCAAGTCATTATTTGTCTGGCGCCTCTGACATTCGGATTTCGCCGCCCCCTCGTTCAGGGCAATCTGCGCGGGCGGGATCGCCTCCGGCGGGCATATTTGAGGCCAGATGAAGGATCCATGCCTAGAGGTTCAGGACGCGGCTTGGATGGAGCTGCCCGGCGCGGTAGGTCCCGATGGCGATGGGCTTGCCCCTATGCGAGGCCCAGGCCGCCTCGCCGTATTCGGCGGTCGAGGAGAGCACCTCCGCCGGGTTGCCGTTGCGCAGGCGCGTCGCGGCCAGCCCGGTGCAGGGCAGTTCGGGCAGATCGGTGAGCGCGGCCTCGACCGGCAGAAGATGCGCATCGAGCGCCGGGGTCCGGGCCTCTGCCTCGACGGTGCCCAGGTCGATCGCCTCCTCCAGCGTGAAGGGGCCCGACCAGATGCGGCGAAGGGTTTCGACATGGGCGTGGCAACCCAGAGCCTGCCCCAGATCGCGCGCGATCGAGCGGACATATCCGCCCTTGCCGCAGGTCATCTCGAGCACCGCGTGATCCGCATCGGGACGGCCTGCAAGGCGCAGCTCGGCGACGTGAAGCGGGCGGGCGGCGATCTCGAACTCTTCCTCGTCCCGGGCCAGCGCATAGGCCCGCTCTCCGTCGATCTTGACGGCGGAGAATTTCGGCGGGATCTGCAGGATGTCACCGGTGAAGGCGGGCAAGGCCGCTTGGATGTCGCGATCGGTGGGACGCAGGTCCGAGGTCGCGATGACCTCGCCTTCGGCATCGTCGGTATTGGTGGCCGCGCCCAGCCGGATGGTGAAGCGGTAGGCCTTGTCGGCTTCGGTGATGAAGGGGATCGTCTTGGTCGCCTCGCCCAGCGCCACGGCCAACAGGCCCGTCGCCGCCGGATCGAGCGTGCCAGCATGCCCCGCCTTTTTCGCCTCGAACGCCCAGCGGATCTTGTTCACCACGGCGGTCGAGGTCGGACCGGCGGGTTTGTCCACGATCAGCCAGCCCGATATGTCGCGTCCCTTGCGGCGGCGTCCCATGATGCTCTCCCTCCCCGGCGGTGAGGCGGCGCCTTAGCGCCCTTCCTCCGTCCGGGTCAATCGGTCCCGGACGGGTCCGTGACGGCGATGATCGGTCCCATAAGCGGGCCGAAATCCGAACGGCCCAGCTGCGGCGCATGCAGCCGCGAGACATTGCCATCGAAATAAAGCGCCTGCGGCAGCGCCAGCGCGTCGCGAAAGAGCCGCGCGAAAGTGTGGAAATTCACCGGTACATCCGAGATGGCAAAGACCGCGCGGTCGCCCGCCGCGGATGTGCCAACGCCGTTGCGGATGTAAAGGCTGTCGGACTTTTCCAGAAACCTCGGATGCAGCGCCCCGTCGATCACCAGCATCGGCCCCGACTGTGTGGCCCCGCTGCAGGCGGGCTGCTCGTCGAGAAAGCGCAGCGTCTCGATCACCCGCGCGCGCCCCTCGGACAGGCACAGGATCCCGTTCGGCAGCAGCCCGAAATTGCCCGGCCCGTCGCTTGAGATCACGCGCATCTCTTCGGTGCCGTTCGCGATGAAATGGCCGACCGGTCGGCGGTCGCCATGATACATGCCCGCATTCATCGCAAAGACCAGATCCCCCTCGGTCGCAGCATCTAGCCGGTTGAAATGCCCGTGCAGCGCGCCGCTCTCATCCTTGAGGAAGAGGTCCAGCAGGTCGGCTGCCGGATCGACCTCGCACAGCGTGAACGGCTTGCCGTCGAACCGGATCTGCGCGCAGTCCACGGCAGCGGCCGGTCCGGCGAGGACCAGAAGACCAACAAAGAGCCGAATCATGCGTCGTCGCCCGTGTCGATGTCGCGCCGGACCGTCTCGTCGGACAAAAGGCGGCGGGTGTCATCCATCCGGTCGAACGTATCGTCGATCTGAAACCGGATCTCGGGCGAGAATTTCAGCGTCAGCCCCTTGGAGACAGCGCGCCGCAGCTCGTGCCGGTTCCGCCTGAGTGCATCGAGCGCGGCCTCGCGGTCCTTGCCGCCGAGCGGCAGCACGAAGGCCGTCGCCACGCGCAGATCGGGCGAGGTGCGCACCTCGCCAACGGTGATCGACATCGCATTGAGGTCCGGATCATGGATATCGCCGCGATTGAGCACATCCGACAGGGTGCGCCGGATCAGCTCGCCCACGCGAAGTTGCCGCTGGGAGGGGCCTGCGCCCTCGTGGTGTCGGTTTCTGGCCATGGGCCTGATCTAAGCGGTTCCCCGGGGCTTGCCAAGCGACCGCCTTGCCCGGTTTAACCGCAAGGCCGCATGAGACAAGGATATCAGGGACATGGTCGGGATCGCAGTGACCGGAGGCTCGGGCCGGATGGGGCAGATGCTGATCCGCGAGATCGCAGCGCAGGACGGCGCGCAGCTATCCGCGGTGATCGAGCGG
The DNA here is from genome assembly GCA_947503775.1 of uncultured Paracoccaceae bacterium. Classification (GTDB taxonomy): domain Bacteria; phylum Pseudomonadota; class Alphaproteobacteria; order Rhodobacterales; family Rhodobacteraceae; genus Aestuariibius. The sequence continues at coordinate 158,431 of CANNFE010000003.1, read as the reverse complement.
CCCGGACATGACTGGATCGGGCAGGATGCGGGCACCGCGATGGGCGGCGCGGCGCTGGACGTGACTGTGACGGACGGGGCCGAGGCGGCGATCGCGGCGGCGGAGGTGCTGGTCGATTTCACCGCTCCCGACGCGACGGCGAGGTTCGCATCGCTCGCAGCAGAGGCCGGGACGGCGCATGTCATCGGAACGACGGGGTTCGACGGCACGCATCTTCAAGCCATCGCTGAGGCCGCAGGAAAGATCGCCATCGTGCGGGCGGGCAACATGTCGCTCGGGGTGAACCTTCTGACGATGCTGACCCGCCAGGTCGCCGCCGCCTTGGGAGAGAGCTTTGACATCGAGATCGTCGAAACCCATCACAACCGCAAGGTCGATGCCCCCAGCGGCACGGCACTGATGCTGGGCGAGGCCGCGGCGGAAGGGCGGGGCCGCGCACTCGAAGACATCGCCGACCGCGCCCGCGACGGCATCACCGGCATGCGCAAACCGGGCGATATCGGCTTTGCCGCCCTGCGCGGCGGCGACGTGGTGGGCGAGCATGACGTGATCTTCGCCGGACCTGGCGAGCGGATTGTCCTGCGACATATCGCGGATGACCGATCGCTCTTCGCCAAAGGGGCGATCCGGGCGGCTTTATGGGCCACGGACCAGCTTCCGGGTGAATACGATATGCTGGATGTACTTAAGCTTCGCTAGATACCGCCTTGGGTTGAGGTGCTTTTTTAGGCTGCACCATCATTTTTTCCGTGTGACCCCTTCGGATCTGGTCTATGGATCGCCTATATTGAAGAGACACAGCATCTGGAGCATCGGGATGTATCGTATTTTAGCTATTGTCGCGGTCGCCTGCGCGCCCGCTCTTTCAAACGCACAGACCTTGATTTCCGACCGCGAGGCCTTTGTGCAGGCGGTTGGTGGAAAGACCCTCTCGCGTCCATTGCAGCGCTTTGTCCTCGGTCCCGATGGCGGGATCTCGGGGACGGCATCGGGCCGCGATCTGACCGGCAGCTGGAACTGGCAGGATGGCATGTTCTGCTGGGATCTGCGCTGGGGCGGCCAGATCCTCGAGAATGACTGCCAGCAGGTGGCCGTCGAGGGATCGACCGTCTATCTGCGCAAGAACCGTGGATCGGGCCAGCAGGCCAGCTACAGCATTGAATAGCGGGGCGCGCGATCAGAAATCGATCGCGATCCCCTTCTTTTCCCAGTCGCCATAGCGGACCGGATCGGGTCCGTCGCGCCCGCCCAGCTCGGTCGGGCGCGCCTTTTCTGCCGCGTCGCGGGCCTTGCGCCGCTCTTCGGCTTCGGCCAGCGCGCGCCGGGCTTCGGGCGGAAGATCAGACGGATCGCTCATCGGGCATGTCCTTGTCGCTCAGTGATGCCTGATATAGAGGGCGCGGGCTTACGGCGACAAGAGGACTGAATGACCCGGCCTGCCTTCCGATGAAACCCGGCCTGCCCGCGCGCCGCGCCGCGCTCTATCTCCTGACCGGGGTGACCGAGCACAATCGCCTGATGTCCGAACTGATCGGCGGCGGCGCGCTCGAGCGGCTCGAGCCGGCCGACCGCGCCCGCGCCCAGCGGCTCGCCTTGGCTACGCTCCGGGATCTGGACCGGGCGGACCGGATGCTCAAACCGTTCCTGCGCAAATCGCCGCCTCTGGCGGTTCAGAACATCCTCAGGCTCGGGGTGGTCGAGATCTGTGGCGAAGGCGCAGCCTCCCATGCGGTTGTCGATGCCTGCGTCGATCTGGCCGCGCAGGACAAGCGCACCGCCTCGCTCAAGGGACTGGTCAACGCGGTCCTGCGCAAGGCGGCGCAGCCTGCTCTTTGGGACAAGGCTGGTCCCTCCCGGCTGCCCGATTGGCTGCGGCAGCCCCTCGTTGCGGCCCATGGCAAAAAGCGTGTCGCGCGGATGGAGCAGGTCTATGCCCAAACCGCCTCTCTCGATCTGACCGCCCGCACCGATGCGCAGGCGGTCGCCGCTGCGACCGGCGGCACGCTTACCTCCACCGGATCGGTCCGGCTCACCGATCCCGGTCAGGTCTCGCGCCTTCCGGGCTACGAGACTGGCGACTGGTGGGTGCAGGATGCCGCCGCCGCCTTGCCTGCCCGCATTCTCGCGCCCCGCAAGGACGAGCCGGCGATCGACCTCTGCGCCGCACCCGGCGGCAAGACCCTGCAACTGGCCGCAGCCGGAGCCAGGGTCCTCGCCGTCGACGCCTCCCAAGCCCGCCTCGCACGTGTCGCCGAAAACCTCGCCCGTACCGGCCTGACCGCCGAGCTACGGACGGCCGATGCCCGCCAGGTCACGCAAAAGGCCAGCGCGATCCTGCTCGATGCGCCCTGTTCGGCGACCGGCACGCTGCGCCGCCACCCCGATCTGCCCTATGCCAAGGACGGATCGGATTTCGCCGCGCTCATCGCCCTTCAAGCCGAGATGCTTGATCATGCCATCGCCCTGCTCGAACCCGGCGGGCGACTGGTCTTCTGCACCTGCTCGCTCCTGCCCGATGAAGGCGAAGTGCAGATCGAAGAGGCGCTCGCCCGCATTCCCGGCCTCACCGCCGACCGCGAGGCGCTGAAGCTGCCCGGGATTGACCCCGCTTGGATCACCTCAGAAGGCGGCCTGCGCCTCACCCCCGACCAGCAGGCCGAGACAGGCGGCTGGGACGGCTTTTACATGGCCTGCCTCAGAAAGGCCGGGTGACAGCCTTCTCAGGTCGGCGTATTATCGCCCAAACGAGAGGCGGCGCGACCGCCCGACATCGAGGCGACGCACCATTGGCAGTCCCTGACGCCCAGACCCATCCCCCGCTTCATGTCGGGGCCTTCGACCGGCTTCACGCCCGCTGGGCGACGCGCGGCAATGCGGGCGGAACCTTCACCATCTCGCCCGAGCCGCGCAGCATCGGCCATCTGTCGCGGGGTCGCCAGCTTGCCGGCGGGGACTTTCTGTTTGCCGGCGATCTCGTGCGCCAGCCCGGCGCCGAGATCTGGGAGATCACCCCGCCCAGCCCCCGCTTTGAGGCCGAGATGCACCGCTTTGGCTGGCTCGCCGATCTGGCCGCGCTTGGCGGCGCCAGAGGCCGCACCATCGCGCAGCGCTGGGTTCTGGGCTGGATCGATGCGTTCGGTAACGGCACCGGCCCCGCTTGGACGCCCGAGTTGACCGGGCGGCGGCTGACCGAATGCGTGCACCATTCCCAGATGCTCCTGCGCAAGCTCGATCCAAAGCAGGCCGACAGGATCCGCGGATCGCTGCGGCAACAGACGATCTTTCTGGGGCGCCGCTGGACCTCCGCGCCAGGCGGCCTGGCCCGGTTCGAGGCGCTGACCGGGCTTATCATCGCCGCCTGCGCGATCAAAGGGATGGACCGCTATATCGGCCCCGCCTCCAAGGGGCTGTCGCGAACCGCCACCAAGGAAATCGACACGGGCGGCGGCGTGCCGACGCGCAATCCCGAGGATCTTCTGACCCTCTTCACCCTGCTGCAATGGGCCGAAGCCGCTCTGGTCGAGGCCGGGCACGAACCCGGCGCGGCTCATCAGGCGGCGATGGACCGGATCGCGCCGGTCCTGCGCGCCCTGCGCCACAGCGATGGCGGGCTGGCGCGCTTTCACGGCGGCGGGCGCGGGGTGGAGGGGCGGCTGGACGAAGCACTGGCAGGCTCGGGCCTGCGCGCGGCCATCAGCGACGGCCCGTATATGGGCTATGCCCGCCTCGCCGCAGGCCGCACCACCGTCATCGTCGATGCCGCGGCCCCGCCGATGCGCGCGGCCTCCCTTAAGGCCCATGCCGCGACCTGCGCCTTCGAGATGACATCGGGGCGACGCCCGCTGATCGTCAATTGCGGCCCGGGCGCCGATTTCGGCCCGGTCTGGAGCCGCGCCAGCCGCGCCACGCCTTCCCAATCGACGCTCGGCCTCGAAGGGGTCTCCTCCTCCCGCATCGCCAAAAAGCAATACGGCAATCCCCTGGTCGAAGGCCCGCAAGAGGTCGAGGCCCAGCGCCGCAGGCTCAGAAACGGGATCCGGCTTGAGGTCTCCCATGACGGATATGCCGAAAGCTACGGCCTGACCCACAGCCGCACCTTCGATCTGTCCCGCGACGGCCGCTCGCTCAGCGGAGAGGACCTGCTCGTCGCCGCCCAGAAGATTCACGAGATCCGCTTCGACCGCATCATGAAAGAGCTCGACCAGCAAGGCGTCGGCTTCACCATCCGGTTCCACCTCCACCCGGAGGTTCAGGCCGCTCACGACGAGGATCTCAACTATGTCCGCCTCACCTTGATGAGCGGCGAGGTCTGGAATTTCGGCTTCGAAGGCTACGAGACGCTGTCGCTCGACCCGTCGGTCTATCTCGAACGCGGAAAGCTCAAACCGCAGACGACGCAACAGATCGTCTTGACGGGCCGGGCGATGTCCTATTCCACGCGGGTACGCTGGATCCTGGCAAAGTCGCAGACGACGCCAGATGCCCTGCGCGATCTGAATATCGAGATGACCGATGCTGACGAGTGAAAAGGATCCCGCCTCCATGACCGACATTCGCCCCGTGCGCCGCGCCCTCATTTCGGTCTCAGACAAGACGGGCCTCAAGGCGCTGGGCCGCGCTCTGGCCGCCCGCGGGATCGAACTGGTTTCGACAGGCGGCACCGCCGCCGAGTTGCGCGCAGGCGGGCTTGAGGTGCGCGACGTTTCGGACCTGACTGGCTTTCCCGAAATGATGGACGGCCGCGTCAAGACGCTTCATCCGGGGGTCCATGGCGGGCTTCTGGCGCTCAGGGACAAGGACGATCACCTCGCCTCGATGCAAGAGCACGGCATCGCGCCCATCGATCTTCTGATCGTCAATCTCTATCCGTTCGAGGAAACTGTCGCCAAAGGCGCGGACTGGGACGACTGTATCGAGAATATCGACATCGGAGGCCCCGCCATGCTCCGCGCTGCCGCCAAGAACCACGCCTTCGTCGCCGTCGTCACCGATCCGCAGGATTACGAGCCGCTTCTCGGAGAGCTGAGCGCCCATGACGGCACCACGCTCGCCTTCCGCCGCAAGCTGGCGCTGAACACCTATAGCCGCACCGCCGCCTATGACACGGCCGTCTCCACCTGGATGGCCGGCGCGCTGGACGAGGCGCATCCCCGCCGCCGCAGCTTTACCGGAGAGCTGGCCGATACGATGCGCTACGGCGAGAATCCGCATCAGGCCGCCGCCTTCTACACTGACGGCACGAACCGCCCCGGCGTCGCCACCGCGCGGCAACTTCAGGGCAAGGCGCTTAGCTACAACAACGTCGCCGACACCGATGCCGCGTTCGAACTGGTCTCGGAATTCGACACCCCCGCCTGCGCGATCATCAAGCATGCCAATCCCTGCGGCGTCGCCACCGGCGCGACCCTGCTCGAGGCCTACCGCGCCGCCTTCGACTGCGACCGCACCAGCGCCTTCGGCGGCATCATCGCCACGAATCGCCCCCTCGATCCCGAAACGGCCAAGGCGATGGCCGAGGTCTTTACCGAGGTTATCATCGCCCCCGGCATCGAGACCGAGGCGCAAAACGTGCTTTCGGCCAAGAAGAACCTGCGCCTCCTCGTCACCTCCTCCATGGCCGATCCCGGCGAACCGGGCCTTATGGTCAAGCCGGTCGCGGGCGGTTTTCTGGTCCAGGACGAGGATACCGGCCGCCTCGATCCCGCGGATCTGAAAGTCGTGACCGACCGAAAGCCTTCCGAAACGGAATTGAGCGACCTCCTTTTTGCATGGCGCGTCGCCAAGCACGTCAAATCCAACGCCATCGTCTATGCCAAAGGCGGTGCAACCGTAGGTATAGGCGCCGGACAGATGAGCCGGGTCGACAGCACCCGCATCGCGGCGCGCAAATCCGAAGACATGGCCGAGATTCTGGGGCTTGACGCCGCGCCGACAAAAGGGTCGGTAGTGGCATCAGACGCGTTCTTCCCCTTCGCCGACGGTCTGGTTGCGGCGGCCGCTGCCGGTGCGACGGCGGTGATCCAGCCGGGCGGTTCAATGAGGGATGACGACGTGATCGAGGCTGCAAACAAGGCAGGGCTCGCCATGGTGTTTACGGGTATGCGGCATTTTAGGCATTAGCGGTCCGCAAAGCGGGCTGACACGGGGTAAGGAAACGGGGCAATGCGCCTGACATTCTGGACGGGTTTCTGGGTCTTCCTGATCGATCAGATCAGCAAGTACATCGTCGTGCATATGCTCGATCTGCAGACGCGGCAGGCCATCGATGTGCTGCCGCCGTTTCTCAACCTCAGGATGGCATGGAACGAGGGCATCAATTTCGGCCTCTTCTCCACCGATTCCAACACGATGCGCTGGATCCTCATCAGCTTCGCGCTGGCACTGTCGGTCGGTGTCCTGATCTGGATCGCGCGCGAGGCGCCCGGCAAATGGGGCTACATCTCCGCCGGGATCTTGGTCGGCGGCGCGCTCGGCAATGTGATCGACCGGATCCTTTACGGCGCCGTGGCCGATTTCCTCAACATGTCCTGCTGCGGGATCGACAATCCCTACGCCTTCAACGTCGCCGATATCGCGATCTTCGTTGGCGCCATCGGCCTGATCCTCTTCACCGGCGAGACCAAGGAAAATCGCGCCTCCTCCAAGGTTGCGGGCAAGAACGGCACGTGACGTCGCCCGCGCGTCTTGCTACAAGGCGCCAAAGACGGATGAGGACGGCAGGATTATGCGTGCATTAATGGGTTTGGCGGTGCTGATTGCCCTTGCGGGCTGCGGCAACCGCAATGGCCTGCACGACAGCTATGACAATCGCAGCGAAGGACCCGATGAATTTTCGGTCCTGCCATCGCGCCCGCTCGAGGTGCCCGAGACGCTGAACGTCCTGCCGCCGCCCATCCCCGGCGGGCCCAACCGCACCGATGCGACACCGCGCGCCGATGCGGTTCTCGCGCTGGGCGGCACGCCCAATGCAGGCGCGGGCGCTCCGATCCCGGCGGCGGATTCGGCGCTGATCGCCACCGCCACCCGCTACGGAGTGCCGCAGGGCATCCGCACCCAGCTTGCGCAGGAGGATGCAGACTTCCGGTCCCGCGCCCCAGGGCTCCGCCTTCTGACCCGCAACCGCTATTACACGCTCTACCGCCCGCAGACGCTCGACGCCTATGCCGAACAAGAGCGGTTCTCCCAGCTCGGCGTCGGCGTTCCGTCGGCCTCTCCTCCACCCGAAGACCGGGGACGGCTCTTCGGCCTCGTGGACTGACATCTCCCTCACGAGCGCGTGGCCGCTGCTTGAACCTTTGGCAGAATACGCCACTTTACCCGTCAGGTTTTCACCCGACCGGAGGTCCCATGCTGCGCCTGATCGCTGCGTTTGTCTGTCTCGCCCTGCCCGCCGCCGCCGATGAAACGGTCACCAGCTTCACGCTCGACAACGGGCTCGAGGTCGTGGTCATCGAGGATCACCGCGCGCCCGTCGTCGTCCAGATGCTCTGGTATCGCACCGGCTCCGCCGACGAGCCCAGCGGCACATCCGGCATCGCGCATTTCCTCGAACATCTGCTTTTCAAACAGACCGAAAACCTCACCCCCGGAGAGCTGTCGGCGACCGTCGCAGCCAATGGCGGATCCGACAACGCCTTCACCAGCTACGACTACACCGCCTATTTCCAGCGCATCGCCGCCGACCGGCTCGAGCTTGTGATGTCAATGGAGGCCGACCGGATGGAGAACCTCCTCCTCAAGCAGGAAGACATCGCGACCGAGCGCAATGTCATCCTCGAGGAACGCTCCCAGCGCACCGACACCTCCCCCGGCGCGCTTTTGAACGAACAGATGCGCGCAGCTCAGTTCCTCAACCATCGCTACGGCGTGCCCATCATCGGCTGGCGTCACGAGATGGAAACGCTCGACATGGAGGATGCGCAGACCTTCTATGACACGTTCTATGCCCCTAATAACGCGGTCCTCGTGATCGCAGGCGATGTGGGTCCCGAAGAGGTGCGCGCCCTGGCCGAACAATATTACGGGCCCATCCCAGCCAATGCCGATATCCCAGAGCGCTTCCGCCCGGCAGAGCCGCCGCAAAACGCGGCCCGCCGCGTCGTCTTCGAAGATCAGCGCGTTGCGCAGCCCTATATTTCCCGCAGTTATCTCGCCCCCGAACGCGATTCCGGCGCACAGGAAGACGCCGCTGCCCTGACCGTTCTCGCCCAACTTCTTGGCGGGTCGAACTTCACCAGCGTCCTCAACGACAAGCTGCAATTCGAACAACAGATCGCCGTCTACACTTCCGCCTTCTACGACGGTCAGGCGCTCGACGATACGAGCTTCTCGCTCGTTGTCGTGCCCAGCGATGGCATCACGTTGGACGAGGCCGAGGCCGCGCTCGACCGCGTCATCGCGGAATTCCTCGACGAAGGCGTCGATGCCGAGCAGCTCGACCGGATCAAGATGCAACTCCGCGCGAGCCAGATCTATGCCCGCGATAACGTGCAATCCGCCGCCAACCGCTATGGCTCGGCCCTGACCAGCGGCCTGACGGTCGAGGATGTGCAAGCCTGGCCCGACATCCTTCAGGCCGTCACCGCCGAAGACGTAATGGAGGCCGCCCGCGCCGTCTTCAACCCGCGCGCCTCGGTCACCGGGATCCTCAAGGCGCCCACAACGGAAGTTTCGGAGGTCAGCCAATGATCCGCCTGTTCGCTCTCATCCTGATTTTTGTCGCCGGTCCCCTCCGGGCCGAGATCGAGATCAAGGAGGTCACCTCCCCCGGCGGCATCACCGCCTGGCTGGTCGAAGATCACGCCATTCCCTTCACCGCGCTCGAGATCCGCTTCAAGGGCGGCGCCTCGCTCGATGCCGAGGGCAAGCGCGGCGCGATCAACCTGATGACCGGCCTGATCGAGGAAGGCGCGGGCGATCTGACCGCCCAGGAGTTCCAGGCCGCCCGCGAAAGCCTCGCGGCAAGCTACAGCTTCGATGTCTACGACGACGCGCTGTCCATCGGCGCGCGTTTCCTGACCGAAAACCGCGACGAGGCCGTCGATCTTCTGCGCCTTGCCCTGACCGAACCGCGCTTCGACGAGGACGCCATCGACCGCGTCCGCGCGCAGGTCATCGCCGGCATCCGCTCGGACACCAAGGACCCGAGCGAACTTGCCTCGATCGCCTTCTCGACCGAGGCATTCGGCGACCACCCCTACGGCACGTCCGAAACCGGCACGATCGACACCGTCAGCGGCCTCACGCGCGACGACCTCGTCGCCGCCCATCAGGCCGTCCTCGCTCGCGACCGCATCTTCGTCAGCGCCGTCGGCGACATCACGTCCGAGGAGCTCGCGACGCTCCTCGACACGCTTCTCGGCGATCTGCCCGAGACCGGCGCGCCCATGCCCGAACCGGTTGAGGTCGCCCTCGAACCCGGCGTCACCGTCATTCCCTTCGACAATCCGCAATCGACGGTCCTCTTCGGCCATGAGGGGATCACCCGCGACGACGAGGATTTCTTCGCCGCCTACATTCTCAATGTCATCCTCGGCGGCCCCAACTTCGAAAGCCGCCTGATGGAGGAGGTTCGCGTCAACCGCGGTCTCACCTACGGCATCTACACCTACCTCGTGCCCAAGGATTACGCCGCGCTCTATCTCGGTTCCGTCTCGTCCTCGAATGACCGCGTCGCCGAGGCGATCGACGTCACCCGCGCCGAATGGGCCCGCATGGCCGAAGAGGGCGTCACCGAAGACGAACTCGAGACCGCCAAGACCTACTTGACCGGCGCCTATCCGCTCCGCTTCGACGGCAACGGCCCCATCGCGGGTATCCTCGTCGGTCTGCAGATGGAGGATCTGGGTCTCGACTACGTCCAGACCCGCAACGACAAGGTCAACGCCGTCACGCTCGACGACATCAATCGCGTCGCCTCCGAGCTTCTGCAGCCGGACGCTCTCCACTTCACTGTCGTCGGCCAGCCCGAAGGCCTCGAGACAACGAACTAGGGTTCCAGAATCGCAGCGCGCCATGCTACTCCTTGTGGCATGGCGCTTCCCGACCCCAACATAAGCGATATCCGCCCGGTCATCCGGCAGCTTGATGAGGCCGCGATCAACCGCATCGCCGCCGGCGAGGTGGTCGAACGTCCGGCCTCCGCCGTCAAGGAACTGGTCGAGAACGCCGTCGATGCCGGGGCCACCCGCATCGACATCGCCCAGGCCGATGGCGGCAAGAGCCTGATCCGCATCACCGACGATGGCTGCGGGATGAGCGCCGGGGACCTGCCGCTCGCCCTCTCGCGCCACGCCACCTCCAAACTGCCGGGCGACGACTTGCTCGATATCCACACCTTCGGCTTTCGCGGCGAGGCGCTGCCATCCCTCGGCGCCGTAGGTCGCCTCACGATCACCAGCCGCGTGACCCCCGCCGACGCCCATCGGATCACCGTCACCGCATCACGGATCGCCCCCGTCAGCCCCGCCGCTCTCAGCTGCGGCACCGTGGTCGAACTGCGCGATCTCTTCCACGCCACGCCCGCCCGGCTCAAATTCATGCGCTCCGACAGGGCCGAGGCGCAGGCGATCACCGACGTCGTCCGCCGCATCGCCATGGCCGAGCCGTCGATCTCTTTCACCCTGCGCGACATCACCGGCGGTGGCGACCGCACAATTCTGCGCGCCGATGCCGAAAGCGGCGCGCTCTTCGACGCGCTGCACGGGCGGCTCCGCACCCTGATCGGCGCGGATTTCGCCGACAACGCCCTCCGGATCGACGCCGAACGGGACGGCATCCGCCTCACCGGCTATGCGGCCCTGCCGACCTATTCGCGCGGCTCGGCGGTCACGCAATTCCTTTTCGTCAACGGCCGCCCGGTGAAGGATCGGATGCTGCACGGCGCACTCCGCGCCGCCTATATGGACGTGCTCAGCCGCGACCGGCACCCGGCCGCCGCGCTTTTCATCGACTGCGATCCGCATCTCGTCGACGTCAACGTCCACCCCGCCAAATCCGAGGTCCGCTTCCGCGATCCCGGCACGGTGCGCGGCCTCATCGTCTCGGGCCTGCGCCACGCTCTGGCCGAGGCGGGCCACCGCGCCTCCTCGACCGTCGCCGCAGGGGTCCTTGGCGCGATGCAGCCCGAGCCGCAAAGCGCCCGCATCTACCAGATGGACCGTCCGCGCCATGCTCCGATCCCGCAGCCAGGCTTCGCCGAAACCGCCCCGGTCTTTGCCCGTGTCGACACCCCCGAAGAGCCGCCAGAGGAGAACCACCCCCTCGGCGCCGCGCGCGGCCAGGTCCACGAAAACTACATCATCGCCCAGACCGCCACCGGCATGGTCATCGTCGACCAGCACGCCGCCCACGAACGCCTCGTCTACGAAAAGCTCAAACAGCAGCGCGCGGAGAACGGCGTCGCCGCCCAGCAGCTCCTGATCCCCGAAATCGTGGAGCTTCCCGCCGAGGACTGCGCTCAGCTCCTCGCCCTCTCCTACGATTTGAACCGCCTCGGCCTCACTATCGAGCCCTTCGGCGGCACCGCCATCGCCGTCCGCGCGACACCGGCCCTGCTTGGAGAGGTCGCCGCCGCCCCGATCCTCAAGGACATCCTCGACGAGCTGACCGACACAGGCGACAGCCAGCTCGTCGAGGCCCGCATCGACGCCATCCTCAGCCGCATCGCCTGCCACGGCTCCATCCGCTCGGGCCGCCGGATGCGCGCCGAGGAGATGAACGCGCTCCTGCGCGAGATGGAGGCGACGCCGCTCTCGGGCCAATGCAACCACGGGCGGCCCACCTATGTCGAACTCAAGCTCTCCGACATCGAACGGCTCTTCGGGCGCACATGATCGAGATCGGCGGCCAGACATACGCATTTGACGATCCGCGCGTTATCGCTGCGGTTTTCCTATTGGTATTTGTTGTCGCCCTCTTCTGGCTCCTGATCGCATCGGTCCGCCGTGCCGGGCGCTCCGCCACGGCAGTCGAGGATATGATGCGCCAGGTCGGACGCCTTAACCACGATGTCCAGTCGCTCGCAGGCGGGCAGCAGCAGCTTGCCGGATCGCTGCAATCGGTCAGCGAAACCCAGACCGCCGCCCAGCTTGGCGTCGTCCGCACGATGGAGGAACGCCTCTCCGCCGTACAAACCCAGATGAACGAGCAACTGGCGAATAACGCCCTCAAACAGGCCCGCTCCCTCAGCGACCTACAGGAGCGAATGAAGGAAACCCTGCATGGCTCGTCGGAGAAAACCACCAAGTCACTGACCCAGCTTCAAGAGCGCCTCGCCGCCATCGACAAGGCGCAGGACAATATCGAAAAGCTGTCGGGCGACGTGCTCTCGCTTCAGGATATCCTGTCGAACAAACAGACCCGCGGCGCATTCGGAGAGATCCAGCTCAACGATATCGTCTCCAAGGCGCTGCCCGCCGACGCCTATGCGTTTCAGCCGACACTCTCGAACGGCAGCCGCCCGGACTGCATCATCCACCTGCCGAACCCGCCGGGTCCGATCGTCATCGACGCCAAATTCCCGCTCGAGGATTACGAACGCCTCGTCGCCACCGAAGGCAAAGGGGCTCAGCTCAAGGCGCTCAAGGTTTTCGCCGCCTCGGTCCGCACCCATATCAAGGCGATCTCGGACAAATACCTCATCGAAGGCGAGACGGCCGACGGCGCGCTCATGTTCCTTCCCTCCGAAGCGGTCTATGCCGAGCTGCATTCCCGCCTTCCCGAGGTGGTCCGCGACGGTTTTTCCGCCCGCGTCTGGATCGTCTCGCCGACCACCTGCATGGCGACGCTCAACACGATGCGCGCCATCCTCAAGGATGCCCGAATGCGCGAACAGGCCGGCGCGATCCGCAAGGCGCTCAAGCAGCTTCACAGGGATGTCGAGATCATCGGCGAGAAGGCGGGAAAACTCGAAACCCACCTGCGGCAGGCAGGCGACGACGTCTCGGGAATCACCACCGCCGCCAGCCGCGCGGGCAAGCGCGCCGAGCGGCTCGACAGCTTCGATTTCGAAGAGCTCTCGCCCGAGCAAAACCCCCTCCCGCTGGCCGAAAAGACATCCTGACCAATCCTGACCCGAAAGCGGTCATTGTTTCTGCCGTTGCGCGCGGCAGAGCTGCGCACGACCCGTTAATCGCGGGTGGCGCGAAAATGCCTCCTCCCGGATGCCGACCAAATGCCGCCCGGATGCCGCAGGCCCGATTTTCGAAAACCCGAGCCGTTAACCTGTGAGTCGGTCTGCCGCAAAGAGCATCGCAAGAGCCTCATTTTGAACCGTTCGGTTCAAGCAGGTGTTGTCACCGCGCGGCGCGCCCGCTAGCGTCCGCCAAAGATCCTGACCGGAGAGATCCCGATGCGCCAGATGCTGCTTTTATCCCTCGCCTGCCTCGCCCTGACCGCCTGCGCGAGGGTCGATCAGGCCGGTCTGCAAACCCGCAGCGACATTCAGAATTTCATCTGGGACAAGCAGGGCAAACCCTTCGCCGATGGCACCGTATATATCGTCGAAGCCGGCCCCCACTGGATGCGCGAGGTCATCCTGACCCCGTGCCGCGCCGGTCAGGTCTGCCTCGGCGACGCTCATGGCCGCCCTGTTGGGGTTGGTCAGAATGGGGAATACACGGTGATCACCGGCGTGGCCCCGGGCCGGACATACTATCTCACGCCCGGCGGGCATGGCTTTGTCGTTGCGGGAAATAACCAAGCGATCCCAATAGCCTGGGACGGTGCGCTCGATCCTGAATCGCCTGCCTAGAGACGGTCAGATCCGAAAAAAAGGCTGCGCCAGACGCGGCAGCATCGTGCTGAACCGAAGCGGCGCATCCGTGGCCGCAAGACAGATGCAATCCTCGCCCTCCTCGGCCACGGGTTTGTGTGTCAGGGTCTGATCTGCCACCTCGATATCGCCCGCGGCAAACCGGTCCTGCTCGTCGCGAAACGCGCCTTTCAGAACCAGCGTCAGCTCGGTTCCCTGATGCCCGTGATCGGGAAGCTGCTGCCCCGCTGGAATATGCAAAAGCCTCGCAGTCGCCCCTTTCGAAGTCTTCAAAACCGCCTGCGACACGCCGCCGCCGATCTTGCGCCAGCGCACCACATCCAGATCCCCGCCCACATAGGAGGTCAGCGGCTCGGGCAGGTCCGATCCCACGGCCTTTGCCACCGTCCGCGTCGGCGCCCAATCGGCATTTGCGATCCGGCCAAGACACTCGCTCAGCGCCCCATCCCGCATCGGTGCTGCCGCGGTTTGCTCCAGCACGGCCCCGCCCACAGCGTCAAAGCTTTCCAGCCGCGCGCGGCATTCATCGCACAGCGAAATATGGCTCGCCACGACAAGGCTGAAGGCTTCGGGAAGGGTCCCGGCGGAATAGCCCATAAGCAGGGCGTCGGTCAGGTGGTGATTGATATCGCTCATCTTTTTGTCACTTCATCACATATCTTAGGCGATCGAGCGCCAGACGGATTCTGGATTTTATAGTACCGAGAGGAAGACCCGTCTCTGCGGCAATTTCGGCATGGCTCAGATCGCCGTAATAGGCTCTTTCGACAAGCTCGCGCTGCTTGGCAGGCAGCTCGGCGATCGCGGTGCCCAGCGCCTCGGCGTCCTGTTGAAGCGCCATGACATCGGCCTGGTCCGGCTCGGGTTCGGGCCCCCAGGTCAGATCTTCCGGCTCGGGCCGTCGATCCTTGCGCAGCATGTCGATCCGGCGATTTCGCGCGATGGTAAAGATCCATGTCGCAACGCTGGCCCGGCTCGCATCGAACATATGCGCCTTGGTCCAAAGCGTGACCAGCACGTCCTGCGCCACATCTTCCGCCAGCCCCGAATCCGCGCCCGACTTCATCAGGAAAGCTTTCACACGCGGAGCGAAATACGCGAAAATCTCGGCAAAGGCGGCTTCGTCGCGCGTCTCTCGAATCCGCTTCATATGCCCGGCCCAAGAGGGGCGGTTGGTGTCGTCGAACGTCATCCAGGAAGACCCGATCGTGCGTTTTGCTCGCTTGGACGGGGGCATGGAAAAAGAGACCGCCGCAGCTGCCTCTGTTTTCGCGATAGGTTCTGGTGCCGTCAACATGTGAGAGCTACGCCGAAGGTCGGCGCCTGGATCAAAAAATTGCAACCTTTCCCAAAGCACTGTTGCTGCTATGTCCCGTGTGGCACGCGATCGGGAGCGAAGTGAATGAAGGACGGGTTTGAACGTCGGCGAGTGGCGGTCATCGGCGGCGGCATTTCAGGACTGGGTGCTGCCTATTTCCTGTCGCAGGATCATGACGTTACGCTCTTTGAAGGGCGCTCGCGCCTCGGCGGACATGCCCGAACCAAATGGGTCGGAGAGACGGCGGTCGATACTGGGTTCATCGTTTTTAACCGCCCGAACTATCCGCATCTCGTCTCGCTTTTCGAGGATCTGAACGTTCCTGTCGTCGACAGCGATATGAGCTTTGGTGCGTCATTCGATCGCGGACGCCTGCAGTTCGGGCTCAAGACGTTGAACGCGGTCTTCGCCCAGCGCCGCAATGCGCTCAGTCCTGCCTATATTCGCATGATCCGCGATATCCTGAAATTCAACAAAAGCGCTCTAGGCGCATCGGACGAGGCGGGTCTGACCGTCGAGGGACTGCTCGACAAGCTGGGAACCGGCCCGTTCTTTCGCGACAAATACCTTCTGCCGCTGACCGGAGCCATTTGGTCCACACCGCTGGACCGGATCCTCGACTTTCCCGCTCATGCGCTGCTGCGCTTCATGCAAAACCACGCATTGCTGTCCACATCGGGCCAGCACCAGTGGTACACGGTTCAAGGCGGATCGATCCAATATGTCGACCGCCTTCAGGCCGAACTGACGCGCCGGGATGTCCAGATCCGCCTTTCAGTGCCGGTCAAAGGCGTGACGCGGACTCCTTCGGGAGGGATCGTGCGCACCAAGGGCGCAGAGCCTGAACCCTTCGACGATATCGTCTTTGCAACGCATTCCGATGACACGCTGCGCCTGCTGGACGATCCAACCGATCACGAAACGGCCTGTCTTGGCGATTTTGGCTATCAACCCAACGAGGTCGTCCTGCATACGGACACCTCCATCATGCCGTCGATGCGCAAGGTCTGGTCTTCCTGGACCTATGTGGAAACCGCACGTGATCCCGAGGCGATCGATCTGACCTACTGGATGAATTCGCTTCAGCCACTTCCCGCCGAGCAGGACATCTTCGTGACCTTGAACAGCCAGCAGCCGATCCGCGAAGATCTGATCCATGATGTCACGACGTTGCGCCACCCGGTCTATGACTTGCCCGCACTCTCCGCGCAGGAGAAGATCGCGTCGAGAAACGGCGAGAAACGGACGTGGTTCTGCGGCGCATGGATGAAGAACGGCTTTCACGAGGACGGTCTGTCGAGCGCGATAGACGTGGTTCAGGCCATGCGCGCCCGCAGCAGTCAGGCGCTGGCCGCGGAGTGAACGTCGAGCACATCGCGGGCACGACATTTCACGGCCGCCGAGGCGCCGTGCGCAACGCGTTTCGCTATTCGATCGACTATGTGTTGCTCGACGCCGAGGCACCGTGCGCAGGGCCAACGCTCTTTTCAAGAAACCGGGCGAATGTGGCCACGCTTCGGGATCGCGATCATGGCGGCGCTCCCAAGGAGGGGACGGGCGCCGCGTGGGTGCGCGAGGTTCTGGACCGCAACCATCTGCCCGCTCCGGCACGGATCGAGCTGCTGGCGCAGCCGCGGATCTTGGGTCACGTCTTCAACCCGGTCAGCTTCTGGCTGTGCCGGGATGCCCAAGGTGCTTTGAACGTTGTCATCGCTGAGGTCAGCAACACGTTCGGCGACCGGCATTCCTATCTCTGCCACCACAACGATCGGCGGCCGATCGGCCCGCGCGATATCCTAACGGCCCGCAAGGTCTTTCACGTCTCGCCCTTTCAGGAGATCGAGGGCGGCTATCGCTTTCGCTACGATATCACCGAGGACGCGGTCGATATCCTCATCGATCACAGCAGGCCCGGCGGCGGCGTGGTCGCAACGCTCAAAGGCCTGCGCAAACCCCTCACCAACCGTTCGATCCTCGCTGCCTGCCTGCGCCGTCCTTTCGGGTCGCGCCGGGTCCTGACGCTGATCCACTGGCAAGCGCTCAAACTGCGGTGGAAGGGCGCGCGTTACCGGACCCGGCCAGAGCCGCCAAAGACCGAGGTGTCGCGATGACAGCTCTTCGCGCCGCGCTTGGCGAACGGCTTCCGGCCTATTCGCTCTTTGCCGCGATCCTGTCGGGGGCGGGCCTGCCGATTTATATATACGCGCCAAAGTATTACGCGGACAACTACGGTGTCAGCCTAACCCTTCTCGGTGCGGTTCTCTTTGCGCTGAGGCTTCTGGATGTCGTTCAGGACCCCCTGCTGGGATGGATCAGCGAACGCCTGTCCAAGGGCAAGGCGGTTGCATTGACCTTCGGCGCGATCGTTCTTGGTGCCTCCATGATCGGACTTTTCGCGATTGTTCCGCCCATCGCGCCCGTCTGGTGGTTCGGGCTGACGATCACCGGGCTCTTCACCGCGTTCAGCTTTCTGAACATCAGCTTCTACGCGCGCGGCGTCGCCAAGGCCGGATCGCGGGATGGAGGCCATGTCAGACTGGCGGCCTGGCGCGAATCCGGAGCTTTGATGGGCGTCTGTCTGGCCGCCGTGGTACCGACGCTTCTCACCGGGATGGTGGCGCAGCCCTATGCGGTCTTCGCGGTCGGTTTTGCGACGGTGGTCGCCATCGCCGCCATCGCCATGTGGCCCGAATGGAAAGGCCGCGTAAAGACCGAGGCCAGTCCGATCGGACGTATCCTCGAGGACCGCATCGCGCGCCGCCTGCTCATCCTCGCCTTGGTCAACGCAACCCCGCTCGCCGTCGCCTCGACCGTGTTCCTCTTTTACGTCGAAAGCCGCCTCGAGGCGCCCGGTTGGGAGGGGATCCTGCTGGTGCTCTTTTTCTTTGCGGCGGCCCTGTCGTCGCCCGGCTGGAGCCTGCTGGCCCGCGCGAAGGGCGAAAAGCGTGTCCTTCTCAGCGCGATGGTCATCGCCGTTATTTCCTTTACCGCAACGCTCTTTCTGGGCTCGGGCGACGTGGTCTTCTTCGCTGTCATCTGCGTGCTGTCAGGGGCCACGATCGGGGCGGACCTGACGCTTTTGCCCGCGATGTTCGCCAAGCGGATGGCGACGATCTCTCCCAATGGCGGGCAGGGGTTCGGGCTTTGGTCGCTGGTCTCGAAATTCACGCTGGCCTTTGCGGCTGCAACGCTTCTGCCGCTTCTCGAGATGTCCGGCTTTCAAAGCGGCACCGACAATCCGCAAAGCGCGCGGGTCATGCTGACCGTCCTTTATGCGCTGGTTCCGATCCTGCTGAAATGCGTCGCGATCCTCCTTCTCTGGGCGCTGACGCTCGAGGAGCCGGGCTCTGAAACCGGCCAGCCTGCCTCCCAAAAATAGACCGGTTCCGCGCTGGACAGTCGGAGCTCTCGCGCCAAATCAAGGGCTCTGGAGGCGGGCCTATTTCCGCCGGCGATGCGAGAGGATGAGACGGTGAAGGATTGGCAGGGAAAACGGTACTGGTTGATCGGTGCAAGCGAGGGTCTGGGACGAGAATTGGCCTTTTCCTTAAGCCGCGTCGGCGCTGAAGTGATCGTCTCTGCCCGATCCGAAGATCGACTGAAAAGCCTGGTCGAAGAGCTTCCTGGCAAGGCCTCCTACGAGGTTGTCGACGTCACCGACCGCGCACAGGTCGAAGAGGTTGCGGGCCGCATCGGTGATATCGACGGCATGGTCTATCTGGCCGGTGTCTATACGCCCATGAAGGCGGGCGAATGGAACAACGAAAAGGCCGACCTGATGGCGCAGGTGAACTATCTCGGCGCGTCCCGATCGGTCGGGGCGGTGATCCATCCGATGATGAACCGCGGGACGGGTCATATCGTCCTGGTCGGCTCTCTTTCGGGGTTCAGGGGGTTGCCGGGGGCAATCGGATATTCGGCGTCCAAGGCCGGTCTGATGGTGCTCGCCGAATCGATGTATGCCGATCTGCGCAAGACCGACATTCACGTACAGGTCGTCAATCCCGGCTTCATCAAGACCCGCCTGACCGATCAGAACGATTTCTCGATGCCCTTCATCATGGAGCCTGAAGAGGCGGCGCGCGAAGTCTTTGAATTCATGAATACGGACGACTTCAAGAAAAGCTTCCCGCTCCTCTTTTCGCTTCTCTTCCGGGTTGGTCAGTTCCTACCGGATGCACTGTATTACCGGATGTTCCCGCCGCGCGACTAAGGCTGCCTATGCGCCGATATGCTCGTAAAACAGCGCTTCCGCCCGGTCCCAGGCCTCATCCGTGTGAAAGGCCAGCAAAAGCGGAAAAAGCTGATCGGCAAAATCCTCCGATGCGTCCTGCGGCAGAAGCGACGGAAGGTTGTCGATCGCCATGATATCGAGCGGCGGCTTGTCATGCACCCGGATGACGGGCTTTTCCCAACTCGTCGCCTCGTCATAAAGAGGAACCGGATTGTATTCGCTGCCTGGATCACAGGCGATATCACCGATGACCGTCAGCGTACGATCCGCTTTCAGGATCTCCTTTGGGGTAAAGATCGGCGTTTTCGGCCCGGCCAGAACGCAATTGAGAAAGATCTCGTGCTTGAGAATCTCGGGAAACGGTCCGCCGCCTTCTGTCTCTTCGATATCCCATCCCGTAACCGGCACACCAAGCGCCGTGCACAGATCCGTGGCGCCGACTCCGACCCGCCCTTTCGATCCGATCACGATCGCCGTGGGCCGCGTTCCGCGTGCCTCGGTCATCCGGGCCTGCACATCGGCCAAAAGTGGCTTGGCGCCGTCCCAGGGTGTTACTGGATCCATCGGGCGGCCCTTCTGCTGCGCAAGCCACGCCAAAAGGCTCACGGCCGCTCCTACATAGCCGGCCCAGTAGCCGAAAGCGGCCAGACGGCGGCGTTTGGCGTCTGTCAGATATTCCAGATCCAGAAGGGTTCCGCCCCCTTCCTTGAACCGCTTGAGCAGAGCAGGCCCATCGGGCTGCCCCTTATAGGCATGTCCGAACATGACGTGGTCATGGCGCAGAGGCGGGCCCTTGGGGTTCAGCTCTTTCAGTCCCAGGATCACCGCATCTTCCGGCGCGTCGTGCCAGTCCCTGGCCTCGACCATCGTGCATCCGACCTCGGCATAGGCGTTGTCGGAAAGGATGCGGCGGTGGCTCTTTTCCACCGTCACGCGATAGTCCGCGGCCAGCAGCCTTGCCGCACCTTCAGGTGTCAACGGCGTGCGGGCCTCCTCGGGCCGATCCTCTGCGCGAAGCCAGAAATGAGCCATCGTCTTGTCCTTCCCCGTAATAGGTCTTGAGGCGCACGCGCCGCGATGCGCAGCAAAAACGATACATCGCCCGGAAACGAACCGGCTGGCGCGAAATGCTGTCGCTGTGTCGCGCCCGGACTTTCGATTGTCGGGCATTTCTGATTGTCTCAGATCTGCTGCAGGAGAGAACCCCATGTCCGAAACGATCCGTTTCACACTCAACGGTCAAGAGGTCGAAGCCGGACCCTCAGAGACGATCTGGGACGTGGCCAAGCGAAACGGGACGTCCATCCCGCATCTGTGCCACCGGGATGCGCCGGGCTATCGCTCGGACGGGAACTGCCGGGCTTGCATGGTTTCCATCGACGGAGAGCGAAACCTTGCAGCCTCCTGTATCCGCGCACCCGCCGAGGGGATGGTCGTCACGACCGATCAGCCCAGGGAGGTCGCCGCCCGCAAGATGGTGGTCGAGATGCTGCTCGCCGACCAACCGCAGGACGCCTACGACAAATCCTCCAGATTTCACGAAACCGCCATGGCGCAGGGCGTCACCGAAAGCCGCTTTCCGGCGATGGAACCGCAGCAGGTCCCCCTTCTAGATGACAGCCATGTGGCCATGGCGGTCAATCTGGATGCCTGTATTCAGTGCGGCCTTTGTGTGCGGGCCTGCCGTGAAGTGCAGGTCAACGACGTCATTGGCATGGCCGGGCGCGGTCATGCGGCTTTTCCGGTTTTCGATCAGGACGATCCGATGGGCGACAGCACCTGCGTGGCCTGCGGTGAATGCGTCGAGGCCTGCCCGACCGGCGCTCTCATGCCGCGCGGGGCAATGCCGGATCGATCGGATGTCGACCGGGAGGTGAAATCCGTCTGCCCCTATTGCGGTGTCGGATGTCAGCTGACCTTTAAGGTCAAGGACGACAAGATCGCGTGGGTCGAGGGGGCAGAGGGCCCGGCCAACGAGAATCGCCTTTGCGTGAAGGGCCGGTTCGGTTTCGATTATGTGCACCATGACCACCGTCTGACCGTTCCCTTGGTGCGCAAGGATGGCGCGGAAAAGGGGCTGAACGTCGATCCCGGAAACTGGTCGACCCATTTTCGCGAAGCGACATGGGAAGAAGCCCTCGATCTGGCCGCCAACGGTCTGAAGGGCCGCGGCCAGCAGGTTGCTGGCTTCGGCTCTGCCAAATGCTCGAACGAGGAGGCGTATCTCTTTCAAAAGCTGATCCGACAGGGCTTTGGCCATAACAACGTCGATCACTGCACGCGGCTTTGTCATGCGTCCTCGGTGGCCGCCTTGCTTGAAAACGTGGGCTCCGGCGCGGTTACAGCGACATTCAACGAGATCGAGAATGCGGATGTGGCCATCGTGATCGGCGCCAATCCGACCGAGAACCATCCTGTCGCGGCAACCTATTTCAAGCAGTTTGCCAAACGCGGCGGCCAGCTGATCGTCATGGATCCGCGTGGTCAGGGCCTAAAGCGCCACGCCTCGCATATGCTGCAGTTCAAGCCGGGCGCCGATGTCTCGATGCTAAACGCGATCATGCATGTGATCGTCGAGGAAGAGCTTTACGACCGCCAGTATATCGCGGCGATGACCGAGAACTGGGAGGCGATGAAAGCGCATTTGTCCGCCTTCCCGCCAGAAAAGATGGAAGCTGTCTGCGGCATTCCGGCGGACACTCTGAGAGACGTTGCGCGTGTCTGGGCCGGTGCCAAATCCGGGATGATCTTCTGGGGCATGGGGATCAGCCAGCATATCCACGGAACCGACAATTCCCGCTGTCTCATCTCGCTTGCGCTGATGTGCGGTCAGGTCGGGCGCCCCGGCACGGGACTGCACCCGTTGCGGGGGCAGAACAACGTGCAGGGCGCCTCGGATGCGGGGCTGATCCCGATGTTCCTGCCCGATTATCAAAGCGTCACAGATGACGGCGTGCGCTCGGCCTTCCACGAGATCTGGGGCGAGGGTGAGGTTGCATCTCAGAAGGGTCTGACGGTCGTGGAGATCATGGATGCGATTCATGCCGGCGACATTCAGGCGATGTATATCTTGGGTGAAAATCCCGCGATGAGTGATCCGGACGTCGATCACGCCCGGGCGGCCTTGGCCAAGCTCGATCATCTGGTGGTGCAGGATATCTTCCTGACCGAAACCGCCAACTATGCTGACGTCATCCTCCCCGCGAGCGCCTGGGTCGAGAAGACGGGAACCGTGACCAACACCAACCGGCAGGTGCAGATGGGCCGCCCTGCAGTGCCCGCTCCGGGCCAGGCCCGCGAGGACTGGTGGATCACGACCCAGCTGGCGCAAAGGCTTGGGCTGGGCTGGACCTATACCCATCCGCGCGAGGTCTTTGCCGAGATGAAGCAAAGCATGGCGAGCCTTGACAATATCACATGGGAGCGGCTGGAGACCGAGGCCGTCACCTATCCGTCCTCAGGACCCGATGATCCGGGAGCGTCCATCGTCTTTGCCGATGCATTCCCTCGCGACGGGGGACGGGCGCGGTTCACGCCTGCCTCGGTCGTGCCGCCCGATGAGGTTCCAGATCCGGACTATCCGTTCGTTCTGATCACCGGGCGTCAGCTTGAGCACTGGCACACCGGCGCGATGACGCGGCGGGCCACGACGCTCGACGCGCTCGAGCCGGAGGCGAACTGCTCGCTTCATCCGCGCACTTTGCGCAAGCTTGGCGTCGAACCCGGGGGGTTGATCCGTCTGACGACGCGGCGCGGCTCGGTCGAGGTTATGGCTCGCGCGGACCGCGCGGTGGCAGAGGACAACGTCTTCTTGCCTTTCGCATATGTGGAGGCATCGGCGAATCTGTTGACCAATCCCGCGCTTGATCCCTTCGGAAAGATCCCGGAGTTCAAGTTTTCCGCCGTTCGCGTTGAAGCTGTTTCACCTATGGCTGCATACTCGGCATAGATGAATTGAACGCTTGTTCAGAAAAAGCGTTTGACGCGGAATGAACTTGTCCCCCAGTATGAATTAACCCTGCCTCTGGCGGGTTAGCGTCGACTGGAGATCGACGGGGAGGACAGAGTGCCCGATGGGACTGACAACGCGGCGCGCGGCGCCGCTTCGATGCCGGCTTTGCTGGAGCGCAACGTTGCGCGTCACGGCGACAAGCCGGCTTATCGCGAAAAGGAATTCGGGATCTGGCAGTCCTGGACGTGGTCCGAGGCTGCCGAAGAGATCGAGGCGCTGGCGCTTGGCCTGATGGCTGACGGCGTCGGTCCGGGAGACTACGTCGCACTTCTGGGACGCAATCGCCCCCATCTTTACTGGTCGATGGTGGCCATCCAGATGACCGGAGCCGTTCCCGTTCCGCTGTATCAGGACGCGGCTGCCGAAGAGGTCGCCTATGCGCTTGACCATTGCGGTGCTCGCTATGTCATCTGCGGCGATCAGGAGCAGGTCGATAAGGTCTTCGAGATCCAGAGCGGGTTGTCGGGATTGGATCGGATCGTGTTCATCGATCCGCGGGGGATGCGGAAATACGATCAGGGACATCTGGTGTCGTTCGAGCATCTTCAGGCCGAAGGGCGCAAGGCGGATACCGACGCCAAAGCCGAGCTGGCACGGCGCCGGGACGGGCTGGGATACGATGATACCTGCGTTATGCTTTACACCTCCGGAACGACGGGGCGTCCCAAAGGCGTGGTCCTGTCGAACCGCAACATCATCGAGACGTCCAAAGCCTCGTCCGAGTTCGATGGGTTGAGGGCAGAGGACGAGACCCTCGCCTATTTGCCGATCGCCTGGGTGGGCGACTACATCTTTTCGATGGGGCAGGCGTACTGGACGGGGTTCTGCGTCAATTGCCCCGAGAGCGAGCATACGATGATGACCGATCTGCGCGAGATCGGTCCGACCTATTACTTCGCCCCGCCGCGGGTCTTCGAGACTCAGCTGACGACCGTCATGATCCGGATGGAGGATGCGGGGCGGGTGAAGAAAAAACTCTTTGATCGGTATATGAAAGTCGCGCGCCGGGTTGGACCTGCGATCCTCGATGGCAAGGAGGTCAGCACCCTGGACCGCCTGCGCTATCAGTTGGGAAATCTGCTGGTTTACGGCCCGCTCAAGAACACGCTTGGTCTGAGCCGGGTCCGGGTCGGTTATACGGCCGGGGAGGCCATCGGGCCGGAGATTTTCGATTTCTATCGCTCGCTCGGGATTAACCTCAAACAGCTTTACGGACAGACCGAAGCGTCGGTTTTCATCACGCAGCAGCCCGACGGCGAAGTCCGTTCGGATACGGTCGGCGTGCCGTCGCCGGGGGTGGAGCTGAAGATCGCGGAGAACGGAGAAGTCTTCTATCGATCCCCCGGGACATTCGTCGAGTATTTCAAGAATGCAGACAGCACTGCCGATACCAAGGATCCCGAAGGGTGGGTCGCGACGGGAGATGCGGGGTTCATCGAGGACAGTTCAGGCCATCTGAGGATCATCGACCGCGCCAAGGATGTGGGCAAGATGGCGAGCGGCGCGCTCTTTGCTCCAAAATATGTCGAGAACAAGCTGAAGTTCTTTCCTAATATCCTCGAGGCTGTGGTGTTCGGCGCCGGGCGCGAGATGTGCTGCGCGTTTCTGAACATCGATTTGACGGCGGTCGGGAATTGGGCTGAGCGTAACAACATCGCCTATTCCAGCTATCAGGAGCTGTCCCAGCATCCGCGGGTCCTTGAGATCATTCAGGATCATGTCGAAGAGGTGAACCGATCTGTTGCCGAGGATGAGATGCTGTCGGGCTGCCAGATCCATCGCTTCCTTGTGCTGCACAAAGAGCTTGATGCCGATGACGGGGAGCTGACGCGGACGCGCAAGGTGCGCCGCAAGATCATCGCCGAGAAATTCGACGACTTGATCGAGGCGCTCTATAGCGGAAAGTCCGAGATCTACACCGAGACCGAAGTGACCTACGAGGATGGCCGCAAGGGCAGGATCAAGGCCACGCTCGATATCCGCGATGCCAAGGTTGTCTCTGCTCAGGCGAAGGTTCTGGAGGCTGCTGAATGAGCCGTCGATACGGCGCTCCCGCTGCGCGGATCGCCCCGCCCGCCGTCCCATATCGGAGGCTTTCATGAAGGACAGCGTCGAACCTTACGTGACCGCCGATGGGCGGACCATCGGCGACCGGATGATGGAGATGCGCAATATCACGCTGCGGTTCGGAGGGGTCGTGGCGATCAAGGATATCTCCTTTGACATCCGTGAAGGCGAGATCCGCGCGATCATCGGTCCGAACGGCGCCGGCAAGTCTTCGATGCTGAATGTCATCTCCGGCTTCTATCATCCCCAGGAAGGCGAGGTCTGGTTTCGCGGCGAGAAGCGTCCTGCGATGAAACCCTATCAGGTCGCCCAGCAGGGTGTGGCCCGGACGTTTCAGAACATTGCTCTTTTCAACGGGATGAGCGTTCTGGACAACGTGATGACCGGGCGGCTGCGGCAGATGAAGACCGGCCTGTGGTCGCAGATGATCTGGAAGGGACCTGCCGAGAGGGAAGAGGTCGAGAACCGGGAGGCGGTCGAGAAGATCATCGATTTCCTGGAGATCCAGGCGATCCGGAAAACCCCGGTCGGGCGGCTGCCTTACGGGCTGAAGAAACGCGTGGAATTGGCGCGGGCCTTGGCTGCCGAGCCGGATCTTCTGCTTCTCGACGAGCCGATGGCGGGCATGAATGTCGAGGAAAAGGAGGATATGAGCCGCTTTATCCTCGATGTGAACGATGAGTTCGGGACGACAATCGCCCTGATCGAGCACGATATGGGCGTCGTCATGGATTTGAGCGACCGTGTGGTGGTGATGGATTACGGCCGCAAGATCGGGGATGGCACGCCCGACGAGGTTCGCAACAATCCCGATGTGATCGATGCCTATCTGGGAGTGGATCATGACTGAGCAGGGTGCGGGAGACGGCGATGTCTGATCAGTTCTATTACGGGATCGAGGTCCTGCTGAACGGGCTGATGGCGGGCGTTCTTTATGCGCTCGTCGCCCTGGGTTTCGTGCTGATCTACAAGGCGTCCGGCATCTTTAACTATGCGCAAGGTGTCATGGCGCTTTTTGCGGCGCTGACGCTTGTGGGGATCATGGAAGGCCAGATCCCGTTCAGCCATCTGATCAACGCGATCTTTGGCACGGACCTGCACCATTTCGGCTGGGAGGTGCCGGCGCTGCTGGCGATTCTGCTCACGGTCGGGGTGATGGTACTTTTTGCGATCGCGGTTCAGCGGTTCATCTTCCGCCATCTGGTGGGGCAGGAGCCGATCATTCTGTTCATGGCGACGATCGGTCTGGCCTATTTCCTCGAAGGCGTCGGCGATCTGATGTGGGGCTCGGACATCAAGACGCTAGATGTCGGAATTCCGCAGGGCGGCTCGTTCTGGATCGAGGATATGACCGCAGGGCTGGGGTCCGAGAACTTCTTTGGGTTCTTTATCGACAAGCTTGATATCGTGGCGACGATCGTGGCGATTGTTCTGGTGGCTGCGCTGGTCGCGTTCTCTCAGTTCACCAAGCAGGGACGGGCCTTGCGCGCCGTGGCGGACGATCATCAGGCGGCCTTGAGTGTCGGTATTTCGCTGAATTTCATCTGGATCCTCGTCTGGTCGATCGCGGGCTTCGTCGCGTTGGTGGCCGGGATCATGTGGGGCGCAAAATCGGGCGTGCAGTTTTCGCTGTCGCTGATCGCGCTCAAGGCGCTGCCGGTTCTGATGCTGGGCGGGTTCACCTCGATCCCGGGAGCGATCGTCGGCGGGCTGATCATCGGTGTCGGCGAGAAGCTGTTCGAGTTTCTGATCGGGGCGCCTTATCTGGGCGGTGCGACGGAGAACTGGTTCGCCTACGTGCTGGCGCTGATTTTTCTCGTCTTTCGGCCTCAGGGTCTTTTTGGGGAGCGGATCATTGAGAGGGTCTAGCCGTGCTCCGGCAGAGCGACTGCGTGCGCCTGCGGCGCACGACACCCGCCCACCCGGAGCCTTTAGATGCCTCCGGCGGAGGTATTTTCGGCAAGATGAGGAGGGGCGATGCTGTCTCGGGTTTTGAGCCTTGCCGGCCTTCTGACAGTCGCGGTCCTGATCGTCCTGCTTCTGGGCGGCAGCGCGTTTGTTTGGCGCGAGGTTGCCCCGGCCGGACGGGAGATCATCTGGCAGTCGGTCACGGGCTTCGTTGCCTTTGCGATGGTCTGTTTTCTAGCGGCGGCACGGGTGGGAGGACGGTCATGAGAGCGCGATCCCCGATCATGATCGTCCGGTATGCGCCGGCTGATCCAAATAGAATAGGGAGGCCGATCTGATGCTTTATCGCGAGGCCGGCGACTTCAAGACATCCTATGTCGATGACAGCCAGACCTTTCCAATCGCCTTTGATCGCTATCGGTATTGGGCTGTTTTGGCGGTCGCCTTCCTGGTCATCCCATTCGTGATCGATGACTATTGGGCGAATGCCGTCTTTGTCCCGTTTCTCATTTATGCAATCGCCGCGATCGGGCTGAATATCCTTGTCGGCTATTGCGGACAGGTCTCGCTAGGCACCGGCGGATTCATGGCTGTGGGCGCTTATGCGTGCTATAAGCTGATGACGGCTTTCCCGGATGTGTCGATCGTGATCCATGTGGTCCTTGCAGGCGGCATCACCGCTGCGGTCGGGGCGCTCTTCGGGTTGCCGAGCCTACGGATCAAGGGCTTTTATCTGGCCGTTGCGACCTTGGCGGCTCAGTTCTTTCTTGTCTGGCTCTTCAACAAGGTGTCGTGGTTCTACAATTACTCGGCGTCCGGTCAGATCAGCGCCCCTGAGCGCAGTGTGTTGGGCATTGCTGTGACCGGCGCGCAAGTGGCGCCCTGGGCGCAATATATGATCTGCCTCGTCTTCTGCACCATCTCTGCGATCATCGCACGTAATCTCACGCGCGGCTCGACGGGACGCAAATGGATGGCGATCCGCGACATGGATATCGCCGCCGAGATCATCGGGGTGAACCCGCTTCGGGCCAAGCTGAGCGCCTTTGCGGTGTCATCGTTTTTTGTCGGGATCTCGGGCGCTCTTTTCTTTGCGGTTTATCTGGGGGCGGTCGAGGTCGGCGAGGCCTTTGGGATCCAAAAGAGTTTCCTTGTGCTCTTCATGATCATCATCGGAGGACTTGGGTCGATCTTTGGATCCTTCGCCGGGGCGGCATTTATGGTGCTCTTGCCGGTTGCGCTGAAAGTCGTCGGGGTCGACTGGCTTGGCTTTCCGACCGATACGGTCGCGCATTTTCAGTTGGTGATCGTTGGGGCGCTGATCATGATCTTTCTGATCGCCGAGCCGCATGGGTTGGCCCAGTTGTGGCGGCTGGCCAAAGAGAAGCTGAGATTATGGCCGTTCCCCTATTGAGGAGCGGTTCGAGACAATACCGCGCGCAGACGCAAACGAAACGAATGAACATGACATCCAGTGGGAGGATACGGATATGAAAAGACTGACAACGGCCGTTCTGGCAGGGGCTGTTCTGGCAGGGCCTGTCGCGGCGGATCTTGTGATCCCGGATCTGAGCTACCGGACCGGTCCCTATGCGGCTGGCGGCATTCCGTTCTCGGACGGGTATCAGGATTACTTCACTCTGCTGAACGAGCGGGATGGCGGTATCGGCGGCGTTCCCGTGCGGGTCATCGAATGCGAGACCGGGTACAACACCGAAAAAGGCGTCGAGTGTTACGAGGCGACCAAAGGGGAAGGTGCCCTGGTCTATCAGCCGCTTTCCACAGGGATCACCTATCAGCTGATCCCCAAAGCGGCCGCTGACGGTATTCCGCTTCATACGATGGGATATGGCCGGACCTCTGCCGCGAATGGAGAGGTGTTCCGGAACGTCTTCAATTACCCGGCCAACTACTGGGATGCCGCCTCGGTCGCTGTAAACCATCTGCTGGATGAGAATGGCGGCTCTCTGGAGGGTAAGACCATCGCGCTTGTCTATCACAACTCTGCCTATGGCAAGGAGCCAATCCGGACGCTGGAGAACCTGTCCTCCAAGCACGGCTTCACGCTGAACACGATTGCGGTCGACCACCCCGGTCAGGAGCAGAAGTCGCAGTGGCTTCAGATCCGCAGGGAGCGGCCCGACTACGTGCTGATGTGGGGCTGGGGCGTGATGAACCAGGTTGCTATTCAGGAAGCTGCAAACATCCGTTTTCCGATGGAGAATTTCATCGGCAACTGGTGGGCGGGCGCCGAGCATGACGTCACCCCGGCCGGGGCCGCTGCGAACGGGTATAAGTCGCTGAACATGAACGCGGTCGAGGACATGCCGGTCTTTGACGAAATCCAGAGTATGGTTATCGATGCGGGCAAGAATGCCGGTGACGGCTCTAACCTGGGATCGGTCCTTTATACCCGCGGCATGTATGCGGCGATGCTTGCGGCAGAGGCGATCGCGACAGCTCAGGACATGCACGGGGAACCCGAGATCACGCCTGCCATGATGCGCGACGGTATGGAGGCGCTTGAGATCACAGAAGCGCGGATGACCGAACTGGGTATGCCGGGGATCGGGCCGGAGTTCAGTGTCTCCTGCGCGGATCATGGCGGCTCTGGTATGGGCCTTGTCCAGCAGTGGAATGCGGATGAAGGCAGCTGGGTCGTGCTGACCGATTACATCGCGCCCGATGAAGAGGTGATCGCGCCGCTCATCGAGGAAGATTCGATGGCCTTTGCCGAAGAGAACGGCATCACGCCGGGCTGCGACTGAAGCACCGATACCTGACGGCGGATGGCTGGCATACTGGCCATCCGTCACCACTGAGGGAGATCCATTGATGTTGGACACGGACAGATCCGAGGCGGCGACGCTTCTCGATGTGAACAATATCGAGGTGATTTATAATCATGTGATCCTCGTGCTCAAAGGGGTCTCGCTCTCTGTTCGTGAAGGCGGGATCACGGCGCTTCTTGGCGGGAACGGGGCCGGCAAGACAACGACCCTCAAGGCGATTTCAAACCTTCTCCAGTCCGAGCGCGGCGAGGTGACCAAGGGCTCTATCCTCTACAAAGGGGACCGGATCCAGGATCTGTCCCCGTCCGATCTGGTCGAGCGCGGCGTCGTTCAGGTGATGGAGGGGCGGCACTGTTTCGAACATCTGACTATTGAGGAAAATCTATTGACCGGCGCTTATACGCGCCGGGATGGCTCTGCTGCGATCAAGGCGGACCTCGAGATGGTTTATGGTTATTTCCCGCGGCTGAAAGAGCGGCGCGGATCCCAGGCGGGATATACATCGGGCGGCGAGCAGCAGATGTGCGCGATCGGTCGGGCGCTGATGTCAAAGCCGAAGATGATCCTGCTCGACGAGCCGTCTATGGGTCTGGCGCCACAGCTGGTGGAGGAGATCTTCGGTATCGTGAAGTCGCTGAACGAAGAGCAGGGCGTGAGCTTTCTTCTGGCCGAGCAAAATACCAATGTCGCGCTGCGGTTCTCGCATTACGGCTATATCCTTGAAAGCGGCCGGATCGTAATGGATGGGCCAGCCGCAGAGCTAAGAGAGAACCCGGACGTCAAGGAATTCTATCTCGGTATGAGCGATGAGGGCCGCAAATCCTTTCGCGACGTCCGCAGCTACCGCAGGCGAAAGCGCTGGCTGAGTTGATGCCAGCTGAGCGGATGACAGAGCCGTGCCGGAGATCTTGAACGAACCTGATATTGGATAACGGGAGAGGGTGCTCCACATATCCCCCTGTCCCGAAGGGGGAATGATGACGAGCTATTTCGATACAGCCGAGACGCAAAGCCAGGATGAACGCGAGGCCCGGCAGCTCGCCGCTCTGCAAGAGCAGATCAAGCGTGTCCGCGCCTTTGAGAGAAGCTGTTTGCCGGAGACAGAGATCGAGGATCTGTCCGATCTTCGCAAACTGCCGGTTCTTAGAAAGTCCGACCTTGCCGCTTGGCAGGCGGATGAGCCACCCTTCGGAGGGATCGGGGCCACGAATGTGGCGCATGTCTTTCAGTCGCCGGGCCCGATCTACGAGCCGGGCGGCGTTGGCCACGACTGGTGGCGCTTTGGTCGCTTTCTGCATGCCTGTGGGATCGGCCCCGATGATATCGTGCAGAACTGCTTTTCCTATCACCTGACCCCGGCGGGCCTCATGTTCGAGAATGGTGCCAGAGCGGTCGGCGCACGGATCCTGCCGGCCGGGATCGGCCAGACGGCGCTTCAGGCGCGCGCGGCGCGGGATGTGGGTGTGACGGCTTATGCCGGAACGCCTGATTATCTGAAAGTCATTCTGGAGCAGGCGGATCAGGACGGATTTGACCTTCGGATCACCAAGGCCGCCGTTTCCGGGGGGGCACTCTTTCCCGCCTTGCGCGCCTATTACGCGGATCGCGATATCTCCTGTCTGCAATGCTACGCGACCGCCGATCTGGGACATATCGCCTACGAGACCGAGGCGGATGCGGGCATGATCCTCGATGAGGGCGTGATCCTCGAGATCGTGACGCCCGGCACGGGTGATCCGGTCGCGGACGGTGAGGTCGGCGAGATTGTCGTGACCACGCTCAACCCCGATTATCCCCTTATCCGCTTTGGAACAGGCGATCTTAGCGCGATCCTGCCCGGAGCCAGCGCATGCGGGCGCACCAACAAACGCATCAAGGGCTGGATGGGCCGGGCGGATCAGACAACCAAGATCAAGGGTATGTTCGTGCGGCCCGAACAGGTCGCGGATCTCGTGAAAGGCTATGACGCGATCGAACGCGTCCGCGTAATCGCCGATCGCGAGGGTGATGCGGATGTGATGATCGTTCGGATCGAGAGCACTAGATCGGATGAAGGCGAGCTTGCCCAAGCCGTTCAAGACAGCCTCAAGCTCAGGGGCCGGATCGAGGTGGTGCCGCCCGGCTCTTTGCCGCGGGACGGCATCGTTATCGAAGACAAACGGGTCTACGAGACCTGAAAAAACGCGTGGAGAACGATATGAAGCAGATCGGACTGGCAGGCCTCTTGAGCCTCTTTCTTGCAGGCAGTGTTGCCGCCGACCAGGCCGTGCTTTTGATCGGAACGGAGCGTTATCGGTACCTGAACAATGTCTCCGGCGGCACCAAGGTGGTAAATGCCGCTGGTAATTTCGAAGAGGCAGGCGCTACCGTCGTTGTGGTCGAGGATGCAGAGATCTCCCGGATCGAGGGCGGTCTGGATGATCTGGCGGATGTCGCCGAGGATGCGGATGCCGTTCTGATCGCCATGGTCGGTCAGTTCGTGACCGATGGAACGCGCACCTGGTACATGGCGCGCACGACGGACACACCCGATCATCTGTTGGAGACGGGCACGGATGCGGTCCTTGTCGAAAATGTCCTTACCTTTCTGGATCAGATCGACGGTCCCGCCGTTCTCGCCCTTGGGCTGAGGCAATCCGAAGACGACTATATTGACGGCTTGTCACCGGGTCTTGGTCCGCTCGAGGCTCCGGACGGGGTTACGATTGTTCGCGCCGGGCCGGACTATCTGGCCGGTTTTCTGGGAGAGGATGTCGCCCAGCCCGGTCGCGATCTGGTCGAAGCCGTGACCGATGCGGAAGGCGCAGCCTTTGTGGGCGAAGCCCCCGATCGATTGGTGTTAATTCCGCGCGATCAAGCAAGGGATCGTGATCGCCCCCGTGTTATCCTTCGACCGCGCGGTGATGAGGATCAGTCTGATGTCATCGCCCTTGTTCGGGAACGGCGGGATAATCTCGCTTGGGACGCAGCGTCGGATGACGATACGGTCGAAGGCTATCGCGCTTATCTGGACCAGTTTCCGCGGGGGCGGCATGCCACGGCGGCCCGTATTGCCATAGACCGCATCCTGTCCGAGCCGGAACGTCAGGCGCGACTGGCCGAAGAGGCGCTGAATTTATCGCGGCAGGAGCGGCAGCAGATCCAGCGTGATCTGACGATCCTCGATTACAATACCCGCGGGATCGACGGCATTTTCGGGCCGGGCACCCGGCAGGCCATCACCAACTGGCAGCAGCAGAACGGGTTGGAGCAAAGCTCGTATCTGACGACCGTTCAGATCCGGCTGTTGCGTGAACAGGCGCAACGGCGCAGCGATATCCTGGAGGCCGAAGCGCAGCGCGAACGCGAGCGGGTCGAACGGGAGGATCGAGCCTATTGGCGCGAAACCGGGCGCAATGGCGGGGAGGGGGACCTGCGCCGATACCTCGAACGCTATCCTGATGGTCTGTTCGCGGATCAGGCGCGGGACCGGCTCAACCGGATCGAGGAAGACGCGCGCGCAGCCGCAGCCGGCGAAGAGCGTCGGGTCTGGGATCGTTACCGCGAAGTGGACAGCGTCGCGGGTTATCGCGAGTATCTTGAGCGTTATCCCAATGGCAGCTTTCGGGGACAGGCCCGCGAAAGGCTGACGGCGCTTGAAAATGCGCAATCGGGTCAGGCGGATCGGGAACGTGCCGAGGCGCAGGAACGGGCACTTGGTCTGAACACGATCACGGCCCGTCTTGTCGAAGCCCGTCTTGCCGATCTCGGCCTCGAGCCGGGGGCTGTCGACGGACGCTTCACGGATGATACGCGGCGTGCACTGCGGCGCTACCAAAGGTCGCGAAACCTGCCCGTCACCGGCTACATGAACGAACCGACCGCAGTGCGGCTTCTGGCAGATAGCATCTTGCGTTGAACGTGGCTCGAGGCGGGACCGTCTTGCCGGTCCCGCCGGTCCTCAGGCGAAATCCACGAACTTGTCGAACGGCATCTCGCGCAGCCGCTGCCCGGTCGCGGCAAAGATGGCGTTGGCCAAAGCAGGCGCAGCCGGCGGCACGCCTGGCTCTCCGATGCCCTTGATCGTATCGCCGTTCTCCAGGATGCGGGTCTCGACCTTTGGGCACTGGTCAAAGCGCATCGCGGGGTAGTCCGGAAAGTTGATCTGATCCGGAGCGCCCCCGGCCGTGTAGGTCAACTGACAGTTCATCGCATGTCCCAGCCCAAAGATCATTCCGCCTGACAGCTGCGCATCGAGGTTGCGCGGATCGAGGGCCGTGCCCACATCGGCCGCGGCAAAGGCGCGGTCCAGTTTCAGGCCCCGCTCGGTTTGCGTTACCTCGACCACCTCGGCACAGGGAACGCCGAAGGACAGGCAAAAGCCAACGCCGCGTCCCGATCCCTCTGGAAGCGGGCTGCCCCAGTTCGACATCTCGGCCACGGCCTCAAGCACTTTGCGGCTGGGATCATGCCAACACAGACGGATCCGCTCTTCCATCGGGTCCAGACCAGCGGCATGGATCAACTCGTCAAGAAAGCAGTCATGGAAGAACCCGTTGCCCGACGCCCCGACAGAGCGCCAGGACGAGACCGGGGCGACTTCAGGCGCGCGGTGGCCTGTCATCCGGTAGTTCGGGATCGAAAAGGGCTGATCCCATCCGCCCGCAACAATGGCCACATCGGGCCCCGGAACGGTCAGGCCAAGGCGGCTGACCTGCGAGGCCACGACCGACGGATAGGCGAAGGCCCCGTCAAGGCTTTCGATCTGGCCATCCGCCGCAATGCGTCCTTTCATCCGGGCCATGCCCATCGGCCTTGGATAGTCGTGGGCGAAATCCTCTTCGCGCGTCCAGGTCATCTTGACCGGTCGTCCATCGGCTTCCAAGGCAAGCTCGATCGTCTGGGCGATGAAGTCGAATTCAAGCCGTCGTCCGAAGGATCCTCCGGCAAGCGTTGTATGAAGCGTTATCGCGTCGTCTGGCAACCCCGTGAGATCCTTGGCGACATCGACCACATAGGTCGGGACCTGCGTGCCAGCCCAGATATCGAGCTTTCCATCCCTCAGCCATGCCGTCGCGTTCATGGGCTCAAGCGGGGCGTGGGCCAGGAACGGCACCTTGTACTCTGCCTCGATCTCGGTGGCCTCTGCCGAGCCGTTCTCGACATCGCCGTCATCGCGAAACCGGCTGTCGCGCGCTTCGTCGGTAAAGCTATCAGCGAGCGCTGCGGCCATATCTTCGCTTGTCTCAGGATAGGGCGATGGCGCCCAGTCGAACTCGATCAGATCTGCCGCACGAAAGGCCGTCCAGGTCGTATCAGCCAGGACGCCCGCCCCGGTCTTAAGCGGCACGATCTTGACCACGCCTTTCATCTCCTGAGCGTCTGTCGCATCGTAATTCAGGGCACCCGCTCCTTGAGCCGGATTACTTCGCACGGTTGCATAGAGCATATCGGGCAGCCGGATATCGATGCCGAACGGGGCCGTTCCGGTGATCTTAGGCACCATGTCGAGGCGAGGCTGACTTTGCCCAAGATACCGCCAGTTCGAACGAGACTTCAGTTCAACGTCCCGTGGAATATCAAGCAGGGCCGCATCGGCGGCGAGGTCCTCGTAGGCGATCGTCAGATCGTTCGGTCCGACCACATGGCCGAGCTCGGTCCAGAGGCTTCCGGCGATGACGCCTTCCCGCTCGGCGGCTGCGCGGATCATGACCAGACGGGCCGCCGCGCCCGCCTGTCTCATCTTGTCGAATGCGTCGGGGATCGAGGTGGAGCCGCCGGTGATATGAAGACCCATGAACTTTCCGACGACATCACCTGCGCCGCGCGCGGTGCGGGCCATGAAGCCTGTGTCGGTGGCCGCGACGGGCATGCCCTCGGCAGAGACGACACCATTGTAATAGGCCGCGCTGGGAGGGCCGTGATCGGCCCGCACCTGCGCGAGATCGAGATCCATTTCCTCGGCAACCAGAGCCGCAAGCGTGGTCATCGTGCCCTGACCCAGCTCGATCCGGGGGGTGATGACAGTCACGCCGTCCGTGTCGATCTTGATGTAAGGGGTCAGAGTAACCTCCCCCTCGGCAAGCTGGTCTTCAAGCGGGTTGTCATAGGGCGTCCGGTAACGCCACACGCCGAACGCGACGCCTCCGGCAGTAGCGGCAGAGCCAATCAGGAAGGTGCGCCGTGCGATGGTTCCGATGCTCATCTCAGGCCTCCTTCATCTTTTGGGCGGCCGTCTTCACGGCGTCGCGGATCCGGGGATAGGTTCCACAGCGGCATAAGTTATTGCCCATCGCGGCGTCGACATCTTCATCCGTCGGATCGGGGACCTCGGCCAGAAAGGCAGCCGCCGTCATGATCTGCCCGGCCTGACAGTATCCGCACTGCGCGACCTGATGCTCTTGCCATGCCTCCTGAACCGGATGCAGGCCATCTGGAGAGCCGAGCCCTTCGATCGTCGTGACCGGCCCATCCACATCCTGAACCTGAAGCGAGCAGGACCGGACAGGCTGCGCATAGATGTGAACCGTGCAGGCCCCGCAATAGGCGATGCCGCAGCCGAATTTCGGACCGGTAATTCCAAGCACATCGCGAAGCACCCAAAGGAGAGGCATCTCCGGATCCACGTCGACTTCGTGGTCGATACCGTTAACGACGATCTTCATGAAAAGCCTCCTCTGCCCCGAGATCAGTATGACGGCGCGTCCGGCTCTGTTCAAACCGGATCGATCGGTTGCGACGTAGGGTCCAACGAAAAAGGCCGCCCATGGGGCGGCCTTTCTTCAAGTCAGTAAGCAATCACCTTAGCCCTGACGGGCCTTGAACCGCTTCTGGGTCTTGTTGATGACGTAGACGCGGCCCTTGCGGCGCACGACACGGCAATCACGGTGGCGGTTCTTCAAGGACCGCAGCGAGTTTCTGACCTTCATGGCCGTCTCCTCATGTCGCGGCGCGGATTGCGCCAGTTACGGGGCCCCGATAAAAAAGGGGCGGCGAATATGGTGGGCGATACTGGGATCGAACCAGTGACCCCTTCGATGTCAACGAAGTGCTCTACCGCTGAGCTAATCACCCAAATCCTCGACGGCGCCCGATGTCCCAAACGAAAAGGGACGCGGGGCGAACCGCGTCGGTCCGGCGGTCTATAGACGCGGGGCGAAGAGGGATCAAGGTCTTTTGGATCTTTCCCGTTTCGAGCTAAGTTGAGATGCGCGAAGGGAGTGCCGATGACCGAATCCACCTGCCGGATCGAGCGACCGGATCACCGGTCGACCAGCGTTGTCTTCTCGTCGCCCCATAGCGGCCGGTATTATCCGCCTGCCTTTCTGGAGCAATCTTCGCTGAACGAGCGGGAAATCAGGTCTTCGGAAGACGCCTTTGTCGAGACGCTTTTCGCCAGCGCACCGACCCATGGCGCCCCCCTGATATCTGCCCGGATGCCGCGCGCCTTTGTCGATCTCAATCGTGCAGCGGATGAAATGGATCCGGCGCTGATCAGCGGCGCGCGGAAAACCGGCCATAATCCTCGAATCGCAAGCGGGCTGGGGGTTGTGCCTCGGGTGGTGGCGAACGGGCGGGCGATTTACCGGGGGAAGATCCCGCTGGACGAGGCAAAAAGGCGGATCGAGCAGGTTTGGCGCCCTTATCATCAAGGGCTTCAGACTTTGTTGGATGAAAGCCGGTCGATGTTCGGGCAGGCCATTCTGGTCGATTGCCATTCGATGCCGCACGAGGCAATCGATTGCGTGAGCCAGCCTGGGTTCCCCCGCCCCGATGTCGTGCTGGGTGACCGGTTTGGAGCCTCCGCCGCGCAGCATATCATCGACCGGATCGAGGCGGTCTTTACCGATGCGGGTCTTCGTGTCGTTCGGAATATGCCCTTCGCCGGCGCCTATATCGTTCAGCATTACGGCAGGCCGTCCAAAGGGCAGCATGCGGTTCAGATCGAGGTCGACAGAGCTCTTTACATGGACGAGAAGCGAATCGTTCCGAACGGTAACTTCGAAGCATTTCAAAAGCTTATGGACAGCGTGATCGTAGATATCTGCGAGATCGGCTGCATCGATCAGCAGATGGCGGCCGAGTAGTCAACGCAGGCTGCGCCCCTTCAGAATTGCATCAGAGCCGAAGCGATTTCTGATCGCATCCGTGGCGCGTTCGGCCTTGGTGCGGATCTCGGCCTGCGGATCGAGAAGGTCCCCCGTCAAATCGGCCGTGCCGGCGGGGACAAGATCGGAAATCCCGACGCCCAGGAGGCGATAGGGACCCTCGTTCCCGGTCTGGTCAAAGAGGTCGCGGGCCGTCCGGTAGATCAGGTCGGCGAGCTGTGTCGGGTGCCGCAGCGACAGGCGCTTTGTCAGCAATTTATGGTTTGATTTCTTCAGCTTGAGTGTGACGACCCGGCCCGCGATTTCCTTGGCTTTGGCGCGGGAAGAGACCTTTTCGGCCATGCGCCAGATGTGGCCGTCAAGGATATCAGGATCGTTCGTATCCTCGCGGAAGGTCGTTTCGTTGGAGATGCCCTTGACGGGCCGATGGGCCGAGACGGAGCGGTAATCGAGGCCGCGCGCAAGATGCCAGAGGCGGTCGCCCATCCCGCCGAACCGGGCTTGTAAGTCTTTGATATCCCAGCGGTGCAGATCCTCGAAGGTGCGAATTCCCGCCTTTTCAAGCGTCTCTTGCGCGGCAGGGCCGATGCCCCAGATCAGGCGGACGGATTTGGGCCGCAGAAAGCTTTCGGTTTCGGCTTTTCCGATGATCGCAAAGCCATGCGGTTTGTCGAGATCCGAGGCGACCTTGGCCAGAAACTTGTTGTGCGACAGGCCGATAGAGCCGGTGAGGCCGAGCTCGGATTTCATTCTTTTTACCAGCAATGCCAACATCTTGGCAGGCGGCGCGCCGTGAAGTTTGGTGGTGCCGGTCAGATCCATGAACGCTTCGTCAAGCGAGAGCGGCTCCACGGAGGGCGTCAGCTCGTCCATCATCTGGCGGATCGCGCGGGAGGCTTCGACATAGGCCTCGAACCGGGGGCGGACGATGACGGCTTCGGGGCAAAGCTTGAGCGCCTTGAACATCGGCATGGCGGATTTCACACCGCGAATTCGTGCGACATAACAAGCGGTTGAGACCACTCCGCGCCTGCCGCCGCCGATGATGACGGGTTTGCCGGCAAGATCGGGATTGTCCCTTTTTTCGACGCTGGCGAAGAAGGCATCGCAGTCCATATGCGCTATGGAGAGGTCAAAGAGTTCCGGATGTGACAGAAGGCGCGGGGAGCGGCAGACCGGGCAGCGGGGACCGGCATCGAACGTGTGGAGACAGTCGCGGCAAAGGGCGGGCATCGGGGCGTTTTGGGGTCCTGCAAACAGACGAATTTTAGATGCGGCATCCGGTCGGTATCCGGGCGGCATCCGGTCGGAGTGAACGTAGCATGAACGAAAACGCGGAAGAGTTCCACGGGTCAAAGGTCGCGGTCTTCATCGAAGACAGGCTGGTGGTGATGTTGCGGGATGACAGGCCCGACATTCCCTATCCGAATATGTGGGATTTTCCGGGGGGAGGACGTGAGGGAGACGAGACGCCCGAGCAGACGGCGATCCGGGAGACGTATGAGGAGATCGGCCTGATGCTCGAGCCTCAAACCCTTGTGGGCAAAAGCGAATATTTCACACCGCGCGGCAACAGGCTGTTTTTCTTTGCGGCGCATCTGAGCGCTGACAAGGGTCGGGGGGTGCAGCTTGGCGAGGAGGGTCAGCGGCTGGAGTTGATGGGCGTGGAGGAGTTTCTCGCGCTGCCGGAGGCGATCGATTTCATGAAGACAAAGCTCTCGGACTATCTGCGCGCGCGGGGGCAAGAGGTCGTTAACCCCTGAGCCTGATCCATAAGCCGGGACTTATGGGTGCGGCGATCCATAAGCGGGGACTTATGGATGGGCGATATGGGCGATCTTGATCTTCTCTTTCGGGCCGTGGCCGAGCCCATGCGGCGCCGGATCATCGAGGATCTGACGGCCGGGCCCGCGACGGTCACTGCCCTGGCCGAACGGTTCGCGATCAGTCAGTCGGCGATCTCGCAGCATCTGGCCTCTCTGGAGCGGGCCGGGCTGGTGCGGCGGGAAAGGGCGGGGCGCATGAGGATATGTCATCTTGAGACCTCGGCGCTGGAACCCGTCCTGCGCTGGATCCGGGATCTTGCCGAAGGCGACACTGCCGAGCGGCGGGAGGATCACGCCCTGTCTTCGGACGGGAGCGGGGCGGGCTGGCCGATCTGGAAGGTCGCCAGGGTGCGGCGGATGTTTCTGGCGATCCTCAAGGAGTACGGATCCGATCCGACATCGACCTATGAGATCGGGCTGATCATCGAGCGGCGGCTGAGCATGCTGGAGTTGAGCGAGATCGGGCCGCTGCAACCGATTATCGATCATGTCGTGGAGCTGTTGGTCGCCGAGGGCAAGATCGGCCTCGATCCCTGATCCCGGGGCCGGGGAGCGACTGCGCCCGCCCGCTGGCGCGGGGGGCGACACCCGCCCGCCCGGCCTTGCGCGACGGCCGCTGTTTGTCGCGGCGACTTGTCTGCGCCCTGTCCCTGCGTCAAGGTGCATCCCGGACGGATCGAAGATATCCGCATCAGGGAGATGACGATGACCAATTGGAAAATGACGGCGGCGATTGCCGCGCTGACGGTGAGCTTTGCCGGAGAAACCTTTGCCGAGGAATGGAACGTCTCGGTCTGGGGCAAGCGGCGGGCCTTTACCGAGCATGTCGAGAAGCTGGCCGAGCTGGTGAGCGAGAAGACGGACGGGGAGTTCACGATGAACATCTCTTACGGTGGGCTGAGCAATAATCGCGAGAACCTTGACGGGATTTCGATCGGAGCGTTCGAGATGGCGCAGTTCTGTGCGGGCTATCACGCGGACAAGAACCGGGCGATCACCGTTTTGGAGCTGCCGTTCCTAGGCGTCGAGACGCTGGAGCAGGAGCGCGAGATCTCGCAGGCGCTTTACGAGCATCCGGCCGTGGTCGAGGAGATGGCGCAGTGGAATGCTACGCTTTTGATGCCCTCGCCGCTGCCGCAATATAACCTTGTCGGTGTTGGCGATGCGCCGGAAAGCCTGTCCGATTTCGAGGGGCTGAGCGTGCGGGCGACCGGCGGGATCGGGGCTGCGATGGAAACGGTCGGTGCGGTGCCGACCTCGATGTCGGCCACGGAGGTGCGCCAGGCGATGGATTCGGGTGTCGTCAAAGCGGTCAGCTTTGCGCCGCATGCGCATATGTCCTTTGGCACGGTCGAGAATGCGACCTACTGGACCACAAACCTCAATCCCGGGACGGTGAACTGTCCGGTCGTGGTGAATACCGATGCGCTCGAGGGGCTTTCGGATGCGCATCGCGAGGCGCTGATGGGATCGGTGGACGAGGCGCTCGATCACTATATCGACTATTACGCCAACAACACGATGGAAGCCTGGGGCCCGCTTCTGGAAGAGAAGGGGATCACGCAGGTGACATTCTCGGACGAGGAACTGGCGGCCTTTGAAGAGGCGGCGGCCGCTCCGGCGGCGCAGGCTTGGATCGAGGAGAATTCCGGTGCGGGTCTACCTGCCCAGGAGCTTTACGATCTTGTCACCGGCATGGTGTCCGGCGGAAGCTGAACGCGGGGATGCCCCGGACTTGATCCGGGGCCTCTTTTTTCCAAAGAGGAGATGCCTCATGGCAGGAGCGGCCTCGGTTCTGGAGGACGGATCGGCGCTGAGCCGGTTGGATCGGGGCCTCTTTCGGCTTGAGACGTTTCTGGCCCTCCTCAGCGGGCTGGCGGTGTTCGCCTTGATGATCCTGGCGGTGATTTCGGTCGGGGGGCGGAATTTTTTTAATTCGCCCGTGCCCGGCTATGTCGACTGGATCGAGCAGGTCATGCCGCTGATCGCGTTCATGGGAGTGGCCTATACGCAGCGGCTGGGCGGGCATATCCGGATGGACATCTTTGTCGGAGCGCTGGGTGGGCGGGCGCTTTGGCTGGTCGAGTTTTTCACCACGCTTCTGATCTTGGCGCTGATGCTGCTGCTGGTCTGGGGATCCTGGGCCCATTTCGACCGGTCCTTCGATCTGGGATCGCCGATGTGGAGCCGGGATAGCTCCATGGATATCGGGTTGCCGATCTGGCCGGCCAAGCTGCTGGCGCCGGTGGCTTTCAGCGTGCTTTGTCTGCGGCTGGTGCTGCAGCTTTGGGGCTACGGCCGCGCGATCGTGCTGGGTCTGAGTGAGCCGGTGGCGGTGCCGCTGGTCGAGAGCGCCGCCGAGATCGCCGCGCGCGAGGCGGCGACCGTGTCGGGGAGCGACTGATGGAGCCGCTTGAGATCGGGCTTTGGGTCACGGGCGGGCTGCTGGTGGCAGTTGTCCTGGGGATGCGCGTGGCGTTCGCTGCCGCCGGGGCCGGGATCGTCGGGCTGATCTGGATCTTCTGGGCGCGCAAGGATTTCGCGGGGGACGAATTTTTCTGGGCGCTGGAAGTGGCGACCAAGACGGCGGGGCAGGTGCCGCATTCGAAAGTGTCGAGCCAGGCGCTGAGCCTGATCCCGACCTTCATCCTGATCGGGTATCTGGCTTATTATGCGGGGCTGACCAAGGCGCTTTTCGAGGCGGCCAAGCGCTGGGTCGGGTGGCTGCCCGGGGGGCTGGGTGTCTCGACGGTCTTTGCGACGGCGGGGTTTGCGGCCGTGAGCGGCGCGTCGGTCGCGACGGCGGCGGTCTTTGCGCGGATCGCGATCCCGGAGATGCTGAAGGTCGGATATGACAAACGGTTCGCGGCAGGCGTCGTGGCGGCGGGCGGCACGCTCGCCTCGCTGATCCCGCCCTCGGCGATCCTTGTGATCTATGCGATCATCGTCGAGCAGGATGTGGGCAAGCTGCTGCTGGCCGGGTTTCTACCGGGCGTCTTTTCGGCCTTTGTCTATGGCGGGTTGATTGTGGGGCTGGCGCTTGTGCTCAAAAATTTTGGGCCGCCGATGGGCGGGTTCACCTGGCGGGAGAGGATCGTGTCGCTGGGCCCGGCCTTTCCGATTTTCTTTGTCGTCATCATCATCCTCTTTTTCGTCTATAACCCGATCCCGGCAACCGTGACGATCTTCGGATCGGAGGTGCCGACCTATATCGGGGGCGATGCCTGGGGCACGCCGACGGAGGGCGGTGCGCTGGGCGCGTTCGTCGTTCTGCTGATGGCGCTGGCGCGGGGGATGCGCTGGCCGGAGTTGAAATCGGCGCTGTTGGAGACGGCGAAGCTGAGCGTGATGATCTTCACGATCATCTGGGGGGTCTTGATCTATGTGCGGTTTTTGGGCTTTGCGGATCTGCCCGGGGCCTTTTCTGACTGGATCACGTCACTGGAGCAATCGCCGATGCTCACGCTGATCATGATCCTTCTGGCCTATGCGATCCTTGGCATGTTCATGGATGCGATCGGAATGCTTCTGCTGACGCTGCCGGTTGTCTATCCGGCGGTCATGGCCCTGAATGGCGGAGAAAGCGTGACGGCCGCGGAAAGCGCATTCGGCATGTCGGGCCCGATGTGCGCGATCTGGTTCGGGATCCTGGTGGTGAAGATGGCCGAGTTCTGTCTGATCACGCCGCCGATCGGGCTGAACTGCTTTGTCGTGGCCGGCGTGCATGACGATCTGAGCGTCGGAGACGTCTTTCGGGGCGTGACGCCGTTTTTCATCGCCGACGGGATCACGATCGCGCTTCTGGTGGCTTTTCCGTCCATCGTTCTCTGGCTGCCCTCGCAGATCTGAGGCCGCGGGGCGCCTGCGCCGCGGGCTTTGCCCGCAGGCGACACCCGCCCGCCCGGCCACGCCCTTCGTCCCGGCCGGTCCGGGGATCTTAAAATGTTGATCTGGGGGCCAAAAAAGGTAAAGCAGGCAGGATGCCGGTCCCGATCGAATCCCATAGCCTGACCTGGAATGTGACGCCCGACCTTCTTGGGATTCTCGATAATGACGGTGTCTTCATCGAGACGAACCCGGCATGGCAGCATACGCTGGGATGGGGCGTCGAGGAGATCTTGTCGCGGACGTTTTTCGATTTTCTGCATCCTGACGATATCGACGCCAATGCCGAGGCGTTTCGCGAGATCAAGACCGGAACGCCGATCCTGAATTTCGAGAACCGGTATCGCACCAAGGATGGGACCTATCGCTGGCTTTCCTGGAACGCGGTGCCCGAGGGTGGCAACTATTTTTGCAGCGCGCGGGATGTCACGGCGGCCAAGGCGAATGCCGCGACATTGCGCTCGCGCGAGGAGGAGGCGCTTTTGCGCGAGCAGTTCGTGGCCGTTCTGGGCCATGATCTGCGCAACCCGCTGGCCTCGATCCGGTCGGCGATGAACATCATGGCCCGCGAGGAGCAATCCGAGCGGAGCCGGCAGATGGTCGAGGCGGTCAACGGGTCGGTCGACCGTATGGCGGCGCTGATCGCGGATGTCATGGATTTTGCGCGCTCGCGGCTGGGCAGTGGTATCGATCTTGAGATGACGGCCCCGGTACATCTGGCGGAGATTGTGTCCCAGACTGTGGACGAGTTGCGCCTGGCCCATCCGGGGCGAGAGATCAGGACGGATCTGACCTTTGACGGGACCGTGAAAGGGGACGAGACGCGGCTTGCGCAATTGGCATCCAACCTGCTTGGAAATGCGGTTCAGCACGGAGATCCGGCGGCGCCGATCCGCGTGAGTCTGTCCCGGCAACAGGAGAATGTGGTGCTT
Source organism: uncultured Paracoccaceae bacterium (assembly GCA_947503775.1). Lineage (GTDB taxonomy): Bacteria > Pseudomonadota > Alphaproteobacteria > Rhodobacterales > Rhodobacteraceae > Aestuariibius. Next base: position 113,596 of record CANNFE010000003.1, on the reverse strand, counting down.
GCGGTGCGTAACGGAGGGCAGACGATCCCGCCGGACAAGCTGAAGACGATTTTCGAGCCGTTCTACAGCGCCGATGTCGGGATCGACAAAAAGGGGCTGGGTTTGGGGCTGTTCATCGTCTCCCAGATCGCTAAGGCCCATCAGGGGCACATGTCGGTCAGATCGGACGAGACCGAGACGGAATTCGCGTTTACTCTCGCGGTGCCTTGACGGTCTGATTGTCGGGCGGGAGCTTCTGACGCTGGGTTCGCGCGGAGCGCTGGTTGCTTGTTCGATTTTGTCGGCGCTGCGCTGGACGGACCGGCTTTTGACGCTGCAATCGGGGTTGATGGCGGCGGTGTCGGCCCGGCGTTTCGCCTTGTCCTGAACGCTAAAATGGGCGCATCGCGCCGCGGGTTCAGGTGTTGTCCTGCTGCATCTGCCCCAGGAAAGACGCGCGCCTCTACCCCCTAAAATCTTCAAAATGGCGTAATCGGCCCCTATCTGCCGCTCAGTTGAAGAGAGGAAGATAATGGATTTCGAGCAAATTATTAGCCGTTTGATCGGTGAGAATATCGTGTTGATCCTGCTGGCGGTGCTGATCATCGTCGCAATTGCGGCGGCGGTCCGCATCGTGCCTCAATCCGAAAAACATGTGGTCGAGCGGTTCGGGCGTCTGCGGGCGGTTCTTGGGCCGGGCATCAACATCATCATCCCGTTCCTCGACCGGATCGCGCACAAGATCTCGATCCTTGAGCGGCAGTTGCCGACGATGACGCAGGACGCGATTACCTCTGACAACGTGCTGGTGCAGGTCGATACGTCGGTCTTTTACCGGATCACCGAGCCGGAAAAGACGGTCTACCGGATCCGCGATGTGGATGGTGCGATCTCGACTACCGTGGCCGGCATGGTGAGGAGCGAGATTGGCCGGATGGAGCTGGATCAGGTTCAGTCGAACCGGTCACAGTTGATCATGGCCATTCAGGAGCAGCTTGAAGCGCAGGTCGACGATTGGGGGATCGAGGTGACGCGGGCGGAAATCCTCGACGTGAACCTCGATCAGGCGACGCGCGATGCGATGCTTCAGCAGCTGAATGCGGAGCGGGCGCGGAGGGCTGCCGTCATGGAGGCCGAAGGTCAGAAACGGTCCGTCGAACTTGCTGCGGATGCGGAGCTTTATTCCGCCGAGCAAATCGCCAAGGCGCGCCGCATCCAGGCGGATGCCGAAGCCTATGCGACGCAGGTCGTGGCCGTGGCTATTGCAGAGAACGGGCTTGAGGCGGCACAATATCAAGTGGCGCTCAAGCAGGTGGAGGCACTGACGGCCCTCGGCCAGGGCGACGGCAAGCAGACGATCGTCGTTCCCGCCGATGCCATTCAGGCCTTCGGGAATGCGTTCAACATGCTGAAAGGACGTTAATTATGGATCTTGCGACGCAATGGTGGGTCTGGCTGTCGGCAGCTTTGATGCTGGGAATTCTCGAGGTCTTGATCCCCGGTTTCGTGGCGCTGGGCTTTGCCGCCGGAGCGTCGATTGTCGGGATCATGCTGGCCATCGGATTTTTCAGCGGGCTGACGCTGCCGTGGCTTCTGGTGATCTTTGCGGTGATTTCGCTCGTGCTTTATGTCGGTCTTCGGCATTTCTTCAAGCTGGAGCGCGGTCAGGTGAAATACTGGGATCGCGACATCAACGAGTGACATCTGGTTCATCCGGACACAAAAAAGGCCGCTGCGGAGGGACATTGCAGCGGCCTTTTTCTATTCGCGTGATCGAGGGACTAAATCACGCTCATGATCGAGGCGCCGACGCCGGACTGACGGCAGGCCTGGCGGGCGAGCGCTTCGCGAATGAGGGTCGGTTCGGTCGTCAGGGGCGCTTCGACGCTGCAGGGATAGCGGTAGGTCACGCCGTTCTTTTCGATATCGACGCGCGCTTCGAAGGCGGAGTTGCGGGCGTTGTAGCGGATTTCACCAAGGCTGAGGCTCATCTGACGGCTCCGGTTCAGGCGAGCGGAGGGGCTCGCGGATCTCATTTTCTGTCTCGGCAACGTCACAGCGCGCGAGAAAGTTGCGAGGGTTTGGCCGGATTTGTTAAAATCGGCTTGACAGAACGTCGCAGAGCCGGGGCGGCCCCTAGTGATTGGGTGACATCGCCTGCGGAGATCGCAATTCGGTCTGGATCGCCACCGCGGCCGCCTTGGGATCGGGGCTGCGCCAGACCGGGCGACCGACGACGACGTGATCGGCCCCGGCGGCAATCGCCTGGGCCGGGGTCATGATCCGCTTTTGATCATCGAGATCCGTGCCGGCGGGCCGGACGCCGGGGGTGACGATCAGCTTGCCGTCCGCTTCCGGCAGGGCGCGGATCAGGGCCGCCTCTTGCGGGGAGGCGATGACGCCATCGGCGCCCGCCTCGAAGGCGCGGGCGGCGCGCATCTGGACGATCTGGGGGAGATCGCCCTCGCGGATCAGCCCGGCATCGAGATCCGCGCGATCGAGCGAGGTCAGGATCGTGACGGCGAGGATCTTCATTTCGCCCTTGGTCTGAGCGGCGGCGCGAACCACATGGGGATCGCCATGGACGGTCAGAAAGTCGAGGTCGAACTGCGCCAGGCCCCGGACCGCTGCCTCGATCGTGGCGCCGATATCGAAGAGCTTCATATCCAGAAAGATGCGCTTGCCGTGATCGTCCTTCAGCTCTCGGGCCAGGGCGAGGCCGCCTCCGGTGAGCATGCCGAGGCCGATCTTGTAGAAGGAGACCGTCTCTGCGAGGCGCGATGCAAGCTCCAGGCCCGACAGTGCATCGGGAAGATCGAGGGCGACGATGAGTTTGTCGGACATGCGGGGCTCCTTTCGGGTTTGTGCCGTGAGTGACGGGGCCAGCCTGATGCGTCAAGGGTGCGCGGAACCTCCAAGGGGGGATGCGGTTGTCCTGCTGAACGCGAATCCAAGGGAGTGATCCGGATGGCAGGTATGGACTTGAAAACGACGCGCAACGATCGGGGGATCAGCGTGTTCTGGATCATTCTTGGGCTGGGGATCGCAACGCTGATCGTCGTGGCCATTCTGCTGATGTTCTCGGAGCGCGAGGCCGAGGTTCAGAGCAATCCCGATCAAACCGAAGAGGCGGTTCCGCCGACCGGCGCGGGAACCAACCCGGATGGTGTCGTCGACGAGGCGGCCGAGGGTCTGGACGATGCCGGCGAGGAGCAGTCGATCATCGAGAACGGCGCCAATACCGAGCTGGACGAAGGGGTCCAAGGGGCCGGTGATACGGTTGATCCTGCCGAAAACGACGGGGTCAGCGGCAATATCGAAGAGGATGCGCCCGAAGAGGTCGCCGATCCGCCCGCAGAGCAGCTTGAGGGTAGTGGCGAGGAGGTTGCCCCCGAGGCGGGCGCCGATGGCGAGACCACGGAGACTGACGGTGCCAGTGACGAGGCGGCCACCGAAGAGGAGGCACCGGCCGAGGACGGGGAGGCTGCCAGCGATGCGCCTGCGGTCGAGGGCGATGCGACAGACGAGGGTGGCTCTGACGGAGCTGAGGCGCCTGCGGATGAGGGCGAGGCATCGGATACCGATGCCGCTGCGACCGATGGCGATGCTGCACCGGCTGCGGCCAATCCGTCGGTTCAGGAAAGCGACGAGACCCAGGTGATCGACGGTATCGAGGCGCAGGGGACGACCACCGATGGCGAGCCGGTCCCGACCGAGCGGGAAGGCTCTGGCGATACGACGCTCGAGCCTGTGATCGATCCCAACGATGGCGCGCCGACCGATCCCGATGGCGGGGCCGACCCGTTCGTGCCCACGCCGTCCGGCCCCGAAGGACGGGACGACGATCCGCTGACCGGTCAGTAACGCATCCCGGGCGAGCGGCGCCGTTCCCGCTCGCCCTTGATTTTCATGGATAGGCCATGCTGGGGGGCGCTTTTTCGCCCTGTGGCCCTTGTGCAACGGTCGGGATGCTCCCATTTCCTTTTGCAAGGCCCGATGGGTCCCGTGCCGCGCAGCGGGCGGAGGCCGCGATGGGCGCTTAGACGAGGAGAGACGATATGAACTTGGATAAGTTCACCGAGCGGTCGCGGGGGTTCGTTCAGGCCGCCCAGACGATCGCGATGCGCGAGAGCCATCAGCGGCTTGCGCCCGAGCATCTTTTGAAAGCCTTGATGGATGACGAAGAGGGATTTGCCTCGAACCTGATTGCGCGCGCAGGCGGCAAGGCAGACCGGGTTCGCGAAGCCGTGGACGTGGCGATCGGGAAGATCCCGCAGGTCTCGGGCGATGCGGGGCAGGTTTATCTTGATAGCGCCACGGGCCGCGTCATCGACGAGGCCGAGAAGGTCGCCAAGAAGGCGGGCGACAGCTTTGTTCCCGCCGAGCGGCTGCTGACGGCGCTGGCTATCGTGCGCTCTGCCGCGAAGGACGCGCTGGCGGCGGGCGGCGTGACCGCGCAGAAGCTGAACGAGGCGATCAACGATGTGCGCAAGGGCCGGACTGCCGACAGCGCAAGCGCCGAGGATCAGTATGAGGCGCTGAAGAAATACACGATGGATCTGACCGAACGCGCCGAGGAGGGGAAGATCGATCCCATTATCGGCCGCGACGAGGAGATCCGCCGCGCGATGCAGGTGTTGAGCCGCCGGACCAAGAACAATCCGGTTCTGATCGGTGAGCCGGGCGTCGGTAAGACTGCGATTGCCGAAGGTCTGGCGCTCAGGATCGTCAACGGGGACGTGCCCGAGAGCCTGCGCAACAAGCGTCTGCTCTCGCTCGATATGGGCGCGTTGATCGCGGGGGCTAAGTATCGCGGGGAGTTCGAGGAGCGGTTGAAGGCGATCCTCTCGGAGGTGACGGCTGCGGCGGGGGAAATCATCCTTTTCATCGACGAGATGCACACGCTTGTCGGCGCGGGGAAGGCGGATGGGGCGATGGATGCGTCGAACCTTCTCAAGCCGGCCCTGGCGCGGGGCGAGTTGCATTGCGTGGGCGCGACGACGCTGGATGAATATCGCAAGCATGTGGAAAAGGACGCGGCTTTGGCGCGGCGGTTCCAGCCTGTGATGGTGCAGGAGCCGACCGAGGACGACACCGTGTCGATCCTGCGGGGCATCAAGGAGAAGTACGAGCTGCACCACGGCGTGCGGATTTCCGACAGCGCCCTGGTCGCGGCGGCGACGCTGTCGCATCGCTATATCACCGACCGGTTCCTGCCCGATAAGGCGATCGATCTGATGGACGAAGCGGCCTCGCGTCTGCGGATGGAGGTGGATTCCAAGCCAGAGGAGCTCGATGCGCTCGACCGGCAGATCCTGCAGCTTCAGATCGAAGCGGAGGCGCTGCGGCTTGAGGATGATCAGGCGTCTAAGGATCGGCTGGAAAAGCTGGAGCGCGAACTGGCGGATCTGCAAGAGCAATCGTCCGAGATGACGGCGCGCTGGCAGTCCGAGCGCGACAAACTGGAAGGCGCGCGCGAGCTGAAGGAACGGCTCGACCGGGCGCGGGCCGAGCTGGATATCGCCAAGCGGGAGGGCAACCTCGCCAAGGCCGGGGAGCTGTCCTACGGCGTGATCCCGGACCTGGAGAAGAAGCTCGGGGAGGCCGAAAACAGCGAGAGCGGGCTGATGGTCGAAGAGACCGTGCGGCCCGAGCAGATCGCGGCGGTCGTCGAGCGCTGGACGGGGATCCCGACCTCCAAGATGCTGGAGGGCGAGCGCGAAAAGCTGCTGCGCATGGAAGAGGAGCTGGGAAAGCGCGTGATCGGTCAGCGGCAGGCGGTGACGGCTGTGTCCAACGCCGTGCGCCGGGCGCGGGCCGGATTACAGGACGAGAACCGGCCTTTGGGCTCGTTCCTGTTCCTGGGGCCGACCGGTGTGGGTAAGACCGAGCTGACCAAGGCTTTGGCCGAGTATCTCTTTGACGATGACAGCGCGATGGTGCGCATCGACATGTCGGAGTTCATGGAAAAGCATTCGGTCGCGCGGCTGATCGGGGCGCCTCCGGGCTATGTCGGGTATGACGAGGGCGGTGTGCTGACCGAAGCGGTGCGGCGCAGGCCCTATCAGGTGATCCTTTTCGATGAGGTCGAAAAGGCGCATCCGGAGGTCTTTAACGTGCTTTTGCAGGTTCTCGATGACGGGGTTCTGACCGATGGGCAGGGCCGCCGGGTGGACTTCAAGCAGACGCTGATCGTGCTGACGTCGAACCTTGGATCGCAGGCGCTGAGCCAGCTTCCCGACGGGTCCGATGCGGCGAAGGCCAAGCAAGACGTGATGGATGCGGTGCGGGCGCATTTCCGGCCCGAATTCCTGAACCGTCTGGATGACATGATCATCTTCGACCGTCTGACGCGCGGCGATATGGACGGCATCGTCGAGATCCAGCTTGGCCGCCTGAAGGCGCGGCTTGCCGGCCGCAAGATCGAGCTGGCGCTGGATGAGGGTGCGATGACCTGGCTGGCCGACGAAGGGTACGATCCGGTTTTCGGGGCGCGTCCTCTCAAGCGGGTGATCCAGCGGGCCTTGCAGGATCAGCTGGCCGAGATGCTGCTGGCCGGGGACGTGGCCGATGGCGATACGGTCTATGTGAGCGCCGGGGCCGACGGGCTGATCGTGGGAGACCGGGTGTCCTCCTCCAGTCGGCAGCCGCCTGCGGATGCGGTGGTGCATTGATCTGACGTTGGAAACCCCGCCGGTTCGGCGGGGTTTTTCCTTGGGGCCGTTCAGTGGATGTGCAGGCCGTCGAAATCGGCCTTTCCGAGGGTCGTCCCGCCATGCCGCAGGCCGCTATAGGCAAGGGTGAGGTGGAAGATCATGTTCGGCAGGGCAAACCGGGCGATGTAGTCTGCGGGATCCTGTTTCAGGTCTGCATCACCCGCCCGGTGCCTGTCGAACGCAGGCCTCTTCTATAGATCGTCTACGTCGCCGTTAGTTTACCTCGTGCGCACTCGTTAAGACTGCGCGCTTGGGTTACAGAGACACCATTACCATTTACAGCAAATACGTTAACACCACCACTGCGGAGCTCCAGGCGTTGCAATTGAGCGGGAACATTCAATTCTGCAGAGCATTGCTGGAATGCTGCTCGCTGTGTTGCTTCTGGAAGCTGCGCAGTAGTGTCGATACCCGTACTTGAGCATCCGGCGATCACAGCAAGTCCAAAGAAAACATTGATTGAACGCAATGCGATATTCATCATGACCTCATATTTATTTTGCGTCGGTGCATATATCAAAAGATGTACTTTATGAGGCGAGTCAACAAAAGGGAGCTCATTCAATTTTTAGATGGCGGTGGTCGGACTCCATGCAAAAGTCAACTTAGTGTCGTGCAAGCTCAGCCTGAAATCAGCACCGTTCTATCGGTCATTGCGACTGTTGGTCAGCTTCGGCACAACGATAGCAAGTTGAGGCTCGATAAGCTGGCCGAACGAAAAAGGCCCGGGAACATCCCGGGCCTTCGTTCGGTCTTAAAGGATCTTTAGCTTTCCGGCGGCAGGATCACCTGGTCGATAACGTGGATCACGCCGTTCGATGCCATGACGTCTGCGCTGGTCACTGTCGCCTGGTTCACCATCACGCCGTTGTCGAGGTCGATTTCGACCGTGGCGCCGTTGACGGTTTCGGGCGTCATGCCGTCTTCGAGCTGCGTCGATTCAACGGAGCCGGGGACAACATGGTAGGTGAGGATCGCGGCCAGTGCCTCGGGGTCGGCCAGAAGGCTTTCGACTGTGCCTTCGGGCAGGGCGGCGAAAGCTTCATCCGTGGGCGCGAAGACGGTGAACGGACCCTCGCCCTTGAGTGTTTCGACCAAACCTGCGGCGTCGAGCGCGGCGGCCAGCGTCGTGAAGTTACCGGCCTCGACGGCGGTATCCACGATGTCCTTTTCGCCGGTCATGGCGAAGGCGCTGGTGGCCATGGCAGCGGCGGCGATGGTCGAAATGTAAAACTTACGAAGCATAGTCGTCTCCTTGGTTAAGAGATGCTGTGTTACGCATCGAGGGTGTAACGCATGAGTTCCAAAATCGGATGTGTACAATTTGCACACTGGAGCAATCAGGGGCGATTTCCCGCCGAATGCGCCGCAGGACTTTGCCGGAGGCTCTGACAGCTTCGTGAGGCTGCCGTTTGGGACTGACCATAACCGCCGGGGCTGCTTATATGCGCGGGTTGGTCCGGGGGAGGACGCTTAACGATGGCAGCCATGGAGTTTGCGGGCGAGGTTCTGAGTTACCTTGCCTTGGGCTTTGTCTTTATGATCGGGATCGCGTGCGCTGCGCTTGTCGTGCTCTTCGTGATCGACCGGCGCCAGCATACGGATGCGATCCGGCGGAACTATCCGGTGATCGGGCGGTTCCGGCATCTTTTTTCGACGCTGGGAGAGTTCTTTCGGCAGTATTTCTTTGCGATGGACCGCGAAGAGCTTCCGTTCAACCGGGCGCAGAGGGAGTGGATCAAGCGGGCCGGCGAAGGGCAAGGCAACACGGTGGCTTTCGGATCGACGCGAAACCTGACGGTGCCCGGAACGCCGATCTTTGCCAATGCCGCCTTCCCGCCGCTCGACGATCAATATGCCAGTTCGGAAGCGTTGATCATCGGGCCCGGATGCCGGGAGCCGTATCTGGCAGGTTCGATCTTCAACATCTCGGGAATGAGCTATGGCGCGATTTCCAAACCGGCGGTGCGAGCGCTTAGCCGGGGCGCAAAGATGGCGGGCTGCTGGATGAATACCGGCGAGGGGGGCCTGTCGGACTATCATCTGGAGGGTGGCTGCGACATCGTCTTTCAGATCGGAACGGCGAAATACGGGGTTCGCGATGCCGACGGACGGCTAGACGAGGGCAAGCTGCGCGAGGTTGCGGCGCATCCGCAGGTCAGGATGATCGAGATCAAGCTGGCGCAGGGCGCCAAGCCGGGCAAGGGCGGCATCCTGCCCGCTTCGAAAGTGACGCCCGAGATCGCCAAGGTGCGCGGCATCCCCGAAGGCGCGGATTCGATCTCTCCCAACCGGCATGACGGGGTCGACAGCTGGGAGGATCTGCTCGATTTCATTGCGCATATCCGAGAGGTGTCGGGGCTGCCAGTCGGGATCAAGACCGTGATGGGCGACGATGTCACGATCCGGGGCCTGTTCGATGCGATCCGGGCGCGGGGCGAAGCGAGCGCGCCCGACTTTATCACGCTCGATGGCGGGGAAGGCGGGACGGGCGCGTCTCCGATGCCGCTGATCGATCTTGTCGGGATGACCGTGCGCGAGGCGCTGCCGCGGCTGGCGGATCTGCGCGACGAGGCGGGATTGAAGGAGCGGATCCGGATCATCGCTTCGGGCAAGCTGGTCAATCCGGGCGATATCGCCTGGGCCATGTGCGCCGGGGCCGATTTCGTGACATCGGCGCGCGGCTTCATGTTCGCGCTGGGCTGCATTCAGGCGCTCAAATGCAACAAGAACACCTGCCCGACCGGGATCACGACGCATCAAAGGCGGTTCCAGAAGGGGCTTGTCGTGGATGACAAGGACAAGCGTGTCGCGGCCTATGCCAAGGGGATCGTGTCCGATCTTGAGACGATCGCCCATTCGGTGGGGGTGTCCGAGCCGCGCAAGCTGAGGCGCGATCACATCAGAATCGTGCAGGCGGATGGAACCTCGAAACCGCTCTCGGCGCTACATTGACGAGATCGAATGTTCAAACCCGCATGAGTGCGGCACGCTGTGCCGCGACTTTTACGCAGCTCTGACCTATATGTTGGGCGTGATATAAGGAGTATCTTTGATGGCACGACGCTGGACGAACCGTCTGACCCACGCGGATGTCACTCCGAAATCGGCGTTTCTGAACCGGCGTCAACTGCTTGCCAGCGGGATGGGCCTTGGGGCGATGTCGATCGCGGGTGGTTTACAGGCCAGCGAAACGCTCGAGCCGAACACGTTTGAGCAGATCACGACCTATAACAATTTCTATGAATTCGGCACCGGCAAGGACGATCCGTCGAAGAATGCGCACAAGCTTCAGACCGAGCCCTGGTCGATTGAGATCGACGGGCTGGTCGAGACGCCGGTGACAATGACATTCGACGAGATCGCCTCAAGCTTTGAGACCGAGGAGCGGATCTACCGGTTCCGCTGTGTCGAGGCTTGGTCGATGGTCATTCCCTGGAACGGGTTCGAGCTGGCCGATCTGCTGGACCGCGTGACGCCTTTGCCGGAGGCGAAATACGTGCAGTTCGAGACGGCTGTGCAGCCCAAGAACATGATCGGGGTCAAACGGGGCGTTCTGGATTTTCCCTATCGCGAGGGGCTGAGGCTCGACGAGGCGCGCCATCCGCTGACGATCCTGGCGACCGGCATCTACGGAGAGCCGATGCCGAACCAGAACGGTGCGCCGATCCGGATCGTGGTGCCTTGGAAATATGGGTTCAAGTCGATCAAGTCGATCGTGCGGATCACCTTCACGGACGAAGAGCCGTTTACGACGTGGAAGGATCTGAACCCGCGGGAATACGGCTTTTATTCGAACGTGAATCCCAATGTCGATCATCCCCGTTGGAGCCAGGCGACCGAGCGGCTGATCGGCGGAGGTCTTTTCAATGCGCGTCAGGACACGCTGATGTTCAACGGGTATGAAGAGGAGGTCGCGAGCCTTTATGACGGTATGGATCTGACGAAGCAGATCTGATGGGGCTTGCGGACAGGATCAATCAGAGTGCGCGCAAACTACCGACCTGGCCGCTTTATTTAATCGCGCTGGCCTATGCGGCCTACCAGTTCTGGCTTGGGCTGTCGGGTGTCTGGATCGAGCCGATCAACACGCTTGAGCGGCAATATGGCGAGGCGGCGCTGATCCTGCTGATCGCCGGTCTGACGGTAACGCCGATCCGCATGTATCTTGGGATCAACCTCATCAAGTTTCGCCGGGCGATCGGACTGATCGCCTTTTTCTTTCTCTGTGCGCATCTTCTGGTCTGGGCGCTTTTGGATGTGCAAAGCGTCAGCCGGATCTGGGCCGATATCGTCAAGCGGCCCTATATCACGGTGGGTATGGTCGGGTTTCTTCTGATCGTTCCGCTTGCGGTGACGTCCTCGAACAGCGTGATCCGCCGGATGGGCCCTGTGGCCTGG
>CANNFE010000003.1:0-97500 GCA_947503775.1 uncultured Paracoccaceae bacterium | reverse complement strand
GGGCGCAGCGGAGGCTCGGAGTTTTCGATGAAGCCGGCCTGTGAGGGATCCGGTGGAGAGATCACTAGTGAGAATGATGACATGAGTAGCGATAAACAGGGTGAGAGACCCTGTCGCCGAAAGTCCAAGGGTTCCTGCTTAAAGTTAATCTGAGCAGGGTAAGCCGACCCCTAAGGCGAGGCCGAAAGGCGTAGTCGATGGGAATCCGGTTAATATTCCGGAGCCAGATGGTAGTGACGGATCTCGAGGGTCGTTCATCCTTATCGGATTGGATGGGCTGCTTAGAGGTTCCTGGAAATAGCTCCATCATCAGATCGTACCCTAAACCGACACAGGTGGACTGGTAGAGAATACCAAGGCGCTTGAGAGAACGATGTTGAAGGAACTCGGCAAAATACCTCCGTAAGTTCGCGAGAAGGAGGCCCAGTTTCTACGCAAGTATTGGCTGGGGGCACAAACCAGGGGGTGGCGACTGTTTACTAAAAACACAGGGCTCTGCGAAGTCGCAAGACGACGTATAGGGTCTGACGCCTGCCCGGTGCCTGAAGGTTAAAAGGAGGGGTGCAAGCTCCGAATTGAAGCCCAGGTAAACGGCGGCCGTAACTATAACGGTCCTAAGGTAGCGAAATTCCTTGTCGGGTAAGTTCCGACCTGCACGAATGGCGTAACGACTTCCCCGCTGTCTCCAACATCGACTCAGCGAAATTGAATTGCCTGTCAAGATGCAGGCTTCCCGCGGTTAGACGGAAAGACCCCGTGCACCTTTACTACAGCTTCACACTGGCATTAGGCCGAACATGTGCAGGATAGGTGGTAGGCTTTGAAGCGGAGACGCCAGTCTTCGTGGAGCCATCCTTGAGATACCACCCTTGTTCTGCTTGATGTCTAACCGCGGTCCGTTATCCGGATCCGGGACCCTGTGTGGCGGGTAGTTTGACTGGGGCGGTCGCCTCCCAAACAGTAACGGAGGCGCGCGAAGGTTGGCTCAGAGCGGTCGGAAATCGCTCGTTGAGTGCAATGGCAGAAGCCAGCCTGACTGCGAGACTGACAAGTCGAGCAGAGTCGAAAGACGGCCATAGTGATCCGGTGGTCCCGAGTGGAAGGGCCATCGCTCAACGGATAAAAGGTACGCCGGGGATAACAGGCTGATGGTGCCCAAGAGTCCATATCGACGGCACCGTTTGGCACCTCGATGTCGGCTCATCTCATCCTGGGGCTGGAGCAGGTCCCAAGGGTACGGCTGTTCGCCGTTTAAAGAGGTACGTGAGCTGGGTTTAGAACGTCGTGAGACAGTTCGGTCCCTATCTGCCGTGGGTGTAGGATACTTGAGAGGAGTTGCCCCTAGTACGAGAGGACCGGGGTGAACGATCCACTGGTGGACCAGTTGTCATGCCAATGGCAGTGCTGGGTAGCTATGATCGGAAAGGATAACCGCTGAAGGCATCTAAGCGGGAAGCCCCCCTCAAAACAAGGTATCCCTGAGGACCGTGGTAGACCACCACGTCGATAGGCCGGAGATGTAAGCGCAGCAATGCGTTCAGTTGACCGGTACTAATTGTCCAATAGGCTTGATTTGATCCAGTAGAAGCGAGGTCTTCGCTGGTCAGAAGTCATACACCATATGGCTTGGACGCCTGATGTTGAGTTTCTTTCTCGGTTTGGTGGTCATAGCACGAGTGAAACACCCGATCCCATCCCGAACTCGGCCGTTAAGCACCGTTGCGCTGATGGTACTGCGTCTTAAGGCGTGGGAGAGTAAGTCACCGCCAAACCTAGTAAGAAACTCAGCCCGTATCTCTCTGACGATGTATCATACTTCGACCTTGACGCGGGATGGAGCAGCCCGGTAGCTCGTCAGGCTCATAACCTGAAGGTCGTAGGTTCAAATCCTACTCCCGCAACCAGGTCGAATATTCCCTATTTATCAGCCACAAGCGGTCCTTTTGGATCGTTTGGCTTATGGCTTTGCTGTCGTGTTGATGCCTGACAGCTTTGAGGCAGATTTGGTCTTGTGCCAGCCATATGCAAACGGCCCACCCTCGCGGTGGGCCGTTTGCGTTTGAGAATGCCTTTCTTTCTTCGGGATTGCATGCTGACCGGCGACCCGACTTCCCTTCGGCCTTTGAAAGGGGTTGTCGGCTGATTTCTGGCCTCGTTCGCCGTCGCCATGCGGCTCTGCTGCTGCTTCAGGATCGCGATGATCTGCTCTTCGGCCTCTTCACTCTGTCTATCTCCTTCGTTGGGACAGATTTTGCCTCAAGTTGAAGGAGAAAACGGGTCTCGGGCCAATTCGCATGGTCGGCTCTGAGGCTTTTTCTTGACTGACCAGTCAATTAAAAATACCTGCACGAAAGATGATGATCTGAGAGTGCGCTATGCCCAAGCTTGGAATGAAACCCATACGAACGAACTCGGTCGTGACGGCGACGATCGCCGAAGTGGGGCGTGCGGGGTCACTCGATGTAACCGTGAGCCAGATCGCCGATACGGCAGGTGTCTCGAGCGCGTTGGTTCATCATTATTTCGGCAGCAAGGAAAAGGTCTTTCTGGCTGCCATGCGCCATATCCTGACCGTGTTCGGCGAGGAGGTGCGCCGCGCTTTGGCCGATGCGGAGACCCCGCGGACACGGCTTGATGCGATCATCCGGGCGAGCTTTTCCCTAACGAATTTCCATCCGGAGACGATCAGCGCCTGGCTTCATTTCTATGTGCTGGCCCAGACATCCGATGGCGCGTCCCGTCTGCTAAGCGTTTACCACAAAAGGCTTTCTTCGAACCTGCGTCATGAATTGAGAAGGCTGGGCGATAGGGATCCCGACCCGCTCGCGCGCGGGATCGCAGCGATGATCGATGGCCTTTACCTACAATATGCCCTGCGGCCTCAGGAGATGAATGCGTCGGAGGCCCACGGCATCGTCAGCCGCTATGTCGATCAGGCCCTGGCGACGGGATCGAGCGAATGACCCAGCCGACCGCCAGCCATTTCATCGACGGCGCCTATGTCGAAGACACGTCCGGCGCGCCCATTGATGTCATCCATCCCGCGACGGGGCAGGTGATTGCACGGGTTCACAGCGCAACGCCCGGGATCGTTGAGCAGGCCGTCACGTCAGCGTCGACTGCGCAGACGCAATGGGCCGCCATGACCGGGATGGAACGTGGCCGAATCCTGCGGCGGGCCGCGGATCTGATGCGGGAGCGGAACCGCGACCTGAGCATTCTCGAGACACGGGATACGGGCAAGCCGCTGCAGGAAACGCTGGTCGCCGATGCGACGAGTGGCGCGGATGCGCTGGAGTATTTCGGTGGTCTGTCGGCCAGTTTGACCGGGGAATATATCCCGCTGGGTCCGGATTTCAGCTACACGATCCGCGAGCCTTTGGGAGTGTGCCTCGGGATTGGGGCCTGGAATTATCCGACCCAGATCGCCTGTTGGAAGGCGGCGCCCGCCTTGGCGTGCGGCAATGCGATGATCTTCAAGCCTTCCGAGACGACGCCGCTTTGCGCGCTCAAGGTGGCCGAGATCCTGCACGAGGCGGGTCTGCCTGCGGGATGTTTCAACGTGGTGCAGGGCTTTGGCGATGTGGGCGGGCAGCTTGTGAGCGATCCCCGGGTGGCAAAGGTGTCCTTGACGGGCTCCGTGACAACGGGGCGGACCGTGTATGAAGCCGCCGCTGCCCAGATGAAGCATGTGACGATGGAGCTTGGGGGCAAGTCGCCCCTGATCGTCTTCGAGGATGCCGATCTCGACGATGCGGTCGGCGGGGCGATGCTGGGGAACATGTATTCGTCGGGGCAAGTCTGCTCGAACGGGACGCGGGTTTTCGTGCACAGCTCGATCAAGGCGGAGTTTCTCAAACGGTTTGCCGCGCGGGCTGCGAAGATCCGGCTGGGCGATCCGATGGATGAGACGACGCAGATGGGTCCGCTCGTCAGCGAGGCGCAGCTCGACAAGGTGATGGGGTATATCAGGATCGGGCAGGAGGAGGGGGCGAGCCTTGTCTGCGGGGGCAAGCGGGTTTCGGATCTCGATGGATATTTCGTGGAGCCGACGGTCTTTGCCGATGTCACCGACGAGATGATCATCGCGAAAGAAGAGATCTTTGGTCCGGTCATGTCGGTTCTGGATTTCGAGACCGAGGAAGAGGTGATCGCGCGGGCCAATGCGACCGAATTCGGCCTCTCTGCGGGGGTGTTCACGCGGGATCTGGCGCGCGCGCACCGGGTCGTTCGCGCGCTCGAGGCGGGGACCTGCTGGATCAACACCTACAATCTTGCGCCGGTCGAGATGCCGTTCGGCGGCGTGAAGGCGTCGGGGCTTGGACGCGAGAATTCCAAGGCGGCGATCGAGCATTATACGCAGACGAAATCCGTCTATGTCGCCACCGGCCCAGTCGACGCGCCCTATTGAAACGGATGATGGAGGCCGATTACGTCATCGTGGGTGCAGGCTCGGCCGGATGCGCGCTGGCCTATCGGCTGTCCGAGGACGGTCGCAACAGTGTTCTGGTGATCGAATTTGGTGGAAGCGATGCGGGGCCGTTCATTCAGATGCCCGGCGCTTTGTCCTATCCGATGAATATGAAGAGATACGACTGGGGCTTTGAAAGCGAGCCCGAGCCGCATCTGAACGGGCGCAGACTGGCCACGCCGCGCGGTAAGGTGATCGGCGGATCCTCTTCGATCAACGGGATGGTTTATGTGCGCGGTCATGCGCGCGATTTCGATCATTGGGCCGCGAGCGGGGCGGCCGGATGGGCCTATGCGGATGTGCTGCCGTATTTTCAGCGGATGGAGGCGTGGCATGCTAACGGGCATGGCGGCGATCCGGCCTGGAGGGGGCGGAGCGGGCCGTTGCATGTCACGCGGGGGGCGCGCGACAACCCCTTGGTCACCGCTTTTGTCGAGGCCGGCCGGCAGGCGGGCTATGAGACGACGGATGACTATAACGGGGAGAAACAGGAGGGGTTCGGCCCGATGGAGCATACGATCCATCGCGGTCAAAGATGGTCGGCGGCCAACGCGTATCTGAAGCCCGCGCTAGGGCGAAGCAATTGCGAGATTGTCACAGGCTTTGCCCGCAAGGTCGTGATCGAGACGGGGCGCGCGGTCGGGGTCGAGGTTGACCGCCGGGGAGGCACCGAGGTCATCCGGGCGCGCCGTGAGGTTATCCTGGCCGCCTCTTCGATCAACACGCCAAAGCTGCTGATGCTGTCGGGCGTCGGGCCCGCCGATCATCTGGCCGAGTATGGGATCCCCGTTGTGGCGGACAGAGGCGGTGTCGGGCAGAATCTTCAGGATCACCTTGAGCTTTATATCCAGAAGGCGAGCCTCCAGCCGGTTTCGCTTTACCGGTATTGGTCGCTTTTGGGCAAGGCGCGGGTCGGGGCGCAGTGGCTTTTGACGCGAACGGGTCCGGGGGCGTCGAACCAGTTCGAATCGACAGCCTTTATCCGGTCATCGGCAGGCGTCGAGTATCCCGACATCCAGTATCACTTCCTGCCGCTCGCCGTCCGCTACGATGGCAAGATCGCCGCGAGAGAGCATGGATTTCAGGCCCATGTCGGTCCGATGCGATCGCCGTCGCGGGGAGAGGTGACCTTGCGGTCCTCCGATCCGGCGGCGGCGCCCCGGATCGTGTTCAACTATATGAGCCATCCCGAAGACTGGGAAATCTTCCGAACCTGTATCCGTCTGACGCGCGAGATCTTCGGGCAGGATGCTTTTGCGCCTTATGCGGGCAGAGAGCTGCAACCGGGAGAGGACGTGCAATCGGACGCGGCGCTTGACCGGTTCATCGCCGAACATGCCGAGAGCGCTTATCATCCTTGCGGGACGGCGAGGATGGGGGATGCGGGCGATCCGATGGTGGTTGTCGATCCTGAGTGCCGGGTGATCGGCGTGGACGGATTGCGGGTCGCCGACAGCTCGATCTTTCCGAGGGTGACGAACGGCAATATCAACGGCCCGTCGATCATGGTCGGCGAAAAGGCCGCCGATCATATTCTGGGCCGCGATCCGCTGCCGGCCTCCAACGCGGAGCCTTGGATCCACCCCGATTGGCGGACCCAGCAGCGCTGATCTGCCGGGCGGTCCTTTGGCCTACACCCTTTGCGAGACCATGTCGGAGGCGTCGATGCCCGCGACGGCGACCGGCTTTTTCATTGCGTCACGCCGGAAGGGCTCGCCCAGTTCCTGATTGATCATCGCTTCGATCAGCGTGGTTGTCCCGCTCTCCATCTGGTCCTTGATCGCCTTGCGCAGCGCCTCGGTCAGCTCGTCCATGGTTCGCGCGACGGCGCCTTGCAGGCCGCAGGCTTTGGCGATTCCGGCAAAGGAGACGTCTTCGTCCAGTTCGGTGCCGACGAAATTGTCCTCGAACCAAAGGGTCGAATTCCGTTTCTCGGCGCCCCATTGATAGTTACGAAAGACGATCTGGGTAATGCCGGGCCAGTCTCCACGACCGATGGCCGTCAACTCGTTCACCGCGATCCCGAAGGCGCCGTCTCCGGCAAAGCCGACGACGGGCACGTCCGGGCAGCCGATCTTGGCGCCGACGATGGCGGGAAGGCCGTAGCCGCAGGGGCCGAAAAGACCGGGGGCCAGATACTTGCGTCCTATTTCGAAGGATGGATAGGCGTTGCCGATGGCGCAATTGTTGCCGATATCCGAGCTGATGATCGCGTCTCGCGGCAGGGCGCCTTGGATCGCGCGCCAGGCCATGCGCGGGCTCATCCAATCGGATTTCGCCTCGCGGGCCCGTTCGTTCCAGGTCGTGCCCGGATCGTCCTCTTCGTGATCCATCGACGAGAGCTGCTGCGCCCATTTCGATTTGGTTTCGGCGATCCTGGCTTTGCGCGCATCGCGACCCTCGTCGCCAGCGGTTTTGGAAAGCTTGTTCAGAATGCCCTGCGCCACCCTTGCGGCATCCCCGACGATCCCCACGGTGACCTTCTTGGTCAGGCCGATCCGGTCGGGATTGATATCGACCTGAATGATCTTCGCATCCTGAGGCCAGTATTCCATGCCGTAGCCAGGCAGGGTCGAAAAAGGATTGAGCCGCGTTCCCAGGCAAAGAACGACATCGGCGGCCTTGATCAGCTCCATCCCCGCTTTCGAGCCGTTATAGCCCAGTGGACCGGCGAAAAGAGGATGCGAGCCGGGGAACGCGTCGTTGTGCTGGTAGCCGACGCAGACCGGCGCATCGAGCCGTTCGGCCAGAGCCTTACTCGCCTCGATGCCGCCCTCCGAAAGGACGACGCCCGCGCCGTTCAGGATCACCGGGTTCTTTGCCTGCGACAGAAGCTCGGCGGCTTTTGTCACGGAGTTTTCACCGCCTGAGGAGCGTTCGAACTCGATCGGATCGGGGATCTCGATATCGATGACCTGCGTCCAGAAATCGCGCGGGACGTTGATCTGAGCCGGAGCGGAGGTGAGCTTGGCCTTGGAGATGACGCGCGCCAAAACCTCGGCCATGCGGGAGGGATCGCGGACCTCTTCCTGATAGGCGACCATATCCTCGAAGAGTTTCATCTGCTCGACCTCCTGAAAGCCGCCTTGCCCGATGGTCTTGTTGGCGGCCTGAGGAGTGACGAGCAAAAGCGGCGTGTGGTTCCAGTAGGCCGTTTTGACGGCGGTGACGAAGTTGGTGATGCCCGGCCCGTTCTGGGCGATCATCATCGACATCTTGCCGGTCGCGCGCGTGTAGCCATCGGCCATCATTCCGGCGCTGCCCTCATGGGCGCAGTCCCAGAACGTGATGCCCGCCTTGGGGAAGAGATCCGAAATCGGCATCATGGCCGACCCGATGATGCCGAATGCATGTTCGATCCCGTGCCGTTGCAGGGTTTTCACGAAGGCTTCTTCGGTGGTCATTTTCATGGGGTCTCGTTCCTTCTCGGCAATCGGGATGGCGGTCAGGCGACCGCGCGGTTCGGGCCTTGTTTCTGGTCTTGAAGGATCATGTCGGAGGCTTTTTCTCCTATCATGATCGCGGGGGCATTCGTGTTTCCGGAGATGATTTCCGGCATGATGGAGCAGTCGGCGATCCTAAGTCCATCGATACCCTTCACGCGAAGCCGCGCATCGACGACGGCCTGAGGATCGGCGCCCATCCGGCATGTGCCCGCCGGATGATAGATCGTGGTGGAGAAATTGCGCGCCCAGTCCAGCGTGCCCTCGTAGTCGTCCATCGCGAGAGAGGCATTCGGCCTGAATTCCTCGGCGATCTTTGATGTCAGCGGGGCGTGGCGTGCGATGCGGCGGGCGATCCGGATGCCATTCACGATCGTGCGGCAGTCGGTCTCGGTCGACAGGTAATTCGTCCGGATTGCCGGATGATCGGAGGCCCTGGCCGAGGTCAGACGGATCTCGCCCCGGCTCTCCGGGCGCAGCTGGCAGACCGACATCGTGAAGGCAGAGAACGGATGAACGCCCTCGCCGGGACTGTCGGCAGACCAGGGCTGGACGTGAAACTGGATATCGGGCGTTTCGACATGTTCTTCGGTGCGCAGGAACCCGGTGGCGAGGCTGGCGGCCATCGCCATCGGCCCGGATCGGAACATGGCGTAGCGCAGCGCGATCCGTATTTGATCGAGCGGGCTGCGCACTTCATCGTTTAAGGTCGGCTCGTTGCATTTGTAGATCAGTCGGGCCTGAAGATGATCCTGAAGGTTCCGGCCGACGGCGGGTTTGTTCTGGATCACATCGATGCCGAGATCGCGCAAATGCTCGACCTCTCCGATCCCTGACAGCATCAGAAGCTGCGGTGAGCCGATGGCGCCGGACGAGAGGATCACCTCACCGCGCGCGCGGACGGTTTGTTCCGTGCCGCTTCGGTCGCGGTAGATCGCCCCTGTGGCGCGACCGTTCTCGATCAGGATCCGCTGGGTATGCGCACCGGTGATGATCCTGAGATTCGGGCGTGACCGCACCGGGTTGAGAAAGGCGACCGCGCTGGAGCAGCGTCGCCCCTTGCGGGTGGTCAGCTGGAAATATCCGACACCGTCCTGATCGGCCCCGTTGTAATCGGGGTTGAACGGATAGCCCGCGGCCTGGGCCGCCGCGACCCAGGCATCGCAGATCGGGCGCTGGATCCTCATATTCGAGACCGAAAGCGGGCCCTGATCGCCATGATACGCGTCCGCGCCCCGCTCCTGACATTCGGATCGCTTGAAGAGGGGCAGAACGTCGTCCCATCCCCAGCCGGTATTGCCCATCTGTTGCCAGCGGTCGTAATCCTGCGGTTGTCCCCGGACATAAAGCAGCCCGTTGAGCGACGAGGAGCCTCCCAAAACCTTCCCGCGCGGCCAGTCGAGTTGTCTGCCGTTCAGCCCTGGATCAGGCTCGGTCTTGTAGCACCAGTCGACGGAAGGATTGTGCATCGTCTTGAAGTAGCCGACCGGAATATGGATCCACGGATTCCAGTCGCGCCCTCCCGCTTCGAGCAGGACGACGTGGTTTTTCGGATCGGCGGACAGACGATTCGCCAGAACGCAGCCGGCGGATCCGGCCCCCACGATCACGAAATCGGCTACATCCTCAGTCACTTGCGACCGTCCCTGCTTGGATTGTAGGCAGTTTAAGAAAATCCTTGCCAAAAAAATCCATAGATGCCCACTATTGAGACCTCAAGTCTCAATGACTGTCGTGGGGAGGACGCAATGAAAGTCTCGAAAGCCTTGAATGCCATTTCGCGCAGGGATCTGTTCAAGCTGAGCGGCCAATTCGGTCTTTCTTCGGTGATGATCGGAGCGGGCACGCTGACGGGGGCGATCACCCTCCCGTCACTCGTTGCAGCGGCGGAATCAACCTATAACAAGCGGTTCGCCAACGAGCCTAAGCACACGCTCAAACTTGGGGCAGCCGGGTTCAACCAGCGGAACCTGCTGATCGAGCGGGCGGGCGTTTTGGAATTCGCCCGTGATCTGGAGGAGCGGACCGAAGGCGAGATCCGGGTGGAGTTCATCGGGGACAACCAGATTTGCGGGCAGCTTAATTGCGTGGAGAAGGCGCAGCTTGGCGTCGTGGATATGTATTCCGCCTCGACCCAGAATTCGGCGGGCGGCGCGCCTTACCTGAACGTGCTGGATTATGCCTACATGTTCCCCAGCCGCGCGGCGCAGTACTATTTCCTCTATAGCCCAGCCTCGCAGAAGGTCTTGCGTGATCCGTTCGAAAAGCGGCATGGGCTGAAGTTTCTCTTCAGCCATTGTGAACTGCGCGGCATCCATATGGGCCAGACTTTCGCCGACAAGCCGACTGTGACGTCGCTTGAAGAGATCTTTGGCACGAAGAACCGCGTAACGGGAACGCAACTTGGCCGGATCGCGATGCAGCTTTTGAACCTCAATCCGGTGCCGGTCGCCTGGGAGGAAACGCTCGACGGCCTCAAGCAGGGTCTGATCGATGGCGCGGAAACCTGGGCCTCGGCCGTTGCCTACGCCAATATGGCGCCTGTGGTCAGTCAGTCGGTTGATCTGAAATTCTTCTGCGGCACGGAGCATACGGCGATGTCAGCTAAGGTGTTCGATGCGATGGAGCCGCATCTGCAGGATGCGATCATGGAATCGTCCTATCTCACGCAGGTCCATGTGCAGGCCGCGAACGAGGCGGCGCTCGTCAATACGGTCGGCTATACCGATCCGCAGCTGCCCGGCACGATCTTTGCCGAGAACGGCGTGCGTCCGGCTTTTCTGGCCGACGATCAGATCAAGATGGCCGAAGAGATGTGTTCGCCCGAGTTCAACCCGGAGCCATGGGCGCAATGGCGCGAGCGGCTCAACGGGTGGTCCGGCGGTCTCGATACCTATCAGGAGATCTATGACGTCGCGCGGGAAATCCCGCTTGATACCAAGGCCGAAAATGTCGAGCCGCGCCGCTGGTGGCGGTCTGTCTGATCACGCCTGACCGGGACGGCGCAGTCGCAGCAGATCTGAGACCTTAGCGAAAGGAGCTGGCATGACCAGTTGGTTCGACGGCACCGGAGAGATCCTGAGTGCCCTATCCTCGGGCGATTCCTGGATATTGAGCGAGGCGCTGCGGCAGCCCGCGGTCTGGCCCGTCGGCTTGATCGTGATGCTGGCCGGGGCAACGGTGATGCTGCTGATCTACCGGTTCATCCCATGGGTCGAACGTAATCTGGAGGCCACCGTGATGGTCGTCTCTTACCTTGCCATCGGCGGGATCATCTTCGTGGAGGTCTTCCGCCGCTTCGTGCTGCAAGAGCAGGCGCCCTGGTCGACGACCATTCCGCCGTTTCTTTTCCTCATCATGACGTGGTTCGGCTGCAGCTATAACGTCAAGCTGCGCACTCATCTGGCCTTTGCCGAGTTTCGCACGATGATGCCGCGCGCCGGTCAGCTTGCGTGCCTGCTTTTGGATGCCGCGCTCTGGATCGGGTTTTGCTGGATTGTCGTCGTCACCGCGACGCGGGTGACGGTCAATTCGGCGATGAATTTCCAAATCATGCTCGGCACCGACAATGTCATGCAGTGGTGGTTCCTCATCTCTGTGCCGCTGGCCTTCATCCTGCTTGTGGCGCGGGTGCTTGAGAACCTTGCCATCGACCTGGGACATTACAGATCGGGCGAGGTGCTGATCCGGCCCGCCGTGATCGGCGGAGACTGAGATGGCGGACGGCACGATCATCACGCTTCTGTCGGTCGGGGTGACGCTCCTTTTCATGCTGGGCGTGCCGGTCTTTCTGGTAATCGGCTACTGGGTCATCGGCATGTCGTTTCTGCTGGGCTTGCCGCTCGACAATATCGGGGCCGCGCTGGCGGATGTCTTTACCGATGGGTTTGCGCTTTTGGCGATGCCGCTTTTCATCCTGACGGGGGATCTGATCAACCGCTCCGGGATCGCGCGACGGCTATCGGATTTTGCCTATGCCTGCCTTGGATGGATCCGAGGCGGGTTGGGTATGGCCTCGCTCGGGGCCTGCGGGCTTTTCGCGGCGATCTCGGGTTCGAACTCTGCAACGACCGCGACGATCGGGTCGATGCTGCATCCCGAGATGGTGAAGGGCGGTTATGACGAAAGGTTCTCGGCCGCGACCGCCGCCGCCGGAGGCACCGTCGGGATCATCATTCCGCCGTCGATCATCTTCATCGTCTACGGCTTTCTGCTGAACCTCCCGATTTCGGATCTCTTCGTCGCCGGGATCATCCCCGGCGCGATGATGGTCGCGGGTATGATGATGGCCTGTTTCTTCATCTGCTGGCGGAACGGGTGGGGCTTTCTCATCCCGCTCAGCCTCTCGCGCGCCTTCAAGACGGCCATCGGGGCATGGCTGGGATTCTTCGCGATCGGCCTGGTGCTGTGGGGGATCTATACCGGGAAGTTCTCTCCCACCGAAGCGGCGGGTGTGACCGTGGGCTTTTGCGTCATCGTCGGGTTCCTTTGCTTGCCGCTGCACCGCATGATCGGAGGGCGGGCGGATGCCGATCCGTCCGAGAAAAGCATCGGCCAGATGATGGTGGTCGAGGGGTTCAGCCCGCTTGAATTGCCCAGCATCACCATGCGGTCGGCGCAGATCACCGGCATTCTGGCGCCCTTGATCGCCGTGTCCGTCGTCATGCAACAACTTCTGTCGGTGCTGGGGGCGCAGGAGGCGATCAGCGGGTTCGTCACATCGATGGGCGGATATCATGCGATCCTCTTCACCTCGATGGCGATCGTCTTCGTGTGCGGGATGGTCCTCGAAAGCCTGCCGGTCACGATCATTCTGGCGCCGATCCTTGCCCCTATCGCCCATTCCGTGGGGGTGGAGCCTGTGCAGTTCGCGGTCATCTTCCTTGTCGGTGCGTCCATCGGGTTCATTACGCCGCCTTACGGTCTGAACCTTTATGTCGCCTCAGGCGTCACCGGCGTGCCGTATTTTCGATTGCTGCGTTACACGGTTCCCTACCTCGTTGCCTTGATCTCGGTCTGGTTTGTCGTCGCGTTGGTCCCGGAACTGTCGACGGCCCTCCTGCCGC
Organism: uncultured Paracoccaceae bacterium; assembly: GCA_947503775.1. Lineage (GTDB taxonomy): Bacteria > Pseudomonadota > Alphaproteobacteria > Rhodobacterales > Rhodobacteraceae > Aestuariibius. Next base: position 84,520 of record CANNFE010000003.1, on the reverse strand, counting down.
AGCGGTAGGGGCGCGGTATGGACGGCAACAGACGCGAGACGATCCCGACCAATCTAAGGCTGCTGATCGTGATCGAAGAGATCGCGCGGGCCGGTGTGCCCGTGACGCCGACGACAGTGAATGCGGAACTGGGATTGCCCAAGCCGACGATCCATCGTCTCTTCTCCACGCTGGAGGAGGAGGGATTCCTGCAGCGCGATCTTGATGGCCGGACCTATTCACCGGGGCCGCGGTTGCGGCAGATGGCGGGCAGCGTTCTGTCGTCGCTGCGCATCCGAACGGCGCGGCAGGCGATCCTGAAAAGGCTCAGCCGCGAGATCGGGGAGACCTGCAATATCGCGTTGCCGGATCGCGATGCGATGATCTATCTGGAGCGGGTCGAAACCGAATGGCCGCTTCGCATCCAGCTTCCGACGGGGACCCGGGTTCCGTTTTACTGCACGGCCAGCGGAAAGATGTATCTGAGCTCGCTGACGCCCAATCATCTGAAAAGCTATCTGTCCGGGACCGATATGGTGCGCCGGACGGAGAACACGATCTGCGACCCCGATCGCCTCCTGGGCGAGGTGAAGGAGATCCGCAGGAACAGGTATTCGCTCGACCGCGAAGAATTCATGGACGGCATGATAGCGCTTGCCGTTCCGATCCAGGACGTCAACGGAAGGTTGATGGCGACCTTGTCCTTTCATGCGCCGAGGCCGCGTTTCGATGCCGAGACGGCTGTCCGTTTCCTCGACCCGCTTCGGCGGACAGCGGAAGAGCTTTCCTTGCTGGTTTCCGCTTAAAAGAAAGCCTCATTCAGCATCTTGATCGCTCCTGGGGAGATGAGTGCGATTTTTGGCCGATCGCAAATGTTCCCGTTGCGTTCTTTTCTCGCTAAGATAGAGTTTCCGCACCATGCAAAGCTCGTTTCCCTTCGATGGATCACAAAGCATCCTGATCGAGATCAACCAACGGCTCGCCGATGCCTTCGGTCGTCCGACCCGGTCGCCGCTTCTGGATCCGATCAGTCAGCTTGTCTGGGGGATCCTCAGCGGGCGGACCTATACCTCTGTAACGCAAGAGAGCCTGACGGTCCTGCAGGACATGTTCGGCACGTGGGAGGCGGTTCGCGACGCGCCGGTCGCCGAGATCGAGCGCGCGATCGCCAAGGTGACCTTTGCGGATATCAAAGCGCCCCGGCTCAAGGCCGCTCTTGAACAAATCACGGGTCTTTTCGGGCGCCTGACCCTTACGCCGCTTCTCAACAAATCGGACGCAGAGGCGCTTTACTGGCTCGAGCAGCTTCCCGGCGTTGGCCGGAAAGCCTCAGCCGCGACGCTGAATTTCAGCACGATGCGGCGCTCGACGCTGGTGATCGACACCCATCATCTGAGGATCCTCAAGCGGTTGCGGCTTGTTCGCCAGAATGCGGATCTGTCCGAAGCCTACGATCGGATCATGCCTGACCTGCCCGAGACCTGGAGCGCGGAAGAGCTTGATGCGCATCACCAGATGATGAAGCTGCTTGGCCAGACGATATGCCGCCATGGTCTGCCGGGCTGCGCGTCCTGTCCGCTTCGCACGCTTTGCCCGACGGCGAAGGCGACGACCCGCAAGGCAAGCCAGGCGACGCAAACGCAGAATGAAGGACCTCGGCCGCCGGGGCCGCGACCGACCGGGCGTTGATCAGGACGTCAGGTGGCCAGAGTGATCACCAGAACCATGATGATGGAATAAAGTGCGATCCCTCCGCCGATCAGGAAGTAGGGCCAGTTCCGCCCGACAGTGGCCGAGGCGATGCTTTTCATCTGGTAGATGAGGTCGGGCCACGTGTAGCTGACGAAGTCACCTTGCGTGAAAACGGCCTTGATGCGCCCCTCTGCGTCGACAACCGGCAAGCGGCGGAAGCGTTCGTTCGACATGATCCGCAGCCAGTCGACCATGTCGTCCGTTTCGCGCGCGAGGCGGGGATCGGCTGTCATGATCTCGGACAGTTTCGTCGTCTTGGCATCGAGGCCTTTCCCGACGATCTTGGTCATGATGTCCCGTTCGGTGACGACCCCGATAACCTTGTCATCCTCGTCCACGATGATGACCGAGCCATAGTTGCGATCTGACATGGCGCTGACGGCGTCGGCCACAGTCACATCCGGCCCGCGGGTCAGGGGCTTTTGCTTGGATTTGTATTCCGGTCGGTCCATCAGACGTGTCCCGGGGCGTTCTCCGGCTTCGGGCATGGGCTGGCTCCTCCTTGTCGACTACCTGAGCTACCTAGACCGGGCTGCCGGGAGGGCAAAACCGGACAGGCCGGCCAGACTGGCGACCCGGCGATTGCATGGCGTGATCCAGTCGCTAGGGTGCGGGTTCAGGTAAGGGGGGCCAAGATGTCGGCAATCGTTTCGGTGAAGGATCTGACGAAAACCTATTCGAGCGGATTCGAGGCGCTTAAAAGCGTGTCGCTTGCGATCGAGGAGGGGGAGATCCTTGCGCTTCTCGGTCCGAATGGTGCCGGAAAGACGACGCTGATCTCTACGATCTGCGGGATCATCACGCCGTCCAGCGGAACCGTGACGGTGGGCGGTCATGACATTCTGTCCGATTTTCGCGCCGCCCGAAGTCTGATCGGGCTGGTGCCGCAAGAGATCAACCTCGAACCTTTCGAACGCGTGATCGATACGGTGCGCTTCTCCCGCGGTCTTTTCGGCAAGCCGCGCAACGATGCGTATCTTGAAGAAATCCTGGGCAAGCTGTCCCTGGCGGACAAGACGACATCCAAGATCATGGAGCTGTCGGGCGGCATGAAGCGCCGGGTGATGATCGCCAAGGCCCTGAGCCACGAGCCGAGGATCCTTTTTCTTGACGAGCCCACAGCGGGTGTCGATGTCGAGTTGAGGCGCGATATGTGGGATACGGTCGCGGACCTGAAAGCCGACGGCGTCACGATCATCCTGACGACCCATTACATCGAAGAAGCCGAAGCCATCGCCGACCGGATCGGTGTCATCAACAAGGGCGATATCCTGCTTGTGCAGGACAAGGGCGAGTTGATGGACCAGATGGGGCAGAAGCAGCTGCGCATCTCTCTGGCTCAGCCCACGACCGAGATCCCGCTCGAACTGAGCGAATTCGACCTCATGCTGAGTGAGAATGGCGAGTGCCTTGTCTACACCTATGACACCCGCGGCGAGAAAACCGGGATCACCCGGCTGATGGCAAGCCTGCAGCGGACCGATCTGCAATTGGCCGATCTGCAGACCGAACAAAGCTCGCTCGAGGATATCTTTGTCGGTCTCGTGAAGGAGCCAGCATGAACATCCATGCCATCCGCGCCATCTACAAATTCGAGATGGCCCGCTTTTTCCGGACGCTTACGCAGTCCTTCATCTCGCCGGTGATTTCGACGGCGCTGTACTTCGTCGTCTTCGGGGCGGCCATCGGATCGCGGATCGATCAGGTCGAGGGTATCAGCTATGGCGCCTTTATCGTTCCGGGGCTGATCATGCTGTCGGTGATGACACAGGCGACCTCGAACGCCTCGTTCGGGATCTATTTTCCGAAGTTCATCGGCACGATCTACGAACTGCTCTCTGCGCCCGTGAATTTCATCGAGATCGTGATCGGATATGTGGGCGCGGCGGCCACCAAGGCTCTTTTCATCGGGCTCGTGATTTTGGGGACAGCGTATTTCTTTGTCGATCTGACGATCGCGCATCCTGTGGCGATGCTGCTCTTTCTCGTGCTCACCTGTCTGAGCTTTGCGCTACTTGGCTTTATCATCGGGATTTGGGCGGGCAATTTCGAGCAGCTTCAGCTGATTCCGCTTCTGGTCATCACGCCGCTCGTTTTCTTAGGCGGCTCGTTCTATTCGATCTCGATGCTGCCGCCGGTCTGGCAGACGATCACTCTTTTCAATCCGGTAGTCTATCTGATCTCTGGATTCCGCTGGGCGTTCTTTGGTGAGGCGGATGTCGATATCTGGCTGTCGCTGTTCGCAATTGCCGGTTTCACATGCCTGTGCCTTGGCGTCATCTGGTGGATCTTCAAAACAGGATGGAGGATCCGGCAATAGCGGCGGTTGTTCCCGGGGGAGGGGCGGCCTATGTGGGACGGAATGAAAAGATGGATTCCCTTCCTCAAGAGCCCGCCATCGGTTTCGGTCATCCGACTGAGCGGCGCCATCGGCGTCGGCCCGCGCGGTATCGATTTCGCCAGCCTGCGCCCGGTCATCGACAAGGCCGTCCGCGCCAAACCGGAGGCCATCGCTCTCGAGATCAATTCGCCGGGCGGCAGCGCCGTCCAGTCATCGCTGATTGCAGGCCATATCCGGTCGCTCGCGGATGACAAGTCTATCCCGGTTCTGGCCTTTGTCGAAGACGTTGCCGCCTCGGGCGGCTATTGGCTTGCCAGCGCGGCGGACGAGATCTTTGTCGATCACAGCTCGGTCATCGGATCGATCGGCGTGATTTCAGCGGGCTTCGGTCTTCACGGGCTCATCGACCGGTACGGGATCGAACGGCGTGTGCATACCGCCGGCGACAGCAAGAGCATGCTCGATCCGTTCAAGCCCGAGAAGAAGGAGGATGTCGCGCGGCTGGAGACGCTCCTTGAAAATATTCACGACGCCTTCAAGGATCAGATCCGCACACGCAGAGGGGCCAAGCTGGCCGAGACCGATCTTTTTAACGGTGAGATCTGGGTGGGTGAGCGCGGTATTGCCGTAGGACTGGCCGACGGCATCGGACATCTCGTGCCCGAGGTGAAACGGAGGTTCGGCGACAAGGTAAAGATCCGGCGCTTCGGTCAACGCAAGTCGTTCCTCAGCCGCTTTGGCGCCGAGATTGTGGATGGCGCGGTCGGCTCGTTCGAGGAACGCGCCGCCTATGCCAGGTTCGGTCTCTAGTGATCATCAAGATCGTCAGCCTGTTTCTGATCGGCATGGGCGTTCTGGCCATGTTCGGTCGACTTAGACTGCCCCGCATCACGTCATCGCGATGCCCTGACTGCGGGCGCCCCAAGATCGGGCGCGGCCCGTGCGAGTGTAAGAAAGGTGCGTGATGGGTTTGCCTGAAGGGCCTCTACTGGATTGGGGCATGACCCTTCTGGGTCTGGTGATCCTTGTTCTGGCCGGGGATGCCTTGGTCAAGGGCGCAGTCAATCTGTCGCTTCGGCTGGGCGTTCCGGCCTTGATTGTTTCGCTGACCATCGTCGCCTTCGGCACCTCAGCACCCGAGCTTATCATCTCGATCAACGCGATCCTCGACGATGTGCCGGGCATTGCGCTGGGCAATGTCGTTGGATCGAACACGGCCAATATCCTGCTTGTCCTAGGAGTGCCTGCCCTTCTGGCGACGATGCATACGAGCGAGTGCGAGACGCGCAAAAGCTATCTTCAGATGCTGTTCGCGACTTTCCTCTTCATCTCGATCTGCTTTTTCGGTCCGATCCGCTGGTGGCATGGTCTGATCCTGCTTGGCGGGCTTGCCATTATGCTGTTGACCGCGTTTCTCGATGTCAGGCGCCACCGGTCCGACGGGATTCCCGCCGCTGACGAGGACGTGGAAGGCGCCGATCCCTCGATCGCCGGATGGCGCATTGCCGTCTATCTTCTCCTTGGTCTTGCCGGTCTGCCGCTCGGGGCGGAGCTTTTGGTGAGTGGCAGCGTCAACATCGCCCGGACCTTTGGCCTGAGCGAGAGCGTGATCGGGCTGACCCTCGTCGCGATCGGAACGTCTTTGCCCGAACTGGCGACCACCGTCATGGCCGCCCTGCGCCGTCAGGCGGATGTCGCGCTGGGCAATGTGATCGGATCGAACATGTTCAACCTTCTGGCCATCATCGGCATCGCCGCCCTGGTCGGTCCCATTCCCGTGGATCCTGCCTTCCTCGCTTTCGATCTGTGGATCATGCTTGGCGCGTCGCTTCTTCTGATCCCGTTCGTCTTCCTGAAAAAGGACATCACCCGCCTCTGGGGCATTATCCTGTCCGGCCTCTATCTGGCCTATATGGTCATCGTGCTGACCTGATGCGGGCGCTTGTGACAGGAGCGGGCCGACGGCTGGGCCGGGCGATGGCGGAATACCTGGGCACACGCGGCTTTGACGTCGCCATCCACTATGCCAGTTCCGATGAAGGGGCGAGGGACGCCGCCGCACGCATAAAGGCGGCGGGCGGACGGGCGGCCACGTTGCAAGCCGATTTGCTGGACGAGGCGGCGACCGAGGCGCTTTTGCCGGCTGCGGCTGAGGCGCTGGGCGGGCCGATCACCTGCCTTGTGAACAACGCGTCGATTTTCGAACCCGACCGCATCACGACCGCGACGCGAGAGAGCTGGGACCGGCATATCGGATCGAACCTGCGCGCGCCTTACATCCTGACGCAGCAAATGGCCCGCCAGATCCCCGATCCCGACATCGACGCGAACGGAGAGCCTGTCGCGCAGGGTCTGATCGTGAACATGATCGACCAGCGGGTGCTGAAACTGACGCCTCATTTCTCGACCTATACGATTGCCAAGATGGGGCTTTGGGCGCTGACGCGAACGTCTGCGCAGGACCTTGCGCCCCGGATCCGGGTCAATGCGATCGGCCCCGGGCCGACGGTTCAGGGCGACCGGCAAAGCGCTGCGCATTTCAAAGCCCAGAGAGATGCGACGATCCTCGAGCGCGGAGGCGATCCTGAGGGGATTATCGCGGCCCTTGGCTATCTTCTGGATGCCAAGGCGGTCACCGGGCAGCTGATGTGCGTGGATGGGGGTCAGCATCTTGCCTGGAAGACGCCGGATGTGGTCGGACCAGAATAGAAACGCGGCGGCTCAACCTGCACTTGTCCACCCTGTCACGTAACATTCACATGCGAGTTACAGTTTCTTAATCTTTTCAACGTTTTGCGTGATGAAGAAAAATTAGAGAAGAAAAAACAAAGACTTATAGATGCGCTTATTTTTTGTGCAATTAGAAGAAACACCCGCATAACAACGAAAATTTCGATCTCTGCTGAACTTGCCCACGATTTTATCCACAGAAGCCGTGGACGCAATTGGTCTTGAGCCTTGTCGCGCAGGATTGCAGCGCCCGGCACAGAATCATATCTGGGACGCGATGGCGCATAACAACAACCTCTCAGCTGAACAGTCCGGTTTCGCGTCCGGGCCGACGGGATATGCCTGTATCGAACGGAACGCCCGGCAGCTCGACAGCTCGCCCGGCGTCTACCGGATGCTCGATGAGCAGGCGCGGGTTCTCTATGTCGGAAAGGCGCGCAATCTTAAGGCGCGCGTCACCAGCTATAGCCGCCCGTCAAACCAGCATTCCGCCCGGATCACCCGCATGATCCGCGAGACGGCGGCGATGATGTTCCTGACGACCAAGACCGAAACCGAGGCTCTGCTGCTCGAGCAGAACCTCATCAAGCAGCTCAAACCGAAATACAACGTGCTGCTGCGGGACGACAAAAGCTTTCCCAACATCCTCGTCAGCCGCGAACATGCCTTTCCGCAAATCAAGAAGCATCGCGGCGCCAAAAGCGAGAAGGGGGATTATTACGGCCCGTTCGCCAGTGCGGGGGCCGTGAACCGGACGATCAACCAGCTTCAGAAGGTCTTTCTGCTGCGCAACTGCTCGGATGCGACATTCGACAGCCGGACGCGGCCCTGTCTTCTTTATCAGATCAAGCGCTGCAGCGCGCCGTGTGTCGGGTATGTCTCGGCGAGTGACTACGGCGCGCTCGTCAAGGATGCGGACCGCTTCCTGCAAGGCAAGACGACCGCCGTCCAGGGGCAACTGGCGCGCGAGATGGAAGAGGCCGCCGAGGCGATGGAGTTCGAACGGGCCGCCGCCCTGCGCGACCGGATCCGGGCGATGACGCAGGTGCAGTCCGCTCAGGGCATCAATCCGCAAGGCGTGGCCGAGGCCGACATCATCGCGCTTCATCTGCAGCAGGGGCAGGCCTGCGTGCAGGTCTTCTTTGTTCGGGCGAACCAGAACTGGGGCAACCGCGACTACTATCCTCGGGTCGGCGACGATGTGGATGCCGCCGAGGTGATGCAGGCCTTCCTGCTTCAGTTCTACGCGGACAAAGAGCCGCCGCGTTTGGTGCTTACGTCTCATGGGGTCGATGACGAGGATCTGGTCTGCGATGCGCTGGCCCAGAAGGCCGGGCGCAAGGTCGACCTTGCCGTCCCGCAGCGGGGGGAAAAGGCCGATCTGGTCGGCCATGCCTTGCGCAACGCGCGCGAAAGCCTCGCACGCAAGATGAGCGAGACGGCCACGCAGGCCAAGCTGCTGCGCGGGCTGGCCGACGCCTTCGATCTGCCCGAGCCGCCCGAGCGGATCGAGGTCTACGACAACTCCCATATTCAGGGGCAGTTCGCCGTTGGCGCGATGATCGTCGCCGGGCGCGACGGGCTGGAGAAGAACCAGTACCGCAAGTTCAACATCCGCGGCGAGGAGCTGACGCCGGGGGACGATTTCGGCATGATGAAAGAGGTTCTGACCCGCCGGTTCAAGCGGCTGCTGAAGGAAGACCCCGAGCGCCAGTCAGGCACCTGGCCCGATCTTCTTTTGATCGATGGAGGGGCCGGTCAGGTCAGCGCCGTCAACGAGATCATGGCCGAGCTGGGCGTCGAGGACATCCCGATGATCGGCGTGGCCAAGGGGATCGACAGGGATGCGGGCAAGGAGGAGTTCCACCGCACGGGTCAGTCGGTCAAGGCGCTTCGCCACAATGATCCGGTGCTTTATTTTGTCCAACGCCTGCGGGACGAAGCGCACCGCTTTGCCATCGGTACGCACCGGGCCAAGCGCTCCAAGGCGATCGGAGCGACCCCGCTGGACGAGATCGCCGGGGTCGGGGCGACGCGCAAGCGCGCCTTGCTCACCCATTTCGGATCGGCCAAGGCGGTCTCTCGTGCCAATCTGTCGGATCTGACGGCGGTCGAGGGGATTTCGGCCAGTCTGGCCCAGAAGATCTACGATCATTTTCACGAGAAGGGCTGACAGCCAAACGGAGGCTCGCTTGCGCGAGCCACGTCATGTTTTGTCGCCTCTGATCGACTGCTGCGACTTATCCATCCGTGTCCGATCGACATCGGGCGACGCCGTTGTCTGCGGGATCGTGATGGGGCGCCTTTCGGTCGTCTGCTTTTGTCTCGGCAAGGGACGCGCTACATCACGAGAATGATTTGGACCTTGCCGAATATCCTGACGACATTGCGGCTTCTGGCTGCGCCGGGTGTCGCCGTGCTTTTTCTTTTCGTCTCGCGTCCGTTGGCGGACTGGCTGGCGTTGATCTTTTTTGCGGGCGCCGCGATCACCGACTGGATTGACGGATACCTGGCCCGGTCCTGGGGGCAGGAGAGCAAGTTCGGTGCGATGCTCGATCCCATCGCGGACAAAGCGATGGTCGCCATCGCCCTTCTGGTGCTCTGCATCTTTTCCACGTTGGGCTACACGATCCTTCTGCCCGCGGTCCTGATCCTGTTCCGCGAAGTCTTTGTCTCGGGGCTGCGCGAGTTTCTGGGCGATACCGCCGGAACGCTGAAAGTGACGCAGCTGGCCAAATGGAAGACGACCGCGCAGATGGTCGCGATCGCGACGCTCTTTGCCCATGGCATTCTCTTTCATGCCCGGATCGAGGCGACCGCCGGGATGGATCCGGCGACGATCGAAGCGATCCTGTCCGGCGCCGAAGTGGATGAGGCTGGTCTGCGCTTGCGCGAAATGGCGATGACGGCGGTCGGATGGCTGGGCATCGCCTTGCTTTGGCTGGCCGCAGCGCTGACAGTGATCACGGGCGCCGATTATTTCCGCAAGGCGCTTCCGTTCTTGAAAGGCGCGAAATGACCGTGGATCTTCTTTACTTTGCCTGGGTGCGCGAGCGGATCGGATTGCCGCGCGAGACGGTGACGACCGAGGCCGCGACGGTCGAGGATCTGGTGGCCGAGCTTGTCACCCGCGAAGAGCGGTATGCGGCGGCGTTCTCGGACCGGCGTGCGCTGCGCGTCGCGCTCGATCAGGAGCTGGCCGAGTGGGACAGCCCGCTTGGCGGTGTGCGCGAGGTGGCGTTCTTTCCGCCGATGACCGGGGGCTGACCGATGGATGTTCGCGTGCAGGAGGAAAGCTTTTCGGCAGGTGAGGTGCTGGAGGCCTTCACGGCCGCGCAGACCGGCGCGGGCGCGATCGTCAGTTTCACCGGCATCACGCGGGACATCGCGGGCGGCCTCACCCATATGGAGATCGAGCATTATCCTGGCATGACTGAACGTGCGCTCACGCAGATCTCGCGAGAGGCGGCGGAGCGCTGGCCCCTGACCGGCAGCCTGATCCTGCACCGCTACGGGCGGCTTGCAGCCTCGGAGCCGATCATGATGGTGGCCACGGCCTCTGCCCACCGGGCCGCAGCTTTCGAGGCGGCCGAGTTCCTGATGGATTATCTCAAATCCCGGGCGCCCTTCTGGAAGAAGGAAGTCACTGGTAGCGATGAAAGCTGGGTCGCGGCTAAGGAGACGGACGAGGACGCCCTCGCCCGCTGGTCTTCGGGCTGATCTAGGAGGCGTTGCGCTGCCGTTCGATATAAGAGCGCAGCTCTTCCGCCTCTTGCCGGGCATCCCGCAGACCGTCCATGGCGGCCCGCAGCTCGGCCTCGGTCTGGGTCAGCTGATTGGTGATCTCGGCTTCGCGCTGTTGCAGATAGGTGATCGCCTGATCGCGCGTTTCCTCGGCCTCGTGCAGAGCCTGCGCCATCCGGTCAAGCTCTCCGATTTCGGCCTGGCTGACGCGGGTGAAGCGGTAGATCAGCCAGTTGGCAAACCAACCGACGCAGAACGCGATAAAGAGGATGACAGCCGTTGCCAGGATGAATTCAGTTCTGTTCATCCGTATCCTCGTCTTCCGGTTCGTCGGCCTGGGTCGCCTCCAGCGCCTCGTCTGGTGCTTCCTCTTGGACACTTTCCAGAGGCGGTTCAAGCTCTTCGAGCGCTGTCGTCTCTTCAATGGCCTCCGGTCGGATCAGGCGGAACTCGATCCGGCGATTGGCCTCACGGCCTTCTTCGGTCCCGTTATCGGCAATCGGGTCAGCCTCGCCATAGCCGACGGCCGTGAAGCGGCCTGTCGGCACCCGCCGTGCCCGCAGCGCATTCAGAACCGCCTGAGCGCGCTCTTGGCTCAGCTGCTGGTTCATGACCTCGCGACCCTGACTGTCGGTATAGCCTGCGATCTCGATCCGGTTGCCGGAGCAGCGCTGGAAAATGGTCGCCAAATTGTCCATCACCGGAAGGCCCGTCGCGTCGATCGTCGCCGATCCCGGCTCGAAGCTGATCTTGGCCGTGGCCACCACGGATTCGATCTGTGCGATACATTCCTCCGGCGTCGGCAGACCCGCGATTGGGTCGAGTTGCTCGACATAGCTGACGTCGATCTCGAACTCTTCGCCGTCTCCCAGCTTTTCGGTCAGAAGCCCGGCGATTTCGGCATTGGCCTGTTTGTTGCCCGTATTCCCGCGAACGGTGACAAGACCGGGCTGCACGATGACAGAGCCATTCGACAGCTCCGCCAGCGCCTCGATCCCCGCCAGAACCCGCACCGACCAACCGGGCGGCACGTCCTCTGAGATGCGGGTGCCCATCGTGATCTCATCGGTGCCGAGCCGGGCCAGCGCGTAGGTTTCGGTCGCCTGGTTCATCAGCTCGTCCGACACCCGTCCACGCAGTTGCACCAATCCTTCGGGAGAGCGGATGGCCGTAAATTCCGGGATCTCGACCGTTTCGTCCGAAGGCGCGACCGGCAGAACCGGGAAGAGCTGATAGAGTTCGGGCAAGGCGTTCTCCAGCTCTCCGATCTCGCGGTCGAAGACCTCTTGCGGCGTGCCTTCGGCCGCCACCAGCGTCACGTCCGTGTCGGAGAATGTGACGCTGCCCTGACCGATCTTGGCCAGCGACTTGATCGCCATCGACACCGCTGCCCCCCAAGTGCGCGACGGCATGCCGAGCCCTTCGGTGCAGGCATCGGTGCCGCTCCAGCCTGACTGGCGCGCGGCGCTTTCGATCTGCCGCTGCGTGGCGGGAGCATCGACCGAACAGGCGTCAAAGCGCGCGCCCTCTTCGTTGATCACGAAGCGCAGCGTGAAGGGGGTGATCACCGGGCGCGGCGCGGAGATATCGAGCGTGACATCGACCGTGCTCGGGATCCTGCGTTGAAGCTGGTTTTCAAAACGGAACTTCTGTTCCTCGTTATCGCTGATCGCCGTGACCGAGACTTCGCCCGCTTTGACCGAAATCTTCGAACGCGGCAGCATCGCGAGCGCCCGCAGCCCGTAATCCATCGCCTCGGTCCAGCCATCGCGCGCCTCGTGGCTCGCGGTTTCAAGAAGATCGGTCACGGGGATCCCGTTAACGCTGTCGCGGACCTGTGCGACGATGACCTCGCGATCATCGCTCGCCGGGATCAACCCGATCAGCGACACGCCGCTGGCATTGCGCAGGATCTCGACCGAAAAGCGGGGTGGGGCAAGCGCGCGGGGCTCTTCGACATTGATCGTGCTGAAGACGCGGGAGGCATCCACGATGGTCCCCGCGGTCGAAATGGCGCGAAAGCGCAGCGCTTCCGACGGGGCGGTTCCCTCGAGGATGACCTGAAGTCCGTCGCCCTGCGTCGAGACCCAGTCATAGCCTTCCTCGGCCAATGTCGCGCTCACAGCCTCGACAGACATCGTCTCGACCCGGTCGACCGCCACCCGGGCGGCAAGGATCGATCCGCCGGCTGCCAGAAGGAAGGCAAGAAGGATGACGAAGACAGAGGAGAGGCGCATATGAATGATGGCTCGTTAACGGTTCGGACTATCTAGTCCCCTGCATGGATAGGTGCAATCAAACGAGCATCGCACCGGCGAAAAAGAGCACGGGGATCAGGCCTGCGATCTTGTTCGATTGAAAGAGTTTAAGAAGCTTCGGGTTATCGTCCGCATCGAAGCGCCCAAGCTGAAGCGCCAGGTGCCAGCCCATCACCCACGGCCCGCAGAGGGCAAGCGCAAGCGAGAGGGCGGATCTCGACAGGGCGACGCTCATGGCCGCAGCGGTCATCAGAACGACCGTCATCACCAGAAAGCGCCGAAGCCAGGCGGGCGTCTTGTCGCCAAAGAGCCGCGCGGTGGATTTCACGCCGATCAGGGCATCGTCTTCGGCATCCTGGTGCGCGTAGATCGTGTCGTAGAACAGCGTCCACATGATCCCGCTGAGATAAAGCGCGATCGCAGGCCCGTTCAGCGTGCCGGTATGGGCCGTCCAGGCCAGAAGCGCCCCCCAGTTGAAGGCGAGGCCCAGAAAGACCTGCGGCCACCATGTGAACCGCTTGGCGAAAGGATAGATCGCAACGGGCAGGATCGCAGCAAAGCCCAGCAGGATCGCATTGAGGTTAAAGGTCAGCAGGATAAGCAGCGCGAGAAACGACTGGACCAGCATCCAGCCGAGCGCCATGCGAACGCCGATCTGCCCTGATGGGATGGGCCGCGACCGGGTCCGCTCGACCTGACCGTCGATCTCGCGATCCGTGATGTCGTTCCAGGTGCAGCCGGCCCCGCGCATCAGGAAGGCTCCGATGGCGCAGCCGATCGCGATCCAAAGATCGCCCCAGCCCGCCCGACCGGTCGCCAGCATCGCCAGCAGCAGGCCCCACCAGCACGGCAGCAGTAAAAGCCAGGTCCCGATGGGTCGGTCTGCCCGGCTGAGCCGCAGGAACGGGCGCGTCTTGGGCGGCGCATATCTGTCGACCCAGTTGTCGGGCACAGCATCGAAAACCGCATCGCTGGTCTCTGGTCTCTGCCCGGTCTGGGTCATAGAAGATCTTTCATGGCATCCATCATCCGCCTTTATGTAGATCACCCGCTGGCCGAGGGACACCTCGTCCCGCTTGGCCGCGATCAGATGCATTATCTTGTGAACGTGATGCGGCTGTCTGCCGGATCCTCTGTCGCAGTCTTCAACGGTCGCGACGGAGAATGGCAGGCCGAGCTGATCGATATTTCCAAGCGCGCCGCCACCTTGCGCGCCATCCGGCAGACCCGCCCGCTCCAAACGCCGCCCGATCTTTGGCTTCTCTTCGCGCCGATCAAGAAAGCGCGCACCGATTTCATCGTCGAGAAGGCGACCGAGCTGGGCGCCGCCCGGATCCTGCCGGTCCAGACCGACCACACCAATTCAGAGCGGATCCGCCAGGACCGCCTCCAGGCCCATGCCATCGAGGCAGCCGAGCAATGCGGCGGCACCTACGTACCCCAGGTCGCGCCCCTGCAAAAGCTGTCGAGCCTTCTTGATACCTGGCCCGAAGATCGGCAGCTTTTCTTCTGTGACGAGGGGCTTGCGGGTGAAAAGGGACAGTCCGGCTTTTCGGGCACCACCGGCCCCAGCGCGATCGTGATCGGGCCTGAAGGCGGCTTCTCGGAGGCCGAGCGGACGCGGCTTGCCCGTCTTGGCACCGCGATCTGTCTGGGCCCGCGCATCCTGCGCGCCGACACCGCTGCCGTCGCTGCGATCACCCTCTGGCAGGCGGCCGCAGGAGATTGGTCATGAGCCCGATCCGCCCAGAACTTCAGGCCATGCTCGTCAAATGGCGCGAGCCGATCGCACTTGTTGGCGCAGGCCTGCTTGGCCTCTGGATTGCCACCCGAACCGGCACGGCGATCACCATCGTCGGTCTCGCGCTTGTGCTGACTGCCGCAGCCCTCCTAGTTCCCGCGATCCGGCGTGTCCGGCTTGCCTCAGGCGAGGACGGCGCCGGCGTGGTCGAGATCAACGAACGTCAGCTTGCCTATCTCTCTGCCGGTGGCGGCGGGCTTTTGTCGATGGATCTGCTGACCGAGGTGCGCCTTGCGGGCGGCATGTGGCATCTCTCGGACAGCGAAGGAAACCGCTTGCAGATCCCTACCGATGCCCGCAACGCGCATGATCTGCTCGAAGAGATCCTGCTTCTGCCCGGCCTTGATGCCGCCCGCACCGTCCGGGCGCTGCGCGCGCGCGAAGATGTGATCCTCTGGCAGTCCGATCGCGCGGTTCGGCCCAGCCTGTCGGCACCTCCGCATTGACAGGCCGGGGCCAACCCGTCACCTCTTCCAGTTCGTATCACGGTTCCGGAGCAGCCCCCCATGTCCATCCCTCAATCCGGCGGCGGCCCGATCGAACGAGACGCGCAACTCGCCGAATTCCTCGCCTCCGGCTGCAAGCCCAAGGATCAGTGGCGCATCGGGACCGAGCACGAGAAGTTCGGCTACTGCAAGGACAGCCTCATGCCGCTGCCCTATGACGGCCCCCGGTCGATCAAGGCGATGCTCGAGGGCTTGCGCGACAGCTTTGGATGGAGCGCCGTCGAAGAGGCGGGCAAGATCATCGGGCTGGAAAAGGACGGCGCCAATGTCTCGCTGGAGCCGGGCGGACAGCTTGAGCTCTCAGGGGCGCCGCTCGAAACGATCCACGAGACCTGCGACGAGGTGAACACGCATCTGCGCGAGGTGCAGACAGTCGCGGACGGCATCGGCGCTCGCTTCATCGGTCTGGGCGCCGCGCCGCACTGGACGCACGAGCAGATGCCGATGATGCCCAAGGGCCGCTACAAGCTGATGACCGACTATATGGGCCGCGTCGGCACGCATGGCACGCAGATGATGTACCGTACCTGCACGGTTCAGGTAAATCTCGACTTCGGCTCCGAAGCGGACATGGTTCAAAAGCTGCGGGTTGCCCTTGCTCTGCAGCCGGTAGCAACGGCGCTCTTCGCCAATTCCCCGTTCTTCGAGGGCAAGCCCAACGGCCACAAAAGCTGGCGCTCGCGCATCTGGCGCGATCTGGATGCCGACCGGACGGGCACACTCCCTTTCGTGTTCGAGGACGGGTTCGGGTTCGAGGCCTGGGCGGACTACGCGCTCGATGTGCCGATGTATTTCGTTTACCGCAACGGGACATACATCGACGCGCTGGGCCAGTCCTTCCGCGATTTCCTCAAAGGAGAGCTGCCCGCGCTCCCCGGCGAAAAGCCGACACTGAGCGATTGGGCCGATCATCTCACAACGATTTTCCCCGAAGCGCGGATCAAGAAATACCTTGAAATGCGCGGCGCCGATGGCGGCCCGTGGCGGCGGCTTTGCGCCTTGCCTGCGCTATGGGTCGGTCTGTGCTATGATCAGTCTGCGCTCGATGCCGCATGGGATCTTGCGAAGGGCTGGACCGCCGAGACCCGAGAGGCGCTTCGTGTCGCCGCTTCCGTCGACGGTCTGCAGGCGCAGGTTGAGGGCGTCCGGATGCACGATCTTGCCAAGGAGGTCGTCACCATCGCCGAGGCGGGCCTCAAGGCGCGCGGCAAACCCGGAGCAGGGGGCCTCGTTCCGGACGAGACGCATTTTCTGAACGCGCTCAAGGAGAGTATCGAAACGGGTCATGTCCCCGCGGACGAGCTTTTGGCGAAGTACCACGGGAACTGGGGCGAGGACGTCCGCCCGGTTTTTGCGGAGTACAGCTACTGATCGGCGGCTTCTGCTGGGCCGTCAATTTTAACGCCAAGCGCGACCTCTAATGTCGTGATGGCTTGTCCGAAGCCAAGACCGAGGCAGACAAAAGAAACGCCAAGTCCCAGAAGCGGAGCGCCCTGTTCGAGATCCTCGATCAGATAGAGCGCGAGGCCGGCCAGTAGAATACCGCCTAATCCGATCGTTACGAAGCCAGTCACGATGACCATGGTTGCCGGTGACCCGCCGCAGGGAGCCTTTCGCGCCAGTTCAGATCCGGCACGATGAATGACGAGCGCCAAGCAAAGCAACATGATGATCGCAGGCAAAAGGTAAGTGATAATCAGCATGGCAAGATCCTTTCGATGGGTTGCTGAAAACGTGGGCGCTCGAACATCCAGTAGAGGATGGCGAAAAGGACGCCCCAGATGAAAGCGAAGACGCTCCCAAATGCGAGGAAGAAAACGGCAGGCTCTGCTGCGATCCAGAGAAAGGCGCAGAAGAAAGCGTTTGCTAGGAAAGCAATAAGTCCGATCCGGGGTGGGTCACGCCATCCGACCGACAGAGCGTATAGAAAAGCTGGGGTCCCAAAAAGCAGATAGGGGATGCCACCGAACCCAACTGCGAACACTGGAATGAAAAGCATCCAGAACAGGGCAACGGCAGGGATCAAGGGGGCCAAAACCAAAGCAATGACAAACGCAAACGGATCGATCCGATAGCGAAAGAGGGGCAGTTCCATCATCTTCCTTTTCCTACGGTTATTTCTGAAATTTCAGAAAATACTTGGCAAATAACTACTTAGGCAGCAGCCGAGCAATCCGCCCCCCCAGATTGAGCGCGGCCATCTGAACCCGTCGCGGTAGCTTCGACACGTCCTGATACCAGCCGTCAAAGAGCTCCATCGTCTGCAGAGTCTCGTCGATCCGGTCCTTCACGGTCTGCGGTGTCGCATCCTGCTCGGCCTCTTCCCGTACGCGTTGAAGCGCGGCGAGGGTCGGCGCGAATTCCCGCGCGCGTCGCTCTTCTATTACTCGCGTCACCAGCTCAAACATGTCGCGTACCGAGTGAAACCGGTCGCGCCGTTCGCCGATCTCGCGCTTGCCCTCGACAAGGTTCCAGGCCTGCAATTCCTTGAGGCCGGTCGAGACATTGGATCTGGCCAGCGACAGGATCTCGCTGATCTCCTCGGCGGTCAGCGGATCGGGCGCGATATGCAGCAGCGCGTGGATCTGCGCCACCGATCGGTTGGTGCCCCATTTTGCGCCCATCTCTCCCCAATGGAGGATGAAGTCTCTCATGGCAGGGGTCAGGTTCATCGCTGGTTTCCAAAATTTCTGTCAATTCAGAAATAATAGAAGATCGCGGGATTGCAACGCTTATTCGGTCTTGGACGCCCCGATCTTGGGTTCTGTCCCGGCGCGCAGCCGCGAGATGTTCGCGGCATGGCGTGTATAGACCAGCACGCAAAGCACCATGAGCAGGATCGCTCCGGCCCCGTATCCAAGGACGATCGACCAAACCGGAGCAAGCCCAGCAGCCAGAAGCGCGCCCAGCGAGGACATCCGGAACATGGCCACCACCACGAGCCAGGTCAGGCTGACTGCAAGACCCACCGGCCAGGACAGCGCGTAGAGGACCCCGATGAAGGTCGCGACGCCCTTGCCGCCCTTGAACTTCAGCCAGATCGGAAAACAGTGCCCCAGAAAGGCCGCCAGCGCCGCCACCTGCGCGGCCGCTTCACCCATCATCGCCCTCGCGATCAGAACCGCCAATGCGCCTTTCAACGCATCGAGCACGAGCGTCGCCGCTGCCGCCGATTTGTTGCCGGTCCGCAGAACGTTCGTGGCCCCGATATTGCCTGACCCGATCTTCCGCACGTCGCCCAGCCCGAAGGCGCGCGCTATCAAAAGACCGAACGGGATGGAGCCGAGCAGGTAGGCTGCCAAGGCAACAAGCCAAAGGAGCGAGGCGTTGGCGGGAAAGTCAGGCATCGCGCGCCTCCTCTGGAAAGACACGCCGCCCGGCTACCCATGTGCTCAGGACGCGCCCTTCCATTCGTTGGCCGTCGAACGGCGTGTTCTTGGATTTGGATCGCAACGTGAACCGGTCGAGCACGAATGGCGCGTCCGGATCGAAGAGGACCAGATCCGCAGGTGCGCCCTTGGCCAGTCGACCGCCCTCTAGACCCAGCCGCCGCGCCGGGTTCAAAGACAGCGCGCGCCAGAGCACCGGCAGATCCAGATATCCGCCGTGAACCAGCCGCATCGCGGCGGGCAGGAGGGTCTCCAACGCCACCGCGCCGCTCGCGGCTTCCTCGAAGGGCAGGCGTTTGCTCTCCTCGTCCTGCGGTGTGTGCATCGAACAAATGATATCGATCAGCCCGCTGGCCACCGCCTCGATCACGGCAAGCCGATCCTCTTCGGATCGCAGCGGCGGCTTGACCTTGAAGAAGGTGCGGTAGGCCCCGACATCCAGCTCGTTCAGCGTCAGATGATGGATCGACGCGCCCGCCGTGATGTCCAGCCCATTTCGCTTGGCCCGCTCCAGCGCGGGAAGGGCTCGCGCTGTCGTGATCTGATCGGCATGATAGCGCCCCTCCGTCATCTCGATCAGCGCGATGTCCCGGTCCAGCGCCATCCGTTCGGCCATGGCCGAAACCCCGGGCAATCCGCGCAGAGAGGCGAATTTCCCGCTCGTGGCGACCGCGCCGGCGCTCAGCCCCGGATCCTGAACATGCCCGATCACCAGCGCGCCCAGGGCGCCTGAATAGCGCAGCGCCCGGCTCGCGACCTTGGTGTCGGCGATGACCCGATCGCAATCGGTGAAGGCCGCCGCTCCGGCATCGCGCAGGAACCCGATCTCGGTCATCTCGCGGCCCGCCCGCCCCTTAGTGAGCGCGGCCATCGGCACGACCCGGACGACGCTGTCCTCAGCCGCGCGGCGCGAGACGAATTCCAGAACCTCGGGCGTATCGATCGCGGGCGTCGTATCGGGGCGCGTGACAATCGTCGTCACGCCGCCGGCCGCCGCCGCTCGTCCGGCGCTGGCAAAGCTCTCCTTGTGCCGCTCTCCGGGTTCGGAGACCTTCACGCCGACATCCACGATCCCCGGCGCCAGGCATTTGCCGCCGCAATCGAGGACCTGCCCGTCCCCGCTCCAGTTGCCGTCCACGACATCCGAGATGCGGCCGTCCTGAACGATCACGGCGCCAAAGATCTCGCGACCGGCCTCCGGATCGATCAGCCGCGCATTCGCCAGAACCGTCTTCATGCGCCTCGGCTCATACCGCCACCCAGATCATCAACCCCACGAGGAGGAACAGCACCAGCAGCGCGATTGTCGCCACGCGTCCGCCCATCTTGGCATCCGACGGCGGAGCAGCTTCGGCCGTGGCGCTGATCTGCCCTTCGGCCGAGGCTGACCGCAGCGGCTCGCCGACAAAAGAGCTGCCCGGCCCGGAATAGCGCGCGATAAAGGTCAGCTCCGGTCCCGGTATCAAGGTCTGGGCCGTTCCTTGGAAGGCACTCGAATGGATCACCAGAACATGCCCCGAAAGCACCATCAGTCGCGCCCGGTCTGCCTCGATCGCCTCGGGATCCATACCGCTGCCATCGATCAGATAGCCCGGCAGCCCTACGCCCGTCAGATCCTCAATCTGAATGACATCGACGCCTGCCGGATCCAGCGCTTCGGCGCCCAATGCTTCTTTCAAAGGCCAGCGATCCGGCCCGGCTTCGACAAAGGCGGGCACCTCTTCGGGCGGCAGGTTCAGTGCGAAAACATGAACGCTGTCATGAATATGGGCGGATATCTCCAGATCGTTTGTCATATTGCCACCTCTCGCGGCCCCGCGCGCCGCATGCGCATCAAAAGGTCCATCGCCGCCATGCGCACCGCCACGCCCATCTCCACCTGCTCCTGAATGACGGAGCGGTTGATATCGTCGGCGATGGTCCCGTCGATCTCGACCCCCCGGTTCATCGGGCCGGGATGCATGACGATCGCGTCGTCCTTGGCATGGGACAGCTTTTCAGCATCGAGCCCGTAGCGGTGATAGAACTCGCGTTCGGAGGGGATGAAACCGCCGTCCATCCGTTCTTTCTGCAGTCTCAACATCATCACCACATCGACCCCCGCGAGCCCTTCGCGCATGTCATCGAACACCTCGACGCCGAACTCTGCGATCCCCGATGGCATCAGCGTCGGCGGCCCGATCAGCCGTACGCGGTGCTCCATCTTGCCGAGCAGCATGATGTTCGACCGGGCCACTCGGCTATGGGCGATGTCTCCGCAGATCGCGATCGACAAGCGGTGCAGCCGCCCCCGCGCGCGCCGAATCGTCAGCGCGTCCAGCAGCGCTTGCGTGGGATGCTCGTGCCGCCCGTCGCCTGCGTTCAGGACCGCGCAATTCACTTTCTCGGCGAGCAGATCGACCGCGCCGGACTGCGGGTGACGGACCACCAGAATATCGGGATGCATCGCATTCAGCGTGAGCGCCGTATCGATCAGCGTCTCGCCCTTCTTGACCGAAGAGGCCTGCATCGCCATCGACATGACATCCGCGCCCAGCCGCTTGCCTGCCAGCTCGAAACTGGCCTGCGTCCGGGTGGAGGCCTCGAAGAACATGTTGACCTGCGTCAGTCCGGCCAGAGCATCGCTGTGCTTGGTCCCCGACCGGTTCAGGCGGACGTAGTCTTCGGCAAGATCCAAGATCGCGACGATCTCGTCCGGGGCGAGGTGTTCGATGCCCAAAAGATGTCGTGCGCGAAATCCCATCCCGGCCTCTTATACGCAGCCCGTCCCGCGCGGCAATCGTTCCCGTTGCTCTTCGGCGCGCGCAGGCATAGCGTCCGCCCATGACCGACACCTACTGGAGCGATCTGGCCGCCCTTGACTGGCAGGTCGAGCTTGGCGCGGACGAGGCGATCCTCGACGCGCCGGTGGATCGCTATGCGCTTGAGGAGAAGGCGCCTGCCCAGGCCAAGCCGCCAAAACCAGCATCCGCGAAGGCCCAGACCCCAGCGGCCCATACCGCCCCGGCGGATGTGGATCCGGTCGCCGTGGCCCGCGCGGCGGCAGAGGCCGCCTCGGATATCGAAGGGCTAGCCGCTGCGATGACGGCCTATCCCCATTGCGACCTGAAAGAGGGCGCGCGCAACTTCGTCTTCGCCGACGGTAATCCCGACGCCCGGATCATGATCGTGGGCGAGGCGCCGGGCCGGGACGAGGATCTGGCCGGTCTGCCCTTCGTGGGCCGGGCGGGTCAGCTTCTCGACCGCATGCTCGCCGCCATCGATCTGGACCGGACGCATCCCGAAGCGGCGCAGTCGGTCTATATCACCAACGTCCTGCCTTGGCGCCCGCCTCAGAACAGGACGCCAGAGCCGGCAGAGATCGCGATGTTCCTGCCGTTCCTCGAGGCGCATATCCGCCTCGCCGCGCCGGATCTGCTTGTGCTGATGGGCAACACGCCCTGCAAGACGCTTCTTGGGCGTGCCGGGATCACGCGGCTGCGCGGCAACTGGACCGATGTGCTTGGCAGGCCCGCGCTGCCGATGTTCCACCCCGCCTACCTTCTGCGCCAACCCGCCGCCAAACGCGAGGCCTGGGCCGACCTTCTGTCGCTCAAGGCCCGCCTGAGAGAGACCAAATGAGCCTCGATACCAACCGCGAATTCATCCCCGTCCGTATCGCCATCCTGACCGTTTCGGACAGCCGCACACCCGAGGACGACCGCTCTGGCGACACGCTTGTCGCCCGGCTCGAAGAGGCGGGGCATGAGCTGGCGGCGCGTGCGATGCTCCATGACGAACGCTCCGAGATCGCCGAACAACTGCGCGCCTGGTGCGCCGATCCGGGCATCGACGTCGTGCTTTCCACCGGCGGCACGGGCCTGACCGGGCGCGATGTCACCGTCGAAGCTCATCGCGACGTCTACGAGAAAGAAATCGACGCCTTCGGCACGCTCTTTACCCATACCTCCATCGCCAAGATCGGAACCTCCGCCGTACAGTCCCGCGCAACCGCGGGCGTGGCGAACGGAACCTATCTCTTCGCGCTGCCCGGCTCTCCCAGCGCGTGCCGCGATGCCTGGGACGAGATCCTGCTCTTCCAGCTCGATTACCGGCACAGGCCCTGTAACTTTGTCGAGATCCTGCCGCGCCTGACCGAGACGCAGCGCCGCAAGTAACAGTCGAAGCTGTAAAAATTGTATCAGAGCAGCACGAGGGATCCTCACGCCCCGTGAACTCTGTTATCTTGGAAAGCCGTGAACTTGCCTTACGTCCCGAGGTAAGCAACCCAGAGGTCTCATGCGCTTTCTTCGTCGCAGCCTGATAGGTGTCTTTCTTCTTGCCCTGACCATCGCGCTTTTCGCGGTTGCCGGGCGAACCGTGATAACGGCCGTTCAGGAGCAGATGGCCGACGATCGCTCAGGTCGGCGCGGCGAGGAGCGTATCTTTGCGGTCAATGTCGCGCAGATCACGCCGGAGCGGATCACGCCTGTCCTCACCGCGTTCGGAGAAGTGCAAAGTCGCCGAACCATCGACCTTCGCCTGCCCGTCGGCGGCACGATCATCGAAACCGGCCCGGATGCGCTCGATGGCGGGGTGGTGGAGGAGGGCGATCTGATCCTCCGTCTCGACGGTGCCGAAGCCGACGCCGCGCTTGCCCGTGTCCGCGCCGATGTGCGCGACGCCGAGGCAGGTCTGCGCGATGCCGAATTGCGCCTTGTCCTTGCCGAGGATGAACTCGCCGCCGCACAGGATCAGGCCCGCCTGCAGCAGCAGGCCCTGACCCGTCAGCGTGATCTGGCAGAGCGCGGCGTCGGGACCGCAGCCGCCATTGAGGCGGCTGAGCTCTCAGCCTCTTCTGCCGATCAGGCGGTGCTCTCACGCCGTCAGGCGCTGGCCCAGTCGCAGGCGACGCTCGATCAGGCGATCACTCGCCTCGACCGGGAGCGGATCAACCTCTCCGAGGCGGAGCGGACGCTCTCCGACACGACCCTGACCGCCGCCTTCGACGGCACGCTTGCCGATATTCAGGTCGTCCCCGGCCTTCGTCTGACCGCCAACGAGCAGATCGGCAGCCTCATCGATCCCTCCCGGCTGGAGGCTGCGTTTCGCGTCTCGACTGCGCAATATGCCCGCCTTCTCGATGAGAGCGGCGCGCTCATCGGCCTTCCCATCGAGGCGTCGCTGGATGTCGGCGGGGTCGACCTGACCGCCAGCGGAGAGATCACGCGCGAAAGCGCCGCCGTCGGCGATGGCCAGACCGGGCGGCTTCTCTTTGCACGCCTCGATGAAAGCCGCGGCTTTCGTCCTGGCGATTTCGTGACCGTTCGCGTCGCCGAGCCGCCCCTCGACGATGTCGCGCTCCTGCCGGCCTCCGCGCTTGGCTCGGACGGCACGCTTCTTTTGATCGATGCCGAGGACCGTCTCGAGCTGGCCTCCGTCACCCTTATGCGCCGGCAGGGCGACGATGTCCTGATCCGCGCGCCCGATCTGGCGGGGCGCGAGGCGGTGGCCGAACGCTCCCCGCTTCTGGGCGCGGGCATCAAGGTACGCCCCCTGCGCGGGGATGCGGCGCCTGAACAGGCCGCGACCGTGATCCTGAGCCCCGAACGCCGTGCCCGCCTCGTCTCTTTCATCGAAGCAAATCCCCGCATGCCGGCCGAGGCAAAGGCCCGCGCCCTGTCCCAGCTCGAAGCCGAGGAGGTGCCCATCCGCATGGTCGAACGCATCGAATCGCGGATGGACGGCTAAAAGATGGCGCGCGATCTCAGGGCAGGGGGGCTTCTGTCCTATTTCACGCGGCACCGCACGCTCGCCAATCTTCTTCTGGTTCTGATGGTCGCAGGCGGTCTTGCCGCCTTTCCCAATATGCGGGCGCAATTCTTTCCCGATGTCATCGTCGACAGCGTCTCGGTCAATGTCTCATGGGATGGCGCAGGGGCCGAGGATGTCGACGCCGCAATCGTTCAGGTCCTCGAACCGGCGCTTCTGGCCGTCGAAGGGGTCGAGACCTCAAGCTCGACAGCCCGCGAAGGCCGCGCCTCGGTCGATCTGGAATTCGAACCGGGCTGGGACGTCGCCCGCGGCGCCGAGGATGTGCAGCAGGCCGTCGATGCGCTGACGACCCTGCCCGAGGACGCTGACGATCCGACCGTCCGGCGCGGCGCCTGGCGCGACCGCGTCACCGATATCGTGATCACGGGGCCCGTCGGCGTCGATCAGCTTGGCCGCTTCGCCGACGAGCTGACGACCCGCCTTTTCGCGGCCGGCGTCACCCGAACGACAATCCGCGGTGTCGCCGCGTCCGAAATCCTGATCGAAGTGCCGTCCCTGTCGCTGATCCGCAACGACATCACCATGGCCGAGATCGCCTCCGCCGTCGCCTCCGAAGCGGATGCCGATCCTGCCGGTGACGTCCCGGGGGCAGAGCGGATCCGAACCGGCACCGCACGCCGGACCGCAGACGATATCGCGGGCATCACCTTGCGGACCAATCCTGACGGCTCGTCCCTGACGGTCGGCGATGTCGCGCTGATTTCCAGTCAGGGCATCGATCGCTCCGACGCCTATTTCGTCGCAGAAGATCCCGCGATCACGCTTCGGGTGGATCGCTCTGCGCAAGGGGACGCCATCGAAATTCAAAGTGTGGTCGAGGAGGTCGCCGCCGATCTGGCCGCGACCCTGCCAAGCGGCGTGTCCATCGATCTGATCCGCGCCCGATCGGAATACATTTCCGACCGGCTCGAGATCCTGCTCGACAATGCGCTGGTCGGTCTCGCGCTTGTCATGATGCTGCTCTTTCTGTTCCTGAATGCCCGCACGGCCTTCTGGGTGGCAGCCGGTATCCCGGTCGCGCTTCTCGCGGCCATTGCCTTCATGTGGCTGGCGGGCCTGACGATCAACATGATCTCGCTCTTTGCGCTCATCATCACGCTCGGCATCGTGGTCGATGACGCCATCGTCGTCGGCGAACATGCCGATTTCCGCGTCACCCGTCTGGGCGAGGACCCTGTCACCGCCGCCGAAAACGCCGCCAAACGAATGTTCACGCCGGTCTTTTCCTCGACCCTGACGACGGTGATCGCCTTCTTCGGTCTCGTCGTGATCGGCGGTCGGTTCGGTGACCTAATCGCCGATATCCCTTTCACGGTGATCGTCGTTCTGATCGCGTCCCTGATCGAGTGCTTCCTGATCCTGCCCAACCATAT
The DNA here is from genome assembly GCA_947503775.1 of uncultured Paracoccaceae bacterium. GTDB lineage: Bacteria > Pseudomonadota > Alphaproteobacteria > Rhodobacterales > Rhodobacteraceae > Aestuariibius. Next base: position 58,833 of record CANNFE010000003.1, on the reverse strand, counting down.
GAGCCACGCCCTCGCGCGCCGGGACGGCGCAGAGAGCCCGTGGAACCTCGCTCTGGCCATCCTCTTAATTCCAACGGCGACGGGCCTTGCCGCCGTCGCGGCCCTGCATCTGGCCGCCCCGCAGATCGTGCCGGGCTGGACCAGCCCCGAGGCTCTGACCGCAGGCTCCATTGCGCTGGCCGCGCCGCTGGCGCTTTTCCTGATCCTGCCACGTGCGCGCAAATTGCGGATCACTGCCGCCCTTAGACGGGACTGGTACGACTTTCCGTCCCGCCACATCACGCGCGGCTTCAACTGGGTGCGCGAACGCGGCTTCCGCCCGCTCATCCGCGCCGTCATCTGGGCGCGCTACCCCGTCCTTGCCGGGACCGTTCTGATCCTCTCTACCCAGATCGCGCTTTTCGTCTCGGGCGAGGTGCAATGGCGCTTCTTCAATTCTCCAGAACAGGGCTCGATCACCGGCAACTTCGTCATGGCCAACGGCGCCACGCGCGAGGATACGCTGGCCATGATGCGCGAGATGCAGCGCGCCACCGAAGAGCTGGGTGCCGAATACGAGGAGCGCTATGGCCTCAATCCCATCGATTTCGCCATGGGACAGGTTGGTCGCAACGCAGGGCGGGGGATGTCCGGCACCGACAACAAGGATGCCGATCTGCTAGGCGGCCTCTCGATCGAGCTGATCGATGCCGATTTGCGCCCCTACAGCTCCTTCGCCTTCAACGACGAGCTTCAGGATCGCGTCACCCGCCTGCCGCTGGTCGAGAATATCTCCTTCCGGTCCTGGCGCGGCGGCCCCGGCGGCGACGCCATCGACGTCCAGATCTACGGCGCCAGTTCCGAGACGCTCAAAGAGGCCGCCGAGGCGCTCAAGACCCGCCTCGCGCTCTTCCCCGAGGTCTCTGCGCTCGAGGACAGCCTCGCCTACGACAAGGACGAGCTCATCCTGAACCTGACCGCACAGGGCGAGGCACTCGGCTTTACCATCGATGCCCTGGGCCGCACCCTGCGCAACCGCCTCGCCGGGATCGAAGCGGCGACCTTCCCGGATGGCCCCCGCTCCGGCGCGATCCGGGTCGAGCTGCCCGAGGACGAGCTGACCGCCGATTTCCTCGACCGGACCCAACTGCGCACCCCGAACGGGGATTACGTCCCGCTCGCCGATATCGTCTCTGTCGACAGGCGGACCGGCTTTTCCACGATCACCCGCGAGAATGGCGTGCAGCTTATTTCGGTCACCGGGGACCTGAACGAGGATAACGCTGACCGCGCCGCCGAGATCGCAACCCAGATCGAAGAGGTCATCCTCCCTGAGATCGAAACGCTCCACAGCGTGGAGACCCGCCTTTCCGGCCTCTCCGAACAAGAGGACGAATTCCTCGCCGATGCGCGCCTCGGCCTCATCTTCGTGCTTTTGGGGATCTACCTCACGCTGTCCTGGATCTTTGCCAGCTGGACCCGGCCTGCGGTGGTGATGGCCATCATTCCCTTCGGCCTTGTCGGCACGATCTTCGGGCATTGGCTACATGACGTGCCGCTGTCGATGTTCAGCGTCGTCGGCATCATCGGAATGACCGGCATCGTCATCAATGACAGTATCGTCCTGGTCACGACGATCGACGACTATGCCGAGGATCGCGGGATCCTGCCCGCCATCATCGACGGCGCCGCCGACCGCCTCCGCCCCGTTTTGCTGACCACCCTCACGACTGTGCTTGGCCTCGCGCCGCTTCTGGTCGAGCGGTCCTCGCAGGCACAGTTCCTCAAACCCACGGTCATCACGCTGGTCTACGGGCTTGGCTTCGGGATGCTGCTTGTGCTGCTGGTCGTGCCGACCCTGATCGCGGTGCAGCAGGATGTCGGGAAGATGCTGCGCGCCAACCGCCGGGCGTCCCGCGCCATCGGGCGTCCAAGTGCATCAGGCGCGGCGCTGCCCGTCCTAGCGGCCCAGATTCTGGCGGCGCTGCTCTTTGCGCTCATCCTCGGCCCGCCGCTGGTCGCTGGCACGGCCTTGCTTCCGGTGCTGCCCGCTGCCCCGCTTCAAGCCGCCGCGCTCTTTGCCGCCTGCCTCGCCGGTCTGCTTGTCGTGATCTACATCGTCGCCCTGACAACGCGCCGCCGGACCTAGCCCGCGTCGCATCCCTTGATATCGACGCCCTGACCATCCGCCAGAAGCGTCAGCCGCACCTCGCTGCGGTCAAGCACCTGCGCCCCCACCAGATCCGCGCTGACCGACAGGGTGCCGCCTGCCCGGGTCACATCTGGCTCTGACACCCAGATGCCCGGACCGGCTTCGACGACCGCCAGCTCTTGCGCGCCGATCGGCGCCATCTCGACCTCTGCCGTCAGGCGCAGGCCATCCTCCAGAGGTGCGAACCGGCAGGTCACGCCCCCGACGCCCGCTTCCTCGGCGGTCATCGGGCGGTCGACCAAAGCGGCCACGATGGATGCATCGCGATCCCCGCCATCGGGCAGCACCGCGGAAAACTCGAAGAAGGCCGGAATGCAGATATCCTTGCAGATCCCCACCTGCACCGATCCCGCAAAGTCGATCTCACCGGGCCCGCCCGGCGTAATCTCGACCGGCAGCACCACCTGATCGGCATACCCGACCGAGCGCATCCCACTGGTCTCAAAGATCTGCGGCGTCGGCCAGTGCCAGGCCACGCCGCTCATGTTCCGGGCGCCCTCAAAGCTGAAATCGGGCGGGATCCCCGCATCGCCCGGCGCGCGCCAATAGGTCTTCCAGCCCGGCGCAAGCCGGATCCGGACCGCCGCGATATGGCGTCCCGACGGCTCTCGCCACCCGGTCAGCACATCGAGCTGTGCGACATCGCTTAGCCGTTCAGCGGCGGCGGAGATCGGGATCAAGGCCAACAGAGCGGCCGAAAAGAGGGCAGATCGGGTCATTGCGTCCCCATGCCACGGCCTGCGCTGACGATAAAGTCACGATGGGGCGAGCGATCCCTTGAAAGGCCGCGCCGCGCTGGTCATCCTTAACACATGGACGGTCCGACCGATCTCACTGGCACTCTTCTCATCGCGATGCCTGCGATGTCCGACCCGCGATTCTACCGGTCGCTGGTCTATCTTTATGCCCATTCCGAAGGCGGTGCCTTCGGCATCATCGTCAACAAGGTCTCGACCGCGGTCAGCTTTTCCGACGTTCTGGACACGCTCGGGATCGAAACGTCCAAGCGCCGCTTTCCCGTCCATTTCGGCGGTCCGGTCGAGATGGCGCGCGGCTTCGTGCTTCACGATGAACCGGACGAGACCGAGGATCAGGAGTTCACAGGGCCCTTTGCCCTCAGCTCCTCGGTCGAGACGCTCCAGCAGATCGCAAGTGGACGCGGGCCATCCCGGGCGCTTTTTGCGCTGGGCTATGCCGGTTGGGCGCCGGGGCAGCTCGAGGCCGAGATCGGGCGCAATGACTGGCTGACCTGTCCGGCGGATGCCGATCTGGTCTTCGATCAGCCGATTCAGGACCGCTGGACCGGCGCGCTGGCTGCCCTTGGAATCGACACATTACTCCTCTCGAGCGAGGCGGGACACGCGTAAGTAGAATGCACGAGACGTTTTTGCGAAAATGTCAACGCATTGACGCAACTTTATGTCACACTTCCCTCGCGGAGCGGCTTCATGTGTTGGAATCGCAAACAATTCCCGTCTAAATCCGGCTATTAGAGGCGTCGAAAAAACAGATTAGGATCACGCTTTAGCCTAAATTGGCATCGATAAGCTCCGGAGCCTAGTCGTACGAGTGTCAAAGTCAGCGTTTTGAAGAACCTGGATGTGAAATGGTAACTGCGCAGAAAGTCGATCAGACCGGTGATCCGGAGGACGTCGTCGACGAACTCTCTCCCGGCACAAAGCTCATGCATGGGCAATATACGATCGAATGCTTCCTGAATGCCGGCGGCTTCGGGATCACTTATCTTGCGCGCGATAGTCTCGATCGGAAGATCGTCATCAAGGAGTGTTTTCCAGGCGCCTTTTGCCGCCGCAGCCGGGCCATCGTGCAGGCCCGCTCCCGCGCGCATCAGTCCGAGCTGAAGTCGATCGTCAAGCTATTCGTCCAGGAGGCGCGCAGCCTCGCAAAGCTCAATCATCCCAATATCGTCGGCGTCCATCAGGTCTTTGAGGATAACGACACCGCCTATATGGCCCTCGATTTTGTCGAAGGTCCCGACATGCTCGACCGGATCGAGGATTCGGCGGATCCGCTTTCCCCCGAAGAGGTAGAGGATATTCTCCGCCAGCTTCTGGATGCTGTCGGCTTCATCCACAGCCAGGAGATGCTGCACCGCGACATCTCCCCCGATAACATCCTCCTTGATGGCAACCGCAAGCCGGTTCTCATCGATTTCGGCGCCGCGCGCGAACAGGCGACCAAGACGACGCGCGTTCTGTCTGCCATGCGGGTGGTCAAGGACGGCTATTCCCCACAGGAATTCTATATCGCGGGCAGCGAGCAGGGCCCGTGGAGCGATCTTTATGCGCTCGGCGCCTCTTTCTATCACGTGATTACGGGCGAGGTTCCGTCGAACAGTCAGGCGCGCCTGGCCGCCATCGCCTCGGGTGATCCGGACCCCTACGAGCCGCTTGCAGGCCGCTTTGACGAGTATCCCGAGGCTGTGCTGGCCTCGATCGACAAGGCGCTCGCGGTGCTTCCAAAGAAGCGCTTGCAGTCGGTCAAGGACTGGATCCGCATGATGGACGGGGAGGAGGCGATCGTTCTGCCGCTGTCCTCGGATCAACCTGTCGAGACGCCCGAGGTCGAGGGTGCCGCGCCCAAGCCCGCGCCGGAGAAAGTGTCGCCTCTCGCCTTCATCGAGGATCTGCCGCGCCCGGTTCTCTTCGCATCCGTAGCCGCCATCGCGCTTATCGCCATCGGCGGTATCGTCCTGACGCAGTCGGGCAGCGACGACGTACCTGCGGCCGACCCGGTGCCTGCCGTGCAGACCGCGCCTGAACCGGTCGCTCCCGTCCAGACCGCAGAACCGCAGCCTGCGCCCGAAGTCGAGGCCCCAGCGCCCGCCTCAACCGCACAGACTGCCGCGCCCGCTGCGGCTGAGCCGGACCAATCCGCGATGACGATCCTGTTGCCCGAACCGGAGGCTGCGGCCGATGCCGCCCCGTCGGTCTCGCAGGCCGATACGACCGACGCGTCCTCTATCCAGAGTGAATGGACCGTCGCGCTCCCGTTTTCGCTCTCCAGCGGCAATGTCATCTCCGACCTCGGAGAGGCCGCGCCAGACTGGGCCTCCATCGGTCAACGAATTGTGTCCGTGAACGGCGTCGCCCTGGGCAATAACGCCCCGCTCGCGCCCGCGATCTCAGACACGGTCGATCTCGCGGACGAGGCGCAGGTGTCGGTCAAACTTGGTGTGCAGGATCCATCGGGCGCGGCGCTTTCGAACGACACGATCTTCCCCGTCGTCTATGAAACGGCGATCTTCGAGGACACGCGCTTTCAATCTCGCTTCGATGGCGAGAGCTGGATCACCACCGTCACGGCCCTCGCAGAGGGGATCGAAACCGATCTGGCTGTCGGGGACGTTCTCGTCGCCTACATGCCGACCAATCGCCGTATCACCGAGCCGGAAGCGGTCGAAACCATCGCACGACGCGAGCTTTCGTCCGCCCTCGACCGGCTCACGTTTGCAGTTCAGCGCGAGGGCTCCATGTGGGTGGCGTCGCTAAATATTCCGAAAGGCGCTATTGAGTAGTATGGTTCGGGATCCCTGAAGGATCCGATCCCGTTCCCGCTCAGTCAGAGGAGATGTAACGATGAAGTTCATTCGCCAGTTGATCGCCAAGAAGTCCTCCACTCAAAAGGGTGGTGACGATAGCGCGATGTCGCGTCGGCTCGAACCGCAGCCTCATCCGACTGTTCGCGTTCCGCCGCACACGACGATCCCGCCCTTCGTGGGCGAACAGAAGTCGACCGAGGTCATCGGCAAGGTCAGTGCCGAGGTTCAGGAAGAGGCCCCAGCGCCTCAGGCCACGCCGGCCCCGGTCAACATCTGGGACATGGATGGCGAGGACAGCGATGCGCTGCCAGAACCGATTGCGCCCGCTCCGGTCAAGGACGCGGTCAGCATCCCCGAACCCATCGCCGGCCGCAGCAAGCGCCGTCCCGGCCGGGCCAAGACCCGTCTGATCGGCTTTGAGAAATCCGCGACCGATGTCGTCGACCTCTTCGATCCCGAAAGCACCGTCCGTGTCACCCAGCGCGCGACCTTCCCGGTCGGCTGGGTCGTCGTCACCGACGGTCCGGGCCGGGGCGAATCCTTCGCCCTCTATTCCGGGATGAGCCAGATCGGACGCGGCGAAGACCAGACCGTTCAGCTCGATTTCGGCGACAACGCCATTTCGCGCACCAATCATGCTGCCATCGTCTATGATGCTGAAACCCATAAGTTTCTTCTGGGCCACGGCGGCAAATCCAACATCGTTCGCCTGAACGATGCTCCCGTCGTCAGCACCGAACCGCTTGCGGATGGCGACTCAATTAAAATCGGAGACACGACGCTGCGTTTCGTCGGCCTCTGCAACGAGACTTTCAACTGGTCCGACAAGCCAGACTCCAAGGAGAGCGACGATGTGGCGATCGCCTGAACCCCGCTTTGATGTCGCCTCGGCGATAGCCCAGGGCGGACGTGACTACCAAGAAGATGCCATCATCACCGATTTCCCCTTCGGTGCCGATACCGGTCTGGCCGTCCTGGCCGACGGAATGGGTGGCCATGCCGCCGGTGACGTCGCCAGCAAGATCGTCGTGACCGAGGTCTTCAGCGAGCTCAAGTTCCAAAGTGCGAACCTCTTCCAGCTGGAACATCAGATCCCGGACATGATGACCGAGGCGGCGACGATCGCGAATGATTGCGTCCGCAGTCACGTTCAGGAAAACCCGGAAACCCGCGGAATGGGCGCTACGCTCGTCTCCCTCGTTCTGGTCGAGAACCGCATGTACTGGATGTCGATCGGGGACTCGCCGCTTTACCACTATCGCGGCGGCAAGATGAGCCAGTTGAACGAAGACCATTCGATGGCGCCTCAAATCGACTTCATGGTGCAATCGGGCCTACTCGATCCCGAGACGGGAAAGAATCACCCCGACCGCAACTGTCTCACATCGGTTATTCTGGGTGAAAAGGTCGCGCGCAGCGATTGCCCGAAAAAGCCGTTCGAGCTCAAGCTGGGCGACATCGTCGTCGTCTCCAGCGACGGCCTTCAGTATCTCGAGGAAGCCAAGATCGAGAAGATCCTCCACCGCTATCGCCGCCGTCGCAGTGCGGAAATCGCAGGCTACTTGCTCGAGGCGCTCGACGGTCTGGCCGATCCCGATCAGGACAACATCTCGTTTTCCGTCATCAAAATGAACCACATGAAGCCGACCGAGCAGAAGGTCGCGCCCAAGCCGATCGACTATGTCGAAGCCAGCGCCGCAACCACGCGTCTGGTCACGCCCGACGTCGCAATGAAGGTCGATCCCGAAGCGCCCATCGAACGTAAGGTTCAGACGCCGCCGGTCTTCGCCGCGACCCAGCCCGAAGCCAGCGGAAAAGCGCCTCCGATCCAGGTGCCGCCCGTCTCCGTGCCTGCGCCCGAAGCGAAAGAGGCGAGCGCGGAAAGCGCAGACGAGCCAGAGCCGGTGCAGACCGAGGCAGCCCCTCAAACGCTGTCCGAGGATCCAGTCGCGCCCGTCGATGCGTCTGCTTCGGCGACAGAAACGACGGTCGAGAGTGCAGATTCCGAGGCTAGTCCGTCCGAAGAGGCTCCGCTTCGCGTGGCCGGGGGAACTAAATGAGCGCAGCCAGATCCGAACAGGAGATCTGCGCCGCCCTCGACAAGGGACTGGCCTCCGGGATCTTTCCCGATGCCGTCGCCGAGCAGGCCAAAAGCTACCTGTCGCATCTGCGAGAGCCTGTGCGCCTGTCCGTCATGGGCTTGCCCGGAACCGGTAAGTCCACCCTCACGAATTTCCTGACCGGCGCCTCCGTCGTTCCCGAAGGCATCCGGATGCCCAGCCTCTGGGTTGTCAAAGGCGACAGGAACCGCGCGATCTGCACATTGCGCGACGGCACCGAACAAGTGGTGGAGCCGATCGATGCCGCCGAAATCGCGGCCTGCGCTCCGGTTTTCGTCCGCCTTGAGATGCAGTTGCCCGCACTCGACAAGATCTCCGTCCTCGAGGTGGTCATGGGCCCTGAGGTCAGTGACCGCCGCCGCGCGCTTGGCTGGGCCACGCGCCGCACTGATATCGCGATCTGGTGCTCGCAGACATTCAACGATGAAGAACAGGCGCTCTGGTCGACCATGCCTGACCGCATCAAGGATCATGCATTTCTGGTCATCAGCAAGGCGGACGAGCTGGCTGCCGCAGGCGCGCTTCAGGATCGTCTTGCCGATCTGGCCGCCATGGCAGCTGAGGATTTCCAGGGGATCTATCCGATCGCCACGCTTCAGGCGCTTGGCGCGCGCGCGCCCGACGGCTCCGTCGACAAGGCCAAGCTGACCTCGAGCGGCGGTCGCGCGCTGATCGGTGCCATCCTCCGTATCGTCGAGCAGGGCCGCCAATCGGCCTTGGACAATGCAGGAATTTTGCTGCGCCAGTATCAGGAGACGCTCTCCAAGACTGTTTCTCCGGCGCCTGCCCCCGAGCCCACGCCCCGCCTGGCCGAGCCGGCCGCCGAAGAGCCGCAACCGGAAGAGAAGAATACTGGATCGGCGGACCCCCGAACCCGCAGACGCCCGCGCCAGAAATCGGAACTGCGGATGCTTCTAAGAATCGCTGATCAGGTCCAGGTCGCCCAGCCCGTTGAAAAACCGGAGGCTGAGCCCGAACCGGAAGCCATCGAAGAGGTCGCCGTAGAGGCAGACAGCGCCGAGCCTTCCACCTCCAACATCGTCGAGCTGCATCCCGAAACCCGGGACGCCTTCAAAAAGGCCGTGGGTTATCTGGCGGATAAAGGGCAGGAGCTGGCCAACGAATTGCCCAAAATGGGCCCTGCCGCCCCCAAATGGATCATCGACGAGACGATCGAGATCGCGAACGAGCTTGTCGATCAGTTCGGCATGCTCGGCATGCATGACGATCCGGCCTTGGCCAAGGCCGCCGAGATGTCTTTTGACGCAGCTGACCTGCTTCAGTTGATGCAAATTGAAAAACAGGATAATGCTGCAGCCGAAGCGCTGGCGGTCCTGCTACAGATGAAACGCGAATTCGAGTCGCGGCTGGCCGCCTGAACGTTGCGTCTTCCGAGGCGCGGATGACTGCGCAGACACAATCTTGCCACGTTTAAGCCTTGTTTTTCTTGAAAAAAGAGGCGAATAACCAAGGCTGATTAGTGTTTTGTCGTTCGTCGTTCACGAATCGGTAGGCCATTTGCCACTAAGATCGAGGATGGAGCAGAAAATGAAAGACCTGAGCCAGCCACAGACGATGGATATCGTAAAGCCGAAGGCAAAGCCGCAAACGGCTTTGCTCTCTATTGGCCTTGATAAGCTCGAGGATTTCCGCGCCGAGATCGCCGACCTTGAGGATACGCTCAGCACGATCGCGGAAATCGGCGGGGATGAGGTTGCCAAGAAGACGCGCAAATTGTCGCGGACGCTTAGGGGGATCGAACCCAGCATCGCCATGATTGGCCAGATCAAGGCGGGCAAGACATCGCTCGTCAACGCCATGATCGGCCGCCCGGAATTCCTGCCTGCGGACGTCAACCCGTGGACCTCCGTTGTCACGTCGCTGCACATGAACGCCCCCGAATCCGAGGACAGCCCGATGGCGTCCTTCCAATTCTTCGACCGCAACGAATGGGACCACCTTGTCGAAAACGGTGGCCGCCTCGGAGAATTGTCCAGCCGCGCCGGCGCCGATGATGAACTTGAGAAAGTCCGCCAGCAAATCGCCTATATGCGCGAAAAGACCAAGGAACGTCTGGGCCGCAAGTTCGAACTCCTTCTCGGTCAAAAGCACGATTACGGCCATATCGATGAGGCGCTCGTTCAGCGCTACGTCTGCATGGGCGACGATTTCGACGAGGAAAGCATCCGCGATCAGCAGGGCCGCTTTGCCGACATCACCAAATCCGCCGACCTCTATCTCGAACAGGACGAATTCCCGATCCCACTTTGCTTCCGCGACACGCCGGGTGTGAACGACACGTTCATGATGCGCGAGCAGGTCACGATTAACGCCCTTCGCGACAGCCGCATCTGCGTCGTGGTCCTTTCCGCCCACCAGGCGCTGACCTCGATGGATATGGCGCTGATGCGCCTCATCTCGAACATCAAGGCGCGCGAGGTGGTGATCTTTGTCAACCGGATTGACGAGCTGTCCGAGCCGAGCACCCAGATCCTCGAAATCCGCGAAAGTATCCTCGAAACGCTCGCCGCCAATGACGGGCCGGAGAATCCAGAAATCGTCTTCGGCAGCGCGTATTGGGCTAATATGGCCGTTTCCGGCGACCTGCACGAGATTGTCGACGACAGCGCCAACGCGATGTTCAACTGGGCCGAGGTCATGCTCGGCGATGCGGCCGCCAGCCTCTCGCCGGCCGAACTGGTCTGGCAACTGTCCGGCATTCCGCACCTCTTCGACGCGCTCTCCGAGCGGGTGATCGAAGGACCCGGTCGTGACATTCTCGAAAACGTTCGCAAAAGCGCGCTCAACGTCGTCAACGGCCTGATGACCTCGTCCAAGGTCGTCTCCATGCGTCTGGAGAGCGATACGATCGCCCCGCTGGACAAAACCGCGCTCAAGGAACGGCTCGACCTGATCGAGGTGAACGCCTCCAAGGTCCTGCACGAACGGCTCGACAACGTCTTCAAACAGTTCTCAAGCCGGATCGACCAATCGCACAAGCGGTTCCTCGACCGCGCGCTCGAATCGCTGATCACGCATCTGGAAACCCATGGCGAGAACGAGCTGTGGCAGTACAGCCCGAACGGCCTCAGAATGCTGCTCCGCTCCAGCTATCAGGTGCTGCGCCGCAACTACACGGCCACCTGTGAAAAGGTGTTCTCCGAAGCCGCCTTCGACGCTGCCGCGACCTATAAGGATGTCTGCGGCGTCTCGGTCGAGGGGTTCACGATTTCGCCCCCGAGCGCTCCGCCCGTTCCGGCGCCGGTCTCGCTTGGTCAGACCATCGCGCTCGATCTTCAGACGGCATGGTGGAAAGGCTGGTGGCAGCGCCGTAAGGGGTACCGCGCCTTCGCCGAAAGCTTTTACGAGCTGATCGAGGCGGAAACCTCGCCCATCGTCGAAGAGCTCAAGCAAAAGCAGACCGAGGAAATCAGACAGGCCGCTGACGAGGTTCTGCACGATTTCATCGATGAGCAGCGTGAAATCCTGATGGATATCAGCAACAAGGCCGATGTCAGCCTGGATGAGCTCAACAGCCTCTTTGGCGTCACCGCCCAGCAGGAACGCGACGAGCTTCTCGGCATCATGTACGAGGAACTGGGCGGCGTTCAGACCGAAGAGCAGGTCGAGGCTTAGGCCATGAGCGAAACCGGAATGCAGACGATCGCGGACACGTCCGGGAAATCGAGAAAGCCGCGCATCGCGCTGATGGGAGAGTTCAGCGCGGGTAAAAGCACGCTTTCCAACCTTCTGCTCGGCGCCCGCCCGCTGCCCGAAAAGGTGACCGCGACCCGCCTGTCGCCGGTCTGGATTGCTCATGGAACCGACCCCGCCTATCGCGAAACGGTAGACGGAGAGCTTTACGAGGTCTCGCTCTCGAATATCGGACAGATCCCGGTCGAAGAGACGCGCGTCATTCGCCTGTTCCTCGAGGCGGACATCCTCGAAGTTTGCGATCTGATTGATTTTCCCGGCATTTCCGACCCGAACATGTCGGCCGATGTGTGGCAGCGCATGCTGTCCGAGGTCGATGCCGTTCTCTGGTGTACCCATGCCACGCAGGCCTGGCGCCAAAGCGAGGCGGGCGTCTGGGAAACGATGCCGGCGAATGTACGGGCCCGAAGCGCGCTTCTGATCACCCGCTGGGACAAGCTGCTCACCGATCGTGACCGCAACCGCGTTCTGGGCCGCGTCAAACGCGAAACCGAAGGCATGTTCGAAGCGATCTTTCCGATTTCCCTCACCCAAGCGCTTGCTGCAGGCGAGGACGAGGCGAAATGGGCGGCCAGCGGCGCGAATGCCTTCGCCGATCACCTGATCGATCTGGTCATGCGCCTGACCGAGGTTGTCTCGCGCAGCATGGCCCCGCTCTATACCGCAGAGCCGCCCGAATCCCGTCTGCCGCCGCAGCAGACCCGCCGGATCCAGCCGCTCAAGCAATCCAAGCCCGGTGCGCTCAAAGCAGTGCGCGAAGAAGACATCGTCACGCCGCGCCGCGTTCGTGCAACCGGCGAGCGAACGGCCCGTCCCCGCCGCGATGCGGTCGATACCGCAGGCGCGCTCAAGATCGGGGCAGAAGCCCAGCCGGACCCTGATCGCACGACGCGTCCGGCGGCCGAACTGTCCGGTCTGCGGTCCACTTTTGCCGAGACCAAGCCCGACGACGATGCCGAAGCCGCGTCAAGAGAGCGGTAAGAGAGCCCGGGGTTTCAAACGCTGTCCGTTTGACATATGCGAGGGGAGCAGACCCCCTCGGTAATGGTATCCATGAGCATATCGGACGACCTTGACAGCTTGAGAGAGCAGTTTCCCGAATGTAGTGCCATCGCCTTTGCGGATCTGTCGGCCCGTATGGTCCTTGTCACGAGCAGCCGCAAGATCCTCCGTCAGGAGGCGCTCGATGCGCTTTGCGCCGAGGCGTCGTTGCTCTTCGAAGGGGCAGGGGGCAGCTCTGCCTTGTCGGTGACCGGGGATTCCGCCGATACGGCGGTGACGGCAACCCCCGATGGAATAACGCTTTTTCTAAGGGCGACGAACGAGCCGGCCGATCTGTTATGCCTCCTTTGCAGCCCCGAGGTCGACACCGCCCGCTTGCTCGCCGCCGCGCGGCCCAGTCTCGACCGGATCAGCAGCGGAGAGGTTGCATGAGGCATCTCCTCAAATCGGCCTACATCTGATCCCATGGACGAAAACGAAGATATCGCGCGCAAACTCGCGGCCCTGGCGGCGACCTCGACGCAATATCGCGAGGACGGGGCGCGTGTTCTGTCGCGCGGTATTATCCCGCCGCCCCTGCAGGCGATGCTCACCGAAATTGATGAGACGGTCCTGCTGCGCAAGCTGATCTTCCAGCGAGCAGAGACGATGCTCGCGCTTATTGTCGCCGGGCGCCGCCTGCTCGGCATCGCTGAAACCAGCGAGGATATCGCCACGTCCGAGACCAAAGATCTCGAGATGACGCCTCTGGAGACCGGCGACCGCGCTCAGCTTGCGGCGCTGACCGCGCTTATGAATCGTTTCGAAAATGCCTCCGGTCCGGTCACGATACGCACCGCTGAAACGGAGCGTCCCGGCAGTCAGGTGGAAAGCGGTCTTTCCGTGCAGTCACTGGCGCAAGCCTGGTCGGTCGATCTGAACGCAGAACCCGGATCGCCGCTTGGCACTTTCCTGCAGATCTGCGGCCGCCATCTTGAGGCATCGGTGCGCCGCACTCCGGACGGCAAGGTCGAAGAGACCGGGGGAACAGACCACAGCAGCGACCTCAAGAAGATCCTCAAATCGACCGGCCCGGCCTTGACGGTGGGCATCTCCGGCATCCGGCGAGGCCTGCCCGAGGCCCGTCTGGCAATCTGCGGACATTCAGGTCCCGACGCCTTTCAGGTCGGCTTCGCAGAGACCGAGGAAGAGGCGGCCGTCCTCCTTTTTCGCGCCGAAACACTCGGATCGATCCTTTCCGCGTGGTCCGAAACCCAAGGTTGAGGCAAAGTCAGGGAAAAATCGGGGCGCGAGAAAAGTCTCAATTTCCGGCAAATCCTATGACTTTTGCTTATTTTGTTAACACTTATCCTCAACTATAGCTATAATTGGCCCGAATTTCTTCACAATTGAAGCAGTTCATCAGGGCCGGAGAGGGAGGAGACGGGAACTCAGATCATCGTTCGGTAAATAGTGTGTTCGCCTGGACGGCAGGCTGATCTCGTCTCGTTATTGACGAGGAGAGAAGTATGAGTTTTTTCAAGGGACGGGGGAGCCCTTTGGCATATCCCATCGCAATCGCGGGTGCCGTCATGGCCCCGACATTTGCAGCCGCTGATCAGGTTGCCCTGAAATCTGAGGATGGAACGGTCAATCTGGTCGGTGAATTTATCGAGTTCTCCGATAACAACTACATCATTCGCACAGCGCTCGGCGATCTGCGCGTCAGCTCGGCCCGGGTCCGGTGCGAAGGCGCCGCTTGTCCAAGCTTCGATACCGCATCGGCCGATGTCGTCATTCAGGGCTCTGATACGGTCGGCCTTGGCCTCATGCCATTGATGCTGTCCGGATACGCGTCCTTTCTCGATGCCGAAGCATCGATCAGCACCACCGAAACCGAGGGCGAGATCCTTGCCACCTTTGTCGGCGATGGGGGCTTCGGCGATGAAATGGTAAAGGTCCTCGTGGACTCCAAGACGTCCAGCCGCGCCTTCGAGGCGCTGCTTGCGAAAGAGGCCCAGGTCGGGATGGCCTCGCGCCGGATCCGCCCCGCCGAAGCGCGCGCGCTGCGCGATGCGGGCGCCGGTAACATGGTCAGCCCCAACCAGGAAAATATCGTCGCAATCGACAGCCTTGTGGTGATCACCCATCCCGAAAACCCGATCGAATCGCTGACCCTGAACGAGCTTCAGGCGATCTATTCGGGCGATGTGACCGACTGGGCCGATGTCGGCGGCCAGGCTGGCCCGATCAACGTCATGACGCGGCCCGACGGAAGCGGCACACGGTCTGTCTTTGAAAGCCGAATCTTCGGAGACGACACCCCCCGCGTTGCGCCGCAGGCCCAGATCACGGGCAGCAACAACGACATGGCGACCGCCGTCAACGCGGATGAGGGCGCCATCGGGTTCGTCGGCTATGCGTTTCAGCGCGGGGCCAAGCCAATCACGCTCGTCAACGAATGCGGGCTGCAGATGAACCCGGATGAGTTTTCCGCAAAAACCGAGGAATATGCCCTTCAGCGCCGCCTTTACCTCTATAATCGCGTCGACACGCTGGACGAGGCGACATCGGAATTCCTGAAATATTCGCTTTCCTCCGAAGCGGACGGCGTGATCGCCAAATCGGGCTTCATCAATCTGGGGGTCAAGCGCAAGGCGCAGGACCTAGACAGCAGCCGAGCGCGCGCGCTTCTCGATCCGACTGTCGATGACTTCGAAGGCGGTGTGATGCGGGAAATGCTGTCGGAAATGGTCGATTACGACCGGCTCTCCACCACCTTCCGGTTTCGCACAGGCTCATCGCGCCTGGACGAGCGAGGCGCAATCGATATGGCGCGGCTCGTGAGCTATCTCAAAGACGGGAATTCGGGGGCCGAGGTTCTCGTCGTCGGGTTCACCGATGATGTCGGAGCCTTCGAAAGCAATCGCGAGCTTTCGCGGGTTCGGGCCGAAGAGATCGCCCGCCAGCTTCGGGCCGCAGGCGGGGACGATCTGAGCGATATCACGATTTCCGCCACCGGCTTCGGCGAGATTTCTCCCGCAACCTGCAACACCAGCGAGCGCGGACGAGAGATCAACCGGCGGGTCGAAATCTGGATCCGCGACGCCGCCTGACCGCAGCCCCCGCACGGCGGCACATCCTGCCGTGCGGTCTGCATGCCCAGCCCGAACGGCAAAGCCCCAAGGCAGCTGTGTCCAATTGCAGGGACACGCCATAAGGCCGCGCGGTTCACATCTCAATCTTGACGTAAAATCGATATCTCAATCGATCAACGAACGTCTCGCATCGGCCGTCCCCCATGTTGGTTCAGGGCCGTCTGCTCAGGAGTATTCACATGGTGTTTTCTAGTGCCCGTCTGACCCGGCCCGCGATGAGGCTCGGCTGCACTGCCATCGCGCTTTCCTTCATCACGACCGCAGCGCCCGCCGAACAGGGCTCTGAACAGCTGCTAGAGGCTCAGCTGGTCGAGGATGTCGGGGCGAGCGAACGCGTCGATTCCTCGGGTAAGCTGCGGATGCTGTCTCAGCGCATTGCGGCTGCGGCCTGCAATCTTGCGGCAGACAACGATCCCGACGCCGCAAAACAGATCCTCCATGCCACCGTCGCCGAATTCGAACTGATCGCGACAGCGCTCGAGATCGGGAATACGGATCTGAACATCATCGGCGCCGAAGAACGGCGTAAGACGCTCTTTGCCATCGAGGAATTGCGCACCGAATGGGCCCCGATCAAACAGGCGGCCGAGGGCATCGCGGCCAATGGTTTGTCCAAAGCCGAGATCGAGGTGATCTTTGCAGGCAACATGCCGCTGCTGGAGCGGGCCAAACTGCTGGTCAGCGAGATTTCAGGACAATATTCCGATCCGGCGGCCATGCTTCAATCCGATGCCATGCTGGTCGACATCTCCGGCCGCCAGCGGATGCTCAGCCAGAAGATCTCCAAAGAAGCCTGCTACCTGTGGAGCGATGGGGCCGCGCAAGCCTCGACCGACACACTTCAGGGCACGATGTCTCTCTTCGAGACATCCTTGAACGCCCTGATCTCGGGCTTTCCGGATGCCGGGATCAATCCGCCCCCGACACCAGAAATCGTCGCCGGTCTTGATCTCGTCAATGACGACTGGATCGAGGTTAAGGCCTATCTCGACCGCCTGATCGCAGGTGAGACGCTCACCAGCGAGGAACAAGCCGATACCTTTCAGATGCTCAACACGATGCTCAAGGATATGAACGCCGTCGTGCAGCTTTATACCAAGTTCGCAAAGCGGACGGCCTGATCGCCCGGGCCGAGACGCCGCAAGACGGCGTCTATTCTGCTCGGGGCGCGGCCGCTCGCTCAAGCCGATCATTGATCGCGCGGCCCAAGCCCTCTCTTGGAACGGGCGCAACAGCGATCCGCGTCGCGTTCATCGCATCGATCTTGTGAAGGCAGTCGAAAAGCCGCGTGGCCGCCTCTTTCAGATCGCCGGTTTCCGACAGGGTCAGATCGCCAGTCACCGCGCCAAACCCCAGATGCGTCTCGCCCGGCTCTGCCGTCTCGGCGCCCAGCCGAACCCGGCCCTTCGGTGCGTAATGCGAGGCAAGCTGCCCCGGCGCCGTCGGTTGCTCCCCGGGCAGAGGCGCGATCAAAGAGGTCCTGATCAACGCCTCGATCTCCTCCACCGGCACGCCTCCGGCGCGTAAAAGCCGCGGCGTTCCGGTCAGATCGATGATCGTGGATTCCAGCCCAACGACACAGGCTCCGCCATCGATGACAGCATCGATCTTCCCGCTCAGCCCCGAGAAAACATGGCTGGCCGTCGTCGGGCTGACCCGCCCTGACGGATTGGCCGACGGCGCTGCGATAGGGCCTCCAAAGGCCTCCAGCAATCGCTGCGCCACCTTGCCCGCCGGCATCCGCACCGCAACCGAAGGCAGCCCCGCCGTGACCAGCGACGACAGGCCGGATCCCTCCCGGACCGGCAAAACCAGCGTCAGCGGCCCTGGCCACAGCACGCGCGCAACGGCTTTCGAGGCGCGGTCAAGCACCGCGATCTCTCCCGCAGCCTCAAAGCTTCCGACATGCACGATCAGCGGATTGAAGCTCGGCCGCCCCTTCGCCTCATAGATCCGCGCCACAGCCTCTGCGTTCCGCGCATCCGCGCCAAGCCCGTAAACCGTCTCCGTCGGGAACGCGACAAGCCCGCCCTCCCGCAGGATCTCGGCAGCCTGTGCCAGATCCGCCTTGTCCGGGCCA
Source organism: uncultured Paracoccaceae bacterium (assembly GCA_947503775.1). Lineage (GTDB taxonomy): Bacteria > Pseudomonadota > Alphaproteobacteria > Rhodobacterales > Rhodobacteraceae > Aestuariibius. Next base: position 41,027 of record CANNFE010000003.1, on the reverse strand, counting down.
AGCCCCAGCGTCGCGAGGCTATGACGCTGCGTTTCAGTTGCGGGGTCGCTGTCCATCTTTACCCTCTCGTCAAGCCCCGTAGTTACACGCCGTCCGAAGGACAAACCATGCCATATCGCGCTCCCGTCGCAGACTTCCGCTTCCTGATGGACCACGTCACCGGCTTCGACCGCGTCACCGCGACCGACCGCTTCGCCGAGGCAACGCCCGAACTCGCCGATCAGATCCTCACCGAGGCCGCCAAGCTCTGCGAAGAGATCCTTGCCCCGCTCCAGCGCAATGGCGACACCGACCCCGCCCGGCTTGAGAACGGCGTCGTGCGCACGTCCCAAGGCTTCGGCGACGGCTATCAGGCCATCGCCGAGGGCGGCTGGATCGGCATGTCCGCCGATCCCGAATTTGGCGGAATGGGCCTGCCGATGACGCTGACAACGGCCGTCAACGAGATGATGTCGTCCGCCTGCCTGTCGCTTCAACTCAACCCGCTGATGACCCAAGGCCAGATCGAGGCGCTCGAGCATCACGCCTCGGACGCCATCAAGGACCTTTACCTGCCCAAGCTCATCTCCGGTGAATGGTGCGGCACCATGAACCTGACCGAACCACAGGCCGGATCCGATGTCGGCGCGCTCCGCTCCAAAGCCGAGCCTAACGATGACGGCACCTACCGCATCTCCGGCCAGAAGATCTACATCAGCTGGGGCGACAATGACTTCACCGAAAACGTCTGCCATCTCGTCCTCGCCCGCCTCCCGGACGGAGTGCCGGGCACCAAGGGCATCTCGCTCTTCATGGTGCCCAAGCGCCTGCCCGACGAGAACGGCAATGCCGGCGTCGCCAACGATCTCAAGGTTGTCAGCCTTGAGCACAAGATGGGTCTCCATGGCTCCCCCACCGCGGTGATGGAGTATAACGAGGCCAAGGGCTGGCTGATCGGCGAGCCGCATAGGGGCATGGCCGCCATGTTTACCATGATGAACAACGCCCGTCTCGGCGTCGGCGTCCAGGGCGTCGGCGTCGCTGAAGGCGCGTATCAGCATGCGCTGGCCTATGCCGTTGACCGCAAGCAGGGCAAGGCGCCCGGCACCGGCGCGATCATCGAACATGCCGACGTGCGCCGCATGCTCTCGGCGATGAAGGCCGACACCTACGCCGCCCGCGCCATTAACCTGTCTTGCGCCGTCGCGATCGACATGGCCACCGCCACCGGCGATGCCGACTGGCAGGCCCGCGCCGCGTTCCTCACCCCGATCGCCAAATCCTTCGGCACCGAGGTCGGCATGGAGGTCGCTCACGAGGGCGTTCAGGTCCATGGCGGCATGGGCTTCATCGAGGAAACCGGCGCCGCGCAGTATTCCCGCGACGTCCGCGTCACCGCGATCTACGAAGGCACCAATGGTATTCAGGCGATGGACCTCGTTGCCCGCAAGCTGATGGATGGGGGCGATGCCGCCTTCCGCCTGATCGACGAGGTCATCGACTGCGCCGAACACGCTCGCAAGACCCATAAAGAGCTGGGAGAGGCTGTCTGGCAGGCCGCCGAATCCCTGCGCGAGACCACCGAATGGCTCGTCGGGCAATCGGATCTAAACGAGCGCTTCGTCGGCGCGACCGCCTATCTCAAGGCCTTTGCCCGGATCCTAGGCGCGCACTATCACCTCGCCTCCGCCTTGCACGGAGACGACAGCCGCCAGCGCCTCGCCGCCTTCTACATCCGCCGCCTCCTGCCCGAGCATACGGCGCTTCTCGCCCAGACCCGCGACGGAGCCGACGCCATCTTTGCCCTGACCAACGACGATCTGGCGGCGTGATTTTGGTTCGGGTGAGATCCGGCTCACCTGCTCATAGCTTCTTCCGGGGCGTCAGCCCCGGATCGCACCCGACCCGCCCCCCAGGACGGGTGCGATGCACCCACCCTCGGGCCGGGCGCGATCCTCACCGTATTGCGGCGCCGTCACAGATCCCTTCCTCCCTGGTCGGTTTCGCATGACCATCCACTACCATTGGGACACGCCCCCCACCGGCCCCGACGGGATCGAGGTCGCGCCAGGCATCCTCTGGTTCCGCCTGCCGCTTCCGATGGCGCTCGATCACGTCAATGTCTACGCGCTCGATGACGGGGACGGCTGGACGATTATCGACACCGGTTTCGCCTCGCAAAAGACCCGCGACCTCTGGACCGCCATCCTCACCGGTCCCCTCGCCGGAAAGCCAGTCCACCGCCTGATCGTCACCCATTACCATCCCGACCATATCGGCCTCGCCGGCTGGTTTCAGGAGCAGGGCGCCGAGCTTTGGACCACCCGCACCTCCTGGCTCTACGCCCGGATGCTGACGCTGGACGAGCAGGACCGCCCCAGCGCGCAGGCGCTGACCTTCTATCGCCGTGCCGGGATGGCAAGCGACATCTACGAAGATCGCGCCAATTCCCGCCCCTTCAACTTCGCCGATGCGGTCGCCCCTCTTCCGCCCGGCTTTCGTCGGATCCAGCAGGGCGACCGGATCGAGGCGGCGGGTCGCACCTGGCGGATCGAGATTGGCCATGGTCATGCGCCGGAACACGCCGTCCTCTGGTCCGAGACGGACAACCTGATCCTCGCCGGCGACCAGCTTCTCCCTTCGATCTCGCCGAATATCGGCGTTCACCCGAACGAGCCCGAGGCCGATCCGCTGGCCGAATGGCTCGCCTCGTGTCGCTACTTCGCAACGCTGGCCGAGGACCATCACCTCGTCCTTGGCGGCCATAAGCTGCCTTTCACCGGACTGCCGTTCCGGCTCAAGCAGCTCATCGACAATCACGAGCATGCGCTCGACCGTCTCGCCCTCTTCCTCGAGGAGCCCCACACAGCCGCCGACTGCTTCCCGGTCCTTTTCAAACGAGAGATCCGGGGCGGCGAATACGGTCTCGCCCTGGCCGAGGCGGTGGCCCATCTCAATCATCTTTTGACGACAGGACGTGTGACCAGAACGTTAACCGATGATGAAAGCTGGCTCTGGCAACGATCCGGGGCCTGATTGTTTCATCCTGCGAAATCGGTCTCCGCAACGCGCGTTGCAGTCACCGTCCTTTTACCAACCCCGACCGCAAGTGATCCCGTCAGACAACACAGGGTCCTCAGGCCCCGCACGGCCCGTCAAGCATGCGTTAACCACCCGAATTTGCCTCCTCCGGCATGCCTACGGCACTCCGACCGGATGCCGACGCGGCAATTTCCCACTCGCCCCCCGGCGCAACACTCCACTAGACTGCTCCTCGACCCACAGCCGGAGCGCCTATGACAAGTCCGATCCAAACCTCCGCCGAGGCCCTAGAAGCCGACGCCATCCCCGCCATCAGCGAAGTCCACGTCACCCCCGAGGCACACTGCCCCGACGTGCCTGAGGAGCTGAAGAAAGCCGCGGCCAAGAAAAGCCCGGCACGCTGGGCTTACGAGAGAATTATCTTCTATATCAAGAAGTTCGAGGAAACGCTCGACAATGAACACGAGCTAGCGATGGGCTTTGTCGGCTCCACCAGTGGTACGCTCAAGATTGAGGGGATGGGCTATTTCGACCCCGATATCGTCACCTTCTACGGCACCGATCCAACCGGCGCGAAGACCCAGATGATCCAGCATGTCACCCAGATGAACGTGACGCTCCGCGCCTTGCCCAAACATATCGACGCCGCCGAACCCAACCGGATCGGCTTCCGTCTCTTTCAAGAGCTGGAAGATAAGCAACTCTCTGAAAACAATGATATTTCAACGACGTGACAGACCCGCTGGAATCGTCTAGAGACCTCGCTGACACCCGTTTTTCAAGGAGCTGATCCGTGGCTGACGATTACAAAGAAGGTGAGATGGACATCACCGAACAGGAAAAGACGTTCGAACGCTTCGTTAGCTTCACCGTGTGGAGCGTCGGGATCATCGTCGGCATCCTCGTCTTCCTGGCGCTCTTCGCCTCCTGACATGCCTAATTCTCGTGTGGTGACGGCGCTTTGCGGCGCCCTTTTGCTTGCGGGCTGTGGCGGGCCTGAACCGCGCTGGGCCAGCGACGATGTCGTCTCAAGGGCCGTCTACCAACATCCCGGCCCGACCTCGATCACCCTATTCACAGCGCGCGGCCGCGACGGCTCCGGTGCCCATACCGGGCTTCTCATCAACGGCTCCCAGCGCGTCGTCTTCGATCCCGCTGGCAACTTCGCGCACGACTCCTTTGCCGAGCGCAACGACGTCATCTTCGGCATGACCGACGCGATGCTCGAGGCCTATATCGCCTTTTATACAAACGAAAATCTCGAGCTTTTGTCTCAGACGATGGTTGTCTCGCCCGAGATCGCAGAGCAGATCATGCAGTCCGCCATGGCCTACGGCGCGGTTCCCAAGGCCCATTGCGCGCAATCCGTGACGGATATCCTCGAAGATGTTCCCGGCTTTCAAAGCCTGCCGCGGACATGGTTCCCGATGCGCCTTCACCGCGCCTTTGCCGAACTTCCGGGCGTACAGAATCGTCTCTACGACCGCGATATCGCCGAAGGGATCGAGGCGCCGCGCTAGATGAGGCGCAAGGCGATCTGCGCGACATAAAGCGTCGATAGACCGCCCATGATCGCAGCCAGGATATTGCGCGTCAGAAGACCGAAAATCACCGTAAAAAGCGCCGCCAACAGTCGCGCGGGATCAAGCTCTCCGCCCGTCGCCGCAGGCCAGAAGATCAGCGGCGCAACAAGCCCCGGCAGAACCGCAACAGCGGTATAGCGCAGATGCCGCAGCAGCCAGTCGGGCAGGGGCCGCTTGCCCACGATTCCGAGAAACGAAAACCGGATCAGGAAGGTGCCTGCGCCCAGCGCGAAGATGATCGTCCAGACAAGGCCATCATCGGTGATCACGCGCGCCGCTCCAGTTCCGCTCCGACCGCCATCGCCGTGAGCGCCGCGATCAAAAGGCCAAGATTATAGGGCAGAAAGGCAAAGACCAGCGCCAGAACGATCGACGTGACGGCGGCCGCCAGATGCGGGATTGTGCGCAGCATCGGCGCGATCAACGCCAGAAATGTGATCGGCACCGCGAAATCGAGCGCGAGCCATTCGGGCAACGTCGTTCCGATCAGGGCGCCCACGACCGTCATCGCATACCACATCGGGCAGACGAATGTGATCGCGCCAAAGAAGTACGACACTCGGGTCGCCGTGCTCCAATGCGGATTCTCCTCGAACCGCGCGATCGAGCAGGCATAACTTTGATCGACCAGAAAGTACGACACGAAGACCCGTGTCAGAAGCGGCGCGTCGCCCAGATAGGGCGTCAGAGACGCCGAATACATCGCCATCCTCAGGTTTACCGCGAGCGCTGTTACAAGGATCACCAGCGTCGGCGCCTCCTCTATCATCAGTTGAAGCGCGGTGAATTGCGCGGCGCCCGCAATGACCACGACGCTGAAGGACAGGACCTGCAAAAGGTCGAGCCCCGCCTCGGTCGCGACCACTCCGAAAAGGACGGCAAACGGGATCACTGCGATCAGAAAGGGGAAGCCATCCTGAAGACCCAGGGCATAGGCCGATTTCGTGGTGGTGACGGTCATCCGAAGACCTTAGTCTGGCAAGACATGACCGACTGAATATCGACCCCAAAACGGAACCGCAATTGGCAATTTCTCACGATCTCGATGGCGTTCTGATCGCGCCCAATCCGCAGGCACCGGGCCTGACACGTGCCGTCACCGGCATCGACGCGTCCGGCCAGACGGTCGAAACGGCCGTCGTCGAAGAGCGCCCGCTGACGATTTTCCTCAACGGTACCGAGATCGTCACGGCGATGACGATCGGCGATTATCCGGCCTATCTGGCCCTTGGATTTCTCCTCAACCAGAGGATGCTATCCCCCGATGAGGCCATCAGGGGCATCGATTATGACGACGAGCTTGAAACGGTCGTCGTCCGCACTGACGGCACCACCCGCCATGAAGAGAAGCTCAAGAAGAAGACCCGCACCAGCGGCTGCGCCTTCGGTACTGTCTTCGGCGACATGATGGAAGGGCTGGACGAGGTGCAGCTGCCTCAAACCACGCTCAAGCTGTCCGATCTCTACGCGCTTTCGGCGCGGATCAACCGGATGCCATCGCTCTATCTCGAAGCGGGGGCAATTCACGGCACGGTCCTGTGCGAGGGCGCCCAGCCCCTCGTTTACATGGAGGATGTCGGCCGCCACAACGCCGTCGACAAGATTGCGGGCTGGATGCTGTCCGAGGGCGCGACCGCATCGGATAAAATGCTCTACACGACGGGCCGTCTGACCTCCGAGATGGTCATCAAGACCGCGCTGATGGGCATCCCGATCCTCGCCTCGCGATCAGGTTTCACTGCCTGGGGGGTTGAGATCGCGCGGCAGGTCGGCCTCACCCTGATCGGGCGCCTGCGCGGCGAGCGGTTCGTCTGCCTCTCCGGCGAAGAGCGCCTGATCCGCGATACTGCCCCGCGCCCACAAGCCGAAGATCCCCGACAGATCCGGAAAGGCGCACGATGAAAGCCCCTCTCGGCGTCGTTCTCGCAGGTGGTCAGGCCCGCCGGATGGGAGGCGGCGACAAGCCCCTTCTCACGCTTGGCGATACGACGATTCTTCAGCGCATCTTGGACCGCCTCGCGCCGCAGGTCGCCAGCGTTGCGATCAACGCCAATGGCGATCCGGACCGCCTGGCCCGCTTTGGCCTCCCGATTTTGCCTGACAGCGTGGCAGATCACCCCGGTCCGCTCGCAGGTGTTCTCGCCGGTCTCGACTGGGCGGCCTCCGAAGGGGCGGAGGCTATTGTCACCGTAGCGGGCGACACGCCGTTTTTTCCCTGCGATCTCGTCCCGCATCTGACCCAGGCTTGCGAGGCGGGCGCGCCCATCGCGCTTGCCGCAAGTCCCGGCGGTCGCCACCCAACCTTCGGCTTCTGGTCCACGGCGCTTCGCGAGGATCTGCGAACCGCCTTGCAAAACGGCACCCGCAAGGTCGTCCTCTGGACCGACCGCCACGGTGCCGCAACAGCAGAGTTTCCGGACGACGCCGCCTTCTTCAACGTCAACACACCCGATGACCTGACCAAAGCCGAGGCCATGCTGTGAACATCTTCGGCGTCGTCGGCTACAAGAATTCCGGCAAGACCGGCCTGATGGAGCGGCTCGTCACCGATCTGACCGGGCGCGGGCTGACCGTTTCGACCGTCAAACATGCCCATCACCGCTTCGATCTCGATCAGGAGGGCAAGGACAGCTACCGCCATCGCACCGCCGGGGCCGGGCAGGTGCTCCTCTCCTCTGCCACCCGCTGGGCGCTGATGTCCGAACTGCGCGGCGCCCCCGAGCCGCCTCTTTCCGACCTGCTAACTAAACTCGACCCCGTCGATCTGGTGTTGGTCGAGGGCTTCAAGCGCGACACCCACCCCAAGGTCGAGGCCCACCGGGCTGCCACGCGCCAGCCCTTGATCGCGCCGGGTGATCCCACGATCCGTGCAGTCGCAAGCGACAGCGCTCTGGACCTCGACCGTCCGCTCTTTCATCTCGACGCAACGCGCGAGATCGCCGATTTTATCCTGCGCGAGACCGGCCTGTGACACCCGACACGGTTATTATGGTCGACTGGTCCGGCGGCAATGACACAGGTCCCACCCCGCGCAAGGACGCGATCTGGATCGCCATCTGCCGGGACGGAGCGCCCACTGAAACGCTCTATCAGCGCAACCGCCAGATTGCCGAAGAGACGCTCGCAACCCTTCTGGAGGAAGAGACCAAGGCGGGCCGCACCACCCTCGCTGGCTTTGATTTCGGTTTCGCCTTTGCAGGCGACTTTGCCAAGGTCCTCACCGGATCGGACGATCCCCTCGAACTTTGGGACTGGTTCGAAGAGCGGATGCAGGACACGCCCAAATCTAACAATCGCTTCGATCTCGCTGGAGAGATCAATGCCCGGTTTCAGGGCACCGGCCCCTTCTGGTTCAACGGTCTGTCTCGCGACATTCAAAATCTGCCGAGAAAGGGCACCCACCGAAACAGTCACGGGCTACCCGAGAAACGCAAAGCCGAGACGCTCGCAACAAGCTCGTTCCCGTCCTGGCAAATGGGCGGGGCCGGGGCTGTCGGCGGCCAGATCTTCACTGGCCTGCCTGTCCTCAACCGCCTGCGCCGCTGCTTCGCTGGTAAGGTTGCCGTCTGGCCCTTTGAGCCGCTCGACCCCCCTATCGCCTTTGTCGAGATCTGGCCCTCGCTCCTCTCCAAGACGATCACTCCTCAGATCAAACCCGGCGACATCAAGGACGAGGTTCAGGTCCGTATTCTGGCCGAGACCATCGCTCGCCTCCCGCCGGATCGCCTCACCGATATCCTGAACGTCGAGCCGTCCGAGGAAGGTTGGATCTTCGGCGTCGGTCACGAGGATGAGCTGAATGCCCTCGCAGCCCAAACCGCTCCGCTCAAGCCGCCGCCGCTGCGCGACGATTGTTTCGCCATGCCGCGCGGCGCCTACTGGACCCCGGTCGACGCTGCGCTTGCCCATCTCGAACGGACGATCACCCCGGTCACCGCCACGCAGACCCGTCCCCTGCACGAGGCCGCAGGCCGCTATACCGCCGCGCCGATCCACGCCCTGCGCGCCCATCCACCCGCGGCCAATTCGGCGGTCGACGGCTACGGCTTCTCGGCCTCTGTCCTGAAACCTGATGACAATCACCTGCCGCTGGCCAAGGGCCGCGCAGCCGCCGGGGCGCCCTTCGACGGCACCCTTGCCGAAGGCCGTGCCCTCCGCATCCTAACCGGAGCCGTCCTGCCTCCAGGCGTCGACACCGTCGTTCTCGAAGAGGACACGACGACGGACGGTCAAGCCATCGCCTTTCGCGGCCCGCTCAAACCCCGTGCGAATACCCGCCCGGCTGGCGAAGATGTCGAGCAAAACGCACAGATCTTCGATGCCGGCCATCGGCTCGCCCCGCAGGATCTCGCGCTGCTCAGCGCCACGGGCCACGGCACGGCCCAAGTTCACGACCGCCTGCGTGTTGGCGTTCTTTCCACCGGCGACGAATTGCGCGCCTCCGGCCACGATCTCGCACCGGGGCAGATCCACGATGCCAACCGCCCCATGCTGCTCGCCCTGCTCGACCAATGGGGCTTTGAGCCTGTCGATCTGGGATGCCTGCCCGACAACCGCACCGTCATTCGCGATGCGCTCGATCAGGGCGCGGCCCGGACCGACGCCGTCCTCACCAGCGGCGGGGCGTCAGCGGGCGACGAAGACCATATCTCGGCCCTTCTCGAAGAAAGCGGCGCGATGGAGCTTTGGCGCATCGCCGTCAAACCCGGCCGTCCCCTTGCGCTCGCCCTCTGGAACGGAACGCCCGTCTTCGGCCTGCCCGGCAACCCGGTCGCCGCGTTCGTCACGACCCTGATCTTTGCCCGTCCCGCGCTGGTCCGACTCGCCGGCGGTGCCTGGCCCACGCCGCAAGGGATCGACCTGCCCGCCGCCTTTTCCAAACGCAAGAAAGAAGGCCGCCGCGAATACCTGCGCGCCCGGATCCAAGACGGCCGCGCCGAGGTCTTCCCCTCCGAAGGCTCGGGCCGCATCCGGGGCCTCACCTGGGCGGACGGCCTGGTCGAGCTTCCCGACGAGGCGCGCGATATCGCGCCCGGCGATCCCGTCCGCTTCCTGCCCTTCAGCAGCTTCGGCCTGTGACCTTGATCACTCACGGTTTCGAGGACACCGAGCGCGCCCTCATCGCACGGCTCTACTGGGGCGCGTTCGGAAGCAAGCTGGGCCGCGTCCTAGGCCCCGAGCGCCTCGCCCTGCGGTTCATCGCCGACATGCTACGGCCCGATCACGCGCTTGTCGCCCGATCGGAGGGCGGAGAGATGCTCGGCGTTGTGGGGTTCAAGACCTATGACGGCGCTCTTGTCGGCGGCGGCTTTCTCGATCTGCGGCGCATCTACGGCACCATCGGCGCAACCTGGCGCGCCGCTCTCCTAACGCTGCTCGAGCGGGACACCGATAACGATCGCTTCCTGCTCGATGGTCTTTTTGTCTCGCCGCAGGCGCGCGGGCAGGGCATTGGCACGGCCCTTCTGAACGCGATCTGCCAAGAGGCGCTCAGCCGCGGCTACCGCAAGCTGCGCCTCGACGTGATCGACAGCAATCCGCGCGCCCGCGCCCTCTACGAACGCGAGGGATTCGAGCGGAAAGGCACAACCAATATGGGCCCCTTTAGCAAGCTCTTCGGCTTTTCCTCGGCCACCACGATGGTCAAGACGCTGGCCTAATCGAACGTCCCTGAGGCCCGCGCGATCAGCATGAAGGCCCGCGCCGACCGCGTCTCGGCCATGACCGAGATCTCCTCGTCGCTCGCTTCCGCCTCGAAATCGGTGACGAACTGATCGAACCGGCGCAGGAAATGATGCGCGGTGTCGCGAAAGATCATATCGTCCCGCATCCGCGCGGTGATCTTGTCCAGGCTCCGTTGGTCGCGGATCCCGCCCACATCGCCCACGGCGCTCCCCCGCTCTCCGGCGGCAAAGCGCCGCCACAGCTCGGGCCGGGCGCGGTCCGGCGGCAGATCGTCCATGTAGATCCCATCCTGACTAAGCAGCGTCAGCAGATCCTGGCTCGACCGGATCAGGTTGCCGAACTCCCGGTCCCGCAGCGCCTTGGCCAGCGCGGAAAAGCCCAGCTTGTCCTCTGCGGTATCGGGAAAGTTCAGCGCCCGGATCACCTCGATCATGGTCAGCGGCGCGGTCTTCGGCGCAGGATCCAGCGGCAGATCCGCCTGAACCTCCAGCGGCGCAGGCTCGGGCCGCGGCGCTGCCTCGCGCGGGGCAGGGCCAGAGGCGGGCCGGATCGCACCGACGCTGCTTTGCCGATCCAGAAGATAGGTCTGCCGTAACGCGGTCACCGCCGCATCGAGCCGCTCCGCCTCTTCGGCGGCGAGCCGATGTGCCCGGACCGCGATCGCCAGCGCCGCCACGCAGATCGCCGGGCAGATCACGACGGTCGCGACCAGAAGGACCCGCCCGATCCCGCTTTCGATCCCCCAGATCGCCAGCGCGATCAGTGAGACCACCAGCCACAAAGCAGCAATCCCGGCCGCCACCAGTTCGACCGGCGACGCCTCGGTTCGGGCGGGCGCGTTTCTCAGGAACGCGGCATCCGCCCTGTCGCTCGAAGAGGAATGCTCGGCCAACGCGCCTCACCCGTTACTGGTAAACGATCTCCAGGATCTCGTAGGATTTTTCACCGCCCGGCGTCCGAACCTCGACGCTGTCGCCTTCATCCTTGCCGATCAGTGCCCGCGCAAGCGGCGATTTCACGTTCAGCTTGCCGTTCTCGATATTAGCCTCGTGCTCGCCCACGATCTGATAGGTCTTTTCCTCGTCCGTATCCTCGTCGACCAGCTTGACCGTCGCGCCGAACTTCACCGTGCCAGACAGCTTGGCCGGATCGATCACATCGGCAAGCGAGATCACCGCCTCAAGCTCCTTGATGCGCCCTTCGATGAAGCTCTGCTTTTCCTTGGCCGAATGATACTCCGCATTCTCGCTCAGATCGCCGTGCTCGCGCGCCTCCGAGATGGCCCGGATGATCGCCGGACGCTCCTCGCTTTTGAGCTGTTTAAGCTCCACATTCACCGCGTCGTACCCGGTTTTGGTCAGCGGGATCTTGTCCATTCCTCGTCCTCTGCACGTCTTTGATCCGCGTGATCCTATCAGCCCCGTGGGGAAAGCCAAACGGGAAGCGCGGCGGCAGGCGGCAATCCCGCAGACCCCCGCACGATGGCGCCCTAAGGTCGCGGAAACGGCTTTTAACGTCCCGTTCCAATTGACCCCGATGCCGCGCATCCCTTTATACCGTTCAAAACCTTAACTCAGCATGACCAGCGCCGCGCCGCGCGACAGGAGAGCCAGATGAGCCAGATCGAACGCGAAGCGATGGAATATGATGTCGTGATCGTGGGGGCAGGTCCCGCGGGCCTCTCATCGGCGATCCGGCTCAAACAGATCAATCCCGATCTTTCCGTCGTCGTGCTCGAAAAAGGCTCCGAGGTTGGCGCGCATATCCTCTCGGGTGCGGTGCTCGATCCCATCGGCCTCGACAAGCTGATCCCCGACTGGAAGGACAAGGGCGCACCGCTCGACGTGCCGGTCAAGGACGACAACTTTTTCATGCTGGGCGAGGCGGGCAAGATCCGCATCCCGCTCTGGCCGATGCCGCCCCTGATGAAGAACCACGGGAACTATATCGTCTCCATGGGCAATGTCTGCCGCTGGCTCGCCGAACAGGCCGAAGCGCTCGAGGTCGAGATCTTCCCCGGCATGTCCTGCTCCGAACTGATCTACGGCGAAAACGGCGAGGTCAAAGGCGTCGTGGCGGGCGAATTCGGCAAGAACCCCGATGGCACGCCCGGCGACGGCTATGAGCCGGGGATGGAGCTGCACGGCAAATACGTCCTTCTGGGCGAGGGCGTGCGCGGCTCGCTCTCCAAACAGGTGATCGCGAAATATGCGCTCGACGCCGACTGCGACGTGCAGAAATACGGCCTCGGCATGAAAGAGCTGTGGGAGATCGACCCCGCCAAGCACAAGCCCGGCACCGTGACTCACACGATGGGCTGGCCGCTGGGCAGCAATGCGGGCGGCGGATCCTTCATCTACCACCTCGACAATAACCAGGTCTATGTCGGCTTCGTTGTCCATCTCGGCTACGAAAACCCTTACGTGAACCCCTATCTGGCGTTCCAGCAGTTCAAGCACCATCCGATGGTTAAGGAGCTGCTCGAAGGCGGAAAGCGCGTGGCCTACGGCGCGCGCGCCATCTCCGAAGGCGGCTGGCAATCCCTGCCCAAGCTGGAATTCCCCGGCGGTGCGCTACTCGGATGCTCCGCTGGCATGGTCAACGTCCCCCGGATCAAGGGCAACCACAACGCCATGCTCTCGGGCATCGCCGCCGCCGAAGCGGTCGCCGTCGCCCTCTCCGAGGATCGCAGCGGAGACCTCCTGAACGGTTACGACGCGCTTGTGCGCACTGGAGAGATCGGCAAAGACCTAAAGCCCGTCCGCAACGTCAAACCGCTCTGGTCCAAGCACGGCCTGATGGCGAGCCTCGTCGGCGGCGGCATCGACATGTGGACGAACACGTTCGGCTTCTCGCTGCTGGGCACGATCGGCCATGGCAAGACCGATGCCGAAGCCACCGGCGACGCAAAGCATCACAAGCCGATCGACTATCCCAAGCCGGACGGCACGATCAGCTTCGACCGCCTGACCAACGTCTCCTTCTCCTTCACCAATCATGAAGAGCAGCAGCCCGCGCATCTCACGCTCAAGGATGCCAGCATTCCAGTCGACGTGAATCTGCCGAAATTTGCAGGCCCCTCGCAGCGCTATTGCCCGGCAGGTGTCTACGAATTCGTGGAAGAAGAGGGCAAGGACGCGCGGTTCGTCATAAACTTCCAGAACTGCGTGCACTGCAAGACCTGCGACATAAAGGACCCCTCCCAGAACATCGTCTGGACGGTCCCGCAGGGCGGAGATGGCCCGAACTACCCTAATATGTAGGCCGAAACCTGCCCGTTTGTCGGGCATTTGCCCGGATCCGTTGCGCAAAAACAGCGCGCTCCCCGGAATTTGGGTCCCTGGCCGGTTGTCGCCTCGGAATCGCCTCACTAGGCTGAATTGTGGGGGAACCAACGACATTCAGCCGAGGGGACGGTCCGGATGACAACATATAGAAAGGCCTCATGGGGCCTCGGGGCAGTGTTTGCTGTCGCTCTGACAACGGGAGTGTCGGCGCAGGATGGGGCAGGGGCCTACCTTGCCGCCCGCCAGGCCGGGCTCAACAAGGATTTCGAAGCCGCCTCGCGCTATTTCGTTCAGGCGATGCTCGAAAATCCGGGTCACGTCAAAATCATGGAAAAAGGCATCGCGGCCCAGATCGCCGCGGGCCGGGTTCCGCAGGCCATCTCAATCGCAGACCGCCTGCGCGCGACGGGCGGCGAGAGCCAGCTCGCCTCCATCGCGCTCGCGGCGGACAATATTCTCAAGGAAGACTACCGCGAGATTTTCACCGCCCTCGAATCCGGCCACACGATCGGCCCGCTGGTCGATGGCCTCCTGCAGGCCTGGGCCTTCATCGGCGAAGACCGGATAGACGACGCCATCGACGCCTTCGACGAGGTCGCCGATACCGAAGGCCTCCACGGCTTTGCCCTCTACCACAAGGCGCTCGCGCTGGCCTCTGCCGGGCGGCTCGAGGCGGCCGAGACGATCATGACCAGCGAAACCGGCCAGATCATCGCGCGCAGCCGTCGCGGCGCCATCGCCCGCGCCCAGATCCTCAGCGAGCTTGGTCGCGACGCCGATGCCTCCCAGCTTCTGACCGAGGTCTTCGGCGCCCGTCGCGACCCGCTGGTCCTTGAGATGCAGACGAGGCTCGCCAAGGGCGACAGCCTGACCTTCGATCTGATTGAGACGCCCCAAAGCGGCATGGCCGAGGTGTTCTTTTCCGTCGCAACCGCCCTCGATGGCGAGATGCAGGACGATTACACCCTGCTCTATACCCGCACCGCCGCCCATATCGATCCGGGTCATACCGATGCCGTCCTGATGTCGGCCCGGCTGCTCGACCGACTGGGTCAGCACCGCCTCGCCACTGCGACCTACGACACGATCGCCCGCGACGATCCGGCTTTTGCCTCTGCCGAGATGGGCCGCGCCGAGGCGCTGCGCCAATCGGGTCAGATCAATGCCTCGATCGAAGTCCTGCGCCAGCTCAGCGAAACCCACGGCGCACTGCCGCGCGTGCATGCGCTTTTGGGCGACACGATGCGCCGTCTCAGCCGCTATGACGAGGCAAGCCGCGCCTATGACCGCGCGCTCAACCTGATGGGCGACGCTGCCCCCTGGACGATCCTCTACTATCGCGGCATCACCAACGACCGCAGCGGCAACTGGGCCGAGGCCGAAGCTGACTTTCGCGCCGCTCTGGGCAAGAAACCGGATCAGCCGCAGGTCTTGAACTATCTCGGCTATTCGCTGGTCGAGAAAAACGAACGCTTGCTCGAAGCGCTCGATATGATCGACCGCGCCGCCCGCGCGCGGCCCGATGCGGGCCATATCATCGACAGCCTCGGCTGGGCGCTCTACCGCCTTGGCCGCGTGGAAGAGGCTGTCGGCCAGCTCGAGCGCGCGACCGAGCTCGAGCCCACCGATCCGACCATCAACGATCATCTCGGCGATGCCTACTGGTCTGTCGGTCGCGCCAAGGAGGCCCGCTTCCAATGGCGCCGCGCGCTGTCCTTCTCGCCCGAGCCAGAACTCGCCAGCGAGCTTCAGCAAAAGATCGATCGTGGCCTCGACTTCACGGGCGGCGCCGAAATCGACACCGTCCAAAGGCTAGCTGCGGAGCACCCGTCCCACGACGATGGCTGACACGCGGGCCGCCCGCGTCTTTGCCCCGGCCAAGATCAACCTCGCGCTCCATGTCATCGGGCAGCGCGACGATGGCTATCACCTCCTCGACAGCATCGTCGCCTTTGCGGGCGTCGGCGATTGGCTGACCGTTGAGCTTTCCGATCAGACAGATCTGAAAGTGACCGGTCCCCGCGCAGGCGGTGTTCCCACCGATGCCAGCAACCTGATCCTTCGGACCCTGACCACCCTCTGGCCGGGCCAGGGCGCCCGGATTACCCTCGAGAAACACCTCCCCGTAATGGCCGGGATCGGCGGCGGCTCTGCCGATGCCGCCGCCCTCTGCCGCGCCATGATGGCCCTGACGGGCAGCGCCGCGCCGCATCCGGGTGCGCTCCTCAAGATCGGAGCGGATATCCCGGTCTGCATCACCAGCCAGCCCGCCCGCATGTCCGGGATCGGCGAAAAGCTCACCGAAATTCCGGACCTGCCGCCGCTGCCGGTCCTCCTCGTCAATCCCGGCATCGCTATCCCGACCCCGCAGGTCTTCGGCGCGCTCGCATTCAAGGACAATCCGCCTCTCGCTTTGCTTTCGGAGACGCCTGATCTTCCAAGCTGGCTCAAAGCGCAACGCAACGATCTCGAGGCTCCCGCAATTTCGCTGCAGCCGGTCATCGCTCAAACGCTCAAGGACATCTCAGCCACCCACGGTTGCCAGTTCGCCCGCATGTCCGGCTCCGGCGCCACCTGCTTCGGCCTCTACGCGACCGAAGCCGAAGCGCAGTCCGCCGCGCACCACCTCGCTGAAAGGCACCCCGATTGGTGGATCGTCCCGACTCGCCTCGACGGGCACACCAAGGCCGAGCCTCAGCTGATCCGCGCCACCACGTAATCCGCTAGATCGACCAGCATCCCGCGCAGCTCGCTCTCGGGCAGCGTCCCCATCGCGGCTTTCGCCGTGGCAACCCAGCTCAACGCATCCGCTTGCGCCGCTTCCATCGCGCCATGCCGCGCCATCAGCTCCAACGCATGGTCCAGATCGCCGTCGCGCTGGTCGCCCTTCTCGATCACCCGCACCCAGAACGCCCGCTCCTCCTGCGATGCCGCGGCCACCGCCTTGATCACCGGCAGCGTCAGCTTCCGCTCGCGAAAATCGTCGCCGATATTCTTACCCGTCGCATCCGAGCCGCCGTAATCCAGCAGATCGTCCACGATCTGAAACGCGATCCCCAGCGCATCGCCATAGTCGTAAAGCGCCCGCACCTCCGCCTCGGACCGCTCCGCGATCACGCCGCCAACCTCCATCGCCGCCGAAAACAGCGCCGCCGTCTTGCCGCGCACGATCTTCAGGTAAACACCCTCATCCGTCGCCAGATCCCGCGCCGCCGACAGCTGCAGAACCTCGCCTTCCGCAATCGTCGCCGCCGCATTCGCGAGGATATCGAGAACCCGAAGGCTCCCTGTCTCGACCATCAACTGAAACGACCGCGCAAAAAGGTAATCGCCGACCAGCACGCTCGACTGGTTGTCCCAGAGCAGGTTCGCCGTCGGTCGCCCGCGCCGCTGCGCGCTCTCGTCGACCACATCGTCATGCAAAAGCGTCGCCGTATGGATAAACTCCACCGTCGCCGCAAGATGCACGTGATAGGGCCCCTCGTAGCCGCACAGCTTGGCCGAGGCGAGCGTCAGCATGGGCCTAACCCGCTTGCCGCCCGCCTCCACCAGATGCGCCGTCACTTCGGGAATGCGCGGCGCATGCTCCGACGCCATCCGCTCGCGGATCAAGGCGTTGACCGCCGTCATCTCGCCCGACAAAGCGGCTGCCAGACGGTCATGAGGTTTTTGGGAAGGCTGATCGAGGCTCATCTGACACTTTCGTCAATGTGGCTCGACAACCGGAGGGCCAAACCACTACGTCATGGGTCATGAAAGAGCTTTTGCGTAGCAATGACCCGACGATCATCGCCTTTGCTAAGGCCCTCCTGGACGGGGAGGATATAAGGTGGTTTGAGATGGACGTAAATATGAGCGTTCTTGAAGGCAGTATAGGCGTTTTGCCGCGCCGCCTGATGGTGCGCAGCACCGATCTCTTCATGGCCGAGGCCGTCCTGCGCGACAACGACGTCGATCTGGGCCGGTGACATCCTTCGCAGCGGAGGACCTGACCGAGAACGCGTTCTTGGGCGGCGCGCTCCGGCTGCTTCAGCCCAGACAAGGTTACCGCGCGGGGATCGACCCGGTTCTTCTGGCGGCCGCATGTCCTGCCAAAGAAGCCGACAGGATCCTCGATCTCGGCTGCGGAAGCGGCATCGCCGGTCTTTGCCTCGCCCGCCGCGTCCCCGGTGTTGAGCTCACCGGCGTCGAGATCCAGCCGGCCTATGCCGACCTCGCCCGCCGTAACGCAGATCTCAACGGGATCCCCGCCACCATCGTCGAGGCCGATTTACGCAATCTGCCCACGGACCTGCGACAGCGGCAGTTCGACCACGTCATCGCCAACCCACCGTTCTTCGATCCGTCGCAAACCACCGCCGCCACTGATCCGGGTCGCGCCATCGCCCGGTCGGGCGAGGCGAGCCTTGCCGACTGGATCGACATCGCCGCCCGCCGCCTTGCTCCGCGCGGAGCGCTCACGCTCATCCACAAGCCCGAGCGCCTGCCGCAGATCCTTGCTGCGCTCGGCGGTCGCCTCGGCAGCCTTCAGATCGCGCCGCTCTCGCCCCGCGCTGGACGCGATCCGACGCTTATCCTCGTCCGCGCCGTCAAAGACGGGCGTGCGCCCCTGCGCCTCGCGGCTGCGATTCCCCTTCACGAAGGGCTACGGCATCTGTCTGACATGGACGATTACACCGACAAAATTAGTAAAGTGCTGCGAAAAAGCGCACCGCTGCCCCTTTGGAATTAACCCTACGTCAACCTATATTATGATTTGCTAAGCAGGCCGTATTGCTCTGCGCTGCGGCGTGACTTGGTCGCGGTTCTGTGATCGGCTGAAGATCTCAAACCAACGCATAGGAGGATGCCCATGAGCCTGACATCGCATGTCGAGGAACTGAGGAAAAAACACGAAGCCCTCTCTACACAGGTTGAAGAAGCGCAACGCAGTCCCGGATACGATGATCTCGCCATCGCGAGTATGAAGAAGCAAAAGCTCCATCTCAAAGAACAGATCAGTCGCCTCAGCGCTAGCTGACCTTAGCGCGGCACAGACGCAATCGGATCTGAATCGCCAAAGTCGCGGGTCCCGGTTAGCTCGTCGATATCCTTGACCTCGCTGACCACCCAATCAATGAACCGCGCGATCTGAGGACGGCTCTCGGCCCCCTCCGGACAGACGATCCGATAGGTTGCATTGGCCCAGAGCGCCTGGGCGAAGGGCATGACAAGCTGCCCTTCGCGCAGATGCGATTCCGCCAGCGATACCCGCCCCAGAACCACACCAGCCCCCGCCAAAGCGGCATTGATCGCGTGATCGGCCTGGCTGAAATGCGGCCCCGCCATGTCGGGCGGCGCGACCTCAACGGCATGAAACCAGGCGGGCCAGCCCATCGGCGGCTCAAGAAATCCGATATCGTCCTGATGGATAAGCGGCAGATCCAAAAGATCCTCGGGCCGCCGCACCCGCTCCGCCATCTGCGGCGTCATCATGGGCGACAGCCATTCTCGGATCAGCATCCGCGAATAGAGGCCCTCATCCTCGCTCTGCCCGAACCGGATCGCCAGATCGACCTCGTCCCGCTCGAAATCCATCAAGCGCAGGCTGGCGGAAAACCGAAGCTCCAGATCCGGGTTCTGCTGCGCAAAGGTAAAAAGCCGTGGCGCCAGCCATTTGGAGGTAAAGCCCGGCCCTGCCGTTACCGTCAACTTCTTGGTATCGTTCAGTTTTCGTGCCGTCCCCCAAGCGCTGTTCAATGCGGCAAATCCGTCCTGCACCCCCGGCTGCAAGGCCCGCCCAGCCTCAGTCAACTCCACTGCGCGGTTCAGACGGCGAAAGACCAGCTGGCCCAGATGCTCTTCTAGCGACTTGATCTGAAACGACAGAGCCGCCGGGGTCACAGACAGCTCGTCCGCTGCTTTCGCAAAAGACAGATGCCGCGCCGCCGCCTCAAAGGCGCGAAGCGCGGTCAGTGGGGGCAGGCGCTCGCTCATCTTCGCATAAGTAGAACTTAATCGAACCCTTGAAAAGTCTCATTTGTCAGAACCCGAGCCTAAGCGCATCTTAAGCGCAGGTCAAATGTCCCCCACCAAAGGAGCCCACCCATGTTCGAGATCGAAACCGATACCCGCCTGCGCCACGCGATGAGAGCTGCCCACAAAGCTCGCGGAGACGTCCTGCGACAGGCCTGGATCCGTCTCTTCGGCTGAAAACGGACGGGGCCGGCAGGCCCCGCCCAATCGGTCAGACCATATACTGACCGCCATTCGCGCTGATCGCCGATCCGGTGATGAACCCGGCCTCGTCCGAGGCCAGAAACACGACGCAGCGCGCGATCTCCTCGGCCTCGCCCAGCCGCCCGACGGGGATCGCAGGCAGGATCACATCCTTCATGACCTCGTCCTTGATACCTGCCATCATGTCGGTGTTGATATAGCCCGGGCAAACCGCGTTCACCGTGATCCCCGCGCGCGCACCTTCCTGCGCCAGCGCCTTGGTGAACCCCAGATCCCCCGCCTTGGCTGCCGAGTAATTGGCTTGCGCAAACTGCCCCTTCTGACCGTTGATCGAACTGATCGAGACGACGCGCCCGAACTTGCGCTCGCGCATCCCGCCCCAGACATTATGCGTCATGTTGAAAAGGCCTGTCAGGTTGGTGTCGATGACCTCGTTCCACTGCTCCGGGGTCATCCGGTGAAATGGCGCATCGCGCGTGATCCCAGCGTTATTGACCAGAATATCGACCGGACCCAGATCGCCCTCAACCTGGGCGATCCCGTCCTTGCAGGCTTCATAACCGCCCACGTCCCACTTGTACGTCTTGATCCCGGTCTCGTTCGTAAAGGCTTTGGCCTTCTCGTCATTGCCCGCATAGGTCGCCGCCACCGCGCAGCCCGCCTCTTTCAGGCCCTTCGCGATGGCCGCGCCGATGCCGCGCGATCCTCCGGTCACAATTGCCGTTCTGGCCATGATGTCTCTCCTCCCAAAAGTTAATCATCGGTCCGCGCCGCAAGCCACGCCGCACCATCCTGCTGTCCGAGCCGCCATGCCTCCTTGAGCTTGGCTGGATCGGTAAAGTCAATCTTCTGATCCAGAACCGGTTCCGAGGGTTCCACGAAATCGCGGTCCGGCGCATAAGGCAGGTCGCTGTAGCTGCGCGTCAACAGCACCAAAGTCCGCCCCCGATCCGGTTCGGGAAACGGGGTCTGATCCACCATGCCGCCATCGATCACCGGCGCGCCGTCCCAGTCGAGGATTGAAAAGACCGGCGGGATCGTCGCTGCCGCCGTCACCAGATCGGCAAGCCGCCCCTCCGCCGCAGCAGCCCTCGCATCAATCCGCTCCCCGCTCAGCCCGAATTTAACCGACCAGTCCGACGTCCCGCGCGCGAAAAGCCGTTTCTCCAACTCATAGGCGCTGCCGCCCAAAAGCGCCGCCAGATCCGACAACGCCCCCTCCGGCGGGCGCCCCAGGAAGATCTGAAAGGCAGGCCCCTCTGAAATCCCGGCCTGCGCGGCCTCGTCCAGAACCTTCTCCACGACCGACCGATAGACCCGCTGATGCGGCGTCAGCCCTTCATCCCCCTCCAGATCGTGCCAGGTGATATTCTGCGGCTCGTCCGAAAACGCCTCTGACATGACGTCGAACAACACCTGCTCTCGTCCCGCCAGCCATGCCGCGCCGGACAAGGCGCCGCCCGATACACCGATGATCCGCGCAGGCTGCAGCGCCCGCGCGGCAGTGACGGTCTCGATCCAGCCGCCATGCCAGAAACAGCGGATCCCGCCGCCCGAAAACACAAGCTGTTCATAGGGGAAGGGCTCCGCCGCGCCCTTCACAGCGCAAAGCCCGCCCAGATCGACCTCGGTTTTAAGCGGGGCGCCCACGCAGTAAGCAAGTCACCGACCGGGGCGACCCGATGTGTCACCCGCGGGATCAGTCCCGCTCGACACACATCGCGACACCCATGCCGCCCCCGATGCACAGGGTCGCGAGGCCCTTCTTGGCGTCGCGCCGCCTCATCTCAAACAAAAGCGTATTCAGAACACGCGCGCCCGATGCGCCAATTGGATGGCCAATGGCGATCGCGCCGCCGTTCACGTTCACCTTGTCCGTATCCCAGCCCATATCCTTGTTGACCGCGCAGGCCTGCGCGGCAAAGGCCTCGTTCGCCTCGATCAGATCGAGGTCCTCGGGCGTCCAGCCCGCCTTGTCCAGCGCCATCCGGCTCGCCGGGATTGGCCCAGTGCCCATGATCGACGGATCGACGCCCGTCGTCGCAAAGCTGACGATCCGCGCAAGTGGCTCGATCCCGCGCTTTTCCGCAGCCTCCGCCGTCATCAACAGCGTCGCCGCCGCCCCGTCATTCAGGCCAGATGCGTTCGCCGCCGTCACCGACCCGTCCTTGGCAAAGGCCGGGCGCAGCTTCTGCATCCCCTCGATGGTCGCGCCGTGGCGGATATACTCGTCCTGATCGACGACCGTATCGCCTTTGCGGCCCTTCACCGTATAGGCGACAATCTCGTCGGCAAACTTGCCCGCCTTCTGGGCCGCTTCCGCTTTGTTCTGCGAGGCGAGCGCGAATTCATCCTGCTGCTCGCGGCTGATCTGGTACTTTTCCGCGACATTCTCGGCCGTCTGACCCATGTGATAGCCGTTGAACGCATCCCACAGCCCGTCGCGGATCATCGTGTCGATATATTTGACATCGCCCATCTTGTGCCCGGCCCGCAGATGGGCGGCATGGGGCGACAGTGTCATCGATTCCTGGCCGCCCGCGATGACCACCGCCGCATCGCCCAGCATCACATGCTGCGCGCCCAGCGCCACGGCGCGCAGGCCCGATCCGCAAACCTGGTTGATCCCCCAGGCCGCGCTTTCGATCGGAAGGCCGGCATTCACATGCGCCTGCCGCGCAGGATTCTGGCCCTGCGCCGCTGTGAGCACCTGCCCCATGATCGTCTGTTCTACCTCGCCCTTGTCGATCCCGGCGCGCGCAACGACCTCTTCCAGCACCGCCGTCCCAAGATCATGGGCGGGCACATTGGCAAAAGATCCACCGAAGCTGCCGACGGCAGTCCGGGCGGCAGAGGCGATTACGACATTGGTCATGGCAGAGCTCCTTGTCTGTCCGTGCAGAGGCGGTCACCGCTCCGCAGTCGCATCAGGTTTAGGCATTGGACCGCTGTGGTGCAACGCGGAACGGCAAAGGGCGTTCCGCGCTCAAGCGCTCTCGCGACTGCCCGAGCCGTAGCCGGGTGCCGTCAGCCGGGGCGGCCCGTAGTAAAACCCCTGAATGCAATCGATCCCGACACTGGCCAAAAACTCTGCATCCTCGGCGGTCTCGACCCCTTCGGCGATGGTGAACATGTCGAAATGCCGCCCGATCGAGATCAGCGCCTCGACAAGGACCTGATTGTCGGCGCTGTCGTGAACCCCATTGATGAAATCCTGATCGATCTTGAGGATGTCAAAGTAGAAGTCTCGCAGGTATCGGAATGCGGTATAGCCCGCGCCAAAGTCATCAAGGGCGAAGGCGATCCCCAGATCCTGCAGTTCGGCCATGAAGGCGATGACGATCTCTGGCATTAGCATGGCCGAGCTTTCGGTGATCTCCAGGATCAGCCGCTCGCCGATATGCCTGTCCCGTGCGATACCGTCATCCAGAACCCGGCGCCACGGCCCGTAGCCGATCGACCGCGCCGACATGTTCACCGCCAGTCGTAGGCTGGCATCGTTGCGCAACGCGACCAGCCCGTGCCTAAGTGCCTCTACATCGATTTCGCGCCCGATTTCCGTCGCCTCGATAGCCGGCATGAACTGATGCGCCGGAATGGGCCGTCCGGTCTTGTCGATGACCCGGATTAGCCCTTCGTAAAAGGCGACCCGTCGCGGATCCCCGTTATAGACGACCGGCTGAAAGGCCAGTTGCGTCCGGCTCGCCGCCAGCGCATCGCGCACCATCTGCAGCACACCCTGATCGCGACGGTCGACCGCATAGCTCAGCGGATCCGACGGGATCGTATCGGTCACCGGAACAAAGGGGTCGCTGTCACGCATGATCGGGTCCTCGGGGCCGCGGAATTGCGGCTTGCGAGCGATCTTTGGGCCAGACATCCTAAGAGAATGTAAAAGCTTGCATTTGAAGGATCTTCGGATGAACCGCTGCGCCTGGGTCGGGGATGATCCGCTCTACATCGCCTATCACGACACCGAATGGGGCGTGCCCGAACGCGATCCCGTCCGGCTCTTCGAATGCCTCTGCCTCGAAGGATTCCAGTCCGGCCTCAGCTGGATCACGATCCTGCGCAAACGCGAAGACTTCCGCGCCGCCTTTGCGGGCTTCGATCCCGAAACCCTCGCCGGATGGGGCGCCTCCGAGATCAACCGCCTCGTCGCCGATCCCGCCATCGTCCGCCACCGCGGCAAGATCGAGGCAACGCTCGGCAATGCCCGCGCCTACCTCGCCATGGACGAGCCCTTCTCCGACTTCATCTGGTCCTTCGTGGACGGAACACCCCTCCAACTCGCCCACGCCCAGATGTCCGACGTCCCCGCTAAAACCGAGACCTCGACTGCACTCTCCAAAGCGCTCAAATCAAAGGGCTTCAAATTCTGCGGCCCCACGACCGTCTACGCCGTCATGCAAGCGGTCGGCATGGTAAACGACCACGTCGTGAGTTGCGACAGGTATGAGGCGCTAGCCTAGATCCGGGTTCAGTCCAAAGTGTTGGAATTGGCTCTAACTGATCTACAAGCCATCGCCGCTACTTTGCGCGCCTATTTCAAAGTTCATCTCTAAAATAGAGCACCAGAATTAGCGATCTACTCTTTCGAAATGTCAATGCCTGCTTTATTGACCGCATACCTTGAGAGTAGTCGATGTAATCTTCTTGTAATCTGACTGAAAAGAGGCGCTTTGTGAGTCTAAACGAAATATCTGCTCACTGGCTTGTGCAAACCCCATACACTCGTACTCATCAAATGCTTCGAAAAGTTTAGCGCGAACTATATCTTCAGATTTTGATGAACGATCCGACAGGTAGGTCTTTATCATGAGATCTTTTTCTGCAGGTGTCATAGTCAGGCATTTCGACAAATCGTAGTAGGATTTGGCCTTCCTAAAATATGAAGGCGTCCGAATATCAGGATCCGCAAGGGTAGTGACTGATGAAAAGTGTTCTGCCTGCGCCATGACCCAAAGAAAGTATTTGTTGAATACATCGGTTGCCGACTGATCAAAAGATGGATCGATCCTGATCGGGTTTGTATCCGCCCAAAGATCGGGTTCTTGCGAGACAAAGGCCGCCCATTCGGCTGGGCAAAAATTCGCTGCAATATCGGGGCGGCTGATTGTCTCCAAGACCTCCCCTTTTAAAAAAGTACCCGTAAAAATAAGAGCTGAAATTAATGCTGCGAAAAAATTCTTATTTCTCATATGATGATCTACCAATTCAAATGAGGGTTAGTCCTGTGTTCAAATATAGTGACTTGGTAGCAATATGAAACCCGATTCGGTCTAAGGTGAGCTGCAAGGCGCAGTAGACACCAAGCCAATATCTCACATGCGATCCAAAACCCCCCAAAGCCCTATTTCCGCGCCATCACCGCTTCGATGATCGCCTTCGCACTGTCCGACGCCCAATCTGCATCGCCCTGAAGCCGCGCGATCTCTTGCCCCTCGCGGTCCAGCAGCACCGTCACCGGCAGGCCCAGAACGCCCGCGCTGCGCGCCAGCTTCTGCCGCGGATCGCGGTGCAGCGGCAGGTTATCCACGCCAATCTCGTCGAGAAACCGCACCATCCCCTCGGGCGGGTTACGCCCCGTTGCGACCGTCACCACCTGAAAATCGTCCCCGCCCAGCTCGGTCTGCAGTTCCGAAAGATGCGGCATCTCCTTGCGGCAGGGCGCACACCACGTTGCCCAGAAGTTCAGAAGCACGACCTGCCCGCCATAATCGGCCAGCGTCATCTCGGACCCGTCCTCTCTGGTAAAGGGCACGTCCGGGCCAGCTTCGGGCGCTGAATGGATGACCAGCTTGCGCATGTCTCCCTCTTGCAGCGCCGTCAGCGCCGGGTCCGCATTTGCACCAGCGGTCAGCCCCATATAGAGAGCCGCGAGAACCGTTAAACGCATGTGACCTCCGAAAGACGATGTTATGACCGACACCTCGAACCAGATGTGGGGCGGACGCTTCGCCGATGGCCCGGACGCGATCATGCAAGCAATTAATGCCTCGATCGGATTCGACCAGCGGCTCGCCCGTCAGGACATCGACGGCTCGCGGGCCCATGCGCAGATGCTTGCCGACACAGGCATCCTCAGCGGTAGCGATGCCAAGGCAATCCGGGAAGGCCTCCTCACGGTCTTGTCAGAGATCGAAGGCGGCACCTTCCAGTTCTCGACCGCGCTCGAGGACATCCACATGAATGTCGAGGCCCGACTGCGCGAGCTGATCGGAGAGCCTGCGGGCCGCCTTCATACCGGCCGGTCCCGCAACGATCAGGTGGCGCTCGATTTCCGGATGTGGGTGCGTGATCAATGCGATGCGGCGACGCAAGGGATCACCGCGCTCATGCATGCGCTTCTGGCGCAGGCCGAGGCGGGCGCGGACTGGGTGATGCCCGGCTTCACCCATCTGCAAACCGCCCAGCCCGTCACCTGGGGCCACCACATGATGGCCTATGTAGAGATGTTCTCCCGCGACCGCGCCCGCTTTGGCGATGCGCGCAGGCGGATGAACCTCTCGCCCCTCGGCGCGGCCGCGCTGGCGGGGACCTCCTTTCCCATCGACCGCCATGCGACGGCCAAGGCGCTGGGCTTCGATGCGCCCGCCGCCAACTCGCTTGATGCGGTCGCCGACCGCGATTTCGCGCTGGAATTCCTCGCCGCCAGCTCGATCACCGCGATGCATCTCTCCCGCTTTGCCGAGGAACTCGTGATCTGGTCCTCCGCCCAGTTCCGCTTCGTCACCCTGTCGGACCGCTTCTCCACCGGCTCGTCGATCATGCCGCAGAAAAAGAACCCTGACGCCGCCGAGCTGATCCGCGCCAAGATCGGCCGCATCCTCGGCGCCAATGTCGCGCTCATGACCGTGATGAAGGGCCTGCCGCTGACCTACTCCAAGGACATGCAAGAGGACAAAGAGCAGACCTTCGACGCCGCCGACGCCCTCATGCTGTCGCTGGCGGCGATGACCGGCATGGTCTCGGACATGACCGCCAACCGCGACGCCCTGCGCGAGGCCGCCGCCCGCGGATTTTCCACCGCCACCGATCTGGCTGACTGGCTTGTGCGCGTCCTTGGCCTGCCCTTCCGCGAGGCGCACCACATCACCGGGCGGCTCGTCGCCCTCGCAGAGGCGGAAAACTGCGACCTCCCCGATCTGACGCTCGAGCAGATGCGATCTGTCCATGACGGCATCACCGAAAGCGTCTACGATGTCCTGACGGTGGAGGCGTCTGTGGCCTCCCGCACCTCCTATGGCGGCACCGCGCCGTCCGAGGTCCGCAAACAGATCGCTGCCTGGAAGGATCGCCTGTGACACGTTCCATCGCCGCCGCCCTCGCCTTGCTCACCCTCGCCGCCTGCGGCGCGGACGGCGCGCCCGAGCCTCCGACCTATCAGCAGACCCGGACCTACGGGCCGAACGTCTCCATCGGCATCGACAGCCGGGGCCATACCGATGTGGGCGCCAGTATCGGCGTCGGACGCGGGCCCTTCACGGTCTTCGTCGGCCTCTGACGCCATGTCCTTTCTGCGCATGATCTACCTCGCCCTCGCGATCTGGGGCGCGATTCACCCGATGTATTACTTCGTCTCGTGGTTTCAGGAGAATGGCTGGCAGCTCCAGCCGATGATCGACGCCTGGTATGTCAACGACGCGACCTCCGGCCTGGTCTGGGATCTGACCATCGCCGCTGTCGCCCTGACCGTCTGGATCCTGGCCGAGGTCTTCGCCCGCCGGAACTGGCTCGCCCTCATCGCAATCCCGGCGACCTTCGGCATCGGCGTCAGCTGCGGCCTGCCGCTCTACCTCTTTTTGCGCACCCGCGTGGTGGATCCGGCCTGACCCCAAAGCGGTGCTGCTTACCCTGATCGCCGGTGTTTGCGGCGATCCCGGATCAGACGCGCCAACCTGACCGGGACGGCCAGAGTGTTCCGACCTGGCTGCCGCAAACCCCGCATCAGGATATGCCCGACCTGAAAGCTCGCGCTACGTCTCGTTGTCTCAAGCTTCGTGGACAGCGCCATGACCTTGCGTCTGTGCATCTCCTTGATCGACCGTATCTCCCGACGAAGCGCCTGAACCTGCCCGCGCAGCTCTTGCTGCATCTCGGTCTGCTGGGCCAAGAGCCTGTCCTGCTCCGCGAGACGGGCCTCATGGTTCCGGATCAGCTCCACTCGATCCGTCTCCAGCCGGTCTATCGTCGCCGCCGACTGATCGAGGCTGTTCTTCATCGCGTCGGCCCGCTCGACCGCCGCGTCCCGCTCCACGGCCCTCTCCTCCACTTTCGCCTTGAGCAGGGTTTGCCGCTCGCGCAGCGCCGTGATCTGATCCGCCTGCGCCTCGATCCGCCTGACCGACTGCGCATGACCGTGGTGGATCTGATGCAGCCAGCCCCGCGCCGCGTTCAGATCGGCCTCGATCGCGCCGACCTCGGCCAACAGCGCATCCCGGTCGAACTCTGCACCCGATATGGACTGAAGCGCCGCCCAGAGCCGCGCGACCAGAGGATTGGAACAGACCTCTGCCGAACCTCCGCTCCGGTTCAGATCTGGGTCGATAAAACCGCTTGCCCCCGGGTGATCGGCCACCGCTTCAAAGCCGCAATAGCTGAGCAAGGCGGATAGATGTGCGTCGTCCCGTTCGATCAACCTCTCGTAATGCGCAATGAAAAGATCCGCCTCGGTGTCCCGGATCGCGGAGATATACTTGGTCAGCCAGAAGACCTCTGAAATCGCCGGATCCGTCTGATAATGACGTGCCATCGACGCGATCACGGCAGATGGCTCCCGCAGGCATAGAACGATCCTGGGCGTGATGCCTTCGACCTCGAAGATCCGAGACCACAGCCGCAGAGTGAAGGCCGTGTTGGGATCCTTGAACCCCCAAAGGGTCTTCGGATCCTCGGCAATCGCCGCCGCGATATGGGCTCTGAGAATCCGCTCGGTCTCGAGGACATCCGGGTCCGACAACCATCCATCCGGCGGCGGTATCTTCGAAGGACCAAGTCGCGCCAGCATCTTGCGCTGAAGCATCAGGATCTCGGCATCTTCAAAGGCGCCTTTCGGATTTTGCTCGCTCGCTTCGATGAGGCTTGAAGACAATCGCAGCCCCGCGCGCTCCAGAAGACCGGTCGTCATCGACGTCCCAGATCGGCCGGCCCCGGTGACCACGACGCACTTGTCCATACTCTTTCTCCACCGGCGATCCGCCTTGCATCCTGCCGCCAAGACTGCGTTCGGGCAAGCCGCGCCTCTTAGTGCAGAGATCAGGCCCCTCTTTTTTCCCCGATTGAACCCGGCTCCAAACGGGTGTTAGCTGACCCAACGGCAATATCTGGGACTGGGAGGTCTACCATGAACCGACGTCACTTCACGATCATCGGGGCCATAGCGATGGGCTTGGCCGCGGGCGGGGTCGCACTGGCCCAGGCGCCGCAATTCTTCCGCATCGGCACCGGCGGTACATCCGGCACCTACTATCCCATCGGCGGTCTGATCGCGAACGCGATCTCCAACCCGCCCGGATCGCGTCCCTGCGAGGAAGGCGGCTCCTGCGGCGTGCCAGGTCTCATCGCCACCGCGCTCTCGGCCAATGGATCGGTCGCCAACGTGAACGCCATCGCGGGCGGAACGCTCGAATCCGGCTTCTCCCAATCGGACGTCGCCACATGGGCGCAGACCGGCACCGGCATCTGGGAAGACCGCGAACCGGTCGAGAACCTGCGCGCCATCGCCAGCCTCTACCCCGAGACGATCCACCTCGTCGCCTCCGCCGATAGCGGCATCTCGACCGTCGCCGATCTGGCGGGCAAGACTGTCTCTCTCGACGAGCCGGGATCGGGCACGCTGGTCGATGCGCGTATCATCCTCGAAGCCTACGGGCTCAGCGAGGATGACGTCGACGCCGAATACCTCAAGCCCAACCAGGCCGCCGACCGGATGCGCGACGGCGCGATGGATGCGTTCTTCTTCGTCGGCGGCTTTCCCGCCGGCGCCATCGCAGAGCTTGCCAGCCAGGACGACATCACGCTCGTCCCGATCTCGGGCGCCGAGGCCGAGGCGATCACCGGCGAGTATTCTTTCTTTGCCGAAAACACCGTCCCCGGCGGCACCTATGAAGGAGTGGCGGATGACGTGACAACCCTTTCGGTCGGCGCGCAATGGATCACCAGTGCCGATCAGCCCGAAGAGCTGATCTACGAGGTGACCGCCGCCCTCTGGAACGAGAATACGCGCAAGCTGCTCGACGCGGGCCACTCCAAGGGCCGTGAGATTACGCCGGAAACGGCGCTCGACGGCATCGGCATCCCGCTCCATCCGGGCGCCGAACGCTTCTACCGCGAAGCAGGCCTTCTCGAGTAACGATCCCAGCCGGTCCCGTCCCTCGGGACCGGCTTTTCTAACTCTACGACCGGAGAGCACCCGATGGCTGCGAGCGACACCGACCGCGCCAAGGCGCAAACCCCAGCAGGCCGCGCGGAGGCGCTGACCGAAGCCGAAATGCAGGCGCTCGAAGAGCAGTTCGATCCCGAAATGCGCTTCCGTCCCCTCCTGCCCACGCTGGGCTCGGTGACGGCGATCGCGCTCTTCGTCCTCTCCTGCTACCACTTCTACACCGCCGGCTACGGCATCCCGCAGGCCACGACCCACCGCGGCACCCATCTGGCCTTCACGCTTGCGCTGATCTTTTTGTCCTTCGTCATCTGGGGCGAGCGCAAGGAACCCAGAAACACCCTCCTGACCCCTCTCGGCCTGCCGATCTACGACTGGGTCCTCGTCGTCGCTGGCATTGTTTCGGCGATGTATGTGCCGTGGATCTTCACCGATCTGGCGATGCGCGTCGGCAATCCGTTCCCCATCGACGTCTTCATGGGCACCGTGCTCATCGTCGTCCTGCTGGAGGCGACGCGCCGCTCCATGGGTTGGCCGCTGCCAGTCATCGCGCTTCTCTTCATCGCCTATGCCTATTTTGGCCAATCCATGCCCGGCGTCCTCGTTCATCCCGGCGCCGACTGGAAAGGCATCGTCAATCACCTCTACCTGACCTCGCAGGGCATCTACGGCACCGCGCTGGGCGTGATCTCGACCTATGTCTTCCACTTCGTCCTCTTCGGCGTGCTCGCCACCCGCATCGGTCTGGGCCAGCTCTTCATCGATCTGGCCTCCGCGCTCGCGGGGCGGTTCGCAGGCGGACCGGCCAAGGTCTCGGTTGTCTCCTCGGCCATGCTCGGCTCGATCTCGGGCTCGTCCATCGCCAACACCGTCACCACCGGATCGCTGACCATCCCCGCGATGAAGCGCATCGGCTACCCGCCCCATTTCGCCGCCGCCGTCGAGGCCGCCAGCTCCACCGGCGGCCAGATCACGCCCCCGGTCATGGGCGCTGTCGCTTTCCTGATGATCGAATATCTCGGCGTGCCGCTGACCACGATCCTGACCGCCGCACTGGTGCCTGCCTTCATGCACTTCTTCGGTGTTCTCGTGCAGGTCCACCTTGAGGCCCGCCGCCGCGGCCTGCGCGGTCTGACCAAGGACGAGCTTCCCGTTGCCTGGACCGTCTTCAAGGCGGGCTGGCTGACGACCCTGCCGCTCTTCGTGCTGGTGGCGATCCTGCTCTCCGGGAAGACGCCCTATCTCGCCGCCTTCTGGGGCATCGCCTCCTGCCTGCTGGTGCTGGTGCTGCAGAACCTCATCCGACACGACCTGAAAACCGCCGCCACCGAAACCGTCCGTGAAACCTGGGACGGCTTCGTCGTCGGCGCGAAATATTCGCTCTCCGTCACCGCCGCCGCCGCGCTCGTGGGCGTCATCATCGGCGTCGTCACCCTGACCGGCGTCGGCTTCAAGATCGCCTACATGGTCACCGGCGTCGCCGCCACATGGGCCGAAAACCTTTCTGCCACGCTCGCCTTCCTCCCCTTCGACGTGATGAGCGTCGAGGGTCTGACGCTCCTCTTCACCCTCATCATGACGGCTATCGTCTGCGTCCTGATGGGCTGCGGCATCCCGACGACGGCGAACTATCTCATCATGATCGCCGTTGCCGCGCCGATCCTGGGCCTTCTGGGCGTGCAGCCAATCGTCGCGCATTTCTTCGTCTTCTATTATGGGGTGCTCGCAGACATCACGCCCCCCGTGGCGCTCGCCGCCTATGCGGCCGCCGGGATCGCCGATGCCAACGCCTTCAAGGCGGGCAACACCGCGTTCCGGCTCGGCATGGGCAAGGCGCTGGTGCCTTTCGTCTTCGTCTTCTCGCCCTCAATGCTGCTGGTCGTCGACGGCTTCACCTGGAGCGAATTCTTCCTCGCTACCCTCGGTGCCATGGCGGGTATCTGGATGCTGTCGGCGGCCTTCGCCAACTGGCTCTTCGCGCCACTCCGGGGCTACGAACGCGTGCTCCTCTCTATCTCGGCCATCCTTCTGGTCGCGCCCGACCTCTACGCCACATTGGTTGGGGCCGCGCTGATCCTGCCTGCATTCCTGCGTCAGCTTCCCGTTCTGATGTCGGGGGATGCGCCGCCGGTCCAAAGCGCCGACAGCTAGAGCCGGCTCACTCCGCCGCGCTTCTTAGGCTCGCCATCAGGCGATGGAACTTCTCGCCCTGCACGGCCACATGCCCGCGCAGCCGGAGTGCCGCCGCCTCGGCATCGCCTGAAACGAGCGCCTCAACGATCGCCTCGTGCTCTTCCATCGACTGCGCCATCCGCCCGCGAAACCGCAGCTGTTGCCGCCGGAACGGCCGCAGCCGCTTGTGCAGTCGCCCGGCCTCCTGCGCCAGAAAGGCGTTGCCGGATTGGGCGTAAATGATCTGATGAAAGCGCTCGTTCTCGGCATAATATGCATCCGGATCGCCGCGTTCGATCGCCTCCCGGCAGCGGACATTGGCGGCGCGCAAATCGTCCAGCGCCTCGTCCGAGATCCGCATCGCGGCAAAGCGCCCGCAGGCCGCCTCCATCTCCGCCATGACTTCGAACATCTCGATCAATTCGACCGGCCCGGGCTGCCGCACGAAGGCGCCGCGATGCGGGACAAGCTCCACCAGCCCCGACAGCGACAGCCGTTGAAGCGCTTCGCGAAAGGGGGTGCGCGAGACGCCGAACTGTTCGGCCAGCCGCACCTCGTCGAGCCGTTCGCCATTGGCAAACGTTCCGTCAAAGATCAGCTCCTCAAGTGCCTTCGCGATCCTGTCGGCATGCCGTTTCGTCATCTTTCCACCATTTACCATAACCAAGTTGAATTCAATGAAGTCAAATTTGTATACAAAATTCTTGACCTCTAATTCAATGCAGACATATTCGACCTAACGACAAGGTCAAATGACCAAGGATCCTTTGGGAGGGGATAGTCATGACATCAGTGTGGAAAACCGCCGCAGCCGCTCTTGCGCTCGCTGCCGGGGCCAGCATCGCCCAGGCCGCCGAACTGCGCCTGTCGCATCAGTGGTCCAACAACGACATCCGCCACAAGGTCGCGCAGATGGTCGCCGACGATGTTGCCGCTGCCGATGTCGATCTCGAGATCCAGATCTTCCCGTCCCAGTCGCTCTTCAAGGCGCGCGAGCAGTACAAGCCGCTCAGCCGCGGTCAGCTCGACATGACAGTCCTGCCGCTCAGCTATGCGGGGGGTCAGCAGCCGGCCTTCAACCTCACGCTTATGCCCGGTCTGGTGAAAAACCACGACCACGCCACGCGCCTATCCGACAGCGCCTTCATGGCCGCGCTCGAGGAAAAGATGGCCGAGGATGACGTCATGGTCCTCGTGCACGGCTATCTCGCAGGCGGGTTCGCCGGCAAGGATGGCTGCATCACCAGCCCCGAAGATGTCCAGGGCCTTCAGACCCGCGCCGCCGGAAAGGCGTTCGAACAAATGCTTGCCGGGGCAGGGGCCTCCATCGCCTCCATGGCGTCCTCCGAGATCTACAATGCCATGCAGACCGGTGTTCTGAACGCGGCCAACACGTCCTCCTCGTCCTTCGTCTCCTACCGCATCTACGAACAGGTCAGCT
The DNA here is from genome assembly GCA_947503775.1 of uncultured Paracoccaceae bacterium. Lineage (GTDB taxonomy): Bacteria > Pseudomonadota > Alphaproteobacteria > Rhodobacterales > Rhodobacteraceae > Aestuariibius. The sequence continues at coordinate 7,235 of CANNFE010000003.1, read as the reverse complement.
GCTACACCCCCGCAGGCGATGTCGCGCTCTGGTTCATGTATCAGCCACTTCTGATGAATAAATCGACCTTCGACGACCTCACCGAAGAGCAGCAGGCCGCCCTCATGGCCGCTTCCGAAAAGGCCGAGGCCTTCTACCTCGAGGAGGCTAAAAAGGAAGACGCCGCCTCCGAAGAGGTCTTCCGCGAGGCCGGCGTCGAGATCGCGCGCATGACGGCCGAGGATTTCGAAGCCTGGCGCGCCCTCGCCCAAGAGACCTCATATCAGTCCTTCATCGAAGAGGTGTCGGACGGCCAGGAACTGCTTGATATGGCGCTGGCGGTGGAATGACGCCGAGTGAGCGGGCTGACGAAGACAACTGATCGCCTCTGTCGTCTCATATGATTTATTAGGAACATGTTGCCCTATGACGTAGGGGCAACAAAGCGGAAGCCCGAGATATGAACGAGAGCTGGAGACGCCCAATGAATCATCTGACGACTGCGGCCATCGCCGCATTCGCGATTGCCACCGCCCCCACGGTTGCTCTCGCCCAAAATCTCAACCTCAGCCACCAGTGGTCGACAAGCGATGTCCGCCATGAAGTGGCCGGGGTCTTCGCGACCGAACTGGCAAATGCCGATGTCGGGCTCGACGTCACGATCCACGAAAAAGGCAGCCTTTACGCCGCGCGCGAGCAATACGCACCGCTCAAGTCGGGTGATCTTGACCTGACGATCTACCCGCTCGCCTATTCCGGTGGGGAGCGTCCGCAATACAGCCTCACCCTGATGCCGGGCCTCGTTCAGAACCATGACCACGCCCTGCGCCTGACCGAGTCGGAGTTCATGGAGGATATCGAGGCGCTGATGGCCGAAGATGACGTCATGGTCCTCGCCCATGGCTATCTCGCGGGCGGCTTTGCAGGCGTCAACGGCTGCGTCACCCATCCCGACGACGTGAAGGACACGACCGCCCGCGCCGCCGGCGCCGCCTTTGAAGCAATGGTTGGAGGGGCCGGGGCAGATATCGAATCGATGGCCTCCTCCAAGATCTACGAGGCGATGGAAACCGGCGTTCTTCAGGTCGCCAACACCTCCTCTGCCAGCTTCGTCAGCTACGAGATCTACGAACAGGTCGCATGCTTCACTCCGGCGGGCGACTATGCGCTTTGGTTCATGTACATGCCGCTTCTGATGAACAAGGCAAAGTTCGACGCCATGTCGCCCGAACAGCAGACCGCTGTGATGGAGGCCGGTCAGGCCGCGCAGGACTACTATTTCTCCGAAGCTGCCGCGCAGGACAGCATGGCGCGCGATGTCTTTCAGGAGAAAGGCGTTGAGATCAAGGAGATGTCATTCGACGACTACATCGCCTGGTTCGGCGTCGCCAAGCTGACCTCCTACGAGGCGTTTCTCGAAGACATGCCCGATGGTCTGGCCCTGCTGGACAAGGCGCTCAACGTCGAGTGACGCCAGCGGACGACCAAACGGCGCGATAAGCCGACCCCGATCCGGGGAAAGATAGAGAAACGGCGGCATGCGGCCTTAATCGCCTGCCGCCACCAACCGGGAAGGGGACCCTATGGCAGCACATGGGGGCGAGACGAAGGCGGTTGCCTTGGACGACAAAGGTGCGTTTTTCCGCACCGTCGCCTGGATCAGCACCATCGCCGGATGGACGTCTGCCGCGATGATCGTGGCCGCCGTGGGCATTACCTGCCAGATGATCTTCGTACGGTTCGTGCTGAACTGGTCCACCGTCTGGCAGACCGAAATGGTCATTTACCTCGTGATCGCCGCCACGCTGGTCGGTTTGCCCTATGTGCAGCTCCTGCGCGGCCATGTGAATGTCGATCTGATCCCGCTCGCCTTGCCGATGGGTCTGCGGAAGGCTCTCGCAGTCTTCACGCTCAGTCTCTCGATCCTGATCATCGGCGTCATGCTCTGGTACGGTTACGAATACTGGCACTTCGCCTGGGATCGCGGCTGGCACTCCGACACGGTCTGGGGCGTGCGCCTCTGGATCCCGTATTTCGCGCTGCCCGTCGGCTTCGGCCTTCTCATGCTGCAACTCATCGCCGATCTCGTCGCCGTCATCACCGGCACCGAAAAACCCTTCGGACTGGAGGACAGCTGATGGATCCCCTCGTTCTCGGCGCGCTCGTCGCGGTCATGACGATCCTCGTCCTGTTCTCCGGCGTCTCCGTCGCCATCGGCCTTCTGATCGTCTCGGCGGGCTTCCTGATCATCTTCGACGGCGTCCGCTCTCTCGAACTCATGCCCGAAATTCTCTTCGGCAAGCTCGACAATTTCGCGCTTCTGTCGATCCCGATGTTCATCATCATGGGCGCCTCCATCGCCTCCACCCGGGCAGGCGCGGACCTTTACGAGGCGCTCGAACGCTGGATGACCCGTATCCCCGGCGGCCTCGTCATCTCGAATCTTGGCGCCTGCGCACTCTTCTCGGCGATGTCCGGCTCCTCCCCCGCGACCTGCGCAGCCATCGGCAAGATGGGCATCCCCGAGATGCGCAAACGCGGCTATCCCGACGGCGTCGCTGCAGGCTCCATCGCGGCGGGCGGCACGCTCGGCATCCTGATCCCGCCGTCTGTCACCATGATCGTCTACGGCATCGCCACCGAAACCTCGATCGGGCGGCTCTTTCTGGCGGGCGTCTTCCCGGGCCTGCTGCTCGTCGGGCTCTTTATGGCATGGTCGCTCTATTCCACCTGGCGCTCGGGCAATACCGAGCTTTTGGCGACAGGCAGCTACACCTGGGCCCAGAAGTTCGAGATCCTGCCCCGCGTCCTGCCCTTCCTCGCCATCATCGTCGGCGTTCTCTACGCGATGTATGGCGGCATCGCGACGCCGTCGGAAACCGCCGCCGTCGGCGCGCTCCTCTGCCTGATGATCGCGATGATCGTCTATAAGCTTTGGAATCCCGCCGATCTCTGGGTCGTCCTGCGCGACAGCACCAAGGAATCGGTGATGATCCTCTTCATCATCGCCGCCGCGGGCGTCTTCTCCTACATGCTCTCCTCGCTCTTCATCACCCAGGCCATCGCCGAATGGATCGGCACGCTCGACGTGAACCGCTGGGTCCTGATGGGCGCGGTCAATATCTTCCTGCTGATCGCGGGCTTCTTCCTGCCCCCCGTCGCTGTCATCCTCATGGCCGCCCCGATCCTGCTGCCGATCATCATCACCGCAGGCTTCGATCCGATCTGGTTCGCCGTGATCCTGACCATCAACATGGAGATCGGGCTGATTTCCCCGCCGGTTGGACTGAATCTCTACGTCATCAACGGCATCGCGCCAGATATCTCGCTTCGCACGATCCTTACCGGATCACTCCCCTTTGTCGCCTGTATGGTGATCGCGATCATCGTCCTTTGCCTCTTTCCCGGTATCGCGACCTGGCTGCCTGACGCTGTGATGGGCAAGATCCCGTGACCCTTCTGGCCGACCTGCTCTCGACCGTGTTCGAGCGGCGCCACCGCCAGCCCGCGCCTTCCGCGCAGGATGACAGGCCGCTTACCGATCTGGCCAGCGCCCTCATCGGCGCGCCGGGAGAGACGTCGGGCCGCGATCTCGGAACCCGCATCCTGGCCCGCTACGACGCGCTCGCGGATACCGACAAGCTCGCCTTCTTCCGCCATCTCGCCACCGAGATGAACATCGACCCCGAAGCGGTCCGCACCACGCTCGATCACTACGAAAAGGACCCTTCCCGGGCCTCCTATCTCGCCTTCGCCAGCGCGGCCGAACCGCCCCGTCAGGAACTGATCCGCCGCCTCAACCGCATTCCCGGCGCCACCGGATCGCTCGTGCGCATGCGCGCCGATCTGCTCCGCCTCGGTAAGGGAGAGCCTGCGCTCGACGCCCTCGATCTCGACTTCCGCCACCTCTTTAAATCGTGGTTCAATCGCGGCTTTCTCGTCCTGCGCCCGATCAGCTGGGAAAGCCCTGCGCATATCCTCGAAAAGATCATCGCCTACGAGGCCGTCCACGCCATCGACAGCTGGGACGACCTGCGCCGCCGCCTTGCGCCGAAGGATCGCCGCTGCTTCGCCTTCTTCCATCCGGCCATGCCCGACGAGCCGCTAATCTTCGTCGAGGTCGCCCTGACCCACGGCATCCCCGGCTCGGTCCAGGGCCTGCTCGCCGAGGACCGCGAGGCCATGCCCCCCGAAGAGGCCGACACCGCCGTCTTCTACTCGATCTCCAACTGTCAGGCCGGGCTTGCCAGCATCTCCTTCGGCAGCTCGCTCATCAAACAGGTCGCCTCGGATCTCTCCACCGAGTTCACGCATCTCAAGACCTTCGTCACGCTCTCGCCCATCCCCGGGCTGACCCGCTGGCTGGGCAGCCAGAACATCGAAGCCGACCCCGCCGAGATCAAATCGCTCGCCGCCCGCTACCTGATGACCGCCAAAGGCCGCGAGGATCTGCCCCTCGATCCCGTCGCCCGCTTCCATCTGGGCAACGGCGCGGTGATCCACGCCCTCCACGCCGATGCGGACACCTCCGCCAAGGGGCGCGCGCAGTCCGGCGGGGCGATGGTGAACTACCTTTACGACCTGACCCGGATCGCGCAGAACCATGAACAGTTCGCCGCGACGCGCAAAGTGATCGCCTCCCCCGAGGTGGCATCGCTCGCCGCTCCCGCCCCGGGCCGTCGCGCAAAAGCAAGGCAGGCCGAATGACCAACCCGCTTTACGACACCCTCTTCGGCGCCCATACGGGCAAGGACACGCCCTTCCTGCACCTGCCGGACGGCACGACAATCACCCATGCGGCCTTTCTGGCGCAAACCGCCCAAATGGCCCACGGGCTCACCGATCTTGGCCTTCAGGCAGGAGACCGCGTCGCCGCCCAAATCGACAAATCCCCGAACGCCCTCGCGCTCTATGCCGCATGCGCCCAGACCGGCCTGATCTTCCTGCCGCTCAACACCGCCTATACCGAAGGCGAGCTGAGCTATTTCGTCGAAAATAGCGGCGCACGCCTCCTCGTGGCGTCCGGCAAAGCCGCCAAGGCGCTGACCCCGATGGCAGGCCGCCTCGGCACCCGGCTCGAAACGCTCGACGCGGATGGCGGAACCCTGGCAGAGGCGGCCTCGACCAACCCCACCACCTTCCAAACGGCCGAGCGCAGCAAAGACGATCTGGCCGCCTTCCTCTACACCTCCGGCACGACGGGCCGCTCCAAGGGCGCGATGCTCACCCAGTCGAACCTGCTCTCCAACGCGCAGACCTTGGCGGATCTCTGGCGGTTCACCCAAAGCGACACACTCCTCCACGCCCTGCCGATCTTCCATACGCACGGGTTGTTCGTGGCCACCAACGTGACCCTGATCGCGGGCGGCAGCATGATCTTCCTGCCGAAATTCGACCTCGACGCCATGATCGACCACATGCCGCAGGCCACCGCGATGATGGGCGTGCCCACCTTCTACACCCGCCTCCTCGACGATCCGCGCTTCACCGCGGATCTCACCCGGCACATGCGCCTCTTCGTCTCCGGCTCCGCGCCGCTGCTCGCCGAGACCCATACCCGGTTCGAAAAACGCACCGGTCACCGGATCCTCGAACGCTATGGGATGACGGAGACGAACATGAACACCTCCAACCCCTATGACGGCGACCGCCGCCCCGGCACGGTCGGCTTCCCGCTCCCGGATGTGGAGCTCAAGATCACTGACCCCGCCACCGGAGAGACCCTCCCGGACGGAGAAACCGGCCAGATCGAAGTGCGCGGCCCCAACGTCTTCAAAGGCTACTGGCAGATGCCCGACAAGACCGCCGCCGAACTGCGCGCCGACGGCTTCTTCATCACCGGCGATCTCGGCACCCGTGACCCCGACGGCTACATTCGCATCGTCGGGCGCAACAAGGACCTCATCATCTCGGGCGGCTACAACATCTACCCCAAAGAGATCGAGATCCTCCTCGACGACCAGCCCGGCATCCGCGAAAGCGCCGTCATCGGCGTGCCCCATCCCGATTTCGGCGAAACCGTCATCGGCATCCTCGTCCCCGAGGCAGGCGAACGCCCCGACCCCGAAACCATCCTCGAGGCCATCGCCCCCTCCCTCGCCCGGTTCAAACACCCCCGCAAGCTGATCTTCGCCGACGAACTCCCCCGCAACACGATGGGCAAGGTGCAGAAGAACGTCCTGCGCAAGGAACATGCGGGGTTGTTCATGGTCGCTGAAACATAAGCTGTGTGGGGTTCGCCCCAGCAAGAACTCAGGTCGGTCGCCGAAGTAGTCTCGATGCCTGCCTTGGGTCCAAAGTGACCGATGCTGCGCATCACACGAATGTCTGTCCTCAGAAAATAAATAGCAATGCGCTCGACTCCGCTCGAATATGAAAATTGAATGATAGAGTTAAACGGGTAGCGTAAGATATTCTGCGAAGTCTTCCGTAAACTCAAATCGGTCAGAATTGTTGTGCGTAGTTTCAATAATCGCGTTATAATTTTCCATGACTTTTAGCATCGGCTTCAGGTTGATGTGGTCTTCAAAGTAATAAGAAAAAATTGGGTTATCTGGGTCGCCGTTGTAGGTCCAGTTCTTGGAGCCAACGATAAATTCACGAATGAACGGCGATCTGCCGATATCTTCCCGCATTTCGGCTACAAGGCTAGGCATTCTCTCTTCAAGCTTTGAAAAGCTTCGAGATACTACAATCGCAAATCCACGAATGCCTAGATACGCACGCATCTCAGCTAGGGTTTTCCATTCTCTAAGCTGATCAATGGAATGGCTGGTGACATCTACGTCTATCAACCTGCTACAGTTCTGACAGAGCCAAATACCATTTTCTGCTGCGGCTCGCTCCTCGGAAGTCAACGTAGGATCATATCTTGGTCCACGCTCAGCGGCAGCAGTAATGTGTGCAGCAACACCAATACTGGCGCTTTCATGGGCGCCGTCTGGTCCAATCGTCGGGCGCAAACAGGTCTGATTTGAACAACGGTAACCTGCGCGTTGCGCAATTGTTCTAATAACAGGAGCTCTGAAATCATCACGTTTTGCCATGCTTAGGTTAATACGGCACCAGAAGTTCTGCGAAAAGCAGTTATTGTATATGTCTTAGTAAAAGTCAGTTTCGTCCGCATCCTCTTCTTCCTCGAGCCTTCCCCTCAACACCTGCACCCTGCGGCAAAGCCCGGCCTAGGGTCAGGACCCATTGATTTCTGCTTAGTAGCGTGATTCACGGCTGGAAAACTGAGCGGTGAACATGTCTGA
>CANNFE010000002.1 GCA_947503775.1 uncultured Paracoccaceae bacterium | reverse complement strand
AGAACATCGCGTCTCACCAGAAACCCGACCAGCGCAGCCCTCACCGCGGTGCGCGCCATCCCAAAAAGAAGAGCGGGCGTGGCGGTGCGCCCAGGAGTGGGACCTCACCGATCCTTCTAATCCAGCTCAAATTTCTGGAAAACACTACAGCCTAGCCTAACAAACCACTCAATAGATAGACCTACACACCCAACTTTTCCGTCATAGAAGGCGTTTGGTGAGACACTGGGTCAGCCCCCCTCGACCCTTCCAAGCGTCGCTGACTTTGATCCCATCATCACCCAACCCGACATACAAAGCCAACCCTCCAAGGCCGTAAGATCATCACTCTTTGTCCAACACCCCGCTTCCCGGATTAACCTTAGCGCCGATTAACCTTAACGACCCCATCAAGAGTACCCGCTCCGAATCTTAAAACACAAACCGACCGTCTCGGACCCAAAGAAGGGAACTTGCCCAAAGAAAATGCATCGCCAACTTGGCTGCAGCACGACGCTCAAAGATCAAAACGGATCAAGGCCAACACTCATTAACCTTAACAGCTCCACCAAGATGACCTCTCCCAACGAATCAGAGCGACGGATCAAGACCGCGCGCCTCCGCCTCTTCATCTGGCCAAAAATATGCAAAACCCGACGGTCAATCCTCAATCCAGCCGCTCGGGCAGAGCAAGCCCCTTCAGGATCTCGCCGGCGGCCATAGCGTGCCTGCCCGCCCGCTGCGCTGTCGTGATCTCGACGGCGCCCTCCCCGCAAGCCACCTTGAACCCCGACAGAACCTCACCCGGCTCTCCACTCCCGTTAACAACACGCGCCCCGAGCAGCTTCACCCGCTCCCCGTCAATCTCGCACCAGGCGCCCGGAAACGGCGCCAGCCCCCGGATCAACTGCGAGACCTCCTCGGCAGGCCGGTCCCAATCGACCCGCGCCTCGGCCTTGTCGATCTTGGCCGCATAGGTCACACCCTCCTCGGGCTGCGGCACCGGCTCCAGATCCTCGAGCTGATCCAAGGCCCGCACGATCAACTGCGCCCCCAAGGCAGCCAGTCGATCATGTAGCGCGCCAGACGTCTCCTCCACCCCGATCGGGACCCGCCCCTCCAGCAACACCGGCCCGGTATCGAGCCCCGCCTCCATCTGCATGATCCCAACCCCCGTCTCGGCATCGCCCGCCATGATAGCCCGCTGGATCGGCGCCGCCCCTCGCCAGCGCGGCAAGAGCGAGGCATGGATATTCAGACATCCGAACCGCGGCGCCTCCAGCACCGCCACCGGCAGGATCAGCCCGTAAGCCACCACGACACCCAAATCGGCACCCAGCGCCGCAAACTCCGCCTGTGCTGCCTCGCCTTTGAGTGATGCCGGATGCCGAACCGGCAACCCCAGCGCCTCGGCCCGCGCCTGAACCGGCGACGGGCGGTCCTTCTTTCCTCGCCCCGCCGGGCGCGGCGGCTGGCAATAGACACACACAACCTCGTGCCCCGCCTCGGTCACAGCGTCCAGCGCCGCAACCGAGAAATCAGGCGTGCCCATGAAGACGAGTTTCATCCCGTGCCGTCCTTCCCGCTTTCTTCGGCAGAAGAAAGCGCCCGCCCGCAGGGCGCCCCCCTCCTCGTCAGATTTTTAGCTAAAAATCTGCCCCCGTTCCGCTTTCTTCAACAATCGATCCCGTTTCAGACGGCTGAGCCTGTGAAAATACATCCGTCCAGCCAGATGATCGATCTGATGCTGCACCGACCGGGCCCACATCCCCTCCATTGCCCGCTCGGCCCATTCGCCTGCGGCGTCCAGATACCGCACGACACAAGCCGCGGGACGCAGCACATCCGCGCCGATACCGGGCAGGTTCGGCGAGGCCTCATGGATCGTCGCCATCTCCTCGCTGACCGAGACCAGTTCGGGATTGGCCATTCGCAGGACGTGCCCGCGCTCCTCGGAAGCATCCACCACGGCCAGCCGCCGCATCACTCCGATCTGCGGCGCGGCCAGGCCGATCCCCGGCATCGCCTCCATCGCGGCAACCATCTTGTTCCAGATGTCGCGCACCTCGTCATCCACCGCCTCGACCGGTTCGGCCGCTTTGCGCAGCCGCGGATCCGGCCATCTGAGAAACGCGGCCTTCACACCTCCGTGCCGTGATCCGAGATCAGCCGCCCGTCCAGATGGTCCAGCTCGTGACAGGCGATCATCGCCTCCTGACCGACCAGCCGCTCGGTCGTCAGAACGCCGCTCCGCGACATCCAGCGCAGATCCACCCAAAGAGGCCTCTGCACGCGGTAGACCTTGCCGGGGATCGACAGGCACGCCTCCTCTCCGACCGTCTGCATCGGCGCCGCCTCCACGATCTCGGGATTGACGACGACCATCGGCGCCCGCGCCCCGGTCTTCCAGCGGGCATCCATGACAAAGACACGCCGGTCATCGCCGACCTGCGGTGCCGCCAAACCGCGCCCCTGGGCCGCATACATCGTGTCGAGCAGATCTTCCGCAAAGCCCTGAAACGCCTCGCCAAATTCAGAGACCGGCTTGCAGCTCACCCGCAGGGCCTCGCTTGGCTCCTCCTGGATCTCGAGGATCATGCCCGCGCCCTCTCGCGTTTGAGCTTCATCATCTTGCGGGTGATCATCTGCCGTTTCAGCGGCTTGAGGTAATCGATGAACAGCCGCCCATCGAGATGGTCGATCTCGTGCTGCACGCAGGTCGCCCACAGCCCCGAAAACCGCTCCGAACAGGCGCCGCCCTCGAGCGAGGTCCAGGTCACCTCGACCTCCGCCGGACGCTCTACATCCGCGTATTGATCTGGGATCGACAGGCAGCCTTCCTCGTAGACGCTTTGCGCCTCCGAGGACCAGACGATCTGTGGATCGACCAGAACCATCGGGCGCGGCGGCTGATCCTCCTCTTTCACGCAATCCATGACCAGAAGCCGGCTTAGAACACCGACCTGAGGCGCCGCGAGCCCGATGCCCGGCGCATCGTACATCGTCTCGAGCATATCCGCGGCCAATGCCTTGATCTCGCCTGAGACCGAACCGACCGGCGCAGCCTCCGTCTTGAGCCGCGGATCGGGGTGAATGAGGATCGGTCGCTTCGCCATGCCCCCCATCTAGGGCAGCCGCCGGGCCTCTGCAATCCGCGCTTGCGCCCGGCCCGCGCCCGGCTAGCTTGCTGCCACAAAGGAGACCGATATGTCCTTCGACCAACTCATCGACCGCCGCGGCACCCATTGCGTGAAATGGGACATGATGGAGCAGCTCTACGGCGTGCCCAAGGAGGACGGCATCGCCATGTGGGTCGCCGATATGGAGTTCCGCCCACCCCAATGCGTGCAGGACGCGGTGCAGGCGATGGTCGATCACGGCGTCTACGGCTATTTCGGCGATGACAGCAAATACCGCGAGGCGATCCGCTGGTGGATGGAAACGCGTTATAACTGGCAGATCGATCCGGCCCATATCTTCACCACCCACGGCCTCGTCAACGGCACCGCCATGTGCCTCGACGCCTTCACAAAAGAAGGCGATGGCATCGTCCTCTTCACGCCTGTCTACCACGCCTTCGCCAAGGTGATCCGCGCCGCAAACCGGCAAGTCGTGGAATGCGAGCTGGCCCGTGACGGCGACCGCTACGTGATGGATTTCGACGCCTATGACGCCCAGATGACCGGGCGCGAGACGATGCTCATCCTCTGCTCACCGCATAATCCCGGCGGCCGCGTCTGGACGCGCGAAGAGCTTGAGGGCGTCGCCGCCTTCGCCAAGCGCCACGACCTGATCATCGTCTCGGACGAGATCCACCACGACCTCGTCTTCGCGAGCCACTCCCATACCCCGATGGCGCATATCGACGGGATCGCGGACCGGCTGGTGATGATGACCGCCGTCACCAAGACCTTCAACATAGCCGGCAGTCACGTTGGCAACGTCATCATCGCCGATCCCGACCTGCGCCAGCGCTTCGCCGCGCGCATGGCCGCCCTCGGCATGTCGCCCAACAGCTTCGGGCTCTTCATGGCAACCGCCGCCTATTCCGAAGCCGGCGCCGACTGGGTCGAAGAACTGCTGACCTATCTCGACGCCAACCGCCGCCTCTTCGACGACGCCGTGAATGCTATCCCAGGCCTGCAGTCCATGCCGCTCGAATCCACCTACCTCGCCTGGGTCGATTTCGCCGGCACCGGCATGGAGCGGGCCGAGTTCACCCGCCGCGTCGAACAGGACGCCAAGATCGCCGTCAATCACGGCCCGACCTTCGGCAAGGGCGGCGACAGCTTTCTTCGCTTCAACATCGCCGCCCCGCGCGAGATGGTTCGGGACGCGACCGAACGCCTGACAAAGGCCTTTTTGGACCTGCAATAGAGGCGCTCAAGTAGAAAGCGGCTCCGCCCCCTTCAACGCCAGCGCCGCATCATCGAGCGCATAATCGAAATGGTCCCGGGGATAGGCCGCCAGTTGCGGCAGGGCGGTTTGCCAATCGTCACGCGGCACCGTCTTCAGCAGCCACTCGACCGCGGCCGGAACCGTCTCGGCATAGGTCCCCGCGGTCGGAACCGACGACGCGCAGACGATCGGATGCCGCGGCGACCATGGCGTCGCCCCGTCGCGCGGCGGAAACGGAGCGTCCAGCAGCCCGACCAGCTCCGCCTCGCGCTCCATCACCTGCATGATCGTTCGTCCGATCTCCGCCACATCGGGCGCATCCGCATCCGTCACGTTCAGGATCCGGTGCCCTTCGACTGTCAGACCATGAAGAACGGCCTCGGCGATCGCGCGGGTCGACGTCGTCTGAAACCGGCTTCGCCCGCCATAGGCCAGTGGGATTCGCGATCGCCCGTCAAGCAGCCGTTTGACGAACCACCATTCCCGCGCATGCCTGCTCTGCGGTCCGTGAATGGAACAGGGACGCAGCACCGTCATCGGTCCCTGCGCCCGCTCGAACAGGCGCCGCTCCATCGCAACCTTTCGGGTCGAGTACGTCTGCGGCCCCGGAGCGACCGTCGCATGATCCTCCGGGATCGGCACTGGAAACCGTGGCGGACCGCAGACGGCTGCCTCATCCAGCGTCCGCCCGTCTCCATCCGCATAAACGCTTGCGCTCGAGATCACGGCGATCCGCCCGACCATCACCTCGCAATCCAGCAGCTGATCGGCATGCCGCGCATCGAACGCCACGCAATCGAGAAGCAGATCCGCGCCCTGCCCCAAGACCCTCCGCAGCGTCTCATCATCCTCCCGGTCGACCGCAACATGGCGCCATGGTCCGGCCAGCGGCGATGGCGTCCGGCTGCCCAGACCGACCTGCCAGCCCTCTGCAACCAACCGCTCTGCCACGGCCAGCCCGATCTGACCGGTCCCGCCAAGGATAAGTGCGTAAGCCATGACTTACGCTGCCAGAGAGCTGAAGCGCTGTCTACCGCTTCTCCTGACAGATCTGATGAAGTCCCAGCCACGCCAGTCCGGTCCGTCCCACCAGATTCCCGTCCGGGCGCTCCATGACCATCGTCAGGGTCACCGGACCGGTCTGCGAGGTAAACGCGACCTCAAGCGCGGTCGAATAGGCGAAAAGCTGGGTCAGCGTGTCGTCGATCGGCACATACCAGAACAGCCGGTCGTTGAATTCCTCGATCTCGACATCGCTCCAGACGGCAGCGCCCTCCGCAATCTCTTCGGGCAGGTTGTCCGGCAGGACGAACTCGAACCCGAAGTCGCTCACCCCCGTCAGGGCCGGATCAGGCGCCTCGTCCCGAGGCCCTATCATGAACCCCGCAAGCCCCTGATGACCCCAGTTGGGCGAGCAATTCACGGACATCGCATATCCGTCGATCCGCCCCTCAAGACGCGCAGAATTGTTCGCGCCCTGCACAAGCGCCAATTCGGCAGCAGCAGAAAAAGGAACAAGAGCGGCGCCCAGCGCGACAGCGGCGCTTCGAAGAAAAGTCATATCAAAATCCCAGCTTCTAAAAAAGAGAGAAACCCTGACTGACCATCAAAGACACCCGGCGTCAACGATCCAGCGCGCTCTCGATAGACGATCAGAGCGAACCGCCCCCTTTAAGAGGAAGCCTCCGGTCTCAGGTCAGAAGCGCCACCGGGGCATTCTCGGCCCGCTCGAAATCGACCGGCATCTCGTCCTCGACCCGGGAGCGGCGCTTGAATTCGAAATGACGCTCGCCGCCGTCATCCTGACTGGCAACGACCAGACATTGCGCCACATGGCGGCTGCCATCGAACAGATCGACCAGCCCGCGCAGCGATGGCGCTTCCTCCAGATCCAAGGCGAAGCCGGTCTCCCAGATGCGGATCACGGGATAGGTCTTGTTCCCGGCCATCAGGCGCAGACGCGCAGATTGCTTGAGCGACTTGCGTTGCGCCGCTTCCAGCCCCTCGCGGATCTCCTTGGACAGATATGTCGACATCGCGAACCTCCCCCACCTGCTATAAAAGCAACGCCTTAACTACAGGTTACCCATCTGGTTCCATGCTTGCCTTGTTTTCGCCCGATTCGACAAGCCGTGGCCGCAGAACATGCGGACGCGCGCCGTCATAGAGCGCCGAATCGCGGAAATCCCGGACCTGACCCAGCACCGGACCGACGAGGATCAGCGCCGTCCGCGTGATCTTGGCCTCCCGCACCTTGTCGCGGATATCGCCCAAAGTCCCGCGCAGATAGACCGCATCCGGCCAGCTTGCCCGGTAGGCGACCACGACCGGGCAATCGGCCCCGTAATGCGGCACCAACTGCCGCTCGATCTCGCGTAGCGCCCGGATCCCCAGATGGATCGCCAGCGTCGTGCCCGTGCGCGCAAAATTCTCCAGCGTCTCGCCGCCCGGCATCGCCGTCGACTTCATCGACATCCGCGTCAGCACGATCGACTGCCCGATCTCCGGCACGGTCAGCTCCTGGCCCAAAGCCGCAGCCGCCGCCGCATAGGCCGGAACCCCCGGCACGATCTCGTAGGGGATCCCGTCCTGCCGCAGCAGCCGGATCTGCTCTGCGATCGCTCCGTAAAGCGACGGATCGCCCGAATGCACCCGCGCGACATCCTCCCCGCGCCCCTGCGCCGCCGCGATCTCCGCATGGGTCTCCTCCAGCGTCATGGGCGCCGTGTCGCGGACCAGCGCGCCCTCCGGCGCCCCGGCCACGACCTCCGCGGGCACAAGCGATCCCGCGTAAAGACAGACCGGGCAAGCCCCGATGATCCGCGCCGCCTTTAGCGTCAGAAGCTCCGGATCTCCCGGTCCGGCTCCGATGAAATAGACGGTCACGCCGCGCTCCTTTTCATCTTGTAAAAAATATGCATGAGCCCGACTTACCCTCCCGCAAAGGCCTTCGCCGCATAGCCCCGCGGCGTCACCATTCTCGGCCCCTCGCCCAATTGCACCAACCGCGACTGCGACGAGCCGACCAGCACAACCGTCAGCATATCCACCTCATCCACCTCCAGCGCATCGAGCCGCCGATACCGGATTTCCTCCTCGGGCCGCCCCAGCGACGAGGCGAGCAGAACCGGCGTGTCGGGCGGCCGATGCCCTAGCAACGTCTCGCGCGCCTCGGCCAGCAGGGTGCGCCGCCGCTTGGACACGGGATTATAGAAGGCGATCACGAAATCCCCCTCTGCCGCCGCCTTGATGCGCCGGATGATATCGGCGCGCGGCGTCAGCAGATCGCTCAGCGAGATCGCGCAGAAATCATGCCCCAAAGGCGCTCCCGCCCGCGCCGCCGCCGCCTGCAAGGCCGACACGCCCGGCGCGCAGACAACTTCCACCCGGCGCGCCGCATCGCTCACCCCCTTCTCGGAGCGCCCTAGCAGCTCAAAAACCAGCGCGCCCATCGCGTAGATCCCCGCATCGCCCGAGCAAATCAGCGCTACATCGCGGCCCTCGCCCGCCCGCTCAAGCGCATAGCGGCACCGATCCTCCTCCCCGCCCAGCGGGAAATCCGAGCGTGCCTTGCCCGCCGCCAGCGGGCCGAGCAGATCGATGTAAAGCCCGTAGCCCACCAGCTCTTCGGCCTCTGCAATCAATCTCGAGGCCTCGGGCGTGCGCCAATCGGCCTGTCCAGGCCCGATTCCGATCACCGAAAGCCGCCCCCGCGGCCGCCCGCGCAACTCCACTAGAGGCTCCAGAGCCAGCGCCACGGCACAGGTCGCATTTGCCGTCTTGCGCTTAACGACATGAAGCCCTGCCTCCGGGCCGCCCTGCGCCAGGGCCGCCCCTTCGCTCACCCCATGGCAGCCCACTTCGGCAAAGACGACCTCCGACGGCATCGCCAGCCGCTCCGCCTCGGCCTCCAGCTCAGCCGCCGTGAAAAGCCGCAGCGACACACCCAACTCCGTGGCCAAAGCGATCACCGCAGGCTCGTCCGCCTTCAGATCGATAGTCGAGACCGAAGCCAGAGCCGCCGGATCAAGTCCGGCGGAGGCCAGCGTCTCGCGCACCAGCTCCGACAGCTCCTCGGGCGGGCAGTTCCGCGCGCAGCCGACGCCAAGCGCCAGCCGCTGCGGCGCAAAGACCAGATGATCCGGCCCCGCCTCTTCGGGCGCCATCGTGCAGCTGATCCGAAGGTCATCGCCCTCCGGCAGGCCGCGCAGCCATGTCGCCGCCTCGGCCGCCTCTCCGTCCAGGCGCACACCGCCGCCCGACAGAAGGCCCGCCATCGCGCCCTTCGCATCGCCCGGATTGACCAGCCGCCAGCCCTCCGGCGGCTCGTCCAGGGCCACGCCAAGCGCCACATCCCCCGCCGTCGTCACCGCCGCCTTGCCGCCGAGCGCCTCCGCGATCTGCCGCGCCAGCCGGTTCGCCCCGCGATGCCCGCCAAGCAGGGGCACGACGACCGACCCGTCATCGGACACCGACACGACCGGAGGCTCCCGCCGCTTATCCGACAGCATCGGCGCCACCGCCCGGATCAGGATCCCGCTCGCGCAGACGCCGATCACCGGGATCCCCGCCGCGAAGAGATCCCGCGCATGCACCAGCGCATCGGCAAAGACCGCATCGGCGCCGCTCACCCGGCCCGCGCGCCCGTGAAGCGGCGCGCCCAGCGCCTCGGCCACCTGCCGCGCGACCGCCTCGCCCGAGGCCGACAGCGCCAGAACGACCGGCGTCATCGAGCGCGCCATTTGCTAGAACCCGGCCGAGAGGTCCCGGCGCAAGGCCAGGACGCGGTCCACATCAAAGCCATGGATCGCCTCCCTTCACAGCCAGGATCATCGAAAAATAGGGCGCCCGCTCCGGCGCGTCTGCCAGCGGCATCACCCGCTCCGCCCCAAGCGAGGCGCGCTCCACATAGACCGCGCCCTCCGCCCGGCCTGCCGCGGACAGCACCCGCCGGATCTTCTCCAGATGCCGCCCGACCTTCATGATCACCGCCGTCTCGCTTCCCTCGATCCGCCGCAACAGCTCCGCCTCGGGCAGCGGCCCCGGCAGAACCGTCACCGCCTCCTTGCGCGCCGCGAGCGGCAGCCCCGCCACCGCCGCGCAGGCGGTCATCGACGTCACTCCGGGAACGACCTCGCAGGTGAACCGCCCCGAGAGCCGCGCATAAAGATACATGAACGAGCCATAGAAGAACGGATCGCCCTCGCAAAGACAGACCACGTCCGATCCACCCTCCAGCGCCTCCGCGATCTCGGCCGCCCCCGCATCATAGGCCGCCTGGGCCGGCCCCCGCTCCACGCTCATCGGCACATCCATCACGATCTCCCGCACCCCCTCCCGGATCACTCCAGCCGCGATCGACCGCGCAAAGCTCTCCGCCCCCGCCAGCGCCGGATAGGCGATCACCGCCGCCCCCGAGATCAGCCGCTGCGCCTTTACCGTCATCAGCTCCGGATCGCCAGGCCCCAGCCCGACCCCGAAAAGGACACCGCTCACGGGCCGCTCTCCCCGCATGATCCTTCATCTGGCCAAAAATATGCAAATCCCCCGCGTGCCACCGGCCTCATCGCTTGACCAGGCTCCACTGCACGACGGGCATGCCCGGACGCCATCCCGAAAAGCGCCCGACCGGCTCGGCGCGGTGCACCTGAAGTCGCACCAGCTCTCCGCCATGGAGCCCGTGCAGCCGCACCAGCTCCGCCTCGCTTTCGAGCGTCACCGCATTGGCCACGAGCCGCCCTAAGGGCCGAAGTGCCTCCCAGGCCGCATCGAAGACACCCCCGCTCAGACCGCCGCCGATGAAGATCGCATCGGGCGGCGCCAGCCCGTCCAGAACCTCCGGCGCCTCGCCCTCGATCAGATCCAGCTTGGGCGCCCCCAAAGCCAGAGCGTTCGAGGCCGCCATCGCCCGCCGGTCCGCGCGCGGCTCGATCCCGGTCGCGCGGGCGTAGCGCGCTGCCCGCATCCACTCGATGGCCACCGACCCGCAGCCCGTGCCGATATCCCATAAATGCGCGCCCCGCATCGGCATCAGTTTGGCCAGCGTCGCGGCCCGTACCTCCTGCTTGGTCATCGTCCCGTCATGCACGAACAGCGCATCCGCCAGCCCCGGCACACGCGGCAACAGTGCCGCATCGGGCGCAGCCACGCACTCAACCGCAAGCGTATTGAACGCCGGCACCTCATGATCCCAATCCCGCGCGATCCCGTCGAACCGCGCCTCGTCCTTGCCGCCCATCGCGGCCAGCACCGTCATTGGACTGTCGCCAAATCCGCGCTCCGTCAGGAAGGCCGCGATCTGTCCCGGCGTCTCCTCCCCGGTCGTCAGGATCAGCAGCCTCTGATCGGGCTGGATGAACGCGATCATCTGCTCCACCGGGCGCCCGTGCACAGTCAGCGTCTCGACATCGGCCAGGCTCCAGCCCATCCGCGCCGCCGAAAGCTGAAACGCCGACA
Organism: uncultured Paracoccaceae bacterium; assembly: GCA_947503775.1. Lineage (GTDB taxonomy): Bacteria > Pseudomonadota > Alphaproteobacteria > Rhodobacterales > Rhodobacteraceae > Aestuariibius. The sequence goes on along the minus strand of CANNFE010000002.1, from coordinate 610,581 downwards.
GCTGCGGGTGATAGACGATCTCGGCCGGAGCGATCGATCGCCCGATCCGCGCGCCGACCGAATACCAAAGCGGATCGCCCGTCGCGAGCACGACGACCCGCCGCCCCCGCATCTCCTCGAGGGCTCCGATCAGCGCATCGAAAGGATGCGGCCAGGCGACCCGCTCTGCCGTCACCGCCTCGCTCAGCCGGTGATGCCGGTCGCCGCCGACGATGACCTCCGCCCCTTCAAGCACTGCCCGCGTCGCAGGCAAAAGCCCGTCCATCCCGTCCTCGCCGATCCCGACGATATGCAGCCAGGGCGCGCTCATCCCGCCGCCTCTTCCGGCAACCCGGCGGCCAAGGCGTTCACCGCGGCCGAGGCCATGGCCGACCCGCCCCTCCGACCGCGCAGGGCGACAAAGGCACAGCCCCTCGGATTGCCCGCCAGCTCCGCCTTGCTTTCGGCCGCACCGACAAAGCCCACGGGAAAGCCGAGGATAACCGCCGGTTTCGGCCAGCCGTCATCAAGCCGCGCCAGCAGGTGAAACAGCGCCGTCGGCGCATTGCCCACCGCCACGACCGCGCCCTCGATCCGGTCCCGCCACAGCTCCACCGCCGCCGCCGAGCGCGTCGTGCCCAGCACCTCGGCCCGCCCGCGCACGGATGGATCGTTGAGCGTCACGACGACGTCATTGCCCGCCGGAAGCAGCGACCGGATCACGCCCGCCGCCACCATCTCGCAATCGCAAAGCACCGGCACCCCCGCCGCCAAGGCCGCATACCCCGCCTCATGGGCATCCTCGGAAAAGGCCAGCCGATCGGCCACCTCGATCATCCCGCAGGCATGGATGACCCGCACCGCCAGCGCGTCGAGCCCCGCCGGAAACCGCTCCAACCGCGCCTCGCGCCGCACCGTGGCAAAGCTCTCGGCATAGATCGCCGCCGGATCGGACAGGTAGGGCCGCATCGCTCAACCCCGAACGGCTGCACGGGCGCCATTGCGCTCGGCCATGCATATTTTTGGCCAGATGAAGATCACGCGCGTCTCTTTCGGACACTTTCCGGCCCATGCGGGTGATCGGCTTGCGGATAAGGCGCGTGGTGGTGGGAGTGATCGTGATCGCCATGGTGGTGATGGTGGTGGTGGTGATGGTCCTGCGCCTTCAGACGGCAGAGCCCGGTGCAAAAGTCCGCGCACAAACTGCAATCGGCCACGTTCGAGCCCGGCGCGCTGGCGCCCTGTCCTTCGACATGGTGGTGATGGCTTTCCTGCACCGCGCCGACCTCGGCCTCGAAGCCCAGAACCGCCGTGCGATATTTGCAGGTGACGCAAACCGACGGCGGAACGGCCCCGAAGGCCGGGTGATGCCGGTCCTCCGCACGGATATGGACGTGGCGCCCGTCTTCGAGGGCCAGCACCTGCTCGCGATAGGCGCAGGCCGCGCAATTGGGGGGCGGGATGGGACCGTCCTGTTCCAGGATCCGTTCCGCGAAGGTCTCGAGCACCTGAGGATGATCGCCCAGGTAGCCTGCCGTCACGAACTCGATCTGCGGATGGCGCGCCGCGACCTCGCGCGTGAAACCGTAGATCCGGTCGATCAGGATCCCGGAAAAGAGGAAATAGGGAAAGACCACGATCCGCCGGTAGCCGAGCTTTACCGCATGTTCGAGGCACGGCTCGACCAGCGGGAAGGTGACGCCCGAATAGCCCGTCTCGACCCAGCCGAACCCCATCCCCTCGGCCAGCATCCGCGCAATCTTGGCGACATTGCCATTGGCATCGGGATCGCTCGCGCCGCGTCCGATCACGACGAGGCAGGTCTCGTGGCGCGGCACGCTCTCGCCGCCTGCATCGGCCCCGGCGAGGGCCTCCTCGATCCGGCGCGCCGCAGCCGCGATCATCTTCGGATCGACCCCCAACTCGCGGCCATAGGACACCTCGATCCCGTGTTTGGCCGCATAGGTATTGAGCACCGTCGGAATGTCGTTCTTGGCATGCATCGCCGCAAAGAGCATCCCCGGCACCGCCAGGATCCGATCGCAGCCCGCCTCGCGCAGCTTGTCGAGCCCATCCCGGATCACCGGGTTGGCGAATTCCAGATAGCCATATTCCGTCATCCAGTCCGGCGGCAGATAGCCCGGCAAACTCTCGGCCAATGTCGCGAATTCATCGACCGCCGACTGGCTCCGCGAGCCATGCCCGCAGATCATCACACCCGTCTTCATGCGGGCGCGTCCTCCTCGGTCTCGGCTTCGGCCTCCGCCTCTTCGGGGGCTTCGGTCTTGCGCCCTTTCAAGGCGCCCCAGATCGCAACGCCAATGGCCGCACCAATAGCGGCACCGGCCAGCCAGTGATCGTGTCCGGCCGCTTCGCCGACATGTCCAAGATGAGCAGGAAATGCAGTCATGTCTTTCTCCGATCTGAACGTGCCAAGACCGGAGGATGGACGGAATTGCCCACCTCAGACGATGCGCCCGCACCGGTCCCCGATCTGGGTCGACCCGGCAGACGCCTCCGTTCCGGCCCCGGCACCGGGGCGTCGTCCGGATCTGCATATCCTGCACCACCACCCGCCGCAATCGCTTCTCCCATCGGGACGGTGGGCGGGGCGTTGCTGCGGCGCAGCCGCCAGCGAGCGCCGTCCGTCCGGCCTGACATCCGCGCACGACATCCCTGCGCCCCTGCGCAATAGGCGCGCACCGGGGGACGCGCTATTTGACGGGACAACGGCAAAACGGAAAGGACATCCGATGGGACAGCTCGTCGACGGCGAATGGCACGACACCTGGTACGACACCAAATCCACCGGCGGCGCCTTCAAACGCTCCACCGCCAAGTTCCGCAACTGGATCACCCCAGACGGCGCGCCCGGCCCCTCCGGCGAAGGCGGCTTCAAGGCCAAACCGAACCGCTACCACCTCTATGTCAGCTATGCCTGCCCCTGGGCGCACCGCGCACTCGTCTTCCGCGCTCTCAAGGGCCTGACCGACCTCATTGGCGTCTCCGCCGTCCATCCTGACATGCTTGGGGACGGCTGGACCTTCGCAACAGACTATCCCGGCGCAACCGGAGACACGCTCTATGATCTGCCCTTCGCCCGCGACATCTACCTCAAGGCCGACCCGAAAATCTCCGGCCGCGTCACTGTCCCGATCCTATGGGATAAACAGCGCGAGACCATCGTCTCCAACGAAAGCTCCGAAATCATCCGCATGCTCAACGGCGCCTTCAACGACATCACCGGCAATACCGACGACTATTGGCCCCAAGACCTGCGGGACCCCATCGAGCCGGTGAACGCCCGCATCTACGACACCGTCAACAACGGCGTCTACAAATCCGGCTTCGCCACCACGCAAGAGGCCTATGATGAGGCGGTCCACCCCCTCTTCGAGAGCCTCGACTGGCTCGAAGACCGGCTCTCCACCCGCCGCTACCTGATGGGCGACCGCCTGACCGAGGCCGACTGGCGGCTCTGGACCACGCTCGTCCGCTTCGACCTCGTCTATCACCAGCATTTCAAATGCAATCGCCGCCGGATCGTGGATTATCCGCACCTCTGGGGCTTCACCCGCGAGCTCTACCAGGTCCCCGGCATCGCCGAGACGGTCGACTTCGACCATATCGTCCGCCACTACCACTACAGCCACGAGACGATTAACCCGAACCGCATCATCCCGATCAATTCAAAACTCGACTGGGAGGCGCCCCACGGACGCGAGACCGTTCAGGTCGCCGCGTAATGCTCCACGATCGCCGCCAGATCCTCCGGCGGCGTCTCGGACTGCACGAAGGCGCAGGCATTGGGCATGTGGTTAAAGATCGAACCGTCCGAAAAGAAGGTCGTGTTGGTCACAAAGATCACCCGCGCCTCCGGCAACCGGTAGCTCGCATAATCGGCGACGGCAAACGCACTGCCGTCCTTCAGAACCAGATCAAGCACGATGGCATCGAAGGATCCATCGCGAATGGCGGCGACAGCCTCCGCCTGGGTCTGAACGCAACGCGTGGTGATCCCCAAACGCGTCAGATGTCTGCACCAGATCTGGCACAGGTCGAAATTGCTTTCGACGACTAGGACCTTCATTTCTACCTCTGCACGACACCCCATCCGGTCCCCTAAACCAGGAGGTGTCGATACCCTCACTCTGGATTTAAAAAGGTTAATAAAGCGCTAAGGTTTGTAAAGAAAGCTTAACCGGCCCCAAAGGCCCAAAGCGGCCATCCCCGGGGGCCTTTCTCTTGTGTCGCTCCCCGTTTTGCGATTGAACACCGCGCATATCCCAGCCCGCGCCGGAGCCGCCCCATGACCACCTGGATCACCATCTGCGACACCTGCAAGCGCGACGACTGGGAGGATCGCGCGCCCACCCAAACCGATGGCGAGCGGCTGGCCAAACTGGTCGAGACCGCCGCGCCCGAGGGCCTGCGCACCCGCCGCGTCTCGTGCCTCATGGGCTGCTCGCATGGCTGCAACATCGCGATCCAGGCAGAAGGCAAGCTCTCCTACACGCTCGGCCGGTTCGAACCCGAACCCGAAGCGGCAGAGGCCATCGCCCAATATGCCGCCCTCCATGCGCAAAGCGAGACCGGCGTCGTGCCCTATCGCGAGTGGCCGCAAGGGGTGAAGGGCCATTTCGTCACCCGCCATCCGCCGCTGCCAAAGGGATGATCGCCCCGCCCCGCGACCATGGCGGCGGGCTCGACGCCGCGATCGCGCGCTATGGCGGGACCCGCGCGGGCTGGCTCGACCTGTCGACCGGCATCAACCCGGTCCCCTACCCGATCGGCGATATCCCGGCAGAGGCGTGGACCGCGCTCCCCGATCAGGCCGCAACAGACCGGCTCGAGGCCGCCGCGCGCCGCTTCTGGCGCGTTCCGGACGCGCTTCGGATCGTCCCCGCCCCCGGCGCTTCGGCCCTCATCGCGCGGATGCCGGATCTGACCGGATCCCGGCCCGCCTGGATCCCCGCTCCGACCTATAACGAACATGCCGCCGCCTTCGCCGCCCATGGCAAAATCGCTGAAAGCCCAAAGGGCGCAGCCCATGTGATCGTCCACCCCAACAATCCCGACGGCCGCCTCTGGCACACCGAAGATCTCGCCAAAGCCCCCATGGCCATCATCGATGAAAGCTTCTGCGACGAAAGCCCCGGTCTCAGCTTCGTGGCGCGGCCGAAGCCCGAAAAAACGATCATCTTGAAAAGCTTCGGCAAATTCTGGGGCCTCGCGGGCCTCCGCCTCGGCATCGCCATCGGGCCCCCCGACACGCTCGGCCCGCCGGACCGTCCGTCCCTCGCAGAGAACCTCGGCCCCTGGCCTGTCTCCGGTCCCGCGCTCGAGATCGGCGCGCGCGCCCTCGAAGACACCGCCTGGGCCGACGCCACGCGCGCGCGCCTCGCGGAAGGCGCCGCCCGCCTCGACACGCTCCTCGTGGCCGAGGGCGCGGCGCCCCTTGGCGGCACGACCCTCTTTCGCCTATACGAGGTGGACGATGCCGCCACATGGCAACACCGCCTCGCGGGCCGCCATGTCTGGAGCCGCATCTTCCCTTATTCCAGAACCTGGCTGCGCCTCGGCCTGCCCGCTCCGGACCGCTGGGGCCAACTCGAGGCCGCCCTCCAATGACATGGGACGGCGGGCGGGGCGACGCTGCGGCGCAGCCGCCAGCAAGCGCCGGGCGTCCGTCCCGATGAGCGCCGCCCTCCTTCTCGCCGCCCTCCTCGACGCCGCCTTCGGAGAGCCCCGTTGGCTCTGGAGCCGCGCGCCCCATCCCGCCGTGCTCATGGGCCGCGCCGTCGGCTGGCTCGACGCCCGCCTCAACGAGGGCTCCGCCCGCAAGGCCAGGGGGATCGCGGCCCTCGCCCTCCTCCTCGCCGCCGCCCTCGGGACCGGCGCGCTTCTGGCCGCCCTCCCCGGCATGGTCGCCGAGATCGTCGCCGCCGCCATCCTCCTCGCCCAGCGCAGCCTCTGCGATCACGTCAAAGCCGTCGCACAGGCCCTCCGCCTCTCGACCTCCGAAGGCCGCCGCGCCGTCGCCCGCATCGTCGGCCGCGACACCGCCGGGATGGACGAGCCCGCCATCGCCCGCGCCGCCATCGAAAGCGCTGCCGAAAACCTCTCCGACGGCGTGACCGCCCCCACCTTCTGGTTCCTGATCGGCGGCCTTCCGGGCCTTCTTGCCTACAAGGCCGTCAACACCGCCGACAGCATGATCGGCTACCGCACTCCCCGCCACGCCGCCTTCGGCTGGGCCGCCGCCCGGCTCGACGACGCGCTCAACTGGATCCCCGCGCGCCTGACGGCCCTCGCGATCATAACCGTCGCACCTCGCCCCATCCGCTGGCCTGACATCGCCGCCGATGCGCGCCTGCACCGCTCCCCCAATGCCGGCTGGCCCGAAGCCGCGATGGCCCGCGCCCTCGACATCTCCCTCGCCGGCCCGCGCAGCTACGAGGGGCAGCTCACCCACTTCCCTTTCGTCCATCCCGCAGGCCGCAAATCCATCGGCCCAGCCGACATCGACGCCGCCGTCTCGCTTCTTTGGCGCAGCTGGGGCCTCGGCCTCGCGACCCTCGCCGTCATCGCCCTGATCGCGTGGCTGATCCCATGACCGCGTCCCCGCATCTTGCGGCAGGGCCAAACCCCGCTAAGCTCCGCCGGATCCAGAGACGCCCGCATGCCAGCGGAACACGCCGACCCGCCCGACAGCCAGACCGGACACCGCGATGAACACGACCCCCAAAGACGTCGCCCGCCGGATCTCCAAAGGTGAAACCTGGCTCCAGCGCCGCGCCATCGGCACGCTCTGGCGCCTGCGCAACCGCCTGCCGCCTCCGTCGGGCAACGGCACCGTCATCTTCGCCCTCCCCCTCGTCGCCAAGGCCCGCTCGGACGACTGGTCCCAGGTCGAAGCCAACCTCGCCCGAACCCTCGCCAGCTTCCGCAACCAGACCCGCAAGGGCTGGCAAGCCGTCATCTGCGGCCAGGACCGCCCGGCCCTGCCCCAGGACGACCGCATCACGTTCCTGCCCTTCGATGGGCCCGACACCTTCTTCGACAAGGGCGCAAAGATGTTCGCGCTCGCCCGCCACGTCCTCGCCAAGGGCCCCGAGGAGGGCTACTACTTCCCCTTCGACGCCGACGACATCCTGCATCCCGGCGTGGTCGAGCATATCCTCACCGACGACAACGGAGCGGGCTATTTCATCGATAAAGGCTACATGATGCATGCCGAAACCGGCCAGCTTGCCGCGCTCCAGCCCGCCGATGCGCGCTTTCCCGAGGCGACCGAGTTCCTCCGCTCCTGCGGCTCCTCCACCGCCATCCGCCTCGACCGCCGCGCCGGCGCCGATATCGGAGCCCTCATCGCCAAGCGCGGCGCCCACCGCAAAGTGCCCCGCAACATGACCCATTTCGGCCTGCACATGACCCCCATCCCCTTTCACGCGGCGCTCTATGTCGTCGGCCACGGAGAGAACATGCGCAAACGCCGGGGCAAGATGGCGGGCAAGCTCAAGCATCTGGACATCTCGCCGCTCACCGACGAAGAAACGGCGAAAGTCCAACACGACTTCCGCCTGGGCGACCTGCCATGAAACTCCTCACCGACCTCCGCCAGCGCCTCGATGATGCACGCCACGCCCGCACCTGGCGCGCCGCCAACCCGCTCGGCCCGCCCTCAGGCAACCCCAAGGTGATCTACGCGATCCCCCTCGTGTCCCGCCGCCGGTCCGAGGCTTGGGACGTCGTCGAAACCAACCTCGTTCATACGATGGAGGCGCTCGACCGCCAGACCGACCCGAACTGGACCGCGCTCATCTGCGGACAGGATCAGCCCGAAAAGATTACCTTCGGCCAGAACGTCCACTTCCTGCGCTCAGACGCATCGGACAAGTTCAATGACAGGCCCGAGAAGGCGCGCCAACTCGCGCGGCACGTCCTTGAGACGGAAACCGGCGACGGCTACCTCTTTCCGCTCGATGCCGACGACCTGCCGCATCCCAAGCTGACCGAACATATGCGAACCGACAATAACGGCCACGGCTACCTGATCGACAAGGGCTACATGTACGATGCCGCCACAGGCCGCCTCGCCATCCTGCAACCGTCGAACCGGCAGTTCCCGAAGGCCAAGCGGTTCTACAACCATTGCGGCTCGTCCGCTGCCTACCGCTACGACCTGCGGAGCGGCGCCGATTTCACCGGCCTTCTGATCGAGCGGGAGGATCACAAGCAGGTGGCCCGCCATGCCCGCCGCTACGGCTTCCGGCTCGCCCTCGTCCCGTTCCATGCCATGGCCTACATCGTGAACCATGGCGAGAACCTCCGGGAAAAACGCGGCAGCCTGCACCGCAAGATGACCCATTTCGACAAGAACGCGCTGCCGCCCGAGATGGCCGAAGAGGTGCGCGAGATTTTCCATCTGGCCGTGCCATGATCCGCGACCTCCGCCTCTCCGAGCTTTTCAAGCCGAACTCGCCGACCCAGCGAAAAATCAAGGGCGCGATCTTCCGCGCCACCACCCGCCTGCCACCGCCCTCTGGCGATCCAAAGGTCATCTTCACGATCCCCCTCGTCGCGCGCGACAAAACGGGTGACTGGCCAAAGATCCAGCGCCTTCTCACCCAGACGCTCGCAAGCCTGCTCCGCCAGAGGGACCCCAACTGGTCGGCCCTCGTCTGCTGCCAGGACCGACCCAATCTGCCAGACGATCCCCGCATCACGCATCTGCCCTATACCGGCTCCACACGCGGCTCCGACAGGACCAAGAAGATCGCGATGCTCTTCGAAGAGGTCGGCCGCACGAAAGGCGTCGACGGCTACGTCTTTCACCTTGACGCCGACGACATCCTCCACCCCGGCCTCGTGGGCCATATCCGCACCGACAATAACGGCCAGGGCTACATCATCGAAACCGGCTACATGTTCGAAGAGACAGAGCCCGCCATCGCCCATCTCGGCCCCGAGCCGCCTTTCTGGGGCATCTGCGGCTCATCCAATGCGCTGCGTTTCGACCATCGCGGCGGGCGGAGCTTCGCCGAGGTGATCCGCCGCCGCGGCTCGCATACCGAAACGCCCACCCGCATGGCCGATTACGGCTTCACCCTTGCCCCGATCCCGTTTCCCGCCGCGCTCTACCTTGTCAATCACGGCGCCAGCATCAGCGAACAGCGCGGGCGCAAAGCCTCACGCGAGAGCCTCCTCGCCAGCAGGGCGCTGCCTGCGGACGCCCGAGACAAGGTTCTCGCAGACTTCGGTCTGAGACCTTAGAGGAACGACTCCAAGCTGAACCCACCGGTTAGAAATCCCAAGGCGCAGTCCAACCCAATTCAGGATCGAGTGGTCACAAACACCTCCACGACCGAGCACCCAACTCGTCCAGAGGGACAATCCAGGGCTGCGCCTCCCAGAAGCATATTCCCTAAAACCCCCGTCAAGGCTCCACCTCCAAAAGCGTTAACCCTAAGGCCGGTTAACCTTAACAGGTCCCTCACCGAAAACACGCAGCGCCCCCAACCTTCATCTGGCTAAAAATATGCAAATCCCACGGCCGCCGCCACCTCCGCGCAAGGGCCTTTAGGCGACCAGCGTCTCCGCCTTCTTCAGATCGACCGAGACCAGCTGCGACACCCCCTGCTCGCCCATCGTCACCCCGAACAGCCGGTCCATCCGTGCCATCGTCACCGCATGGTGCGTGATGATCAGGAACCGCGTATTCGTGCGCCGCGTCATCTCGTCCAGCAGATCGCAGAACCGCGTCACATTCGCATCGTCCAAAGGCGCATCCACCTCGTCGAGCACACAGATCGGCGCCGGATTGGCCAGGAACACCGCAAAGATCAGCGCCAGAGCCGTCAGCGTCTGCTCCCCGCCCGACAAAAGCGACAACGTCGACAGCTTCTTGCCCGGCGGCTGGCACATGATCTCGAGCCCCGCTTCCAAAGGATCATCGCTCTCGACCAGAACCAGCTTGGCCTCGCCGCCTCCGAAGAGATGCGTAAAGAGCAGTCCGAAGGACCGGTTCACTTCCTCGAACGCGGTCAGCAGACGCTCGCGCCCTTCCCGGTTCAGGCTCGAAATTCCGGTCCGCAAAGCCGCGATCGCCGCTTCCAGATCCTGCTTCTCGCGCGCAAGCCCCTCATGCTCCTGGCGCACCTCCTTGGCATCCTCCTCGGCCCGCAGGTTTACCGCCCCCAGCGCATCGCGCTGCCGCTTGAACTGCGCGACCTTGGCCTCGATCTCCTCGGCCGCCGGCATCTTGTCAGGATCCGCGCCCAACGCCTCGAGAAGCCGCTCCGGCGTCACCTCCAGCGCCTCCGAGATCCGCTCCTTCGCAGCCTCGACCGCCTCCGCCGCGCTCGCCGCCAGTGCCTCGGCCCGGGCCCGCTCCTCCCGCGCCTCCGAGGCGGCCCGCTCCGCGCCGCGCAGCGCGTGATCGGCCTCGCGCGCCGCTGTCTCGCCGGTCGTCAGGGCAGTCGCCGCCGCCGTCTTGCGCGCTCCGGCCTCTTGCAGACCGCTCGCGAGCCCGTCGACCTTCCCGGCCACCTCGCCCGGCACGCGCGCCGCCTCCTCAAGCTCGTCTTCAGTGGCGGCCTTGCGCGCCACCAGCTCGGCCATCCGCGTGCTCGCCGTCTCCAGACGCTTCCGCCAGCTGCCCAGCTCGGTGTCGATCGATTGGCGCCGCCGCGCCCGCGCCTCAGCGTCCCGGCGCAGCTCGTCATGGGCCGACCGGCGCGCCATCATCGTCATGCGTGCGGCCTCGACGGCCATCTTGACGTCCTCAAGCTGCGCCCGGCTCGCCGCAAGATCGCCAAGCCCCGCCAGCGCCGCCCGCGCCTCCTTCAGCCGGGCATCCGCCGCCGTCGCCTCATCCTCGTGCCGCACCACGGCCAGCTTCGCCGCCTCCAGCCGCCCGGCCGCCAGATCCCGGTCCGCCTCGGACCGGCTCTGCCGCCGCTGCGCGTCGGCCACCGCTCCATCCGCCGCCTTGCGCGCCGCCCGCGCCGCGGCATCCGCCTCGGCTGCCGCCGCCAGCTCCGCGCCCAGCGTCTCATGCGCCGCCCGCGCCGTCTCGGCCCGGCCCCGCGCTGCCTCCAGCTCCGCCCGCAAGGCCGCCAGCCGGTTCATCTGCTCCAGCCGCAAGGCCGCTTCCGACGGCGCATCCTTCGCCGCCGCTCGGAACCCGTCCCAACGCCACAGATCCCCCTCGCGAGAGACCAGCCGCTGCCCGGGCCGCAAGGCCTCCTGAAGCCGCGCGCCATCCCCGGCATCCACGACACCAATCAGTGCAAGCCGCCGATCCAGCACAGACGGAGCCGTCACGAACCCGGCCAAAGCCACCGCGCCCGCCGGCAGATCCGGAACGGCGTCATAGGCTGTCAACGCCGCCCAGCCCGATCCATCACCGGCCACCAGAGGAGCCCGGAGATCGTCCGCCAACGCCGCGCCCAAAGCCTTCTCGAACCCGTCCTCGACGCTCACCCGGTCGATCAATTGACCGCCATCCCCGGCCTCGCGCGCCACCAGCCGCTCCAAAGCGCCCGCCTCGGCCTCCAGCGCCTTCGCCTCACCGTCCGAAGACGACCGCGCCGCCCGCGCCTCCGCCTCGCGCGACTGCACCTCGGCGCGCGCCTCCTCGGCGGCCACCAAAGCCGCATCCGCCGCCTCCGCCGCCGCAACCGCCGCATGGCCCGCCGCTTCTGCCGCATCCGCATCCGCAGCCGCCACCGTCACGGCCTCGCCTGCGGTCGCCACGACCTCCGCCGCGCGCGCCGCTTCGGACCGCGCCCGCACCTGACCCTTCTGGCTCTCCTCGACCAGCCGCTCCGCAGACTGGTGCCGCGCGGCCAGCCGCGCCGCGTCCTCGGTCATCTCCGACAGATCGGCCTCCCGCGCCGCCAGCACCTCCGCCGCCTCGCGCGCCTGGCCCTCCGCCTCGGCCTGCCGATCCTCATCGCCCGCACTGTCGGACGCCAGCTCCGCCGCCTCGCTCTCAAGCCGTGCGATCGTCTCTTCCGCATCGCGGTTCAACCCGCCTTCGCGCTCGATATCCCGCCCCAGCTGCGCCACACGGCCCGTCAGCGTCTCGACCGCCGCCGCCGCCCGCTCCGCCTCGGCCTCCAGCGTCGCGCGCTCCACCTCGATCCGCTGGACCACCGCCGCGGCAATCGCCGCCTCATCGCGCAGGGCAGGCAGCCCCGCCTCCGCCGCCTCGCGTGCCGTGCCTGCCGCAACCGCCTCCCGCTCGGCCGAGGCCGCCGCAACCGACCGCGCCTTCAGCACGTCCGCAGCCGCCATCCGCGCCTGATCCGCCTCGCGCCAACGCCGGTAGAGCAAAAGCCCCTCCGCCTCGCGAAGCGCCTCCGCGATCTCGCGATACCGCGCCGCCTGCTTGGCCTGCCGCGCGAGCGACGCCAATTGAGAGGCCAGCTGCTCCAGCACGTCATCGACCCGCGACAGGTTCTGTTCGGCCCCTTTCAGCTTCAACTCCGCCTCATGCCGCCGCTGATAAAGCCCCGAAATCCCCGCCGCCTCTTCCAGGATCCGCCGCCGCGCCTTGGGCTTGGCATTGATCAGCTCCGAGATCTGCCCCTGCCGGACCAAAGCCGGCGAATGCGCGCCCGTAGAGGCATCGGCGAACAGCATCTGCACATCCCGTGCCCGCACATCCTTGACCCCGACCTTATAAGCCGATCCGGCATCCTTGGTGATCCGCCGCACGATCTCGAGCATATCGCCATCGTTGAACCCGGCCGGCGCCAGCCGCTCGGTATTGTCGATGACCAGCGAGACCTCGGCAAAGCTCCGCGCAGGCCGCGTGGCGGCCCCGGCAAAGATGACATCCTCCATCCCGCCGCCGCGCATCGCGGTCGGTCGGTTCTCGCCCATCACCCAGCGGAGCGCCTCCAGGAGGTTCGACTTCCCGCACCCGTTCGGCCCGACCACACCGGTCAGCCCGTCCGCGATCACAAGATCCGTTGGATCGACGAAACTCTTGAAGCCATTCAGCCTGAGCCTGGAAAACCGCATCGCCTGCCTCGTTTCTTCTTATCCCCCGAGACTGACTCCGCCCCTCCCGTCGAGTCAACGGCTGCAAACCAAATCTGCCCCGAACCGGCAGCTTATCCACAAGATATCGCGTTTCCGCCAACAAACCGGCCCTTCATCTGGCCAAAAATATGCCCCGCGGAGCGTCCTGCCGCCTCCAAAAGCACCGCACGCGCAGAATCACGCTTGACGCTCCCGCCGCCCGGGGCGCACAAAGTTCCTGCATGGTTCCCCGCGACAGGCGCACACCGCCCCGGGGATCAAATGGGAATGCGGTGCGGGCCGATCCAGATCGGAGGCCCCATGCCGCAGCCGCCCCCGCGACTGTAAGCGGAGAGCGTGCGCGCCAAACGACGCCACTGGGGCCACATCCCCGGGAAGGCAGGCCGCCACGCCCTGACCCGCGAGCCAGGAGACCAGCCATGCACCGGCACCATCGGCGCCGGGACTGCGACAAACGGACGGGGTGTTCCGTGGGGGTCAGCCAGAACCGCCCGTCCGGGCGCGCCAAGGCCCTTCCATGAAAGCCCCCCTTCACCAGGATCCGAAGGGGACCAGACATGAAGAAGTTTCTCACTACCATTCTCGCGCTCGGCGCCACGCCCGCGCTGGCCCACCACCCGCTCGGCGGCCTCCCGATGGAGACCTTCGCCGACGGCGCGCTCTCGGGTATTGGCCACCCGGTCCTCGGTTTCGATCATCTCTTCTTCGTCATCGCCATGGGCGTCGCCGCGATCTTCACGGCAAACCGCCTGCTGGCCCCCGCCGCCTATATCGCGACAATGCTCGTCGGCTGCGCGATCACCTCCTTCGGCACGGTCCTCCCGCTCACCGAAACCATCGTCGTCCTGTCGCTGCTGGCGCTCGGCGGCCTTCTCGTCTCGGGCCGCACGATCGGCACCACGGCAATGCTGACGCTCTTCGCCGCGGCGGGCCTCTTTCACGGCGCGGCCTTCGGCGGCACCATCGCCGGTCAGGAGGGCGGCGCGCCCGCGGCGGTCTTCACCGGCTACCTGCTGGGCCTCGCGATCACCCAATACGCCATTGCTCTGGGCGCAGGCTGGCTCGCCCGAACGCTCCTCGGCGCCACTGAGGCCACCGCCACCAATGCCCGCCTGATCGGCGCGGGCGTCGCCGGTGTCGGCGCCTTCCTCGCGCTCGAAATCCTCGAAGGCCCCATCGTCACCGCGCTTAGCGCCGGCGTCTGACACCCCGCCCCACGCGCCCCGGCCTCCGAGCCGGGGCCTCTCCCCTCCCCCGCATCCGGAGACCCGCCATGCCCGCCAAAATCCCCGCCACCATCGTCACCGGCTTTCTCGGCTCCGGGAAAACCACGCTCATCCGCAACCTGCTCGAACAGGCCAACGGCCGCCGCATCGCGCTCATCATCAACGAATTCGGCGATCTCGGCGTCGACGGCGATATCCTCAAAGGCTGCGGCGACGCTGCCTGCAAGGACGAGGATATCCTGGAGCTCTCCAACGGCTGCATCTGCTGCACGGTGGCCGAGGATTTCATCCCGACGATGGAAAAGCTCCTCGCCCGCGAAGACGCCCCCGACCACATCGTCATCGAAACCTCCGGCCTTGCGCTGCCCCAGCCGCTGGTGCGCGCCTTCAACTGGCCCGAGATCTCCACCAAGGTGACGGTCGACGGCGTCATCGCCCTGGTCGATGGCAAGGCCACGACCGAAGGCCGCTTTGCCCACGATCCCGCCGCCGTCGAAGCCCAACGCCGCGCCGACGAGGAACTCGATCACGAGACCCCGCTCTCCGAGCTCTTCGACGACCAGATCGCCTGCGCCGACATGATCGTCGTCAACAAGACCGATCTGCTGACCGACACCGAAGCGGACGCGCTCGCCACCGATCTTGGCGCCAAATCCCGCGCGGCCGTCCGCGTCGTCAAGGCGTCCCACGGCCAGCTTCCCCTCGATCTGCTCCTCGGCCAGAAAGCCGCCGCAGAGGCCGACACCAAGGCCCGGCACGAGATCCACCACCATCACCACGATGATGAAGACGAGCATCATCATGACCACCACGACCACGACGATTTCGAAAGCTTCACCGTCACCCGCCCCGAGATCACCGATCCCGCGGCCTTCGCCGAGCAGGTCGCGGACATCATCCGCACCCACGACATCCTGCGCCTCAAGGGTTTCGCAGCCGTGACAGGCAAACCCATGCGCCTTGCACTCCAGGCCGTCGGCCCCCGGATCGAGACCTACTACGACACCCCCCTCACCGGCCCCCGCGAAACCCGCCTCGTCGTCATCGGCCAAACCGGCCTCGACCGCGCGGCCATCACCCGGGCGCTGTCAGTATGATCCCCTTCCCACGCCGTCCCGGGCTTGACCCGGGACCTCGATTCCGGAGCACGACATCTGATTACGAGGGCTCCGCCCGTTCGCCTCTCGATCTCTCCACCGGAGAGATCGTGGTCTTCGACGGACCAGGCCTCACCGTCCCTGCCTCGCGCCGAGACCTCTCGCTCAACCAGCGCTGCCCCCAGACATGACACCCCCGAACGTCACCCACATCGACCCGCTCCACCCCGACGCGCTTCGCCTGATCGACGGCAGTGAGGCCGAGCAATCCGCGCTCTACGAACCCCACCTGCGCCACGCCTTCTCCCCCGAGCAGCTGGTACAGGACGACATCCGCTTTTATGCCGCCTATCGGGGCGGCGAGGCGCTGGCCTGCGGCGGCTACGGCGCCTATGACGGCTACGCGGAACTCAAGCGCATCTACGTGGACCCCGCCCATCGCGGCACCGGCCTCGCCGACGCCATCATCGCCGCCTGCGAAAAGGGCGCCTCCGCCGAGGGCCTGCCGCTCATGCGCCTCGAAACCGGCGAAGCCTCTCCCGCCGCGCTCCGCATCTATACCCGCCTCGGCTATGCCCGTTGCGGACCCTTCGGCCCCTATAGGGAAAACGGCTCCTCCGTCTTCATGGAGAAACCCCTATGACCCCCTCACTCCGGCGGGTCCGCCGGATCCGGCCGATCCTCGTAGCCCCGGATGGCCTTGCCCCGATGCGCATCGATGGCAAAATCCTCCTCGGGTCTGGACGGTTTGTCCCACCTCCCCTTTTTCACCTCTGGCTGACGCGCAGCCTCGCTGCGTTCCGTGTCACTCATACCGCATCTCCTTCTGTCGCTCCGCCAACCCGCACCACCCCCGCACCGTTCCCATGCAGCTGATCGAAACCAGCCCCCACGCGCCCGAGGCCGCCGCGCTGCTGGCCCAAAGCCACGCGCTGATGAACAGCCTCTTTCCCAAGGGCAGCTGCCACTACCTCGATCTCGATGCCCTCGCGCAGCCCCATATCACCCTCTGGCTCACCCAAGACGCCCAGGCCTGCAGCGCCCTCGCCCGCATGAACGGCTACGCAGAGGTCAAATCCCTCTTCACCGACCCCAAAGCCCGCGGCAAAGGCCACGCCGACCGTCTCCTCTCCCAAATCATCGCCACCGCGACGGCCGAAGGCCTCCCCCTCCTCCGCCTGGAGACGGGCACCGGCCTCGACGCCGCCCACCGCCTCTACACCCGCCACGGCTTCACCCCCCGAGGCCCCTTCGGCCCCTACGAAGACAGCCCCTACTCCATCTTCATGGAAAAACCGCTGACCGCCCCATGACACACCGTCCTCCTCATCTTGCTCCAAATACCTCCGCCGGAGGCAAACCCACGCAGCGGCCGCCGGGACGGTCCGCCATCACCTGGACCATCCCGCCGGACCGGCGCCGCGCCGCTGTCGACACTCTCCTGGCCGCCCTCCCCGACTGGTTTGGCATCCCGGAAAACAACAGACGCTACGCCGCAGCCGCCGCCGAAAATCCGACCGCGCTTCTCGATCGCGACGTCGGCGCACTCACCCTTACCCGGCCCGCACCCTACACCGCCGATATCCACCTTCTTGCCATCCACCCGGATCACCACCGCCAAGGCCATGGTCGCCGCCTCGTCGAAGTCGCCAAGGACCGCGCCCGCACCGAAGGCGCCCGCTTCCTGACCCGTGCGCACCCTCGGCCCCTCCGAGCCATCCGCTCCCTACGCCCGGACCCGGGCCTTCTACGAGGCCAACGGCTTCACAGCCCTGGCCGAACTTCACGTCTGGCAGGACGGCCGCCCAATGCAACTCTACGCGATGCCCGTATGACCCGAACCGACACGCACAAAACCAGAGGCCCCGGATCAAGTCCGGGGCGCGTCTCGCCCAGCAGGGCCCATCCTCCTCATCTTGCCCCAAATCCCTCCGCCGGAGGCAAAACCGCGCAGCGGCGCCCGGAGGCCCCATGCATCTGATCGCCGCCACCCCCGGCGCGATCGAGGACGGCACCGACCCGGTCGATCTCGGCCAGAGCCCCGCCGATCTCGTCGTCATCTCCGCCGCCGATACCGAGCTGGCCGCTCTCTCCGACGCCCACAAGCACCTCGAG
Source organism: uncultured Paracoccaceae bacterium (assembly GCA_947503775.1). Taxonomy (GTDB): domain Bacteria; phylum Pseudomonadota; class Alphaproteobacteria; order Rhodobacterales; family Rhodobacteraceae; genus Aestuariibius. The sequence continues at coordinate 593,108 of CANNFE010000002.1, read as the reverse complement.
GCCAGCCCGACGCTTCGCCTCGCCAATCTCTCCCACCTGCGCCACCCGATGAGCGTCGATCTCCACCTCGATGCCTGCGCCACCAAATCCCGCCTCGTCGTCATCCGCCTGCTCGGCGGCCGCGGCTACTGGCCCTACGGCACCGACCAATACGCCGCCCGCCTGGCCGAGGCGGGTGTCCCCCTCGCCCTCCTTCCCGGCGATGACAAACCCGATGCCGACCTGCGCGCCCTGTCGACTGTCCCGGGCGATGCCTATGATCGCCTCTGGTCCTACCTCGTCGAAGGCGGCCCCGAGAACGCCGCCAATCTGATGCGCTACGCAAACCACCTGCTCAACCAAACCGAGGCCCCGCCCGCCGCCAAACCGCTCCTGCGCGCCGGCGCCTACTGGCCCGGCACCGGCCCCACGGATCTCACCGAAATCCGCAAACACTGGCGGCCAAACGCCCCCATAATCCCCATCGTCTTCTACCGCGCCCTTCTTCAGGGCGCCGGCCTCCACCCGATCAACCGTCTGACCAAGGCGCTCCTCCAGGAAGGCCAGAACCCGCTGCCCATCTTCGCCGCCTCGCTGAAGGACCCGCTCAGTCAGGCCACCCTGGCTAGGCTCTTCGCCGAGGCCCCGCCCGACGCGATCCTCAACACCACCGCCTTCGCCACCGGCACGCCCGACGCCCCTGCGGAGACCAACCCACTCGCCGTGGGCGGCGCCCCCGTCTTCCAGACGGTCCTCGCCAGCTCCACCGAAGAGGCCTGGAGCCAAGGCCTCGCAGGCCTCTCCGCCCGCGACATCGCCATGAACGTGGCTCTGCCCGAGGTCGACGGCCGCATCCTCTCTCGCGCCATCAGCTTCAAGGCGCAGGCCTATCGCGACGAGGCCACCCAGGCCCCCATCGCCGCCTACCGCGCCCAGGGCGACCGCGTGACCTTCACCGCCAAGCTCGCCGCCGCCTGGACCAAACTCCGCAATACCGCGCCCAAGGACCGCAAAGTCGCCCTCATCCTCGCCAACTACCCCAACAAGGACGGTCGCCTCGCCAACGGCGTCGGCCTCGACACCCCCGCCGCGACCGCTCTGACCCTCCGGCACCTCGCATCCCAGGGCTACAGCATCGACACGGCCCCGCCGGACGGCAAATCCTTGATGGACCGCCTTCTCGCCGGCCCGACCAACTGGCTCACCGACCGGGCAAGCCGGACAGGCGGAGAGCGCCTCCCCCTCGCCATCTACAAACACCACTACGCCCAGCTTCCCCTTAAACTCCGCCAGGATATCGAAACCCGCTGGGGCCAACCCGAAGACGACCCGTTCCTCGTCTCACCAGAGACAACCGACAGTCCCTCGCCAACCGATCAGACAAAGGCGACCGCCGACCAAATCCCCACACCCGCGACGCACCCTCCGACGGCCGGGAACGCACCGTCCTCCACCGCGCAAAATCCGACGTCACCACACCTCCCTCCCGGCGGGCCCGAGCGCCAGGATCCCCCCTTCATCTGGCCAAAAATATGCAAGTCCGACGGTGCCACAGGCCCCGCCTTCGCCCTGTCCATCCACCGCTTCGGACATGCGACCGTCTGCCTGCAACCCGCGCGCGGCTACAACATCGATCCCGAAGACACCTACCATTCTCCCGACCTCGTTCCGCCGCATAACTACCTCGCCTTCTACATCTGGCTCCGCCACGACTGGGGCGCCCATGCGCTCGTCCACTTGGGCAAGCATGGCAATCTCGAATGGCTTCCTGGCAAGGCGCTCGCCCTGTCCGAAACCTGCTGGCCCGAAGCCATTCTCGGCCCTACGCCCCATATCTACCCCTTCATCGTCAACGACCCGGGCGAGGGCAGCCAGGCCAAGCGCCGCACCTCCGCCGTCATCGTCGATCACCTCACGCCGCCGCTTACCCGCGCCGAAACCTACGGCCCGCTTCGCGATCTCGAGGCCCTCGTCGACGAATATTACGAAGCCGCCGCCCTCGATCCTCGTCGCGCGGATCACCTTCGCACGCAAATCCTTGAGATTTCGCAAACGACAGGTATCGCCGAAGATTCCGGCGCCGGAGACGACCTCTCCAAGCTCGACGCCTGGCTTTGCGAACTGAAAGAGGCCCAGATCCGCGACGGCCTCCACATCTTCGGTCAAAGCCCGGGCGGCCCCCAGGCCCGCGACCTCGCCATCGCCCTCGCCCGCCTGCCAAGAGGCGACGGCACAGGGGGCGACGCCTCCCTCCTGCGCGCCCTCGCCGCCGATCTCGACCTGAACTTCGACCCGCTCGATTGCGACATGGCCGCCCCCTGGACCGGCCCCCGTCCGTCCCTCTTTGATGCCAAAGGCTGGCGCAGCCACGGCGATACGGTCGAGCGCCTCGAAGACCTCGCCATCCGTCTCCTGGATGGCGAAGACGCCGCCCCCGGCCCCGCCTCAGGGGCCGTCCTCGAGACCATCACCAAAGACATCCGCCCCACCATCACCGCCTGCGGCCCCCAGGAACTCCACGGCCTCACCGAAGCCCTGAACGGCAAGGCGATCCCCCCCGGCCCCTCCGGCGCCCCAACCCGAGGCCGCCTCGACACGCTTCCCACCGGCCGCAACTTCTACTCCGTCGACACCCGCGCCGTGCCCACCCCCACCGCTTGGGCGCTGGGCTGGAAATCCGCCACCCTCCTCCTCGAAAAGCACCTGCAGGATCACGGCGACTGGCCCCGGGCGCTCCTCATCACGGCCTGGGGCACCGCCAACATGCGCACCGGCGGCGACGATATCGCCCAAGCCCTTGCCCTCATGGGCGTCAAACCGACCTGGGATACCGCCAACCGCCGCGTCACCGGCTTCGAGATCCTGCCCCAGGGCGTCCTCGGCCGTCCCCGCGTCGATGTCACGCTGCGCATTTCCGGCTTTTTCCGCGACGCCTTCCCGCAATTAACCGCCCTCGTCGACTCAGCGGCCAAAGCGGTCATGGCTCTAGACGAACCCGATCACCTCAACCCCGCCGCCGCCCGCGCCCGCATCGAAGGCGCCTCCCCCCGCGTCTTCGGCTCCAAACCCGGCGCCTATGGGGCGGGCCTCCAGGCCCTCATCGACGAACGCCTCTGGACCGAGCAAAAGGACCTCGCCGACGCCTATCTCGACTGGGGCGGATATGCCTATGAGGCGGGGCAGGAGGGCAAACGCGACCGCGAAGGGTTCGAAACCCGCCTCTCCCAAGCCGACGCCATCGTCCAGAACCAGGACAACCGCGAACACGACCTGCTCGATTCAGACGATTACTACCAATTCGAAGGCGGCGCCGCGGCGGCCATCACCCACCTGCAAGGGCAGTCCCAGCCAATCTACCACAACGACCATTCCCGCCCCGAACGACCGGTCATCCGCACCCTCGACGAGGAAATCGCCCGCGTCCTGCGCTCCCGCGCCCTCAACCCCAAATGGATCGAGGGCGTCAAACGCCACGGCTACAAGGGCGCGTTCGAGATCGCCGCAACCGTCGACTACCTCTTCGCCTTTGCCGCCACGACTGGCGCCGTCAAGAACCATCACTTCGACCTTGTCGAAGCGGCTTTCCTCGAAGACGAGGACACAAGACAGTTCATTCAGAAGGAAAATCCGTCAGCGCTCACCGAAATCGCAGAGCGCCTTCACGAAGCGATCGAGCGCGGTCTCTGGATCCCGAAATCCAACTCCGCCCGCGCTCGCATCGATCACCTAAGGCCGTCTTAAAACCCGGTCGCAAGCACCGCGACACCGAGATAAGACAAAAGCATCATCACACTGAAAATTCGCATTGGTCTACCCATCCGTTGTTCGACGTTTCAGGGCAGCAACGCATCGAACCTCTTCAATAGTTCCGTCAATAGCCATTTATATTAACGGATCATAAATCTATGTCTGACCGCGCCCGATCTTGTCTCCACCCTGTGGCGGGATCGAAACACCCTCCCGGCACGCCTCTCCCGCTATACTTGAGCAGAGGATCGCCCAGCTATCGAATAACGAGCGGCCCGCTATCGCTTATCCCGCTGCCTTTAGGTCAAGAGGACGGCATCCGGCGCTGACCCGGATCCAAACCTCATTGAGACGGAGAGATAGTGTGAAACATATCGCGACCTTGTGTATGGCTGGCGTTTTCCTGGCCGCTTGCGCCCCACTCGAAGTCACCACGCCCGCGGTGACGGCCATTCCCTTTAACCAGAACGCCGCCGTCGGGATCGATGTCTATGGCAGCGACCGCGCCCGCGGCGCCACCGTGCCTCCGTTTCGCGGCCAATCAGTGATCAACGTGCGCGCCGTCGATCGCGCAAACCGCATGGCCGAGCTGACCGGCGTGACCTGCACCCTGCGCACCGACACCTATTCGGCCACCGTCACCACACCGGGCCGGGTCATCGTGCCCAATTACGGGGCGCAGTCACCCGTCATCTCGGCCACTTGCTCGGACGGCGTGCGTCAGGCGACAGGCACCAGCACGGTCACCAATGTCTCGGCCGAGGAACGGGCGAATGCCGCTACCTTCGAGACGACGCCCGCCATCGGCGTTCTGGTCGGCACCATCGTCAATCCGTCGACCGATACCTACAGCTACAGCGATATCCGCGTCACGTTCCGCTGACCCCAGGGCGCCCGGCCGCACAGCCGGGCAACCCTTGCCACCCCGGGGGGCACGCCATGACAGGCAGGCGCCGAACCACGGGCCTTCGAAATCGCCTCTGGCAGCAAAGCGCCCGCGGGGCCCCTCGAACGCAACCCCGTGCCTTTCGCCGCGCGATCGGCTTTAGTCGCCCCATGACCGACACATCGCTTCTGACCGGCCACTGCCTGTGCGGCGCGATCCGCTTCACCGCCAAGGGCCCGCCCCTCTGGATCGCCCATTGCCATTGCGACAGCTGCCGCCGCGCGACCGCATCGCCCATGACAACCTTCTTCGCCGTCCCGAATACCGGGCTGACATGGCACGGCCGCCCCGCCAGCTACGCCTCCTCCAAAGGTGTCACGCGCGGGTTCTGTGCCACCTGCGGCAGCCCCGTCTTCTACCGCTACGAAGACAAGCTGGACGAAACCCACCTCTATGCCGCCCTCCTCGAAGACCCATCCCGGATCAAACCAGAGCGGCACGACTTCCTCGGCGAACGGCTCGCCTGGTTCCACCCGATCCCGGACCCGCAGCCATGATCGCCCATGTCGCCCTGCTGCTGGCGCTGCAACTGGCCGGAGAGGCCATCGTCCGCGCCACAAGCCTGCCCATCCCCGGCCCGGTCCTGGGCATGGCGCTCTTCCTGATGCTCCTCATCGCGCGGCCCAAAACCGCAAAAGCCGTCCAGCCCACGACAAGCGGCCTTCTGAGCCACCTCTCCCTCCTCTTCGTGCCCGCAGGCGTCGGGATCATCGGCCATCTCGACCGGCTCGCAGGTCAGGGCCTCGCCCTCTTCGCAGCCCTCCTCGGCAGCACCGTTCTGGCCATCGCGGTCGGCGCGCTCACTTTCAGCCTTCTGGCCAAAGACCGATGATCGAGATCTGGTCCTACCTCGCCGAAGGCCCGCTCCTCTGGCTGACCGCGACGCTCATCGCCTATCTGGCGGGCGACTGGATGTTCCGCGCCTCGGGCCGCAAACCGTGGATGAACCCGGTCCTGCTCGCCGTTCTGCTGCTGGCCGCTTTGCTGACCCTTAGCGGAACGGACTACGAGACCTATTTCGAAGGGGCGCAATTCGTTCACTTCATGCTCGGCCCCGCGACCGTCGCGCTGGCCGTTCCGCTTTACGGCAACCTGCATCATGTCAAACGCCTCGCCCTGCCGCTTCTCGCCGCGCTCGTGGCCGGATCGCTCACCGCGATGCTCAGCGCCATCGGCATCGGCTGGGCCATGGGGCTCAGGGCCGAAACGCTGCTGTCGCTCGCGCCCAAATCCACGACCGCCCCGGTCGCGCTCGGCATCTCCGAACAGATCGGAGGCTCCCCGACCCTCACGGCCGTCCTCGTGATCCTCACCGGGATCATCGGCGCCATCACGGTCACGCCTCTTCTGAACGCCATGAAGATCACCGACTGGCGCGCCCGCGGCTTTGCCACTGGCGTCGCCGCCCACGGCATCGGCACCGCCCGCGCCTTTCAGGTCAATGAAACCGCCGGCGCCTTCGCGGGAATCGGCATGGGCCTCAATGCCCTCCTGACCGCGCTGATCGCGCCCTATATCGCGCGGCTCTTCCTCTAGGGTCATGCCCCTCATGGGGTGGTCCTAAAAAACCAGGCAGCGATCAGCCTAAGCCCGCAAAGCGCCGATTGGCACCGATCAAGCATGTCGGCCAAAGCCGTGCGGTCGTGATCCTCTGGCAACAAATCCCAAAAAGGAAGGGCTTAACTCAACGATGTTGGTCTTTGGCCTTAAAGCCTTCCAGCCCTGTCCATAGGGTGCACGCGGCACTTATGCCAACACCAAGCGACCTGAGGATAAGACATTGAAACTGAGTTATATTATAGGGGCAGCCGCTCTGTGCCTGACAGCCTGCGCCGACCCGGAAATCTCCCAACCGCCCATTCCTGTCACCCCCAAATTCCCGAACAGCGCGAACGGCCTTGATGTGTTCGCCGCCGCGCGCGCAAGCAATCCCCGCGTGCCAGCCTATCAGGGTCCGACCCGGATGACGGTCCGCACACGCGCCACCGGAGACGACAACAGAAGCGGCCCGTTCGCAGGCGCACGCTGCACGCTCGACAATGAATACTATTCGGCAAGCTTCACCACCCCGGCGATTATCGAGCTTCCGAATTACAAGCAGACATCGCCTGACGTCACGATCTCCTGCACCGACGGAACCCGCAGCGCGACCCGGACCGCGGAGATCATCAACTTAAGCGCACGTGACCGGCAGACCAGTGCAGGAGCGACGGGCGGTCTGATTGGCAGCCTCGTCGGGGCCGGGCTCAACGCAGCCATGGGCGATCTGGAAAATGACACTTGGGGCTACGGAAATGTCAGCCTCTTCCTGCGCCCTCAACGCCAGGGACAGTAGACCCAATCCCGATCTGTTGAGCGGGTCAAAGTCGACGGGCATCAGCAGGAGAGCCGCGCGCGCTGAATGACGCCGTCTCCGGTCAGGCTGCCAGGCACCACATCGCATCCGGTGGCCTGACCGATCGCAACGCTCGCCTTGGACATGATCGAGGCGGGGCGGGCGAATTCCACATTCGTCCGCATCGAGGAGACAGCCGCGCCCGTCCGGCGCACCTCGAACGTGCTGCCCTCGACCTCCACGATGACCGGCTCGATCCCGGCAAAGCCGACCGGCGCGGTGTTGCAGGCGGCAAGGCCCAGACCGGCCAGCATCAGACTGAGGCGCGACATCGGAAAACCCTTCGTATAAGTCGCGGCTTATGTATCCAAAGAAAGGTTAACCGCGCCTTAACCAGGCTCCGCCCCCGAAGTGCCGTCCGGTCCGTTAATCGCAACGGATGCGGATTTGCCTCCTCCCATATGCCGACGCGATGCCGACCGGATGCCGCAAGCCCGTTTCGCCGCCCGTCACGGCGTTAACCTTCGATTCGCACGATTGCCTCTCGCCTCCCTTTCCCCGCCGCCGCTGACCCCCTATCCTGCGGCTCTCAGGACAGGAGTTCCCATGACAGACGACGCCGACCGCCACGCCGCCAAGATGGCCAAGAAAAAGGCCGCCCGCGACAAGATCATGGCGACCAAAACCGACGAAAAAGGCCTGATCATCGTCCATACCGGCAAGGGCAAGGGCAAGTCGTCGGCCGCCTTCGGGATGATCTTCCGCTGCATCGCTCACGGCCTGCCCTGCGCCGTCGTCCAGTTCATCAAAGGCGGCATGTCCACCGGAGAGCGTGACCTGATTCTCTCCAAATTCTCAGAGGCTTGCCAGTTTCACACGATGGGCGAAGGCTTCACCTGGGAAACCCAGGACAAGACCCGCGACACCGAAATGGCGCAGGCCGCCTGGGCCAAGGCGAAAGAGCTCATCTCAGACGAGACCAACCGCATGGTCCTTCTCGACGAGATCAACATCGCCCTGCGTTACGGCTATCTCGACATCGCCGAGGTTCTCGCCTTTCTGAAGGCTGAAAAGCCCCCGATGACCCATGTCGTCCTGACCGGCCGCAACGCCCATGAGGACCTGATCGAGGCCGCCGATCTCGTCACCGAGATGGAGCTGGTCAAACATCCGTTCAGGTCCGGCATCAAGGCGCAGATCGGGGTGGAGTTCTAGGCCCCCTCCGCCGGGGGCTGCGCAAAGGTCGGATCACCCAGAATCCCAGAGGTTTCAATCAGTTGGATGGCCCTCTCGCGCGGCCCGGAGCCCCAAAGCGACAGCACCGCGCCGTCGCCGAACGGCACCGTCATCCGGATCATCCCGATCTCGCCGGTGCCGACCTGATCGTTATCCTCCACGACAAGCTCTCCGCCAATCTCCAGAGGGGCAGGCGCCTCCCGCTCGACGGCCACGAAATTCGACGGGCGATCCACCACGTCGGGCGGCGGCGCGGTGCCGATCATATGCAGCGCGACCCTGTCCCGCGGATCCCGGCGCACCATCACGAAAAACGTCGCATCGTCAGAGCGATAGACCGCCCCCGACCGATGCTCTCCGCTGCGCAGCGCCATCATGATCGCCTTTTCCTGATCCTCCAGCGCGCCGGCCCGATCCACCCCATCGGGCACGGGCTGCTCCAGCCAGACGTCCTCGGGCAAGGTGCTGCCGTCGGCGCTGAAATCTGTTGCCGCAAAGGGCTCTGCGATAGCGGTGCGCGTCCAGCCCTTGACTTCGGGCAGCGGCGCCAGCATCTGATCCTCGGCCTTCGGCTCGAAAATGCCCAGCACCCGCGACATCAGGCTCGGCCGCTCGATCGGTTCGCCGTTTTCGTCGACGACCCCCGCAACGGCCTGCGCACGCTCCATTAGGTCCGTGTTCTGCTGCGCCCAGATAAGACCGTAGACGACCGCGCCGATGATCGCGAAAAAAATCAGATGTCGCATCAGAAAAAGCCCCTTCTCTGCCGCGTCCCTACCCCCAGAGCCCGGCAAAAGTTTGGCGCCGTTAAGAAAGTCGTTAGGAAAAGAGGCGAAATCATTTACCTTTTCCCGCCGCCCGCGCCTCGCTCAGGCTTTGACCGGTCGAAAGCGCCTCTGGATCGACCTTCAACTCGATAAGCCGCAACCCCGACTGACCGACAACCTTTTGATAAATAGACGGAAAATCTTCCGTTCGTTCGACAACCCAGCCTTGCCCGCCATAGGCCCGGGCCAGGGCGGCAAAGTCGGGATTGGCCAGGTCGGTCCCGCTGACGCGCCCGGGATAGGTTTTTTCCTGATGCATCCGGATCGTCCCGTACCGCCCGTTATTGACAACGATAACAGTGACATCCGCGCCGTATTGCGCCGCCGTGGAGGCCTCGTTCAGGGTCATCTGAAAACACCCGTCCCCGGCAAAGCAGACAACCGGCCGGCCCTTATGTTCAAGCGCCGCCGCAATCGCCGCCGGAAAGCCATAGCCCATCGACCCACTTGTCGGAGCAAGCTGCGTTCCGAACCGTTTGTAAACAAAGTACCGATGAAGCCAAGCCGCATAGTTTCCCGCCCCATTCGTAAGGATCGTCTCTTCGGGCAACGTATCGGACAACCAGTTAACAACCCGTTCGAGCTTGACGGCCCCCGGCGTCTCCTGCGGGGTGATCCAATGCTCATACTCGGCCCGCGCCTCGGCGCACCACGCCTCCCAACGCCGCGTGACCGCAACTTCGGCCAGGGCCGCCAGAACCACCGGGGCAGGCGCACAGACAGCCATCTCGGCCGGATAAACCCGCCCGATCTCATCTGGGTCCGCATGGACATGCACGATCGCCGATCCCGCCTCCAGCGGATCGGGTCTGGCATAGCTCCCCGTCTCGATATCCCCCAGCCGCGAGCCCAGAACCAGCAACAGATCGGCCTGCCGCATCCGCGCCCAGAGCTGCGGATTGACCCCGACATTCAGATCGCCCGCATAGCAGGGATGCCGGTTGTCCATGTAATCCTGCCGCCGAAACCCAATCGCGACGGGGATCTTCCAAGCCTCTGAAAACGCGCCCAGATCCTTAGCTGCCTGCGCCGACCAAAGCGGGCCGCCCGCAACGATCATCGGCCGCTCGGCCCTCGCCAGACGTTCCGCGATCCGCGCGGCCACCGGGCGATAGTCGGCCGTCTCCTGCACCGCCGGTGCGCCCCGATCCGCGGCCTTGGCCGTGCCGCTCAACACATCCTCAGGCAGCGCAAGAACCACCGGCCCGGGTCGCCCGCTCATGGCGATCCGCCAGGCCCGGGCAAGGTATTCCGGAAGCCGCGCTGTATCGTCCACCTCGGCCACCCATTTCGCCAGAGGCCCGAACATCGCGCGATAGTCGACCTCCTGGAACGCCTCCCGATCCCGGTGCCCCCGCGCGATCTGCCCCACGAAAAGGACCATCGGCGTCGAATCCTGCCGCGCCACATGCACGCCAGACGACGCATTGCACGCCCCAGGTCCCCGTGTGACAAAGGCCACGCCGGGCGCGCCTGTCAGTTTGCCATGCGCCTCCGCCATCATCGCGGCCCCGCCTTCATGGCGGCAGACGACCGTCTCGATCCCGCTGCCGTAAAGCCCGTCCAGCGCGGCCAGAAAGCTCTCTCCGGGCACGCAAAAGACCCGCCGGACCCCGAAGGCCTTCAGGTGATCGACAAGGATCTGCCCGCCATGCCGCTCACTCATCCAAGGCCACCGACACCTCGATCAGGTTCCCGTCCGGATCGCGGACATAAAGCGACAGGATCGGCCCGGTCGCGCCGGTTCGCCGAACCGGCCCTTCCTCGATCGCCACCCCCGCAGCATCGAAAGCGGCGCGCCAGTCCTCCAAAGAAGCCTCTGTCAAGAAACATAAATCCGCGCTGCCCGCCGTGGCCGCGGCCGCCTTCGGCTCGAATTCCCGGCCTGCCTCGTGCAGGTTGATCTTCTGCGATCCAAAGGTCAGAGCGACCCGCGTCGATCCATCGGCCGGATAGAACGTCTCGGCCCGCATCCCCAGAACGCCCGCATAAAATGCAACGGTCCGGTCAAGATCGCCGACGGTCAGAACCAGATGATCGAGATGTGACAGCTTTGGCATCGTCAGGCCTCCCGCTTCAGATCAGTCCCAGATCCGCCATCGCATCCTTGATGGCGATCCGGCTGCCCTGCTCCAGTGGCACCAAGGGCTTGCGCACCTCATCCGTGCAGCGCCCCATCAATGACAGAGCATATTTCGCTCCGCACAATCCGGGCTCCGCAAAGAGCGCCGTATGCAGCGGCATCAGCCGGTCCTGCAGATCCAGCGCCGCTTTGTAGTCGCCCTTCAATGTCGCCGCCTGAAACTCCGCACAAAGCTCCGGCGCGACATTGGCCGTGACCGAAATGCATCCGACACCGCCATGGGCGTTGAAGCCGAGGGCCGAGGCGTCCTCACCACTCAGCTGCACGAAATCCGTGCCGCAGGTGGCGCGCTGCTTGGACACGCGGGTGATGTCTCCGGTGGCATCCTTAACGCCGACGATGTTGGGACGCCGCGCCAGGGTGCCCATTGTGGCGGGCGTCATGTCGATGACCGATCGCGGCGGGATATTGTAGATGATGATCGGCACCCCGATCTCGGCCACCGCTTCGAAATGGGCGATCAGCCCGCGCTGCGTCGGGCGATTGTAATAGGGCGTCACGACCAGGGCGGCAGCGGCACCGGCGCTCTTGGCCGCCTCGACCAGACGCACCGCCTCGTCTGTATTGTTCGACCCGGCGCCTGCAATCACCGGCACCCGACCTGCGGCCGCCTCGATCACTGCGGCAACGACCTTATCGTGCTCCTTGTGGCTCAGCGTTGGGCTCTCTCCGGTGGTGCCGACGGGCACCAGACCGGTGCTTCCGGCGGCAATCTGCCACTCGACCAGCTCTCCAAGCGTTTCGAGGTCGAGCGCGCCGTCCTTGAACGGAGTGACGAGGGCGGGCATCGATCCTGAAAACATTGGGCTTTCCTTTAGAGAAACGGCTAGAGTGGCCAAATCGGCGCGAACCTAGGCTGGATCCGAACCTTTGCCAAGTTTGTGAGTTGTCTGACGGACAGCCTCGGATACCATCGCGGCAACCGAAACGGGATATCGACACGATGCTCAGATTCGCCATTGCCTGCGCCGCAGGCCTGTCCTTCGCGACATTTTCCTCCGCCCAGGACGCGCCCTCCAGTGAAACAAGCGCGCCAGCCGCTGAAAAGACGCCGGCCGAGTTCATCAACCTCGCGTTGCGCGAGATGGCATCGGGCGACTGGACCACAGCCCGCACGATCGCCTCGGGCGCAGGCCCCGAAGGCGCGACCTTCGTCACGTGGCGGCTCCTGCGCGATGGCGGCGGGCGCTTTGAGGATTACGCCCGGTTCATCGCCGCCAATCCGAACTGGCCGATGATGGACCGCATCCGAGCCGAGGGCGAAAAGAAGATGCCGCGCAGCATCGCCGCGCAATCGGTGCTGGACTATCTGGGCGAGCACGAGCCCCAGACCGGGATCGGCGTTCTGAGGCTGGCCGACGCCCTGCGCGCAACGGGCCGCACGGACGAGGCCAAGGCGCTGCTGATCGAGGCATGGCAGACCATGCCGCTGACCGATGCGGTCTATGACCGGATGCTGCGCGAGAACCGCACGCTGCTCGCGCCCCATCACGAAACCCGCATCGACACGATGCTCTGGCGCGGCCGCATCACCGATGCCCAGCGCCTGATCTCACGCCTGGACGAAGACTGGCAGGCACTGGCCAGGGCCCGTATCGCGCTGCGCCGCAATTCCGGCAATCTCGACGCGTTGATCGAAGCGGTCCCCGAAGAGCTCGCAAACCATCCCGGCCTCGCCTACGAACGCTTCCGCTGGCGGATGGGCAAGGGTCTGACCGACAACGCGATCGAGCTTTTGGTCGCCCAGTCGACCAGCGCCGAGGCGCTGGGCCAGCCGCAAGCCTGGTCCAACCAGCGCAGGCAGATCGCGCGCCGCGCCATGCGCGCGGACAATATTGATCTGGCCTACACGCTCGCCTCGACCCATTTCACCACATCCGGCATCGCCTTTACCGATCTGGAATGGCTTTCGGGCTATCTCGCCTTGCGCAAGATGGACGATCCCGTCACTGCCTACCGCCATTTCTCGAACCTCGATCGGACCGCCAGAACCCCGATTTCTATTGGTCGGGCGGGCTATTGGCAGGGGCGCGCGCTGGACGAGATCGGCGCCGTCAATGCAGCCCAGACCGCCTATCGCCGCGCGGGGCAATATCAGACGGCCTTCTATGGTCTGCTTGCCGCGCAGAAGGCCAACATGCCCGCCGATCAGTCGCTGGCCGGAACAGACCGGTTCGGCGACTGGCGCACCGCCGACTGGGCGCAGACCGACGTCGCCAAGGTTGCGATGTGGCTCGAAGAGGCCGGTCGCCGCTCCATGGCAGAGGTGTTTTTCCTGCGCCTTTCCGATGATCTGGACCGGACGGAGCTGGGACAGCTCAGCCACCTGCTGACCGAGCGCGGCGCCTCCCATATCGCCGTCCGCGTCGGCAAACGAGCGGCCGAACGCGGGATCGTCCTGCCCGAGATTTATTTCCCGCTGCATCCCCTCGCCGACGAGCGAATGGATGTCCCGCAATCCCTCGCTCTCGCCATCGCCCGCCGCGAAAGCGAGTTCGATCCGGTCGTCTCCTCCCCGGTCGGCGCGCAGGGCCTCATGCAGCTGATGCCCGCCACCGCGCGCGAGGTCTCCGGCTGGCTCGGGGAACCTTATGTCAAAGCCAGGCTGACGACCGACCCGCCCTATAATGCACGCCTTGGCATCGCCTATCTCGAATGGCTCAAGGGCCGGATGGGCAACACGCCCGTCATGATCGCAGCGGGCTACAATGCCGGTCCGGGCCGCCCCCTGCGATGGACCGATACGGAGGGCGATCCTCGGCTCGAAGGCGTGGATGCCGTCGACTGGATCGAGCACATCCCGTTCCGCGAGACTCGCAACTACGTCATGCGCGTCACCGAAAGCATGCCCGTCTACGAAGCCCGTCTGACAGGTCGCGCCAATCCGGTGGACTTCGAGCAGCTCATCAAGGGGATCAAGCCGATCACCCGGCCCAACGCCCGTCCCTCGGCGCGCGATGTCGATGTGCTCGTCGCCGATCAGGACCGCGGCCTCGACACGTTCCGCCCGCAGGCGCGGCCCGTTGCGCAAGGCTCTGTCTCGACCCAGGGACCGACCCCGATCTTCGAGATCGCGCCTAACCCGCCCGAGGACGCTCCCGCCACAGAGTGAAAAGCCCCGCCGCCACGACAATCGTCGCGCCGATTGCCACATTCGGCGCGATGACCTCTCCGAAAACGCTCACTCCGATCACCGCGCCAAAGACCAGCTGGAAATAGGCAAAGGGCTGCACCGCGCTGGCCTCGGCCACCTCATAACAGCGGATAAGCAGCCAATGGCCGGTCACGCCCGTCACGCAGAGGGCCGCCATCCAGCCCCAATCGGGCAGCGTCATCGGCTCCCACGCCCAGACCCCCACCACCGTCATCGCAACCGCCCCGGTCGTCCCCGTCCAGAAAAAGCTCGTCGCCGCCCTGTCCTTGCGCGCCGCGTACCGCGTCAGCAGCCCGTAAAGCGCGAACATCAGCGCCGAGATCAGCGGGATCACCGCCTCGACCGCAAAGACCCCGGCCCCGGGCCGCAGGATCACCAGCACACCGACAAAGCCGACGCCAATCGCCACCCACCGCCGCCAGCCGACCCGCTCACCCAGAACGGGACCGGACAAGGCGGCGACCAAAAGCGGATAGCAGATGAAGATCGCGTGGCTCTCCACCAGCCCCAGGATCGTGAAGGCCAGCACCATCACACAGATCTCGGCCGCCAGCAGCACGCCCCGAAACGCCTGCAAAACCGGCTGCCGCGTTGCCGCGGCCTTGCGGACCGATCCTTCCCTCCGGGCCGCGATCGCGATCACGAAAGCGGCAAAGAACCAGTACCGGATCATCACGATCATCAGCACGTTGTATTCACCCGCCAGATGCCGCGAGATCCCGTCCTGAACCGCAAAGACAAAGGTCGTCAGCACCATCAAGGCGATGCCCAGCCGCGTGCCGCTCATCGCAGGTGCCCGACGCTCATATGCCGCTTGCGCCCAAAGCCCGGAACGCGGCTGACCTCGAACCCCGCCGCATCGAGGGCGCGCCGCACATGTCCCGCGGCGGTATAGGTCGCAAAGCTCCCGCCCGCCACCGTGTGCCGCGCCACGTCCGCCATCAGCTCCGGTTCCCACAGCTCGGGGTTCTTCGCCGGCGAAAACCCGTCCAGAAACCACGCATCGGCCTGCCCGGCCCACTTCGGCAAGGTCTCCCGCGCATCCCCCGCGATGATCTCCAACCGCAATCCCGGCGCCACCTCGTGCGCGCCCGCCTCCAGCGGCTCGGCCAAGAGTCGCCCTGCCAGCGCCCCAAGCTCCGGAAACTGCGCCAAAGCCCGCCGCATATCATCGCCGCCCGGCAGCGCCATCTCGAAGGACGTAAAGCTCAGCGGCGCACGCGGCCCCGTCTCCCAAAGCCGCCACAGCGCCAGAAAGCTCAGCCCCGTACCGAAGCCCAGCTCCGCCACGCGAAGCGGGCCGCCCAGCCTTTCCTCGATCCGGTTGCCGCGCAGAAATACATGCTCCGTCTCGGCAAGCCCATCCTGCAGCGAGTAATAGGGATCGTCAAAGCGCACCGAAAGAGGCGTGCCGTCCTTCCACGCGATCTGGCCTGTCATGGCGGGATATCCTAAGCGGGTCTCAACGTGACAATGACGAGGCGACCGCGCGATGACAATTGCCGATCTCACCGTACGCGGCGCGGGTATCTTCGGCCTATCGGTCGCCTATGCCTGCCTGCGCCGGGGCGCGCGTGTCACCGTCGTCGATCCCAATGGCATCGCCTCCGGCGCCAGCGGCGGGATCGTGGGCGCGCTCGCACCGCACGTGCCTGAAAACTGGAACCCCAAGAAGGCGTTCCAGCTCGAAAGCCTTCTCATGGCAGAAGAATATTGGACCGACATCGCGGATCGAACGGGCCTCAAAACCGGCTATCTGCGATCGGGCCGCCTCCAGCCCATTCCGGACGATGACGCGCGCGCCCTTGCCAGCAGCCGCGCCGAGACGGCAAAGGATCTCTGGCAGGGCAAGGCCGAGTGGGAGATCACCTCCGATCCCGGCCCCTTCGCTCCCGTGAGCCCGACCGGCCTCTGGATCCGCGACACGCTCTCCGCCCACCTGCATCCGCACCGGGCAACGCAGGCACTGGCCAGGGCGGTCGACAGTTTGGGCGGAAAGATCCAGACCCACGCGCCGGACGGCCCCATCGAGGTTTGGGCCACCGGCACATCAGGCCTTGCCGACCTCTCGACCGAACTCGGCCGCACGGTCGGCACGCCGATCAAAGGCCAGGCGGCCCTTCTCGATCACGATGCGAAAGGCGCCCCTCAGCTCTTCGCGGAGGCGCTCCATATCATCCCCCATACCGACGGCACCACCGCCATCGGCTCCACCACCGAGCGGGATGTCACGGATCTCTCCACCGACGCGCAGCTCGAAACGCTCATTGATCGCGCGCGCGTCGCCGTGCCGGCCCTTGCCAAGGCCCGCATCATAGCCCGCTGGGCCGGCCTGCGCCCCAAGGCCCGCAGCCGCGCCCCGATGCTCGGCCCCCATCCCGGGCGCAGCGGTATCTTCATCGCGAACGGAGGGTTCAAGATCGGCTTCGGCATGGCCCCCCTGATCGGAGAGGTCATGGCCGATCTCATCTTCACCGGCCATGACCGCATCCCGGACGGTTTTCGCGTCACCGACAACCTCTAGTCCCGAGGCTCTAACGTCCGTTTCTCCACCAGTACCACTCGCCCTGTCGGTCCACGATCGCCATCAAGCGCCGACGCTCCTCCGCAGAGGATGTCCGGTGCCTCCTTTTCTCAAAAGGCAGATGACGCTCCTGGCGAAGGGCCGCGCGGAACGTCTCGTTCAGCAATCCAAACATGTCAGATCTCCTTTTATGACTGACATAGGGAATACCTTTTCCTTATACTCAAACCGAGTCAGCAATATCTCGAACCTGTAAGCTGGACTTACACCCATGGACTGGAAGACCATCCCCTCCCTTGCCGCCTTGCGCGCCTTCGATGCCGCCGCGCGCAGCGGATCCCTGTCCGAGGCGGCCAAATCGCTCAATGTGACCCACGCCGCCATCTCGCAACATCTGCGCGCGCTCGAGGGCGAGTTCGGCACACCGCTTCTCGACCGGACCGGCAAGGGCGTGATGCCGACCGCCGCCGGGCAGATCCTTGGGGCCGCGCTGGCCGATGGCTTCGACCGGATCGCGACCGGCATTACGAGCCTGCGCGAAGAGATCGCTGGCCGTCCGCTCACCGTCGCCACGACCCCGACCTTCGCCGAAAACTGGCTGATGCCCCGCCTCGGCGCCTTCTGGGCGGCCCATCCCGGGATCGAGATCGCGCTTAAGCCTGCCAACCGCCTCTCCGATGTCGCAGGCGGTGAGGCCGATCTGGCGATCCGCTATGGCTCCGGCAACTGGCCCGGGCTGCAAGCGGAAAAACTCTCGCCCGCCACCTTTGTCGTTGTCGCCTCCCCGACTTTCGCCAAGGTGAACGCGCTGCCCGCCTGCTGCTGGTACTTCGTGGAACGCGGCTTCGAACATCGCGAATGGGCGATCAGCCATGGCCTCGTGACATCCCAGACCCGGATCGAACATCTCGACAGCAACGCGCTCGTTCTGGCCGCCGTCAGGGCCGGTCACGGGCTGACCGCGCAGACCCGAGCCAATGTCGATGCCGATCTGACCTCCGGCGCGCTCGTGGCCTTGGGCGAATTCGAGGACGAGGGCGCGGGCTATTTCCTCGTCACCCGCCCCGGCGAGCCCTCCCCCGCCCTGACGGCCTTCACCGGCTGGCTCAAAGCCAACATCTGACACTCCGCGCACACGAAGGCCGGGCGGGCGGGTGTCGTCGCGCGCAGCAAGACGCAGTCGCCCCGTCCCGGCCCCTCGACAGCAGCCCCCGAACTGCCTATCTCCCCCCGATGGCCAAGAAGGACGACAACAAGAACTACAAGGTGATCGCCGAAAATCGGCGGGCCCGCTACGATTACGCGATCGAGGACGATCTCGAATGCGGCATCATGCTCATGGGCTCCGAAGTGAAGGCCCTGCGCACCGGCCAGTCGAATATCGCCGACAGCTATGCCGCCGTCGAAGAGGGCGAGCTCTGGCTCGTCAACGCCTATATCGCCCCGTACGAACAAGCCGGAACCTGGGGCCACGACGAGGAACGCCGCCGCCGCAAGCTGCTCGTGTCGAAAAAGGAGCTCTCCAAGCTCTGGAACGCCACCCAGCGCCAGGGCATGACGCTCGTGCCTCTGGTGATGTATTTCAACGATCGAGGCCTCGTGAAGATCAAGATCGGCGTCGCCAAGGGCAAAAAGACGCAGGACAAGCGCGACACCTCGGCCAAGCGCGACTGGCAGCGCCAGAAGGCCCGCCTGCTCAAGCAGGGCTGACGCCTCGGCGCTTGCCAGAGCGCGGGCCGCCCATTACCACCGGCAGGGTCCATGAACCAAAGGCTCGCCATGTCCGCCGATGATCCCGCCACCCTTGTTTCCACGTCCTGGCTTGCGGCCCATCTGAGGGATCCCGATCTTCGGATCCTCGACGCCAGCTGGCACATGCCGGGTAGCGGCCGCGACGCCAAGGCAGAATACGAGGCGGCCCATATCCCTGGCGCCCGCTTTTTCGATATCGACGAGATCAGCGATCACCGCTCGGATCTGCCGCATATGGTGCCCCCGGTCGACAAGTTCATGTCCCGCATGCGCGCCATGGGCGTCGGCGACGGCCACCAGATCGTGATCTATGACAGCACCGGGATCTTTTCGGCCCCCCGCGTCTGGTGGCTGTTCCGGCTGATGGGCAAAAAGGATGTCGCCGTGCTCGATGGCGGTCTGCCCAAATGGCAGGCCGAAAGCCAACCGCTCGAGGATCTGCCGCCCGTCATCCGCGATCGCCACATGACGGTCAGCCGCCAGAACCTGCTGGTGCGCGACGTCACGCAAGTCGCCCGTGCCTCCAAGCTGGGCGATCACGAGATCATCGACGCCCGCGCGCCCACCCGCTTCGACGGCTCAGCGGACGAGCCTCGCGCCAACCTGCGCGCCGGTCATATCCCCGGCTCCAAGAACCTCTTTTACAAGACCCTCCTGAACGAGGACGGCACGATGCGCGGCCCCGACGCCCTGCGAAAAGCCTTCGAGGCTGCCAATGTCGATCTGAGCAAGCCGGCCATCACAACCTGCGGATCGGGCATCACCGCCGCCATCCTGTCGCTCGCCCTTGCCCGCATCGGCAAAGAAGATCACGCCCTCTATGACGGCTCCTGGACCGAATGGGGCGCCTTCCCCGACCTTCCGATCGCCACCGGCCCCGCCTGATGTTCCACGGCCTTTCCGCAGGGCAGGAGGACCCGATCATCGCCCTGATGCTGGCCTTCCGGGGCGACACCCGCCCGGGCAAGGTCGATCTGGGCGTCGGCATCTACCGCGATCCCCACGGCGCCACGCCAATCATGTCAGCCATCCGCAAGGCCGAACAGCACCTCGCAGAGACGCAAGAGACCAAGGCCTATACCGCCCTCACCGGCGATCCGGCCTTCGCCGAGGCCCTGCGCGATCTGACCCTTGGCGACGCCGCGAGCGCGGACCGCATCGCCTTTGCCGGAACCCCCGGCGGCTCAGGCGCGCTCCGCCAGGCCTACGAGCTTATCGCCCGCACTGCCCCGGATGCCACGATCTGGCTCCCCGATCCCTCCTGGCCCAACCATGCCGCGGTTCTGGATTACCTCCAGCGCCCAACCCGCCGCTACCGCTACGCTGCGCCGACCGGCGATCTGGACCGCGACGGGGTCTTTGAGGATCTGGCAGGCATTCCGCGCGGCGATGTCGTCCTGCTCCACGGGTGCTGCCACAACCCGACCGGCACCGATCCGGCGGCCGAGGACTGGACCCGGATCGCCGAGATCCTCGATAAAACTGGCGCCGTCCCCCTCATCGATCTGGCCTATCAGGGTTTCGGCACCGGCCTGGCCGAGGACGCGGCGGGCCTGCGCCACCTCGCGAGAACCCTGCCCGAGATGCTGCTCTGCATCAGTTGCTCCAAGACGTTTGGCCTCTATCGCGACCGCGCCGGGCTGCTGCTCGCCCTCGCTCAAAGCGATGCCGACCGCATCACCCTGCAAAGCCAGCTGACGCTTCTCAACCGCAACGCCTTCTCCTTTCCGCCCGACCATGCCGGACGTCTCGTCAGCACCGTGCTCGGGGACCCGGCGCTGAACGCGGAATGGGAAAGCGAACTGACCGCCATGCGCACCCGCATCCGCGCCCTGCGGCAGGCCTTCGCATCCGAGCTTCGGCGGCTCACCAATACCGACCGCTTCGACGTCATCGCGCGGCAGAACGGCATGTTCTCCCGCCTGCCGCTTAAGCCCGCGACCATCGACGCCCTGCGCGAGGATCACGGCATCTACCTCATCGGGGATGGCCGGATGAACGTCTCGGGCCTCACCGAGGACACCGTCCCTCGCGTGGCCCGCGCCATCGCCGAGGTGGCAAGCTGAGCCAAAGAAAAACCCGGGCGCCGCAAAACGCCCGGGTTCGGTTCCCGTGATCGCGAAAAGGTCTAGCCCTTGGCGAATTCCGGATAGGCTTCCATTCCCAGCTCCGAGCTGTCGAGACCGTTGATCTCGTGCTCTTCGCTGACACGGATCCCCATCGTCACCTTCAGGATCATCCAGACGATACCGCTGGTGACGATCACGAAGGCGGCCACGATCAGGATCGAGAAGAACTGCCCGCCGAAGGTCGCATCCGGGTTCGTCAGCAGAACCGCCATCGTGCCCCAGATCCCGGCAAAGAGGTGCACCGGAATGGCGCCCACGACGTCATCGATCTTCATCTTGTCGAGCATCGGAACCGCAAGAACCACGATCACACCGCCCACGGCACCGATCAGCGTCGCTGCGCCCAGTGATGGCGTCAGAGGCTCTGCCGTGATCGAGACGAGACCGGCCAAAGCACCGTTCAGCACCATCGTCAGATCGACCTTGCCATACATCAGCTGCGTCAGGATCAGCGCTGTGATGGCGCCGCCGGCCGCTGCCGTGTTGGTGTTGGCGAAAATGCGGCTGATATCGGCCACATTCCCGGCCGTATCCATGTAAAGCTGCGATCCACCGTTAAAGCCGAACCAGCCCAGCCACAGGATGAACGTACCCAACGTCGCCAAAGGCAGGTTCGAGCCCAGCATCGGCACGACACGGCCGTCTTTGTATTTGCCGATGCGCGGTCCCAGGATGATCGCGCCCATCAAGGCGGCCCAGCCACCGACCGAATGCACGACCGTTGAGCCTGCGAAGTCGAGGAAGCCCAGTTCGCTGTCGAGGTATCCGCCGCCCCACTTCCAGGAGGCTTGGATCGGGTAGATCAGCGCGGTCAGCACGACGACAAAGATCAGGAACGGCCAGAGCTTGATGCGCTCGGCCACCGTCCCCGACACGATCGAGGCGGTCGTCGCACAGAACATCAGCTGAAAGAAGAAATCCGATCCGACCGACGCATAGGTCAGATCCGCTTCCGTGTCGGCCAAACCGACCGGCTCGAGCGAGGCGGTGCCGATCGCACCGAACCAGCCCTCCATGATCCAGCCATCGCCGGGATACATCAGGTTGTAGCCGATCAGGTAATAGGCGATCGCGGCCAGCGAGAAGAGCCCCATATTCTTGGTCAGCTGCATCGTCGTGTTCTTCTGGCGCACAAGGCCCGCCTCGAGCATCGTGAACCCGGCGGCCATCCAGAAGACGAGGAAACCCGCCACCAGGAACATGAACGTCGTGAAGATAAAGCCGATCTCTTCCATCGGCGGCGTGGTGTCGCCGGCGGCGTCCTGCGCCAGCCCGAGGCTGGGAAGCGCGATCAGCGCAACCGCCGGGGCGAGTGTCTTTAGATATGTCATTGAATGTGTTTCCCTCATCCCACAGCGCGTCAAAGCGCGTCCTCGTTGGTTTCGCCGGTCCGCACCCGAACGGCGCTTTCCACGTCCAGGACAAAGATCTTCCCGTCGCCGATCTTCTCGGTCTTGGCGGTTGATGCGATCGTCGCCACGACCTGATCGGCCATCGCCGCCGAAACGACGATTTCCAGCTTCACCTTCGGCACGAAGTTCACGGCATATTCGGCGCCGCGATAGATCTCGGTGTGGCCCGACTGCGCGCCAAAGCCCTTGATTTCCGTCACCATCATGCCCTTCACCCCGATACCAGTCAGCGCTTCGCGGACCTCCTCGAGCTTGAACGGCTTGATCGTCGCTATGATGAGTTTCACGATCTTCCCCTTGCAGTTGCGCGCGAGGGCCGGTTCTCCCGGCAGCCCGCTCGCATTGCACAAGGCGCAGCGGGCACGCCTCGGGCAAGAGACCGGGCGCCCTCAAACATGCCGCCTCCGCACTCATATGCACAATTTTTGCACAAATGGCGTCAAATGCTCATAAACTAGGCATGGAATAAATCCACGACGCCGCGCCAGATCCTCTCTACTTTTGCGCGGCAAGCGACTATCTTTGGCGGCAAAACAAATCCCGGTAGAGGGTAAGGGCAGAGCATGACGCGAAACGGCAAGACACGGGCGCCTCTTGTGGCGGACAAACGGACGCCGCCGTCCAAGACGAAGAAACCTGCGAAGGCCCAGACAAAGCGCAAGAGCGCGCCGCGCCGCAAACCCGCGCCCAGGCGCGAGGGGATCCTGGCCCGCATCGGCGGCGCCTTCGGCGATCTGCTGCGGTTCGTCCTGCGGATCATCTGGGGCCTGATCTGGCGCGGCGGCGCGATCATCTCCCTCTTCGTTGCGCTCGCCGTCGGCTACTACGCGACAACCCTTCCCGAGGCGACGGCCCTTGTCGACGGACGCGCACGCGGATCTGTCACGCTGATGGACCGCGAAGGCGACGTCTTCGCCTGGCGCGGCGATCAGTTCGGCGGCATCGTCACCGCCGAAAGCGTCTCTCCGCATCTCAAACACGCGGTCATCGCGACCGAGGACAAGCGCTTCTACCTGCATCCCGGCATCGACCCCCGCGGCATTGCCTCGGCGATCAAGATCAACCTGCGCGCCGGACGCGGACCGCTCTCGGGCAATGGCGGCTCCACCATCACCCAGCAGACGGCAAAGCTGCTCTGCCTCGGCGATCCCTACGATCCCGCCGCCTGGGAAAGCGAAGCCGCCTACGAGGCCGATTGCCGCCGCACGACGCTCTGGCGCAAGGCGAAGGAAGCCGTCTACGCGATGGCGATGGAGGTCCGCTATACCAAGAACGAGGTCCTCACGATCTATCTCAACCGCGCCTATCTCGGTGCGGGCACACGCGGGTTCGAAGCAGCCGCCCAGCGCTATTTCGGCAAGTCCGCCTCCGAAGTTGGCGCCGCCGAGGCTGCGATGCTCGCGGGGCTCCTGAAGGCGCCGACAACCTTCGCACCTACGAACAACCTTGAACGCTCCCGCGACCGGGCCAGCATCGTGATCGGCCTGATGAACGATCAGGGTTACCTGACCGACGCACAGGCTCAGGAGGCGCGGACCAATCCCGCAGCCCTCTCCAAAGCGGCCGAACGGCGCGCAGGTGGCTACTTTGCCGACTGGGTCATGGAAAGCGGGCCTGAATTCTTCACGCGCGACACGACCGAAGACGTCATCATCCAGACGACGCTCGATCAGGGCATGCAGAAATCCGCCGAAGACGCGATGAAGCGCATCTTCGAGGAAAAGCTCAAACCCGGCTCCGAAGCGCAGGCCGCCATCGTCGTGATGAGCGCCGACGGCGCCGTGCGGGCCATGGTCGGCGGGCGCGACACGACCGTCTCAGGCGCCTTCAACCGTGCCACGCAGGCCAACCGCCAGCCGGGCTCTGCGTTCAAACCCTTCATCTATGCCGCCGCGCTCGATCTTGGCCTGTCCCCCGATGACATCCTCGACGATTCCCCCCTCACGCTGAACATCCCCGGCTCCGGCCCGTGGACCCCGCAGAACTACGACCGCACATTCCGCGGCCGTGTCACGCTAACCCATGCTCTGAAGGACAGCCTCAATATCCCTGCCGTGCGGCTCTCAGAACAGGTCGGCCGCGAGACGACCCGCACCGTCGCCAGCATGTTCGGCATCGAAAGCGATCTGGCGCTCGGACCGGCCCTTGCCCTCGGCGCCTCCGAATCAACCCTTCTCGAGATGACGGGCGCCTATGCGGGCATCCTCAACGGTGGCTCCTCCGTCACGCCCTACGGTCTGGTCCAGCTGCGCCTGCAGGGCGAAAGCGAACCGCTGATGGACAACAGCTCCGGCGGGATCGGAGAGCGCGTGATCCAGCGCGACGCCGCCGAGCAGCTGGTCTGGATGATGCACAAGGTCGTCGAGGAAGGCACCGGCCAGCGCGCGCGCCTGCCCGGCCGCGAGGCTGCGGGCAAAACCGGCACCACGCAGGCCGCTCGCGATGCCTGGTTCATCGGCTTCACCGCCGATTATGTCGCGGGCGTCTGGATGGGCTATGACGACAACACGCCTTTGACGGGCGTCACCGGCGGCGGTCTTCCCGCCGAGATCTGGCGCGAGACCATGACCGGCGTCCATGCCGATCTGCCCGCGCGCCCGCTTCCCATGCAAGGTCCCGTTGCACCCGTCTATACCGCCCCCGCGCAGACCCAGTCGCAGGGCGGCTCGACCTACGTCGGTGCCGAAAGCGATGGCTTTGGCGGCAGCCGCCGTCAGCCCAGCCGTACCGCCGAAGACGAGGTGGAGCGCGTGCTGATCGACATGCTCGAGGATCTGATCCGGGGGAACTGACCCCCGGACTGAGAGCGTCTAGCCACCCGCGTCCTCCTCGGGCGGCTCGATGACAAGGGCAGGCTCCGGCGCGGCATCACCTCCGGCCTCGTCGGGCGGAACCGCAGCCGGGCAGGCCTCGTATTTGAACGCATACCCGTCCCACATCATGATGATCCCGCCATCGACCGCGCGCATCACGATGGCCCGGGCCTGCCAGTCCGATCCCTCGCCCGTGCAGATCATATCGTAGATCTTCGCATCCATATCCACGATCGATACCGGACGCTCCATGCGGCACGAATTGTCGACCCCGGTAAACACCCCGCTCTCGATCCGAAGCGCCCCGCCATCCTCGCCGATTGCCGCGCAATCTGCCTCCGCGCTTTGCTTGTAGACGCCGTCAAACGGCCCTGCCCCTGCGGCATAAGCGAAAGTCGTCCCAAACACAGCAATCAGCCCGCTTTTGAGTGTCGTCATCCCGTCCTCTATCATATGATTGCCGAACCTAAGGTCTCAATCAGTCTTCGCGTGGGCCGTTAAGCAAAGCATGTTTACCAATTCCACATTCTACCGAGTTAAGAAGAGTAAACACTTTTCGGATATCACAAATCGCACCGCATCTATCTTCGGGCGGATGAATAAATTAGCTAGCGGCGGATCGAAAGAGACAAGGACGGAAATGAACAAGCAGCTTAGCCAACCGGGCAAGGCGGAACTCCGGGATGCCTTGCGGGAAAGTCGCAAGCTCTATTGGGCCGTGGGCATCTTCAGCTTCTTTGCGAATCTGCTGATGCTGACCGGCCCGATCTACATGCTCAACGTCTATGACCGCGTCCTTGGCTCGCGCTCGATTGAAACGCTGATCGCGCTGACCGTCCTCGTCGCCTTTCTTTACGGCATGATGGGCATCATGGACTACGTCCGGGGCCGCGTCATGGCCCGCGCAGGCGCGCGGTTCCAATCGCGCCTCGATCAGCGCGTCTTTTCGGCGACGATGCAGCAGGCGTCACTTGGCGTGCCCGAAGGGCGCAATACCGGCCAACGCGATCTCGAAGCGGTGCAGCGCCTCATGACCTCTCCGGTTCTGATGGCCTTCTTCGACATCCCCTGGACCCCGATCTTTCTCTTCGGCATCTTCATCTTCCACCCGCTTCTCGGCCTTCTGGCCGTTGTCGGCGGCGTCATCCTGATCATCATCACGCTGATCAACCAAAGCACCACGAAAAAGCCGGTGCTCGAGGCGAATGTCGCCGTGCACCAGACCGAAAATCTTGGCCAGCAATTCCGCGACGAGGCCGAGATGGTCAGCTCCATGGGCATGACCGACGCCGCTTACCGCCGCTGGCGCATCGCCCGCGACAAAAGCCTCAGCTCCACCATCGATTCGGTGGATGTTTCGGGCACCTTCACCGCGCTGACCAAATCCTTCCGCATGTTCCTGCAATCGGCGATGCTCGGCCTTGGCGCCTATCTCGTCCTGACGACGCAAGGCGCCTTTTCGGCAGGCGCGATGATCGCCGCCTCGATCATGATGGGCCGCGCGCTCGCCCCGGTCGAGCTGGCGATCGGCCAATGGGCCGTGGTCCAGCGCGCCACCAAGGGATGGGAAAGCCTCGCCGAACTGCTCAGCGGCATCCCCCATACCAAACCCAAGACCGCGCTGCCCAAACCCAAGGCGCTTCTCGAGGTGCAGCAGCTCACCGTCATCCCTCCAGGGGAAAAACAAGCCTCGCTGCGCATGCTGTCCTTCGTCGTCCAGCCGGGCACGGCCATCGGCGTGATCGGCACGTCCGGCGCGGGCAAATCCACGCTCGCCCGCGCGCTCACCGGCGTCTGGAAACCCGCCGGCGGCAAGATCCGTCTCGATGGCGCCTCGCTCGAGCAATATGATCCTGAAAATCTAGGCCGCCATATCGGATACCTGCCGCAGCGCCTTCAGCTTTTTGACGGCACCATCGCCGAAAACATCGCGCGCCTGTCGCTGGAACCGGATGACGAAATGGTCGTAGAGGCCGCCAAACGCGCCGCCGCGCACGAGATGATCCTCAAACTGCCCGAAGGCTATGACACCCGCGTGAGCGCGACCTCCGGGCGCCTCTCGGGCGGCCAGATCCAGCGCATCGGCCTGGCCCGCGCGATGTATGGCGATCCGGTCATCCTCGTTCTCGACGAACCCAATTCGAACCTCGACAATGAAGGATCGCAAGCGCTCAACGCGGCGATCAAGGCGACCAAGGCCTCGGGCCGCAGCGTTCTCATCATGGCGCACCGCCCGGCGGCGATTCAGGAATGCGAAACGCTCCTCGTGATAGAAGGCGGGGCACGAAAAGCCTTCGGCCCGAAAGAAGAGGTGCTGCGCGAAATGGTCGCCAATCACCGCGACATCGCCGCTGCCGGCGTCCGCAAAGGAGGGGTCACATGAGCCCGCAACCCGACAAGACCTGGTCCGCCTCTCGCCCCCTGATCATCGGCTTCGTCTCGCTGCTGATCCTCGTCGGCGGCTTCGGGACATGGTCCGTCATGGCCCAGATTTCCGGCGCGATCATCGCCACCGGCCAGATCGAGGTCGACCAGAACCGTCAGGTTATCCAGCACCCCGATGGCGGGGTCGTGCAATCGATCGCCGTCGATGAAGGCGACCGCGTCGAAGAGGGCGATCTGCTGATCCAGCTCGACCCCACGCTTCTCAGCTCCGAGCTCTCCATCGTCGAGAATCAACTGTTCGAGATTATGGCCCGCCGCGGCCGCCTTCAGGCCGAACGCGACGACGCGACCGAGATCGCGTTCGATCCGCTCCTCTCCGAAGGTGGCGATCAGGCCCACGAGCTTATGGAAGGCCAGGAACGCCTCTTCGAGGCGCGCCGCGCCTCCATCCGCAAAGAGACCGAGCAGTTGGGCAAACGCCGCGACCAGATCGCCGATCAGATCACCGGCATCGAGGCGCAGCAGATCGCTCTAACCTCCCAGCTTGGCTATATCCAGGAAGAGCTGACCGACCAGCAGGATCTGCTCAATCGCGGCCTCGCCCAGGCCAGCCGCGTGCTGTCGCTGCAACGCGAACAGGCCAGCCTGTCAGGCCGCGCCGGAGAGCTGGCCGCGTCCAAGGCCCAGGCCGAAGGCCGCGTGACCGAGATCGATATCGAGATCCTCAAGCTCGGCACCGCCCGCCGGGAAGAGGCGATCACGACCCTGCGCGATCTACAAACGTCCGAGCTCGAGCTGCTCGAGCGTCGGCGTTCCTTGCGCGAGCAGCTGTCCCGCCTCGACATCCGCGCCCCTGTCGCCGGGATCGTCTACGGCCTGCAGGTCTTCGCCCGCCGCTCGGTGATCCGGCCCGCCGATCCGCTTCTTTACGTCATCCCGCAGGACCGCCCGCTCGTGATCGCAGCCCAGATCGAACCGAACCACATCGATCAGGTCTTCGTCGGCCAGGACGTCGTCCTGCGCTTTTCCGCCTTCGACCAGCGCCGCACGCCCGAATTAAGCGGTGAGGTCATGCTGGTCTCTGCCGATGCCTTCGAAGACGACCGCTCGCAGCTCACCTATTACCGCGCCGAGATCGTGCTGGCCGAAGGTGAAATCGCCAAGCTGCCATCGGACATGACACTGATCCCCGGCATGCCCGTCGAAAGCTTCATTCGCACCGATGACCGCTCGCCCATGGCCTATCTCGTCAAACCGCTCAGCGACTATTTCGCCAAGGCCTTCCGCGAGAGCTGAAACCGGTCTAGCGTCGCCGCACATCAACGGAGGCTCCTCATGACCAGACAGATCGAAACCCGCCTCGCCGAACTCGGCGTCACTCTTCCCGATGTAGGGTCAGGCCCCAAGGCAGCCGGAAACTACCTGCCCCATGTCGTTGTCGGCGACATGGTCTATGTCTCCGGACAGATCAGTCAGACCGATGACGGCCTGATCACCGGCAAGCTTGGCGACAACGTCAATCTCGAGGGCGGGTCGAACGCCGCAAAGGCTTGCGCGATCGCGCTTCTGACCCAGGTCAAGATGGCCTGTGACGGCGATCTCGATAGGCTCGTCCGCGTCGTCAAGCTGACCGGCTTCGTCAACTCCACTCCCGACTTCACCGACCAGCCCAAGGTCATCAACGGCGCGTCCGACTTCCTCGTCGATGCGCTTGGCGATGCGGGCCGACACGCCCGCGCCGCCGTCTCAGCTGCCTCGCTTCCCCTGGGCGTCGCGGTCGAGATCGAGGGGATCTTCCAGATCAAATGATCCTCCTCCCCGAGGCGTTCACCTCCGGCCCGCTCGCCCATCGCGCCCTGCACGACCGCAGCGCGGGCCGGATCGAAAACTCCCCAAGCGCCGTTCAGGCCGCCCTGGGGAAGGGCATCGGCATCGAGATCGACGTCCAGCTCTCCTCGGACTGGAAGGCGATGGTCTTTCACGACTACAGCCTCGCCCGGCTCACCGATGCCTCCGGAGCGGTTCGCGGACGCCCCAGCACGACGCTGGCGCAGATCCCGCTCAACGGCTCCGCCGACACGATCCAGCCGCTCGAAGATATCCTGAGCCTCATCGCCGGCCGCATCCCCGTCCTTATCGAGCTCAAGGATCAGGACGGCGTCATGGGCTCCAATATCGGGCGGCTCGAACAGGCCGTCGCCCACGCGCTAGAGGGCTATGACGGCCCCGCCGCCGTCATGTCCTTCAACCCCCATTCCGTCCGCGCGCTCAAGGACCTTGCCCCCGATATCCCGCGCGGTCTGATAACCTGCGCCTTCCCCGAGGCCGACTGGCCGCACATCCCCGCCACGATCCGCGACCGCCTCGGCGAGATTCCCGATTACGACACGACCGGCGCCAGCTTCATCAGCCACCAGCACACCGATCTGACCAATCCCCACGTCGCCCGCCTCAAGGACCGGGGCGCCAAGATCCTCTGCTGGACCGTCCGCTCGCCCCAAGAAGAGGCCGAGGCCCGCAAGATCGCCGATACCGTCACCTTCGAAGGCTACGATCCGACACCTTGACCCATGCGCCCCCGGCCCCAAGTGCAAACGCGCAAGGGGCATCCATGACCACCGACCATATCGAGATCAACGTCCTCACCGACCTCTCCCAAATCGCGCCGAGCGACTGGGATGCCTGCGCCTGCCCCGAGGCCGCGACAGGCCGCCCCATCGATCCCTTCACCACCCACCGCTTCCTGCGCGCGCTGGAGGTCAGCGGCTCGGTCGGCCCCGGCACCGGCTGGCAGCCGCGCCATCTGGTCGCCAAATCCGGTCAGGTTTTCGCAACCGCCCCCCTCTACGCCAAGGGCCACAGCCAGGGCGAATACATCTTCGACCACAACTGGGCTCACGCCTATGAAAGCTATGGCGGCCGCTACTATCCCAAGCTTCAGCTCGCTGTCCCCTTCACCCCCGCCACGGGCCGCCGTTTCCTGACCAAGCCGGGGCACGAGACCACCGGCATGGCCGCGCTCACCCAAGGCGCCGTTCAGCTTGCCTCGGAGAACGATCTTTCCTCGCTCCACATCACTTTCTGCACCGAAGCCGAGGCCGATCAGGGCGAGCGCATCGGCCTTCTCAAACGCACCACCCAGCAGTTTCATTGGCTGAACGAGGGCTATGACAGCTTCGACGCCTTCCTCGCCGGCCTCTCCTCGCGCAAACGCAAGAACATCCGCAAGGAGCGTGCCACCGCAAACGCCTTCGGCGGCCAAATCCACATGCTGACGGACGATCAGATTGAACCCCATCACTGGGACGCCTTCTGGCATTTCTACCAGGACACCGGCGCGCGCAAATGGGGCACACCCTACCTGACCCGCGCCTTCTTTGACGAAGCGCAGCAGCACCTCCGGGACGACATGCTATTGGTCCTCGCCGAACGGGACGGACGCTATATCGCGGGCGCTCTCAACTTCATCGGGCGCGACACGCTCTATGGCCGCTACTGGGGCTGCACCGAGGATCACGCCTGCCTCCATTTCGAGCTGTGCTATTACCGCGCCATCGACTATGCGATCGAACACGGGCTCTCCCGCGTCGAAGCCGGCGCGCAGGGCGCCCACAAACTCGCCCGCGGCTATCTGCCGGTGCAGACTCACTCGCTCCACTGGTTCCGCGAAGAGGGCTTTACCGATGCAGTCGCCCGCTATCTGCAGGCCGAGCGCGCCGCGACCGAAGAGGAAATCGAGGTTCTGACCGCCTACGGCCCGTTCCGCAAAGTCCAGCAGGAGGAACAGCAATGACCGAAAAACTCAGCCCCGAGGCCCGCGCCGAGGCGCTCAGCGCCCTCACCCAGACCGGCTGGAGCGAGGTGCAGGATCGCGACGCGATACATAAAACTTTTACATTCGGGAACTTCGTGCAAGCCTTTGGGTTCATGACGCAATCGGCCATCTGGGCCGAGAAACTCAACCACCATCCCGAATGGTCGAATGTCTACAAGACGGTCGAGGTCACCTTGACCACCCATGACGCGGATGGCCTCAGCGAGCTGGACGTAAAGCTCGCCAAGAAAATGGACGCATTCGCGCAGTAACCCCTTGGAACAAGTTCTCAATACCGAAATCTGGCAAGGCCAGACAATCGGCGACATCCTCACCCTCGATTTCCTGACCGAGATCTTCGGCAACCTGCTCGCCGCTATCGCGATCCTGATCGCGGGCTTCTGGATCGCGGGCGCCATCTCTCGCCGGATCAAACGCCTCTCGGACCGGCACCAGCGCTTCGACAAGACGCTCTTCGCCTTCCTGTCGAATATCGCGCGCTATGCGATCCTCGCTTTCACCTTCATCTTCGTGCTCAACACGTTCGGCGTGCAAACGACCTCGATGGTCGCCCTCGTCGGTGCGGCAGGCCTCGCTATTGGTCTGGCCCTGCAAGGCACACTCTCGAACGTGGCGGCAGGCGTGATGCTGATCCTCTTTCGCCCCGTGAAGATCGGCGATTTCGTTGAGGTCAACGGCAAGATGGGGACGGTGCAAAGCCTGACCCTCAACTATCTGGAGCTCGCCAATATCGGCAACGTTCAGATCATGATCCCCAATTCCGAGGTCTGGGCGAACACGATCACCAACTATTCGACCTACCCCACCCGCCGCGCCGAATGGACCTTCGGCGTCGGCTATGGCGTGAACCTCGCGAAGGCGCAGCAGGTGATCCTCGACACGATCATGGCTGACGACCGCTCGCACAACGATCCCGAACCCTTCATCCAGGTCAACCAGCTTGGCGCCAGTTCCGTCGATTTCCTCGTCCGCGTCTGGTGCGATGCCGGGGTCTATTTCCAGTATCAGGCCGACATGAAACGCGCCGTGAAAGAGGCGCTCGACGAGGCGGGCATCAATATACCGTTCCCGACCCGCACGATCCTGCACGAGGGCAATATGCTCACCGCCGACAAAATCGAACTGGTCGAGGACTGATCTTAGATCTGATCCAGCAGTGCCTCGCCGCCAGACACATCGCATTCGCCGGGGCTCTCCTCGGCGTTCAGCACTTTGATCACGCCATCATCGGCATAAAGCGCATAACGCTGTGAGCGCTTGATCAGACCGGCGGGCGGAGCATCGAACGCCATGCCCATCCCTTCGGCAAACTGCGAAGACGCATCCGACAGCATATGGATTCCGGCCCGCGTCGCACCCGTCTCCTCGCCCCAGGCGCGCATGACGAACGGGTCGTTGACGGCAACGCAGATGACGTCGTCCACACCCTTTTCCTTCAGCCGGTCAAAGACCCGCATAAAGCTTGGCAGATGCGCCGAATGGCAGGTCGGCGTATAGGCGCCCGGCACCGCGAACAGCGCGACCTTCTTGCCTTTGGTCAGGGACGACACGGACACGGTTTCGGGCCCGTCCTCTCCGATCCGGATCAGGTCGGCTTCGGGCAGCGTAGCTCCAACGGACAATGGCATGGGCGGCATCCTTCTTGACTGGTTGGCGTTCAGGTGAGGCCGGTATAGGTTGCGCATCAGCGGCGCGCCAGCCGCTTCACTCCTTCGGAGGCTTGGGCATGCGCCACATCGTTATCATCGGAGCCGGACAGGCCGGCGCCGCCCTCGCCGCCCGCCTGCGGGCCCTGAATTTCGACGGTGCGATCACCCTGATCGGCCAGGAAACCGCCCCGCCCTATCAGCGCCCGCCCCTCTCCAAGGCCTATCTGCTAGGCGAGATGGAGGAGCAGCGCCTCTACCTGCGCCCCCAAAGCTGGTACGCCGACAACGACATCACCCTGCGCACCGACACGACCGCTGTCGCCGTCGATCCCGTCACCCGCACCGTCACGCTCGAGACGAAAGAGGTCCTCACCTACGATCACCTCGCGCTGACGACCGGCGCCCGCCCGATCGCTTTGCCCGAACGTGTCGCGGGCAATCTCTGGGGCGTTCTGACCATCCGCACCCTCGGCTGCGCCGACGGCATGGCGCCCTACTTGGAAAAAGGCGGCAAGACCCTCGTCGTCGGGGGCGGCTATATCGGCCTCGAGGCCGCCGCCGTCGCCGCCAAGAAGGGTCTCGACGTCACACTCGTCGAACAGGCCCCCCGCATCCTGCAACGCGTCGCCGCGCGCGAGACCTCGGACTACTTTCGCGCGCTCCACCAAAAGCACGGTGTCACGATCAAGGAAAACTGCGGCCTCACGGCCCTCAGCGGCGATCAATACGCCGCCCGGGCGGTCCTTTCGGACGGCACCGAGCTCGACATCGACAGCTGCATCGTCGGTATCGGCATCCGCCCCAATACCGAGCTCGCCGAAAGCGCGAACCTCGCCATCGACCATGGCATCGCCACCGACGAGATGGGCCGCACATCCGATCCTTCTATCTGGGCCGCAGGCGACTGCGCCGCGCTGATGTTCCGCGGCCAGCGCATGCGCATCGAAAGCGTCCAGAACGCTATCGACCAGGCCGAGGCGGTCGCCGCCAACATGCTGGGCGCGGACACGCCTTATCAGCCCAAGCCGTGGTTCTGGTCCGACCAATACGACATCAAGCTCCAGATCGCGGGCCTCAATACCGGCTACGACGAGGTCCTCGTCCGCCCCGGCGACAAGCCCGGTGCCGTCTCGCACTGGTATTTCGGCCAGGGTCAGCTCCTCGCCGTCGATGCCATGAACGACCCGCGCGCCTACATGATCGGCAAGCGCCTGATCGAGGCAGGCCGCACCCCCGACCGCGCCGCCCTCACCGACGGGACCGAGCTAAAGACCCTCCTCGCCGCGTGAGAATCGTCGCCGGACGTCACAAGGGCCTGCGCCTGACCCCCGTCGGCAAAGGCGATCCCGCCGCTCATCTGCGCCCGACCACCGACCGGATCCGCGAAAGCCTCTTCAACATCCTGCGCACGCGCGGCCTCCCCGCGCCGGACACGCAGGTCCTCGACCTCTTCGCCGGCACCGGAGCGCTCGGCCTTGAAGCCCTCTCGCGTGGCGCCGCCCATGTCACCTTCGTTGAGAAGAACCGCCCCGCCCAGCGGTTGATCGAAGCCAACATCGCCAAAGCAGGCCGCGCGGAGGACACCCGCCTGATCAAAACCGACGCCACCCGTCCGCTCATGGCAGACCACAGCTTCGACCTCGTCTTCCTCGATCCGCCCTACGGCACGGATCTCGGAGAAAAGGCCCTCTCAGCCGCAGCCCCGCAGATCGCACCGGGCGCCCTCATCGTCTGGGAAGACGACCGCGCCCACCCCGCCCCTAAAGGCTTCACTCCGGCAGACGAGCGCCGCTTCGGCACCACCTGGATCACATTCCTCGAAAAATCCGCCGACCTGGCTTAGGCTCCGCACCATGACCGACGCAACCTACATCCCCGAGCGCCCCCAAACGGTCCCGCTCCCCAAACCGCAGCCCCTTGCGGCCCCGGTCCTGATCTCGGATGCGGCCTCTCCGCTGGCAGGGGCCACGGTCCTCACCTGCCTTTGGCGTCACCTCGACAGACAAAGGGGAGAGGACTAGCCCCTCCCCCTTCATCTTGTCATAAATATGCACTGGCGCCGCCTGGGCCGCCCTCGCTACGACGGGTCGTCGCGCCCGGCCTCCACGGCTTCCATCGCGCTCTGCACCAAGGCCGCACCATCCAGACCGCGCGCCGTCACCTCTTCGATCCAGCGCGTGCGCACCCGGTCCCCGATCTCGCGCAGCCGCGCGGTCTCGTCCTCGCTCAGCTCCGCGATCTCGTTGCCAGCCGCCGCCATCGCGTCGCGCCCTTCGCTGTCGCCCGTATCATGGGCCCGCCCGGCCATCGCACTCGCGGTCAGCCCCGAATTGGCGTCGATCACCGCGCGCAGATCCTCGGGCAGCCCGTCATAGACATCCCGATTCATCGCCCAGATGAAATACAGATTATAAAAGGCCCGGTCCCCGGCCACATCCGTATGGCTGTCCGTCAGCTCGTCCAGTTTCAGCGACGGCGACATCTCCCAGGTGATCACGCCGCCATCCAGCACGCCTTTCGACAGCGCTTCGGGAAAGGCGGGCACCGGCATCCCGATAGGCTCCGCGCCGACCTCTTCAAGCAGCATCGTCGCCGGACGCGATGGCCCGCGCAGCCGCAGCCCGTCGAAATCCTCGACCGTGCCCAGACCCGCCCCGCGCTTGTGAACGATCCCCGGCCCATGCATGTGGGCGGCGATCAGATGCACATCCGCAAAATCGTCCATCAGATGATCCTCGGTAAAGATCCAGGCCGCCCGACTCGCCTCCTCGCCGCTTTTTGTCGTCATGAACGGCAACTCAAGCGCCTCGGCCTCGGGGAACCGCCCCGGCTGATAGCCCGGGATCACCCAGCCGCCATCGATCGCGCCGTCGCGGATCAAATCGTACTGGCTCGGAGCCTTCCCGCCCAGCTGCATGAACGGATAAAGCTCCACCTCGATGCGCCCACCTGATTGCTCTTCGATGGCATCGGCCCAGGGCTGCATGAAATAGGTCGGGTTCGCCGACAGCGGCGAGACGAAATGCTGAAAGCGTAGCGTCACTTCCGGTTCGGCCACGGCCGCACCGGCTAGACCGATTAACGCAAGCACAGAGGATTTCAGGGGAAATTTCATGGGTCAGCCTCCCTTTCTTCTTGGTAAGGCGCATATAAAGGTAAGCATATCTGACCTAATTGCAAGTCAGTCGCATGAGCAAACCCCATCAGCTCCAGGTCGGATGAAAGGTCCCCGCCGG
The DNA here is from genome assembly GCA_947503775.1 of uncultured Paracoccaceae bacterium. Taxonomy (GTDB): domain Bacteria; phylum Pseudomonadota; class Alphaproteobacteria; order Rhodobacterales; family Rhodobacteraceae; genus Aestuariibius. The sequence goes on along the minus strand of CANNFE010000002.1, from coordinate 557,006 downwards.
AGATAGCGTAAAGATCTCGGCCCCCTGCGCCGTGACCCCGACCGAATGCTCGAACTGCGCCGACAGCGACTTGTCCCGCGTCACCGCCGTCCAGTCATCGGCCAGAACCTTGGTTTCAGGCCGTCCAAGATTCACCATCGGCTCGATGGTAAAGAACATCCCCTCTTCCAGCAGCGCCCCGGTTCCCGCACGCCCGTAATGCAGCACATTGGGCGGCGCATGAAACACCCGGCCCAGCCCATGCCCGCAGAAATCGCGCACCACCGACATGCGCTGGCGCTCCACATAGCTTTGAATCGCATGGCCGATATCGCCAAACGTATTGCCCGGCCTCGCCGCTTCGATCCCCAGCATCAACGCGTCATGGGTCACCTGAACCAGCCGTTCCGCCTTGCGGCTGATCGACCCGGCGACATACATCCGCGACGTATCCCCATACCAGCCATCCACGATCACCGTGACGTCGATATTCAGAATATCCCCGTCTTTCAGAACCTTACCGCCGGGGATCCCGTGGCAGACCACGTGATTGACGCTGATGCAGCTCGCATGCTGATAGCCTTTGTAGCCGATCGTAGCCGAGGTCGCGCCCGCCTGCTTCACCGCATCGGTGATGAACGCGTCCAAAGCGGCCGTTGTCTGACCGGGCCCGACCAAAGGCGCCACGGCATCAAGGATCTCTGCCGCAAGCTGCCCAGCCTTGTGCATTCCGGCAAAATCCGCCGGTTCGTAGATGCGTATCCCATCCTTCGTCAGGCGGGTCTTGTGCTCGTCCAAGGTCCACTCCTTGTCTGGCTCGTTATCCACAAATAGGCCCTTTTTCGCTGATCTTCTAGGTTCGCGGCGTCGCAGCAACCGGCAATTTCGCCCCCAGAGTCACACTCTCGCGATCGATCACCGTGCCATAGCACAGCATTTCGACCCCCGCATGCTGCGCTGCGTCATAAGCGGCGGCATAGCCCGGATCAAGATCCGCGGCCATCTTCAGCCGCGCGCAATCGGTCCGCTGGACCAGGTACAGCATCACCGCCCGGTGCCCCGCCTCGACCATCTTGGAAAGCTCAGCCAGATGCTTCGCGCCCCGCGTCGTCACGCTGTCGGGAAACTCCGCCCAGTCATCCTCGCGCCGCAGATGGACGTTCTTTACCTCGACATAGGCGTCGGGCAGGCCCGGCTCGGTCAGCAGGAAGTCGACGCGGCTCCGCTCGCCGTACTTCACTTCCGCCCGCACCCCGCCATAGGCGGCCAGTTCCGGAATGGCCCGCGCCCGCAAGGCCTCGCCGACGACCCGGTTCGGCACGCCGGTATCGATCCCCGACCAATGCCCGTCCTCGAGCTCGACCAGCCGCCACCCGTAATTCAGCTTCTTCTTGGGATCGTCGTTCGGCTCCAGCCAGATCCGCAGCCCGGGGTCTTTCAGCCCCATCATCGAGCCGGGATTGGGGCAATGCGCCGTCACGACCTCGCCGCTCTCAAGCTCGGTCTCCGACAGGAACCGATTATAGCGCCGGATCAGCCGCGCCGGGATCAAAGGGGTGTCAAATCTCATGCCCCCTCCTATACCCATCTCAAGACAGGAGAAAACCGATGCCCAATCCCACAGCCGCCATGCTCGTCATCGGGGACGAGATCCTCTCGGGCCGCACCCGCGACGCCAACATGCACCACCTCGCCGGGCGGCTAACGACCCACGGCATCGATCTGAAGGAAGTCCGCGTCGTCTCGGACGACGAGTCGGCGATCATCCTCGCTGTCCGTGATCTCTCTACGAAATTCGACCACGTCTTCACCTCGGGCGGGATCGGCCCGACCCATGACGATATCACCGCCGATTGCGTGGCCCGCGCCTTGGACACGCCCATCGACATCCGGGACGATGCCCGCGCCATCCTTCAGGCCCATTACGACCGCGCCGGAACCGATCTGAACGAGGCGCGGCTTAGGATGGCCCGCATCCCCGACGGCGCGACGCTGATCGACAACCCGATCTCCGCCGCGCCCGGCTTCATGCTCAAGAACGTCTATGTCATGGCCGGCGTGCCCACGATCTTCGAAGCCATGGTCGCCTCGATCCTGCCGACACTCACCGGGGGCGCGCCGCTCCTGTCGCAGACGCTCCGCATCCAGCGGGGCGAAGGCGATATCGCGGGGCCGCTCAGAACCCTGTCCGAGACATACGGCGATCTCACCTTCGGCTCCTACCCCTACCAAAAGGATGGAGCCTACGGCGCAAATGTCGTCATCCGAGGCACCGACAAGGCTCGCCTCGATGCGGCGATGGTCGAGTTGAATCAGCTCTTCCCCCAATGACCGACCCCGCGATCGGCGATATCTACCGGATCATCGACACAACCTGGCAACCCGCCTCGAAAGCGCGCCACGGCCCCTGGACGATCCGCGAGGGCCGCGGCGCAGGCGGACGCGTCTCCTCCGCCACCGCCGAAGATCCCATCACCGACGCCGACATCCCGCAGGCCGAAACGGCGATGCGTGCCCTCAATCAGATCCCGCTCTTCATGATCCGCGACGGCGAAGCCCGGCTCGACCAGGCCCTCAAGAGGCGCGGCTACCGGATCAAGGACGCCGTCCACGCCTATGCCGCCCCGATCGAGATGCTCGCCGCCGATCCGCCGCCCGTCACCTGTTTCGAGGTCTGGCCGCCGCTCGAGATCATGAAAGAGATCTGGAACGAGGGCGGCATCGGCGCCGCCCGTCTTGCCGTCATGGCCCGCGCCCCGGACCCCAAGACGGCGATCCTCGGCCGCACGGACGACCAGCCCGCAGGCGCCGCCTTCGTCGCCCTCGCCGGTCCTTTCGCCATGGTCCACGCCGTCGAAACGCTCGCCCGCCACCGCCGCCGCGGCCTCGCCCGCCATATGATGCAGGCCGCCGCCCGCTGGGCCGCGCGCCACGGCGCGCGCCACATGACGCTCATCACAACCCAGGACAATATCGCGGCGAATGGGCTCTATCGCAGGCTGGGCATGGCCGCGATCGGCGGCTACCATTACCGCATCCATCCGGAGGCCCCATGACCGACAGCCCCACCGCCCTCGACCTGCCGCAGGTCGATCCGCTCCCCGAGGGGACGCAGAAATACTTCGATATCTGCGAGGAAAAGCTGGGCATGGTGCCGAATGTCCTGCGCGCCTACGCCTTCGACATCGCCAAGCTCGACGCCTTCACCGCGATGTATAACGATCTGATGCTCGGCGACTCGAACCTCACCAAGCTCGAGCGCGAGATGATCGCCGTCGCCGTCTCCTCCGTGAACAAATGCTTCTACTGCCTGACCGCCCATGGCGCCGCCGTCCGCCAGCTTTCGGGCGATCCGCAGCTTGGCGAGCATCTCGTGATGAACTGGCGCACCGCGCCGCTCGATGATCGCCAGCGTGCAATGCTCGCCTTCGCCGAAAAGATGACGCTCGAAAGCCACCGCATCGAAGAAGCCGACCGCCAGGCCCTCCGCGATCACGGCTTCACCGACCGCGACATCTTCGACATCGCCTCGATCGCAGGCTTTTTCAACATGACGAACCGCGTCGCCTCCGCGACCGATATGCGCCCCAACGCCGCCTATCACGCGCAGGCCAGATGACGGCCCGCGCGGCGGCTGTTCTTTGCGCGGTCCTGTCCGGTCCGGCTCTCGCGCAAACGGTCGATCTGCCCGCCAACGCCGTCCTCACCTTCAACGAGAGGGCCGCAGCGGGCAGCTATGCCCTGCCCATCGCCCCCTGGACCGGCGAGGAGGTTCCGGCCGACCGCCGCGACGGCACCGTCACGCGGCAGATCTGGCGCATCCCCGGCACCGGCCTGACGACCCAGCAGATCGCCGCGCCCCTTCGGATCCAGCTCCGTGACGACGGCTGGGAGATCCCGCTCGACTGCGACACCCAAAGCTGCGGCGGCTTCGATTTTCGCTTCGGCACCGAGGTTCTGCCCGCCCCGCAAATGCTGGTGGATCTGGGCGATTTTCAGGTGCTCAGTGCCCGCAAGGACGAGGCCGCGCTCAGCCTCTTCATCAGCCGTACGGGCGGCGCGGGCTATATCCAGCTCATCCAGGTCGGCGGCACGGCCCCGGCCCCCGAGGCGCCTCGGGCCGCGCCTGTTCGGCCTACGCCAGAGGCCCGGTCAGGCGCCGAGACCCCCGCGGGCCAACGCCTCCTTCAAGCAACCACCGGAGATATCGTGGCAGATCTGAACGGGATCGGGCGTGCCATTCTCGCCGATCTCGACTTCGCCACCGGAGCGGCCAACCTCAGCGGCGGCTCCTACGCCTCTCTCGAGGATCTGGCGGCCTACCTGTCCGACAATCCCGCCCGCCGCATCGCGCTTGTCGGCCATACCGATGCCGACGGAGCGCTGGAGGCCAATGTCGCTCTCTCCCGCCGCCGCGCGCAGGTCGTTCGGACCCGGCTGATCGAAGCCTACGGCATCGCCGCCGCCCGGCTCGAGGCAGAGGGGATCGGCTATCTCTCTCCGATCGCGAGCAACCTGACCGAAACGGGCCGCACCGCGAATCGCCGGGTCGAGGCCATCCTGATCTCGACCGAGTGACGCCCGCCGGCTCCCTCGAAAGACAGGACGACCGCAGCACGAGGCAAGATCGGACACGCCAAGACGCTTAGCCCGCGATAGGGCGAACTGACCATCGACCCGGAAAGACGTTCAACAACCTCGTGCATCGCTGCACTGAACCCGCATCCCAGCCGTGGCCAGCGCCCGAGACGCCATCAGCCGTCCGTGCCCGTCCTCATCAGATCCGTCACAAGGCTCTCGTCCTCTGAGGACGCTTTCCCGCAGGTCCGCATGCTGCGCCGCACCTCGACCGGTGGATCGGACAGCACCGCCCCCGGTACAGGCGCGATCAAAAGCGTCGGTCCGCTGTCCAACGCCACCGGCACCAATCGGCAAAGCCGCGCTCCGATCGTGAGCGCCTGATCGTCGGTCACGTTGCGCAGCCACAGGCAGATCTCGCTTTCGTTCAATCGCGCAACGACATCGCCCGGACGGACCTTCGCCAGAACGGCCGCCTCCACAAGATCGACGCAGCGCAGCGTGGCCGCCGGGCCATGCCGCATCCCGATCCGGCGCAAATGCGCCCGGTCCAGACACAGAACGACGCCGCGATCCGCCCCGTCGGTCTGGACAAGATCGCTTAGCCCGTGAAACCGCTCGGCCGTCCAAAGTCCGGCCCAAACGGATCTCTTCGCCAGGGACGGCCAGGATTGCGCCAGAAGAAACGTCGCCATCACCAGCGGCGCGCAGAGCATCGCCAACAGGAAAATCTGGCTCGCCAAGCCGGATGTCAGCGCATAACCGGCCAGGCCCGCGCTGAAAATGACCGCAAGGCGCCCGATGCATCCCAGCAGGGTCGTCGCAACAAACCAGCTTGTGATCCGTTCCATACGCCTCTCCTCTCATACTCATCCGGGATCATAGCTCCCGAACCTCAACGAGAGGTTAACGCGCTCACCAGACGTCGGGACCCTTGTCTGAAAAGGCGTGGATCAGGAAATCGATGAAGGCCCGCACCTTGGGCTGCGTGAAGCGCCCCGGCGGATAGACCGCATAGATTCCCTGCGTTTCCCCCGGAAGTTCGGGAATAGCTTCCTGGACAAGGCCCTGCTCCAACGCATCCGCATAAAGAAACGACGGAAGATAGGCGATGCCCAGCCCCGAAATCGCGGCATTCAGCAGCGACTGCCCGTCATTGACCGTCAGCCAGCCCGCCGTGCGCACCTGCCGCTTTTCCCCGGACGGAGCCGTCAGCTTCCAGACCGCGCCATTCGACTGATTCGAATAATGCAGCAGCTTGTGATCGTTCAGATCGTCGATCTTTTCCGGGCGGCCATAACGCTCGAAATATTCAGGCGAGGCGATCATCCGCTTGCTCGTCTCGGTCAGCTTGCGCGCGCGCAGCGTCGAATCCTCAAGCTCCCCGATCCGGATCGCCATGTCGAAACCTTCCGAAATCAGCTCCACATAGCGGTTGTTCAGCACCATGTTGACCGTGATGTCCGGAAACTCCGTCAGGAAGGATCCCAGGACCGGGCTCAGATGGTTGACCCCGAAATCGGTCGCGACCGAAATCCGCAAAAGCCCCGACGGCGCCGATTGCATCGACGTGACCAGCGCATCGGCCTCGCCCGCATCGTTCAGAACGCGGCGCGCGCGGTCGTAATAGGCCAGACCGATCTCGGTGGGGCTGACGCGGCGCGTCGTGCGGTTCAGCAGGCGCGCACCTAAACGCGCCTCCAGCGACGACACATGTTTGGAGACGGCGGATTTGGAAATCCCCATCTTCTTTGCGGCATCCGTGAACCCGCCCTGATCTACGACCGTGGCAAACGCTTCCATTTCGGTCAGGCGATCCATCCCGCTCTCCTTCGCACCTTCTGTCATCGCGGGGTATCGCTTTGAAATCGGGCAGGATTGAGAACAACCCGGGACAAGAAAGCGGTTTCAAGCACAGATCGTTGCCGAAACCGAAACGCGTTAAAGCGCGGCGGCGAGGCGCGTTCCCTGGTCAATCGCGCGTTTTGCGTCAAGTTCTGCAGCCACATCGGCCCCTCCGATGACGTGAACGGATCGGCCGGCCGCCTCCAGAGCATCGGCAAGGCTTCGCTCAGGCACCTGACCGGCGCAGAGCACAATTGTGTCAGCGGCGATGACCTGCGGCCGTTCGCGCGCCTCCCCGAACGAGACATGCAGCCCCGCATCGTCGATTTTCTCATAGGTGACCCCCCCGATCATCTCTACATTCTTCATTTTCAATCCGGCGCGGTGGATCCACCCCGTCGTCTTGCCAAGCCTGCGGCCCAGTTTCTCGGACTTGCGTTGCAAAAGCGTTACCTGCCGGGCAGCCGGATCGGGCTGCGGCCCTTCCGGCCTCAAACCCCCGCGCACCGCCTCAGGATCGCCCACACCCCACTCCTCGAGCCACGCATCTAGATCTTCGGTCGGACTGTCCTCGGTGACAAGGGCATCTGCCACATCAAAGCCGATTCCCCCCGCCCCGACGACGGCCACGCGCTCACCTGCCTGCCGACCGCGCAGGATCTCTATATAACTGGCAACATTGGGATGATCCTGCCCGTCGATCTGCGGATCGCGCGGCAGAACGCCGGTCGCGATAATCACCTCGTCATACCCGTCCAGATCCTCCGCACGGACCTCCTGCCCCAGATTCAGCGCAACGCCCGCCTCGGCAACACGCGCGCGATACCAGTCGACGAGCCCCCAGAACTCCTCCTTGCCGGGCACCTGCTTGGCGAGGTTCAGCTGCCCGCCGATCTCCTCCGCCCGGTCGAACAGCGTCACATCGTGCCCGCGCTCGGCCGCCGTGATCGCCGCTGAAAGACCCGCAGGCCCGGCACCCACAACCGCCACGGATTTAACCGTGTTCGCCGGTTCGATCACCAGCTCGGTCTCGTGACAGGCCCGCGGATTGACCAGGCAGGACGAGATCTTGCCCGAGAATGTATGATCCAGACAGGCCTGATTGCAGGCAATACAGGGCGCGATCTGCTCCGCCTTGCCCGCCGCCGCCTTGGCCACGAAATCCGCATCCGCCAAAAACGGTCGCGCCATCGACACCATGTCGGCGCAGCCATCGGCCAGAACACCCTCGGCCACATCGGGCATGTTGATCCGGTTTGACGTGATGATCGGGATCCCGACCTCGCCCATCAGCTTTTTCGTCACCCAGGTAAAGGCCCGTCGCGGTACGCTGGTCGCAATCGTCGGGATCCGCGCCTCGTGCCAGCCGATCCCGGTATTCAGGATGGTCGCGCCCGCGCCCTCGATAGCGCGAGCCAGCTGCACGACCTCTTCCCAGGTCGATCCATCGGGGATCAGATCGATCATGCTCAACCGGTAAATCACGATAAAATCGGGGCCTACCGCCTCGCGCACGCGGGTCATGACCTCGACCGGCAGCCGCATCCGGTCCTCGTAGGATCCGCCCCAGCGATCCTCGCGCTTGTTGGTATGCGCCACCAGAAACTGGTTCAGGAAATACCCTTCGGATCCCATCACCTCGACCCCGTCATACCCCGCCTCGCGCGCCCGCGCGGCAGCGGTAACGATATCGGCGATCTGCTTTTCGATCCCTGCCTCGTCCAGCTCCTTGGGCGGGAAAGGAGAGATCGGCGACTTGATCGCCGAGGGCGCGACGCAATCGGGCGAATAGGCATAGCGTCCCGCATGCAGGATCTGCATCGCGATCTTGCCGCCCTCGCCATGGACCCGGTCCGTTACGATCTTGTGGTTCGCGATATCCTCATCCGAATACAGCCCCGCCGCGCCCGGAAACACCCCGCCCTCGGGGTTCGGAGCCATCCCGCCCGTCACCATCAGCGCCACGCCGCCCCGCGCCCGCTCTGCATAAAAGGTCGCAACCCGGTTCCAGTCCTTGGTCTCTTCCAGCCCGGTATGCATCGATCCCATCAGGACCCGGTTCTTGAGCGTCGTGAACCCCAGATCCAGCGGCGCCAGCAAGTGCGGATAATCGGTCATGATAAAGCCTCCCTCCCCGCCATCTTGCGGCACCCCTTCCCGAACGTCATCCGCAACGCAGCGTCAGCGCGCGGGCAAGGCCGGATCCGCCTCGCAGCGCGCCAGTGGCAGCGGTTCCATCCGCTCGATGCTTAGAACCTTGTCCGGCGCGGAAAACTCCCCCTCGATACAGGCGCAGCCATATCCGTAATAGCTAAAACCCGGCGCGCCATTGGACGACACCCAGGCATCCTCAAACGTGAAGGCCTCCTTTGGCAGATCCGAGAACCCGGGCGCCTGCCCGCCTCCCTGCACCGACAGAACCCACAGGCCGTCCGCATCTTCCAGCCAGTGGTTCGCCGGTGTCGGATTCTCGTACCAGCCGCAGCGCGTCTCCGCCCCGGCCGAGGCCGCGCACAGGCACAGGCACAGGCACAGGGTAAGCGCCACGCCCCTCATTGGCTCTCTAGAACATGCCGCCGGAACGCACCCTTCAGCAGATCCACCTCCGCCCGCAACAAGGCGATCTCAGCCCGCAGATCCCCGTTAAGCTCGGCGCCCGCGAGGATCTCGAAATGCCCCAGCACATCACCGGAGCCATTGGCCACCACATAGCTTTGCACACCGTCCGACAGGCTCTCGGGCGGGATCGGCACGCGCAGCCGCCAGACGCCCTCGCCCTCTTCCGCGACCTCGGCAGCCTCGATCGCATCGCCCCGGCAGGTCACCGTGATCTCGGGCGCCGTCGAGGCCATCAGCCGCGCCTCCCAGACCCCCGCCGTGAGCCCGACCGGTATCAGCTTCGTCATCGCCTTGTCCTTTTTACAGCTCGGCGCGCGGATAGCGCGACAGCGTCAGATCGCGCACGTCGATCCGGTTCAGCGCGGGCTGATCGAAAATGATATCGAGCCATGCCCGATCCACCCGCTTTTCGTTGATCTCGCTATAGCCCAGATCGAACTCCACCACCGCCCCGTCCGCCTCTACCGGCAGACCGGCGGTCAACTGATCGCTGTTCGGCCCATGCTGGACATTGAACCGCGCATAGATCGACAAAGGCCGCTCCGCCTCGACCGCCGCTTCAAGCCGGACCAGATGCCGCTTGCCAAGCCCCTCGACGGCCTCCTCGGGCAGCTCGATCACAAAACTCAGAAAACTGCCATCAAAGCCCAGAACCTCGGTGCGCAATCCATAAGGCGCCAGATCGTCCTCGCCGGAATTGCGGATCTGCCGCACCGCGATCTCGGATCGGTCGCAATCGTGAAAACAGGTCAGCTCCGGCCCGATCTCCTGCTTGCGCCCGATCTGGGCGGCGCCCTTTTCGCGAAACGGGATGCGCCACAGCTCGGGCCGCCAGCTCCAGTCGGTGCCGGGCGTCGTGCGCATGACCCTCGACCCGATCCGCGGCAGCGCCAGCCGGTCATCGGCCAGCTGGATCGTCCGGTCGAGCGCCTCGCGCAGCTCCCGGGCCCGCTCGCTCCGCCGGCGCAATTTTGGCAAGGGCTGCGTCTCGGCGCGTTCCGAAAACCGCCGCCAGCGCTCCAAAACCCGCCCGTGCCAAGCCGCCTCGGCCAGCTGCGCGCTGCGCTTTAGTGGAGTTGTCCAGTCGTCTCTCGCCATGACCGCTCCGGAAACTAGGATACCCTTCTCTTAGAGCCTGCCCGGGTCTGACATCAATGTGTTAACGAATGGCTGAGCGGCCCCCGGCGGATTTTCGTCGCCTCACGAGGCAACAGGCGATCACTCCGCCTCTTCGATGACCTGAGGTAGAATCAGCCGGCCCTCAGGATCACCCGCGCCGCGGATCATGAAATAGGGCGTCTGCCCCCACCGGCTCGCGATCCGGCTGGCATCGACAGGCCGAAAGCCAAAGCGCGGATAGTAGTCCTTGTGCCCCAGCACGAAAAACAGATCCTCGCCCGCCGCCTCCAGCTCGGCCAGAGCCGCCCGCGTCAGATCCGTCCCGACCCCGCGTCCCTGCCGGCCCGGCGCCACCGCCAAAGGCGTCAGCATCACCGCCGGTCGCTCCACACCATCATGAAGAAGCCCGATCCGGTTGAACACGACATGCCCCACCAGGATCCCGCCCTCCTCGGCAACCCACTCTCCCAGACCGCATCCCGCTGCCCGAAGCCCATCGAGAAACCCCGGCACATCCTCCTCGGGGCCAAAGGCCGCCTCCACGAGGTCCCGCGTCGCCGCGGCTTCTCCGGATCTCATCCGCCGAAGGGTCAAAGCCGTCATGCGATACTCTCCGTTTTCTCTTAACCGCTCGACCTCCACCGAAACGAATTGATCAAGCGCAAATCGCCCACCCAGCCGGGCTGTTAGGATACCTGCAAACAAGGGGATAAGCCCATGCCAGCAAAAAACAAATCCGAGCTCCTCGAGATCACACAGAATGAGTATCGAAAGCTCACCAAACTCATCGAGCCGATCGACGCGGACACCGCGATGGAAAAGAGAGAGGAGGACGCGTCGATCAAGGATATCGTCGCGCATCGCGCCTATTGGATCGATCTCTTCCTGGGATGGTACGCGGACGGGATCGCCGGAAAAACCGTTCACTTCCCCGCCGAAGGCTACAAATGGAACGAGCTGAAACGCTATAATGCCGACTTGAGAGACCGCCAATCCGAACTGGACTGGCCGGGGGCCATAGCTTTGCTGCAAAAGAACTACAAGGCACTCATGAACTTCATTGAAGAACGCTCCGAAGACGAGCTCTATGGCGGTCCGATGCAAGGGGCCAGCAATGACTGGCGAACCGGACGCTGGGCCGAAGCCGCAGGATCAAGCCATTTTCGGTCGGCCTCGAAATATATCAGGGCAAGTCTCAAAAGCGACAAAGACCAAGACCGATAGGACCTGCACGCTTGCAATTCCCTCTGTCTTCAGGTCCCTAATCCACACCCGGCACCTCGCCGGGCGATGGAGATTTTATGTCTACGATTGCGGGAAACCGCTAAGCCCTGATCGAAAGGGCACCCACTCAAAAGCCCACGCGTGCACCCTACACTGCGTGATCCTTATCGCACAGACATAACACAGAGCCGGACGGCCCACCGGGCCGCACAAGCGCTCCATCGAAAGTAATCACACCGATGACCATCAGACCACTCGAACCGGGCGACGTCCCGGCCCTTCAGACCGTCCTCGACGAAACCGAGCTCTTTCCCGGCGATCTGCTGCCGGACATGCTCGAGCGTTATCTCTCGGGCACTGGCAACACCGAGATCTGGCTGACCGCAACGAAAGGCGGCACCCCGGTCGGCCTCTGCTATGCGGCCAAAGAGGACCTCACCGACGGCACCTGGAACATGCGCGCCCTCGCGGTCCATCCCGCCGAGCAAGGACACGGCCACGGCGCCGCCCTGGTCGCGCGTCTCGAGGCGACCCTGAAAGACGCCAAGGGCCGCACTCTGATCATAGACACATCCGGCACCCCGGGCTTTGCCGGAACCCGGACCTTCTACGTCAAAATCGGCTACACCGAAGAGGCCCGGATCCGCGATTTCTGGGCGCCTGGCGACGACAAGGTCGTGTTCTGGAAATCACTCGCCTGAAACGAAACCAATGCCCTGATCCGGCCCGCTCGGGTCGGGGCGACACGTCGCGCATCCGCTTGTTTCGCCCCGTTGCGCAAGAAGGCCCCGCGCGATGCATTAACCCCGCATCCCGCGCAATTGCCTCCTGCCGGATGCCGACGCGATGCCGCCCGGATGCCGCAGGCCCGTTTTTCTCGATCCGGCAAAGTTAACCACCGGCGAGAATCAGCAAACTCAGATATCCGCGTAGACGTGTTTCTCCGCCTCCGCGCCCGGATGCGTCACCGCCCCAAGCCGCGTCGAGCCCACGAGTTGCGCATATTTCCAAAGCGCCCCGGACGCATAAATCGTCTCGCGCGGCCCGCTCCAGCTCTCCTTGCGCTTCGCCAGTTCCTCGTCGCTGACATCGACCGAAAGCTCGCCCTTCACGGCATCGATGGTGATCACATCCCCTTGTTTCAAAAGGGCAATCGGCCCGCAATGCGCCGCCTCGGGGCCGACGTGACCGACGCAGAACCCCCGCGTCGCGCCCGAAAACCGGCCATCGGTGATCAGGGCAACCTTCTTGCCCATCCCCTGCCCCGAAAGCGCCGCCGTGGTCGCCAGCATCTCCCGCATCCCCGGGCCACCGGCGGGTCCCTCGTTGCGGATGACGATGACCTCGCCTTCCTCATATTCCCGCTTCTTGACCGCCTCGAACGCATCTTCCTCGCATTCAAAGATCCGGGCAGGTCCTGTAAAGCTTTGTTCCTGCGTCGGAATTCCAGCCACCTTCACGATGGCCCCCTCCGGCGCAAGATTGCCTTTCAGCCCGACAACCCCGCCTGTCGGCGTCAGCGGAGCGTCCACCGGATAGATCACCCGCCCATCCGCCTCGCGCGTGATCAGGTCCAGCTCCTCGCCCATCGACCGGCCCGTCGCGGTCATGCAATCCTCGTGCATCAGCCCCGCCTTGCGCAGCTCCTTCAGCACGACCGGCACGCCGCCCGCCTCGTAAAGGTCCTTCGCCACGAACTGCCCGCCGGGCTTGAGATCAACGAAATAAGGGGTATCGCGGAAGATATCGCAGACATCGAACAGATCGAAATCGATCCCCGCCTCATGCGCAATGGCCGGCAGATGCAGCCCCGCATTGGTGCTGCCTCCGGTGCAGGCCACAACCCGCGCGGCATTCTCGAGCGACTTGCGTGTCACCACATCCCGCGCCCGGATGCCCTTCTCCAGCAGCTTCATCACCGCCTCGCCCGAGGCGACGGAATACTGGTCCCGGCTCTCGTAAGGCGCAGGCGCCCCGCTGGAATTCGGCAAGGCCAATCCAATCGCCTCGCTCACGCAAGCCATTGTATTTGCGGTAAATTGCCCGCCACACGCCCCGGCAGAGGGGCAGGCGACCCGCTCCAAAACCGCCAGCTGCTCGTCCGAATAGTTACCCGCCTGATGCTGCCCCACGGCCTCAAAGACGTCCTGAACCGTCACATCCTTCCCGTCGAGCCGCCCCGGAAGGATCGACCCGCCATAGATGAAGACCGACGGCACGTTCAGCCGCACCATCGCCATCATCATCCCCGGCAGGGACTTATCGCATCCGGCCAGCCCGACGATGGCGTCATAGCAATGCCCCCGCATCGTCAGCTCGACCGTATCCGCAATGGCCTCGCGCGATGCCAGGGACGAGCGCATCCCCTCATGCCCCATGGCGATCCCGTCGGTCACGGTGATCGTGGTAAATTCCCGCGGCGTGCCGTTCGCATGTTTGACGCCCAGCTTGACCGCCTGCGCCTGCCGGTTCAGCGAGATGTTGCACGGTGCCGCCTCGTTCCAGCAGGTCGCAACCCCCACGAATGGCTGGGCAATTTCCTCTTCGCTCAATCCCATCGCGTAGAAATACGACCGGTGCGGCGCCCGCTGGGGCCCTTCCGTCACATGCCGGCTCGGCAGCTTCGACTTGTCCATTTTTCCCTTGAGCATGCGAGGGTCCCTCCCGTGTTGCCCGACGGGATAAAGCCGCGCCGGACAAGGCACAAGGAAAACAGCCCTCCATTGCCCTTCCGCCACCCCCGCCCTACCGTCCGGCCCATGTCTTATGCACCGCAGGAAAAGCTCACCGATCCCGCCCGCCCGTCCAGCGGGCTGGGCCGCCTTCTTCTGGGCTGCATCGGTGTTGTCGTCGGCAGCCTGCTCATCGGGCCGCTCCTTCTGGTCCCGATCCTGTCGCTGCTGCCCGAAAGCGCCGGAAACTTCGATGCGCCGCTCGGCACGCTCGTCGCGCTTGCCAGCTTCATCCTGATGATCGCGGCGCTCACCCTCGTTCTGCGGTTCATCCATAATCGCGGGCTGCTGTCGCTCGTCGGTCATCCCGGACAAGCCGTTCAGGATTTCGTCAAGACGCTCAAGGGGATGGCCCTCCTCTATGTCGTCTTTCTGATCGTCCCCGGAGGAGGAGGAGGCGCGGCCGCGATCCCGAACCTCGATTTCGGCACATGGGTCCTGCTGCTGGCGCCCGCGCTCATTGCCATCTTCATCCAGGTCAGCGCCGAAGAGCTGCTCTTTCGCGGCTATCTGCAAAGCCAGCTCGCCGCGACCGCGCGCAGCCCCATCGTCTGGCTCGGCCTTCCCGCGCTGCTCTTCGGACTGCTCCACAGCTGGAACACCGACGATCCGCAAGGCGCGCTGATCTATATCGCGATCACATTCGTCCTAGGCCTGATGCTGGGCGATCTGACCGCACGCACCGGCACGTTGGGACCGGCGATCGCGATCCATCTGGTCAACAACGCGATGGGTATCCTCATCCTCGGCAATGAAGGCCTGCTCGACGGTCTCGCGCTTTACGTCCTGCCGGTCGAGGGGGCCTTCGTTCCGCCGCTCTGGTCCAGCCTCCTGTCGCTTCTCTGCGTCTGGCTGACCGCCCGGATCGTTCTGCGCGTCTGATTGCAAAGCGCCGCGCAGGGGAATATCTCCCCTCCTGCAACGAAGGGTCGCGCCATGAACTGGATCACCAACTACGTCCGTCCTCGGATCAACTCGATCTTCTCCCGCCGGGAAGTGCCCGAGAACCTATGGACCAAGTGCGATGAATGCGGAACGATGCTGTTTCACCGCGAACTCAGCGACAATCTGAACGTCTGCACCAATTGCGGCCATCACATGTATATCTCGCCCCGCGACCGCTTTGCCTCGCTCTTCGATGGCGGGATCTATACCGAGGTCGACGTGCCTGAACCCATCGACGACCCGCTCCATTTCCGGGATCAGAAACGCTACACCGACCGCCTGAAGGACGCCCGCCGCACCACCGGCGAGGACGAGGCGATGCTCGTCGGCGAAGGCGAGATGGGCCGCACGCCTGTCGTCGCCGCCTGCCAGGATTTCTCCTTCATGGCAGGCTCCATGGGGATGTATGTCGGCAATGCGATTGTCGCCGCAGCCGAACGCGCGGTCGAGATGAAGCGCCCGCTGATCCTCTTTTCCGCCGCAGGCGGCGCCCGCATGCAGGAGGGGATCCTGTCGCTCATGCAGATGCCGCGCACGACCGTCGCGGTGCAGATGCTCAAGGAAGCGAACCTGCCCTATATCGTCGTGCTGACCCACCCGACGACCGGCGGCGTGACGGCCTCCTACGCGATGCTGGGCGATGTCCATATCGCCGAGCCCAATGCGCTCATCTGCTTTGCCGGCCCCCGGGTCATCGAACAGACCATTCGCGAAAAACTCCCCGAGGGGTTCCAGCGCGCCGAATACCTGCTCGATCACGGGATGCTCGACCGGGTGACCCCCCGGACCGACATGCGGGACGAGCTGATCACCATCACCCGCATGCTCCTGGGCCTGCCGCCCGCGATCAAGGGCGACCTGCCAGCCCCCGCCGAAGGCCCCGATGCCGCCCCCACTCCGGCCGAAGCCGCCGACGCCGCGATCAACGGCGAGGATCCCGAACCGGCCAAGCCGTGACCCAAGACCAGAGGCCGAGCTCCGACGTCATCCTCGCCCGGATGATGGCGCTTCACCCGAAAATCATCGATCTCACGCTGGACCGAATGTGGCGGCTGCTCGAGGCGCTCGGCAATCCGCAGGAGAGCCTGCCGCCAGTAATCCACATCGCGGGCACCAATGGCAAAGGCTCGACGCTCGCCATGATCCGCGCGGGCCTCGAAGGGGCAGGGCGCAGCGTTCACGCCTATACCTCTCCCCATCTGGTACGCTTTCACGAACGCATCCGGCTGGCCGGAACGCTCATCTCCGAGCCCGCGCTGACCGCTCTTCTCGATGAATGCTACGAGGCGAATGGCGGCGAGCCGATCACCTATTTCGAGATCACGACCTGCGCCGCGCTCCTCGCCTTTTCCCGCAGCCCCGCCGATTACACCCTGCTCGAGGTCGGCCTCGGCGGCCGGCTCGACGCGACAAACGTGCTGACACCGCGCCTGTCGGTCATCACGCCGGTCGCGCTCGATCATCAGCACTTCCTCGGCGACACGATCGAAGAGATCGCCGGCGAAAAGGCCGGCATCCTCAAACGAAACGTGCCCGCCATCATCGCCCCGCAGGCCGAGGCGGCGCTCGACGTGATCGAGGACAAAGCGGCCCGCATCGGCACGCCCCTTCTGGTCCACGGTCAGCACTGGCATGTCGGGGAAGAGCGGGAGCGCCTCGTCTTTCAGGACGAAACCGGCCTTCTCGACCTGCCGCGTCCCTCCCTGCCCGGCGCGCATCAGATCACCAATGCGGGCACCGCGCTGATGGCTCTTCGCCACCTCAAGGCCGGAGAGCGCGCCTACGAGGCCGCGATCACCTCCGCCCGCTGGCCTGCCCGTCTTCAGCGCCTGCGCAAAGGTCCCCTCACCCAGGCCGCACCCCAAGCCGAAGTTTGGCTCGATGGCGGACACAACCCCGCCGCAGGAGCCGCCCTCGCCAAGGCGCTCTCCGCGATGCCGCCCAAACCGCTCTACCTGATCGCGGGTCTGCTCCAGACCAAGGATGCGCGCGGCTTCTTCGCGCCTTTCGCGCCCCTGGACCCGCAAGTCCTGACCGTCGACATCCCCGGCGAAACCGCGACGCTTTCCGCGGCGGAAACGGCCGCTGCCGCGACGGATGCAACGCTTGACGCAACACCCGCAACATCGATCCAAGAGGCCGTCACCGACATCGCCCGAACCGCGCCGCATGCCCGGATCCTGATCTGCGGCTCGCTCTATCTCGCGGGCCGGGTTCTGTCTGAAAACGGGTAGTCAAATCCGCTAAAAACAATCCGCGCCTCAAACGCGAGATTGTTGACACCGTTGCGCACCGGGCGGTGCATTAATCAGGCAAATCAGCCGATGCCGCGTCATTTCCTCCTACGGTACTCCGACGGTTCTCCGACCGGATGCCGCATGCCCAAAGCGACCCCCCCGAAAAAAGTCGAATCACCGATTCGTTTTTGTTTTGACTAAATTGCCACAGGTCCGCTATATCTTGCGGTACAGGCAAGAAAGGGCGGATCGCACCACCCTATCCACAAAATGTCGTATCCAGGCAAGGGCCGGGCATCGTCGTTCTACGCGGCGAGCGTCATAAGAGTCCGATGGCTATGAACATCTTGGCTCCGCGAGGCGCCTCTTGTCCGCGCATCCCTCGCGCCGGACCGCCCCGCGACCTCAGGGGGCAGGCTGACCGACAGAAGTCAGCCGCCCCATCCTTCCCCCTGCATCTCCCGTAACCGACTGGCAGTCCTTGCAAATTCAAAGGACCCCTCCCCCTCGACATATAGCATCTCGGGCACTGCGGCGGCCGAGCAAATGAACCGCACCTTCGCCTCGTAAAGCGCATCGATCAGCGTCACGAACCGCTTGGCTTCGTTGAAATTCGACCGTCCGAGCGTCGGAATATCTTCGAGGATTAACACTCTCACAGCTTCGGCCACGGCAAGATAATCGGCCGGTCCCAGCGCCCGCCCGCACAAATCATAAAATCTCGCCCGCGCAACACCGTTCGAAAACTCGGGCAACACCACGTCTCGCCCCTTCACCCGAAGCGTCAGCTCCTCAGACGCGCCGCCCGAAAGATCCTGCCAGATCGACGCGATTGCCTCTCGCGCATCTGCGTCCACCGGGCTGAAATATACCTGCTCTCCGGCAAGCCGATCCTGCCTGTAATCCTTGGGCGAGGCCAGTTCCTGCACGACCATCCGCTCGTTCAGCAAGTCGATGAACGGCAAGAACAAATCGCGGTTCAGCCCGGCTTTATAAAGGTCCTGCGGCACCCGGTTTGATGTCGTGACGACCACGACACCGCCGTCAAAGAGCTTTTGAAACAGCCGCCCGACGATCATCGCATCGGCAATATCGGTGATTTGCATCTCGTCGAAGGCAAGGCACCGGACCTCCTGAATGATCCGGTCCGCAACGGGTTCGATCGCATCGTCTTTGCCCGCCTTGCGCGCGGCCGCCAGACCGTCCTGCACCTCTTGCATGAAAGCGTGGAAATGCACTCGGCGACAGTCCACCGTGAGAGCAGCGGCGAACAGATCCATCAGCATCGACTTCCCGCGCCCGACTCCGCCCCATAAATACAGGCCTTTCGGAGGCTCAGGTGCCTTGCGAAACCAGCCTTTGGGCGCGGTTTCGGTCAGCCCCTCCTGAATACGCTCGAACTCCAGTAGAACAGCTTCCTGCGCGGGATCGGCCTCGAGAAACCCATCCTTAACCTTTTGCCTGTAAAGCTCGATCACGCCCGTCACGTCAGTCGCCTTCTTCCGCCCGCTGTCTTCGAATACCCAATCGCCTCTCCAGCGCAAAGCGGGCGCGACACATCAAGCGCTCTGATGTGTCAGGCAAAATTAACTGATTTGACGCATAGCGGACGCAGCGGTCCAATCGGCACATGGATCACCGCGCCCCGCTCATCACTCCCGTCCTCGTGGCGGGTTGTGTTATCATCATGATCAGCTTCGCCATCCGGGCAAGCTTTGGCGTCTTTCAGATCCCCATCGCCGAGGAATTCGGCTGGCTCCGTACGGATTTCAGCCTCGCCATTGCGATCCAGAACCTCGCCTGGGGGATCGGCCAGCCCATCTTCGGCGCGATCGCCGAGAAGATCGGGGACCGCAAGGCGATTGTCATGGGCGCCTTCATCTACGCCGCCGGGCTGCTGCTGTCGTCCGGCGCGACCACGCCTCTCGCCCACCAGATGTACGAGGTTCTGGTCGGCTTCGGCATCGCAGGCACGGGCTTTGGCGTCATTCTCGCCGTCGTTGGCCGCGCCGCGTCGGACGACAACCGCTCCATGGCGCTGGCCATCGCCACCGCCGCAGGCTCCGCCGGGCAAGTCTTCGGAGCGCCCCTTGCCGAATGGCTGCTCTCGATCATGAGCTGGCAAATGGTCTTTGTTGTCTTCGCAGGTGTCATCCTCGCGACCCTCGCCTGCCTTCCGATGATGCGCGCGCCCGAAGCGGCCTCAAAGGCCGAGCTTGAGGAAAGCATGGGCGAAATCCTGAGAAAGGCCGTCCGCGATCCGTCCTACACCTTGATTTTCCTTGGCTTTTTCTCCTGCGGCTATCAGCTTGCCTTCATCACGGCGCACTTTCCGGCCCTCGTGACCGAAATGTGCGGCCCAATCATGCCCGGAGGCGTCCTTCATTCCATCGGCATCACGACGACCTCGGCCCTTGGCGCCGTCGCCATCTCGTTGATCGGGCTCGCAAATATCGGCGGCACGCTGCTCGCCGGATGGGCCGGGAAGCGCTATACTAAGAAGTATCTCCTTGCCGGGATCTACACCGCACGCACCATCGTCGGCGCGCTCTTCTTCCTCTTCCCGATCACGCCCGGAACGGTCATTCTCTTCTCGGTCGCGATGGGCAGTCTCTGGCTCGCCACGGTGCCGCTCACCTCGGGCCTGATCGCGCATATCTACGGGCTGCGCTACATGGGCACGCTCTACGGGATCGTTTTCCTCAGTCACCAGCTCGGTAGCTTCATGGGCGTCTGGCTGGGCGGACGGCTCTACGATCAGTTCGGCACGTATGAAATCGTCTGGTGGGTCGGCGTCGCCGTTGGCGCTTTCTCGGCCATCGTCCATTTGCCGATCAGGGAAAGACCGCTGGCCAAACCATCACCGGCCTGACGGCTTAATCCCCTCGCGATTTGCGCATCATCTCCCGCAACGTCGCGACAACCTCTCGTCCATGCGTATAGGGAAGCCCGTGACTGGCATCGGGGATCACTTGCTGCTGAACATCGCGATTCAGCTCGGCCAATCGCCCCATCGCACTATCGGGCACGATATGATCCTCTTGCCCCCATAAAGCGAAAATCGGGATCTCCCGGCGGTTCAGGATGGCCAAGGCGGTTCCCAGATCGGTCTCCAGAACGTTCCGCCGACTGGAAAGAACCGCCCCCAGAAAGCCTTTTTGCCGGTACTGCTCTTCCTGAATGCGCTCTAGCTCGGGCACTTCACTGTGCCCGCCGTCGAATGCGCCTCGCGCCAGATGCGCCGCGGTCAGGTAGTGAAGCCAGTCCCCGACAATCGGAGTCTCGCGCACCCATTTGGCATAGTCGATCTCGGTCACGCCATGCCCGGTAGAGGCAAGAAGGAAGAGCTGGCGCACCCTGTTCTGGTTCTCGGCAGCCCAAAGCGTGGCGATGATCGCTCCCATCGAATACCCCATGACGGTCAGGTCATCGTCAAGCTCGAGATGCTTCACCAGATCATCAAGCTGGCGTTGAAAGAACGCCGCATCCTGCACGCCCGCCGGAGCGTCCGAATAGCCTCGTCCATAAAGGTCGTAGACAAGCGTTCGGTAACCCACATCCCCAAGCGCGTCCGCGATTGACTCCCACAGGGGCGACGGGGTCGTCAGACCATGGACTGCGATCACCACCGGCCCGCGGATCGGACCGAGCCACCGGTAATGCGTCACGCCTTGCGAAAGCTGAACCAACTCTCCGGGCGCTTCGCTGCGATCAGGCGGGCTTTTGCGCCATTCCAGTACGTAGGGCAAAGCGGCAAGAGCGATCAGGCATAGAAGGATAATCAAGGCAGCCATCAGGAGCGTTCTCTCAAACTGCGCGGCATCGGTCATAGATATGGCGGCTCACCATCAGATCGAGATGGGCCCCTCCGCCGTTCTTGAAGAGGGTGATCTCGTCGTTTGAGCGCCGAATAAATGCATCAAAGTCGTAGTAATCGGCCAGCACATCCTTAGGTTCGATTGCGCCCATGGCCAATGGGATCTTCAGCTCCCCGATATGATCAAGCGTTGTCCGGCGACTATCAACGAAGAGGCGCGCTTTGCGAAGGGCGGTATCATCAACCTCCCTCATATCAGGCCGATAGGCGCCGATCAGATCGATATGCTGACCGGGGCAAAGCCACTCTCCGCGCAAGACGGGATCGGTGCTCATCGTGGCGCAGGAGATGACATCCGCCTTTTTCACGGCGTTTGGTAGGTCGCGCACCACGTCTACGCCTGGCGTCTTCGCAGCAAGGTCATCCGCGCGATCCTGCGTCCGGTTCCAGAGGGTGATCTGCGCGTCCGGAAACAGCTCGCGATATCCTTGGATCAAGGTCTTCGCCACCGTTCCTGCACCAACGATCAGAATGGATCGGCTGTCCGGTCGGGCAAGGCGCATTGTGGCGAGCAGACTATCGGCCGCGGTCTTCCATTTTGTGACAAGATGAAAATCGATCAGCGCCTCGAGCTGACCAGTCTCACCCGAAAAAAGGCTCACCGCCCCATTGACCGTCGGCAGGTCCTTCGCGGCATTGCCCGGGAAGATCGTCGCGGTCTTCACGGCCGAACCCAGCCCATCGATCCAGGCCGAGCGGGACAGAAGCGTGCGGTTTTCTTGGTATAGAAACGTATCACCGATCTCAGCGGGCGGCAGGGTGTGACCTCCCGCAATCGCATCGATCACCCCCTGCCATGTCAGGACGCGGTCCCCGTCGGCAAAGCTGATCTGCGGCACACTCAAATCGCCTGATCCGCCGTCAAAAGGTCCTCTTGGACAAGGCGCGCCGCCCATGCATCGGGGGTCGTGAACAGATGCGTCTGCCAGCCGCGCGCGGCGGCCGCATCGATGTTATCCTGACGATCATCCGTAAAAAGCAGACCGCTAGGGGCAAAGTCGATGTCAGCTTCGAGAGCCGCGTAAATCGCAGGCTCGGGCTTCACTTCGCCCAGATAGCCCGAAATATAGCGGCGGTCGAACTCGGCCAGAAACGGATACTCCCTTTCCGCAAGCTCGAACGTCTGGATGCCGAAATTGGACAATGCGAAGACCGGAATGTCGGCCCGCCTCAGAGCCCGCAAAAGCCGGACGGAGTGATCGATCGCAGGGCTCGCCATCTCGAGCCAGCGGTCGTGCCACATGCGTATCTCGTCCGACCAGTCCGGATAAGAAAGGGCTGCCCCCTCCACCTCCTCTTTCCAGGTGGCGCCCCGATCAATCCGGTCGTTCATTTTGTGAAGATCGACCGCATCGAACATCGCGCGTCTACGTTCCTGGCCGATGGCGCGATCATAGAAAGGCTCGGGCTGCCAGCCGATGAGGACATTGCCGATATCCAACACCACTGCCTGAATAGTCATGGTGCCTCCTTGCCTGCCGCTCGAACCTCACGCTCCAGCGCTTCGAGAAACCGGGATCGGTCGGCCTTGCTGAACGGGCGTCCGCCGCCCTGACGAAAGGGATCGGCGGCGCGCAGGTCGGCCATCAGATCGCGGGAGGCGAGCTGCTGACCGATATTGGCAGGTGTGAACGCCTCTCCGTTCGGGCGAAGAACCCGCGCGCCTGCCTCGATACAGCGGGCGGCAAGAGGCACATCAGAGGTTATCACGACATCCCCGCGACTGGCCCTCTCGGCGATCCAGATATCCGCGATGTCGGGGCCATCGGGGACGATAACGGTATCCACCAGTGGATTTGCGGATGGTCGCAATCCCCCGTTCGACACGACCGCCATTCTCAGCTGATGACGCGTTCCGACCCGTTCGACCTCGGCCTTGACCGGGCATGCATCTGCGTCGACGTAGATCATTCCAGCGGGCGTTCCGATCTCGCTCTTGTTCGGATCTTGAGACTCATCGCTAGCCTAGGGGCCGAGCGTTGTCACCCATGCAATAACGACCGGCAGGCTGGCGACGCTCAGAACAGTCGACAGAAGGATCGCAGCAGACACACGGGCCGGAGCGACACGGTAATGCTCTGCCAGAATGTAGACATTTCCCGCAACAGGAAGGGCGGCGGCCGCGATCATGATCGCTGCGGCCTCCGGCGAAACCGGAAAGACCGCAAGCGCGCAGATCGCGACTGCGCCGGGATGCAGGACGAGTTTGCAAAAGGTAAGCCACACGGCGACGCTGATCCGTTCGGCTGACTTGGAGGCGAGCGAGGCTCCGATCGCGAAAAGCGCTCCGGGCGTGGCAGCGGCGCCAAGAAGGGTCAGGAACTCGTTCATTGGATCCGGGATCGGAAGATCGAAGGCAGACCAGGCAAGCCCCAGCGAGATAGAAACGATCATTGGGTTCTTCACCAGCCCCAGAAGTGCAGAGACAAGAACGTTGGCCTGCTTCCCTTGCCCGCCTGCAACCAAGATGACGATGAGGCTGCCGAAGACGATCAGATCGACGGCCAGAACCAGCATGACCGGACCGATCGCCTGATCGCCGAGCAAAAGGGCCAGCATGGGGATGCCGAGAAAACCCACATTGCCGATGACGGCGCATTGCGCCTCGACCGCTGCCTCTCGCATGCCGCGCTTGCGCAGGAGGGCCACGACTGTCGCCAGACTGTAGATGGTCGTCGTTCCCAAGAGATAAGCCGATACGAAGGTCCAATCGAGGATCTCGGACAAGGTCAGGTTCGCGGAGAACCGAAACAGCATCGCGGATAGAGCGAAGTAGAACACAAATTTGGTGAGATAGGCCGTCGCTTCGGGTGTAAAAAAGCGGGTCCGCGCCGCCCCGTATCCGAGTGCGATCAACGCAAAGAAGGGCAAGGTTTTCAGAAACACCTGAAGCATCTCAAGCCGGATAGCGGCAAGGCATTGCCGGTCCAAGGGAAAATAACCGGATTGGCGGAAAGTGGGCTTGCCTCCGGTGCTTTCCGTACCGATCTGACAAGAGGAATGAGAGGGGCCGGCGGAGAGCCAGGGCGTCTCGTTCAGTTGATGCGACGTGTTTTGAGTAAGCGGTTCTCCGCCTAATATGAACTAAACGGTTCACTTCGAATCGACACTGATATCCAGGCTGCCTATCTATCTATTACGAACTGAACCGTCCAGTTCGTAATATGAGGAGAAGAGCTATGCAACATTTGAATGTTGTATTCGCGACCCTGTTGCTCACTGTTCCGTCCTTTGCTTTCGCCATGCCCGACAGTGCGCAGGTTGTTTCAACGCAAAACAGCCCGACAACCGCCTGTAAGCAAATTGAAATCGCTGTCGGCCTCGATCCGTCGGAATGCGGAACCAAAACCGACGCAGAGCTTGCTGAAATGATGATCGACAAAGGCGACGAGTGATCCTTTGGCAACTGACGTTGCGCCACGCAAGGCTGGGCCGGATGGCCTTGTCTTGCGTGAAATGAACCGTTTCGACTATATGAAGTCGATGACTTTAGTAGATCCGCCCGCCCGCAAGGGTCGAAAGATGGACCAGGTGCTGGAAGGCGCGCGTACGGTTTTTCTTTCAGATGGTTTCGAAGGGGCGAGCGTCGATGACATCGCCCGAACTGCCGGTGTCTCGAAGGCGACGCTTTACAGCTATTTTCCTGATAAGAAGCTGCTTTTTCTTGAAGTTGCGCGTCTCGAATGTTCGCGGATGGCCGAAGATCACGAGCATGTCTTCAACCCCGACCGCGATATCAGGCATGTTTTACAGGACATGGGAACCGAGATGATGACGCTGATCACGTCGGATTTCGGGCTGAACGTGTTTCGGATATGCGTCGCGGAAAGTGACAGGTTCCCCGAGCTGGGACGGCAGTTCTTCGAAAATGGGCCGATGAAGGTCCGGGCCGTTGTGATCGAATATCTCGAAACCAAGATCGAGGATGGCACGCTCAAGATCGAGGATTGTGCATCGGCCGCGGATCAGTTTGCGGAGATGTGCAAGGCCGATATCTTTCCGTCCGTCGTTTTCGGCGTTGGGCGTGTGACGAAAGAGCGGATCACCTATGTCGTTGAAGAGGCTGTGAAAACCTTCATGGCCCGTTACGCCGCCTAGTCGATCCGGCGCACCAAAAGCTGATTGTCCGCTCCCCTTTTCGTTTCGAACGTCTTGGTGCTTTTGATGAGATCGCTGAGCTTCTTGTGACCATAAGTGCGCGTATCAAAGTCGGGATTTGCCGCCGTGATGTACTGGCCAAGCGGGCCCAAAGCGTACCACTCATCATCCTGATCGATTGAATCCATGGCCCGTGTAATCAGATCGCGCGCTTCGTTGGCGGCCTTTGGTTTGGGTCGTTCGGCCTTCGGGCTTTCGGCACGGGTGGAGATGCCCATGAGATTTTCCAGGAAAATGAAGCGCTTACAGGCTTTCCGGAACGCCTCTGGTGTCTTTTGCTGACCAATGCCGTAGACGTCGAGACCCTGCTCTCGGACGCGACTTGCGAGCCGGGTGAAGTCGCTGTCGGAGGAGACGAGCACGAAACCGTCGAAGCGACCCGAATGCAGAAGATCCATCGCATCGATCACCAGCGAGATATCCGAGGCATTCTTTCCCACCGTGTTCGCCGGAGAGTGAAGCGGGACAAGTCCATGATCCGCCTGGACTTTATTCCAACCTGACATCTGCTGGGACGAGAAATCTCCGTAGCAGCGGCGGACGGATGCCTCGCCGAGGGAGGCGATTTCCTCGAATATCGCGCCAGCATATTTGGGCGATGTGTTATCGGCGTCTATCAGGATGGCGAGGAGGGGGCGGTCGGTTGGCATAACAGGGCTTTCTGGTAAGAACCGTGTGTTTACAGATCTCTATAGCGTCCGGGTCGGATGGGAAACCTGCCGTTCGAGAAAAGCCGTTCGGGTCGGTTTGGCCTTTTTATGCTGCGGCGCAGAGAAATCGGCGGCTCAGGACGTTTTCCCGAAAATGGGCCTGCGGCATCCGGGCGGTATCTGGTCGGTATCCGGGCGGCGCTGCAGCGCAGAAAATCGCGAAACCGTAGCGGATTTCGAGATTTCGTTAAAAAGCAGCCAAGGATCCATAAGCCGCGGCTTATGGGTTCATAGATCCTTCATCATAACGAGCGCATCGCTCGTCCGTCCATCGGGATGACGGAAGGCGCGGGGCAAACGGCCGACGACCTCGAACCCGGCCCGCAGCCAGATGTCGACGGCGCGTCCGTTGCTGTCGAGAACGAAGTTGAACTGCATCGCCGCGAACCCGGCCTCTGCCCCGGTCGTTAGTGCGTGGTCCAGCATGGCCCGCGCCACGCCTTTGCCGCGGGCGGCGGGCGCGGTGATGAACGCGGCGTTGCAGACATGCGCGCCGCCCCCCTGTTGGTTGGGCCTGAGGTAGTATGTGCCGAGCGGGTCTTTATCCTCGGCGACAAAGACGCGGTGGGACGGGCCGTGCCAATAGGCCAGCGCCTCTTGTCGCGAGATGTCCCGATCAATGGCATAGGTGTCGCCCGCCCGGAACACCGGCTTGAGCATCGACCAGATCGGACCGACATCGTCCGGGGTTGCGGGGCGGATCTTCAATAGAGCACGACAGACCGGATCGATTTGCCCTCGTGCATCAGATCGAACCCCTTGTTGATATCCGCAAGCGGCATCGTATGGGTGATCATCGGGTCAATCTCGATCTTGCCGTCCATGTACCAGTCGACGATCTGCGGCACGTCCGTCCGGCCGCGGGCACCGCCAAAGGCCGTGCCGCGCCAGACGCGGCCGGTGACAAGCTGGAAGGGGCGGGTCGCGATCTCGGCGCCGGCGGGGGCGACGCCGATGATGATGCTCTCGCCCCAGCCCTTGTGGGCGCATTCCAGAGCGGTTCGCATGACGTCGACATTGCCTGTGGCGTCAAAGGTATAGTCTCCACCGCCGCCGGTGAATTCGACCAGATAGGGGGCAAGCGGGCCGTCAACCTTGGACGGGTTGACGAAATCGGTCATGCCAAAGCGGGTGGCCATCTCTTTCTTGCTGTCATTAAGATCGACCCCGACGATCCGGTCGGCCCCGGCAAGGCGCAGGCCCTGAATGACGTTAAGACCGATGCCGCCAAGCCCGAAGACGATAGCGGTCGAGCCGATTTCGACCTTGGCCGTATTGATCACGGCACCGATGCCCGTGGTCACGCCGCAGCCGATATAGCAGATCTTGTCGAAGGGAGCGTCGGGGCGAACCTTGGCCAGCGCAATCTCGGGCAGGACGGTGTGATTGGCGAAGGTCGAGCAGCCCATATAATGCAGGATCGGCGTACCGTCCGTCATGGAAAACCGCGAGGTGCCATCGGGCATGACGCCCTGCCCCTGCGTGGAGCGGATCGCCTGACAGAGGTTTGTCTTGGGATTGAGGCAATAGTCGCATTCGCGGCATTCGGGCGTATAGAGCGGGATGACATGATCGCCGGGCTTGAGCGAGGTGACGCCTTCACCGACCTCTTGCACGACACCTGCGCCTTCATGGCCAAGGATCGCGGGAAAGAGCCCCTCGGGATCGGCGCCGGAGAGCGTGAATTCATCGGTATGGCAGATGCCGGTCGCCTTGATCTCCACCAGAACCTCGCCCGCCTTGGGGCCTTCGAGGTTGACGTCCATGACCTCGAGCGGTTTTCCGGCCTCGAGCGCTACGGCGGCTGTGGTGCGCATCGCAGATCCTCCCTGATTTGAGCGGGAAGGTGGGGGATTGCCGATCCCGGCGCAAGGGGCTTGACCGACCGGATCAGTAGTCCACTTATGCGATCATGAAACATTTGATCCCGATTTTTCTTTTGGCCCTCGCTGCTTGCGAGCCCGCGCCCCCCGTCACCGAAGAGATAGAAGGGCTGGACAAGCTGACGCCCGACACCTGCGGAGCGGCGGATTACCAAAGCCTCGTCGGCGGAAATATCGCCGCGACGACCCTTCCATCAGACCTCAATGACCGGGTGATCCGGCCCGGGGATATCGTCACGCAGGAATATCGGCCAGACCGGATCAATTTCCGGGTGGACGAGAGCGGGGTGATCCAATCCGTCACCTGTGGCTGATCGCGGTTGCGGCTTTGGCTGGATGCGGCCCGGCGGCAAACTCGCCTGACCGCCCGGCGGCGCCCGAGGATCTGACCGCCTGCGCTGCAGAGCCCTATCGCGGACTGCTCGGGCAGGACGAGGATCGGCTGGAGACGACGCTGATCCTTGCCCCGGTTCGTGTGATCCGGCCCGAGACGGTGGTCGACTGGCCGCCCCTGCCGAACCGGATCAATTTCGAGATTTCGGGGACCGGCCAGATCGTTCGGATCTTCTGCGGATAGACCCCTTTTGCCGCGCAGGGGCGTCAGGGGCATCGGGCCAGGATCTGCGGTGGCTTGATTTGATGCAAGTTTGCGGCAAGTCTGCATCTTATGGACATGTCGAGCGTGACGCCGTTTCCCGGACGGCCCTCTACCGTAGCCTT
The DNA here is from genome assembly GCA_947503775.1 of uncultured Paracoccaceae bacterium. Lineage (GTDB taxonomy): Bacteria > Pseudomonadota > Alphaproteobacteria > Rhodobacterales > Rhodobacteraceae > Aestuariibius. The sequence continues at coordinate 528,380 of CANNFE010000002.1, read as the reverse complement.
TCACCGCACAGAGCTGAGCGTGATCCTGTCGCTTTACGGGCGCATGGTCGCGGCGGGCGAATGGCGCGATTACGGGATCTCTCATCTCAAGGATCTGGCGGTTTTTGCCGTGTTTCGCCGGACGGCGGAACATCCGCTTTACCGGATCGAGAAACGGCCCAAGCTGCGCAACCGGCAAGGCCAATATGCGGTGATCGGGCCGGAGGGCCAGGTGCTCAAGCGGGGCAATGATTTGCGGAGCGTGCTGCGGGTGCTGGAGCGTAAACTGATCCGGGTGGTCGAGTAGCTAGAGCCGTTTGCAGGCGGTGACGGGGCCGTCGCCCTGCGCCTCGATCCGTTTGATTGCAGGCTCCAGCGGTTCATAGGCCGTGGCCATATGGTGCGCATTGGCGTGGATCAGCGTGGCCTCGTCGACCATCCATCCGACATGGCCGTCCCAGAAGACCAGATCGCCACGGCGCAGATCGGTTGTGGGGCTACCAAGCTCGGCTTCTTGCTGGTCACTGTCGCCCGGGCAGGCAATGCCACAGGCCAGGCAGGCTATCTGGACAAGGGCCGAACAATCGAGGCCAAAAGCGGAGTTGCCGCCCCAGAGATAGGGCGTGCCGAAGAAGATCTGCGCGACGGTTACAGGGTCCTGAAACGGACGGTCGAGCGGGCGCAGATGGGGTTTGGGGATGAACCCGGCATCGGTTTCAAAGAATTTGTGCCGCTCGTCGAGGACCTTGACCTCGGAGCCGAAGCCGAACTGCACGAGCTCATGGGTCTTCATCTCGGGCTCGGGGTAGGCGTGGGTGGCGCGCACGGCGATGCGGTGGGTCGGCGCCTCGAGATCCGCGAGGTCAGCGGTGCGCAGAAAGCCGGTATAGCTGTCGCGCTGCGCGGTGATTTCAGTCCAGCCCTCTTGGGTGTCGTGGGTCGTGACCGCCTCCCCCCGCTGAAGCTGGCGGTCACGGGCGCCGCCGGGCGAGCGGCAGAGATCGCTGAGCTGCGTGACCCGGCGCGTCGGACCGGGACCAAGGGATTTGCGGCGCGGATCGGTCATGGGAGCAGATCCGGCAGCGCCTCGAGAAGGGCGCGGGCCCCCTGACCGACCCCTCCCTTCGGGCGGGCGGGGGCCGAGGAGGGCTGCCATCCGTAGATGTCGAAATGCATATAGCGCGGATGGTCAGTGAACCGGCGCAGAAAGAGCGCGGCGGTGATGGAGCCTGCGAAGCCGCCCTTGGGCGCATTGTCGAGATCGGCGATGCCCGGTTCGATCAGCGCCTCGTAGGGATCGTGGAAGGGCATGCGCCAGACCGGGTCGCGGACCTTCTCGGCCGCCTTGGCGAGGGCTGCGGCATCGGCGTCCTCGCCGGTGTAGAACGGGGCGAGATCCGGCCCGACCGCCACGCGCGCCGCACCGGTGAGCGTGGCCATTGAGACGATCAGGTCCGGATCCTCTTCGGACGCGTAGCTTAGCGCGTCGGCGAGGACGAGCCGGCCTTCGGCGTCGGTGTTATTGATTTCAACCGTAAGGCCCTTGCGCGAGGTCAGGATGTCGCCGGGGCGGATCGCCTCGTCCGAGATCGAGTTTTCGACCGCCGGGATCAGGACGCGAAGGCGCAGCTTGAGGCCCAGCGCCATGATTATCGAGGCAAGGCCGAGGACCGTCGCCGCGCCGCCCATATCCTTTTTCATCAGCCCCATGGAGCGGCCCGGTTTGATGTTCAAACCGCCGGTATCAAAGCAAACCCCCTTGCCTACGAGAGTCAGCTTTGGCCCCTCGCCGCCCCAGCGCAGATCGATCAGCCTGGGCTCGTGATCGGCGGCGCGCCCGACGGCGTGGACCATGGGAAAGTTCTGCTCGATCAGATCGTCGCCTGTGATGACCGAGAGGCCCGCGCCATGGGCGCTCGCCAGATCGCGAATGGCCTGCTCCAGGTCCTCGGGCCCCATATCGGAGGCCGGTGTATTGATGAGGTCCCGGGTCAGCGCCTCGCCATTGGCGATCGCCTCGATCCGGGCAGCATCGAGATCCGGCGGAGCCACGAGATGGGCCTGGGGAGCGCTTTTGCTCGCATATCGGTCGAACCGATAGGACGAGAGCAGCCAGCCCAGCGCCGCCTCCTCCAGGGTGTCGCCCGAAAGGGTCTCCGTCAGGCGATAGGTGCCGGCCGGAAGCGCATCGGCGACGGCCGCCATGGCAAAGCGCTGGCGCCGCGCGGCGGCGTCGTCGCCGAGACCTGCAAGAGCGGCCGCCACCGTGCCGTCCGGGCCTGGGATTGCCAGCGCGGAGCCAAAGGCTGCCTTGTATTCGTTCGTCTTTGCCCAGGCCTGCGCGCCGTCTCCGAGGGATGAGAGCACATCCGCCAGCGTATCGGGGGTCACGGGGTGAAGCGGGATGGCGGCCTCGTCTGAGGGCGCGAAGCTTAGCGGCATGGGTTACGGATCCTTTAGCGGCGCACCGTCACGGTAGACGCCCGGTTCCTCGCTGCAAGGGCGAACCGCATTGAGGGCGCAGCTTATGCGCCTTCGAGATGCTCTGGATGTTCGAGCGCGTTCAAAGACCGCTGAGAAATGCGCCCGAGACGCGCGACGGTCGCGCCGATCGCCACCGGATCGTTCGATCCGCAGGCGGAGGCCACGGCGCGGGCGGCATTCCCCACGCTGGCAAGGCCGATGCGACCGGCGGCCTCTGACAGGGTGCGCGACAGGGTTGCGACCAGATCCAGCTCCCGCTCTGCATGGGCCTGATGGAGCGCATAGAGATCCGCGCGCAGATCCTTGACGGTGCGTTCCATCGTTTCAGCGCAGGCATCGCGGCCGAGTTCTTCCATAAGCGATTCCAAGCGATCCAGATCGACATCGATCGGGTCCGCAGGCTGCAGGCGGATCACTTCGGTCATGGGGTAGCCCTTATCGTTCAGTCGATAAGGCTTCCTGACCTATTGCAGTTCCGATTCGGTTTACCCGCCCACAAAATCTCTTTTGTGTTTCAATCAAATGCAGCATATCCAGCGGATCGCGACAGAGCGGAGATGCAGGGATGGATCACGCAAAACCTCTTCCGGGATATCTTGTCCAGCGCTACGAAGGCTGGAAAGCCACGACATTCGAGGAGAATGCCTCGTGGTATCGGCATCTGGCCGAAGCGGGGCAGCATCCCCGGGCGATGGTGATCTCGTGCTGCGACAGCCGGGTGCATGTCACATCGATCTTTGGCGCGGATCAGGGCGAGTTCTTCATTCATCGCAACATCGCCAATCTGGTGCCGCCCTACAGGCCGAACGGCGATTACCACGGCACCTCTGCAGCGGTCGAATATGCGGTGACGACCTTGAAAGTGGCCCATTTGATCGTGCTTGGCCATTCAAGCTGCGGCGGGGTCGCGGGCTGCGATGCGATGTGTTCGGGCGCCGCGCCTGAGCTGGAACGCGAGACGAGTTTCGTTGGCCGCTGGATGGATATCCTGCGCCCCGGCTATGATCGGGTAAAATCGATCGAAGACCCCGAAGAGCGGGTCAGAGCGCTGGAAAAAGAGGCGGTGATCGTGTCCCTGGAGAACCTGATGACCTTTCCTTTCGTTGAGGCGGCGGTGGAGGAGAACCGGCTGACGCTGCACGGATTATGGGTGAATATCGGCGAAGGCGATCTGGAGGCCTACCGGCCCCGGGATGGGTTTCACGACGTCTGATCTTTCTGCCCGCCATTAACGCCGGGTTCAGATTCCGATGTCAAAAGAAGAGCGTCACCCGCAACAGGGATCAAAGGGCGCCATGCCGAAATACATATTCAACGGCCTCGAACTGACCTCGGAAACGGATGGGGCAGTGCGCGGGCTGAACACCGCCACTCTGACGATCGAACCGCGCGATCCGGGGGGGGCGTTCTCGCTGAAATATATCGACGGCCGCGCTGAGCAGGCCCAGGTCACGGCCGCGCCCTGTCTAATGGTCTATACCGCCGATGGCCCGAATACTGGGCTGCTGCCCAATGATATGGAGATGTTCAACCTCTCATGGGATGACGGGATCGCAACGATCCTGGCCGTTACGTTTTCCGATGAGGAAGGCCAGGCAGATGGGATATTCTCCATCGCCGGCGATCCGCTGCCGCCCTTTGACACGCCAGAGGCGCTCGACCTTTTCCTGACCGAAGCGACCCTCGCGGTTCGGCCCGGATCGGGAGAGTTCGAGATCGATCTGGCCAGCGCGCCCGGGGTCGAGGTCATGCCGACCGCTGTTGTCGCCGACGAAGAGGAGGATTTCGTCTTTCTCGCCTCCTGGACCGATCAGACCGACGAGGATGCCGTCCTTGAGCTGGAACTTCAGCATCTCGAGGGCGCCGCGGAAGACGCATCGGATGCCTTGGGCGATATGGCCGATTATGCGATCCCGATGGATATCGGGATTGACCCTCTGGATGACGGGCTGATGTGACCGGCAGGTCCGCCTTCAGCCCTTTTTGAGGAACCGCGTCCCGAGCAGCTCGGCGATCTGCACCGCGTTGAGGGCAGCCCCCTTGCGAAGGTTGTCCGAGACGCACCACAGGTTCAGACCGTTTTCGATCGTGCTGTCCTGACGAAGGCGGCTGATGAAGGTGGCGAAGTCGCCGACGCATTCGATCGGGCTGACGTAGCCGCCATCCTCGCGCTTGTCGATGACCATGACGCCAGGCGCCTCGCGTAGGATATCGCGGGCCTCGTCCTCGTCGAGAAACTCCTCGAATTCGATATTCACCGCCTCGGAATGACCGACAAAGACCGGCACGCGGACGCAGGTAGCCGTGACCTTGATCGAGGGATCGATGATCTTCTTGGTCTCAGCGACCATCTTCCACTCTTCCTGTGTGGACCCGTCCTCCATGAAACCGCCGATATGCGGGATCACGTTGAAGGCGATCTGCTTGGTGAAGGTGGTCGCGGGCTTGTCGTCGGTGGGGTTGTAGATCGACTTGGTCTGATCCCACAGCTCGTCGATGCCATTCTTTCCGGCGCCCGACACGGATTGATAGGTCGACACGACGACCCGCTTGATCCGGGCGCGGTCGTGAAGCGGCTTAAGCGCGACAACCATCTGGGCGGTCGAACAATTGGGATTGGCGATGATATTCTTCTTGGAATACCCTTCGATCGCGTCCGCATTCACCTCGGGGACGATCAGCGGAACATCGGGATCGTAGCGGTAAAGCGACGAATTATCGATCACGACGCAACCGGCCTTGGCCGCGCGGGGGGCCTGATCCTTTGTCGCCTCCGATCCGACCGCGAACAGAGCGATATCCCAGCCGGTGAAATCGAATGTGGCCAGGTCCTGGGTCTTGAGCGTCGTGTCACCGAAGCTGACTTCGCTGCCAAGCGAGCGGCGCGACGCAAGCGCCGCGATCTCGTCGACGGGGAAAGCCCGTTCGGACAGAATATTGAGCATTTCGCGACCGACATTCCCGGTCGCGCCAACAACGGCGATCCTGTAGCCCATGATAATTCCCTGATTTGATCGCAGGGGTCATAGCGACCTGTCGTCCGCTCTGGAAGAGGCAATCGCCAAAAGCAAACGGGGCGCGGATTGAACCGCACCCCGTTGGAAACCTAAAAACCGTTTACGCTACCCCGGCGTCCACTGTCGCAGAAGACGCAGCGGGCCGTCAATGGAAGGCTGAGTGCTCTCAGTTTTGTGATTTTCGTTAAGATGGAGTTAACGGTCGCAGCCGGGAACCTTGAATAGAGATTGGCACGGCATCGCGCCGATCAGGCTGATATTTTGCCTGTCATCACGTCCGAAAAGAACGGAAGCCATGCCTGCAACAGGCGCTCTGGTACGTCCTCAGGGATGTAGTGGCCGCAGGGCAGACTGTGCCCGCTTACGCGATTCGCCCTTTCCTTCCAAAGAGTGAGGCAGTCGAAATGCCGTTCGATCGCGCCCTGCGCGCCCCAAAGCGCCAGAAGGGGCATGGTGATCGGACCAGGATCGGCGGCGTCATGCTTCAGATCGAGGGTGAAAGCGGCGCGGTAATCCTCGCAGGCGCCATGGATCGTCTGGGGATCGCGGAACGCGGCGAGATATTCCTCGAGCGCCTGACGCATGAATGGTCTGGCACCGGATGCGCCCGAGCAGCATTTCTTGATCCAGAAGTAATCGGGATCGGCCGAGATCAGGCGCTCGGGAAAGGGCGCCGCCTGAATGAGCCAGTACCAATGCCAATAGTCGGCGGCAAAGGCCGTATCCCCGTCGCGGTACATCTCGCGGGTGGGGGCGATGTCGAGCGTCGAGAGGCCAAGCACGCGGTCCGGCTGATCGGCCGCAAGGCGGTGGGCGACACGGGCGCCGCGATCATGGGCGCCGATCAGGAACCTTTGGTGCCCCAAATGATCCATCAGGGCCAGAAGATCGCCGGCCATAGCGCGTTTGGTGTAGGGCGCGTGGGCGGCATCGGTCTGAGGCTTTGCCGACCGGCCATAGCCCCGGAGATCCGCGCAGATCACCTGATAGTCCTGCGACAGGCGCGGGGCGACCTTGTGCCAGATCGCCGAGGTTTGCGGATAGCCATGAAGCAGAAGAAGCGGCGGCCCCTCGCCCTTGATCCGGCAAAAGACATGGCCTTCGGGAAGAGGGACGCGCCGCTCTTGGAAGCCCTCAAAGAAGCTGTCCGCGACAGGAGCGTCTTGAAGGATCTTTTGGGGATCGAGCATCATTTATTCGAGCCGGTGGTCATGTGTCTTGGGCCCTTAGACTACCGGAACGGGCTGGAATCAAAGGGTTTTTCACCGCTACCCCAAGATGCCATCCATTAGACGCCCTCTTCATTCCAGATTTGTCGCCGACGATCCCAGCGCTCGTTCCGGCCTTTTCGATGCGCCCGGTCCTTTTTCCGGGGCCTGCCGATGGGAGGGAGGTTTGATGCACGGAGCTTAAGACAGGCGTTGAAGCAGTTGGGCAGAGGGCTCACCCGTCACGGCGAGACCCGTGTCGCGCTGGTAGGCGCGGATCGCGGCCTGGCTTTTCGGGCCGATGACACCGTCCGTCCCGCCGGTATCGTATCCCGCTGCCGTCAGCCGCCTTTGCAGGTCGCGGCGCATGTCGATGGTCAGACCGTAGCGGTCGGGTGGGAAGTCGGTCACCAGACCCGGTCCGCCCGCAATCCTTTGCGACAAATAGCTGACTCCAAGCGCGTAATTCTCGGAATTGTTGTAGCGCAACAGGACGTTGAAGTTCCGGAAGACAAGGAAAGCAGGGCCGGTGGGACCTGCGGGGATCAGGATCGAGCCGCTTCCGTGATTGGGGAGCGCTGCCCCGGTGGCGGTTCTGACGCCGGCGGCGGTCCAGGCGGCGACGCTTTGACGGGTGCCGCGCCCGGCCAGACCGGTTGCGAAGCCGGAGGGCAGACGAACCTCGATGGCGGGCGGGCGGCCGCGCTGCCATCCGGATCGGGAGAGATAGGCCGCCGCCGAGGCGAGCCCGTCGGTCGGGTCGTCCGACCAGATGTCCCGGCGGCCATCGCCTGCAAAATCGACGCCATATGTCTCGAATGTCGTGGGAATGAACTGCGTATGACCCATGGCTCCGGCCCAGCTTCCGGTCATGCGGGTCGCATCGATATCGCCATTTTGCAGGATGCGGAGGGCCGCCATGAGCTGCTGTTCAAAAAAGGCGCCGCGCCGGCCGTCATAGGCGAGCGTCGAGGTGGCCGAGATGACCGGGATCGAACCGCGGCGTGCGCCGTAATTGCTTTCGACCCCCCAGATCGCGGCAACGACATGGGCCGGAACGCCATAGCGTGCTTCGATATTCGCGAGGAGCGCTTGCTGGCGCTGAAAGGCGCGCCTGCCCGCCGCGACCTTTTCTTCGGAGGCGACGATGGCGAGGTAATCCTGAAACGAGCGGCGGAATTCGGTCTGGTTGCGGTCCCTCTCGACCACGCCGGGCAGGTATCCGGCCCCGCGAAAGGCCGCCTCGAGCGTGTCCGGAGCGATGCCGCGGGCGGTTGCGCGGCCTCGAAAGGAGGCGACCCAGGCGTCATAGGCTGCATTTGGTGTGGGGCGCAAAGCGGGATCCTCTGCGCGAGGAGCGCTTTGCCGGCTGCCGACCGGAGCGCAACCGGCCAGAAAGGCCGCCGATCCGCCAAGCAGCGCCGATCGTCGTGTCATGCGCATGGGTTTGATGTCCTTTGTCTGCCTCAGAACGAGTGTCGCGCCGCGTGCGCGCGGTGGCAAGGCCGGGCCGACCTGTCGGCGCCGGAGCGCGGACGATGGGTGGGCCTAGCGGCGAACAACGATACGAAGGTCCCGGTCGCAATGGATCTGAAAGAGGAGATCCTCGGGGAGGGTCTCGTGGGGCCGGCATTCGGATTGTGCAGCATGAAAGTCGCCGATGACGGCGGTCCACTGGTTCGCACCGCCCCGCCCGTCCCGGTGCAGGACGATCGGGGATCCTTCGGCCTGCGTGACGATCTGCGCGCTCGAGCGGTAGAGCCCTGGCAGCACGGCGATCATCGCGGCGGTGACGGCCATGAGGGCTGCCGCGCGGGAGAAGGTGGCCAGCCGGGTCTGACTGGCCTGCCCGATCAGGATCGCCGCGAAGGTCAGAACCGGGAAGAAGTACCGGACGGTCAGCGGCATGTCCGATCGGGTCTGCGTGGCAAAGGACACGGCCAGGATCGCGATCGGAGCGATCAGGCAGAGGGCGCGCCCGGCTCGGTGCTGGAGGTTGCGCGCCAGAAGGCTATGCAGCAGGCCTGCCAGCACGATGAGGACGGCGAGCCATTCGAGCGCGCGTTCGATCTGGTGGTGGATCCAGGCGCCCTTGATGCCGGTGAACCCCAACGGGTCGGCCAGCCCATAAAGGGCGATATCCCAGAGCTGGGATATCAGACCGGGCAGGTTCGAATGCGGATCGTTATGGTCGGGCAGGAGAATGGCGGACAGGATGCCTGCAATTGCGATTAAAGCGGCGCCGATATCCTTTTTGTCGCGTCGCCAGAGATAGAGCGCAGCGGGTGTAAAGAAGATCGATAATGGAGAGGCGAAAGAGACCAATAGCGCGGTTACGGTATCGATATAGTTGAGGGGGCGGCCCTGGAGGGTTCGGAGGTAGAGGATTGCTCCGATCAGGGTGACAGAAGTCCAGAGGGAATAGGTCAGGCTGTAGAAGAGGTAATCGAAGAAAACCGCGCAATAGGCGAGCAGGATCAGGACGGCGGAGATCCCATTCGGCAGACGCATGAGATAGAGGCCCAGCGCGAGCCACAGAACTGCAGGACATGCGACGTAGAGCGCGCTTTGCAGGAAGGGCGGGAGGGATGACAGGCTCCATGCGTAAAGCTGGGCGGGGAGGGATATGTAGCCGGCATAGTAATGAACCGGCGCAAGATCGGTGTAATTGGCGCGGTGAAAGTAGACGATGGCGTCTTCGACGGGGAAGGGGCTTGCCTGGTATCGCAGGATTGAAATGGAGAGGGAGAACAGGATGAAAACAGAGATGCCGAGACGTTTTGATATCATTACAACTCTCACATATAAAATAGAGCCTCCGCACGTCATCAGAGAGCTCGAGCACGAATTAAAAACCGGATCTGCTTTAGGGAGTGCCGGATCGTAAAAAATTTACCGGCGCGATAGCTTTGAAAAAAATGGCGATCGACAGATCCAGGCGGGATGGTCGTTTATCCCGGGCAATTTGTCAAATTTGGAGGGGCTGCGAGCCGTTTACGGTCGCCTTTGGCGTCCGGGTCGGTGAGGCGGGCTAGCTGCGGGCGGCCATCATGGCGATGCGGATCAGGGCGCGCTCCATCACCGCTTTGGCCGGGGCCTTGCTGGAGGAGCGCAGGGTCAGATCCGTTTCGATGAGGACCTGAAGCGCGCGTTCGAGCCGGGGGCGGCCCCAGGCCATGGCTTGCCGGCTCATCCGGTCGCGGCGCGGGCCGAAGACCGGGGGGCGCAGGCGGCCCATGCCCTGACCAACGCCCGCAGGATCGGAGGCAGCGGTGTGGAGTTGCCGGAAATGCCGGGTCGCGCCGATGCAGAGCGTGACGGGCAGAACGCCCTGCGCCTCGAGCCGGGTCATCAGGGGGCCAATCTCGGTCACGGCGCCTTCGGAGGCGACGTTGAGGATGTCGTCGAGCGCAGCCTCGATGGAGAGGGGAGCGCAGGCTTCGATATCCTCGATCTGCAAGGGATCGGGGTCGCCGCGCTTGTAGAGGCCAAGTTTCTCGATCAGTTGCCGGAAGTCACCGGGTTCAAGCGCGCGGGCCAGATCAACCAGAGCGGCCATCGCGTCGGATCCGGGGGGGGGCAGACCCGCTTCGGCCATCGCCCGTTCGATATCGTCGCGGGAGGGAGGATCGTCATAGAGCGCGAGTGCGAAGGCATTCGGGTGTCCCTCGAAGAGCTTTCTGAGCCCGCTTTTCGCGGTGAGCTGGCCGGCGGTCACGATGATCTGGGCATCCCCCTCCTGCCAGTCCTCGAGCGCGGCGGTGACGGCCTTGGCAGCCTGTTCGTTTGCGTCCTCGACGATCGCGACGCGCGGTCCGGGAAAGAAGCTTTGCGCCTTGACCGCGTCGAGAAGCAGCGCGGGGTCCTTGCGCAGGTCGGAGGCGGGCATGCGGGTCAGCCGCATCTCATCGGCGGCGTTCGGACCTGTGAGCGCAGCCGCGATATCCTTGCGCATGGTGGCCACGCGCATCGGATCCTGACCGAAGATCAGGATCCCGGCGCGGGAATGGCTGGGATTTGCGATGAAGGCGCGGGCGTCGCGGGCCGACAGTTTCATTGCAGGGCCGCGGTGAGCCGCGTGACGAGCAGATCAGCGAGGGCCGTGGCGAGCCGATCCTCCGCATCGCGTTCGGCGGCGAGGGTCGCGACGGTGCTTCCGGTGGCGGAATAGCCGACAAAGGTTTCGACCGAGCCGCTGGTGATCAGAGCACCTGCCGTATCTTCCAGACGGTAGCGCAGGTCGCCTTCGAGCGTATAGCGCGTGATCTCGCGGTCGGTGGTGAAGGCGGAGGGATCTTCATCGACGGACAGGGTCGTCTGCAGCTTGAGGTCAGCGACGGTGGGGCGTCCGAGCCGCTCTTCGAGCCTGCGGTTCAGCGTGTATTCGATCCGGCTGTCCGGCTCTTCGGTCGTGATCCGACCCTGAAGGGCGAGGGCCGAACCGCCCGGTGCGAGCGCAGGCGTGAAACCGCAGGATGCAAGAAAACCCACTGTAAGGCAGGCCAATATGGGCCTTCGGTCAAACCACCACATTCACGATCCGTCCGGGCACGACGATCAGCTTCTTCGGCGTGCCGCCTTCGAGCGCGCGTTTGACTGCGGCATCGTCCATCACCAGCGCCTCGATATCGGCCTTTGGCAGGTCCTTTGCGACGGTCAGCTCGGACCGGCGTTTGCCGTTTATCTGGATCGGCAGGGTGACTTCTTCCTCGACCAGCAGAGCCTCGTCGGCGACGGGCCAATCGGCATCGGCGATCAGGCCCTCGCCGCCCTGATGGGCCCAGATATCCTCGGCCAGGTGGGGGGTCATCGGCGCCATGAGCTGCGCCAGCGTCATGACGGCCTCTCGCTGGGCGGCCTGCCCTGCCTTGGATTTCGACAGGGTTGCGGTGAAGGCATAGAGCTTGGCGATCGCGGCGTTGAAGCCGAAACTCTCGATGCCCTGCGTGACCTCGAAGATCGCCTTGTGCATGGCGCGCCTCAGATCGTCGTCGCCGCTTCCCGACGCGTCCGGGTCCATCTGCCCGATCCGGTCGCACAGCGACCAGACGCGGCCCAGATGTTTGAACGCCGCCTCTGCGCCGCTGGCGGTCCATTCCACATCGCGTTCAGGTGGACTGTCGGAGAGGACGAACCACCGCGCTGTATCGGCGCCGTATTGGGCGATGATATCGGCCGGATCGACGACGTTCTTCTTGGATTTCGACATTTTGGCGGAGGGGATGACCTCGACCTCGGTGCCGTCCGCCAGCTTGCCGTCGGTTACATCCTCGGGCAGGTGAAAGACCGGGCGCCCCTTGTCGTCTCGCGTCTGATAGATCTCGTGCGTGACCATCCCTTGGGTGAAGAGCGCGTTGAAGGGCTCTGCCGCCTTCTCGGGCAGATAGCCTGTCCTGATCATGCCGCGCGCGAAAAAACGGGAATAGAGCAGGTGCAGGATCGCATGCTCGATGCCGCCGATATACTGATCGACGTTCATCCAGTAGCTCGCCGCCTTCATATCCGTCGGCGTCTTGGCATCGGGCGCCGTGAAGCGCGCGAAATACCAGGACGAATCGACGAACGTGTCCATCGTATCGGTCTCGCGCTTGGCCGGCTTGCCGCAGGCCGGGCAGATGCAGTCGCGCCAGGTCGGATGCCGGTCGAGCGGGTTGCCGGGGATGTCGAAGCTGACATCGTCGGGTAGAACGATCGGCAGGTTCTCTTTTTTCTCGGGAACGACGCCGCAGTCGTCGCAATGGACGACCGGGATCGGGCAGCCCCAATAGCGCTGCCGAGAGAGGCCCCAGTCGCGCAGGCGATATTTGGTGACGCCTTCCCCGACGCCCTTTTGTTCGCAAAAGGCAATGGCCGCAGCGATCCCCTCATCGCCAGTTTGCTTGTCCTCGCCTGCGAGGGATTTGACGTATCGGACGGTTTCGGATTTTGGCGGGACATAGGCCTCCCCACCGTTTTCGGGCAGGACGATTTCGCCATCCACTGGGACGTAGGTGGAGATGACCGGCAGGTCGTATTTGCGCGCGAAGTCCAGGTCGCGCGGGTCATGGGCCGGGCAGCCGAAGATGGCGCCGGTTCCGTAATCCATCAGGATGAAGTTCGCGATCCAGACCGGCAGGTGCCAGTCGGGGTTCAGCGGATGGCGCACGCGCAGGCCGGTATCGAGACCCAGCTTGTCCGCTTTTTCAATGGCCTCTGCGGTCGTTCCGCCCTTGCGGCATTCGGCGCAGAAGGCCTGAACCGCGGGATTGATGCCCTCGAGGTGCTTGGCCAGCGGATGATCGGGAGAGATCCCGACGAAGGAGGCCCCCATGAGAGTATCGGGCCGGGTCGTATAGACCTCGACCGCATCGAACCCGTCCGGCGGGCTGATCATGTCAAAGCCGAATTGCAGACCGCGCGATTTTCCAATCCAGTTGGACTGCATTAGCTTGACCTTGGCGGGCCAGTGATCAAGGTCGTCGATCGCCTGTAGCAGCTCGTCGGCATAGTCGGAGATCTTGAAGAACCATTGGGTCAGAGCGCGCCGCTCCACCTCGGCGCCCGAGCGCCAGCCCTTGCCGTCGATCACCTGCTCGTTGGCCAGAACGGTCATGTCGACCGGGTCCCAGTTCACCTCGGCCTCGCGCCGCGTGACGAGACCGGCCTCCAGCATGTCGAGGAACAAAGCCTGCTGCTGACCGTAATAGTCGGGATCGCAGGTCGCGAACATCCGGCTCCAGTCGATGCCAAAGCCGAGCGGTTTCATCTGGGCGACCATCGTATCGATGTTCTCGTAGGTCCAGGTCTTGGGATGCCCGCCCGAGGCCATGGCCGCATTCTCGGCCGGCATGCCAAAGGCGTCGAATCCCATCGGGTGCAGGACGTTATGACCCGTCGCCTTCTTGTAGCGCGCGATCACGTCGCCCATCGTGTAATTGCGGACGTGGCCGATATGGATGCGCCCCGACGGGTAGGGGAACATTTCGAGCACGTAGTATTTCGGCTTCCCGCCCTCCATCGTGGCGCGGAACGTTTTGGCATCGTCCCATTTGGCTTGCCATTTCGGTTCCAGATCGGACGGGGTGTAGCGGGTCATGATAGCTCCGGGGCGGAGTGGGTCTGGCTGGATTTGATCCGGTTTGGTCCTGTCGGGGCGTCAAAGACGTCCGTCATTGATCCGAAGTTGCCGGGCCCGCGCCAGGATCGCATCCTCGACGGCGCGCTGGGTTTCGGCGCTGACCGGGCCGGATTGGCTTTGCAGGGCGACGTTGAGCGACCGGGCATCCAGGGCCGGATCGGTGATGTAGATCGTCGCGCGATAGGGCCGTCCGCCCCCCGGGGGGCGACCGAAGCCCGTGACGATCACACCGGTGAAAGGATCGACGGATTGCACGGGCAGAAAGCTCAGCACATCGAGCGAGGCGGACCACAGGTATTTGTTAACGGCGAACTGCTCGTCCGGGTCGGCCGGTTCGAAGAGATCGAAGACGCTTTCGCGGTCGGGATCGGGTCCCGGAATGTTCTGCGACTGGCGGCCTGCCGCCTCTCTTTGGCCAACACGGTCCGCGGCATCGCGGCTCTGCCCGCATGCCGCAACAAGACCGATCAGCGACACCACGCCCAAGGTCCTGAGAACCCGTCTTTTCTCTATGCCCGACATTCGTGAAACGGTCCCTTGTTTATAGACGCCCCGGGGCGATGGATCACTACCTATAGGGCCAGTTTCAGGCCGACAAGCGTTTTGCAAGCCGCCTTGTGGGGCAAGAGTGTGGCAGCCGCGCATCATCGAAAGGCGAAGTAGGCCCGCAGCGGCGGTCTTCATTGAACTGGGCGAGGGTTGGAGCGAAATAGGCGTCGACCCAACGAATGGCGGATAGCCGATGCTGGGCCGCTAAAAAGAAATGAGGGAAATTATGAAAAACATCCTGCTTGCGACGACCGCGCTCTTCGCGACCGCCGGCTTCGCTGCTGCTGAGGTTAGCCTCTCCGGTAGCGCCGAGATGGGTCTGTTCGCTACTGATACAAATATAGACGACGCAGATGACGATCTTCAGTTCCATACAGACATCAACGTAGATTTCACGTTGTCCGGCTCCACGGACACTGGCCTGACATTTGGTGCTGAAATCGGTCTCGAAGAAGCTGAAGGTGGCGTAGCAACTCGCACTGAAGACGACTTCTCTGTGTTCGTCTCGGGCGCTTTTGGTACGCTGACGATGGGTGACACAGACGGTGCTTACGACCGCGTGCTTCAAGAAGCCATCATTGGTGCCGACATCATCGACTCGAATGAACACGCAGGCTACAATGGCAATAACGGCTTCGACGGTTTGTATGACGGTCAAGTCGCACGCTATGACTACGCTGTGTCGAACTTCAATTTCGCAGCCTCGCTCGAGCTTGGCGACAGCGGCGAAAGCGATCTTTTTGTAGACACAGTGACTGGGCAACCGGTCGAAAATGGTAGCGCAATCTTCGGTATTGGTGCCAATTATACCTTCCCGCTGTTTGGTGATGAGCATACCGTTGGTCTTGGTATCCAAACGGTTGATGAGCTTGCCGATGATTTCGATGATTCCGACGCTACAATCATCGGTATTTCCGGAGATTTCAACTTCGGCGACCTTAACCTGATCGTGAACTATTCCCAGGTTGAGTTGGGTGATGACTTCGCAGACGTCGACCCGACGCACTTTGGCCTTGCAGTAGGATACACAATCGACGCTTTGACCCTCGCCGTGAACTATGGTGAGTATGAGGATTGGATCCTCGGTCAGAACGCTAACTTCAAGACGGCAACCGGCGGCGTCGATGACTTTGACCCGCTTGACTCTTCGGGTATCGGTTTCATCGCCAACTATGACCTTGGTGGCGGCCTTGAGGCCCAATTCGGATACGCACGGAGCGTGGCAGACGACTTTGTCGATACCGATGGCGATGGCGTTGGCGACGATGACCTAGAGGAAGACGTCTACTCGCTCGGTCTGTCCATGAGCTTCTAATCGACCCTCGGGTTTGATTAACGTCAAGAGCGGGCTTCGGCCCGCTCTTTTCGTTTGGGGAGGTCGTATGAGCCTGATTGAGATTACGGACCGCGTTCACGCTGCAGAGGCGCGTTGCGGCCGGCCGGAGGGGTCGGTCGCTTTGGTGGCGGTGTCTAAAAAGCAGCCCGATACGCGGGTCGAGGCGGTGCTGGAACAGGGTCATAGGGTCTTTGGCGAAAACCGGGTGCAGGAAGCGGCCGGCAAGTGGCCTGCCTTTCGGGAGCGGTTCGGCGATGTCTCTCTTCATTTGATAGGTCCGCTTCAAACCAACAAGGCCCGCCAGGCGGTGGAGCTTTTCGATGTGATCGAGGTTCTGGATCGCCCCAAGCTGGCGACCGCGCTGGCGCGTCTTGCGCAGGAGCGCGGAGAGAGCCCCGAGCTTTTCGTTCAGGTCAATACCGGCGAGGAGCCTCAGAAAGCCGGGATCCCTCCCCAAGAGACCGGCGCGTTCGTCAAACATTGCCGGGGGCTGGATCTGCCGGTGAAGGGGCTCATGTGTATTCCCCCCGCCGAGGAAGAGCCCGCCTTGCATTTTGCCTTGCTGGCCAAGCTGGCGCGGGAAAACGGGCTTGATCATCTTTCGATGGGGATGAGCGCGGATTTCGAGACGGCCATCGCCCAGGGCGCGACCCACATACGTGTCGGCTCGGCCATCTTCGGAGAGCGGGTGGCAGGCTAGCGGACGATCAAGCGAGTCGTCAGGGTGATCTTTTCGGCAATCCATCTGAGATGATCTGGGCGGAAGGCAATGCAGCCTTCGGTCGGATAGCCGGGCCTGCGCCAACGATGCAGGAAGATCGCGGATCCGCGTCCCTTCTCGGCAAACGGCCAGTTCCAATCGGTGAGCAGCACTAGATCATAGAGCGGATCGGCGCGCCAGAGCCGCTCGTGGCTGAAAGGGTGCGGGCGCGTGACCATCAGATTGTAGTCCGGATCGGAAGGATCGTCGGACCAGCCATCGCGCGGGCGGATCGCAACCGCCCAGTTGGTCGGTCTTGCCATGCGGTCGGGCCGGTAGAGAAGACCGACGATCCTGTGTGTGCCCAGAGGCGTGGCGCCGTCCCCTTCCCGCTTGCGAGGCGATAGCCCGGACGTGCCGACCACCCGGGGAAATCGGCGCCCCCGAAAGCGGATCGACGTGGGAGAGAGAACAAGATCGTCAGGTGTGGCAAACATCTGTTCTTTATGCATAAATTATTGACAATCACCAGCGCTGAGCCAGTATACAGCGCGGTCATCCTGGCACATCGCGCCATATTATGCCCTATCCCGGAGAACCGGCGAGACGGCCGTGAGATCTGGTCGCACCCCCTGTGACTTGGCAATTTACAAGGCCATATATCGTGCAATTCATAAAGTCCCGGAGACCTCATGGAAACGCTTCTTCTGTCCCGCATCCAGTTCGCGGCGAATATCTCGTTCCACATCCTTTTTCCCACGATCACGATCGCGCTGGGATGGGTTTTGCTGTTCTTCAAGGTGCGGTTTCAGACCTCCGGGGATGAGAAATGGATGGATGCCTATCGCTTCTGGGTGAAGGTCTTTGCCCTGTCTTTTGCGATGGGGGTCGTCTCGGGCATCACGATGTCTTTTCAGTTCGGCACGAACTGGCCCGGCTTTATGGAGATCGTCGGCAATATCGCAGGGCCCCTTCTGGCCTATGAGATCATGACGGCCTTTTTCCTCGAAGCGGTCTTCCTTGGGATCATGCTCTTTGGCTTTTCGCGTGTGCCCGGCTGGCTGCATACGGGCGCAACCTTCCTTGTCGCCTTCGGCACGACGATGTCGGCATTCTGGATTATCGTGCTCAATTCCTGGATGCATACGCCGCAAGGCTTTGAAATGCGCGATGGTGTGGCCCACGCGACGGACTGGATGGAGATTATCTTTAACCCGTCGATGCCCTATCGGTTCTTCCACATGCTGCTGGCCAGCTTCCTGACTGTCAGCTTCCTGATCGCGGGCATCTCGGCCTTCCGCTGGCTGATCGGTGGCCGGACCTCCGGTGTGCGGGCCGCGTTGAAGACAAGCATCTATGCCGCTGCACTTCTGATCCCGGTTCAGATCTTTGTGGGGGACCTGCATGGCCTGAACACGCTGGAGCATCAACCGGCCAAGGTCGCGGCCATGGAGGGCAACTGGGAGACGGATACCAACGTGCCGCTTCTTCTTTTTGCGATCCCCGACGAGGAGGCGCGAGAGAACCGGATGGAGGTCGGCATTCCGAACCTCGCTTCGATCATCCTGACGCATAAAGCGGACGGAGAGGTGCCGGGTCTGAACGATTTCGTCACCGAGGATGGCGAGGTTCTGCACCCCCGCGTTGCGCCTGTCTTCTGGAGCTTCCGCGTCATGGTCGGCACGGGCATGCTGATGCTGCTGATGAGCTGGAGCGTCTCGATCATGATGCTGCGCAAGCGGACCGTGAATGGCGTTCGGGCACGGGCCGGGGTTGAGGGACTGCCGAAATTCGTTCTTTACGGCCTTGTCGCGATGAGCTTTTCCGGCTGGCTCGCCACGCTGGCTGGCTGGTACACGACCGAGATCGGGCGTCAGCCTTGGCTTGTTCAGGGCGTGATGACCACCGAGATGGCGGTCGCGGATGTCCCGCCGGGGATGGTTCTGTCGACCCTCATCGGATATCTGGCGATCTATGCGGTGCTTCTCGTGGCGTATATCTCGGTGATCTTCTTCCTCGCCAAGCGCACGGCAGACGGAAAATCGATCGAGGCGCGCGTGCCGCAATCGGAAGAGGCGGAAGCCATCGTGGCGGCGGAGTAAGACAATGGGAATGTTCGGAGATCCGGCCGTCTGGCTTCCTTTCATCTTTGCCACGCTGATGGGTCTGTCGATCCTGATCTACGTGGTTCTCGACGGGTTCGACCTTGGTGTGGGCCTTCTTTTCCCGCTTGCGACGCCCGACGAGAAGGACCGAATGATCGCGTCGATCGGCCCGTTCTGGGATGCCAACGAAACATGGCTGGTGCTTGCGGTCGGGCTGCTTCTGGTGGCCTTCCCGATCGCGCATGGGACGATCCTGACCGCGCTCTATCTGCCGGTCGCGATCATGCTGACCGGGCTGATCCTGCGCGGGGTGGCGTTCGAGTTTCGCGTCAAGGCCCCGACCAGCCATAAGGAGCGGTGGAACTGGGCGTTCTTCGCCGGGTCCGCGATGACCAGCGTGTCCCAGGGCTTCATGCTGGGCATGTATATCATGGGGCTGCAGTTCACCTGGGCGACAATTGCCTTTGCCCTGCTGACGTCCGTCTTTCTGACCGTCGGCTACAGCTTTATCGGAGCGACCTGGCTGATCGGGAAGACCGAGCACGAGTTACAGAAGAAGTCGGTCGAGTGGGCCAAAGGCGGAATCTGGGGGATCATCCTCGGGATCGCGGCCATCTCGTTGGCGTCGCCTCTGACCTCGGCGCGGATCTGGGACAAGTGGCTCTCTTGGCCGGAGATCTTCGTTCTGTCGCCGCTGCCGATCATTTCGGTCCTTCTGATCGGAGGGCTTTGGTATGGGCTGCGCCGCTTGCCCGCTGAAGGAGACAAAGGGGCCTGGCTACCGTTTTCGGGGACCATCGCGCTGTTCGTTCTGGCCTTCGGCGGGCTTGCTTACAGCTTTTACCCCTATGTCGTGCCGGAAAAGATAACGATCTATGAAGCGGCGTCGGCCCCGGAAAGCCTCTTTATCATCCTGATCGGCACCTGCTTCGTGCTGCCTGCGATCCTGCTTTATACTGCGCTGGCCTATATCGTCTTTCGCGGCAAAGCGACGGAGCTTCGCTACGACTGAAGCGACAGGCTTTTGACCACACGGTCCATGGGCGTGCCGTCATTCAGCGGCACGCCGAGAATCCGGTCGGTGTCGGTGAAGCCCATTTTTGTGTAGTAAGCGAGACCCGGCACGTTATCGGCCCGGATCTTGGCGATGATCGTATGGCCCCCGGCGGCGGCGCAAGCCGCTTTGGTTGCCTCGAAGAGCGCTGCGCCGGCGCCGCGGACCGGGTTTTGCTGATCGGTGAAGCTGCCGACGGAATAAAGACCCGGCTCCGTCTCGAAGACGGCCTGAAATCCGATGGGTTTGCCTTCGGTCAGGACCGTATACGTGAAAGCCGGATCCTTGAAGTAATGCGCGTGAAAGTCGGCATGGGAGAACGGCTCTTCATGGGCGGTCGTCCCGCCTGCCTCCACAATGGCGTTGAACATCTCAAGGAGGGCCGGGATGTCCCCTTCCTCCATGGGGCGAACCGTCAGGTTGGTCATCGGTCTAGCAAGCCTTCAGCAAGTGATCGTGTCGTGCGGTGAAATCTGCGCGAACCTCGGTCGGGGGGCGCAGGATGATGTCGAGCCCGGCAATCACATCGGGGTCGGGCCGTCCGAAAAAGCGGGAGGCTTCCGCCTCGGCGAAACCGGCGATCTGGGTCGCCTCGAGCCAGGCGGAGATCCGGTCGGCTTTCTTGATCCCCCGCTTGATCTGCTGGGGGATCTTGGCGGGCAGCCCGAACCGGATGTGGATGGCGGCCGAAAGGCGGTCGTCGAGATCCTCGTAGGCCGGGCCCACCGCCGCTTTGACCGGGGAGATCATGTCGCCGATGACATATTCGGGCGCATCGTGAAGCAGCGCGGCAAGCTGCCATTTGGCGGGAGCGGAACGGTAAAGACGCGTATAAAGCGCCTCTACCAGCAGGGAATGCTCGGCCACCGAATAGGGATAATCGCCCCTCGTCTGACCATTCCAGCGCGCGACGAAGGCAAGCCCGTGGGCGATATCCTCGACCTCGATATCGACAGGCGTCGGGTCGAGCAGATCGAGCCGACGCCCCGACAGCATTCGTTGCCATGCACGCTGAGGCTTTGCCATTGAGCCCTCATCAGATGTCTCCCAAGGGCGGAGTTATGCGCGCGCCTCAGCGGTTGTCCAGCGGCGGTTTACTGCTCGAACACCAGATCGAAGGTCACGGGAACCGCCGGAGAGATCGAGTCGAGGCCCGCAATCTCGCGCAGTTGTTCAATACCGTCGTCATAGTTGAAGTCGCGGATATCCGCGATGACAGGCCGCGCCGTGCTGACGGCCACAGAGGCATCGCTGATCCGCGTCACGTAGACGGCTGCGTCGTAGACCGCGTCGCTGTCATTGGCGGCGACGGTGATCTCGATATCGGTGGATTGGCGCGCACCCACCTCCAGATCGGCGAAGTCATCGAGCGGGATCTCGGCAGAGACGGTCGCGGCGGGGAAGTCGGCCACCTTGAAGAGGATGTCACGCATCCGTTCGTTGCGGATGTCGATGAAGGTTTCGACATTGGCGAGCGGAATCGACACCTCGACCGCGCCCGCGTCGCTTACTCCGCCGCTCAAGCCACTGAACATATGGGATTCGGCGGTATCGCCGTTCTTGATCGAGACGAACCCGATGCTCGACGTGTCGGAGGAGAGCGTCCAGTCCTGGGCCAGAGCCAGGGTTGGGGCGAGGATGATGAGACAGGAAGCAAGAAGGGTACGCATGGCAAACTCCCGAAAAGATGCGTTTGGATCTCAATCTTAGGTCGAAGCGGTCTTCAGATAAATCGTCTTTAGCACATCAGCGGATTTCCCTCGGGCGGCCGGGCTGCCCGATCGTGCAGTCGAGCGCGGCGCGGTCCCAGTCGCCCAGATCGGCCGCGGCCTCGTAGGTCGATTGCAGGAAGGAGAGGAGCGCATCCTGCGGCGAGGGTGCGGCCCGAACGGCGGAATAGGGCAGGAGAAATTCGCCCAGACCCTCGTCGAAAAACGCCTCGTTCGGCGCGACAGGGGCAGCGCCGAAGCCTTCGGGAGAAGGATAGGCATATGCGTAGAACATCGCCTCGTCAGCGCCGTTGCCGCCAGGCCAGAAGCCCGCGGACGACACTTCGTGTGAATAGGCTTCGCGGGTGATGGCGTCCGGCAGGGCGGGAAAGCCGCCGGGATGTTCCGGGGCGGGTCGGCCGGAAAAGCGGGTGATGGCCAGATCGAAGCTGCCCCAGAAGAGATGCGGCAGCGTGGATTTGCCGAGAAAGCCGGTGCGGAAGGTCTGAAAGACGCCGGTGATCGCGACCAGCGCATGAAAGTAGTCGCGCGCGGCCTCTGGATCGTAGGTCAGCGGATCCGTCTGGTCGCGAAAGGGCACGGGATCGGGCACTTCGTTGGGCGCGTGATGAAGATCGGTCGGCGCACCGAGCGCCTTCAGAGCCGCGATGAACTGGGCATGGAAATCGGCAACGGACATCGTCTTGAGCGGGATCGTCTGCGTGCTGCCATCGGTGCAGACAATCGTGCAGACATGATCGATCAGATCGAACGTGACCTCGAAGGCCTTGGCCTTCGTGTGCATGAGCGACGAGGTCAGGCCACGCCCCGAGACGTAGAATGTCGCATGCCAGGAATGATTGAGCCACGGATCGAGACGGATCCGCAGTTTGCCTGCGATCTGCAGCCACATATGCAGCGCCGCCCCGGTTGATTTGAACCGCTCATACGAAAGTTCGGGCCATGTCGACATGCGCAACGCCTCCCTCAAGCTTAACCATTAGCTAAGCACGGATCGCGCGGGCGCAACTCGCGGGGGGCTGGCGTTTCGCCTGCGAGGACCTGCTGAAACCAGTCGGTGTCGATATTGCCGCCGCAGAGGATCACGCCGACCTTCTTGCCCGCCATCCGGTCCTTTTCGGACATGAGCGCGGCGAGCGGGGCGGCCCCTGCCCCTTCGGCGAGGTTGTGGGTGAGGCGATAATAAAGGCGGATCGCCTCGGCGACCTCGTCATCGGTGATGGTCACGATGCGTTCGGCGCCGCGCCCGTAAATCTCGAGCGCCTCCGGAACCGGAATACGTACGGCCATCCCATCGGCGAAGGTCGCCGAGCTGTCGGTTTCGATCAGGCGGCCGGCCTCGACAGAAAGCTTCGCGGTCGGAGCGCGGTCGGACACGACGCCGACGATCCTGGTTTTGAGACCCAGCGCATCGCGGACGGTGATCGTGGCGCAAATGCCAGAGCCGCAGCCGATCGGAACATAGACAGTGTCGAGGTCCGGCGCGGCCGTGAAAAGCTCCAGCGCATAGGTGGCGACGCCGCGCACAAGCTCGGGATGAAAGGGCGGAACGACAACCAGATCTTCGGCGGCGGCGACGCGAAAGGCTTCTTCGCGTGCGGCGTCGAAATCATCACCGAATTCGATCAGCTCTGCCCCGAACGCCCGCATCGCGGCATTCTTTTCAGTCGAGTTCCCCCTGGGGACGAAGACCTTCGCGGTCAGCCCCGCCGCCGTCGCAGCGCAAGCCTGGCTTTGGCCGTGATTGCCACGGGTCGCCGTGCAGATGCCGCGCGCCTTGGGCTCCGTGCGTTTGACCCAGTCGATGAAGGTGATCCCGCCGCGGACCTTGAACGCGCCGGTGGGCGTGTGGTTCTCGTGCTTGACCCAGACCTCGGCGCCCGCCGCCTCGCTCAGAAGCGGCCAGACATATTGCGGGGTCGGCGGCATCTGCGTGTAGACGAGCCGCGCGGCCTCTTCGAGATCGGATCGGGAAAAAAGGGGCATCGGGATCTCCGCTCAATTGCCCCCTTTGCCTAGCGTGCCTGCCTGCCGATTGCACGGCTCACATGGATGCGACCGGACGCGGTGTTGTGAGCCTTCGGGGCAGATGGTAACGGAAGCGCAACGGTTCCATCAGGAGAGCGGCTCATGGCCAAGGATTACATCGTCAAGGATATTGGACTGGCCGGATACGGGCGCAAGGAGCTCGATATCGCGGAGACCGAGATGCCGGGTCTGATGGCGCTGCGCGAGGAATATGGCGACAGCAAACCGTTGACCGGAGCGCGTATCGTTGGATCGTTGCATATGACGATCCAGACCGCTGTCCTGATCGAAACGCTGACTCATCTGGGTGCCGATGTCCGCTGGGCCTCGTGCAACATCTATTCGACGCAGGACCATGCGGCGGCGGCGATCGCAGAAGGCGGAACGCCGGTCTTTGCGATCAAGGGGCAAAGCCTTGTGGAGCATTGGGATTATCTTGACCGGTCCTTCCTGTTCCCGGAGGGACCCAATCTGATCCTCGACGATGGCGGCGATGCGACGCTTTACGTTCTGCTCGGCGCGCGCGTCGAAGAAGGCGAGACCGACCTGATCGAGATCCCCAAATCCGAAGAGGAAGAGGCGATCTTTGCGCAGATCAAGAAGCGCATGAAGGAGAGCCCGGGCTGGTTCACCAAGACGCGCGCGGCCATCAAAGGCGTGTCCGAAGAGACGACGACGGGTGTGCATCGTTTGTACGATCTCAAGAAGAAAGGGCAGCTTCCCTTCCCCGCGATCAATGTGAACGACAGCGTCACGAAGTCGAAATTCGACAACAAATATGGCTGCAAGGAAAGCCTTGTCGACGGGATCCGCCGGGCGACCGATACGATGATGGCTGGCAAGGTCGCGGTCGTTTGCGGCTATGGCGATGTTGGCAAAGGCTCGGCCGCGTCGCTGGCCGGTGCGGGCGCGCGCGTGAAGGTCACCGAGGTCGATCCGATCTGCGCGCTGCAGGCGGCCATGGACGGGTTCGAGGTCGTGCTGCTTGAGGATGCCGTTGAAACGGCTGATATTTTCATCACCACGACCGGCAACAAGGACGTCATCCGCATCGAGCATATGCGGCAGATGAAGGATATGGCGATCGTCGGGAATATCGGTCATTTCGACAATGAAATTCAGGTTGCCAACCTCAAGAACCACAAATGGACAAGCATCAAGGATCAGGTAGATATGATCGAGATGCCGTCCGGAAACCGGATCATCCTGCTTTCGGAAGGGCGGCTTTTGAACCTTGGCAATGCGACCGGGCATCCGTCCTTTGTGATGTCGGCGAGCTTTACAAATCAGGTGCTTGCGCAGATCGAGCTGTGGACGAAGGGCGACGAGTACGACAACGACGTCTACATTCTGCCCAAGCATCTCGACGAAAAGGTCGCACGGCTGCATTTGGGGCGTATCGGGGTTAAGCTGACACCGCTCGATCCAGAACAGGCAGCCTATATCGGGGTGAAGCCCGAGGGGCCGTTCAAGTCGGAGCATTACCGCTACTGATCTAGGCAGACCCCATGAGGATGTTTCGGCGCATCACCCTTGCGCTGGTGCTTGTCGCGGCCTTGAGCGCGGTGGTCGACCGATTGTTGACGCATCCTGAGACGCCGCTGCCCGACGCTTGGAATCCGCTGGAGCCGCTTGATGTCGCGGCTCCGCCTAACCTTTTGACATCATATAAACTTTCAAGGGCCGTTCGAACGGCGGAGCGGTGCTATGCGGCGCTCGAAACCAGTGCGTCAGAGTTCGAAACTCGACCTGCCTTAAGGGCCGGTAACCCGGCCTGCGGGATCTCGGCGCAGGTGCGGCTTAGATCCGTCGGACCGACCCTCAACCGGCCTCTGGATACGACCTGCGAGACGGCGCTTAGGATGGCGATGTGGGCGGCGCATGGGCTGGGGGAAGACGTGGTCGGGATCGATCATATCGGGAGCTATAGCTGCAGGGTGATGCGGACGTCTCGGGGGGCGGGGGAGCGGATGTCGACGCATGCGACGGCCGAGGCGGTGGATGTCGTCGCGATCCGGCTTGCCGATGGGCGGCGGCTGAGCCTGATCGACGATTGGGGCGAGGAATTACAAGGGGTTAGGGACAGCGCCTGTGACTGGTTCCGGGTGGTGCTGAGCCCGGATTACAATGCGCTGCACCGCGATCACTTCCATTTGCAGAACCGGGGGTGGGGTTTGTGCCGTTAAGCGCTTTTCTTTGACGGCAACGCTTAATCCGCTTTAGGTTCCTCACAGTTCCGCGAGGTGCGGGCGATCGAGGGGGCAACGTCCCCAGGACCAACAGGTGGGAGACCAACATGAGCAAACGCGATGAGCTGATCGAGAAATATGCCGAGGATCTCAAGGAAAAGTGCGACCACAACCCGGACATGGATTTGCTGACGAAGGTCACCATCGGCTGCGGGCCGTCGATCTATAACCGCGACAGCTCCACCGTGTCGTCGAGCAGCACGGAAGAGCTTGAAACCGTTAAGCAAAATTTCCTCATCAAGAAGCTTGGCCTGAAGGATGACGAGAGCCTGATGGGCGGGATCCAGTCGGTGATGCGGACCTATGGACATGACAACCGGCACAAATATCGCGCGGTCGTCTACTATTTGCTGGTCAAGCATTTCAACAAGGAAAGCGTCTATAGCTGACGTTGCCCTGAGGCATGACGCATTGAAAGGCTCGGCCTCAGGCCGGGCCTTTTTCGTTGAATGTTAGCGAAAGATGAACGCGAGAAAGGCGCGCGCCTTGGATTTTCTGTCATATTTCGTGAGATGTCTTAACGCATGGCGCCGTGCCGAAATGGGCCTGCGGCATCCGGTCGGCATCGCGTCGGCATATGGGAGGAGGGGCCGCCGCAAGAGGGGCGATTAACGGTGCGCGCGGTGGAGCTTGCCGATCCGGGGCGCGATCCCTGGGGAAATCCATAAGTGCTCGCTTATATGTCACGTCGCTCGCTTGCCGGTCGGTCTCGTGTTGCGAGGGGACGGATCGGTTCCTAGGGTGAGTGCGCATCGGACAGGAGGCGGGATGACGGTGGGACGGATACTGCGCGGCGTGCTTTTGATCGTGGTGATTGCCGGGCTGGCCGCTGCGGCGGTCGTGGTCCGGCCGACCGGCGCGCCGGATTATACTGAAGAGCCGCCCGCCCTGCACGAGAGCGGTCATGTGGAGCATGTGACCTCGCAGATTTTCCCGATGCCGCTGGATGCGTTTCAAGCGTGGCGGGCGGATAACCTGATCGTCGATTTCCTGGAGCCGACGGCACGCATTCCGGCGGTCGAGAGGGTCACCCTGCTGGAAGGCGACTGGACCGAGGCGGGCGACCGCAGGCGGGTCGATCTGGCCGGAGGGCATTCGGCGGCCGAGCAGATCCTCGAGTTGAGCGAGACGCGGTTCCGCTATCAGATCTGGGGGGCCACGACCTCGGCCCGGTATGTGATCGATCACGTAGAGGGGATCTTTGACTACCAGGATCAGGGAGACGGTACGACGCGCGTGACCTGGACCTACCGGATGGCGCCAAAGGCTTTCTTTACCCGGCCCGTGCTGGAGGGGTTCATGGAGACGGATTTCGCACCGTTCATGGAGAACGGCCTCGCGCGGATGGCGGAGGCGGCGGGGTCTTAGGTGTCGTGGAATAGGCGGCGCCCGGCGGTTTGGTCGGATTAGAAAATGAGATGGGCTAGCTCGGGTACAGCTGACGGAGCGAGCTTTCGCTGCGTCCTGCACGAAGGTCCGCTTTAATAGGCCATACGCTCCCGCTTCAATCCAAATTGGAATGCCGGGCATTCATGTTCCATGCGTCTAGGCGAGACGAGAGGGACTCGACATCGATATCGGCCTTGGCACGTAGGGATCGACGCTAGGGAGAAGACCGTTCGTCACTCTGCGTCGATCATGGCCTGACGGCTCTCGCCTTGGGTCGCGATCATCCAAACGGGGTATTCGGCCGGGAGCGCGCTGGCGGCGTCTAGGGCATTCAATTCCTCTTGTTCGAGGGTCACATCCGGCGCGCCGATATTGTCCTGGAGTTGATCGACCCGCTTTGCGCCGACGAGTACGCTTATGACGACCTTTTGGTGGAGGAGCCAGGCGAGAGCCGCCTGAGGAACCGTGCACTCGCGGCGGCGGGCCACCGCGTCGAGGACGTCGATGATGCCGTAGGCGCGGTCCTTGTTGACAGGCGGGAAATCGAAGCTTGCGCGGCGTCCTTCCAATGTCGCGCTGTCGCGTCGGAACTTGCCCGAGAGGAAGCCGCCCGCGAGCGGGCTCCACACCATCAGGCCGATATTTTCCGTGCGGAGCATCGGCACGATCTCCCGCTCCAGGTCGCGCCCGGCGAGGCTGTAATAGGCTTGCAGCGAGATAATGGGCGCAAGGCGGCGCGCCTCGGTGATGCCGACTGCGCGGGCGACCTGCCAGGCCGCCCAGTTCGAGAGGCCGAGATAGCGGACATCGCCCCGGCGCACGAGCGTGTCGAGCGCCTCCAGCGTCTCGAGGATCGGCGTCGCGGGGTCGAAGCCGTGGATCTGGTAGAGATCGATATGGTCTGTTTGCAGGCGCCGCAGGCTCGCCTCCACCTGGGTCATGATGTGCCCGCGCGAGGCGCCGCGCGCGTTCGGGCCGTCTCCCATGGGGCCGTGGACCTTGGTGGCGATCACCACGTCATCGCGGGGGATTTTGAGGTTGCGGAGCGCCTGGCCGACGATCTCTTCGCTGCGGCCTTCGGCGTAGACGTTGGCGGTGTCGATGAAGGTGATCCCCGCGTCGAGTGCGGTACCGACGATGGCATCGGCCTCCGCCTGCCCGAGGCAAGGCCGATGCCGCGCGCGCCGCCGGTGATGAAGGCCGTCTTGCCGGTCAACTCACCGTCTGGGGCGGGCTGTGGGTTGGCGGCGCGGGCGCCGATCATGGCGGCCGCGGTGGTGCCAAGCGCGCCGCCCAGGGCCAGGCGGCGGGAGGGATCGGCGGGGCGGTCGATGTCAGGGTTGGTGTCGTGGGTCATTGGTTTCTCCTTTCGAGATGCGTGTTCGCCGAAACGGCGTCGAACACGTCTGTTGATGAAGATGGGTCTCGTTCGAGGCCCTGCTTTTCACTGGGATACGGAAAGCTGGCACCAAAGATCGGGACGGCGCGTGGAGGGGGCCACCTCCACGCACCACCCGCAGGCTTAGTCGTCGTCGCTGAAGTGGGCGAACGTCATCCCGGTCAGCTCGGCCGTGGTGTAGGCCATCGGGTCGACGCCCAGCTGCGCGGCAAGCTGCATGTGACCGGCGCCGGGCATGTTGCGGGTCGAGACAATCGCGTCACGGCCACAGGTCAGGCGATTCACCGTCACTCTGTCGTTGTCTTCCAGCGCGCCGCGCAAGACGATCAGCTCGTTCACGCTGTAGCGGGCGGGATCGACACCAAGCTGCGCGGCCAGTTGCGCGTGACCGGCGGAGATACCGATGCTCTGGGTCGAAACCACAGCGCCGTCGGTGATCTGGCGGATGCGCTGGTGATCGTTTTCTTCGACGGCACGGCTCAGCTGGATCAGCTCGCTGGTGGAATACGTACCGGGGGCGACGCCCAGCTGGGCGGCAAGCTGGTCGCTGGCAAGGGTCGGGGCGGCGATGAGAGCGGCAACGGCGGCGGGGAGGAGGGTTTTGAACATGGGTCTGTGTCCTTTCTGGGGGGTTGGGTTGGGTTAGGTCAGTTGGTTGCGTCGGCCCGGGCCGCAGCCTCGTAGGCGGCGAGCATTTCGGGCGTGGCGATCGTGTTCTCTTGCGGGGCAAGCCGGACCTCGTCCGAGAGGCTGCTGCCAAGGGCGATAGCGATGGAGAGGGCGGCGATCTTCAGCATGATTGGCTCCTTTGGGTGATCCTTGGTTTTCCGTCTGCGATGACCGAGAAATAGCGATTGCCTGGCATGTCGAGTAGGCCCTGGTCATGCAGTTATAAATTGCGATAAACGCAATTTATGTCGGACCCGAATGTCGAGCTTTTCCTCCGGGTGGTAGAGACCGGAAGCCTCAAGGCCGCCGCAGCCGAGGCGAAAACGGACCCGTCTTCGGTCACCCGGCGGATCGCCAAGCTGGAGGAGCGGCTCGGCGCGAAGCTGTTGATCCGCTCCACCCGCCGGTCGCGGCCCACCGAGGCGGGGCAGGCCTATTACGACGGGGTGCGGCGCATCGTGGCCGAGCAGGCCGCGCTGGAGGCCGAGATTGCGGGGCTCACTGAGGCGCCGCGGGGCCTCTTGCGGGTGACGGCGCCGGTCGATTTCGGCGCGCGTTTCGTGACACCGGTGGTCGACCGCCTCCTGTCGGAGCACCCGGACCTCTCGATCGAGCTCAACCTGGGGAGCGCGTTCGCCGACCTGCGCGAGGCGAACGTGGACGTGGCGGTGCGGATCGGCACGCTATCGGACAGCGCGCTGATCGCCCGCCGGTTCGGGGAGGTGCCGCGCGCCATCGTCGTTGCCCCCTCCTATTTCGAGCGGTACGACCCGCCCGAGCGGCCGGAGGACCTGGCACGGCACCCGTTCGTCTTCTACCGCCCTGCGCCCGAGATGAAGCTGCACCTTGTCCGCGGGGAGGAACAGGTCTCGATCGCGGTTGGCCTGTCGCGGGTCGCCGTGAACAGCATGGCGGCGGTCCGGGAGCTCATCTTCTCGGGCCAGGGGATGGCGCTGTCGCCGCTCTGGGCCTGCGAGGACGCGTTGGCGGACGGCAGGGTCGTGCGAGTTCTCGAGGACTGGCAGAGCCCGGCCTTCCCCTTGCATAGCGTCTTCCTGCCGGGCCCCTTTCGCCCGGCGAAGCTGCGCGTTTTCCTTGACGCGATGGCAGCGCAGGCCAAGGCGGAACCATCATTGGCCGCCACTTGAGGCCTGAAGCGGCCTTCGAGCTGATGGTCGGCGACAGGTCCCGCAAAGGGTTAGGAAACCTCAGGCAAAGGTCGGTATCCTGCGTTCAGACCGTTATCGCAGGTGTAGCTTCGCACGGCGCTGGGGACCGTTCAGTAGAAGTCTCATCTGATGATGGGCGAACCGGCCCTCCCGAAACAGATGCTTGTCGTCACCGCCTCACGCCTCTGCGACGGTCCGTTGGGAACATCTCGCAAATCGGCTCCAGTCTAGTGATGTCAGGGGCCTGCCCGGTGGCGATCAGCGGTTCCGAGGGTCCCGCTTATGCCACCGAACTGCTACGAGGGCGTGATGCCTCGAGATGATGTTCGAACCTGCAAAACCGAAGATCTGCGCCGACTTTCGGCGGTCGGCATGGTAGCCGCCGCGGCCTGTCTGTTCATACTGAACCCTGTCTTCGCCAAGCTGGCCTTCGCGAATGGGCTCGATCCTGTTAGGTCGCTCGTCCGGCGCTTCGGTCTGCCTTGCGTGCTGCTCGCGCCCTTCTGGCTGAGACCACGCACGTCGACGCCCATGGCTTCGCTCCGCCGCCATGAGCGTGTCGGCGACGGTTTTGGATTGCCGCGGGACGGATGGGCCGACAGTATGGGGACCGATGCGCCGAGCGGCGGCATGACGATGGAAGCGGAGACGGAGATGTCGTGAAGACCAGGAATGCACGTCTGTCGGACGTTCCTCAGATGAGCGCGTTCCTTCGCGAGTTGACCGCACGGGGCAAGCGCAAGAGCCCGGATGACGAGGCGTTCGTGCGGACCAACTACATTGAGAGTTCCTACAAGGTCCGCTGCACGGTCTACGAGACTGAAGGCGCAGTGCTGGGTTTCCAGTCGCTCAAGCGAGCGTGGTCTGGCAACCCCTATGGCGTGGTGCCTGGCTGGGGGATAGTGGGTACACATATCCGCCCTTCCGCCGCGCGCCAGGGTGTGGGGCGTACGCTCTTCGCGATCACGCGGCAGGCGGCCCGAACTGCGGGCTTGATGCATCTCGATGCGTCGATCGCGGCCGACAACGACGCGGCGCTGGCCTATTATGAGGCCATGGGCTTCGTGACCTACCGAGCCCCCGAAGGCCTCGTGTGCAAGCGCTTCGACGTCGCGTAGAGGGTTAAGATGAGCACAGTTGGTAGCAGAAGGGTGCAGCCATTCGGAACGTGCGAATGGAACTGACCAGCCGTTGCAATAGCGTCCTTTGCGCCTTTTTAGAATACATCCAGGGGTAGGTCCAGCGCCTTACGAAACACCATGCTGCGATCGCAGCACGTGCCGCAGAAGCCGCGATTCGTGCTCCACGCAGCATCGGTCAATATTGGGCTCTAAGCAGACATCCGTTTCTGCATCTTCACCCGAAATAACCCGGCCTAAAGCTCCTCCGGATCGATACCGCCCATGCGGCAGATCTTGTCCCAGTATTCACGCAGCACCGGTTGGACCGAGAGGCGGGATTGGGTGAGGAGGGGCATCTCTGAGAGGTCTTCGCGGGCCTTGATGGCGCCCAGGGTGACGGGGGTCTCGAGGGGTTTGACCGCCTTGATGTCCACGCATTCCCAGCGGTCGTCGTCGGTGGTGCTGTCGGGATGAGCTTCGGCGATGACCTCGACGATGCCGACGATCTCGCGGTCCTTCTGGGAGTGGTAGAAGAAGCCGAGGTCTCCTTTTTTCATCTCGCGCATGACGTTGCGGGCCTGGTAGTTGCGCACGCCGTCCCATTCCTCTCCGGCGTCGCCTTTGGCGGTCTGGTCGTCCCAGGACCAGGTGGAGGGTTCGGATTTGAAGAGCCAGTAGTGCATCATTCCTCCTTGAGCGGGCGGGCGAGAAGCTGGTCGGCCATTTGTGCGGGCGTAAGCTGGCCCGTGGCAAGGGCGGCGGTGGCTGCGAGGACCGGAAGGTCGAGGTTGTGCTGTTCGGCGAGGGCCCGGGCGGCGATGGCGGTGGACTTGCCTTCGACGGTGACGTTTGGGGGGAAGGGCTCTCCACGGCCGAGGGCAAGGCCGAAGCGGGTGTTGCGGGACTGCTCCGACATGGCGGTGAGGGTGAGGTCTCCGAGCCCGGACAGCCCCGTGAGCGTGGCGGGATCGGCGCCGAGGGTCGTGGCGAGGCGCGTCATCTCGGCAAAGCCGCGGGTGAGGATCGAGGCGCGGGCGCTTTCGCCGTAGCCGGCGCCGATGGCGGCCCCGCAGGCGATGGCGATGACGTTCTTGAGCGCGCCGCCCAGTTCGGCTCCGGTCGTGTCGGCCGTGCGGTAGAGGCGCATGGTCGGGGTGGACAGATCGGTCTGGAGCTGGGGCGCGGAGGCGGCGGCGCAGGCAAGGGTGAGACCGGTGGGCAGGCCGCGCGCGACCTCGGCGGCGAAGCTGGGGCCGGTGAGGATGGCGGCGGTCGAGGCAGGGCAATGGCGGGCGATGAGGGTGGTGGGGCCGTCGCCTGTGGTCAGGTCGATGCCCTTGCAACAGGCGATCAGGGGGGTGCCGTTCAGGGTTTGTTCATGCGCCGAGAGTAGCGTCGAGAGGGATTGAGTCGGACAGGCGAGGAGGATCAGATCGGCATGGGACGGGAGCGTGGAGGCGACCTGAAGCGATGCCGGCAGATCGATGCCCGGCAGGCGTGGATTCGCCCTGGTCTCGTGCAGGGTCTCGGCGTGATCGGCGCGATATGACCAGAGTGTCGTCACATGACCGGCCCGGTCGTAGGCCAGCGCGAGCGCGGTGCCGAAGGCGCCCGCGCCCAGGATGGCGATGGATGGCGGTTCTGCTGTCATGCCTCTTCGGGCAGATGGTCTTTGGTGCCGACGCCGATATAGGCCTCGAACCCCGCGCCCAGCACGTCGGCGGCCGGGTAGACGTTGCGCAGATCGGCCATGCGCGGATTGGTCATGGAACCTGCGATGCGGGGCAGATCAAGCGCGCGGAACTCATTCCACTCCGTCAGCATGACGAGCATCTCTGCGCCATCGGCGGCGGAATAGGCATCCTCGTGCCACTCGACGGCGGGCAGGAGCGCCTCGCCTTCATGGCGGCCCTGCGGATCGACGACGCGGACCTTAGCGCCGCGCCCGACCAGCGCCGGGACGATGGTGAGCGACGGCGCGTCGCGCATGTCGTCGGTATTGGGTTTGAAGGTCACGCCGAGAATGGCGATGGTCTTGCCCGAGACGGAGCCACCGGCCAGATCGATGATCTTGTCGATCATGCGGGTCTTGATGCGCTCGTTAAGGTCGATGACCGTCTCGACGATGCGCATGGGCATGGAATGGTCCTGCCCGATCCGCGCCAAAGCGTTGGTATCCTTGGGAAAGCAAGAGCCTCCGTAGCCGGGACCGGCATGGAGGAACTTATTACCGATCCGATTGTCGAGCCCGATACCGCGCGCGACCTCCTTGACATTGGCGCCCGTGCGCTCGCACAGGGCAGCGACCTCGTTGATGAAGGTGATCTTGGTCGCAAGAAAGGCATTGGCCGCATATTTGATCATCTCGGCGCTTTCCAGATCGGTGGTGACGATCGGAAAGTCGCGCAGGTAAAGCGGGCGATAGATCTCGGACATGATATCGGCGGCGCGGTCGCTTTCGACGCCGACCACAACGCGGTCGGGCCGCATGAAATCGTCGATCGCCGCGCCTTCGCGCAGGAATTCAGGGTTCGAGGCGACATCGAAATCAAGGGAGGGATTGGCCTCGGCAACGACCCGCTTGACCTCGCGATTGGTGCCGATCGGAACGGTGGATTTGGTGACGATGACAACGTAGTCGCTGGCATTCTGGGCGATTTCCTTGGCGGCGGCATAGACGTAAGAGAGGTCCGCGTGACCGTCCCCGCGCCGCGACGGGGTGCCGACCGCGATAAAGATCGCCTGCGCGCCGTCCATCGCCTCGGTCAGGCTTTCGGTGAAGGACAGGCGGCCCGCTTCGGTATTCTGGGCCATCAGACGGTCAAGCCCGGGTTCGAAGATGGGCACCTCGCCTTTCTTGAGCCGCGCGACCTTGTCGGCATTCTTGTCGACGCAGACGACCTCGTGCCCGAAATCGGCCAGACAGACGCCCGAGACAAGCCCCACATACCCCGTTCCGATCATCGCGATCCGCATACCGTTTCTCACTTTTCTGTTGCCCGTCGGGTATCGGATGAATGGCGGGGCCGGTTCAACCCCTCTTGCACCGGCGGGCGGGTCGGCGCAGATGGAGGGCATGAGCGATCCAAACGACAGCGCGACGCGGGTTCTGAGAACCGAAGCGGCGGCCCTTTCGGTTCTGGCCGATCAATTGCCAGCCGATTTTGGCGCGGCGGTGCAGGCGATTTTGAACGCACCCGGACGGGTCATCGTCTCGGGGATCGGGAAATCCGGCCATGTGGGGCGCAAGATCGCGGCGACATTGGCCTCGACCGGTACGCCCGCGGTATTCGTGCATGCCGCCGAGGCGAGCCATGGCGATCTTGGCATGATCTCGGGTGGGGATATCTGCCTGCTGATTTCGAACAGCGGGGAGACGCCCGAACTTGGGGATATCGTCGCCCATTCGGCGCGGTTTTCGATCCCGATGATCGCGATCTCGTCCAAAGCGGGCAGTACGGTGATGACGGCGGCGGACTATCGCCTGCTGCTGCCGGACGCGCAGGAGGCCTGCGCGATCGGGATGGCGCCGACCACGTCGACGACGATGACGATGGCGCTTGGCGACGCGCTGGCGGTGGCGCTGATGGAGCAGAAAGGGTTTGCCGCCGATCAGTTCCGCACGCTCCATCCTGGGGGGAAGCTGGGCGCGCGGCTGGCGAAGGTGGGCCAGCTGATGCATGGCGATATCCCGGTCGTGGATGCAGGCGCCTCGATGGAAGAGGCGGTCTTGGAGATGACGTCGAAGGGCTTTGGCATCACGGGTGTGCTGGACAAGGGGCGGCTGGTCGGTGTGATTACCGATGGGGATCTGCGCCGCAACATGTCCGGCTTGATGGATCGGCGCGCGGGGGATGTGGCCACGCGCGATCCGGCGGTTGTGGGGCCGGACATGCTGGCGGCCGAAGCGCTGGGTCTGATGAACAGTCGCGACCGCCCAATCAGTGTGGTCATGGTTGTCGAGGATGGAACCGTCATGGGCGTGCTTCACATGCACGATCTTCTCAAGGCGGGGGTGGTCTGATGTTCGGCAAGGTGATCGATGTCGCGGGGATCCCCGTGGGCGGGACGGAACCCGTCTTCCTGATCTCGGGACCCTGCCAGCTGGAAAGCCTCGATCATGCACGCATGATGGCGGGCCGGATCGCCGAGGCTTGCGCGCCGACCGGGACGCGTTTTGTGTTCAAGGCAAGCTATGACAAGGCGAACCGCTCCTCGATCAAGACAGAGCGGGGCCTTGGCATCGATGAGGGGCTGGCGATCCTGTCGAAGATCCGGTCCGAATTCGGGTGCCCGGTTCTGACCGATGTGCATCTGCCCGATCACTGCGCCATTGCGGCAGAGGCAGTCGATGTGCTGCAGATCCCCGCCTTCCTGAGCCGCCAGACGGATCTGCTGGTGGCTGCCGGAGAAACGGGCCGGGCCATCAACGTCAAGAAGGGGCAGTTTCTGGCGCCTTGGGATATGGAAAATGTGGCGGCCAAGGTCGCAAGTACCGGGAACCGGACGATCCTACTTTGCGAGCGTGGGACCTCGTTTGGATACAACGCGCAGGTCAGTGATTTCCGGGGTCTGCCGGTGATGGCGCAGACCGGCTGGCCGGTCGTCTTCGATGCAACCCATTCGGTTCAGCAGCCCGGCGGACAGGGCCTTTCGAGCGGCGGGCAGCGGGAATTCGCTCCGGTTCTGGCGCGCGCGGCGGTTGCTGTGGGGGTGTCGGGCCTTTTTATCGAAACGCATGAGGATCCGGACAACGCTCCGTCCGATGGTCCGAACATGATCCCGATCGAAAGGATGGAGGCACTGATCGGAGAGTTGCGGGCCTTTGACGATCTTCGAAAGCAATCCGAAACTGGTTGATATGCGTGCCCGAAAGGATGGCAAATTGGGTGAGCAATCGTGTGTTGATGCCGGGCTTTTGGCCAGCTGGTTGAGTTTGGAGGTTTGCTTTCCGGGATCGCGGGATGCGTTAAGCGCCGCTTAGGCCGAACCCCGAGTTTCGCAATCCGAGAGTATGCCTATCAGTGATGGATCTGAGGATCTGATCGTCGATGGTGCGGCGATGTGAGGTGCCCCTAGTTTCTCAGATACCCACTTGGTTCAGTTTCTGCTGCCTGATTTCGAAGTCGACGGGCGAAAGCATGCCGTTGTTCGTGTGCTTGCGTTTTGGATTGTCGAACAGTTCGATGTATTCAAACACGTCTTGTCTGGCGTTGTCGCGGTTCCGGTATGTCTGGCGCTTGATCCGTTCCCGTTTCAGGAGCTGGAAGAAGCTTTCGGCGACGGCATTGTTATGACGGTTCCAGCGCCTGCTCATGCTGGGTTCAAGGTTGTGCTGGCGAAGGAACGATTGCGACTCGCGGTTGGTGAACTGGGACCCTTGATCGGAATGCACCATGACCCGGCTGTCGGGCTTTTGCCGCCAGACGACCATCACCAAAGCCTGCAAGGCAAGGTCTGTGGTCATGCGGGATTGGGCGGACCAGCCGGCCACGCGATGCGATGCGATGCGATGCGATGCGAGAACAGATCGATGATCACGCAGAGATACAACCAGCCCTCATGGGTCTTAACGGAGGTGATGTCGGTGACCCGGGCCTGATCGGGGGCGGATGCCTCGAACCGTTGCTCCAGCCTGCTCTCGGCCACGATGGCTGGCTTGCCACCATACCGGCCCGGACGGCGCTTGTCGCCAAACTGCGCGGCGATCCCGGCCAGTGAGGCCAGTCGTGCCACCCGGTTTTCGGCAAACCCGTTCACCCGGATCGTCAGTGAGCTTGCGATAGCCGTAGACTTTGCCGCTGCCGGTCCATGCCTGCCGGATCAGTTCCGTCTGGTTCGCATCTTCCTGCGCGCGGTGGCTTAACGGTTCCTTAAGCCATGGATAGAACCCGCTAAATTGGACCCGCAGTATCCGGCATATGGCCCAGACGCCGAACTCCTCGCGATGCGCCCGGATGAAGGCGTATTTCATTGGGACTCGCGCGCGAGGTACGCCTTTGTTTTTTTTAAGATATCACGCTTCTCGGTAACCCGTGCCAGTTCGACCGGTCCTCGGCTTCGTGGTCCAGCCTGGCCGGCGCAAGATCACCAAAAAGCTTCGTCCACTAGTAGAGAATGTGTGCTCACGCCCAAGCGCCGGGAAACTTCCCGCACAGGATACCTGCGCACCGTGATCTGATGTACCGCGTCCCGCTTGACCTTCTCGCTGTCATTGCTTGTCCCATCTCGACCTCATCGCCTCACAGTTAGGCGGCGAAGCGTCTACAAATCTAGGGGCACCGCGATGCGGCGATGCTAGCCGGGTGGGATTGAAAGGCAAATTCTGGGGGGCCGCCGATAGGGCGGCCCCTTTTTCATTGGATATCAGATCTTGGAGGCTATCACCCGAGGAAGTCGAATTGGTCGATCATGACCAAGGGCTCGGCTGGGGTGAAGGTTTCCTCTTCGATGCTGCCGTCATCGTAGGTCGTGATCCGCAGATCGATGACGCCTCGGTCGTCGTAGAAGGTTTGGATTTCGGTCCAATCCTCGACATCGGAGCGGTCCTCCTCAACTGTCAGGCGGCGAGTGCCGAAATCGAAGATCTCCTCGCGGAAGCGGCCGTCGTCAAATTCCGTAAGGCGGGATGCGATGCGGCCAGCTTCATCGTGGGTGGTTTCGATCCGGTCCCAGACTTGCGTATCGCCGCGATCGACACGCTCGGTGGCGCGCAGCACGCCCTGGTCGTAGTCCTGCAAGAACAGACGGCCGTCATCGTATTCGGTGATGCGGTAATCGAGACGACCGCTTTCGTTGTAGATCGTCTCGATCCGCTCCCAGTCTTTGCGGTTACGGGCATCGACTTCGAAAACGCGTTCGAGGATGCCCGCATCGAAATTTTCTTCCCGTTCAATACCGTTGTCGAAAAGGGTGAAGCGGGCATCGAGCTGACCGGCGTCGTTATACTCCGTTTCGATAACGCGCCATGTTTCGGTGTTGTCCAGGTCTCGCTCAAGATCGACCCGGGCGAGGCTTCCCCCCGGCTCGAACGTCTGTTCGACCTCGCGTCCATCGTCAAAAACAGTGAAGCGGGATGTGATCTGGCCGGTTGCGTCGTAGCGGGTTTCGATGGCGGTCCAGGCCCGTGTATCCTCGAGATCCTCAAGACGGCTGCCGCGCAGGACGCCCCTATCATAATCCTCTTGCAGGAGACGGCCGTCATCGTAGGTGACGCGCTTCAAATCGAGACGTCCGGCGGGGTCGTGGGCCGTTTCGATCGTGTCCCATGCTTTTACATCGTCAAGATCGATCTGGAACGACTGGCGGATCACACCGGCTTCAAAAGACTCTTCCAAAAGCCGCCCGTCGAAGAAATCCTTGGACCGGTATTCGATCTGGCCTGCCTGATCATAGAGGGTCTGGATCTCGCGCCAGGGCGTGTCGCTGTCGCCGCTGATCGCCCGAGATTCGCGAATGACACCCGCATCGAAATAGGCCTCCATCTGGCGGCCATCGTCATAGAGCGTGAAGCGGTAGGCGAGCTTTCCGGCCTGGTCATATTCGCTGTCTATGAACTCCCATGGCTTGCGGTCGTAATCGTCCCAAAAGGAGCTGGAGCGCAGGATGCCATCGTCGAATTGCTGCTCGAGAACAGTTCTGTTGTCATAGACTGTTATCCGGCTCTCAACATCGCCGTCCTCATCGTAGCGCGTGTCTTGAGTGCGCCAGTCCTTGCTGTCGCGCCGATCCTCGACAAAGCTGCGGGCCTGGGTTCCATCATTAAAGATGTCGTAGCGGAAAGAGCCGTCGTCAAAGAGTGTCTGGCGCTGTTCGAGGGCGCCGGTGTCATCGAAGACGGACCAGATTTCGGCCCAGTTTCTGACGTCGCCGGGATCATTGGCATAGCTTTCGGCGATAATGCCGTTCTCGTAGCGTTCGCTGCGTGTCGTTCCATCGTCGAAAAGGATGTCGCGGCTTTGAATGAGGCCATCTTCTCTGAAGACGAAGGTGATCTCGTCCCAAGTGAACCGGTCGTCTTCGTCTATGCGGGTAATCGTTTCGGTCATAAAGTGTCCTTCCCTTAAGTCGTTCAAAGCGTTGGATAAACGCCGTAAGAATGCGGTCTGGCGATTATAATTTGCAGGAGACCCAGCAAGATCACGAGCTACCAGCCGCAGTTCTCTAGATAAACATGAACATTGTTCAAATAAGGAGGTGAGGACATGGTTTCTCCAGCTGTGCCCGCTGCGCCACAGATTGCGGGGTTGGGGCAGATGCTAGTTGGTTTTGGAGAGTTCGGAGACGTCGTCTGTGCCGTATCCTTCGACCCAGCGAGCAATGGAGGCGCGGGCGGAGGTCTCATCGCCCATCTCGACGGCGTTGC
Organism: uncultured Paracoccaceae bacterium; assembly: GCA_947503775.1. Taxonomy (GTDB): domain Bacteria; phylum Pseudomonadota; class Alphaproteobacteria; order Rhodobacterales; family Rhodobacteraceae; genus Aestuariibius. Next base: position 488,712 of record CANNFE010000002.1, on the reverse strand, counting down.
GCAGCGCTCGGAGGGCCCCGGCGACCTCGATTTCGGACGGATGGTCCTCTAGGGCCGCGAAGATCTTTTCGTTGGAGGTGGTGATGTGCCCCTCGCCCATCAGAAGCTCTTCGTGGAGCTTTTCGCCCGGGCGCAGACCCGTGATGGCGATTTCGATATCACCCTGGGGATTATCCGCATCGCGCACGGTATAGCCGGAGCTTTCGATGACCTGACGGGCTAGATCCTTGATCTGAACGGGCGTGCCCATGTCGAGAACGAAGACCTCTCCTCCGCGCGCGAAGGAGCCGGAGAGCAGGACGAGGCGCGCGGCTTCGCGGACGGTCATGAAGTAGCGGGTGACATCTTCATGCGTGACGGTCAAAGGGCCGCCGCGGGCGATCTGGTCCTGAAAGAGCGGGATCACAGAGCCGGAGGAGCCCAGGACGTTGCCGAAGCGGACCATGGCGAAGATCGTCTGGCCGGGGCGGGCGGCGAGGTCCTGGACGATCATCTCGGCCAGGCGTTTGGTCGCGCCCATGACCGAGGTCGGGCGGACGGCCTTGTCGGAGGACACGAGCACGAAGCGTTCGCATCGATGATGACGGGCGGCGCGGGCCAGCGTGGCGGTGCCGAAGACGTTGTTCGAGATGCCCGGGATCGGATTGGCCTCGACCAGCGGGACGTGCTTGTAGGCCGCGGCATGCAGGACGACGTCGATGTCATAGCGGTCGAGCGTGTCGCCGACGAGCCGCTCATCGGTGACGGAGCCGAGTACGGGAACGATCTGGGTGGCGGCGTCGGTGTCCAGCAAGTCGGTCAGCTCGCGCTCTATCGAGTAGAGCGCCAATTCGGACAGATCGAAGAGGACGAGACGGGTCGGGCGGCAGGCGAGGATCTGGCGGCACAGTTCGGACCCGATGGAGCCGCCTGCCCCGGAGACGAGAACGGCGCGGTCCCGGTAGACCTCGCAGCCCAGATCTGGCGCGCAGTCGAAGGTTTCGCGGCCCACGAAGCTGTCGGGGCGGACCGGCGCCAGCTTGTCGGCCAGCGCCTCGGCCCCGATCAGTTGCGCAAAGGAAGGAAGGGCCTGCACATCGAGGCCGAGATCGGAGAGGCGGCGTGCGAACTGGCTGAGCCGTGGCTGCGAGAGGGACGGCATGGCGAGGCACGCGAGCGTGATCTCCTTTCGGTCGATCATGCGGGCGGCTTCGGTGGGCGCGATAACGGGCAGGCCCGCCACAGAAAGACCCTGAAGCGCCGGGTTGTCGTCGATGAAGAGGACCGGTTCGACCAAGGGGTCGTGGCGGAGTGCGGAGGCCAGCTGGATCCCCGTCGATCCGGCGCCGTAGATCAGGACGCGGCTGCGGGTGCTGGCCGTGCGGTAGGCGATCATGATGATCTGCAGCATCGTCAGGCGCAGGGCGGAGGAGAGCAGGAAGAAGCTCATCCCGAAGATGGCGTAAAAGCCGGTGCTGTAGCTGTAGCCTAAAAGCGGGCCCAGGACGGCGAGGCTGGTGGCCAGGCAGGCGGCGAAGATGGCCGTGCGGGTCAGGGCGGTGATGTCGAAGCTTTTGAGACGGATGCGCGGGATGCCGAGCGCGAGCGAGATCACGGCGGCGACGGCGGCGGCGCCCAGCGCGCCCTGAAAGCCCGAGATGAGGTCCGAGACGGGGCTGCGGCTTTGCCCCTGCGCAGCCAGGCTGCACCAGAGCGCGACGGGCACGACGAGCAGATCGACGAGGAAGAGAACGCTTTGGCGTTGGCGGCGGGACAGCCTTTTGAGGATCGTCAGGATCATCTGTGTCTCGCCGTTATCCGAAGGAGATCGGACGTTCTTAAAGTCAAAAACCGGCTCCTCTTGATGGGCTGCCCCGGTGGTCTTGGGTCGTTGATGAAACGATGGCAAAAAAATGGCAAGAGCGAAGGATCAGTTTATTCAAGCTCTTAGCGGTTGTCTGCTTAACATAGTTGGGATTTTTCGGTCGACGGCGGAGGTCAGCGGGTCAGGACGAGGCGCAGGGTTTGTCCGATGATGCGCAGATCTAGCAGGAGCGAGCGCCGTTTGGCATAGATAAGGTCGAGGCGGGCCTTTCTGGGGATGCAGCGGCGGACATAGATGGCGTCGGTCTCGGCGGGGGTGCGGGCGGTGGCCAGAAGGCGGGCCTCGTGTTGCGCAAAAACCAGAGTGGCGAGGCCCGTGACGCCGGGGCGCGACTGGAGAACCTCGGCGTAAAGGTCCGGAAAGCGTTCGACATAGCTGCGCAGCGGCGGGCGCGGGCCAACAAGGCTGAGATCGCCGCGCAGGATGTTGTAGAGCTGCGGCAGCTCGTCGGCGCGGGTGCGGCGCAGGACATGGCCAAGCGGGGTTATGCGGTCCGTCTTGTCTCCGCCCGAAACGCCGGTGCCGTCGTCGGGGGCGGGGCGCATGGTGCGGAATTTCCACAGATCGAAGGGCTGATCGGGGGTCTTCATCCGTTCGGAGCGAAAGAGGACCGGGCGGCCCTGCGAGATCAGCAGCGCGATGGCGATCGAGACGATGACGGGCGCAAGCAGGAGCGCCAACAGGGCGGCGAGAATGATGTCGAAGAGGCGCTTGGCGGGGGTGATCTGACGGGCCATGGACGTTCCTTTGCGATGCGGCGGGGCGGATCGCAAGAGCGACGCAACGGCCGGGCGGGTTAGGAACCGTTCAGATCCGGCGGGCAAAGAGGCCGCGACATCCGCAACGGAGACGCCCGATGACCGATCAATCGCCCATCCTCGCCCTGCCCTATATCCTACCCTCGCAGGCGCAAAAGCATGTCACGCATAACGAGGCGATCCGCCTTCTGGATCTTCTGGTGCAACTGACGGTCACCTCCGACGACCGGACGGACGGGCCGGCGGCGGCGCCCGAGGGCGAGCGGCATATCGTGGGCCTGGGCGCAACCGGAGCCTGGGACGGACAGGATGGCAGGATCGCCCTGCGCGAGAACGGGGTCTGGCAATTCTTCGAGCCGCAGGCCGGCTGGCGCGCCGTCGTGATCGAGAGCGGCGAGATGGTGATCTATGACGGATCGGCATGGGCCACCGCCAGCGGCGGCGTGCCCGACCGGTTGCAGAACGTCACCTGGGTCGGGATCGGAACGAGCGCGGATTCGAGCAATCCTCTGGCGGTCGCGGGCCCGGGCACGCTGCTGACCCATGCGGGGAGCGGCCATCAATTGAAGCTGAACAAGGCCAGCGCCGCGGATACCGGGAGCCTCTTGTTTCAGACAGGCTATGGCGGGCGGGCCGAGATGGGCTGTGCCGGGAGCGACGATTTCAGCGTGAAGGTCAGCGCCGATGGCGCGAACTGGGCCGAGGCGGTGCGGATCGACGCCAGCACGGCGCAGGCGACGATCCCCGGCATCCTGGCGGAGAGCGTGGAGATCGCCGATCTGTTGCGGCTTGTGCCCCAGCTTACCACCGATCTGCCGGGTGCGGCGGATGCGGGATCGGGCGCGATGGCTTTTGCCTCGGATCTGGCGAGCGGGCCTGCGCCGGTCTATTCGGACGGCACGGTCTGGCGGCGGATGGACGGCACGGCTGTCTAGCCTTTGAAGTAGCGGCGCAGCCCGTCCTCGAGGGCGACCACAGGCTCCCAGCCAAGGACCTCGCGGGCCTTGGCGGGATCGAGCACAGTCGATCCGGCCTCGGCGGAAAGCGGGTGCCGTTCGAGCCGGAGCGGCTTTCCTGTGATCTTGCGCGTCAGATCGAGAAGGGCCCGCGTGTTGATCGCGCGCCCGGTTCCGATGTTCAGAATGCCGCCCGGCGGCTTGCGACCGGCGGCGATGACTGCCGCGCAGGCATCGGAGATGTGAAGGAAATCGCGGGCCGTCAATCCGTCCCCGAATAGCTGGAACGTGCCGTCCGTCGCAATCTTATCCTGCAAAATCTTGATGATCCCCTGGCCCTCGCGCGCCATCGCAGATCCGTAGACCGAGGAGAGCCGGAGGATCGTCAGGCGCGGGCCCAGATGGGCATGCACCGACCGTTCGAGCCCCAGCTTGGCGCGCCCGTAGGCAGAGACCGGCTGGGTTCGGGAGGTTTCGGTCACGGGCATGGGTCCGGGCGCGCCATAGACGGCGGCGGATGACAACAGGACGAGATGCCCCGTCCAGCCGTGATAACGAAGCTCTTCAACCATGCGGATATTGCCCTGCGCCTCGATCAGGGCGGCGTTTCTGTCCTTGAGCCGGGGGTTCGAGAGGCCTGCGCAGTGAAGAATCGTCGCGGTTTTCGGGACAGCTCCGACCCAGTCGAGGCTGAAAAGATCCCGTGTCGGCACCAGATCCGCGTTCGGGGCGGGGCCGCGCAGCGGGCTGCGGTGGACGGCGATCACGGGCGTTTTGGCGCGGGCGGCCAGCTCTGATCCGATGAGGCCCGACGCGCCGAGGATGACGATATCGCTCATGCCTTGGCACCCTTCTTTCCCGATCCGATCATCGCGGGCGCGCGGTCGTCCAGCGGCCAGCGGGGCCGTGCGGCGAGCCTCAGATCATCGGTCTGGCCATGGATCAGACGCTCGGCGCCCGCATAGGCGATCATCGCGGCATTGTCCGTGCAGAGCGCCTGTGGCGGGGCGATGAAAGCCGTTTCGTGCTCTGCGGCGAGCGCCTCGAGCGCCGCCCGAAGCGGGCCATTGGCGGCAACGCCTCCCGCGACGGCGAGTGTCGGGGTCTTTTGCGGAAGATAGAGAGCGAGGGCGCGCCGGGTCTTTTCGGTGAGGATATCGCGGACCGCCTCCTGAAAGGCGGCGCAGATATCGGCGCGGTCCGAGCGGCGCAGGCCGCCGTGATCGGCGATCAGGGCGTCGCGCTGGCGCAGGACGGCCGTCTTGAGGCCCGAAAAGGACATGTCGCAGCCGGGGCGATCGAGGAGGGGACGCGGCAGGCGCAGACGCTTGGCATCACCTTCTCTGGCCGCCGCCTCGACGCTGGGGCCGCCCGGTTGGGGCAGACCAAGGATGCGGGCGGTCTTGTCGAAGGCCTCGCCCGGAGCGTCGTCGATCGTGCCGCCCAGACGCTCGAACCGGTCATGGGCATGGGCGATCAGAAGCTGGCAATGGCCGCCCGAGACCAGCAGCATCAGGTAGGGGAAGGCGATCCCGTCGGTCAGGCGGGGGGTGAGCGCGTGCCCGGCCAGGTGATTGACCCCGATCAGCGGCAGGCCCGTCGTGGCCGCGAGCGCCTTGGCGGTCATGACACCGGAAAGGACACCTCCGATCAGGCCGGGGCCGACGGTGACGGCGATGGCATCCAGTTGTTTCAGGGGGATGTCTGCGGCCTTGAGCGCCTCCTCGGCGCAGTGGTCGAGCTTTTCGGCATGGGCGCGGGCGGCGATTTCGGGAACGACGCCGCCGAAGGCCGCATGCAGGTCGGTCTGGCCGAAGACGATGTTCGACAGGATTGTCGCCTGGCCCTCCTCGATGCGCAGGACGGCGGCGGCGGTATCGTCGCAGCTGCTTTCGAGGCCGAGGATGTGGATGGGACGGTCCATGTTGGTGTCGCTTGCCAAGGGTGGCGGGGGACGTAACACTGGCCATGCCAAGTCACAATGGAAGATAGCATGCGGAAGATAGCGTGCCGGACCATCCGATGATCGTGCTTCTGACGCGCCCGGAGGCTGCGGCCCGCCGCTTTGCCGCGCGGATCAAGGCGGCGATGGCAGCCGAGGTCGTGATCGCGCCGATGGTGCGGATCGATCCGGTGGCGGCGGAACTGGACTGGAGCCGGTGGCGCGGTGTGATCCTGACCTCGCAGAACGGCGCGGCGCGGCTGGAAGAGGTGCCCGGCGGGCTGCCCGCCTTTTGCGTGGGGCGGCGGACCGCGGAGGTGGCCGAGGCGGCGGGATGCGCGGTGCGCTCGGCGGAGGGCGATGCGGAGGATCTGATCGCGCTGATCGCGGGGCTGCGTCCGGAGGGGCCGCTTTTGCATCTGAGGGGCGAGATCGCGCGCGGGGCGGTTGCGGCGCGGCTGACGGCACAGGGTATCGAGACCGGGGAGCGTGTCGTTTACCGGCAGCGGGATCTGCCCTTGTCTGCGGAGGGGCGGGCGCGGCTGACGGGGTCCGATCCGGTGGTTGTGCCGCTTTTCTCGCCGCGGGCGGCAGAGCGGCTGGTGCGGACGGGCCCGGCCCAGGCGCCCCTGACGGTCGTTGCGATGAGCCGCGAGGTGGCGCGCGCGGCGGAACCCATCGGGGCGGCAAGGATTGTGATTGCAGACCGGCCGGATGCGGCGGCGATGCTGGAGGCGATTCTGGCGCTGCGCGGCGCTTGAGACGCGACTGCCTGCGAGCTAAGTAGTTTTGAAGGCCCGATGGACCGGGCCTGTATTTGATGGGGATGGCGACGTGGCGAAATCGAAGACACCTCCCTCGGACGAGGACAACGCTCCGCCGACCGATGTCGATCCCGGCGTGCCTGAGGGCGGCGCGGAGGTGCCCGACACCGCTCCGGTGATGGTCGATCCGTTGTTGAAGGACGAGACCGAAGGGGAGGAAGAGATGCTTCCCGAGGCGGAGGGCGACGTTCCGCGCGATGTCGAGGATGGCGTGCCCGAGGGCGGCGCGGAGGTGCCGGAGTACACGCCGACCCTGGTCGATCCACAGTTGGTGGATGAAGACGCCGAGATGGCCCGCGAAACGCGGCCGGAGGCGGTCGAGGCCGCCGATGCGCAGACGGCGCCCGAGGCGGAAGCGCCGGAAGAGCCTGCCCTCAAGGCCACTCCGGCCCGGGCGGAGACCAAGCGAAGCGGCGGTTTTCTTCCGTTCTTGCTGGGCGGTGCGATTGCGGCGGGGCTTGGCTTTGCGGCGGCTTACGTGCCGATGTCGCAGGGTCAGAGCGCGGATGCGCCGGATCTGACGCCGCAGCTTGAGGCGCAATCGGACAGGATTGCCCAGCTGGAAGCTGATCTCGCAGCGGTTCAGTCCGCGCCGGCAGGATCGGCGGTGACGGCGGAAGATCTGGAGACCTTGCGCGCGGATCTGTCGGGTGGATCTGACGGTGCGTCTGAGGGGTTTGCCGAGAGCCTTAGCGCCTTGGACGAGCGGCTGACGGCGCTGGAACGGCGACCGGCCGGGGATGGAAGCGGCGCAAGCGCAAGTGCCGTCACCTCTTTTGAGCGCGAGCTTGAGGCCGTGCGCAGCGAGATTGCGGCCCTGTCGGGCGAGCTGGCGGATCGGGATGCGCGCATTGCCGAGCTGTCGGATCGGATCGCCGCCGAGGAGGCCGGTGCGGTCGAGGCGGCTCGCGCCACGCAGATCGAAACCGCGGCCGCTCAGATCCGAACGGCGCTTTCCACCGGAGAGCCCTATGCGGATGCTCTCGAGACGGTGCGGGGCACGGCGGACGAGGGCGTCGTGGCCGCGCTGGAGCCCTATGCGGGCTCCGGCGTTCCGACGCTGTCGGCGCTGGTGGACAGCTACCCCGATGCGGCGCGGGCTGCCTTGGCGGAGGATCGGTCCGAGAATGGCGGTGTCGGCGTCGGCGCGTTCCTGCAATCGCGCCTGAATGTCCGGTCGGTGGAGCCGCGCGAGGGCGATGACGCCGATGCGGTACTCAGCCGGGTCGGCGCGGCGCTTGATGCGGGCGATCTGAACACGGCGGTTGCGGAACTGGACGCTTTGCCTGAGGCTGCGCAGGCGGCGATGTCTGAGTGGGGCGCGGGGTTGCGCGCCAGAGCGACCGCGATGGAGGCCGCTGCGGCCCTGTCCCCGTCCGGCGCAGAAAATTGAGGACCTGATATGCTGATTTCTCTTTTGAAGGTTCTCCTCTTCGTCGTTGTCGTCATCGGGCTGGCCTATGGGGTCGAGCAGGTGATGGGGCTGGATGGCAGCGCGATCATCACCTTTGGCGGGCTCGAACTGACGCTTGGGCCGCTCGAGGCGCTGATCGGGGCGGCGTTGCTCTGTCTGGCGATCTGGCTCTTTATCAAGACGATCAGCTTTCTGATCGCCTTTGTCCGGTTCCTGAACGGGGACGAGACGGCGATGACGCGCTATTTCAACCGCAGCCGCGAGCGCAAGGGGCTTGAGGCGCTGTCCGACGGGCTGATGGCCCTTGCTTCGGGAGAAGGGCAGACGGCGCTACAGAAGGCCGAGAAGGCGAATCGCTATCTCGAGCGGCCCGAGATGACCAATCTGCTGGCCGCACAGGCCGCCGAGATGACAGGCAACCGCAAAAAGGCCGAGGAGACCTATCGCAAGCTGCTGGAAAACCCGCGCACGCGCTTTGTCGGGATCCGCGGGATCATGAAGCAGAAGCTGGCCGACGGGGATACCGATACGGCGTTGAAGCTGGCCGAGAAGGCCTTTGCGCTGAAGCCGAAACATGTCGAGGTGCAGGATACGCTTCTCAAGCTGCAAGCCGATCGCGCCGATTGGCAGGGCGCGCGCAAGACGCTGGGCGCGAAGCTGAAGTCAGGCGCCTTGCCGCGCGATGTGCACCGGCGGCGGGACGCGGTGCTTGCGATCAGCCAGGCGCGCGACGTGATGGCCGAGGGGGCGACGATCGAGGCGCGCGAGGCTGCGATCGAAGCGAACCGCCTGTCGCCTGATCTGGTGCCGGCCGCGCTGATGGCCGCGCGCAGCTATATCGATCAGGGCAAGGCGAAATACGCCGCTCGGGTCATCAAGGGCGCGTGGGAGAGCCAGCCGCATCCCGAACTGGCCACCGCCTTTGCCGAGATCGAGCCGAACGAGACGCCCGAAGAGCGGATCAAGCGGTTCCAGACGCTGATCCGGCACAATATCGACGATGCCGAGACCAAGATGCTGATGGCCGAGCTGCATATCGCGGCCGAGCAGTTCCCCGAGGCGCGCCGCGCGCTGGGCGATCTGCCGACCGAGCATCCGACGGCCCGGAACCTGGCGATCATGGCGGCGGTCGAGCGCGGCGAAGGCGCGGATGACGCGATCGTGCGCGGATGGCTGACCAAGGCGCTGACCGCGCCGCGCGGGCCGCAATGGGTCTGCGATAACTGCGCGCAGATCCACGGGAACTGGGATCCGATCTGCTCGAACTGCGGCAGTTTCGATACGCTGGCCTGGAGAGCGCCGCCCGCAGGCGAGATCGCGATGCCCGCCTCGACCGAGATGCTGCCGCTGATCGTCGGAAAGCCCGCGCCTCTGGCGCCGCCCGAAGACGAGATGCCCCCGATGGCCGATGCGGTGCCGATCATCCCGCCCGCCGAGGCGCCGGACGAGACCGGTCCGGCCGAGGTCGAGGAGACGCCAGAGCCTGAGATCGCCGCCGAGCAGCCCCCTGCCCCCGAGGATGCCGAAGTCATCGAAGCCGAGCGGGACGAACGCAAAAGCGCCTGACCGGCCAGAACGGCACGTCGCGGCGCATTTTCCGCTATCGCCGCGCGAAACCCGGTGCTAAACGACGCGCCGTGGCCGCTGTAGCTCAGATGGTAGAGCACGTCATTCGTAATGATGGGGTCGGGGGTTCGAGTCCCTTCAGCGGCACCACTTTTCTCGATATGTCTAGGATCGGACGGCTCATTCGCGAGGGGCTGGTTTCGCGTCCGATCATGAGATCGACGTGCAGATATATTTCGTTTCGAGATATTCCTCGGCGCCCTGATGGCCGCCTTCGCGGCCGAGGCCCGATTGCTTGATCCCTCCGAACGGGGCGACCGCGGTCGAGATGAGCCCTGTATTCACCCCGACCATCCCGGTTTGCAGCGCTTCGCTGACGCGCGCGGCGCGGGCCAGATCGCGGGTGTAGAGATAGGCGGCAAGGCCGGTTTCGGCATCGTTGGCCATGCGGATCGCGTCGGCTTCGCTATCGAACCGCACGAGGCCGGCGACGGGGCCGAAGGTTTCCTCGCGCGTCAGGAGCGCATCGGCAGGCACATCGCGGATGAGGGCCGGGCGCATGAAGGTGCCGGGGCCGGTCTCTCCGCCGGTGACGAGCGTGCCGCCGCGGGCGACGGCATCCTCCAGATGCGCGCGGGCCTTTTCCACGGCAGCGGCGTTGATCAGGGGGCCGATGGCGACGCCCTCTTCGGTGCCGGGGCCGATCCTGAGCGCGTCGATGCGGGCGGCAAGCGCCTTGGCGAAGGCATCGTGGATGCCCGATTGCACGTAAAGGCGGTTGGCGCAGACGCAGGTCTGCCCGCCATTGCGAAACTTGGCGGTCATCGCGCCGTTCGCCGCCGCCTCGGGGTCGGCGTCGTTGAAGACGAGGAAGGGCGCGTTGCCGCCCAGCTCGAGGCTCAGGCGCTTTACGGTGGGGGCGCAGCGCTCCATCAGGAGGCGGCCGATGCGGGTCGAGCCGGTGAAGGTCAGCTTGGCGATGTCGGGGCTATCGGTCAGGGCGCGGCCCAGCCCGTCGGCATCGAGCCCCGTCACCACGTTCAAAAGGCCCTTGGGCAGGCCGGCCCGATCCGCCAGCTTGGCCAGCGCGAGCGCCGAGAGCGGGGTCAGTTCGGACGGGCGCAGGACGACCGCGCAGCCCACGGCGAGCGCGGGCGCGACCTTGCGAGCGATCATGGCGTTGGGAAAGTTCCAGGGCGTGATCGCGCCGACCACGCCGACGGGCTGGCGGATCGCGGTCAGGCGCAGACCGGGGGCATGGGGCGGGATGGTCTCGCCATAGATGCGGCGCGCCTCTTCGGCGTACCAGTCGAAGAAGGACGCGCCATAGGCAATCTCGCCGCGCGCCTCGGTCAGAGGCTTGCCCTGCTCGGCGGTCAGGATGGCGGCCAGATCGTCTTGCGCCGCCATCATCAGATCGTGCCAGCGGCGCAGGACGGCAGCCCGTTCGGCGGGCAGGCGCGCCGCCCAGCCAGGCTGAGCTGCCTTGGCCGCCGCGATGGCAGCGGCCATTTCGGAGGGGCCGCAATCGGCGACATTGGCGATGACCTCGGCCGTTGCGGGATCGGTGACGGGGAAGGCGGCGCCGTTGCGGTGCCATTCTCCGGCGATATAGGCGCGAGTTTCGAGCAGGTCGCGGTCGGTGATATTCATGCGGCGACCGCCGCGCTCTGGGCCGCCCGCAGCGACGCATCGAGGATGTCGAGCGCTTCGGTGAAGACGGCGTCCGGGATGGTGACGGGCGCGAGAAAGCGGATGACATTGGCATGCACGCCGCAGGTCAGCAGGACGAGCCCGCGCGACAGGGCCTCGGCCTTGACCGCAGTGGTGAAGGCAGGATCGGGCGCGCCATCGGTCATGAACTCGGCCGCGATCATGAAGCCCGGACCGCGCACTTCAGCGATCTGCGGGACGTCCGCGCGGATCGCCTCGAGCCGCTGTTTGAGACGCGAGCCAAGGGCGTTGGCGCGGTCGCAAAGACCGTCCTCCTCGATGGCGTCCAGCACGGCATGGGCGGCGGCGATGCCCAGGGGATTGCCGCCATAGGTGCCGCCCAGACCGCCGGGCGCGGGGGCGTCCATGATCTCGGCCCGGCCCGTCAGCGCGGCCAGAGGCACGCCGCCGGCAAGACCCTTGGCCATGGTGGTGATGTCGGGCGCGACGTCATAGCCCTGCATCGCCAGAAGATGGCCGGTTCGCGCGAAACCGGTCTGCACCTCGTCGGCGATCAGGACGATCCCGTGTTCGTCGCAAAGCGCGCGCAGGCCCCGCACGAGGTCCGGCGGGGCGGGATAGAAGCCGCCTTCGCCTTGAACCGGCTCGAAGATGATGGCGGCCACCCGGGCGGGATCGAGATCGGCCTTGAAGAGCTGGGCGATGGCCGACATGGCCTCGTTGGTCGTCGTGCCGTGCAGATCGATGGGAAACGGGACGTGATGGACATCGGGCATCATCGTGCCGAAGCCGCGCTTGTAGGGGACGACCTTGCCGGTGAGGCTCATCGTCATGAAGGTCCGGCCATGAAAGCCGCCGCCGAAGGCGATGACGGCATCGCGGCCGGTATGGGCGCGGGCGATCTTGATGGCATTCTCGACCGCCTCGGCGCCGGTGGTCACGAAGACGGTCTTTTTGTCGAAATCGCCCGGCACGGCGTCGTTCAGGCGTTCGGCGAGGCGAATATAGGGCTCGTAGGGCATGACCTGATGGCAGGTATGGGTATAGGCGTCCAGCTGGGCGCGGATCGCCTCGACCACCTTGGGGTGGCGGTGGCCGGTATTCACCACGGCGATGCCTGCGGCGAAGTCGATATAGCGGTTGCCTTCGACGTCCCAGACCTCGGCGTTTTCGGCGCGGTCGACATAGATCTGGGTCTGCATGCCAACGCCCCGGGCGATGGCGGCGTCGCGGCGGGCGGCGATTGAGGCGTTGTCCATTGCGAATACCTTTCTGGATCGCGCGGAAAAGGGGGTCCTGCGCGGGGGAGTGTGTTTGGAAGGGGGGTCAGCCCCGCCGCGACCGGGCGGCGGGGTGGCGGTCAGTGCGCGATCATGACGTGGCGGACGGCGGTATAATCCTCGAGCGCGTAGAGCGACATGTCCTTGCCATAGCCGGATTGCTTCATGCCGCCATGGGGCATCTCGTTGACCAGCATGAAATGCGTGTTCACCCAGGTGCAGCCATATTGAAGCGCCGAGGAGACCTTCATCGCGGTGCCGATGTCGCGGGTCCAGACAGAGGAGGCGAGACCGTACTGGGAATCGTTGGCCCAGGTGACGGCCTGATCGACGTCGTCAAAGCGAGTGATGCTGACGACGGGGCCGAAGACCTCGCGCTGGACGATCTCGTCGGTCTGGCGCGCGCCCGCGATGACCGTGGGCTCGTAGTAAAAGCCCGGGCCGTCATGGAGCGCGCCGCCGGTCGTGATTTCGATATGCGGCTGCTCTTCGGCGCGGGCGACGAAGCTGGCGACGCGGTCGCGCTGGCGGGCGGAGATGAGCGGGCCGATCTCGTTCTCGGCGTCATCGCCGCGCGCATAGGCGATGGAAGCGACGGCGGAGGAAAGTTCGGAGACCAGCTTGTCGTGGATCTTTGGTCCGGCATAGATCCGGCAGGCCGCCGTGCAGTCCTGACCGGCATTGTAATAGCCAAAGGCCTTGAGCCCCTCGACGACGGCGTCCAGATCGGCATCGTCCATGACGATGACCGGGGCCTTACCGCCAAGTTCGAGATGGGTGCGTTTGACCGTGCGCGCCGCGGCCTGGAGGATCTTCTTGCCCGTCGCGATGTCGCCGGTGATCGACACCATGTCGACGCCGTCATGCGAGATCAGCGCGTTGCCGACGCTGCCGCCTTGACCCACGACGACGTTCACCACGCCTTCGGGAAGGATCTCTGCCAGCACGCGGGCCAGTTTGAGCGCCGTCAGCGGCGTCTGCTCGGAGGGTTTGAGGACGACCGTGTTGCCGCCCGCGAGGGCCGGGGCGATTTTCCAGGCCATCATCATCAGCGGGTAGTTCCACGGCGCGATCGAGGCGACGACGCCGACTGGATCGCGCCGGATCATCGAGGTGTGCCCCTCCATGTATTCGCCCGCGATGGCGCCCTGCATGGTGCGGACGGCGCCTGCAAAATAGCGAAAGCAGTCCACGATGGCGGGGATCTCGTCCTCGAGCACGCAAGGATAGGGCTTGCCGCAATTGAGCGCTTCGAGGCGGGCAAAGCCCTCGGCATCGGTTTCGATCGCGGAGGCGATGGCGAGAAGCTTGTCCGCACGCTCGGCCGGGGTGGTGCGCGCCCAGGCCGGGAAAGCGGCGCGCGCGGCGGCGACCGCGCGGTCGATCTGGGACGGATCCGCCTCGGGCATGGCCAGGATCGTCTCGCCGGTGCGGGGGTTCAGCACCGTCTCCTCGGTCTCGGTGCCCGCTTCGAAGGCGGATCCGATCAGCATTTGAGTGTCCATCTTTCTCTCCCTCATTTTCCGCTTCCCGCGACGGTGTCCGTACCGCGGGTCAGGTAATAGGCCGCCAGGATCGGCAGGAAGGTCACGAGGACCACGACCATGGCGACGACGTTGGTGACAGGGCGCTGGCGCGGGCGGACCAGCTCTTCCAGCATCCAGATCGGCAGGGTTTGCTGCTGCCCGGCGGTGAAGGTGGTCACGATCACCTCGTCGAAGGACAGCGCGAAGGCCAGCATGCCGCCCGCCAGAAGCGCGGTGGCGATGTTGGGCAGGATGACATGGCGGAAGGTCTGAAAGCCGGTCGCGCCCAGATCCATGGACGCCTCGACCAGGCTGCCGGAGGTGCGGCGGAACCGGGCGACGGCATTGTTGTAGACGACCACGACGCAAAAGGTCGCGTGCCCCAGCACGATGGTCCAGAAGCTGAACGGGATGTCCGCCAGATTGAAGGCCGAGCGCAGGGAGATGCCGGTGATGATCCCCGGCAGCGCGATGGGCAGGATGACGAGTAGGCTGATCGTCTCGCGTCCGAAGAACCGGGTGCGCGAGACGGCGGCGGCCGCGAGCGTGCCGAGGATCAGCGCGATGACCGTGGAGATGCTGGCCACGCGCACGGAGAGCGACAGCGCCTCCCACACGTCGGGGCGGTTCCAGGTGACGGCGAACCACTGCGTCGTCAGGCCGGGGGGCGGCCACTGATAGGAGCGGTCCTCGGTCGTGAAGGCGTAGACGAAGATCAGCAGGATCGGCAGATGCAGGAAGAGAAGCCCCGCGATGGCTGCGACCTTGAGGCCGAGGGGGGCACGATCAGAGCGCATCGAAGGCCCCCTTGCGCTTGGCGATCCAGAGATAGACGGCCATGATCAGGATCGGCACGACCGCGAATGCGGCGGCGAGCGGGATGTTCCCGGCGGTGCCCTGGTACTGGTAGACCGCCTGACCGATCATCCGGGCCGAGGTGCCCACGATCTGCGGGACGATGTAGTCGCCCAGCGTCAGCGAGAAGGTGAAGATGCTGCCCGCGATGATCCCCGGCAGGGCCAGCGGGATCAGGACGTGGCGCAGCGTCTGCCCGGGCCGCGCGCCCAGATCGCCCGACGCCTCCAGCATCGAGGGCGGCACGCGTTCCAGCGCGGCCTGTACGGGCAGGATCATGAACGGCAGCCAGACATAAAGGAACACAAGGAACGTGCCGGTCCATGACACCGACAGGGAATTGCCGCCGATGCCGGGGATCGCGAGATAGGCCTCGAGAAGCCAGGTCAGATGCAGCGTCTCGAAGAGCCAGCCGAGGATGCCCTCCTTGGCGAGGATCAGTTTCCAGGCGTAGACCTTGACCAGATAGCTGGACCAGAGCGGCAGCATGATCCCCAGATAAAAGATCGCCTTCCACCGACCCGTGGCATAGCGGGCGGCGTAATAGGCGATGGGAAAGGCAACGATGGCGGCGGCGACGGTAACGCTGGCGGCCATGGCCACGGTGCGCAGGATGATATCGAGGTTGTAGGCGCGAAAGAGTTCAGCATAGGTGCTGAGCGTCAGCTCGTAGCGGATCTGCCCCGAAAACTCGTCGATGGAGAAAAAGCTCTGGGCCAGAAGCGCGAAGAGCGCGCCAAGATAGACGATCCCCAACCAGGCGAGCGGCGGCCCGATCAGCAGCGCGATCAGCAGGCGAGGCCGGCGCCAGAGGATGTCCGACAGGCGCGTCGCCGCGTCAGGAGCGGTTACAGGCGAGGCCGGAGAGGTGTCGGCAGAGGTCATGCCGAGACTTTCATCAGGTGCAGATCGTCCGGCGCCCAGCCGATCCGGACATCCGATCCTTCGGCCGGCATATCGGCGCCGCGCGGGATGAGCGCCGTCATGCGATGCCCGTCCAGATCGAGGGAGAGCCGCGTGGCCGTTCCCAGAAAGGCCAGCCCCGTCACCCGGGCCGCATGGCCGCCTTCGGAAACGAGCCGTACCGCTTCAGGGCGCAGGGCCGCAGGACCGTCGCCCAGACCCAGCCGCCGCGTCACCTCGGGCGGGAGCAGGTTGGAGGAGCCCACGAAATCGGCCACGAAGGGCGCTTCGGGACGATAGTAGATATCCTCGGGCGTGCCAGCCTGAACGATGCGCCCGTCATTGAAGACGGCGACGCGGTCGGCCATCGACAGCGCCTCGCCCTGATCGTGGGTGACAAAGACGAAGGTGATGCCCAGACGCCGCTGAAGCGCCTTTAGCTCTTCCTGCATGGCCTCGCGCAGCTTGAGATCGAGCGCGCCCAGAGGCTCGTCCAGCAGCAGCACCTTGGGCTGCATCACAAGAGCCCGGGCCAGGGCGACGCGCTGCCGCTGTCCGCCCGAAAGCTCGGACGGCTTTCGGGCGCCGTAGCCGGGAAGCGCCACCATCTCGAGCGCCTCGTCCGCGGCGCGGCGGCGCGGCGCGCGCCCCTGCCCCGCGATCATCAGCCCGTAGGCCACATTGTCGCGCACGTTCAAATGCGGAAAGAGGGCGTAGTCCTGAAAGACGGTGTTCACCGGACGCCGATAAGGCGGCACATCGCCCATGGGCGCGCCCATGATCGCAACCTCGCCGCCCGTCGGTCGTTCGAAGCCCGCGATCAGGCGCAGGCAGGTCGTCTTGCCTGACCCCGACGGGCCCAGCATGGCGAAAAACTCGCCTTGTGCGATGGACAGATCCACACCGTCCACGGCGCGCACTTCGCCGTAATGCCGCTCCACGCGGCGGAATTCGACCGCAGCCGTCATGCCTGTCCCCTCATGTGGCAGGGGCGGTGCGTGCCGCCCCTGTCTGTTCGATCAGCGGCCGCCGATCACGCCGATATAGTCGCTGACCCATCGGTAATAGGGCACGCATTGCTCCTGGCTGTCACACTGGGTGACGGGCGTCTGCCAAAAGCGGATCCGTTCGAAATCGTCAAAGCCGTTGGTTGTGCAGCCCTCGGCGGTCTGCATGCCGCGCCCATCGGTGCAGGCATCGGGCACGGCGGGGTTGGCGCCGAACCAGACCGACAGATCGGACATCAGGTTGGAGGTGAGCGTGTGCTCCATCCACATATAGGCGCAGTTCGGGTGGTCCGCCTCGGAATGCATCATTGTGGTATCCGCCCAGCCGGTCGCGCCTTCCTCGGGAATGGTCGAAGCCACCGGCGCCCCGCCCCCCTGCAGCAGGTTGACCTGGAACGGCCAGGAGCCGGAGGCGGCCATGCCCTCGTTCTGGAAATCGTCGATCTGGATGAAGGCATCGTGCCAGTAGCGGCTGACCAGGGTGCGTTGCTGGCGCAGCAGATCGAGCGCGGCGTCGTATTGCTCCTGATTAAGCTCGTAGGGGCTTTCGATGCCGAGATCGGGCTGATGCGTCATCAGGTAAAGCGCGGCATCGGCGATATGGATCGGCCCGTCATAGGCCTGCACGCGGCCTTCGTTGGGCTGCCCGTCGGGCAGGTCCTGCGGCTCGAACACGACCGACCAGGAGGTCGGCGCCTCGGGGAACACCTCGGTCGAGTACATCAGCACGTTCGGCCCCCACATGTAAGGAACGCCGTAATGGGTACCGTCGACATAATGCCAAGGCGCCTGTTTGAGCCGGTCATCGATCATGTTCCAAGACGGGATTAGGCCGATGTTGATCGGCTGGACACGGTCGCCCGCGACCATCCGAAGCGACGCGTCGCCCGAGGCGGTCACAAGGTCGAACCCACCCTCGTTCATCAGCGCGACCATCTCGTCGGAGGTATTAGCCGTCTGGACGCGGACCATGCAGCCCGTCGCCTCTTCGAAGCCCGTGACCCAGTCGAAATTCTCGTCCGTCTCGCCGCGTTCGATATAGCCGGGCCAGGCGACGATGCGCAGCTCGCCCTCGCCTTCGCCGATCTCGGTCATCATCTCTTGCGCCAGAGCGGCCTGCGCCACCGAAAGCGCCAAGGTCATCGCGGTCGCGCCGCGTAGCATCTTTTTCATGTCAGTCTCCCCGGTCCCGGGGCCCGTTCCAGCGGGCCCGCTCATTCGGAAAGCCTGCCTCAGGGTATCGGACATTCACAAATTCAGTTTTCAGAAAGGCGGTATCGGAAAAACCGATAGATCATCCGGGCGCCGTGTCTTTCGCCACCGCGATGAAGTCCGCCGCCTCTGTCGAGAGCGGCGCGCCCTTGCGCCAGACGACGGCGACATGGATCACCGGAAGCGCGCCCGAGACGTCGCGGCTTTCGATCCGGTCGCCTTCCAGGGACCAGGGCCGGTAGACCAGATCGGGCAGCAGCGTGACACCGGCACCGGTCGCCACAAGGCTGCGCACCGCCTCGACAGACCGGGTGCGGAACGCAACGCGCGGCCGCCGCCCGAGGGCGGAAAGCAGGTTTACGGCCTCGTCCTCCATCTCGTCGACCCGCAGCATGATGAGCGGCTCGTCCGTCACATCGCCGAGCGTCACGCTTTCCTTTGCGGCCAGGCGATGACCGACGGGCATCCAGAGCCGGAAGGGCGAGACGTTCAGGATCTCTGTATTCAGCGCCATGCGGTCGCGCGAGGCGCTGGCCACCATAACGGCAACATCCAGTTCACCTCCGATCAGCAGATGTTCAAGATATTCGGCGCTGTCCTCCACCGCTGTGACATCGACACCGGGCCGGATGCGGCGATAGCGCGACAGAACCTCGGACAGGACATAGCCCGCCATCAGGGAGGTGACGCCAAGCTGCAGCCGCCCGCTTTCGGGGGCGGCCTCGGACCCGAAGGCGTTTCGGGCCAGCGCGACATCTGCGAGGATCTTGTCGGCATGGCGCAGGAACTGGTTGCCCTGAAACGTCAGCGACAGGCCGCGGGGATGCCGCTCGAAGAGGATGACGCCCAGATCGGCCTCAAGATCCTTGATTGCCTCCGTCACCGCGCTTTGAGAGATCGACAACTCATGAGCCGCCCGGCTCACCGCACCGTTCTGCGCCACCGCAACGAAGTATTTCACCTGCCTGAGCGTGAATGCCATGCGCCAGCTTCCCCCGTCATCAACGCGGTGTCGATAGCCGGATGGCCAGGGCCATCTGAGGGTCAGATCTGAAAAGATGGTCGGAGTGAGAGGATTCGAACCTCCGACCCCTGCCTCCCGAAGACAGTGCTCTACCAGGCTGAGCTACACTCCGACCGTGGGCCGGGGCCTACTCCATTGGTGGCGGCCTTTGCAAGCCTGCTTCTTCTTCCTTGGCGTCGCGGCGTTCGCTGGCGCGCATGATCGGGCCTACGCGCAGTGTGGTGCCGGTTTCCACCCGCGAGCGGGTGCGCAGGACAGGCGTCGTGCTTGAGGCGGAGGAGCGGCTTTCGCGGAACACGATATAGCATCCGCTGAGAATGATGATGCCTGCGCCGAGGATCACGTTCTGGCCGGGGATCTCGTTGAAAAAGAGAAGACCGTAGAGCGTCGCCCACAGGATCTGGGAATATTGCATCGGGGCGACGATGACGGCCTCGCCGGTCTTGTAGGCCTGCAGGATGAAGCGGGTTGCGATCCAGGCCAGCACGGCGGTGATCGCAAGAAGGCCGAAATCCTGGGCCGGCATGGGCTGGTAGACGAAGCCGAGGCAGGCGCCGAGCAGGATGACATTCGTGACCATCGGATAAAGCATCAGGACCACGAGCCGCTCTTCCTGCCCGATCTTGCGTACGATGACCGCGGCGATCGAGCCGCAGACCGACGCCGTCAGCGCGGCGGCGTGGCCCAGGGTGAGCGTTGTTTTGGCAGGATTGAGCACGATGACGACACCGATGAGCCCGGCGAACACGGCCAGCCATCGGCGGAACCGGACCGTCTCTCCCAGGATCGGGATCGAGAGGATCGTGATGAAGAGCGGAGAGGCGAAGAGGATCGTGTAGACCTGCGCCAGAGGCAGGACCGAAAAGGCGTAAAAGGCGCTGAGCGCGGTGATGACGGCGGCGACGGTCCGGATGGCCATCCACCAGGGATGCCGCGGCAGAAGCGTGCCGGGCTTGGCATCCCGCATCAGCATCAGTGTCGCCAGGGGAAAGCTGAGCAGGACGCTGAAAAAGACGATCTGGATCGGAGAATAAGTCGCGCCGAGGATCTTCACCACGACGTCATGCGTGGCGAAGACCCCGAAGGCGATCAACGCAAAGAGGGCGGCTTTTGCGTTTTGCTGGGGCACGTTGATCCTTTGCGTCGGGCGTGGCGCATCCTGCGCGGAGGGGCGGTCAGCTCTCGTTCAAAATGGTGAGGATGGCGTCTCCCATCTGCGAGGTCGAGAGCGGTTTTGCATCGCCCTCTGCCATGAGATCGCCGGTCCGGGCGCCGTTGGCGAGCGCCTTTTCGACCGCGCGCTCGAGCAGGGCGGCATCCTCGCGCCGGTCAAAGGAATAGCGCAGCGCCATCGCAAAGCTGAGGATGCAGGCAATCGGGTTGGCCTTGCCCTGCCCCGCGATGTCAGGGGCCGAGCCGTGGACGGGCTCGTACAGCGCCTTGGGCCGTCCGTTCTCCATCGGGGTGCCGAGCGAGGCGGAGGGCAGCATGCCCAGCGAGCCGGTCAGCATCGCGGCGGCATCGGAGAGGAGATCGCCGAAAAGGTTGTCGGTGACGATCACGTCGAACTGTTTGGGCCAGCGGACGATCTGCATCGCGCCGGCATCGGCATACATATGGCTGAGCTCGACATCGGGATATTCATTGTCGTGGACCCACTGCACCTCTTGGCGCCAGAGGATGCCGGATTCCATCACGTTGGCCTTCTCCATGGAGCAGACGCGGTTGTCCCGTTTGCGGGCCAGTTCAAAAGCCGAGCGGGCGACGCGCCGGATCTCGGCCGTCGTGTAGCGCTGGGTGTTGATGCCGACGCGGCCGCCGTCGGTGTCGTCCTGGATGCCGCGGGGTTCGCCGAAATAGATGCCGGAGGTCAGCTCGCGGACGATCATCAGATCGAGGCCCGAGACGACGTCGCGCTTGAGGCTCGAGAAATCGGCGAGCGCATCGAAGCATTGCGCGGGGCGCAGGTTGGCGTAGAGGTCCATCTCTTTGCGCAGGCGTAGCAGGCCGCGCTCGGGTTTGACCGAAAAGTCGAGCTCGTCATATTGCGGGCCGCCGACCGCGCCCAGAAGGACGGCGTCGACCTCTTGCGCCCTGGCCATCGTCTCGTCCGTCAGGGGCGTTCCGTGGGCATCGTAGGATGCGCCGCCGACAAGGCCTTCGCTGACGTCGAAGGTCAGGTTTCGGGTCGATCCGAACCAGTCGATGATCTTGCGGACCTCGGTCATGACCTCGGGGCCGATCCCGTCGCCGGGCAGGATAAGAAGGGACATGTCGGCCATCGGGCAAGCTCCTGAAAAGATACGCTCCGGTGGCCTAGCCGGGGGCCCAGGAAGGGTCAAGGCAGCTTCAGATCGACCCAGACGATGCGGTGGGGTCCGGCGGCCTGGCCGTCCTCGCCGAAAAGATCCGGCGGAAGCGGATCGGGCCAGAAGATGCCGGCGTCCTGAACGGTCAGGGACCGGTCCAGAAGGATGTAGTCGACGCGCAGGTTTCCCGGATCACCGTCGGGCCAGTCGGCGGTATCGAGCGCGGGGTCGCCCCGGTGATCGGGATCGGCGGCGGTTGTGCCGCCGTCGCTGCGAGGCTTCGGGTCTTGCAGGGATGGGTGGGAGAGCAGATCGTGGATCGCCTTTTTGCGGCCCTGTCCGTCGATGGGATCGAGGTTGGCCACACCGGCTATGATGACGGGAGCGCCGGGTTGTTCGGTGAGTTTGCCGTCGAGATAGAGCTGCCAGAGGCGGATTTCGTCGGCGTTGCGCAACCCGTTACGGTCTTCAGGGCCGTCGAAGACGGGAGGCGAGGCGTGAAAGACGAGCAGATCGATGGTCTGGGGGCCGGTATCGACTGGAATGATCCAGTGGGCGGTGGTGGAGACGCGCTGTACATTAAGGATTTCTTGCGAAAAGAAAGATGCCTTGTCGATCTGCGGGAGCTGCGCGTCCGGCAGATCGCTCCAGAGGAGGGCGCTCAGGTCGCGGATCTGGTCGTGGAGGATGGGTTTTCGAGAGAGGACCGCCATCCCGCCATCGCCGGAGAAAAGCCCATAGCCCTGCGCATCGCGCGGGCGGCCGGTGCGCCCGTCTCCGTCAAGGTCGAAGGGGGTCGGGCGACCGGTATTGGGGCGCGCGGTGAAGTGGTGGGGATAGGGCGCGATGGAGGTCGCGAGCTGTGCGTTAAGCTCGGTTAAGGCGGCATGGCTATGGTCGTAGTCGATATTGGCGAGGACGAGGATATCGGGATCGACCTGGGAGATCTGCGCCATCGCGGCGATCAGGCTCTCGTCTTTCCTGCCAAGAAGGTCGCGAAGCAGGAGGCCCGGCCCGTCGCGGCTGAAGGGACCTGCGAAGACGGCAATGCGGAGCGTTTCGGCGGCGATCGCGCCGGGAGAAAGGACTGCCAGAACGAGAAGAAGGTACGCCGTTAAGCTAGAAATCCATCCCGTTCGGCGCGGGCATAGGCCTTGCGGCGCTTGCCTTCGATGATCATCCCGACCTTCGCCAGGGCGATGCCGCGCATCAGCAGACTTGCAGGTAGGAAGGCCCATGCCGTCATCGTCCAGATCAGGGTCTGGTTGTCGGAGAGGACGGAGTAGTCGAGGAAGGATGCCGCCGCTTTGACAACCGCTGGCATCACGAATGGCAGCAGGAACCCTAAGATAAGGTTAACGCGCGCGTCTCTGTAGAGGCGGGTGACAACATCGTCGCCCGCGGAGGGATCGAACATCGGCAGGTTGACCCAGACGTTGAACGGGCGCGCGCGGCTGGGCCAGCGGTGGATCAGCATCAGCCAGACGAAGATCGCAATGGATAGCAGTGAGATCACGTAGGCGATGCCCGCGGCCGTGCGGATCCGTTCGATCAGATCGGCGTCCATGTTGGACGGCATGGCCAGCACGACGAGCCGGACGGGCGAATAGGGGAAATCGACGGTCTGGGCGACGAGACGACCGAGGATCTCGATGAAGCGGCGCAGGATGGCGCCGTCCGACGGGACCTGGATGATCGCGGTCAGCAGAAGGACCGTGACGAAGATCGACAGGAACCGGATGCGGTTGAATGGCGGCGCATCGCGAAATTCAACGAGGCTTGGCGCGTCGGAGCCGTATTCGACAAGGGTCAGGACAGCCGCGAAGAGCGCGATCAGAGCGGCAATCTGGGCGGTATCGGCGGTGGTGCCCTCGAGGACCAGCGACGGCATGAGGATCAGGGCGACGACGCATAGCGCGCGCAGGACAGCTCCGGCCAGTCTCGAGATCACGATGCATCTCCTCCCCTTTGGCGGACTCCGGACGGGAGCCCGAAATCAGGCCTGTCGCCACTCCCGATCCCCAAAACGGTCAGCCTCATCGCTTTCTCATTTCTCCCCAGAACACTTGTGGCAGACAAGGTCATAGCGACGTTGTGCCGGGAAGTGAGACTATTTTACGGCGATACTGGCGCGACTTTGCAACCTTTGCACTACAAGTGAGCGATTGAGCAACGATCGGATCAACATGTTGCGATCAGCTATGCCGTAAGATCCATATGTAGACATTTTGCTGTTGCGCATTTTGACGCAACGTCCTGAAATCTCGGGCAATCGTTTCCGCGACCCCGGGCTGGATCCACCCGGGATTACGTGACAAAACTGAAATACAACCTCTGATTATATCAGACCCATGGACGGGATTGGGCCGCTTCTGATTCGAATCTGTCGATGGAAGCGACGTTCTCCATCGTGAGCCCGATATCGTCGAGACCGTTCAGAAGGCAGTGCTTTTTGAATGCGTCGACGTCGAAGGACATCACCTGTCCGTCCGAGGTGGTGATGGCCTGCTCTTGAAGGTCCACCGTGATGCGGGCATTCGCGCCCTTCTCGGCCTCGGTCATCAACAGATCGACCTGCTCCTGCGGGAGCGCGATGGGCAGGATGCCGTTCTTGAAGCAGTTGTTGTAGAAGATGTCGGCGAAGCTGGGCGCGATGACGCAGCGGATGCCGAAATCCTTGATCGCCCAGGGGGCGTGTTCGCGGGAGGAGCCGCAGCCGAAATTGTCGCCCGCGACGAGGATCTCTGCCTCGCGATAGGCGTCCTTGTTAAGCACGAAGGTCTCGTTCTCGGAGCCGTTATCGTTGTAGCGCATCTCGTCGAAGAGGTTCACGCCGAGGCCGGAGCGCTTGATCGTTTTGAGGAACTGTTTGGGGATGATCATGTCGGTATCGACATTGATCAGGGGCAGCGGGGCGGCGATGCCGGTGAGGGTGGTGAACTTGTCCATCGGGTCTCTCCTTTCGGGGAGGGAATTAACGTTTGAGGGGAAAGGATGAAGATCGGGTTAGCGGATCTTCATCTTCTTGAACGGGATTTTAAACGGAGCATCCGGGCGGCATCGCGTCGGCATATGGGAGGAGGCAAAATGCGCCAGATCCCGAAATAGGTGCGGATTTGCAGAGCAAACCCGCCCTAGGGATCCCAACTGTGCGGTTCGATGCCCGACCCATAAGCCGGGACTTATGGGTCGCGATGCGGGTCACATGACCTCCCGCACGTCCGTCAGGTGCCCGGTAATCGCCGCGGCGGCGGCCATTTGCGGGCTCATCAGATGTGTGCGGCCGCCCTTGCCTTGACGGCCCTCGAAATTGCGATTCGAGGTAGCGGCGCAGCGCTCTCCCGGCTGAAGCTGGTCTGGGTTCATCGCAAGGCACATCGAACACCCGGCGAGGCGCCATTCGAAGCCGGCCTCCTTGAAGATGTCCGCGAGTCCCTCTTCCTCGGCCTGGGCGCGGACGAGACCCGAGCCGGGAACGACCATGGCGCGCAGGCCGTCCTTGATCTTTTTGCCTTTCAGGATCGCGGCGGCGGCGCGCAGATCTTCGATCCGGCCATTGGTGCAGGAGCCGATGAAGACCGTGTCGATGGCGATCTCGTTGAGAGGCGTGCCGGGCTTGAGGCCCATATAGTCGAGCGAGCGGGAGGCGGCGGTGACTTTGCCGCCTTCGAAATCCTCGGGCGCCGGGACCTTGGCGGTGATCGGCAGGACATCCTCGGGCGAGGTGCCCCATGTGACGACTGGCGCGATGTCCTCGCCCTTGAGCGTGACAACCATGTCCCATTCGGCGTCGTCGTCGGAGTAAAGCGTCTTCCACCAATTGAGCGCAGCCTCCCACTGCGCGCCCTTGGGGGCGTGGGGGCGGCCTTTGACGTAGTCGAACGTTTTCTCGTCCGGCGCGATCAGGCCCGCACGCGCGCCGCCTTCGATGGCCATGTTGCAGACGGTCATGCGGCCTTCCATGGAAAGCTCGCGAATGGCCTGACCGCAATATTCAATCACGTAGCCCGTCCCGCCCGCCGTTCCGGTCGCGCCGATCACCGAGAGCGTGATGTCCTTGGCCGTCACACCGGGGCGGAGGGAGCCGGTAATCTCGACCTTCATGTTCTTGGATTTCTTCTGGATCAGCGTCTGGGTCGCCAGAACATGCTCGACCTCGGAGGTGCCGATGCCGTGGGCGAGCGCGCCGAAGGCGCCGTGGGTTGCCGTGTGGCTGTCGCCGCAGACGACGGTCATGCCCGGCAGCGTCCAGCCCTGTTCGGGGCCTACGATATGGACGATGCCCTGCCGGATGTCCGAGACGGGATAGTAGTGGATCCCGAACTCCTTGGCGTTCTTGTCGAGGGCGGCGACCTGAATGGCGCTGTCCTCGGTCATGTTCGCCGGATCCTCGCGGCCCGGGGTCGTGGGCACGTTGTGATCGGGCACGGCGATGGTCTTGTCCGGGGCGCGCACGGTGCGGCCCGCCATGCGCAGACCTTCGAAGGCCTGGGGGCTTGTCACCTCGTGAACCAGATGGCGGTCGATATAGAGCAGGCAGGTGCCATCCTCGGCCTCGTGGGCCAGATGGGCATCCCAGATTTTATCGTAAAGCGTCTTGGGGGACATGATGGTCCTCTCCCTTGGAAGTGAAATGCAGCGGTGACAGTCGGAAGGCGCGTTTAGCCGCGCGCGCGGACGGTCCGGAGCGGGCCGTGAAAGCGCTCGATCAGGCGGGCGCGATCGCCGATGTCGAAAAGACGGATCATGGGGCGGGACGATACGCTGTCCGGGCCTATCTCGCAAGGTGTGGGTGATTGGTTTGAAGCCCTGATGTGCCGTCGAGATGCAGGAGGATACGCGATGTTGAAACGGCTGGTTTTCGGTGTGGCCGCCCTGATCGGAGGATCGGAAGCCGTGGCCGAAGGGTATAACGGGCTTGAAGTGCCGCCCTACGAGGTCGTCCGGCAGGATGGCGCGGTGGAGCTGCGAGACTATGCGCCGCACCTGCTGGCGGAGGTGACGGTCGAGGGCGGCCGCCGTCCGGCGCTGACCACCGGCTTTCGGATCCTGGCGGGGTATATCTTTGGCGGCAACAGCGCATCGGACAAGATCGCGATGACGGCACCCGTGGCGCAATCGGAGAAGATCGAGATGACCGCGCCGGTCGGGCAGAGCGGATCGGACGGGCGTTGGACGGTGACGTTCATGATGCCGTCGCGGTTCACGGTAGACACGCTGCCCACGCCCGAGAACGAGGCGGTGGTCTTTCGAGAGGCGCCTGCAAGCCGTCAGGCGGTGCTAACCTTCTCGGGGCGGGCAACGCAGGCGCAGCTGGACCGGCGGGAGGCTGAGCTGACCGGATGGATCGAGGCGGCGGGGCTGGAGCGGACGGGGCCGGTTGTGCATTACTACTACGACGATCCCTTCACCCTGCCGGGGCAGCGTCGCAACGAAGTCGCGATCCCGGTGGCAAAAGAGTAACTCTTTCGTGCCATCCTTGTGCGGATCAAGGTCGCAAGGCAAAGTGTGATCCATGCAGCATGACGGCATCAATGGCGGACAGGGGCCGGGGACGGATCCCGAAGCCGATCCCGGCTCAGAGACCGGGATCGATACCGGGGTCGAGGTCCCGGCGGTCGAGGCTGAGGATCTGCTTGAGATCGGTCAGTCCGTCCTGTCGCGCGGCGAGGTTTTTCTTCAGACGCTGATGCGGCCCTGGAACGCGTATCAGGTCGCCATCATCCTTGGTGTGTTTCTGGTCGCCATAGGTCTGCGGTGGTATTTCGGCCCGCGCATGCATGCCTGGATGCGCACCAAGACCGGCTGGCCGCGCTGGCGGCTGAAGGCACTGGTCGTCGTGCACAAGCGGCTGCGGATGATCTTTTTCGTGGTGCTGATCTGGGTCGCCTATTTTGTGATGCGAGAGATCACGTGGCCCTCGCGCTCTTATCTAATCGGGATCATCGCCAATCTGGCAACGGCCTGGCTGGTCGTGGCCTTGGGCACGCGGCTGATCGGAAACATGCTGGTCCGGCAGGTGGTCCGCTATGGCGCCTGGGCCTGGATCACGCTGAGCATCCTGCGGCTGACGGACGAGGCCATCGCCATCCTCGACGGGATCGCGGTTGAGCTGGGCGAGATGCGGATCTCGCTCTGGCTGGTGATCCGGGCGATCGCACTGCTGGGTCTGCTGATCTATCTGGCGCGGTTCCTGACGCGCACCACATCGGACCGCGTCAGCCGGAACGAGGATCTGAGCCCGTCGATGCGGGTGCTGGTCGTCAAGCTGCTGCAGGTCGTCTTTTACGGGGTCGCGATCTTTGTCGGCCTGCGCGCGGTCGGGGTGGATCTGACGGGTCTTGCGGTTCTGTCGGGGGCCATCGGGATCGGTCTGGGCTTTGGTCTGCAGAAGGTCGTCTCGAACCTTGTCTCGGGCGTGATCCTGCTCTTGGACCGGTCGATCAAGCCGGGGGACGTCATCTCTCTGGGAGAGACGTTCGGCTGGATCAACTCGCTGGGCGCGCGCTACGTGTCGATTACGACGCGGGACGGGAAGGAATATCTGATCCCGAACGAGGATCTGATCACCAATCAGGTGGTGAACTGGTCCCATTCGAACGAGTTCGTGCGGCTCGATATCTATTTCGGCACCGCCTATGGCGACGATCCGCACGAGGTGCGGCGGATCGCCATCGAGGCTGCGAAGAACGTGACCCGAGTGCTCGATTTCAGGCCGCCGGTTTGCCATATCGTGGGCTTCGGCGACAGTTCGGTCGACTATATCCTGCGGTTCTGGATCAAGGATCCGACCGGCGGTCTGACCAATATCCGCGGCAACGTTTATCTGGCGCTGTGGGATGCGTTTCATGAGAATGGCGTGTCGTTCCCCTTCCCGCAGCGGGAGGTCAAACTGCTGGAAGGCTCGCAACTGCAGACCAGCAAGGCGGAGTTCGGAAAGGCGGCGGAATAGGCGCCAATTGCCCAACTTGCGCACATCTTGTCACAGAAGGGCCTGCGCCCTGCCCTTGTCATTGAAATGACATGCCCCCGTTGTTACCCTTAGGCCACGCCCAGCGCCGGGGCCTATATGCGGCGCGTTTCAAGGAGGACAATGGTCTGTCTCTTTCTTCAACGGCGGGGAGCTCCGCCACAGCGGCGAAAGCCGCTTCGATGGGCGCCACGGACGCGTCCGATCCGATGACCCAGAGCAGCATGAGCGAACAGCTTCTCGCGGCCATCCTTTCCTCACTCGATAGCGACAAGGCAGAAGACGTGGTGCAGATCGATCTGCGCGGCAAGTCCGAGATGGGCGATTACATGGTGATCTGCTCGGGCCGGTCGACGCGTCAGGTCGCGTCGATCTCGGAAAAGCTGACCGATCTGCTCAAGGCCGAATTCGGGGTGATCTCGAAGGTCGAGGGCAAGGATACCGGGGACTGGGTGCTGATCGATACCGGGGACGTGATCGTTCACGTCTTCAGGCCCGAAGTGCGCGAGTTCTACCAGCTCGAAAAGATGTGGCAACCGGTAGGGGCCGCGTCGGCCGAAGGGTAGGATGCGCGTTCAGATCAGCGCCGTGGGCCGGCTTCGCAAGGGGCCGGAACTGGCGCTGCTGGAAGACTACCGGACGCGGTTCGACCGCACGGGCCGAGCCTTGGGGCTTGGCCCTTTGTCATTGAGCGAGGTCGAGGATCGCAAGGGCGGCGGGATGGCCGCCGAGGCGGTCCTGCTGGAGCGGAGCCTGCCTGCGGGGTCGGTTCTGTGTGTGCTGGACGAGCGCGGGGACGTGATGAGCTCGCCGCACTTTGCCAAACGGCTGGCGCGGTGGCGCGACGACGGGCGCGGCGATGCGGCCTTCGTCATCGGCGGCGCGGACGGGGTCGCGCCGGAGCTGCGGGAGCGCGCCGATCTGGTCCTGTCATTCGGCGCGATGGTCTGGCCGCATATGCTGGCCCGCGTGATGCTGACCGAACAGCTCTATCGCGCCGCCTCGATCCTGGCGGGGGCGCCCTATCATCGGGTGTGAGAGCGCCGGGCGAGGGCCGGACCGGGGGGCGGTGCTTCGACCGATGAACGACGCGCTTTATGGTCGCCAAGCTCGTCGTTACTGTCCCGTGGGACGTGCCGCGTTGCAAAAGCGCCGGCCCATGGGGCCGGTCCGGCGCTCGCCCGGCGCGGCGTTGCCGCTTGATCCGGGCGGACCGTGTCATCGGTTATAACCCGGTCGGTCACCTCTCGGGCGGCGTCCCGGCCTTGAGCCGGGACCTCTGATCCAAACCGCCGGTTTCGGAGCGCGGCGCGGTGCTTTACACAGACGGCATTCACAGCAGAAAGCCGCGCCATGTCCCGACCCAAACCCGTTGTCTTGTGTATCCTCGATGGCTGGGGCCTGCGGGAAGATCGCGAGGGCAATGCGCCGCTTCTGGCCGAGACGCCCGTCTTCGACCGGATCCACGAGACCTGCCCCAGCGCGCGGTTGATCACGCATGGGCCGGATGTGGGTTTGCCGTCCGGACAGATGGGCAATTCGGAGGTGGGCCACACGAACATTGGCGCGGGGCGGGTCGTGGCGATGGATCTGGGCCAGATCGATCTGGCGATCGAGGATCGGTCCTATTTCGAGACCGAGGCGATCTGCGATTTCATCGCCACGCTGAAAGAGAGCGGCGGGCGGGCGCATCTGATGGGCGTGGTGTCGGATGGCGGGGTGCATGGGCATCTCAACCATCTGCTCGCCACGGCGCGGTGGTTCGCGGAAGAGGGGCTCGAGGTTGTGGTCCATGCAATCACCGATGGGCGCGATGTGGGGCCGAAGACGGCCGACGGGTTCGTCGCGGGGATGCTCGAGAACCTACCCGAGGGAGCCTCGGTCGGGACGGTGATCGGACGGTATTATGCGATGGACCGCGACAACCGGTGGAGCCGGGTGCAGACGGCCTATGATGCGATGGTTCTTGGCAAGGGAGAGCAAGCCAAGACGGCTTTGGAGGCGGTGAATGCGGCCTATGCGGATGACAAGACGGACGAGTTTATTCCGGCCACGGTGATTACGGAC
This sequence comes from uncultured Paracoccaceae bacterium, assembly GCA_947503775.1. Taxonomy (GTDB): domain Bacteria; phylum Pseudomonadota; class Alphaproteobacteria; order Rhodobacterales; family Rhodobacteraceae; genus Aestuariibius. The sequence goes on along the minus strand of CANNFE010000002.1, from coordinate 458,561 downwards.
TATGCCGGGATGGCGGCGGAGGATGGGCTGTTCTGCCTAAACTTCCGTGCGGACCGGGCGCGGGAGATCCTCGCGGCAATCGGCGATCCGGAGTTTGACGGCTGGGACCGGGGCGACCGGCCCGACCTGGCGGCGCGGCTGGGGATGGTGGATTATTCCGAGGCGCATAACGGCTATCTGACGACGGCCTTTCCCAAGCAGGAGATCGTGAACACTCTGGGCGCCTGGGTGGCCAAGGCGGGGTTGCGGCAGTTTCGCGTGGCGGAGACAGAGAAGTATCCGCATGTGACATTCTTTCTGAACGGCGGGCAGGAAGATCCAGAGGAGGGCGAAGATCGCAAGATGCCGTCTTCGCCCGATGTCGCGACCTATGACGAGCAGCCCGAGATGTCGGCGGAGGCGGTGACCGATGCATTCGTGGGCGCGATCGAGGCCGGCTATGACCTGATCGTCTGCAATTACGCCAATCCCGATATGGTCGGGCATACCGGCGATCTGGAGGCGGCGATCAAGGCCTGCGAGGCCGTGGATGCGGGGCTGGGACGGGTTCTGGAGGCGCTTGAAGCGGCGGGCGGGGCGATGCTGTTGACGGCCGATCACGGCAATTGCGAGACGATGATCGATCCGGGTACCGGCGGGCCGCATACGGCGCATACGCTGAACCTCGTGCCGGTTGCGCTGGTCGGCGGGCCCGATGGTACGGGCCTGAAGGACGGGCGGCTCGCGGATCTGGCGCCGACGCTTCTGGCGCTGATGGACCTGGATCCGCCCGAGGAGATGACCGGGGAGAGTTTGCTCACGTGATCCGTCTGGCTGCGCTGATCTGGACCCTGGCGGTCGGGGCTGCCGCGCAGGACTTGCGCGAGGCATCGGCGACGGTCGCCGGGATCTCGGAGCGACTGGAGGCGGCGGAAGGCTCTCGCAACAAGATCCGGGCACTAACCGAGGTCGTGCAGGCCTACGAGGCGGGGTTGATCGCGCTGCGGGACGAGATGCGCCCCGTGGCAGAGCGGCAAGCGGTCCTGGAGCAGCTCATCGACGCGCAGGAGGCCGAAATCGCCCGTCTTCTGGGCGTCCTGCAGATCATCGGAGCAGAGACCCCGCCGGTCCTGATGGCACATCCATCGGGGCTTTTGGGCGCGGCGCGAGCCGGGATGAGCCTTTCGGACATGACGGATATATTGCAGGCGCGGGCCGATGCCCTTTCGGCCACGGTGACCGAGATCGCGGCCCTGCGCGCCGAGCAGGACGAGGCGCGCGCCGTCCTTCAGGCCGGTCTGGAAGAGATGACATCGGCGCGCAGCCAGATCGCGCGGGCGCTTGCCGATCGCGAGCCGCTTCCCAAGCGGTTCGAGGAGGATGCGATCGACACCGCCCTGCTGCTCGCCGGAGCCGAGACGCTGGAGGCCCTGGCCGAAGGATTGGCGCAGAGCGGCCGGTTGCAGTCGCCGGATGGAGCGGGCGGTGCCGATACCAAGGGGCATCCGCTGCCGGTTGCCGGGTCCGTGACGCAGGAGTTTCAGGAGGATTCGCAGCGTCCCGGCTGGACGGTCGAAACCGCGCCGAACGCGATTGTGAAGATGCCCGCAACGGCGACGATTCTTTATGCCGGACCGCTTCTGGATTATGGAAATGTGGTGATTCTCGAACCCGAGGCGGAGCTGCTGCTGATCCTTGCAGGACTTGCCCGGATCGAGGGAGAGGTCGGGGATATCGTGCCGGAAGGGGACCCGATTGGAGAAATGGGCGGTCAGATTGACGCGGTTTTGTCTCATGACAGCACAGTGAATGGCATTGCTGCAGGGGAAACGCTTTATATAGAGGTCCGAGATCAAGATGGGCCACGAGACCCGGCGACATGGTTCGCGAAGGATGAGGAATGAGTGGAATGAAAAAAGTTCTGATGGTGGCGGCTGCCGGCACGATTGCAGGCGCTGCCCTCACAAGCCAGCTGGCGGGGCCGCTGCTGGCACAGGACAGCTCTGACAGTGTGTACGAGCAGCTGGATCTGTTCGGCGACATCTTCGAGCGAATCCGCGCCCAGTATGTGGAAGAGGTGGACGAAGGTGATCTGATCGAGGCCGCCATCGACGGGATGCTGACCTCGCTGGATCCTCATTCCAGCTATCTGTCGCCCGATGACGCGGCCGCGATGCGGGTTCAGACACGCGGCGAATTCGGCGGTCTGGGAATCGAGGTGACGCAGGAAGAGGGCTTCGTGAAAGTCGTCTCTCCCATCGATGGAACGCCGGCGGATGCGGCGGGCGTCATTGCCGGAGACTTCATCACTGCCGTTGACGGCGAAAGCGTGCTGGGCCTGACGCTCGATGATGCGGTCAAGCTGATGCGCGGGCCCAAAGGGTCCGAGATCGTCATTACCATCGTGCGCGAGGGCGAGCAGGAACCGTTCGATCTGTCGCTGACCCGCGATACCATTCCGCTGATCGCGGCGCGGGCACGTACCGAGGGCGACACGGTCGTTCTGCGGGTCACGACGTTCAACGAACAGACCTATCCCAACATGAAAGACGGTCTCGAGGAACAGATCGAGGAGGCCGGCGGCATCGACAATATCAACGGGATCGTTCTGGATCTGCGGAACAATCCCGGCGGGCTGCTCAACCAGGCGATCAAGGTGTCCGATGCGTTTCTCGAGGAGGGCGAGATCGTTTCGACCCGGGGCCGGGATACGCGGGACAGCGACCGGGCCAATGCCTCGGCGGGCGATCTGGCAGAAGGCAAACCGATCGTCGTTCTAATCAATGGCGGATCTGCCTCGGCCTCGGAAATCGTGGCCGGCGCGCTTCAGGATCACGAGCGGGCGATCGTCATCGGCACCAAGAGCTTTGGCAAGGGATCGGTTCAGACGGTCATGGCCTTGCGCGGCGAAGGTGCGATGCGTCTGACGACGGCGCGGTATTACACACCGTCAGGCCGCTCGATCCAGGCTCTTGGGATTTCTCCGGACATCATCGTGGAGCAACCGCGTCCTGCGCCTCCGACAGAGGAGGACGAGGCAGAGGATGAGAGCGAAGAAGAGGATCGCCGCGGCCTGGGCGGTGAGGCGGATCTGCGCGGATCGCTCGATAATGACAGCCTGACCGACGAGCAGGTCGATCAGATCCTCGCCGACCGCGCCCGGGCCGAAGATGCGGCCGCCCTGCGCGAGGAGGATTATCAGCTGGCCTATGCGATCGACATCCTCAAAGGGCTGAGTGCCCTGCGGTCGGAGTGACGATGTTGGCCGACGATGAGGGCCTGCCCTATCGGCCCTGCGTCGGTGTGGCCGTCGTCAATCGGCGCGGTCAGATCTTTGTCGGGCAGCGGCGCGACAACTCGGCCGAAGCCTGGCAGATGCCCCAGGGCGGGATCGACGAGGGCGAGAGCCCGCAGATCGCCGCCCTGCGCGAGCTGGAGGAAGAGACCGGGATCACGCCGGATCTTGTCATGATCAGCGCCGAGATCGACGATTGGATGACGTATGATCTGCCCGAGGATCTGGTCCCGATGCTTTGGGGCGGCAAGTATCGCGGGCAGCGGCAGAAATGGCTGCTTCTTGAATTCAAGGGCGAGGATCATCAGGTCAATATCGATACCGAAGAGCCCGAATTTTCGGCCTGGAAGTGGGCGGCTCCGGAGGATCTGGCCGAATTGATCGTGCCGTTCAAGCGCGAGGTCTATGCAAAGGTGCTCGAGACCTTCCGCGAGCGGATCGCGGAGATCGCTAAGACAGGAGGCGCCTGATGAGGGGTCGATCCACGATTATGGCATGCTGCATCTTGCTGGCCGGTGAGGCCGCGGCGCTGAGCTGCGCGCGCGTGACCATCGAGGATGCGTATGAGAACGCGTCCCAGAGCGAGGCAACCTATCATGTGGTCGAGGGGACCTTTGCCTTTGACGGCAAGAGGGCACCGTCATCGTCCGGTCTTTTGGGCGGGCAGCCTCCCGAAAGCGAGGAGCTGCCCGCGCGGTTCGAAGGACTGGCGCTGAGCGAGGACGGCTTTACCACCGAGGTCGAGACCGATGTGACGGTCGCCATCACCTGCGCCGGTCCGTGGTGCGGCGGAATTGCGCCCGATACCCCGATGATCGCCTTTCTGCGGGTCGAGGACAACGGGCTGATCCTGGAGGCGACGCCGTGCGGGGGATGGGCCTTCGACAATCCCGACGATGGCATGCGACAAACGCTTCTGGGCTGTATAGACGGAAGCTGTCAGTAGGCGCATCCGGCGGGGACTCATGGGTAAGGCAAAGATCGAAACGCAGGCCATCGGGTTGGATGCTGGGCTGGGCCTGATCCGTTGGCTGACGGGCCGCGAGGATATGCATTACGGGTTGTGGGACGGAATCGAGGTCTGCGCGGCCAATCTGGGGCCGGCGCAGGCGGCGTATACCGAGCGGCTGTTTTCGCTGCTGCCCGAGGGGCCGTTGCGGATCCTCGATATCGGCGGCGGCGCTGGCGAGACGGCGGGCAAGCTGATTGCGCTGGGGCATCAGGTCGAGATCGTGGTGCCCTCACCCCTGCTGGCCGAGCGGTGCCGGGCGAATGCACCGGGGGCGGTGGTTCATGAGGCGATGTTCGAGAAGGCCAAGGTGGAAGGCCCCTTTGATCTGTGCCTTTTTTCCGAGAGTTTTCAGTATATTCCGCTGGATCAGGGGCTCAGCAAGTGTCTGACGCTGCTCGGGCCGGACGGGCAGATCATCGTCTCGGATTGCTTTCGCAGCGAGGGCTATTCGGTGGACAAGCGGCGCGCCAAGGTCGGCGGTGGGCACCGGATCGGGGCGTTTCGCGAGACGCTGGAGGACTTGCCGCTGAAGGTGGCTCATGAGAGCGACATCACCGAAGCGGTCGCGCCGTCGGTCGAGATCGAGCAGGCGCTGTTCAACGTGGTTGGCGGCGCGGTCGAACGGATCGACAAGGAGCTCTCCGAGGTCAAACCGGCGCAGCGCTGGATGCTGAACCGCGCCTTGCGGCTGATCATGTCCGAGCGCAAGCGCGAGAGACTGCGGGTCCGCCTGATGGAGCAGACCCGGTCGGCCGAGGCCTTTTGCGAACATAACCGATATCTGATGATGCGCTTGGAGCGGGCCTGACGCCTAGCGCAGCCGCTCGAGCAGCCTGAGCGAGGCGTAGCCGTCGGGCACCAGCCCGTTGGCGCGCTGATAGTTCCGGATGGCGTTGATCGTGTTCGGGCCAATCCGCCCATCGACGCCCTGAGTGGAGAACCCGGCGCGGGTCAGGCGGTCCTGCAGCTCTTCGCGCTCGGCGAAGAGAAGCGCGCGGTCGCCGCGCGGCCAGTTTGCCTGGATCGGGGGCTTGCCCGCGATCCGGTCGCTGAGGTGCCCGACGCCGATCACATAGGCATCGGCGGTGTTGTAGCGCTCGATCACCTCGAAATTCTTGAAGATCATGAAAGCGGCGCCTTGCGCTCCGGCGGGAAGGAGGATCGAGGCGCTGCCATGGTCGGGAACAGGTTCGCCGTCCATGGCGACGACGCCATCGGCGGCCCATTGCGCGGGGCTGCGGGTGATCTGGCGGCTGGCTTGGGTGTAGTCGAAGCCGTCTGGGATGCGGACCTCGACGCCCCAGGGCTGGCCCTGAACCCAGCCGAAATTTTTCAGATAGGCGGCGGTCGAGGCAAGCGCGTCGGTCGGATCGTCCGACCAGATGTCGCGCCGTCCGTCGCTGCGGAAATCGACCGCGTAGGACAGATAGGAGGTCGGGATGAACTGCGTATGCCCCATCGCGCCGGCCCAGCTTCCGGTCATGTTCTGCGGGGTTGTGTCGCCGTTTTGCAGGATCTCGAGCGCGGCGACGAGCTGACTTTCGAAGAAGGATCCGCGCCGCCCGTCAAAGGCCAGCGTGGCCAGGGCGCCGATGATGGGGGTGTCGCCGCGAAAGGTGCCGTAGGCGCTTTCGAGACCCCAGACGGCGACGACGACTTCCTTCTCGACGCCGTACCGCGCCTCGATCTCGTCAAGGACGGCCTCATATTCGCGCAACGCCGCCCGCCCGTTGCTGACGCGCGTGTCGGAGACGGCGCTGTCGAGATAGTCCCAGAGCGTTCTGTTGAACTCTGCCTGGTTGCGGTCGCGGCGGATGACGTCGGCATTGTAGCGGACATCGGCAAAGGCGTTCTGGAGCGTCGCGTCGGTGATCCCCTGCGCCTGCGCGCGCCCGCGAAAATCGCGGATCCAGCGGTTGAACGCTTCGTTCGATGTGGCTTGGGCGAGGGTCACTTGCGCCTCCTCGGACGTCGTTTGTTCGGTGGGGCGAAGCTGCGGTCTGAGCGAGCGGGCCAACACGACCACGTCGGGCCGCGCCTCGGGGCGGGGCGATTGCGCGACCGGGGCGGCGAGCGCTGTCTGGCCACCTGCGATCAGGGCGAGTGAAAGGGTGGCGCGGCGGATCGCGCGGCGAAGCTGCTCTGTGTTCCTCATGTCCATGAGACTACCGGAAATGAGGAATCCCGGGAAGATCTTCTTCGCGTCATAAGACCGCTTTTTGGGCGATTTTCTGCCCGGAGCGGGGAACATCTAGGGGGTGAGGCGTATTGCACCCCCCAAGGAGGCTACGCTCATGAGCAGACCGCAGAAATATGACCATATCGATTTCACCCCGCCGCAGGAGGTTGCCGATCAGGGCGAAAAGGGGCTCGATTTGCGCGACAAGTTCGACCGGGGCGGTACGGATGTCGGTGTCGCCCGAGCGCGGGATTTGAAGAACCGGGAACGGCTGAGCCCCGATACGATCGAGCGGATGGTCAGCTATTTTGCGCGCCACGAGGTCGATAAGGATGCGGACGGGTTCGGCAATGACGATGACCCGTCGGCAGGCTATATTGCCTGGCTTCTCTGGGGCGGCGATCCGGGCAAGGCCTGGGCCGAGGACGTGAAGGCGAAGATGGACGAGGCCGACGGTTAACGCCGTGTGCGTTTGACCTTGCGCGCGGCCTTGTCCTTGCGCCGTTTGGACGAAGCGATCTTGCGGCGGGGCGGTTTGCCTCGCGACGGGCCGGAGCCTTTGGGAAGTTTGGCGCCCTCCAGTTCCAACAATTCTAGCATCAGACCGCCTGTGACCGGGACCGCTTCGGAGAGGCGGACGAGGGCTTTCTGTCCCAGCGCGATGACGCGGCCGGTATCGGCGCCCATGAGGGTTTGGCTTTCGGCATCGTGGTGGAAATATTCGCTGCCGATCTCGCGGATCGGGACCAGACCGTCGGCGCCGGTTTCATCCAGCTTCACGAAGATGCCAAAGCGGGCGATTCCGCTGATCCGGCCTGTCATCTCGGCTCTGACGCGGTCGGCGAGGTAGCTGGCGAGATAGCGGTCGGTCGTGTCGCGCTCGGCCATCATGGAGCGCCGTTCGGTGTCCGAGATCTGTTGCGCGGTCTGCTCGAGTTGCTCGATATCCTCGGGCGTGAGGCCGTCTTTGCCCCAGTCATGCGCCGAGATGAGTGCGCGGTGGACGATCAGGTCGGCATAGCGCCGGATCGGCGACGTGAAATGCGCGTAGGATTGCAGGGCGAGGCCGAAATGGCCGAAATTCTCGGGGCTGTAATAGGCCTGCGTCATCGAGCGGAGCGTCGAAAGGTTGATCAGTTCGGCATGTTGGGAGCCCGCCGCCTGATCCAGAAGACGGTTCAGATGCGCGGTCTTGAGCACCTGCCCTTTTGCGAGCTGGAAGCCCGAGGCCTGGGCCGTTTCGCGTAGCGCGTCGAGCTTTTCGGGACTGGGCTCTTCGTGGACGCGAAAGAGGAGCGGGCTGCGCTTTTTGATCAGCGTCTGGGCGGCGGCGACGTTGGCGAGGACCATGAATTCCTCGATCAGGCGGTGGGCGTCGAGGCGGTCCTTGAAGTTGACGGAGGCGACCTCTCCGGTGTCGGTGAGGACGATCTGGCGTTCGGGCAGGTCAAGCTTGAGCGGCTGGCGGATCGCGCGGGCGCGTTTGAGTGCTTCGTAGGCGGCGTAGAGTGGTTTCAGGACCGGGTCGAGGAGCGCTTTGGTTCTATCGTTGGGGCTGCCGTCCAAGGCGGCCTGCACCTCTTCGTAGTGAAGCGAGGCGGGGGACTTCATCAGGCCGCGCACGAGTTTCGAGGCTTTTAGCGTACCCTGCGCGTCGATCGTCATGCGCACCGCGATGCAGGCGCGGGAGACGCCCTCGTGCAACGAGCAGAGATCCCCTGACAGGCGGTCGGGCAGCATCGGGACGACGCGGTCTGGGAAATAGGTGGAGTTGCCGCGTTTGCGCGCCTCGCGGTCCAGCGCGGTGCCGGGGCGGACGTAATGGGCAACATCGGCGATGGCGACCCAGATGAGGTGGCCGCCCTCGTTCTTGGGGTCGTCATCGGGCTGGGCAAAGCAGGCATCGTCGTGATCGCGGGCATCGGACGGGTCGATGGTGACGAGCGGCAGGTCGCGAAGATCCTCGCGGTTTTGCAGGCCTGCAGGTTCCATCGCGTCGGCCTCGGCGATGACATTGTCGGGGAAGTGATCTGGGATCCCGTGCTGGTGGATCGCGATGAGGGACACCGCCTTGGGCGCGGAGGGATCGCCCAGCCGGTCGGTGATGCGCGCTTTGGGCAGGCCCATGCGGCCCTTGGGGCCGGATTGCTCTGCCTCGACCAGCTCGCCATCCTTCGCGCCATGGGTGGCGCCAGGCGGGACGGTCCATTGCTTGTCGGCGCCCTTGTCGATTGGAACAATGCGGCCGCCTTCGTCGCCTTTGCGAAAGATGCCGAGGATGCGCTGGGGGTTGGTGCCGATACGGCGGATGAGGCGCGCCTCGTAAGCGGGATCCTCGCCGCGCAGTTCGGTCAGGCGCGCGAGGATGCGGTCGCCCGCGCCCAGCGCGGGATCGGAGCGGCGGGGAATGAGGAGGACGCGCGGCTCGGGGCCTTCGCCTTCCCATTCGAGGGGGCGGGCCATCAGATCGCCTTCGGCATCGGGGCCGGTGACTTGCAGGACGGATACGGGCGGAAGCTTGTCGGGGTCGCGGAAGCTGCGGCGGCGCTTTTCCAAATGACCCTCATCCTCGAGCGTGCGCAGGATCTTCTTGAGATCGATGCGGGCGGCGCCCTTGATCCCGAAGGCTTTGGCGATGTCGCGCTTGGAGGTTTGGGTGGGGTTGTCCGAGATCCACTGGAGGATCTGATCGCGCGTCGGGATCTGTGTCATGCGCTTGCCCTAACATGCGGTGCCAAACGGGTCATCGTGAAATAGATTGGTCTGGATCGGCTCAGGCGAAGTAATCGCGCAGGATGCGGGTATAGACCGCCTTGAGCTGCCCGATCTGCTCGACACGGACGCGTTCGTCGACCGCATGCATGCGGTGGCCGACAAGGCCGAATTCCACGACCGGGCAGTGATCCTTGACGAAACGCGCATCCGATGTGCCGCCGGAGGTCGAGAGGACCGGGCGGCGGCCTGTCTCGGCCTCGATGGCCTTTGCGACCAGATCGGTGAGAGGCCCGGTGGGCGTCAGGAAGCTTTCGCCGGAGATCTTGATCTCGATGTCGAGGGACACGCCGCTTTCATCGGTGACGGCTTCGGCCTCTTCCATCAGCCATTCGGTGAGGGAGGCGCCGCTGTGCAGATCGTTGAAGCGGATATTGAGCGTCGCGCGCGCTTCTGCGGGGATCACGTTGGTTGCCGGATTGCCGGTATCGACGGTGACGATGGCAAGCGTGCTGGCGTCGAAATGGTCGCTGCCTGTGTCGAGCTCTTCACTGGCGAGACGATCGAGCAGGCGGACAAGCGCGGGCAGCGGGTTGAGCGCGCGATGCGGGTAGGCGGCGTGGCCTTGCTGTCCTTTGGCTTTGATATGGGCCGTGAGAGAGCCGCGGCGTCCGATCTTCATCATCTCGCCCATCTCATCGGGGCAGGTCGGCTCTCCGACGAGGCAGGCGGTCATGGCCTCACCCTGCTGGGCCATCCAGTCGAGGATCGCGGTGGTGCCGTCGGTGGCCGGGCCTTCCTCGTCGCCGGTGATAGTCAGGATGATGGCTCCGTCGGGCGGAGTTTCCGTGACAAGGTCAATCGCGGCAGCAGCGAAGGCGGCAACGCCCGATTTCATATCCGTTGCGCCGCGTCCGTAAAGCCATCCGTCGCGGATCTCGGCGCCGAAAGGGTCTGCGGTCCAGGCGGCAGCATCGCCTATGGGAACGACATCAGTATGGCCGTTGAAGCCGAAGGTTCGGGTGGCGCCCTTTGCGCCCCAGCGAGCGAAGAGATTAGAGGTGCCGTTGCGATCGATGCGGGTGCAGTTGAAGCCTGCCTCGGTGAGGCGGGCCTCGAGCAATTGCAGGGCACCGCCCTCTTCGGGCGTGACGGATGGGCAGCGGACGAGATCGGCGGTGAGGGCGACGGGATCAGTCATGAAACGGGGTCATCTGGGCGACGATCACGGCGTTTTCGGCCAGGGCGCGGTCCATCAGGGCAAGCTCTTCTTCGGGGATGTCGTGGCCTTCGGCGAGACGCTCTTCGCGGGTGCCATAGCCCGAGACGTCAAGAGGCGCCATGTCGGCCTGTTTGAGGATCGCGACGGTTTCGCGGACGGCTTCCGCCTCGTCGATACCGGTGGCGTAGCACATCAGGGCGGCACCGGTCGTGCCCTTGGGCAGACCGTCGCCGTCCTTGCGGCCGACCTCCACCAGAAGGGTGAAGACCTTTTGCTTGCTGCCGTCTTTCATGTCCGTTTCCTAGCCCGTGGCGGGAGCGGACGGAAGGGTCAGCTTTTGATCTTGCGATAGCCGAAGATCAAAAGGCAGGCGCCGATGATGCCGACGAAAAGCTGCGGGATCCAGCTGTTGGCAGCATAGATGCCGATGAGGCTGAGGATCAGGTTCAGGGTGAATGCACCGAGGATCCCAAGGCCGATGTTGAGAATGAGGCCCGTGTCGGCCTTCATGATCATACTGGCGATCCATCCGGCGAGGCCGCCGACGATGATAGATGCGATAAGGCCAAGTCCCATTAGGTTTGTCTCCGTGTTAACCTTCTTAGATGTAACGTGGATGGTTGAGGGGGGTTCCCGCCGAGGCAGTTTGAGCTGCTGTCGTGGTCTTTTGGGCTTGGAAGAGGAAGCGTTGCTTTGGATTTCGATTTTGGGATGTGCATATTTTTGGCCAGATGAAGGAATCTGCCGGGATGTGGGAAAGGCGTTAAGGTTAATGGATGTTAAGGTTAATCCGACGCGAATAGGGGGTGGAGGGGTGCCGTTTCAATCGGAGGTGTGCGAATGGGATTGCTTGGATCCGGTAGACGGACGCCCTGAAGATTAGGCGGATCGCGGGTACGATGCGGCGAACTTGAGTATTTCTGACAGGATGAATTGGAGCGTTTCTGTGTGGAGGGGCGCATTAAGGTTAATGAGCGGCAGGTTTCGTAGGGGGTTAAGGTTAACTCCACGGTATTGGCGGGACGCCGGGTCCCCCGGGGGTCAGTCGAGTGACAAGGTTGAGGAAAGGCTGCCGCGGCAAAGCGGTGTCTCCCTCGTTGTTGAGACGACATCACCGGCGGCGGCCCCGGCAGCGGTGATGTCTGGATTTGTCAGTCGCGCAGAAGCTCGTTGATCGACGTCTTTGAGCGGGTCCTTTCGTCCACGCGTTTGACGATGACCGCGCAGTAAAGGTGAACGCCGTTTTTTGACGGCATGGAGCCTGCCACGACGACGGATCCTGCGGGGACCTCTCCGTAGCTGACGGTTCCGGTTTCGCGGTCCACGATCTTAGTGGATTGGCCGATGAAAACCCCCATGCCGAGGACCGAGCCTTCGCGGACGATGCAGCCCTCGACCACCTCGGATCGGGCGCCGATGAAGCAGTTGTCCTCGATGATCGTGGGGCCTGCCTGCATGGGCTCGAGCACGCCGCCGATGCCGACACCGCCCGACAGGTGCACGTTCTTGCCGATCTGCGCGCAAGAGCCGACGGTCGCCCAGGTGTCGACCATCGTGCCCTCGTCCACGTAAGCGCCGAGGTTCACGAAGGACGGCATGAGCACCACGCCCGGCGCGATAAAGGCCGACTTGCGGACCACACAGTTGGGCACGGCGCGAAAGCCCGCCGCGCGCCAGGCGTTGTCGCCCCAGCCTGCGAACTTGCTGTCGACCTTGTCCCACCAGCCGCCGTTTTGGGGGCCGCCGGGCTGATGCTCCATATCCTTAATGCGAAAGCCCAGGAGGACGGCCTTTTTGGCCCATTGGTTTACATGCCAGTCGCCGCCCTGCTTTTCGGCGACGCGGAGCTTGCCGCTATCGAGGGCGTTCAGAGTATCCTCGATCGCATCGCGGGTTTCGCCCGTCGTGGCGGGCGTAATATCGGCGCGTGCCTCCCAGGCAGCCTCGATTGCGGTTTCCAGATCGGCATTTGACATCGGGGGCTCTCTTTCGCGGGTGGCCATGGGGTTGGGCGAGCTATAGTGAGGGTCTCGCGCCAGCGCAATGAAGCCGCTTTGAAGGACCTGAAATGAAAGACGACCGCCGCCACCCTTTGCGCCACAGCGAGGAAGACCGGGAGGCATCTTCGCAGGTTCCGCAGACGCCCCAGACGCAGTCTCCGACCTACCAGCTGGCCTTTACGGACGAGGATTTCCTATGCCGCCCCGAGCTGCGGCCCGTGCGGTTGCAGCTGGAACTGCTCAAGCCGGAGCTGCTGCTGGATGCGGCGGGGATAGAGTCGACGGTGGTTCTGTTCGGCGGCGCGCGGATCCCGGAGCCTGCGCGCAGGCATGAGGCGCGGACCGAAACCCTGGCCGAGCTAAGCGCGCATTATGCCGAGGCGCGGCGGTTCGCGCAGCTTGTGACCGAAGCGTCGATGAAAACCGGCGGGACCGAGAACGTGATCGTCACAGGGGGCGGGCCCGGCGTCATGGAGGCGGGCAATCGTGGGGCTGTCGATGCCGGTGGGCGGTCCGTCGGTCTGGGGATCGTGCTGCCGCATGAGCAGGCGCCCAATGGCTATGTCACGCCCGAGCTGAGCTTTAATTTTCATTACTTCGCCATCCGCAAGATGCATTTCCTGATGCGCGCGGCGGCGGTTTGCGTCTTTCCGGGTGGGTTCGGGACGCTGGACGAGCTCTTCGAATGTCTGACGCTGATCCAGACGGGGCGCATGCAGCGCGTGCCGGTCCTGCTTTTTGGGCGCGACTTCTGGGAGCGGATCGTGAACTGGGACGCTTTGTGCGAGGCAGGCACGATCGCAGTGGCCGATCTGGATCTTTTCCGCTTTGTCGACACCGCCGAAGAAGCGCTGGAGGCGATGGCGAACTGGGACGGCGCGGGCGAAAAGCGAGAGACGATTCCGGACCGCTAGGGTCTAGACCGCGACCTCTTTGGCCTGCGCGCGCCGCCGGATCGCGGCCTGCTGCATCTGCTTGCGGCGCCGAATGTCACGGCCGATGGCCTGACGCATGATATCGGCGACGCTGGTATCATCTTCCCAGGCTGCGAGGCGAAGGGCCTCTTCCATGGGGGCGGAGATCTGGAACTGAACGGTGAGTGTCTGCATGACCTCACCCTGGCGCGATTCGTCTTGAAACGAAGTTAACGGCGCTAGAGCCCCGCCTCGGCGGCGATCTGGGCGCGAGATTTGCGCGCCCGCTCAGTCGCCGATTTGAGCTGTCCGCAAGCGGCCATGATATCCTCGCCGCGCGGGGTGCGGATCGGCGCGGCATAGCCTGCTTTGTAGACGATATCGGCGAAAGCCTCGATCCGGCTCCAGGGGGAGCGCTTATAGGGCGCGCCGGGCCATTCGTTGAAGGGGATCAGGTTGATCTTGGCCGGGATGCCCTTGATCAGTTTGATCAGACGGCGCGCATCCTCGTCGCTGTCGTTGATCCCGTCGAGCATGACATATTCGAAGGTGATCCGCTCGGAATTGCTGGCTTTGGGATAGGCGCGCAGGGCATCGAGAAGATCGGCGATGGGCCAGCGCTTGTTGATCGGGACCAGCTTGTCGCGCACTTCGTCCGTGGTGGCATGAAAGCTGACGGCCAGCATGCAGCCGATCTCGTCCGCGGTGCGGGCGATCTCGGGCACGACACCGGAGGTCGAGAGCGTGATGCGGCGGCGCGAAAGCGAGATGCCTTCAGGGTCCATGGCGATCTTCATCGCATCGCGCACCGCTTCGAAGTTATAAAGCGGCTCGCCCATGCCCATCAGGACGATATTCGACAAAAGACGCGTCTCGTCCTTCGGAGCGCCGGGTTCGGGCCATTCACCAAGGTCGTCCCGGGCGACCATGACCTGGCCGATGATTTCTCCGGCAGTCAGGTTGCGGACCAGCTTTTGCGTGCCGGTATGGCAGAACGAACAGGTCAGCGTGCAGCCGACCTGCGAGGAAATGCAGAGCGTGCCGCGCCCTTCCTCTGGGATGTAGACGACCTCGACCTCATGACCGCCCGCGATCCGGACAAGGTATTTCCGGGTGCCGTCGGCACTGACGTCCCGCTTGGTCACGTCCGGGACCGCGATGACGAACCGCTCGGCCAGCATGGCGCGATAGGGCTTGGCGAGGTTGGTCATCGCGTCGAAGTCACGCGCGCCCTTGGCGTAGATCCACTGCCAGATCTGGCCGGCGCGCATGCGGGCCTGTTTCTCGGGCGTTCCAGCCTCGATCAAAGTCTCGCGCAGGGCGTTCCGTGTCAGACCCACAAGGTTCTGAGGCCCCTCCGGCCCCTTGCGGGGGATCGTCAGAACATCTTGGGTGATCGGCGCATCGGCCATGGCGCTCTCCATCGGGAATCGCGCCTATATAGGGACAATAAGGCAAAATCCCAACAGTCTTTGCCTGCCAAATATCCCGGGGGTCCGGGGGCTGGCCCCCGGTCCGTCCGGCTCAACCCTCGCAGCGGGCGGTCGCGTCGTCCACGGCTGCGGTAAAGCCCAGAAGAGAGAATGTATCCTGGGTTTGCGTTCCCCGGCCCGACCGGCCGGTGAGAACCGCCTGCGCCCCCCGCTTGAGCGCTGCGACGATCTGCGCATCTTCCTCGGGCGTTGTGGGCCAGGCCCATTCCCCTTCGGTGATCAGCTCGTATTCGGTCCCGCCGATCTCCAGCTCTACGGTCGATCCCCCCGCAAAGGGATAGCCGCCCGTGAAGGCCAGTTGACCGTTCACATTCTGGGCCGGACGGTTGAACACCATCAGCAGAATATCGCCGCGACGCACCTCGACCACATCGCCGTCTCTTGTATTCACCGTTTCCTTCGGCGCGGAGACGGCCCAGCATTCGCGGGGTTCGTTGTCCTCGAACACGCTCCAGTCGGTATTGGCCGACACCCGATTCTCGGATTCGGCGCTGTCCTGAGCGGCCAGCGATCCGGCTGCCATCGTCATAGTCAGACCTGCGAGGACCGTTGCGATCTTCATATCTTATTCTCCATGCTGCCCATCTGCCGGGTGGTGCCGCGCGCCTTTTTGGCTGTCTTGTGCACAGGCGGACCCCCTTTCGTTCCGATCAGGCGGGTCCTACCAAGAAACTGCAGGATACGAAAAGACCCGTCGATGCAGAATGATGAGCAAAATCGGGCAAGAGGCAAGGGAGAGCCGATGAAAGATCCGGAGCGACTGATCGAAATCTGGCGAGGCGACCGTGTAGAAAGCGTGCATCTGGGACATATCGCCATCTGCCGCCCGGACGGATCGCTTGTCGAAAGCTGGGGCGATCCGGGTGCAACGATCTATCCCCGGTCAAGCTGCAAGATGGTGCAGGCCCTCCCGCTGCTTGAGGCGGGCGTGCCGGGCCTGACCTCGGAGCGACTCGCCCTGGCCTGCGCCTCGCATCAAGGCGCCGTCATTCACACACGCCGTGTCGCGGATTGGCTTTCGGATCTGGGGCTGAGCGAGGCGGCGTTTCTCTGCGGTCCGCAAGAGCCCGCCGACCGGCCGGCCCGCACCGCGTTGATCCGCGCGTCAGAACCGCCCGGGCAAATCCACAACAACTGCTCGGGCAAGCATGCCGGTTTTCTGGCGCTTGGTCAGGCGCTGAAGGCCGGGCCTGATTATATCGATCCGGACCATCCGGTGCAAAGGCGGATCCTGCAGGCCTTTGAGGAGACAACAGGCGAGACCAGCCCCGGTTTCGCGATCGATGGCTGCTCTGCCCCGAACTATGCCACATCCGTGAGAGGCCTTGCGCGTGCGATGGCCGTCTTTGCAGAGGCTGGCACGCGCAGCGGCACAGGGGCGAGGGCGCAGGAGCGTCTGGTCGAAGCGATGGTGACGCATCCCGATCTCGTCGCCGGAGAAGGGCGCGCCTGCACTGCGTTGATGCGGGCGATGACTGGCGTCGCCGTCAAAACAGGGGCCGAGGGGGTTTTTGTCGCGATCCTGCCCGAGCAAAAGCTGGGCGTGGCGGTGAAGATCGCCGATGGCGCAACGCGCGCGTCAGAGGCGGCCATCACGGCGATCCTGATCCGGCTCGGTGTCCTGGACCAAAAGGATCCGGCCGCCCTGACCTATCTTGATGCGCCGATCCGCAATCGCCGTGATCTTGTCACCGGCTTTGTCCGGGCGGCAGAGCCGTTGCGCTAGGCTGGGCCTTCGAACTCTGACCGGGCATACCCTTGCAGGTATAAAAGCGCGGTCAAATCGCCATGCGAGATGCGCAGATCGCAGGCCTGCGCGACGGCGGGCTTGGCATGAACGGCAACGCCCATCCCGGCGAGATCCAGCATGCCAAGATCGTTCGCCCCATCCCCGATCGCGATGGCATCGGAGGGTGTGAGGCCCAGCCGCTCCGTCAGGTCTGTCAGCGCGGAGACTTTCGCATCACGCCCCAGGATCGGAGGGATCACCTCCCCGGTCAGCCGCCCCTCCTCTTCGGCCAGAACGTTCGCGCGCGCCTCGTCGAACCCGATCCGGTCCGCAACAGACGACGCAAAGGCGGTGAACCCGCCCGAGACCAGCGCGCAATAGGCGCCATGCGCCTTCATCGTCGCCACGAGCGCCCGGCCGCCTGGACGGTCCTTTATGCGGGTGGTCAGAACCCGTTCAATCACCGATACCGGCAAGTCGCGCAGCAAGGCCACACGGCTCTTCAAGGCGTCCTCGAAATCCAGCTCGCCATTCATCGCCTGCGCGGTGATAGCCGCTACCTGCGGGCCGAAGCCCGCCTCGGCCGCAAGCTCGTCGATGCATTCCTGCGCGATCATCGTCGAATCCATATCCGCCAGCAAAAGCCGCTTGCGGCGATGGTCCTGTTGCACCGGGTTGAGATCGATCCTCAGAAGGTCAAGTTCGGCGCGCACGCAATCGAAGGTCTCCGGACGGCCCGGCACGCCGAACTCAGCCGCCTCCCCGTCTGAAAGCCAGACGATCTCGCTCCCGCCCCAGGTGCCGCGCAGATTTTCAACCACCTGCCGCTCCAGAGCGCCCGGCGCAGCGATCAGGCTGATAATGACCATCGTGACACTCCTTCACACTCGCCTCGCACAAAGCGCGCTCCGACGCGGGGCGCAACCGTTCTCTTCATCTGGCGATAAATATGCAAATCCGGCCGTCACCTTCCGCGCCCGCGGATAGGGGTGAGGCGCGACAAGAGACAAAATCGAGCCGCAGAGCGGATAAGGACTTGCCGCAGACGGCCCCAGCCGCTAGCTCCGCCCGTGGGACACCCTTCCCCAACGAAGGGTCCAAGTCATTGATGTATTTCCTTTTTACTACAGTTACTTAATCGTTTCTCGTGTTCGCCTTGTGTCAATTCTGTGCCAAAAAGCACATCCGTGACGGTCGGATCATCCATCGCGTGGGCGTAGAATCTCATCACAGTCGCGACGTCTTTCCAGCCCCCGCGAACCGCTACGGTCTTGGGGTCTATGCCAGCTTGCAGCATCGAGGTCGCGAAGCCATGGCGGCACGAGTGCGGTGACAGTTTCTCTATTCCCGCACGCTCAATGACGTTCTTCCAGACCTGTCCCACGCTTTCGCCAGAGGCGTACTGAAAAACCAGACTGTCGGGTTCACGGTTGGAAGGGATGTTCGCCAACGCCGCGACGACAGGTTGTGACAGATGCGCGATGCGCTGGTCGTCGATCTTGGTCTGGTTGATCACAGCAGTCTTCTGGAACAGCTCGACGTCGCCCCACGTGAGCGCGCAGGCCTCACCACGACGCGCGCCTGTGCCAAACATGAAGAGGCACAGGGCTGCGAGATGGCGCAGGTCGTCAGCTATTGCCTGCTTGGCAAAAGCTTCGACCCACTCCCGTGAGACGGGCCTCTTCCTCTTGGCATTGACTTTGAACCGCTTCACTCGGATCGGCGCGCACCATTCCAGTTCCGCCGCGTAGTTGATGATCGCTTGCGTAGGGGCAATGCCTTGACGGTTCATGGTGGCATTGGCCGCGCCGGGGTACAGCTTGCGCGCCATTTGCCGAATTGCCTCGCCCGTGATTTTCGGAACCAGCGTGTCCTTCCAGTAATCCTCGATCCGTTCAAGGAACCGGTCGTTCCGCCCCGCGTGCCGATAGGCTATCGCAGCCTGTGAGAACATCAGCGTTGCGCCCGGCCCATCGAGATGACGTTGCCACTCTTTTGCTTCGGCTTCTGCCGCGAGCCTTTCCGCGATCCTTTTGTCCGCTGTTCCAGTAGCGCCTCGTAGTCGCCGTCCGGCAACTGTGCCCCTGAAACTGTAGAGGTTGCCCCTCTTGAAGACTTTGATCGGCATTCCATCGCCTCCAAAAAGCTGACCACATGATGATCCAGCATGATGACTTTCTGCCCGATTTTGCAGAATGCACCAAGCTCGCGGACCGTATCGGACACAAATCGGGGCGATGCACCGAGCCTCGCGGCAAGCTCTCTCGGCGTCGTATAGGTTGGAAGGATGTCAGCCATTGGTCGCGTCCTTGCCGTCGCTGGTGACGGCCGGGCGGGTGGCGGCCTTAATCAGCGCCTCAAGCTGGATCGGTGTCAGCAGCATCAGCCGACCGATTTTGTAGAACTGCCCGGTTCTATGGGCTTTCGAGCGGATCAGGCGTGGCGAAACGTGAACGCCGTGGCTCATCAGTTCCTCGCTCCACGCTTCGGGCGTTCGGCCGTCCGATAGAAGGTCTGACATCTGCTCCTCGCACGAAAATGCAATCTCTTGCCAATGATTGCGATCTACGCGTAACCTGTCGAGACACTCCGGTAATTTTTTGCAAAACCGGATTTATCTTTCCGGTTTGGGGGTGCTGCCATGCCTGCTTACAAGTTCGCTAAGCTCACGGAGGCGCAGGTCGTAGCCGCCGAGGCCGACAGGCAATCGGCTTATGAGCGCGATGAAAAGATGCGCCGGAACAGCCCGCAAGGCGCGCTGCACAACAACCTGTCGAGCTTTCGCGTTCGCAAGGGGTACAAGAAGCGGGAAATGGCCCGATTCATGGAGGTCACAGACCGCTGCTATTACGACTATGAGTTAGGTAAGAGGCCAGTCCCATCTTCTGCGCTGATAAAGCTCGCGATCCTTACTGGCGCGGACATGAACGAGCTCATGCTCGGACGGCCCGCTCAGAACGACCAGCAAACCATCGAACGTACGGTGCGGGAGCTGAACGCTGCAGTTGAATTTCTAGGTGTTGCCTACCCGAAGATGGACTTGGCGACTCGTTTGAAGGTCGCCAGCTTTTTTGCGCGACACGATTGGCAAGGTTTCAAGCGCCTCACCGCCGACAACCTACGGGAAGCGGTCAGGATCGTTACGGGATACCGCTTTCACCCAGAGGAGCTTCCCGGACCGCCAGTCGCGGAAGACTTTGGCGAAGAGCAGGAGCTCTTCGATGAGGCGATGGTGGCATGGAGAACGATGGTTCGAGAGAATTTGGGTGAGGACGCGGTCGACCATGACGAAATCGAGGTTGATCAGAAAGGTAATGATGTCGTGGCGGCTGACAGTCACTCCGAAGCCGGATAAACACCCGGAACAGAATACTAATTTCTCAGAAATCCGGCGCACATCGCGCCCAAGAAGAAGAAAGAAACGAGCAGATGCCGACGCTTCGATGGCTGACCCGAGACGATGACGTGCGCGCTGCGCGGACGGTGCCCTACCGGCTGTTGGAGGAGGTGCCGGAGCTGGGCTATGGCGACCGGGACGCGGGCAACATGCTCATTCAGGGCGACAATCTGGAGGCGCTGAAGGCGCTGCTGCCCTACTATGCGGGACAGGTGAAGTGCATCTATATCGACCCGCCCTACAATACCGGATCGGCCTTCGAGCATTACGACGATAATCTGGAGCATTCGCAGTGGCTGGCCATGATGTGGCCCCGGCTGGAGCTGCTGCGGGAGCTTTTGAGCGAGGACGGGTCGATCTGGGTGAGCATAGATGACCGCGAGGGGCACTACCTCAAGGTCATTATGGACGAGGTGTTCGGGCGGCGAAATTTCATCGCAAATATCGTCTGGCAAAAGCGGACCTCGCGGGAAAACCGCAAGGCCATCGGCTCCGCGCATGACCACATCTTGGTTTATGCCCGCACAGATGCAGCCGACTGGAAGACAAACCGGAATCTCCTGCCCGATAGTTCAAAAGGCTACTCCAACCCTGACAATGACGAGCGCGGCCCATGGCGTTCCATCCCTTTCAGCGCGCAAGGTTATAGAGCAAACCAGATGTACAAGATTACGACGCCGACCGGCGTCGAGCTTGACCCGCCAAAAGGCAGATGTTGGGGCGCAACCGAACCGGAATTCCTGCGACTGCGTGATGTAGAGAAGCGTGTGTATTTTCCCAAAAACGGGGCGGGGCGACCACGAATCAAGAAGTTCCCTGAAGACGATGATGGCCTTGTTCCAATGACTTGGTGGCCAGCCAGCGACTTCTCGGACAATCAAGCTGCGAAGAAGGAAATTTTGGCCCTCTTCAAAGACGACGACGCTTTCGACACACCGAAACCCGAGGGGCTAATACGTAAGATCGTGCAGGTCGCTTCGAACCCCGGCGATATCGTACTGGATAGCTTCTTGGGCTCCGGTACCACCGCTGCCGTCGCTCAGAAGATAGATCGCAACTGGATCGGCATCGAAATGGGCGAACACAGCACCGCGTACTGCGTTCCCAGACTGAAAAAGGTCGTCGACGGCGACAATATCGGGATTTCCGAGGCAGTCGGCTGGGAGGGCGGCGGCGGGTTCCGCTTCTACCGCCTTGGCCCGTCAGTCTTCGCCGAAGACGGGTCGATCCAGCCCGATATCCGCTTCCCCACCCTCGCCAGCCATATCTGGTTCGCCGAGACAGGCAAGCCGTGGGTCGAGCCGGATGCGCTGGTCCCATTTCTCGGACAGCACGACGACCAAGGCTATGCGCTGCTCTACAACGGCATCCTCGGCGACAAGTCGGCGGGCGGCGGCAACGTGCTGACCCGCAAGACCCTCGCTGCGATCCGCGCGGCACAGGCCGATTTCAAAGGCCCGATGACGGTCTATGGCGAGCGCACGGCGCTGAGCGAGGCGACGTTGAAGGCCGAGAAGATCGAGTTCAAACAGACGCCCTATGACGTGAAGGCCCGCAGATGAAGCTGAAGGACTATCAGAAGGCGTCCCTCGCCACGCTGTGCGCATTTTTCGAGGAAGCGCGGATCACCGGCCCCAAAGCGGCCTACGAGACGCTGACGGCCGAGCCAGAGCTGGCAGCCCGCCTGCGCGGCTACGCGGCAGGCTACAAGCCGATAGAGGCGCTGCCTGACACTCCCTACGTCTGCCTGCGACTGCCCACCGGGGGCGGCAAGACGATCCTTGCCAGCCACGCCATCACCGTAGCCAAGGATGCGTGGATCGAGAAGGATTTCCCGCTCGTTCTGTGGCTGGTGCCGACGAACACGATCCGACTGCAAACCGCCGAGGCGCTGAAGAATCCGCGCCATCCCTACCGGCAGGTGCTGGACGAAGCGTTCGAGGGCCGCGTGCGCGTCTTCGACATCGGGGATTTCACGCAACTGACGCCGCACGACATGGCGGGCAACCTTTGCGTCGTTGTCGGGACCATCCAGGCGCTTCGGCAAACCAGCACGGACACGTACCATGTTTATCGCCACCACGAGATGCTGGAGCCGCATTTCAGCTCTGTGTCGCCGGGCGCGCCCGGACTGGAGCGCAACGACGACGGGCCGCACAAGGGCGACATCAAGTTCAGCTTTGCCAACCTCATGCACCTGCACCGTCCGCTGGTCATCATGGACGAAGCTCACAAGGCGGGATCGAACCTGACCCAAGTGGTCTATGAGCGGATCAATCCGACCGCGCTGGTCGAGTTCACGGCCACGCCGCGCGGCTTCAACAACATCCTTCATTCCGTCTCTGCGCAGGAGCTGAAGGACGAAGAAATGATCAAGATGCCCGTGGTGCTGGACGAGGCTGACACGTGGCAGGGTGCGGTCAACTCCGCCATCCTCAAACGTGCCGAGCTGCAAGAGTGGGCCGACCGCGACCGCGATGGCTACATCCGGCCCATCGTTCTGTTTCAAGCGCAGAAGAAGGACAAGAAGAACCCGGAGAACATCACCGTCGATGTCTTGCGCGAGCATCTGATCGAGCGTGAGAACATTGACCCCGAAAAGATCGCCGTCGCTACCGGCGCGCAGCGGGAACTGGACGGGATCAACCTGTTCGATCCGGCCTGCGCCATCGAGTACGTCATCACCATAGAGGCGCTGAAGGAAGGCTGGGACTGCTCCTTCGCCTATGTCTTCTGCTCGGTCGCGAACATCAGCAGCAGCACAGACGCCGAACAACTTCTGGGCCGCGTCTTGCGGATGCCGTACGCCACGCGTCGCAAGGCGACGGCGCTGAACAAATCCTACGCCAAGCTGGTGTCCAAGCGCTTCGCCGAGGCGGCAGGAAACCTGCGCGACAAGCTGGTGGACATGGGATTCACCGAAGGCGAGGCTGAGACCAACATCGAGGCGGAGCAGCCCGACCTGGCCGATGGTTTGTTCGGGCGACAGTCGCGCCCGCGCCCGACGCTCACGGTCGAGATCGACGCGACGCCGGATGAAGCCAAGGGCATCGAACGGGTCGCCCCCGGCAAGATCACGATTGCGCCGGATGCGTCTGGCAAGGCGACGGTGCAGATCAAGGGCTTCCTA
This sequence comes from uncultured Paracoccaceae bacterium, assembly GCA_947503775.1. Taxonomy (GTDB): domain Bacteria; phylum Pseudomonadota; class Alphaproteobacteria; order Rhodobacterales; family Rhodobacteraceae; genus Aestuariibius. The sequence continues at coordinate 435,499 of CANNFE010000002.1, read as the reverse complement.
AAGCCTAGCGAAAAAGAAGCGTTGTACGCTCAAGCGCCTGAGCGGCATCACGGCGCATTCCGCGAGAAGATCAAGGAATGGGAAGAAAAGCACGCGCGCGAGGTCGCCCCTGCCCATCGCGGCGAGACCTTCACCATCCCGCGTTTGATGGCGCACGTGCAGGGCGATCTAATCTTCGGCGATACCGACGTTCTGATGGAATACCACGACTGGTCGCTGGCCGATCACCCCGCGCGACTGGAGCCTGACGAGTTCAAGATCGTGGAGACCACCAATACCTTCGAGATCGACCTCGATGGTAACCGCCTGCTGATCGCGGCCGGGGATTCATCCGAAGGCATGCTCAAAGACGTGGAGGTGTATGACTGGACACCCGCCAGCCTTGTCGGGTGGCTCGACAGCAAGGTGCGCGACCCGTGGATTTCACAGACCGAGCTGCTGGCGTGGCTTGGCGATGTTATCACCTACCTGACGCGCGACCGTAGCCTCCCGCTGGCGCAGCTCATGCGTTGCAAGTTCATCCTGGCCCGCAAGCTGGGCGAGAAGATCAAGGGCTTCCGTCAGAAGGAGCGGGACAAAGTCTATCAGCTCAACCTATTTGGCCCCGAGGCGCGGTTGGAAGTCTCGTTCGATGAGGGCTTCAAGTTCTTCGATGAGATGTACGCCGACGTGCCCAAGTATCGCGGCACCAAGTTCGCCTTTCGCAACCACTTCATGGGGCCGGATGAAGTGCCCGCTTTCGACGGGGCCGAGGGCGGCGAGGAAGAACAGTGCGCGTTGGTGATAGACGGCCTGCCCGGCCTGAAATTCTGGACCCGCAACGTCGCCCGTCACCGCAACTCGTTCAGCCTGCCGACCTCGACCGATAAGTTCTACCCCGACTTCGTGGCGATGATGGAGGACGAACGGCTTCTGGTGGTGGAGTACAAAGGCAAGGACCGGACGCCCGAGGAAAGCCGGGACAGCCGTGAGAAGGAGCTGATCGGCCAGCAGTGGGCGAAGGCGTCAGGCGGCAAGGCGGTGTTTGTGATGGCCACGATGGAGCGCGGCGACCCGAAGGAGGTATTTGGGCGAGTTCTTGACGGTCTAAAATGTTGAAATTCCGTGGTAATTGCGGAAAATTATCGTCGTTATCTAAGAAGCCTCGATCATTCCATATGGCCCCGCCTATTGTGGCTAGTTCTGTTCTGCGGCAAACCGGTCGCCTAGTGTTTTTGTAGGTATTGCATGACTCAAATCGATCTTAAGGAGACGATGAACGCGATCTCCGACGTTATTGCGAACCGCCCGCTGCCGCTGCGCCAGTTCGATCAGATCTTCATGAAGGCGGGCGATATGGTAATGCAGAGTGAGTTCGTCGCACAATGGGCAGATGATAAGCGATTATGCTTTATAGGCGATGGAGACGGGATCAGTATCTGCACGGCCGTTCTCAAACACCGCGAAATCTACGGCTATGGGCCACGTGAGGTTATGGTCTTGGACTTCGATGAGCGGATCGTCAACTCCGTCAAGCGCATCGCGGACAGGGAGGGCATCGATGGCCTTGATGCGCGTTTATACAATGTAATTGACCCGCTGCCAGACGATCTCGGTGAATTCGACTGCTTCTACACAAACCCGCCTTGGGGCCAGTATAATGAAGGCCGCAGTGTGAATGCTTTTGTAGGTCGCGGTATGGAGGCAATCTCAAATGTTGGCGAAGGACTAATTGTCATCGCAGGCGACCTCGAGTTGGCATGGTCTGCGAAAGTGCTGGCCAACGTACAGCGCAACGCCGCCGATCACGGATTCTTTGTCGGTCGAATGCAGCCCAATCTTCATCTCTACCATCTCGACGACGCCCCCGAACTGCGGTCGTGTAACTTGGTGATTCAGTCCCTTCCCGAAACGCGGAAAACACGAGATAGCCAACCCATTGTGGACCCTAAGAAGCTCGAAGATTTTTACGGGCGCTCTCAGGCGCCGCGTGTCCGTTACGTCCGAGACATGCAGCCAATGGACTACAACAAGGCTGCTGACAGCAGTTATGCCTTAATCAACCTGGAGGTAAAAAAGTGAGTGGAATTATTAGTCCGGGTCAGGGCGTGCTCTTCATGAAGATTGGCACACATGCGAATGAGGACCTAGATGACATCATCGCGCGAAAGCGCCGGGAAATTGATGATGCGGGCTTCGCTATGTGGGGCTATGGGGGCAATACCTGCCATCCCACAACGATGGTCCAGCCTTTTGCGGCCGATCGGATGGAAGCAGGGAGCTCGATCGTACTTTGCATGGAGCCCATGGTATCGAACCACTTCGCTCCAGCAGTTCGAGCTGACGAGTACTCTGCTGACGGACAAACTTGGGAGAAAATCGACCCCCGCATAAATGCGGTCGGATCACGATACGCCTTACTTATAGAGGACCTGAAAGAGGACGCCTTCGATTTACCACTTGGCCAAACAGAAGTAGCCGTGGGTCCGAGCGCGGGGCGGGTAGGCGGCCGTTACATTCAGGGCCGAGTGGACAAAGCATGTCTGGTGGTTCGCGACGAGCCAATGCGCGTAAATGACGAGAAGCACGCTCGCTCGATCTCTATCGGTTACACAGCCAAGCTGAAAGCCCCATATGCCGTGTTCCTTCGATCAAGTGGGGGCGGGTAAGGCTGGAGAGACAAAGCCGTTTGTTCGGTTGGACAGATCACGCTGGTAACTCGAAAGCGCTGCTCGGATGTCGTCAACTGGACACTCTTCTCGATGGCACGCGAAACATATCCCGAGTGTGCGATCGATCTCGTTGGCCGCGCAAACTGCATCGCGAACTGCATCCACGCCGTGCCATTCCAAAAGTGCACAGGTCAGCCATTCGAGCGTTAAGACCGTGCCTGCGAGCGCTTTGCAGGCCATCTCGATTTCTGCGAGAGACGCAAGTCCTATCACCGCGCGCTTGTCGCCAGTCGCCACGCGTGCGCCTCTCGAAGCCGCCATCGCAAAGAGTACACTCTCTCCCCCATCAACGGCGTGGCCTGCCAGAAGTGCTGCCTCTTCCATGCGGGCCGCCAAGAGAACCTCAGCATCCGTCGGTTGTGGTTCGGCGACGCGCGCAATAAACTCGATAAATACTGTAAGCGCGTCGGGTTCGCCCGCGAGCATTCCCCCAATCTTAAAGCGCAGCGTCTCCAAAACTGCCATTTCTGCATCGCCGTGCCCCAAGCAAGTCGCAAGATCGTCTAAATAGCCGATGCGCAGGAGCTTAAGGACGATATCGTTGTCAACAAAGGTCTCAGGCAAGATCAGCCGCTCCCAGAACAGCACGGATGTAAGCCTGCCCTCCTGGTGAGATTGCCTCCCAATTGATCTCGCGCGTGGCAGTCTTATTGAGCATCTTCCAGACCTCTCCGCGCTGCGTATAGACCGAATGGAGCGCCGCGTTCGCGACCTTCCAATCCCCGGTCTGAAAGCCGTAACAGAGGCAGAGCACACCCGGTTCGATTTGATGGCGCCCAGCTTGAAGTCCTTCGAAGGCGGCGCGCGCCAGTTGTATGCCCGAAGCTGCATCTGCATCCATTGTAAAGGTTGGTCGCTCGCTCCCGGTTAGGAGTGATAGTGCGAAAGCGTCAGCTGCGATTTCTTCTTCGTCAGTTTCATCTCGTTCGAGGATTTTAGCATCTACGATAGCGGTGGCATCTTCGAGATGTCCTAACACGATATGGCCTAGCTCATGGGCGATGTGGAAGGCTATTGGTGCGGGGAACGAAGCATCGCGTCCAATCAAGATCGCGTAGCGCTCACCCACACGTACTGCCATGGCAGCCATGCGCTTGGCTGGAAGTGGGAAGACTCGGAGATGGACGATTGGAATTCCTAGACCCCAACAAAGAGCGCAAAGATCGACGATGTCGACGAAGGGGCGGTCGTTAGCGAGCAGACGGGTGCGGAGCCCTGCGGCAGTCAGCGCAGCGATCGACGCGGCCCGGGAGAACGGCTCTACGAAGGGTAAGAGCGATTGCGCAAAGGCCTGCCCGAAGGAGGTAAGCGCTCCGCGTTCTCTGTCATCGAAGGCGGCCAAACCCTTAAATTTTGCCTCGTGTTGCCAGACGAACTCCGGAACGTCGGTTTCGAAGAGCGTCGTCGGCCGAAGGCCTAGGCGGCGGGCCACGGTTAGGCGAAGCTCAGTCTGCGCAGTCTTTGAGTGTTCAGCTTCCGCACTCCACCATTCTGGCCAAACAGCCTCAACGGTACTGCGCGGATAGCCCATGCGCTCAATCGATTGCCGGAAGCCTGCGGAGTTCTGCTTGAAGATGCTCACGTCACGTCCCTCCCGCGATAGGCTGCTACGGCATCAAGAATAGCGGCGAGCCTTTCAGCGTCGCCGTTGTCAGCACACATTTGCGCTAACTTCGCAACCAAGTCACGCGGCAGCCTCAATGATGAATATTCACCTTTATCAAGTGGACTGGTCGTAAGACCTTCGGCGATTCTCCGCTGCGCAGGGCCGCTACGCATACCCTTTCCAGACAAAGCCCTGTGAATGCTGGCTTGGCTAACTCCGAACCGAGCCGCTGTCGCCGCTTGGTTGAGCCCGTGCTTATCCATATACTCGCGAAGTTCATCATTATTCACTTGCATAATAATGAATAATCACGAATGGTGCGATATGGCTAGCCAAACCTGCATTACCCTCCCCAATACCTTCTGCTGGACGCGGTTCGGTGTTGAGGCCGGGCAGGACGTTAATGTGATCTTCGCTCGAAAAGAACGTGAGCGTAGTGCCAACGGCGGCATTTTCTTGTGGGGCATCGGGAACAGTGTGCTGCCCTCTCTGCCGTATCTATTGCGGACTGCATCCGTACCGCAGGCCATCTTCAGTCCCATCCTCTCCAAGCCTCGCCAAATCGACGTGGCACCAGGTGCGGTAGCTATCTGGACGCGCGCACGCACGGCTGACGGTTGCGGATGGACCCTGCCGGCTGGGTCGATGGTCACAAGCCATGCCGGACGTGCGACAGGGCAACACTACGCACTCGTCTGCCGTTCAGACCGACGGCTCAGCTTGAGCAACGACACGCCCCAGTTTCGAATGTCCGAACTAGCTAACTTGCGCACTGGCCGTCCAATCGGAGCCTCTCAGGTCACTGCGATCGTCCGAAGTGGCTACTCCGGACGCGAGTCTGGCCCTGTGTATCGCGCGGCGATGATGGTCGAGCTTGCAGCGCCTTACATCATCGCGCTCCAAGCACCAATCGTAGTGGCAACCGAGGGCCTCGCCAGACTCGAGGCGGATATTGCTGTGCGGTCGGCTTGGGAGAATGCGATAGACACGGCTCCCAAAGGGCAGCAATATGATCTCTTCGTCTAGCTGCTCCGAGCGCCATTGCAGCTCAAGTGGCAAACGAGCTTTACGCCCAAAGAACGCTCTCACCACAGCACTCGCACGTTTCTTGTACGTTTGCAGAGGGTTACATGCGGATCGTCAACTTTTCCAGTCACATTCAATAGTCCGCAAATTCTCGTAAGCAATAGAAACCCCCGCATACCCAACCTTCATAACAGGTGAAAATGCTCGACATCCTTCCAGTGAGCATTCACTGACAAGCGGTCAGCCCGTTCAACCACCTGTCCAAACGATACTGGCATGAAATCCCACTGATCGACGCCAACATTCACCGCGTTTCTTGACCCCTGCCAGTTGTTGTGAACGTGTCCGAAGAGTTGGAGTGAACCCTTCCGGGCACCATTCCATGTAATCATCGGATAATGGCAAAGCGTATGGCGTAGTCCGTCTGGCCCTTCCTGAACGTCGGTCAGGTGCGCGATGCTGTCCCACGGCAAGGTTAGCGTCGGCGCGAGATCATGATTGCCCACGATCAGATGCTTCCGCACACCGGGAAGCTGGCTGAAAAGGATGTTGAGATATTCCGCGTCCTTGGCCTTTGGCCCGAAGGCGAAATCGCCGATGATCCAGAGGTCGTCATCCTCTTGAACGACTTCCCACATCTTCTCGATCAGCACGGAGTCCATGTGACCGGCATGGCGGAACGGCCGTCCGCAAGCTGGGATAATGTTTTCGTGCCCGAAGTGGGTATCAGCAGTGTACCAGTTCGCCATAAGTCAGGTGCCTTTACCCTCTCCTACTCGGTCGAGTAAGCGCGCCGATAGCAGATTCCCGGCTTCGGTCTCTAGACCGGAACCGGCGGTGGTTGGTTGGGCCGCCGATCCGTCTGCCCCTCGCCGGTCACGCCTGCTGCCCGCAGCGCGTCCATGATCTCGCCATGTACACGCTTGGCGCGGGCGACGCCCCAACGGTCCAAGCGGACCGCCGCGTAGATCGACGGCGGGATCAGGAAGAACGGGTAGTACTGCAACGGCTGGCTTGACGCCGATTCAGTCCACTCGGGCGCGATGGTCAGTAGGATAGCAAAATAGATGATCAGACCCGGCAGCGCCGCCACAACGGCGATCAGGAACGCGGTAGCCAGGACGCCTTTGCCTTCCTTTGCATCCGGGCTGGCCGAGCCGTGAACGACGTAGGTGCCGTCCGAGATATGCGCCATTGCCAGCGGCTCGCGGCCACGGGGGTCAAGCACCAGCGCGATATTTTCACCGACGCGCGCCTCGTACACCACTTCGCCCGCCACCCAGAACTCTCTGCCGCTCTCGTCTTTGACCTCGATCTCGCGCCACGTTCGCTGCGAACCGGCGACCGTCAAGTAGGTCTTCCGATCAACATCCCGGCTCTCCCGCTGCACCACATTAAGCACGGTGCAGCGAACCACGTCGTAGTTCTGCGCTCTTTTCTGGCCTGATTGTGCCCGACCCACCATCGTCACGGGCGGCTGTCCAACGAGGCGTCGATCTCTTGTTCAACGTCATTCATTCGATGCTGCCTCCTTTAACTCTTCGAGCAAAGTGGCGAGCATTGATGCCTGTTCATCCGGTTCGCGCGTGTTCCGATCTCTGGCGAGAGGCTCAACGCCTGTCGGGTATTCCGCAATCGACATGATTTCTTCCGCGACATCGCGGGCAGCCGCGCACGCGGTCTGGTCTGACTCTCCATGCCCGGCTATCTTGAACAAGCCGCCCTTATCGACCTGCTGCTCGAAGAGCTTTCTTTGGGGAAGCGCAGACCTCAGCACGGGTATGATGTCCAAAAAAGCGGATCGAACCTGCTGCTCCTTTTCATGATTCTCGGCGTTCGTCACGAGCCCCACCACCGGCGTTGGGCGGCGCAGATGCGGCCGGATCGACGCGCTGGAGAAAACGGCTTGCATGACGCTGATCGCTGGAGCAATGACGAGGCTGCTGCGGCTAAGCGCTTCCGCAAGTTGCTCGTTCGACGCTTCGGATGTATCGACAAGAACCATGTCCACTTCGGTCTGCTTTGCGGTTGCCAGCGCCTGCGAAAAGCAATCTGCGCCCTCCACCGGCAAGACGCTCATTCTAAGGCTTGCAGACCCCACCCTCGCCGCCAATTTCTCCCAATCTTGAAGGCGCGTCGGACGCTCGATACTGCGCAGGGTTTCAATAATCATGACCCGCATACCCAGAACCCGCATCGCAGGTGCTAAGGCCAGCACCGCCGTGGTCCGGCCGCTTCCGCTTCTTGACGAAAAGAATGTGATGACGAGCACCGGCTGGCTCCAAGAAACTCACAGTATACTTCATTATTCACAGAATACTTCATAGAGGCAATCGCCGTTCTGCCCGCCTGTCGGGGCATGAACGAGAAAACAGATGAACAACTGCTATCGGCATTCGCGACCGTTCTCAGGCGGGAGCGTCAGAAAGCGGGTCTGTCACAGGAAGAACTGGCCTATCGGGCGGGCAAGAGCATGCGCTACGTATCGCTTCTGGAAAGCTGCCGTCACCAACCGAGCCTCGCGACACTGCGCGGGCTATGTGACGGGCTTGGCATCAAGATGAGCGTCCTGATCCTCGCGTTGGAAGCGGAACTCAAGATCGGGACTGCTTCAGGCCCAGCGGTGCAAACCTAGTCGGCGTCACGCACGCGGAAAATTCGGCCGTTGTACCGCGCCAAGTTGGACAAGCCCGGTGCGCGCCAGCCACTCACTTCTTGCCCTTCGGGTACTATGATCACCGCGCTTCCACGATATTCGATGAGTTCGAAGCCGATCCTGTCTCGCAGGCGACTGAATTGCTCAAGCTCCTCCCGCGCGGCGTCGCGCTCTTCGGCCAGCATCGCAAGGTCTCCACCGACCTCATCAATCTGATCCTCAATGGATGCTCTCTGATCTGCGATCTGTTGGCGAAGGTCAGTCAGTGCTTCCTCGCCCTCTTGCTGCGCTTGGGCGATTTCTGCGGCATTCTGCATACGGATGTTTGCGGCTTCTTCTGCCGCTGCTTGGCGAATGATGGCTCCGGACCACACGGCAACGCAAAGTATCGCTATTGCCGTCACCACAACCGCCACAATTCCGACCACGACTAGGCGGCGCAGATTTACGAGCCTCACAGCCAGACGATCCAAGTCCGTCGCGAGTTGGTCAGACCCTGAGCGATGATACCTTATCCGCTCATCGGCCTGCTGGACGGCTCGGTCCAGCGCGGCGACTTCCCCCCGCAGCCGTTCAATCTCTTGACCCGCGATGGAGACTGTCATCTGCCGCCGTTCACGAAGGTTCGCAATACGCTGATCGAGGTCAGTCATGAGAAATCAGGTCCGCGCTGGGTCGTCGGGATTGCTGACCGCAAACCGTCCTCTGCTTTCTGTCGTTCGACATGCAAGTCTGCTTCGGACAACCTGCTGGTCAGCTTGCTCCAGACCGCCTCAACAGTCGTCACGATCTTTAACAGCACAGTACCCAGATCGAGCCGATCCACGGATTTTGCCAGCGACTGATCGTTGATCCTCAGTCGTTTCCGTTGATCGGACAGGCCAACGCTGCCATCGAATACCCCCAGAATAACGCGGGCCGCCACCCCCACCACTTCAACGATAGCCTCCGCTCGAAGGTGCCTCTTCTCCGTCTCAAACGCCTTCTGAGCCTCTGCGTGCCGCCGCAGCTCGGCCTCAAGACGTTCCTGCCGCAGGAACAGCTCTCGGCGAGCGTTACGGTTTGCCTCTTCCGCCGTTTGCCGGGCCTGTTCAATGATTTCTGCCGCCACGTGTTCAGCGTCCCGCTGTCTGCGCTCGGCATCTTCGAGGATCGACTCTGCCACCTCGAGCTTTGCCGCGAGTTCCTCGGCTTTGCGCTCGACTTCTGCATCCAGCGCCGCCTGACCATCTGCTAGGTCTTCAACACGGGTGTCCATCTCTCTAAGGAGTTCAGCCTCACGCTTCGCCGAGGCTTTCCGTTCCTTCCACTGCGCGCGAGACAGGCGTTCACGCTTCGGACCTGTCCGTGTCAGTCCGGCGGGCAGGCCGACATTTCGATAGTAATCATCTTGAAGCTCGCGCGCCTTGGCACGGTAGGCCCGGTTTCCGAGCTTTACCGCCATCTTCGCAGGGTGTCCGTGATGTTTTGCTAGCTTCTCTGCTTCTTCCTTTACCCTCCAGGCTGGGTTCAATCGCCGTGCCATGCAGTCCGGGTCGTCGAGCGGAAGGACAAAAACATGGAGATGGGGATGCTTCTCATCAGTGTGCTCTATCACCGACAACAATTGATCCCCGAACTGCGCCCTCAGCCATTTCAGGTTGAGATCGATCCAACGCTCGTATGCGGCGCGATCTTGCGATCCTTCTGCTACTTGATTGGTCAGCAAGGGGTATGAAACGACGGCCGTGAGCAACGTGTGCCTGTCCTTGCGGATACCCCGCCGGGCCGTCTTTCCGCTGGCCAACCTTACCTCGACAGCTCGCGATTGCACCATTGCCTTGTGCCGCTCTTCGACCTCGCCCGGTGACAAACCATAAATAATCTTGGGCGGCGATGGGCTATCGACGTGGATCGAGTATAGCGGTGCACGGCCTGCTTCTTCGAGGATCTGGGCAACGCTCTGCCCTTTCGGATTGGGCTTCAAAGAGTAGCTCTGAATGTGTAGAAATTGAGGGCCAGACATCATCGACGCCCCTCGTTAAAAGTAACGCAGTACGGACCGACTATTGAGTTGTAAACAACTCGCCGGTCAGGGCGCTGCGCCCCCGAACCCCGCTGTGCGGCTGTGCCGCCGATCCGTCGCGGATCGAAGCCGCCCTTGGCGGCTGCAATCCCATCTTGCGCCAGCCCTCTGATGGGCGCGCGCGATAAGATTGCTGGGGTTACCATGAGCCAACATGGCACGGCGACGCGAAAGACCGACACCGTCATCGCCCAGTCCTCCCGTCGAATGCGGTCAGCTCGCCGAGCAGACTGTCAACGACTGCACCGAGTCGCGCCTCCTGCCGAACCATACCGACGAAGGCGGCTCCAACGTCCCTGACCACGTAGCGGTCTTCCCGGACCGCGTTCCTATCCGCGATCACAAGGCATAGGGCCGCCCGGTTCTCGCCCAACAGTCCACAGCTCTGCTGCCATGCTTTTCCCGAAATCCCAAGCTGATGCGCGCGCTCCCGTGCGGCCGCCGTGATGCTGGGCCAGCTCAGATGACCGGCTTGATCATTCGCTCTCCAGTAAATCTCGATGACATCTCGTAGCTGCTCGGTCGCCAGAATCGCGACCTGTGCAGGCGTCGTGCGCGGCGGAGACGACGCGGCGCGTTGCTCGTTGGTACAAGTTCTGGTCTTCTTTTCTTTCTCTGTATTGGGTGAGGGCAAAATGTCCTTCCCGTGGGACGTTTCACCCTCACCGCAATCCGCTGAAAAATCCGCCATAACGGCCTCCAGCGCTTCCGACACTCGCTGAAGACGCTCGTAGCTCTGCACTGTGGACGGTCGGCGGCTCGGCAGAATTTCCTGCGCTGCCTCGTCGGCGTCTTCCGATTCGAGTTTACGGATGTCGGCGAACAGCGTCCTGATCCGGATGCGAAGCCTCTCCACCTCATCCCGTTCGAAGAGCGCCTTCTGGGCCGCTGCCCGGATTTCAACCGCGCGCTCGATCAGGGGCGCGAGGTTGATGCCGAAGTCGTTGCCGATCACGGTATCTCGGCGAGCCCCTTGGCGGCGGCTGTGGTCCGAGGCCGTTTTCAGCAGGAAGCCACGGTCGATCAAATCAGCCTCGATCCGAGAGACCTGCCGCCTGTTCACCTCGACCCGATCAGCGATCTTCGTAACCGACATCCAGAACGCGCAACGGCGACCGGGGGCATAGTCCCCATCCATGGTGCAGGATATGGCAACCTTCAGATAGGCGATTGCGCCCTTGCTGAGCCCGAGCTGGCGGCGGGCAGTTTCGAGGAACCCCAAGAGCTGCCATCGGGACATGCCTTCGGGCAGACCGCCGTGGGTGAGCTGCTGCGTCATGACCGCACCTCGCATCCCGATGTTGCGAGCTTGGCTGCTTTTTGGTACGCAGGAAGGGCAATGAACTTTTCTGTGTCGTCGGACAGGGCTGCAACCCTTCCGGCGACTTTTTCTTTTTCCACGGCCTGAATTTCGCTCTTTAGCGACAGAACAAACCGCGATTTCCTTGTGTCAGATTTGCGCCAGAAAGAAACAGTCGTTCCTGCATCGTTCTGCAAAAGGCTACATTTACCTGCATGGCAAGTTCCTTTGCCTATTGCTGTTTTTACTGGGGTTCCGTATGTCCCGCGGCGGGACACCCTTCCCCAACGAAGGGCGCATATCTGTAAGGATACCATCAGATGACCACTCAACCGACCGCGCGGCCGGACAATCCGCGTTTTTCGTCTGGTCCCTGCGCCAAACCCCCGACATTCACACTGGCCGCGCTGAGCGATGCCGCCCTCGGCCGGTCGCACCGGGCCAGTGTCGGCAAATCCAAGCTAAAAGCCGCGATCGAGACGACGCGCGAGATCCTCGGTGTGCCAGGCGACTACCGTATTGGCATCGTTCCGGCCTCCGATACCGGCGCCTATGAGATGGCGATGTGGACCATGCTGGGCGCGCGCCCGGTCGAGATGCTGGCCTGGGAGAGCTTTGGCTCGGGCTGGGTCACGGATGCGGTCAAGCAACTCAAACTCGATTGTGAAACCAACACGGCTGATTACGGCGAGATTGTCGATCTCGCGGCGGTCGATTGGGACAGGGACGTCTGCTTCACATGGAACGGGACGACCTCGGGTGTGCGTGTGCCGTCGGGTGATGTGATCCCGGCGAACCGCGCGGGCCTGACGCTCTGCGATGCGACCTCGGCGGCCTTCGCGCAGGATCTGCCTTGGGACAAGCTCGATGTGACGACCTTCTCCTGGCAAAAGGTCATGGGCGGCGAGGCCGCGCATGGCATGTTGATCCTGAGCCCCCGCGCGGTGGAACGTCTGGAAAGCTACACACCGCCCTGGCCGCTCCCCAAGATCTTCCGACTGACCAAGGGCGGAAAACTGATCGAGGGCATCTTCGAAGGCGCCACGATCAACACCCCCTCGATGCTATGCGTTGAGGACTACCTTCAGGCATTGGACTGGGCCAAGAGCGTCGGCGGGCTGCCTGCCTTGCAGGCCCGCGCTGACGCCAACGCGCAGGCCATCTGGGACTTCTGCGAGAGCCGCGATTGGATCGACAACCTCACTGCCGATCCCGCGACCCGGTCAAACACGTCGGTTTGCCTGAAATTCACCGACCCGCGGATCGGAGATGGCGCCGCCTTCGCCAAGGCGGTGGCCAAGCGCCTCGAGGCTGAAGGCGTGGCGCTTGATATCGGCGGCTATCGCGATGCCCCTCCGGGTCTGAGGATCTGGTGCGGTGCGACGATCGAGACCTCGGATATCGAGGCTCTTTTGCCGTGGATCGAATGGGCCTTCGAGACCGAGATCTCCGCACAGGCAAACGCCGCCTAACCCTGCCCGGCGCTCGCAGCGGGGACAAAATCTTCTAGAAGATTTTGTCTTGCAGGATTTTCTAGAAAATCCTGCCCCCTGCGGGACCGTTTCTTCATGAGGATCAGAACATGTCCCCCAAAGTACTCGTCTCCGACAAACTCAGCGAAACCGCTGTCCAGATCTTTCGCGATCGCGGGATCGATGTGGATTTCATGCCCGATGTGGGCAAGGACAAGGAAAAGCTGGCTGAGATCATCGGTGATTACGATGGCCTCGCCATCCGCTCGGCCACCAAGGCGACCGCAAAGCTGATCGAGAAAGCCAAGACCCTCAAGGTTATCGGTCGCGCCGGGATCGGGGTCGACAATGTCGACCGCGAAGCGGCCTCTAAGGCCGGAATTATCGTGATGAATACGCCCTTCGGCAACATGATCACCACGGCCGAACACGCTATTTCCATGATGATGGCCGTGGCCCGGCAGATCCCCGAAGCCAATGCTTCGACCCATGCGGGCAAATGGGAGAAGTCGCGCTTCATGGGCGTGGAGCTGACCGGCAAGACGCTGGGCGTCATAGGTGCAGGCAATATCGGTTCGATCGTCTGCGACCGGGCAAAGGGTCTGAAGATGAAGGTCATTGCCTATGACCCGTTCCTCGGCCAAGAAAAGGCCGACAAGATGGGCGTCGAGAAGGTCGAGCTTGAGGAGCTGCTGGGGCGCGCCGATTTCATCACGCTGCATGTCCCGCTGACCGACCAGACCAAGAACATCCTCAGCCGCGAGAACATCGCCAAGCTCAAGCCGGGCGTACGGATCGTCAACTGCGCGCGCGGCGGGCTCGTGGATGAGGAGGCGCTGGCGGAGGCGCTCACATCCGGACATGTCGCCGGAGCGGCCTTCGATGTTTTTGCCGTCGAGCCGGCCACGGCCTCTCCGCTTTTCAACTTGCCCAACGTCGTCGTCACACCGCACCTTGGCGCTGCGACCACCGAAGCGCAGGAAAACGTCGCCCTTCAGGTGGCCGAGCAGATGTCGGATTACCTGTTGACCGGCGCCGTGACCAACGCGCTCAACATGCCCTCCGTGACCGCAGAGGAAGCCAAGGTCATGGGCCCCTGGTTGAAACTGGCGGAGCATCTGGGGAACTTTACCGGGCAAATGACAGACGAGCCCATAGAGGCGGTGAACATCCTTTACGATGGAGAGGCCTCGGCCATGAACCTCGAGGCGCTGACCTCGGCTGTTATCGCCGGGATCATGAAGCGGGTGAACCCGGATGTGAACATGGTCTCGGCCCCGGTGATCGCCAAGGAACGCGGGATTGCGATTTCGACCACCAAGCAGGACCAGTCGGGCGCCTTCGAAGGCTATATCAAGGTGACGGTCGTCACCGGCCAGCGCGAGCGGAGTGTCGGCGGCACGGTCTTTTCGGACGGAAAGCCGCGATTCATCCAGATCAAGGGCATTAATATCGACGCCGAGATCGGGCGGCATATGCTCTATACGACCAACAACGACGAACCGGGGATCATCGGTGCGCTGGGTCAGACGATGGGCGAGAACGGCGTGAACATCGCCAACTTCACGCTGGGCCGGTCGGATCGGGGCGGCGAGGCGATCGCGCTTCTTTATGTCGACGATCCGGTCCCCGCCCCGGTGATGGAAAAGCTCGGTGCAACCGGATTGTTCCGGCAGATCAAGCCCTTGTCCTTCGACGTCGCCTGACGGGTCGCCGCAAGAAAGAGCTCGCCGGTTGCGCGCATCGCGTTAGCTACCGGCGGGCGCATGCTTGACCGAGGATCCCATGACCCATCCCATCTACGCCATCGGCGATATCCACGGCTTTTCGGGTCAGCTCGACCGGGCGCTGGCGCTGATCGAGGCTGATGGCGGGCCGGACGCCGAGATCGTCTTTCTGGGCGACTACACGGATCGCGGACCGGACAGCAAAGGCGTTCTGGACCGGCTGGTTGCCGGTCAGGCCGAGGGTCGGAACTGGCGGTTCGTTATGGGCAATCATGACCGTATGTTCCTACGCTTCGTGACCGAGGACATCCAGAACGACGACCGGATCAGCTCGGGCTTTAGCTGGCTGAATCCTCGTTTGGGCGGCGCGGCGACGCTGCGTTCTTACGGGGTCGGAGGCGAGGAGGATCCGGCGCTCGACCCTCCCAGTGCGGAGGCGGCCGAGCGCCTGATCGACTGGTGGACCCCTCGTGGCACGCTGTCCGATCGGGATGTCGTGACCGCCACCCAGGACGCGATGCCCGAGGCGCACCTGACCTTTCTAGGATCGCTCCCGCTTTGGTATCAAACCGACGATCTGCTCTTCGTCCATGCAGGGCTTCGACCCGGCGTTCCGCTGGAGGATCAGGCGGAAGATGATCTCATCTGGATCCGCGACGGCTGGCTGGAGGACACCCGGGACCACGGCAGGCTCGTCGTTCATGGGCACACGGCCCTTGATGCGCCCGAGCATTATGGCA
Organism: uncultured Paracoccaceae bacterium; assembly: GCA_947503775.1. Classification (GTDB taxonomy): domain Bacteria; phylum Pseudomonadota; class Alphaproteobacteria; order Rhodobacterales; family Rhodobacteraceae; genus Aestuariibius. Next base: position 420,196 of record CANNFE010000002.1, on the reverse strand, counting down.
ATCGGGTCAATCTCGATGGCGGGGCGGGCTATGGCAATCGGCTGGTCCCGGCGGTGTTTGAGGATGGGTCGGTCTTTACGCTCTGGCCCGACGGGCGGCGTCCGTTGCAGCCAGCATAGCCGGCCTTGATCCCTCGTTATGCCCTCGCTTTATATTACCCGACCGCCCGGCGGCACCGCCGGGCACAAACCTACTCCCGCCGGATCACGCCCGTCACTGCGGCGGCAGCCAGCGCGGTCACGATCCAGCCTGCACCTTTGGCGAACCATCTGAGCCACCAGCCGATCCGGCCCAAAGGTGAGCGGGAGGTCGAGGGGGCCCAGGCGTCCTCCTGCCCGAAGGCAACCAGCGGGATGACGAGATCGGCGGCATAGGCGAAAGCGCTGAAGCTCTCCCAGTCCTGCCCGGCCTGACCGGGTTGGGACCAGACCAGCGCGGGGCCTTCGGGATGGGCCTCGGTCGCCTCGACCCAGGCGGCCGAGGTCAGGATGGGGGCTGCGCTGGGCGTCATGTCCCCCGCTCTCCAGGTGGCGTCGAAGAAGAGACCGAGTGCCAGGATGAGGAGCGCCGCGAAGAGGACCGATCGGCTGGGGCGATAGCCGTATGCGACGGTCAGATCGAGCGCCGCGTCCGAAATGACCGCTGCCACGTAGCGGGGTGTGATCCCCTTTTCCTGGCGCAGCTGCTTGCGGTCTTCGGCGCGCAGCAGACGTTCTTTGCGCAAGAGGACGGTGCGCGCATCGTCGCGATGGCCCAGCGACGTCAGAACCTGAGCAAGCTGTTCGTAGGGCTGGGCGACGAAAGGCAGATCCTCGGGGCGGCGTTCGAGCCAATCGAGCCGCGCTTGAAGCGACAGATCGGCCCGGCGCGAGAAATCCGTATAGCGGAACCCGTCGAGACGGATCGGGTAGTTAGCCCCCGGCCCAGCCGGTTCGTCCTTGAGACGGCGAACATCCGCGCCCGCCAGATTGACCACGCCGCCCGACCCGATCTGGTTGTCCTGAAAGTAGAGAATGCCGCCGATCTGAGCGCGCGCAAGGCTGAGCGCGATGGTGCGCCCATGCTCTTCGGTCGGGGCGAAGACGCCGGTATCGATGATGTCGGGCGAAAGCGAAATCGCGGTGTTCGAAACGAAGCAATCGTGTTCGATCCGGGCAGAGGATAAAAAGAGCGTCCCTTCGGCGGTGAGCGAGGTCAGGCCTTCGGAGTAGGGATAGTTGCCCAGAAAAACCGACCCGTCGACGCGCAGGGACGGCGCAAAGATGGCGTCCTGTTCGCCCGGGCGCAGGGTTACGTCGCAACACTGCATGTCGCCCGCGATCCGCGCGCCGGCAAGGCTGATTTCGCCGAAAACCTCGGTTCCGGATCGCAGATAGAGCGAGCCGGAGAAGTTTGCATTATCCGCCGGCAGCCCCTTGAGAGAGCAGGCTGACAGATGCAGCCCGCGCAGGCGCGTATTGATCAGCGTGATCGCGTCGGCCAGATGGCAATGGGTAAGCGTCAGATCGCGCGCGATATCGCATCCTTGCAGATCGAGCGGCCCGGTGATCCAGGCGCCTCGCAGGCGCAGGCCTTTGTCATGCAGGATGTCGTCGCCCAAGAGCAGATACCGGATCAGGTCGGCGCGGACCGTGTTTTCCGGTGTCGCCTCGCTGGGGCGGTCTCCGCTTCCGACGGTCGCCCGCTCGGGTAGCTGCGCGACCGCGATCAGCCGCTCTTCTGCGGCACCAAGCGGTTTGAAATCGTCAAGCGTCACCATGGGCGCGACCGTGGCACGGCTTTTGCGACGCGGGCAAGACGCATGAGCCATTTCGCCAATCCGCCGAACGGGTTAGAGGAAAGGATGGCACAGAGTTTCGACAATCTGGCGGATCTTTACGGGCACGGGTTCGACACGGTGATCGATGTGCGCTCGCCATCGGAATTTGCCGAGGATCATTTTCCCGGCGCGATCAGCCTGCCCGTTCTGAGTGATGCCGAACGCGCGCGGGTGGGGACTATCTATGTGCAGGAAAGCGCCTTTCTGGCCCGCAAGATCGGGGCGGCTTTGGTGGCGCGCAATGCGGCGGCGCATATCGAGACACGCCTGATGGAACGGGACGGCGGCTGGCGGCCGCTGGTCTATTGCTGGCGCGGCGGACAGCGATCGGGGTCTTTCGCATCGATCCTGTCGCAGATCGGGTGGCGCACCGAGACGGTGGAAGGCGGCTATCAGCGCTACCGCAGGCTTGTGAGCGACCGGCTCTATGATCGTCCGCTGGGGCTGCAGGTCGTGCTCCTGGACGGGAATACGGGGACGGCAAAGACGGATCTGCTGCAACGGCTGGGCGCGCGCGGGGTTCAGGTGATCGATCTCGAAAGGCTGGCGCATCATCGCGGATCGCTTCTGGGCGCGATGGCGAGGGGACAGCCAAGCCAGAAGGCCTTTGAGAGCGCCTTGGCGCTTGCCTTGGCCACGGTTTCCGCGGAGCGGCCCGTGGTTCTGGAGGCGGAATCGAGCAGGATCGGGGATCTGATCGTGCCGCCGCAGCTTTGGGCGGCGATGAAGGACGCGCCGCGGATCACGATAGAGGCTCCGCTTGAGGCGCGGGCCGCCTATCTGAGCGATGCCTATGCCGACATGATCAAGGATCCGGATGCTCTGAAGGCGCGGATCATGCCGCTTCGGACTTATCGGGGCAAGGCGGTGATCGAGCGGTGGATGGGCCTGATCGATGAGGAGGCGTTCAGGATGCTGGCCTCCGAGTTGATGGAGCATCACTATGATCCGGCCTATGCCAAGTCACGCGCGGGCAAGGGAGGGAGCCGCCTGGGCGTGGTGCGGGCAGCCTCGCTGGACGTGGCCGGGCGGGAAGAGGCGGCGGACCGGATTGCGGATCTAGTGAATGGCCGGGGCCTGATATCGCGTACGGCCGATGGGACGGGGAGAGCGTAGATGGATGAGGTGAATGTCTGGATTGTCGTCGGGGCCGCCTTGCTGGGCGGGCTCACGCCGGGCCCTGTCATGCTTGCGATTGCAGGAACGGCCATGGCACGCGGGCGACGCCATGGATTTGCGGTTGCCTATGGCATCACGGCGGGCGCGTCCGTCTGGGCGCTGTTGTCCGCGCTTGGGATGGGGGCGCTTCTGACGGCGAACCAGTGGCTTTTTGAGGCGCTCAAATATGCCGGAGCGGCCTATCTTGCCTTTCTCGGCATCAAGGCGGCGCGCTCTGCCCTTGGTCCTGAGAAAGAGTTCAGCCCGAAGGATCTTGGCAGCTCGTACGGGATGGCGGCGCTTCGGGGCGCGCTGATCCATCTGACCAACCCCAAAGCGCTCTTTTTCTGGGGATCGATCTTTGCGATCGGCGCAAAACCGGGCGCCTCCTCTGCGGCGGTGATCTGGATCGTCGGTATCAGCATGGCGATCAACGTGATGCTGGTGACGACCTGGGCGCTGCTCTTCTCTACGCCCGCATTGATGGCAGCGTATCTGCGGTTTCGGCGCTGGATGGAGGGGATCTTTGCGATCTTCTTTGGCGGTGCGGCGCTCTTTATCGTGTCAGGCCGGACAGCGGATTAGTCTGGCAGGAGGCTGCGCACCGCGATCCGGGCTTATAACAAATGCCCCGACTTCGCGGCTTTGGTGGCGAGATAGGCGGTATTCTCGGGTGTCTCGCCGACGCGAACGGGGACGCGGTCGGTGACGGTGATATCGCAGCTTTCCATCCGGGCGATCTTGGCGGGATTGTTGGTCATCAGGCGGATGCGGCTGACACCCAGCTGCCTGAGAAGCGCGGCGCCCAGGCGGAAGTCACGCTCGTCATCCTCGAAGCCAAGGCGATGGTTCGCCTCGACCGTGTCGAACCCCTCGTCCTGAAGGCTGTAGGCGCGCATCTTGTTGGCCAGACCGATGCCGCGCCCCTCCTGATTGAGATAAAGAAGGATCCCGGCCCCCTCGCCCGCCATCGCGGCAAGGGCAGCCCGCAGCTGGGGACCGCAATCGCATTTGAGCGAGCCCAGCAGATCCCCTGTAAAACAGGCAGAGTGCAGACGGGTCAGGATTGCGTCATCACGAGACGGGGTGCCGATTTCGATGGCGTAGTGCTCTTCTCCGGAGGGATCGCGGAACACGTGGAGCCTGCCGTCGGGATGGACGGATAGCGGGATGCGGGCACTGGCGATCTTTGTCACCCGCGGCGCCGCCAGATCAAGCGCGGCGTCGGTCGGAAGGGTGAGGATGCCATCCGGGATCTCGGTCAGCGGCGTGACGAGGGCGGCAGGCAGAAGGCGCGCGGCCTTGGTGAGCGCGATGGCGGCGCGGTGGGGCTGCGCGTCCCCGTCCCGGGCGGTATGCAGGGGCCCCTTCATCGGATGGGCCAGATCGCCCGACGGATCGGCCAGCGCCCGGATCCAGCCGGTCGTCACATCCGCCGGAAGGTTCACCCGCGCCAGATCACCGTCATAGGCGCGCGCCTTGAGCGTCTGCGCCCGCCAATCGGTCAGCGCCAGCGTCGTCTCTCCCAGCGCGAGGGCGGCGGAGAACCGCTCGGGGGTCAGGGTCTCGGCGGCGAGGATAAGGGCGGGCGTCTCTCCGGTCAGCACGATGGGCAGGCCAAGGCGCAGATCATGCCCCGCACGGGCGCGCTGTTCCAGGAATGAGGGGGCAAAGGACATGGGCGCTCCTGCTGCGGTTGTCCTTCCAGAGATATGCCAGAGCTGCGAAGATTGAAACATACCCGCCGCATTCGACACGTCGGCGTGAGGCGGTTGCAGCATTGCTTGCTCGGGGGCGCGCGAAGTCTCACCTGCCGCTAAAGGTCAGTTCAAGGAGATATCAATATGGCACAACTCAAGAAGATCCTGCTGGTCGACGATGACGACGATCTGCGCGAGGCGCTGAGCGAGCAGCTAGTGATGACGGAAGATTTCGACGTGTTCGAAGCCGGGGATGGCGCGGGCGCGATGGAGCGCACGAAGGAGCAACACTACGATCTGCTGATCCTCGATGTGGGCCTGCCCGATACCGATGGCCGCGAGCTTTGCCGTCTGATGCGCAAGCAGGGCGTGAAATGCCCGATCCTGATGCTGACGGGTCATGACAGCGACAGCGATACGATCCTGGGTCTGGATGCAGGCGCGAACGACTACGTGACCAAGCCGTTCAAGTTCCCGGTCCTTCTGGCCCGGATCCGCGCGCAACTGCGGCAGCACGAGCAATCCGAAGATGCTGTCTTCCAGCTTGGACCCTATACGTTCAAGCCTGCGCAGAAGATGCTGATCACCGAGGATGAAAAGAAAGTGCGTCTGACCGAAAAGGAGACGAACATCCTCAAATTCCTCTACCGCGCGACCGAAGGCGTGGTCGCGCGCGACGTGCTGCTGCACGAAGTCTGGGGCTATAATGCCGGTGTGACGACCCACACGCTGGAGACGCATATCTATCGTCTTCGCCAGAAAATAGAACCAGATCCGTCCAATGCCCGCCTTCTTGTGACCGAATCCGGTGGTTACAGACTGGTGGCGTAGCAAGCAGTAAAGAGTGTTCGGAACCTCTCGCGAGATCCGGCGTTCACGATCAAGCCCAGGTGTCGGGGATACGGCATCACCTCCCTGTTGGACTTGCCCGGGCCTTTTGGTCCGGGTTTTTTTTGACCTGTCAGAATGTGATCAGGCGCGCCCTTCGAGTGATCCAGAGGGTCTGCCCTGGCTCTTGGAGTTCGCGTCGAGGCAAAAGACCCCGACCATCAGGCTAGCGAGCCGTCACGTGGGGAGTGCCTTCCGCAAGCTGCCCGATGATGGCGGCATCGAACCCTGCGGTCCGTAGCCGGCTAAGGATCGTCGGGGCCGTTTTTTCAGGGCAGGATGCCAGAAGGCCGCCCGCGGTTTGAGGATCGAAGAGAAGAGCCGTTCGCGGATCGTCGGGCAGCTTCATCCGAGCGGCGGTATCGGCGCGGTTGGTTGGCGCGAGCACCGATTGGAGCCCCTGTTCCGAAAGGGCCAGCGCTCCGCTGTAGAGCGGGATGGCGGATAGATCGATCTCGGCGGCAAGACCGGAGGCCTCGCAGATGTTGAGGCAGTGACCAGCCAAGCCGAACCCGGTGACATCGGTCATCGCATGCGCCTTGCCAAGAAGCGCCGCCGCCTCACCCTGAGGCTGCACCATGGCATCATGGAGCGCGGCGATGTCCGCGCCCTTGGCCGCAAGCTGCATTTCGGCGGCGAGCAGGACACCGCTGCCGATGGGCTGTGTCAGAAGAAGCAGATCGCCCGGCTTGGCCCCCGCGAGGGTGATGGGCGGGCCATCGAGCAAGCCGGTGATGGTGAAGCCGAGGGTCATCTCGGAGCCGAGCGTGGTGTGGCCGCCGACGATCTCGGCGCCCGCGGCGGTAAAGACATCGGTTGCGGCCTCCATGATCTCGGCCAGCCATGCCCGTTGCAGCCTGTCGGTCAGACGCGGCAGGATGAGCGTGGCCAGCGCAGCCTGGGGGGCGGCGCCCATCGCCCAGATGTCACCAAGCGCGTGGACCGCCGCGATCCGGGCCATCAGGTGTGGATCTTCGGTGACGGCGCGCAGATGGTCGGTCGTGATGACCTGCCGGGTCCAGCCCATCGTCAGAAGGGCCGCGTCATCGCCGGGAAGACGAGTGACATCGCTGCGGTCGGTCTTGGGCGTATCCGCCAGGGCGGAGGTAAGCGCGCCTTGCCCGACCTTGGCGCCGCATCCGCCGCAAAGCGGGGCCTCCTCCACCGCATCGGTGGCCGCGCGTTTGGGAGGATCGACGCGCATCGGCTCCAGATCAATGAACTTGGCCATGAAGTCGCGGTCGATCTTGTCCTTAAGACGCCAAAGAAGCTTTCCCGAGGGCGCAAGACCGGAGCGCTCGGCCAGTGCGGATCGCTCTCCGAGGGAGATGAGTTTGAGGTAGTCGGACTGGGGTCGGTAGGGCTTGAGCGTGCCGCCGCTGAGGCGGGCGGCGAGGTTCTCGTAGAGGATCGGCGCCTCGCGCACGGCAAAGACACCAGCCTTGGGGCGGGGGGCATGGCTGAGATGCGCGCAATCGCCGACGGCGAAGAAGCCTTCGACCGCCGTCTCGAGGTGGCGGTCTACGGTGAGATAACCATCCGTCAGATCCAGTCCCGTCCCGGCCAGCCAGTCATAGGGGCGCGCACCGGCGGCGCCGGTGGTGAAGGTCGACGGGATCTGCTGCCCATCCGCCAGATGGACTGAGGTTTCGGTGATACGTTCGATCGCCGTCTGTTCGATCAATGCAATCCCGCGAGAGGTCAGTTGGGACAGCAGTTTGCCGCGTGCGTTCGCCCCTGTTCCGGACAGGGCGCGAGCTGCATCGATGATGGTGATCTGCACCTCGCGGCCCGCCTCATCGAGCGCGTGATGCATCGCCATGGCCAGTTCGACCCCGGCGACACCGCCGCCGACCACCGCGATATCGGCGCGGCCCGCGCCTCTGCGGAACCTCTCCCAGGCCGAGGCGAAGCGGCCGAGCGGTTTGGCCGGGATGCCGTGTTCGGCAAAGCCGGGCAGGTCCGGCATGGCCGAGGTGATACCGATATCGACCGAGAGCACGTCGAAGGGGATGACCCGGCCCTCGACCGTGACCTCACGCGCCTCGGGGTCGATCCCGCTCGCCTTGCCAAGGATCAGCCGGGCGCCGGCAAACCGGGCGAGGCGGACAAGGTCTATGTCGAGCTCTTCGCGCGTGTAATGCCCTGCGACGAAGCCCGGAAGCATACCCGTATAGGGCGCGGTCGGCCCGGGATTGATCAGCGTCACGCGCGCGCCGGCGAGCGGGCTCATCCCCCATTTGCGCAGCACCAGCGCATGGGTGTGACCGCCGCCGACAAGGACAAGTTCGCGGGACAGAGGGATGGATGCTCTCATGCGGATCGGTCTAGCGGGTTGATCGTTCGGCGGAAACTCACGTTGCGATCAGGGCGCGCGCCATTGGCCTGCCCAGTTGTCCGCGCGCAGGAAGGCGGCTCTGCGGTGGTCGTCTCCCAGATGGACCGTGTCGATGGAGACGAGGCTGCATCGTAGGATCGCGAACTGCGTGGGATCGGGATCCTTGACGTAAGCGAGACTTGTCTCAATCCGATCGCCCGGGGACGGCGTGATGCCATAGCTGAGGCGCGCCTGAGGTGGGAGGTTTTGCCAGATGGCGGTAGCCTCGTCGCCCTGATGGATCGCGACATCGGCCTGCATGCGGATCTGAAGGCGGGGCTTCGGCTCCCAGATATGGAGGGCCGCGCGGGGCGTGGCAGTGAGGCTGGCGATCTTGTCCGACGAGATATCGGTATAGATATCGAGCTCTGCCGCCTGCCGGTCGGCGCGGCGCAGAACCACGGTCCGCGCCTCGGGCCAGCCGCCGGGAGAAACCGTGGCGAAGGTCGGCTGGCGCGCGGCTGCGCGGCGGTCGGCGACGCCGCGCGAGAGACGCGACCAGATCTGATCCAGCGTGCCATCGAGGGTTTCGAACCACTCACTCATAGCCGGTCATCTCGAGATAACCGCGTCCGGTATGGCTGCCTTCGATATGAACGGGACCTTCCCAGTAGGGCACACTGGTGGCCATCCAGGCCTGGGGATTCATCGCGCTGACGGTCACGTCGACGCCTCTGTCCGGCAGGGCGACTTGCCAGCGGGTCGGAACGTCCCGGCCGCCGACATCCGTGATCTCGAGCGGCTCTGCGGCGAAGGCGCCGTTCGGATAGGGCGTGGAGGTTCCGTCGGGCTCGATCCACGTGGCGGACGTGTAGGACGTGTCCTCGCCTTCATGGAGCAGAAAGCCCATCAGTTTCTCCCCCGTATCGAAGGAGAGCGAGAACCAGTCCCAGCCTGTCTGGTTCTCTCCCAAAGGCTGGGACGACCATTCCCGGTCGAGCCAAGCCGAACCGGTGACGGCCACATCGCCCTCGGGCAGGGTCAGCGTGCCTTCAACTTCGAAGAAGGGCTGCGAGTAGTAATAGCTCGCCTGCCCTTCGGAGGATTTGACCGAAAAGCCGCGATCGCCCTGAAAGACAAGCGGACCGGTGGCGGTGAGATCCACGTTATAGGCGAAACCCTCGCCCGTGGCGGTCATGCGCAGGGTGTCGAAATCGGGGCCGGAGAGGCTCCAGTCGTCGATCCAGGCATCGAACGGGTCGGCGATGACGCCCGCCTGACCGACGCCGCCACGTCCGAGGCGTTCGGCAACGAAGTGATCGGTGGGCGTCGTGATCGCGGCATGGCCCATCCAGAGCTGCGGCGTGTCCCATCCGGTGCCGTCCTCGGGGGCCAGAGCGGAGCGGAAAAGCGTCCATTGCAGCCCGTATTCCACCCCGTCGGCGCCGTCGAGATTGGCGGTGATGTACCACCATTCGATGCGGTAATCGGGATGCGCGCCGTGATCAGCAGGGAAGTCGAATGCCGGGTTCGGCTGAGGGACGGAGAATCCGTCCACTTCGGTTCCGAGGCCTGCGAATCCTTGGCCGGTGGCGGGAGCTGCCAGGCAGATCGCGACGGCCAGAGCCTTAACGTTCATTGGAAAACACCTTGAGAAGATGGGCAGCGGGCGTGCGGGCCAGCTTTCGGGCAGGCCAGAGCGCGGCAAGGGCGGCGGCGAGGCAGGCCAGCAGGGTGAGGCGAAGATAAAGAAGTGGGAATAGATACATTGGGAGTTTCCACCCGAACGCCTCCACGTTCACGACGGCCAGCAGCGCCCAGGCGAGGACAATGCCGAGCGGGATTGCGACGAGCGTCGTCAGTGCGGCAAGAAGGAGCGCTCGGATCAGCTCGTACCGGCCCAAAGCGCGGCGGGTGAGGCCTTGCGCCCAAACGGGGGCAAGCTGCGGCAGACGCATGCCGGCGAGTGTCAGAAGGCTCATCAGGATGGCAAAGCCTGCGACGGCCAGCGTCAAGATGTTGAGCGCGGTCGTGACCGCGAAGGTGCGCTCGAAGACGTCGAGCGAGATCGCCTTGATCCCCGCCTGATCGATGATGGCGCCGGCATCGAGGCCGAAATCCTGGATCAGCGCCTCTTGCAGCGCGTCAGGGTCGGAGGTTCTGAGGCCGAAGCGGGTGGCCTCTGCCTCGGGGAAAAGGCCGCGAAAGGTCGCTTCGCTAAGGATCGCCTGTCCGGTGGGGTTGCCGTAGTCGCCGTAGATCCCGGCGATGGGGAAGGTCGCCTCTCCGATGGTCAGCGGATCGCCAACGGAAAGCTCGCGCTTGCGGGCCGTCTGTTCGTTCAGGAGGATACCGGTTCCGGCGTGGATCGCCTCCCACGGGTTCGATATGCTTGAGAGGAACGTCCAGTTGTCCCGGTAGGTCGCATGATCGCGCGCGCCGAAAACGGTGCCGGGCAGACCCGCCAGATCGGTCTCAGCGGAGAGGATCGGAAGGACGGCATCGGCATGCTCTGTCGCGAACTCCTCGAGCAGCCGGCCCCCTTCGGCGGTTTCGGTGCTGACATAGATCTCGGAGGCGAGGCGCTGGTCGAGAAAGCCGATGAAGGTCAGCCGGAAGCTGGAGACCATCGTCGAGACGCCGACATTGGCGGCCATCGCCAGAAGCAGAGCCATCAGAGCGAGCGAGAGGCCTGGGAGCTGCTGGCGCGTATCGGCCCAGAACCACTGGGCGGTGACGCCCTTGGCGAGCCGCTCGCCCGCCGACAGGAGCAGATCGAGGATCACCGGCAGTGCAAGCGCCCCGCCAATAAGCAGCGCTCCGAGAAGAGAGAAGCCCGCGATCAGGCCCGAGCCGAAGGCGGCGATCCCCGCGGCGGCGAGCAGAAGCGCGACCGATACAATGGCCTGGATCCGAAGCCGGGCGGAGGAGACCATCGCCCAAGCGCGCCCCTGCCCCGCCGCCAGGATCGGCAGGCGGGCCAGTTTGGACATTGCACCGATAGAGGCCAAAGCCGTGCCGCCCAGCGCGATCACTAGGCCGGAGACGAACCAGCCGCCGCGAAACGTTAACGTGCCTGCAATATCCGCGCCATAAAGGCCGCGCAAAGTGGCGGCGACATCCGGGAGAAGCGCCGCCGCGATGAGGTATCCCAACGCCATGCCGATCGTTCCGGCGACGAGCGCGAACAGGATCAACTCTGCCGCAAGTAGCCCGATGAGGTTTCGCAAAGGTAAACCTGTCGCGCGCAGCGTGCGGAACATCTGGCGCCGTTGCTCGAACGCCAGCCCGATGGCGCCGTTGACGATGAAAATGCCGACCGCAAAGGACAAAAGGCCGAAGGCGGTGAGATTGAGGTGAAAGCTGTCTGTGAGCTGCGCCATGTCGGTATCGGTCTGCGGCGCCATCAGCACCAGATCCGGCGCGATCTGCTCGAGCGGCGGACGGCCCAGCGGTTGCGCGGAGGTCACAACGAGGCGGGTGATCTCTCCCTCGGCATTCAGCAGGGACTGGGCGATGCCGATATCGGTGATCGCCAGATCCGGGGCGATGCCGTCCGTCGGCAGGAAGGTCAGATCCGGGGTCTCGCCGATGCGGGCGATGGTATCCGGCGTGGCAAAGAGCTGTCCGGCTCCGGTCAGGAAGTCTCCGATCTCTCCGTTCGTCAGCGCGATGGTGCCGACGCCCGGCGGGGCGGTCAGCGGATCGATCCCTGCGATCCTGAGATCGACCGCGCCGATCTGCGCCCGGCCTTCGAGCACGGGACTGACAAGCCAGCCCGCGCGGCGCAGATCGATATAGGTCTGCTGGGGGATCGGGCCGCCGTCCGCGCCGCGCAGCTGGGCATAGCGCGCCTCTCCCAGCGTTTGTGCCGCGGCATCGTAGCTGGCGCGCGCCTCGGCATTGATGGCCTGCACGCCCGACCAAAGCGCCGTCGCAAGCGCCAGCCCCGCGAGCAGGGTGAAGAGCTGCAGCGGATTGCGCGTCCAATGCGACAGGAGCGCCTGAAGCCCCGCGCGCATCATGAGGCGATGCGTCCTTTGGCAAGATGGATCTGGCGATCCATCCGCGCGGCGACATGGCCGGAATGGGTGACGATCAAAAGCGCCGAGCGGGTCTCGCGCACAAGCGTCAACATAGCCTCGAGCACGGCATCGGCGGTCGCCTCGTCGAGGTTACCCGTGGGCTCGTCCGCGAGGATCAGGGGGGGCTTGGCCGCGAGTGTCCGGCCGATGGCGACGCGCTGCTGTTGGCCGCCGGAGAGCTGCTCAGGGTATTTCGAAAGCTGGCTCGATAGGCCAAGGCGCCCGGCAAGGGTCGCGTTCCAATCCGGGTCCGAGCGTCCGGCGAGCCGCGCCTGAAACGAGATATTGTCCGCGACGCGCAGGCTGGGGATCAGGTTGAACTGCTGGAAGACAACGCCGACCTGATCGCGGCGCAGGCGGGCGCGGCCTGCATCATCGAGCGTCGTCACCTCGGTCCCATCGAGCCGGATCGACCCGCTATCGGGATGATCGAGCCCGCCGATCAGATGCAGGAGGGTCGACTTGCCGCTGCCGGATTCTCCCGTGAGTGCAAGGGTTTCGCCCGCATCGAGGCTAAGGGACACGCCGCGCAGGACCTCGATCCGCTCTTCGGCAGCGCCGAAGATCTTCGTCACGTTCTCGACGTCTAGCAGCATTCTGTGATCCGGATTGCATCTTCAACGCCGCTACCTAGGGCCGCTTGGGCAAGAAACCCACCTAAAGGGCCGGAACCCGTTGGCTGAATGCCTTGTTGTGCGACTATGACACGCATCCTCCTGAACCTGAGCCTGATCATTTGGTCGACTGCCGCCTTTGCCGAAGAGGTGGGCAAAGTTGGCGTTGACTGGGTCGGAAATGATATCGTGATTGAAGCGATCGCCGATCCCGAGGTGCCCGGTGTGGTCTGCCACATCGCCTATTTCGATCGGAGTGTGCTGGACCGTTTGAGCCAGGGCAACTGGTTTGAGGATCCGTCGAACGCATCGATTGCCTGCCGTCAGACCGGGCCGATCGATCCTGCCCATCTCGAAGACATTGACCGCAGCGAAGGCGGCGAGGAGGTCTTTCGCGAGCGTCGGTCGATTATCCTCAAATCCCTTCGGATCAAGCGGATCTACGACGAGAGCAACCGGACGTTGGTCTATCTGGCGCATGCGCGCGAGCTAACGGAAGGGTCGGCCAAGATGTCGATCTCGACCGTGCCGATCTGGCAGCCCGGGAGCTGATACGACCCAGCGTCATGGCGAGCCCGCTGTTGCGGATTGTCTTTTACCGCGATTGACTGACATCCGAACGGCGATGCGGAGGATGTGCCATGACCGATATCTTCATTCTGGGCGGGGCGCGGACGGCGATCGGCAGCTTTGGCGGGGGCCTTGCCTCGGTGCCGCCATCGGCCTTGGGCGCAACCGCGGCGCGGGCTGCGATCGACCGGTCGGGTCTGGCTCCGGAGCAGGTCGGGCAGGTGGCGTTCGGCCATGTGATCAACACCGAACCGCGCGACATGTATGTCAGCCGGATTGCCGCGATGGAGGCCGGGATCCCCGAAACGGTGCCTGCGATGAACGTCAATCGGCTGTGCGGGTCGGGGCTGCAAGCCATCGTATCAATGGTGCAGGCGCTTCAGCTTGGCGATACGGGCGTCGCGCTGGCCGGCGGGGCGGAATGTATGAGCCGTTCGCCCTACATTCTGCCCGCCGCGCGATGGGGTCAGAAGATGGGCGATGTGGGCGCGCAGGACATGATGCTGGGCGCGCTGAACTGTCCGTTCGGTACCGGTCACATGGGCGTGACGGCTGAAAATGTTGCGTCGGAACATGGGGTTAGTCGCGAGGATCAGGACGCCTTCGCGCTTGAGAGCCAAAGACGCGCGGCGGCGGCCATGGCCGAGGGACGCTTTGCCGATCAGATCGTGCCGATCGAGATTGCGGGGCGTCGGGGACCGACGGTCTTTGATAGCGACGAGCATCCCAAGGAGACCTCGGCCGAGGCTCTGGCGGGCCTTCGGCCCGTCTTTCAAAAAGGCGGAAGCGTCACGGCAGGCAATGCATCGGGCATCAATGACGGGGCAGCGGCGGTCGTGCTGGCGCGGGAAGATGCGCTGAACGGGGCGACACCCAAGGCTCGGATCCTGGGCTATGCCCATGCGGGGGTGCGACCCGATGTGATGGGCATCGGACCCATCCCGGCAGTGCAGGCCTTGCTCGAGCGGACGGGGCTGGCGGTGGGCGATTTCGACGTGATCGAATCCAATGAAGCCTTTGCATCTCAAGCACTTGCGGTGAGCCGGGCGCTGGACTTCGACCCGGCCAAGGTGAACCCGAATGGCGGGGCGATTGCGCTGGGTCATCCCGTGGGCGCGACGGGGGCGATCATCACCGTCAAGGCGCTTTACGAGCTGGAGCGCATAGGAGGCTCGAAAGCGCTGATGACGATGTGCATCGGCGGCGGTCAAGGCATCGCGCTGGCGATCGAGCGGGTCTAGGCGGCTGCCTGATAGGACCTTGAGAAGACGGGCTTTTCCGGCGTAGAGGCCGGGTCGTAGCGGTAGCCCATCGCGTTGAACCCCGCCAGATCGGCGGGCTGGGTTATGCGATTCTGGATCACGTGTCGGGCCAGCGCGCCCCGGGCGCGTTTGGCGAAGAAGCTGACCGTCTTTGAGTTGCCCTCTTTCTCTTCGAGGAAGGTCGGGGTGATGACGGTTAGCTTGAGCGATTTCGGAGCGACAGCACCGAAATATTCCTGGCTGGCGCAGTTCAGCAGATACTCCGCCCCCTGCTCTTTTGCCTGCGAATTCAAAGCCTTGGAGATCCCGCCCCCCCAATAGTCATAGAGGGAGCTTCCGCGGCGGGTCTTGAGTCGGGAGCCCATCTCGAGGCGGTAGGGTTGGATACCGTCGCGGGGTTTCAGCAGCCCGTAAAGGCCCGAGAGAATGCGCAGGCGTCGGTCCGCTTCGGCCCAGTCGGCCTCGGAGAAATCCTTTGCCCAAAGGCCCTGATAGGTGTCGCCGTTGAAGGCCAAAGCGGCGGGGCGCAGGTCCTTTGGATCCGGCTCGGCCGCGAAGGCGCGAAAGCGGTCGCGGTTCAGACGCGCCAGATCATCACTGATTTTCATGAGTGATTTCAGATCCTTGAGCGTCAGCTGCCGGGCCGTCTTGGCAAGGCGCAAGGCATCTTCGGCAAAGTCCGGAGTGGTGACTGGGCCATGTGACGTTTCCCAGTCGAGCGACTTTGCGGGTGAGAGAACGATCAGCATGTGCGGCCCTTTTCCTTGGTCTTGACGGAGGTAGAACGCGATGCGGGCCGCTGCAAGCGAAGCGTCGCCGCAGCATGGGCCAGACTGCCTGCGATCCGACGGTTAACGACCGCGTTTTGCGCAAATCTGGCCTGCGGCATCCGGTCGGCAAATGGTCGGCATATGGGAGGAGGCAAATCGCACCAATCCCATGGTTAACCAAGCGAACGGTGCCTGTGCGGTCGTGGATGTGGATCGTACCCACTTGGCCGGCAGGATTGTCGATATTTTTGGAAATCGGCGCATCGCGGTCCCATAAGCCGACGCTTATGGATCAAAGGCGATGCGCTCGGGCCTTGAAAAGGACCTTCTCGATCTGGGAGAGGCTGATCAGGTTAGGAGGATGAGGCGGGCTATGCGGACGAAGTGGGTATTCATTGGCCTCAACTGAATGGCCGCCTCTCACATTCATCGACGAATTGTTGTGAGACCAGATGTTGTGGGCGTCACCTTGCTGTCATTCTAGCGAACTACCTCGGAGAACATCAGTATCGCAAGAGGCAGCCTATGTTGTTCAGAACGCTGTTCCTATCAGACGTTCACCTTGGCACGCGCGGTTGCCGCGCAGATCTGCTGGTTGCGTTCCTTCGAAAATATGACGCCAGTACGATCTATCTCGTCGGCGACATCTTTGACGGGTGGGCCCTTGCGCGGCGCGGTTGGCACTGGCCGCAGGCCCATAACAACGTTGTGCAAACATTGCTGGACAAGGCGAGACGTGGCACCCGGATCATCTTTGTCCCTGGCAATCATGATGAGGTGATGCGGAACTACCTTGGCACCCATTTTGGCGGCATTGAAGTGAAGCGAACCGCCGATTTCACGGGACTTGATGGGAAACGGTATCTTGTCACACACGGCGACCAATTCGACACGGTGGTTGTGAATGCCAAATGGCTCGCGCATTTCGGTGATGCGGCCTATGATTTTCTGATTTGGCTGAACCCCAAGATCAACCGCATGCGATCAATGTGGGGTGGGCAATACTGGTCATTGTCAAAATGGGCCAAGCGGCAGGTGAAAACGGCCGTCAACTTTATCGGTCAATACGAAGATGTACTGGCGGAAGAGGCGCGGCGCGGTGGCTATGATGGCGTCATATGCGGCCACATTCACTATGCCAATATCCGCTGTATCAAAGATATCGCTTACATCAACACCGGTGATTGGGTGGAAAGCTGTACCGCGATCGCAGAGCACCCAACTGGCGAAATCGAACTCATTGATTGGGAAGAAAAAGCCAACGCTGAGCGCCGGCAAACCCGCAAGTCTGTCAAATACCTTGTCAAAGAAGACACCTGAAACGGGAGAGGTCCATGAGTTCAATATCCCAGCAACTTCACGACGCCGTAAACCAGAATGCAACGATGACCCGCGAAGGACTTTTGGAGCGCGCCTTTGCACGCCTGTTTCACGGGTTGGTCTATGCCCAGATCTGGGAGGATCCCGTCGTTGATATGCAGGCACTGGACATCCAGCCCGAGGACAACATCATCGGTATCGCGTCGGGTGGGTGTAACATGCTGTCATATTTGACGGCGAACCCGGCATCCATCACCGCCGTAGACCTGTCCCCAGCGCATGTCATGCTCAATAAGCTTAAGCTCGCGGTCGTGCAGCATGCGCCTGATCATGCGACGCTTTTTGCGTTGCTGGCCCGTGGGGATCAGCAGAGCAACGTAGATGCCTTCGATACGCATATCGCGCCGTTTCTGGATGACCAGACGCGTGAGTATTGGAATGCCCGCACATTGACGGGTCGGCGTAAGGCTATTCTGGCGCGCGGTCTTTACCGTCACGGGGTGCTTGGTCGCTTTATTGGTGTGGTTCACCTTGTCGCAAGACTGGCCCGTGTGGATTTTGCGCCGCTTCTGGCGGCCCAATCGCTGGAAGACCAGCGGGCCTTTTATGATCAACAGATCGTTCCGCTTTATCACAGTCGTTTTGTGAGGTTCCTGGCGAAGCGGCGCGCCTCGCTCTTTGGTCTTGGCATCCCGCCTGCTCAGTATGACAAACTCGCCGCTGATGCAGATGGTGACATCATCGCTGTCCTGAAGGAAAGAACACGCAAGCTATTTTGCGACTTTCCAATCAGGGAAAACTATTTCGCGTGGCAGGCGGCCTACCGCGGCTACGAACCCGTATCGACACCAGCGGTCCCGCCGTATCTGGACGCTGACAACTTTGCGACCGTTCGCACCAACGCGGAACGGGTGAAGGTGTTGAACAAGTCGCTCACCGACGTGCTCGCCACCCAACCAACGGCCTCCAAGCACTGCTTTGTTTTGTTGGATGCACAGGACTGGATGAGCGATGATCAATTAAACGCACTCTGGTCCGAAATCACCCGAACTGCGGCCCCTGGCGCACGAGTGATCTTTCGCACCGGTGGTAAGGATGACATCCTGCCCGGCCGTGTGGATCCGCAGATCCTGTCCCGCTGGGCCTATCAAGCTGAGGCCTCGGCCAAGGGCTTTCAAAATGACAGATCGGCCATCTATGGCGGGTTCCATCTCTATCGTTTGAAAAGATAAGCCAAATGGTCGAAACGCACAGCGCGCTGATGGACCAGATCTATCGCCGACAGCGCTTTTTCTATGATGCAACCCGGAAATATTATCTATTTGGGCGCGACTATGCCTTGCGACAAATACAGGCCAAAGCAGGTGCACATATTTTGGAGATCGCCTGCGGGACCGGGCGCAATCTCGATCAGATCGACATGCGCTATCCCGACAGGCATCTCTACGGCCTCGATATTTCGTCAGAAATGTTGCTTTCTGCGCGCAGAAAGCTGGGGGATCGGGCAAAACTCGCTCAAGCAGATGCATGCAATTTTGACCCCGCAAGTCTTTTTGGCCAAGCCAAATTTGACCACATCGTCATGTCGTATTGCATATCGATGATCCCTCAATGGCAGTCTGCACTCAAAGAAGCGGTGTCGCATCTGGCACCGGGTGGCGCGCTGCACATCGTAGATTTCGGAGACCAGTCACGCATGCCCCCGTGGTTTGAACGCGGATTGCGCAATTGGCTTGCCCGGTTTCACGTTACACCCCGCGACGATCTCAAGATGATTTTGGCAGGGATCGAGGGGCATCATATCTCGCATGTGCCACTGATGCGTTCATATGCGGCTTATGCGTGTGTGAAGAAAAGGATAATTGGTCCGCCAAGTTGACGTGAACGCGCGGTCTTTACAGACAGGCGTTTTATTATTCTGATCGCTTCGCCAATATCGGACATTTGTGCCAAGTACAGCATCTGTTGCTGATGGCTCCTTGCAGACATTCAAGGCCCTTTCAGGCCAGCGCGCCCTCGCGCCGGGTCCGGATCACACCAGACCGA
Organism: uncultured Paracoccaceae bacterium; assembly: GCA_947503775.1. GTDB lineage: Bacteria > Pseudomonadota > Alphaproteobacteria > Rhodobacterales > Rhodobacteraceae > Aestuariibius. The sequence continues at coordinate 401,647 of CANNFE010000002.1, read as the reverse complement.
CCCGCGCCCGGATCCCCTCATCCCGGAGCGAGATCTCTTCTCCGACGAACGCATCCGCCTCCGGCGAGCACATCCAGACCAGGGCCTGCGCGGGCCACTCCGCCGGGATATGATCGGACCAGTCCAGCTGGCTCACCGGGTTGATGCCGCTCGCCTTGATCTCGCGCTGCATCTCGGTCGCGACCGTACCCGGCGAGAGGCCCATCGCCCGGATCCCGCCCGCGCGCCCCTCCTTGTCGGCGCAGCGCGTCAGCATCGCCGCCCCGGCCTTGGACGCGCAATAATGCGACCACGCCTCCACCGGCCCATGCGCCGCCCCGGACGACACCGTCAGGATCGTCCCGCCGCCCTGATCCAGCATCACCGGCATCGCCGCGCGCATCCCGTGAAACACACCTTTGAGATTGATGTCGATGACCCGCCCCCAGTCCTCCGAATCGGCCTTGGCCAGATGGGCAATCGGCTCGATCACGCCCGCATTGCCGACCAGAACGTCGAGCGATCCAAAGGTCTCGACGGTCTTGGCGACCGCTGCTTCGACCTCCCAATAGCGGCTCACGTCGCAGGGGATGGCGATGGCCGCCTCTCCGATTTCGCCCGCGATCTCGGCGATCTCAGCCCGGCTGCGCGCCAGCAAAGCCACCCGCGCCCCTGCCCCCGCAAAGGCCCGCGCCGCCTCCGCACCGATCCCGCGGCTTGCCCCGGTGATCAGGACCGCCTTGCCGCTTAAAGCCGCATTATGGTTTTCCACCATTTCACTTCTCCCCTTGCCCCTGTTACGTACACATCCCAGATGCTGCCTATACGAAATCAGACATCGCTCCCGGGGTGGGGGCAACCGAATATTTCCAGACGGAAGGATTACACGATGACACCCAAGTCTTTTGCGCGCGCCAGTACAGCCGTGCTGGCCCTCTTGGCCGCAGAGACAGCCTATGCCGACGTGACCGCATCGCAGGTATGGGAGCGCGTTCAGCAAGCGCTCGATATCTACGGCGAGAACGCCCTCTCCATCGGCTCCGAAGAGACATCGGGCGACACGCTCACCGTCTCGGATATCGCGATCAGGATCGAAGACGAAAATAGCGTCGCGACGATGCTGGAGATGGACAGCGTGACCTTCACCGAACAGGGCGACGGCACGGTGAAGGTTGTCTACCCCGCGAGCGTGCCCCTCACCGTCACCGGAGAGAGCAACGATGGTGAGCCCTTCACCGTTGGACTAGCGATTGTTCTGGACGGCATGGATGTCGTCGCCAGCGGATCGCCAGAAGACCTGGTCTTCGACTATACCGGCGACCGCTATGCGATCGAGCTTTTCTCGATCGAGGGCAGCGGAGAGATCCCCGATATGGACGCGATGATCGAGCTGACCGGGATCGAAGGCAGCTCGAACGTGACCGAAGAGAGCGGCCAGTCTGTCGCCTATGACCTGTCCGCCGATGCGATGGCCTTCAACTTCGACATGCCCAGCCCCGAGGTCGAGGGCGAGTTTATCCGCGCCAACGGCACGATCGACGGCGTCGCGATCACCTCCAACTCGGTCCTTCCGGACGGCGTCGACCTGTCAGACCCGGCCCAGATCTACCAGGAAGGTGTCTCGGCCACGGGCGGCTACACGACCGGTCAGGCCAACTACGTCGTCGACGTTCTCGTCGACGGTCAGGCATTCAACGGTACGATGAGCTCCGATGGCGGGCAGACCGATTTCGATATCGTCGACGGCGCCTTCGCCTATTCCGGGAACGTCTCGAACCTGCAGGTCAACGCGGCGGGCGACGCGGTCCCGTTCCCGATCGAGGTCGGTATGGAGCAATACGCCTTCGGCATGAGCGCCCCGGTCATCGAAACCGAGGAGGCCCGCGATATCGGTCTGCTGCTCAATTTCGAGAACCTGACGATGAGCGACATGATCTGGCAGATCTTCGATCCGGGTGAGGTCCTGCCGCGCGATCCGATCACGGTGCTCATGGATCTGTCCGGTCAGGCCCGGATGACGACCGATCTGGTCGATCCCGAAGCGATGGAGACCCTCGCGGGCCCTCCCGGAGAGCTTGAGGCTCTGACGCTCAACGGTCTGCGCATCTCCGCTGCCGGCGCCGAGGTGACGGGCGAGGGTGCCTTTACCTTCGACAACGAAAACCCCGCCCCCCAGTTCGGCGGCATGCCGCAGCCGACAGGTGAGGTCACCTTCGATCTTTCGGGCATCAACGCGCTGATGGACAACCTCGTGCAGATGGGCATCGTCCCCGAAGAGCAGCTGATGGGCCCCCGCATGATGATGGGCATGTTCACCACGCCCACCGGCGAGGACAGCATGACCTCGACCATCGAAATCAACGAGGAAGGCCACGTCCTGGCCAACGGCCAGCGCATCCAGTAGACGCCGGATCCTCTTGAGACCTTTAAAGGCCGCCCCGAAACATCGAGGCGGCCTTTTTTCATGGCCGAGGGCATCCGCCGTGAGCTCCCCCAGATCCGGCCCCCGGCCCGGATATCTCTAAAGCCCGGCCTCCGCACCAAGCGGTCTCCATCTGCTGCACAGATCGATCCCAACGCGTATTCGCCCAAGCACGGCGCCAAGGGCCGCTCTCGAGCCGATTTAACGAATGCTGCGGATTGTAAGAATGTTCGGTTGTTAAAGGCTTTACGACCGATTCAAGCCGCCTATCATGGTGTCATGCGCCCGCCATATCCCTCTCGCCGCGATGTCTTGATCGGCCTCGCTACATGCGCGGCGCACCCCCTCTTGGCAGATGTTGCAATCCCGAACCTCGGGTCCGGCATTGGCAGCGCGTCTTTCGAATTGGTCCGGATCTCCAACCCCTATAGCGCTGACTTAACCGTCGCTGGGGATGGGCGCTTTTATGTCTCCGCCGACAGTCACTGGCGTCGAATTCGTCCGACGGGCATCGAGGACTTCGCACTCGAACGACAGGGAGACGACTACCGCGTTCCGTTTTCACCCTTCGTGCTTTCCGCCGATGCGGTTCTCGACATGTCGATGGAGCCACCAGAATGGGTGCCGGTCACGCAGAGAATAAATGCGTTTCACGACAGGGCGCTGACAGCTGGAAGCTTCGCCGATGTCCTTGCCCGCGCTTATGATCAGGCGGATGTGATGGTCGTGGGGCAGTACGACGACACGCTTGACCGCCAGCGCGTCTATTTCCGAGTAGATGGTGCTTGGGTTCTGTTTTTCATGAGCCATCGAGACATCGACATCGAGCACGATTGGGTCACAGGCTTCTCTATTGCCGGGTATCCGACGAAGCATTCCAGAATGTATCATTTGGCCGACCCTACCGGCATGCATCTTGCACATCCGGAACGCGAGGTGCGAGATAAGGTCAGGCGTCTGCCCGAACATGACATGACATACCCAACCGATATCCGTCTGATCCGCGAAGATTTCGACGTGAAATACGTCTCGGAACATCTGGCCTATACGAACATTCCGATCCTCATGGGCGGGCTGGCGAGTTACCGGATTGACGTCGGTGGGGAAGTGCTACGATTTCGGGAGCGGGCAACCCGGCATGTAATGGGCATTTCAGTCAAGACTGGACTTCAGCTCTACCGGGCACCGGCACTGGTCGCCAGTAATCCGCCGCTCGCGTTCTTGGCCTTCTTGCCGGGCAACAATGTCGATACGTTAGGCGGTGACGGTCTATACGTCCTGCGACCCAGAGCCTGACGCACTTTCTAACCAAGGCTTCACACATCGACGCCGCGAAACAGATGGTCAGTATTACATGCAGAGCGATCTATTCTAGAGCAGCGCCACAACCACCAGAGCGAGCGTGCTGGGCAGGATCGTGAGCGCGACGCAGGTCAGTTCGCAGACAAGGCAGATGGTGCTGCTTTCGGAGTGGAAGAGAGGTCTCATGGGGACCTGATTGCCTGGAGAAGCTGAAATTAAAGTTAACGCGAAGCCGGAACTCAGCGTTTTCGCTGGGGACCCACGGATTTGGAGTGGAAGGTCGGCGGGCGTTTGGCGACCCAAGCCGCGAATTTGGCGAGCCGGGGATGGGCGCGCAGCTTTTCGGGGGTGTCGTAGTCGCGGGCCAGCTCGGCTTCGGTCAGGGTCTTGTGGATCTCGACATGGCAGATGTGGTGCAGGCGCACGACCGGGCCGCCCTTGCCTCCTTTGAGTTTGGGGATCAGGTGGTGAAGCGAGGGGCGCGCCTCGGGCGGGATCGGGCGCAGACATAAGGGGCAGATCGGATCGTCGGTCATGACAGGCAGAGCTACGGCGCGGCAGGCAGGAGGCAAGAGGTGAGGCAGATTGAGGCGCTTGTGATCGGAGCGGGACCGGCGGGACTTGCGGCCGCGGACGTGCTGTCGGGCGCTGGCCACCCTGTGGTGATCTGCGACCGGATGCCGTCGCCTGCGCGCAAGTTCCTGATGGCGGGCAAGTCGGGGCTGAACCTGACTTGGGACGGCACGGCCCAGGATCATGTGGCGGCCAGCGGTGAGGCTTTGCGCCCGATGTTGGAGGCGTTCGGGGCAGAGGATGTCGTGCGCTGGGCCGAAGGGCTGGGGCAGCCGATGTTCACCGGGTCGACGGGACGGGTGTTCCCGGTGGCGATGAAAGCCTCGCCGCTTTTGCGCGCCTGGCTGGCGCGGCTCGAGGCGCGGGGCGTGACGCTGGAGCGGCGATGGCGGTGGACGGGGTTCGAGGACGCGGCGTCGGTGTTCGAGACGCCGGGCGGCGCGGTTCATGTGGAGGCTAAGGTCACGGTGCTGGCGATGGGCGGGGCGAGCTGGGCGCGGCTGGGATCCGACGGCGCCTGGACGCAGGCCTTGCGCAATGTCGCGCCGTTTCAGCCCGCGAATATGGGGTTCCGCGTGGATTGGTCGCCGCATATAGCGCGGGTCTTTGGCCAGCCGGTGAAAGGCGTGGCCTGGCGCGCAGAGGATCAGGTGTCGCGCGGGGAGGTGATCGTGTCGAAGACCGGCCTCGAAGGCGGCGGGATCTATGCGTTGAGCCGCGCCTTGCGGGAGGGTGCGGCGTTGCATGTGGATCTCAAACCCGATTGGCCGGAGGGAGAGGTCGCGCGGCGGCTGGTGCGGCGCGGCAAGGAGACCTGGTCTGCGGTGCTGCGCAAAGGGCTGCGGCTGGATCCGGTGAAGGCGGCCTTGATGCGGGAATTCGGCGGGCCGCCCGAAGGGTGGAGCGCGGCACTGGTGAAGGATCTGCCGGTGCGGTTGGCGGGGCCTGCACCGATGGACGAGGCGATATCGGTTGCCGGGGGCGTCCGGTTCGAGGCGCTGGATGACCGGCTGATGCTGACGGCGCGTCCGGGTGTCTTTTGCGCAGGCGAGATGCTGGACTGGGAGGCGCCGACGGGAGGCTATCTGCTGACCGGCTGTCTGGCGACGGGCCGCTGGGCCGGGGCGAGCGCGACGGAGTGGCTTAGGGCGCGGTCTGGGACGTCTTGAAGGCCGGGCGAGCGCGGCAGCGGTCGCTATAGGCGGCCAAGACCGGATCGTCCCAGTCGAACCGCGCCATTTTTGCCCAGCCGAGACAGTGACTGGCCACAATATCGGCGATGGTGAAGGTCTCTCCGCAAAGATAGGGGCCGTCTCCGACGCGCTCGGACAGGCGCGCGAGGCTGGTCGGCCATTCGGCGCGCAAGCTGTCCTTGATCTGGGGGACACGCAGATCCTCCGGCAGCGCGAAAGTGTGGCGGGCGGCGGTCCAGAGGAGGCTCTCGACCTCGTCGAGGACGAATAGCATATGGGCATCCTGCTGTGCCCGCTCGGTCGTGCCGGGCGGATGGGTCAGAGCGCCGTGCCGGTCGGCGAGGAAGCTGAGGATGGCGGTGGAGTCGGTGAGGGTTGTGTCGTCCACCTGAAGGACGGGGATCTTGCCGGACGGGGTCAGGGCCTGGATCTCCTTGGCGCGGGGGCCGCAGGGGATATGGTCGAACGGCTGGTCCAGCTCGTTCAGGCACCAGATGACGCGCATCGCCCTGCTTTTGGCCGTGCCGTAAAGGGTGTAGGTCATCGCTTTGGCTCCTGTCCGGTCCGGCGCGAGCCTGCGCGACGGCATCGGGATCCGCAAGGGACGGCGTCCGGACCTTAGCCGATGATCGGCCACACCATCGGCAGGGCGCGGGCGCGGATGCCGGGGTCGATCAGCATCTTGTAGTGCTTCATCGGGTGCTGGAAGGCGTAGCCGCCCGAGAGGTTCAGCCGCTGGGCCTGATGCAGATGCCGGAAGCGCCCGGGCGGCAGGTCCGTCACCCAGTCACGGCTGTCGCAGACGGTCAGGCATTTGCCTTCGTTTGGGACGGGCACCGCGCTGCGCAGGGGCCGGGGCGCGGCGAAGGCGACGGCAGGGACATTCCAGCTCATCGACAGGATCTGGGCAGAGGCGCCGCCGAGCGAATGGCCAATGATGAAATCGGGGCGCTGGCCGTTGAATTTGTCGTAGATCGATTTGGCATGGGCCAGAAATCCCTGATGCCAGATTGCGCCGCTTGCCCCCGGCGCGGTTCCCGGGATCTGCACCCGAAGCTGCCGCTGGAAAAGCCGCATCATCCGCAGGTTATACTTGAGGTAATCGGCGACGGAATTGCTGCCGGGAATCAGCAGAACGTTGTCGTCCAGTAGATAGGCCTGCACGTCGTCTTCGTTATGCGTGACCGCGATCCGGTCCCGCGTCGCCGCCGCGTGTTCCGGATCATAGGAGGCCGCGGCAAGCTCGGCGGCCTCCTTGAGCGTCATCTTCTTCATCACTCGAACCCCCTCACTCGCTAAGACGATACATCCTCACTCACTACCCAGCGCCAGTTTACGCGGCGCGCCGGACCGCACCAGTCAGGTATCCCTTACCCGGGAGCGGATATGTCATGGATTAGCTTTCGGTTTGGTCCGGCCCTCGGGGACCGGACGAGAGGTGGCGGGCGCGCCACAATCGGCACAAGCCCGCCGGAGGTCGGGCTTTCCATTGCTTGGACAATCCGTCTAGGTAGGGTTGACTGTTTGCTGGAGCCGAGACCGCGATGCCCCATTTCCCCCGCTTCCCCGGTCTGAGATCCACCGCGCTCGCCCTTGTTCTGGGCGCTCCAGCCCTCGCGCAGGAGCAGAGTCCGACCTACACGCTTTACGGCACGCCCGGCCTGATCGAGATGCCCACGGCGCAAAGCGCGCCCGACGGAGAGCTTGCACTGACCTATGGCGTGGTGCTGGATCAGCGGCGGACGACGCTCACCTTCCAGGTCACACCGCGGATTTCGGGCAGCTTCCGCTATTCGCGGATCGACGAGTTCTTCGGCCCCGGGGAAGACGAAACCTATGACCGCAGCTTCGATCTGAGGGTTCGGGTTCTGGATGAAAGCCGCTATCTGCCTGCGGTCGCCGTGGGTTTGCAGGATTTTCTGGGCACCGGCCTGCTTAGCGGCGAATACGTGGTCGCGACCAAGACCTTCGGCGGGCGTGTCGCCGTCACCGGCGGTCTGGGCTGGGGGCGTCTGGGCTCGCAGGGCGGGTTCGAAAATCCGCTGGGCGCGATCGACGAGCGGTTCGAAGTGCGGCCCGAGATCGATTTCGGCGAAGGCGGGACGGTCAACGACGATGTGCTTTTTCGCGGGGATGCCGCGCCGTTTGGCGGGGTGTCGGTCAAGCTGACCGATACGCTGACCTTCAAGGCCGAGTATTCGAGCGACGCCTATACGCGTGAGGACGCGCTGGGCACGTTCGAGCCGTCCTCTCCGGTGAATTTCGGGCTGACCTACCGGCCGCGCAAGGAATTCGAGCTGGGGGTGTCCTACCTATACGGCGAGGAGCTGGGGATCAGCGGAACGCTTATCCTCGACCCCAAGAGCCGCGAGACCGTGGGCGGGCAGGATATCGCGCCGCTTCCGGTTCTGGTGCGCACGCAGGATGTGCTGGCCTCCGAAAGCTGGGAAGATCCCTCGACCGCTGCCGGACGCGAGACGATCACAGGCGAGATCGGTCAGGCCATGAAGGGCGAGGGCATGACGCTGGTCTCGCTGGTCTTCGGCGACCGGCAGGTTCGGGTGCGCTACGTCAACGACGATTTCCGGTCCTATCCACAAGGCATGGGCCGGATCGCGCGGATCCTAACCCACGGTTTGCCGTCGGAATACGAGCTGTTCATCCTCGAGCCGGTCGAGAGGGGCCTGCCCGTCTCCTCCGTCCAGATCCGGCGCAGCGATATGGAGCGGCTGGAGAACCGGCCTGGTGCAACGCAGCTCTCCTACGACCGGTCGGTGATCGGGCCCGCTGCTGCCGCGCCTGCTCTGGCGCCGCGCGAGGTCTACGAGATCCCGCGCTTTTCCTGGAATATCGCGCCCGATCTGGATCTGAGCGCATTTGACGCCTCCGAGCCGTTGCGCGCGGGGCTGGGGGTGGAGCTGTCCTCCTCCTATGCGATCCGGCCGAACCTGATCGTATCTGGCGCGATCCGCCAATCGCTGGGCGGCAATCTGGAAGAGGGCGATCCTATCCGCGCTTCGGGGCTGGAGCCGGTGCGGACCAATGTCGGTTTCTACAACGAAGTCGACACGGTCACGCTGAAGGATCTGACGCTGGCCTACTATTTCAAGCCGGGCCAGGAGGTCTTTGGCCGCGTAACGGCAGGCTATTTGGAACGGATGTTCGGCGGTGTCTCCTCGGAACTTCTCTGGTCGCCGGTCAACAGCCGCCTTGCCTTGGGCGTCGAGGTGAATGCGGTGCAGCAGCGCGAATTCGAGCAGGGCTTCGGCTTTCAGGATTACGATGTCGTGACAGGCCATGTGAGCGCCTATTACGACTTCGATAACGGCTTCATGGGACAGGTCGATGTGGGCCGCTATCTGGCCGGGGATACCGGGGCGACGGTCTCGCTGGACCGGGAATTCGACAACGGGTTCCGGGTCGGGGGCTACTTCACGCTGACCGATGCGACCGAAGAGGATTTCGGCGAAGGCTCGTTCGACAAGGGAATCCGGATCTCGATTCCGGTCGACTGGTTCCTCGGAACGCCCTCGCGGCGCACGGTGTCGACGAACCTCAGCTCGCTGACGCGCGATGGCGGGCAGCGGGTGCGGGTCGGCGGGCGACTTTATGATACGGTCAAGGGCGGGCAGAACCCCGACCTGTCAGAGGATTGGGGGCGGTTTTGGCGCTAGGATTTGCACGCTCTGTCGTGGCCGGGCTGGCTGCGCTGATGCTGTCGGGCTGCGATACCGGCGACCGGCCACTATTCGTGGATGTCGGAACGACGCTGTTTCAGGGGCTGACCGGACGAGGTCAGGCGGTCGATCTGAGGCCGGGCCTGACGCGCGAGGCGTTGAGGCCGGTCGAAGGCACAGCGATCGTCGTCTATATCGAAGAGCGCGAGGTCTCGGCCCTGATGGGAGAGCTGATCGCGACGCCGAACGGGCGGACTTTCGTGACCAGCGACGGGATCAGCCTGACCTTCGAGACCGGGTTCCTGAAATCCACGCGCGGTCTGGGCGGCGATCTGATGGGCGCCGATACTCTGGCCGTGCGGCAGGCGCTGGGCACGACCGGCCAGGCGGTGCGGGTGCATGATTATCTGACGGGCGAGGACCGGATCGAGCAGCGGCGGTTCACCTGCACGCTGAGCGCGCCGGTGCGGGAGCCGGTCGTGATCTACGAGATCCAGTATCAGACAGCGCGGATCACCGAGAGCTGTTCGGACGAACGGGACAGTTTCACCAACGATTACTGGATCGATGCCCAGGGCGTCGTGCGCAAATCGCGCCAGTGGCTCAGCCCTTCGGTCGGGTATCTGGAGATCGAGCGGATCTGAGCGCATTCGGGTCCGGGCGGGCAAAATCTTCGACGAAGATTTTGGAAAACAGATCCTTCTGGAAGGATCTGGCGTCAGAATTTTCTAGAAAATTCTGTCCTGTGGCGATCGGCTGATCCTCGCGGTTCTGGGTCCTTTATGTGTTTACCCTGCGTTAAAAAATCTGGTTAGGTGTCAGCACGCCCGGAACAGGGCGGCATGAGTTTGATACGTCAAACGCCAGGGAGGACTATAATGAAGACGTTATTTGCCGGGGCTCTCGCTCTGACGGCTTTGGGCGGCATGGCACAGGCGGAAGGTCACGAAGTCTCGGCCTGTCTGATCACCAAGACCGACACCAACCCCTTTTTCGTGAAGATGCGCGAAGGCGCGCTGGCCAAGGCCGAGGAGCTGGGCGTCGCGCTCAACACCTATGCCGGCAAGGTCGACGGGGATCACGAAACGCAGGTCGCCGCGATCGAGACCTGCATCGCCAACGGCGCCAAGGGGATCCTGCTGACGGCCTCGGACACCTCGTCCATCGTGCCCGCCGTGCAGCAGGCGCGGGATGCGGGGCTGCTGGTGATCGCGCTCGATACGCCGCTCAATCCCATCGATGCGGCGGATATGACCTTTGCCACGGACAATTTCCTGGCTGGAGAGCTGATCGGACAATGGGCCGTCGCCGCTTTGGGGGATGAGGCGGAGAACGCCAAGATCGCGATGCTCGATCTTGCGGTGAGCCAGCCGACCGTGGGCGTTCTGCGCGATCAGGGCTTCCTGCAGGGCTTTGGCATCGAGTTGGGCGATCCCGATCGCTGGGGTGATGAGGACGATCCCCGGATCGTGGGCAATGACGTCACGCAGGGCAACGAGGAAGGCGGACGCCGCGCCATGGAGAACCTGCTGGCGCAGGATCCCGAGATCAACGTTGTCTATACGATCAACGAGCCTGCCGCCGCTGGCGCCTATGAGGCGCTGCGCGCCATCGGGCGGGAGAACGACGTTCTGATCGTCTCGGTCGACGGTGGGTGCCCCGGTGTGCAGAACATCAAAGACGGTGTGATCGGGGCGACGTCGCAGCAATATCCGCTGCTGATGGCCTCCAAAGGGATCGAGGCGATTGCCGCTTGGGCCGCAGACGGCACCAAGCCCGAGGCGACCGACGGTAAGGATTTCTTCGATACCGGCGTCGCGCTTGTGACCGATCAGCCGGTGGACGGGGTCGAGAGCATCGATACCGACGAGGGTATGGAGCTCTGCTGGGGCTAGGCCAAGGGCCGGCGGGGTAGGCTCCGCCGACCAAAGCGGGACCGGCTGAGGCGGGTCCCGCGATCCGGGGAGGGAGATGCGAGATGTCAGGCACGGACGATTATGAAAGTGCAGCCTCGGGAGCCTCGTCCGATGTCGCGGCCTTCGATGAGGACGACAAAGGGCTGATCGGAAAGTTTCATCACGCGCTTCATACGACCCCGGCGCTGGTGCCGATGATCGTTCTGGTTGCGGCGATCATCGTCTTCGGGCTACTTCTGGGCAGCCGGTTCTTCTCTCCCTTCGCGCTGACGCTGATCCTGCAACAGGTGCAGATCGTGGGGATCGTGGCGGCGGCGCAAAGCCTTGTGATCCTAACCGCCGGGATCGATCTGAGTGTGGGCGCCATCGCCGTCATCAGCTCGGTCGTGATGGGGCAGTTCACATTTCGCTATGGCCTGCCGCCGAGCGTCGCCGTCGCCTGCGGGCTGATGGCGGGGACGGCCATCGGGTATCTCAACGGCTGGCTCGTCGCGGTGATGAAACTGCCGCCGTTCATCGTGACTTTGGGCATGTGGCAGATCGTTTTGGCGGCGAACTTCCTTTATTCCGCGAACGAGACGATCCGCAGTCAGGAGATCGCATCAGACGCGCCGTTGCTGCAGCTTCTGGGCGCGAAGTTCAACATAGGCGGGGCTGTCTTTACCTTCGGGGTCGTCTTCATGGTGCTGCTGGTGCTGGTGCTGGCCTATGTTCTCAAGCACACGGCCTGGGGGCGGCATGTCTATGCGGTGGGCGACGATCCGGAGGCGGCGGAGCTGTCAGGCGTGAACGTCAAGGCCACACTGATCTCCGTCTATGCTCTGGCCGGGTTGATCTGCGCCTTTGCCGGATGGGCCCTGATCGGTCGGATCGGGTCGGTCTCTCCCACATCGGGGCAGCTTTTGAACATTGAGAGCATCACCGCGGTGGTGATCGGGGGGATCTCGCTCTTTGGTGGGCGCGGATCGATCCTGGGCACGTTCTTCGGAGCGCTGATCGTGGGGGTCTTCACGTTGGGGCTGCGCCTTCTGGGAGCGGATGCGCAGTGGACCTTCCTTCTGATCGGGGTTCTCATCATCGCGGCGGTCGCGGTCGATCAGTGGATCCGGAAGGTGGCGGCATGACCCCGGTTCTGGAAGGCAAGGGCCTCGTCAAGCGCTATGGCCGAGTGACGGCGCTCGACCATTGCGATTTCGAGCTGATGCCGGGAGAGATCCTGGCGGTGATCGGCGACAACGGCGCGGGCAAGTCGACGCTGATCAAGGCAGTGTCCGGCGCGGTGACGCCCGATGCGGGAACGGTCAAGCTGGAGGGAGAAGAGATCCGGTTCACCTCTCCCATCGATGCGCGCGAGGCGGGGATCGAGACGGTTTATCAGACGCTTGCCATGTCGCCTGCTTTGTCGATTGCCGACAACATGTTCATGGGGCGTGAGCTGCGCAAGCCGGGCTTTCGCGGCAAATGGCTGCGGCAGCTTGACCGCAAGAAGATGGAGGAGATGGCCCGCCAGAAACTGAGCGATCTGGGCCTGATGACGATCCAGAACATCAACCAGGCGGTCGAAACGCTCTCGGGCGGGCAGCGGCAGGGCGTGGCGGTGGCTAGGGCGGCGGCCTTCGGATCGAAGGTCATCATCCTCGACGAGCCGACGGCGGCGCTTGGCGTGAAGGAAAGCCGCCGGGTGCTGGAGCTGATCCAGGACGTGAAGTCGCGCGGGATCCCGATCATCCTGATCTCGCATAACATGCCACATGTCTTCGAGGTCGCGGACCGGATCCACGTGCACCGTTTGGGCAAGCGGCTGACCGTCATCGATCCGAAGGATTACACGATGTCCGATGCGGTGGCGTTCATGACCGGCGCCAAGGAGCCGCCGGTCGCGGCCTAACCCAATGCCTTAACGGGGAGAGCGTTTGGCGAGGATGCGCTGGAGCGTCCGGCGGTGCATGTTAAGACGCCGCGCGGTTTCCGAGACGTTGCGGTCGCACAGCTCGTAGACCCGCTGAATGTGTTCCCAGCGCACGCGGTCCGCGCTCATCGGGTTTTCGGGCGGCGGCGGAAGCTCTCCCTGCGGGGCGAGGAGCGCGTTGACCACATCATTGGCATCGGCGGGTTTCGAAAGGTAGTCGGTCGCTCCCATCTTGACGGCGGCGACAGCGGTGGTGATCGCACCATAGCCTGTGAGCACCACGATCCGGCTGTCGGGGCGTCGCTCGCGCAGGGTTTCGACCACGTCGAGGCCGTTGCCGTCGACAAGGCGCAGATCAATCACCGCATAGGCCGGAGGACGCGCGGTCGAAATGGCCCGGCCGGCGGCGACGCTTTCAGCGGTTTCCACATCGAAGCCACGCTTTTCCATCGCCTTTGCGAGACGCCTCACAAAGGGTTCGTCGTCGTCCACGAGCAGGAGCGACTTGTCTTCACCGATCTCGGCAAGATCTGGCATGGGGCTGTCCTCGTCAAACTGTCGTTCTCACGAGGAAAGTTAGGGCCCGATGCCGGTTCGTCCAATGGGGGCGCCTAGATGTGGCAGGCGATCTGGTCCGCCATCGCCTCGGGTCCGACGTCGTTTCGGAAGAAATCGATGAAGCCGCTTTGATCCACAAGATAGCTGAATGTCATGTGATTCATCAGATAATAGTCGGGATCGTCATCGGCGCGGCTATAGACGACGCGGTAGGCCTTGGCGGCGGCATCGACCTGATCGATGGTCCCCGTCAGGCCCAACATCTCATCGTGAAAATTGTCGGTAAAATCGGCGACGACTTCGGGCGTGTCCCGCTCGGGGTCGATGGTGATGAAGACCGGGCGCACCGTCTTGCCGCGCTCCTCGAGGATCTGGACGGCCTGGGCGTTGCGCATCGTGTCGATGGGACAGACATCCGGGCAAGCCGTATAGCCGAAGTAAATGAGGGTCGGGCCTTCGATGACATCGGCCTCGGTCACGGTTTGTCCCGTCTCGTCGACCAGAGTGAACGGCCCGCCGATATCGCCGCCGGCGATCTGTCCGCCGCCGCAGCCATCTGCGGGTCGGGTCAGGGCAAATGTGATCATTCCCGCAACAAAGATCGTCGCGACACCGGCGGAGAGACGGGCGAATGTCTTGGTCTGCACGAGTACGATTGCTCCTTGCTGTCGCATTGCGGCGGGTCGGCGCTACCTTTAAGGGCAGGATCGCCGATCTGAGTTGTCCGGTAGATAGGAAGTTTGTGCAATGACGTCTACGCTCGACCTCGCGCACGGGCGGGTGCCCGCGAACTGGATCCGTCTGCACACGCTCGTTATTCTGCGCTGGTTCGCCATTGTGGGACAAAGCGCCGCAATCATCGTGGCCTGGCGGTTCTACGATCTGCAGATCCCCTTGGGCTGGTGCGTTCTGGCCGTTGGCATCGCGATCATCGGCAACCTCATCGCGATCTTCGTCTATCCCGAGAACAAGCGCTTGAACGGCAGCGAAGCGGTGATGATGCTGCTTTTCGACATCGCGCAGCTGACGCTGCTGCTGTTCCTGACCGGCGGTCTGCACAATCCGTTTGCCGTCCTGATGCTGGCGCCGGTGACGATTGCGGCGACATTCCTGCGGCTGAGGCAGACGGTTCTGCTGGGGCTGGTCGCCATCGGCCTGCTGACGCTGGTGGCGGGGATCAATGTGCCGATCCGGACCGCGTCGGGCGAGGCGCTGGAGATTCCGACGCTGTTCATCTTCGGCTTCTGGCTGGCGCTGGTGATCGGGGTGGTGTTCCTCGGGGTTTATGCGCACCGGATCATTTCGGAGATGCGCAACATGTCAGACGCGCTGACCGCGACGCAGCTGGCGCTGGCGCGCGAACAGAAGCTGACCGATCTGGGCGGCGTGATCGCGGCGGCGGCGCACGAGCTGGGCACGCCTTTGGCAACGATCAAGCTGGTAAGCTCGGAGCTGATCGAGGAGCTCAAAGAGAGCGACGATCTGCGCGAGGATGCCGAGTTGATCCGCGAGCAGGCGGATCGGTGCCGCGATATCCTGCGCTCGATGGGGCGGGCCGGAAAGGACGATCTGCACATGCGCCGCGCGCCGCTCGAGACGGTCCTGAAAGAGGCTGCCGATCCGCATATGGATCGCGGCAAGACCGTGCGCATCACCTCGCGCTCGGAAGATGGCGGGCTTCGGCACCCCACGGTCGAACGGCGGCCCGAGATCATTCACGGTCTGCGCAACCTGATCCAGAACGCCGTCGATTTCGCGAGCAAGACCGTCGAGGTCGACATCCGCTGGACCGCCAATGAGATCACCCTGCGGATCGCCGATGACGGACGCGGCTTTCCGCCCCATGTCATCGGGCGGATCGGGGATCCTTATGTCGGGCGCAAGCGGGGTCTGGCGCGGCCCGGCTATGAAGGGATGGGCCTGGGGCTCTTTATCGCGAAGACGCTTCTGGAACGATCCGGGGCGACGCTTGTCTTCGCCAATGGAGGCGCGGGCGGCCCGGGCGGAATGCGCGGCGCGATCGTCGAGGTGACATGGCCGCGCGAGACGATCGAAAGCCCCTTGGATGACGGGGCCGGCGTGCTGGGTGAGAACCGCCTGATCATCGCCTGACGGGCCCTTCTGGCTGCATTAACGGCCCTTTAACCTTCGCGAGCGACTCTTGGTTGAGTCGGCATGGGACTGCCGGCGGATTCGAGGGTGAACGGATGGCAGCACTTACGCCTCTTGCCATAGGCTTAGCGATTTTGACGGCCCTTCTTTCGGCGGCTGTCATCCTTTTGGGGTTGAAACTTCTGGGGCGGCGGGATCGGGCCCGGCTTGCCGAATTCGAACCGCCTCCGGCCGATCGGGTCGTCTTTCTGTTCAATGGCGAGGCGCTTGTGGACGCCACGCCCTCTGCCCGGACGCTGCTTGGATCGTCGGACCGAAGTTGCCCCGACCTAGACCGGTTTCTGCATCTGGCCAGCCCGAGATTTCTGGATCTGGCCGCGCGGCTCGCCGATCTGGGCCCGGCGCACCGTCTGGATATCGCCTGCGCCGAAGCTGGCCCCTGCCGCGGCCTGATCGCAGAGCGGTCGGGCACGCTGACCCGGATCGAGATCCTGCAAAACGACGGAGAGCAGACGCTGCGATCGTTTCAGGATGCCGCCACCGCGCGCGAGATCGAGACGCTCAGGGCCATTGCCGAAGATGCGCCGCAACTGATCTGGCGTCAGGACCGGACCGGATCGATCCGCTGGGCCAATGCCGCCTATCTGGAGCTGGCCGACCGGATCGCGGAATTTGCGGGCGCTTGGCCGCCTCCGGTCCTTTTTGACCAGTTGGTGATGGTGGCCGCCGGGAAAACCCAGGTGCAACGCCGCGTATCGCTGAAGACAGAGCCCCAGGGCGATCCGCTTTGGTTCGATGTCGTCGCGCTGGATCGCGGCGACGAGACGCTCTTTATCGCCGAGGATGCAGGCCCGCTGGTCAAGGCCGAGACGGCCCAGCGCAACTTTGTCCAGACGCTGTCCAAGACATTCGCCAACCTGCCGACAGGGCTGGCCATTTTTGACAAGGACCGGCATCTCGTTCTCTTCAACCCGGCGCTTCATGATCTAACCGATCTGCCGGTGGAGTTTCTGTCGACCCGCCCCAGCCTGCGGGCGTTTCTGGATCGTCTGCGCGATGCCCGGATGCTGCCAGAGCCCAAGAATTACGGCACCTGGCGCGAGACTTTCACCTCGATGGAAAGCGCCGCCGTCTCGGGCACCTATGGCGAGGTTTGGACGCTGCCGAACGGGCAGACCTATCGCGTCACGGGCCGGCCCCATCCCGATGGAGCCGTGGCCTTTCTGATCGAGGATATCAGCGCCGAAATCTCGCTGACGCGTCGGTTCCGGTCGCAGATTGATCTGGGCCAGGCGGTGATCGATGCGCTGGGCGATGCGCTTTGCGTATTTTCGGTGACCGGACGGCTGACCCTGTCGAACGCGGCGTTCACCGGGCTTTTCGGCATCGACGAGGAGCATCTGACCGAGACGACGGTGATCGATGCCACGCGTGTGATGCAGGATCTGGCCCTGCCGACACCGGCCTGGGGGGATCTGCGCGATTTCATCGACCTCTATGCCGATCGCAGCGAATGGAGCGCGCCGATACAGCTCCTCGATGGCCGCTCGATGGAGCTGACCTGCACCCCGCTGCCCGGCGGCGACACGCTGTGCAGCTTTTCCCGCCGCCTGTCGACGGTGATCGAGCCGCCCGCTGCGGACAGCCAAGCCGCGATCAGGTCGGACGATCCGCAGATGGCGGTCCGCGCGAACGCTTGATTGGATCTTGCGAGCCCGCGCGGCGGGCCTATGCTGACCACCATGTCTTGGTGTTCACCCCCCCTCTTTCTACCCGATGATGCGGCGACCGACGATCTGGCCCGCTCTGTCGCGCCGCATCTGTCGGCAGGCGATACCGTTTGCCTCGAAGGTCCCCTTGGGGCGGGAAAGACGCACTTCGCGCGGGCGGTGATCCGCGCGCGGCTGAACACGGCCGAAGACATCCCGTCGCCGACCTTCACGCTGGTGCAGACCTATGGCGATGCCCCGCCGCGGATCTGGCATTGCGACCTTTACCGCCTGTCGGACCTGTCCGAGCTCTATGAGCTGGGGCTCGACGAGGCCATGGGAGAGGAGATCTGCCTGATCGAATGGCCCGATCGGCTTGGAAAGACCCGCCCGGCGGATGCGCTGACGGTCGATCTGGCCCCCGAAGCGGACGGGCGCCGCGCGATCTTTCGGGCGCCCACCGGATCCTGGGAGGAGCGGCTCGCCGATGCCCTTGGATAACGATCAGCGCCGCACAGCTTTTCTGGAAGAGGCCGGTTGGGCCGGAGCCGGGATAGCTCATATGGCGGGCGATGCGTCCGGGCGCCTCTATTCGCGCGTGACGCAACGCTCGGGCGAGACGCAGATCCTCATGGATGTGGCCAATGTGCCCGCGCGCTCGACCACCGATTTCATCGCGGTCGGGGACTATCTTCGCGAGAACGGCCTCTCTCCGCCCGAGATCTACTGCTCGGATCTGGAGGCGGGCCTTCTGCTGATCGAGGATTTCGGCGACGGCCTTTTTGCGCGCCGGATCGCGGACCGGCCGGACAGCGAGACCGAGCTTTACGATCTGGCGATCGATGTGCTCGAGCATCTGCAAAGCTGCCCGCGGATGCCGGGTCTTGCCCGCTTCGATCCGCGCGAGGCGGCGTCGATCTGCGATGTCGCCTTCGACTGGGGCTCCGAGGTGTACGATCCCTCGCTGAAGGCGGATGCGCTGGCCGCGCTCGAGCACCTTTTGACGGAACATGCTCCGGCGGCGAACGTGACGGCCCTGCGGGATTTTCATGTCGAGAACCTTGTCTATCGCGACGGGAAGAGCGGTCTGGCACGGATCGGGCTGCTTGATTTTCAGGATGCCGTGATCGCTCATCCCCTTTACGATTTCGTGTCGCTGATCACCGATATCCGCCGTGACATCGGGCGGGATACGCTTGGCCATGCGCAAAGCCGCATGGCCCAAAGGGTGGAGCGCGACGGGCTGGACTTTCACGCCACGGTTTCGGCGTTGTCCCTGCAACGCAACCTTCGGATCCTCGGCGTCTTCAACCGGCTGGCCAAACGGGATGGACGCGACGCCTATCTGCGGTTCGTCTCGCGCGTTCAGGTCCGGCTCCAGGATGCGCTGGGTCACCCCGCACTGGCCGAGATCCGGCCGCTGGTCCATCGCGCCTTCCCTCAGCTGGGCGGGGCCGCCGAATGAAGCGGCCCACCTCCGCCATGCTTTTTGCCGCAGGCTTTGGCACCCGGATGGGCGCGCTGACCCAGGCGCAGCCCAAGCCTATGATCGAGGTGGCCGGCCTGCCGCTGATCGATCACGCGCTGGGTCCGATCCGGGCGGCGGGGATCGTCAATATCGTTGCCAACCTGCATTACCGGCCCGAGCGGCTGCGGCCTTACCTCGAAGAGCGCGGCGTGGTCACGATCACCGAGGCGCCCGATATCCTCGAGACCGGCGGGGGGCTTAGGAATGCGCTGCCCGAGCTGGGACCGGATCCGGTGCTGACGATGAATTCCGACGCCGTCTGGCACGGGCCGAACCCGGTCGAGGCGCTTTGCGCCGCATGGGATCCCGGCCGGATGGAGGCGCTGCTTTTGCTGGTGCCGCAGGCGCGCGCGCATGGGCACCGGGGGGCGGGCAGCTTTGCGCTGGACGGCGAAGGGCGGATCTCTCAACAGCCCGATCTGATCTATACCGGCCTGCAGATCATCCGCACAGACGGTCTGGCCGCGATCGAGGAAACCGCCTTCTCGATCTGGGAGATCTGGCGTCCCATGATCGCCGCGGGGCGGATGTTCGGTCATGTCTATGACGGCCATTGGTGCGATGTCGGCCATCCGGATGGGATCGCGGTTGCCGAGGCCATGCTGGCCCTGTCGTGAGCGGCCCTGGATCCGCCGCCCGGCTTTTCGCGCTTCCGCCGGGCGTGGATTTCCCGGCGGAGCTGGTCGCGGGTCTGAGGCACCGATGGCCGGACCCGCTGGATCTGGCGCGGGCCGAGCTATTCGTGAACACGCGGCGGATGCAGCGGCGGATCCGCGAGGTCTTTGACGACGGCCCGGCGGCGCTGCTGCCGCGCATCCGGCTGGTCACGGATCTGGCCGCCGATCCCGAGCTTGCCACTGATGCGCCCCCGATCGGCGGCATGCGGCGGCGGCTAGAGGTTGCGCAACTGATCGCGCGGCTGATCGAGGCCGAGCCGGATCTGGCGGGGCGGCACAAGATCTTTGATCTGGCCGACAGTCTTGTGGCGCTGATTGACGAGATGCAGGGCGAAGGCGTCGATCCCGAGGCGATCCGGACGCTTGAGGTGCCCGACATGTCCGATCACTGGATCCGGGCGCTGAAATTCGTCGAGATCGCCGAGCGCTATCTGGCCCAGAGCCGCGAGACGCCCGATCCCGAGGCGCGGCTAAGACGCGCGACGCAAGCGCTGGTTGCGCGCTGGCAGGAAGCGCCGCCAGATCATCCGGTGCTGATCGCAGGCTCGACCGGCTCACGCGGGACGACGGCGCTCCTGATGGAGGCGGTGGCGCGCCTGCCGCAGGGGGCGGTGATCCTGCCGGGCTTCGATTTCGATCTGCCCGATCCGGTCTGGGCCACGCTTGAGACGGCCTTGTCGTCAGAGGATCATCCGCAATACCGGTTCCGCGCGCTGATGGCAGCGCTGGATCTGGCACCCGCGCAGATCGAGCGGTGGACTGGGGCCGCGCCGCCCTCGCCCCGGCGTAATGCGCTGGTATCGCTGTCGCTCAGGCCCGCGCCGGTCACGGATCAGTGGATGCGGGACGGTGCCACGCTGGGCGATCTGCGCGAGGCAGCGGCAGGAATGACGCTGCTCGAGGCACCGAGCCCCCGGATCGAGGCGGCGGCCATCGCCCTGCGCCTGCGAGAGGCGGCCGATGAGGGTATGCGGGCCGCGCTGATCACGCCGGACCGCACGCTGGCGCGGCAGGTGACGGCAGCGCTCGACCGGTGGCGCCTGGTGCCCGATGACAGCGCGGGGCTGCCGCTTCATCTGAGCCCGCCGGGGCGGGTCCTGCGCCATGTTCTGGCGCTGGTCCAGCCGGTGCGGTTTGACGCGCTGCTGATCTGCCTCAAACATCCGTTGGCCCATGGCAGCACGGCCGGGCGGGGCGATCATCTGCGTTGGGTGCGGGAGCTTGAGCTTCTTGTTCGCAACGAGGGTCTGGCTTTTCCGGACGCGGGCAAGCTGCGGGACTGGGCCGAAACACGGCCCGATGCGGCCGAGCGGCTGCGCTGGGTCACTTGGGTTCTCTCCTTGACCCAGGCCGCGCCGGGCCTCGGCGACAGGCCGCTGGAGGCGCATGTCGCCGATCATCTGGCGCTGGCCGAACGGATGGCGCGCGGCCCGGACGAGGACGGCGCAGGCGCGCTATGGCTGGAGGCAGCGGGCGAAAAGGCCAAGGCGGTGTGCGACGAGCTGCGCGAGAACGCGCAGCATGGCGGCCAGATGAGCCATCTGGATTACGATGCGCTCTTCGGCTCGATCCTGGCGCGCGAGGACGTGCGCCGCAGCGAGGGGGCGCATCCCCTCATCCGCATCTGGGGCACGCTGGAGGCGCGGGTTCAGGGGGCAGATCTGGTGATCCTTGGCGGGCTCAACGATGGCAGCTGGCCTGAACGGCCCGCTCCCGATCCCTGGCTCAACCGCGCCCTCAGGCAGGAGGCGGGGCTTTTGCTGCCGGAGCGGCGAATTGGGCTTTCGGCGCATGACTATCAGCAGGCTGCGGGCGCGCCGCAGGTGTGGCTGACGCGGTCCGTGCGGCTTGACGATGCCGATGCGGTGCCCTCGCGCTGGCTGAACCGGCTGGTCAATCTGATGGAGGGACTGCCGGATCAAGGCGGCCCCGAGGCGTTGGCCGCGATGCGCAAGAGGGGCGCGCGCTATCTCGGCTGGGCCGAGGCGCTCGACCCGGTGAACCCTGTGCCGCGGGCCGCGCGTCCGTCCCCGCGGCCTCCGCTTAAGGCGCGGCCCAAGATGCTGTCGGTCACGCGGGTTCAGACGCTGATCCGCGATCCCTATGCGATCTATGCGAGCCGGATCCTGCGGGTCTCGCCCCTTGGACCGTTCCATGCCGGCCCCGATGCCCTGCTGCGGGGAACGGTGATCCACGGGATCCTCGAGCGGTTCGTGGCGGGCTGGCCCTATGCGGATGGGAGGCAAGCCGAGGCCGCGTTGATGCAGATCGCAGACGAGGCGCTCGCGGCGCAGGCGCCATGGCCCGCGACCCGCGCGATGTGGCGCGCGCGCCTTGCGCGGGTGGCAGAGTGGATCGTCCGCACCGAGGCGGAGAGGCAGGCAACGGGCACGCCGCACCGGCTGGAGGGGACCGGGAGGATCGCCCTGCCCGGCCTCGAGATGACGCTGACCGCCCGGGCGGACCGGATCGACCGGCTGGCCGACGGGCAGGTTGCGATCTACGACTACAAGACTGGCAAACCCCCGAGCGCGGCGCAGCAAAAGGCGTTCGACAAGCAACTTCTGCTTGAGACGGCAATGATCGAGCGCGGGGCGTTCGAGGATGTCCCGCCGGGCAGTTCGGTCGCTTTCGCCCGGTAT
Organism: uncultured Paracoccaceae bacterium; assembly: GCA_947503775.1. Classification (GTDB taxonomy): domain Bacteria; phylum Pseudomonadota; class Alphaproteobacteria; order Rhodobacterales; family Rhodobacteraceae; genus Aestuariibius. The sequence continues at coordinate 379,450 of CANNFE010000002.1, read as the reverse complement.
ATCGGGCTGGCGACGCCGCCCGCGACCGTCGACGCGCCTTTGGACGAGGTGTCGCCCGCTGACGTCTGGAACGGCCTGATCGCGTTGATGACCCGCTGGGCTGACGAAGCCCAAGGCTACACGGCGCGCCGGGCCATGGAGATGACCGACTATGGCGGCGAGTTCGATCACCTGTCGCGGTTTGGCGAGTGGGACCTGTCGGACCTTTCGGTGCCGGAGCGGGTCGGATGAGCTTCGTTCCGCCCCTCGATGAAGCGACTGAACGCCAGATCCGCGCCGCCGATCCGCGCGCCTCGACCTGGCTGGCGGCCAATGCGGGATCGGGCAAGACGCGGGTTCTGACCGACCGCGTCGCGCGCCTGCTGCTTGACGGGGTAGAGCCGCAGCGGATCCTGTGCCTGACCTATACCAAGGCCGCTGCCAGCGAGATGCAGAACCGTCTTTTCCGCCGTCTGGGCGAGTGGGCGATGCTGCCTCGGCCCGCGCTCGAAGCCAGCCTGCGCCAGCTGGGCGTCACGGGCCGGATCGATGCAGACCGGATCGCCGAGGCGCGGCGGCTCTTTGCGCGCGCGATCGAAACGCCCGGCGGGCTCAAGATCCAGACGATCCATTCGTTCTGCGCGGCCCTGCTGCGGCGCTTCCCGCTTGAGGCGGGGGTAAGCCCGGGCTTTGTCGAGATGGACGAGCGGAGCGCCCGGCAATTGCGGCTGACCGTCCTCGAGCGGCTCGCCGTCGAGGCGCCCGAGGTCGTCGAGGCGCTGATGATGCAGGTCACAGGCGCGGATATCGACGCCCTGATGCAGCAGATCGTGTCGAAGGCCGAGCTCTTTCCGGCAGGCGAGATCGAGACCGCTTTGAGGGGCGCTTTGGGTCTCGATGAGGTCGCGACGCCGGAGGGGCTGGTCGAGGAGACGGTCGGCGCGGACGATCCGGGGCAGCTCAGAGCGCTGCGCGATCTCTGCCGGAGGGGGAAATCGACCGATCAGAAGGCGGCGGCGAAGCTGGAGGCGGTTGCCCGTAAGCCGCGCCTTGAGGCGTCGGATATGGCGGTGCTTGAGGGCGTCTTTTTGACTGGAGAGGGCGCCAAGGCCCCCTTCTCGGCCAAGATCAATACATTCCCGACAAAGGATCTGCGCGAGGGCGCTCCCGATCTGATGGACTGGCTCAATCCGCTGATGGAGCGGGTCGAGGCGGGGCGCGAGGCGCGTCTGGCGTTGATGGCCTTTGACCGCAGCCGGGCGCTTCACCGGTTTGCGCGGGATTTCCTGCGGGCCTTCGCCGCCGCCAAGGAGCGGCGCGGATGGCTCGATTTCGATGATCTGATCCGAAAGGCACGCCAGCTTCTGACGGCCCGGGATGTCGCGCAATGGGTGCTCTTCCGGCTTGATGGCGGGATCGATCACATCCTTGTCGACGAAGCGCAGGATACCAGTCCCGCGCAATGGGACGTAATCCGCAGCCTCGCGCAGGAATTCACAGCAGGCGAAGGCGCGCGGGTCGATGCGGAGCGGACGATCTTCGTGGTCGGCGATCTGAAGCAATCGATCTACTCGTTTCAGGGGGCCGATCCGGGGGCTTTCGACCGGATGCGTGCCCATTTCGAAGGCGGTCTGAACGATGCGGGAAGGCGGCTCGAGATCAGCTCGCTCGATCATTCCTTCCGCTCTGCGGTGCCGACCCTGCGGCTGGTCGATGAGGTCTTTCGCGGTACGCCCGGGCTAGGCACGGACGTTCTGCACAGGGCGTTCAAGGCCGATCTGCCGGGCCGCGTCGATTTGTGGCCGCCGGTGCCTGTCTCCGAGAAGGACGACAAGCCCGACTGGACCGATCCCATCGACTACATCCCGCCTGGCGATCCCAAGGTGCAGTTGGCGCGCACGATTGCCGCTGAGATCGAGCGGATGATCGAGGAAGAGACGCTGCCCGAGATGCGGAACGGCGAGGTCGTGCGCCGCCCTGTGACGGCAGGCGATATCCTGATCCTCGTGCGCGGGCGGACCGGCGCGCTGTTCTCCGAGCTGATCCAAAGCTGCAAGGCGCGCGGCATCGATGTTGCGGGCGCGGACCGGCTTCGGGTGATCGAGGATCTGGCGGTCAAGGATATCCTTGCGGTGCTGGCGTTTCTGGCCCTGCCCGAGGATGACTATGCCCTGGCCTGCGCGCTGAAATCGCCGCTCTTCGGGTGGAGCGAGGGGCAGCTTTACGATCTGGCGCATCCCCGCCCGGCAGGCGCGCCGCTTTGGGCCGCGCTTCGGGGCGCGCGGGCCGACCATCCCCGGACGATGGCCATCCTGGACGATCTGCGGAACGAGGCCGACTTTCGCCGCCCCTATGATCTGATCGACCGGCTTCTGACGCGCCATGGCGGGCGGACGCGGCTTCTCTCGCGGCTCGGGCGCGAAGCGGAGGATGCCATCGACGCGCTGCTGTCGCTCGCGCTGACCTACGAGGCGATGGATGTGCCCAGCCTGACCGGCTTTCTGGGCTGGCTCGAAGGCGACGAGATCGAAATCAAGCGCGAGATGGGCGCGCAGGGCGGCAAGCTCAGGGTGATGACGGTGCATGGGGCAAAGGGGCTCGAGGCGCCGATCGTGATCCTGCCGGATATGGCAGTACGCAAACCGCCAAGCGATCCGGAGCTTTTGGGTGCCTCTGGCGTGGCCTTGTGGTCGGTGCTCAAGAAGGACCGCCCCGCCGCGATGGCAACTCTGGCCGAGGCGGCGAAGGACAGACAGGAGGAAGAGCGCAACCGGCTGCTTTATGTCGCGATGACCCGTGCCGAAAGCTGGCTGATCTGCTGCGCGGCCGGCGAGGTCGAGGCGAAGGATCCCAGCTGGTACGCCCGTGTCGCCGATGCGATGCCCGCCGTCGGGGCGGTCGAGGCTGCGATGCCGACGGGCGCCGGCCTGCGCCTGACCCATGCCGACTGGGCGGCGGGGGACGTGGTTGCCGAACCGCCCGCCCGGATGCCCGAGGCGAGCCTGCCGGATTTCGCGATGCGCCCCGCGCTGCCAGCGTCCGGGCGGGATCCGACGCTCTCCCCGTCCGATCTTGGCGGCGCCAAGGCCCTGCCCGGCGCGTTGGGAGAGACCGAGGCCGAGGCGCTGGCCCACGGCACGCGGGTCCATAGCCTGCTCGAGGTCTTGCCGGGGCTCGATCCGGAGCGCTGGCCGGACGCGAGCCGGGCCTATCTGGCGGGCAAAAGCACCCAGCCTCAGATCGATCGGGCGCTGGCCGAGGCGGCGGCCGTCCTCGAGGATCCCGCGCTGGTCCCCCTCTTTGCGCCCAGCACGCTGGCCGAGGTGCCCGTCACGGCTCCTCTGGCGGCGCTTGGCGGGCGGCGGATCCACGGCGCCATCGACCGGCTGATCCTTGAGGAGACCCGGATCCTCGCCGTGGATTTCAAGACGAACCGCACCGTTCCGGACCGGCCCGAGGCGGTTCCGGACGGTCTGCTGCGCCAGATGGGCGCCTATGCCGCCGCGCTGTCCCTGATCTTTCCCGAGAGGCGGATCGAGACCGCAATCCTCTGGACCGCGACGGGCGCATTGATGCCTCTTGCGCACGATCTTGTGTCCGAAGCGCTCAGAACCGCCACACCTGCTTGACCCCACCCGGCCGCGTTCCTACCTTCCGCATCCGAACCCAGTCCTTTGAGGAGAGCCGATATGGCCACCCACGCCGTCACCGATGCAACCTTCGACGCCGAAGTGCGCCAGTCCGACGTTCCCGTCGTCGTCGATTTCTGGGCCGAATGGTGCGGCCCCTGCAAACAGATCGGCCCCGCTCTGGAAGAGCTGTCCGCCGAGATGGACGGCAAGGTGAAGATCGTGAAGGTCAATGTCGACGAGAACCCGAATTCTCCCGCCCAGCTTGGCGTGCGCGGCATTCCCGCGCTCTTCATGTTCAAGGGCGGCGATGTCGTCTCGAACATGACCGGCGCCAAGCCCAAGGCGCAGCTGCAAAGCTGGATCGAAGAATCGATCTAAGCACAACCTGACCCCTGCAAAAGGCGCTCCATCCGGGGCGCCTTCTTCATTTCCGGCGCAAGGTGGCCCATATGGAACCGAACGCGGCAAGGAGGCCCCATGGCGGATAGTGATTTTCCCGGCTGGCATGGCACCACGATCATCGGGGTGCGCAAGGGGGATGAGGTCGTCGTCGCAGGCGACGGACAGGTCAGCCTTGGCCAGACGGTCATCAAGGGGACCGCGCGCAAGGTCCGCAGACTGTCGCCCGGCGGGCATGACGTCGTGGCGGGCTTTGCAGGCTCGACGGCGGATGCATTTGCCTTGCTCGAGCGGCTGGAGGCCAAGCTGGAGGCGCATCCCGGGCAGCTTCAGCGCGCCTCGGTCGAGCTGGCCAAGGACTGGCGCACGGACAAGTACCTGCAAAAACTCGAGGCGATGCTGATCGTCACCGACGGCGATGCGCTGCTGGTCATCACCGGGGCGGGCGATGTGCTGGAACCGGAACACGGCATCGCCGCCATCGGATCGGGCGGGAATTTCGCGCTCGCCGCCGCACGCGGTCTGATCGAAGGGGATCGCTCGGCCGAGGAGGTGGCGCGTCAGGCCATGGCGATCGCCGCCGATATCTGCGTCTACACCAACGGCAACCTGACCGTTGAGACCATCGCGAAGGGCGGATCGTGATTGAGAAGGATGATCTGCGTGCGGCCGTGGCCGCCGGGACCATCACCGAGGCGCAGGCCGCCCGGATCCTGACCCTGTCGGCTGAGCGCAAAGGGCATCTGAGCGCTGCCCGCCCCGACGAGGAGCCTTTCGAGCTGTTCAAAGGGTTCAACGAGATCTTCATCGTTGTCGGCCTCGTGATCCTTGCCGCGGGATGGGCGGGCGTGTCGACCGCCGCCGCGCTGACCGGGTTCAACAATGTCTTCGCGCTGATCGTCGCGCGCAGCCTCGTGGCCGCCGGGATTATCTGGGCGCTGTCGGAATATTTCATCCGCCGCCGCCGGATGGTGGCGCCTGCGATCACGCTGACGATCTTTTGGGCGCTGAACGCGACGCTGGGCTTTTCGGCCTCCTATGCCGAGCCGTTCATGGTCGCGCAGCAGGACTGGTCGAGTACGATCGTTCCGCTCGCGCTCGCCTCGGGGGCGCTGCTGATCTACTGGGTGCGCTTCCGCGTGCCCTTCGCGCTGGCGCTTGTGGCCATCGGGATCTTCATCCTGCTCACCGTGGCGCTGGCTGTCCAGGCAGGCGATCCGAGCGAGCTTTCGGATCTCTTCCTGCTCTCCAACGAAGGGCCCTTCGCGCTGGCGACGCTGCTCTTCGGGGTCGGGGTCTTCGCTGTGGCCATGTGGTTCGACATGTCCGACCCGCACCGCGTGACCCGGCGAGCCTCCAACGGGTTCTGGCTGCATGTCGTGGCGGCCCCTGCCATCGTGAATACGGTGGCGCTGACGCTCATCACCAGCGAGGCGCCGGGCGCGCGGCTCGCTCTGGTGGTCTTCCTTGGAGCGCTCGCTCTCGTGGCCATCGTGATCGACCGCCGCTCCTTCCTGATCGCAGCGGTCGGCTATGTCGTGGCCCTCAGCGCCCAGCTCGAGGAAGGTATGGGCATCGCCACGCTCATCCTGCTGCTGGGCATCGTCCTCGTCCTCCTCGGAGCCTTCTGGGAAAGGATCCGAGGTGTCCTGATGGGAATGCTGCCGTTCCTACCGAGGGCGAAGCTGCCGCCGGTGGGGTGAGAGAGGACCAGCTTGCGTTCGATACCTTGGCGGCGAAGGACACGACCTCTTAGCTAAATTTGCTCCAGTGTCAGTTTCACCTTATTGATGGGCAGTGGAACTTAGAGGGGTGCGCGCCATGACCATACCAAAACTGAAGCGGGTGAAAATCTCATCAGAGCTGGACCTTCGGACCTGGCTTGCGAAAAACTCCGAGCTTCGACAGGAGGTGATGATCGTCACCTGCAACAAGTCGTCGCCCGATAAGTACGTCAGCAGCGATCAGGTGCGGAACGTTCTGGGGGAGAGTGGCTGGGCTGCCGGTCGAAGATATACCCTCGACGGAAACCTCGTCGGGCATGTCGTCAGCCCCGCTTGATGGAGGGCGCTGCTCGGAGCCGGTGAGCTTCGACAGATCTACCGATCTTCACTGCGATCCAACCTTCGCCTTTTATGCGATACAGATCATCGGGCGGCTGACTGACTTCGCTATATGCGGGCCCGCACCCCCTACCCCCCCCCGTTGCGTTTTCTGCCCACATGCCTATCTGTCGCGGATCCATTCAGACGAAGGCCCTCATGACAGACCTCACTCCCCGCGAAATTGTGTCCGAGCTGGATCGCTTCATCATCGGGCAGGCGGATGCCAAGCGCGCCGTGGCCGTGGCTTTGCGCAATCGCTGGCGGCGCAAGCAGCTGCCCGACGATCTGCGCGAGGAGGTCTATCCCAAAAACATCCTGATGATCGGCCCCACCGGGGTCGGCAAGACCGAGATCAGCCGCCGTCTGGCCAAGCTGGCGCGCGCGCCCTTCATCAAGGTCGAGGCAACCAAGTTCACCGAGGTCGGCTATGTCGGCCGGGATGTGGAGCAGATCGTCCGCGACCTTGTCGATACAGCCATCCTGCAGACCCGCGAGCATATGCGCGAGGACGTCAAGGCCAAGGCCCATGCCGCCGCCGAGGAACGCGTCATCGAGGCCATCGCGGGCGATCAGGCGCGAGAGGGCACGCGCGAGATGTTTCGCAAGAAACTCAAGACGGGCGAGCTGGACGACACGGTGATCGAGCTTGAGGTCGCCGATACGTCGAACCCGATGCAGGGGCTCGAGTTGCCCGGTCAACCCGGCCAGATGGGGATGATGAATATCGGTGATATCTTCGGCAAGGCTTTCCAACGGACGGTCAAGAAGCGCCTGACCGTCGCGGCGAGCTATGAGCTGTTGATCTCGGAAGAGGCGGACAAGCTGCTCGACGACGAGACGGTGAACCGCGCGGCGCTCGAGGCGGTGGAGCAAAACGGGATCGTGTTCCTGGACGAGATCGACAAGGTCGCCGTCCGCTCCGAGACACGCGGCGGCGATGTCAGCCGCGAAGGCGTGCAGCGGGATCTGCTGCCGCTGATCGAGGGCACGACGGTCTCGACCAAGCACGGGCCGGTCAAGACGGACCATATCCTCTTTATCGCGTCAGGCGCGTTCCACATCGCCAAACCGTCCGATCTGCTGCCCGAGCTTCAGGGCCGCCTGCCGATCCGGGTCGAGCTGCGCGCGCTGACCGAGCAGGATTTCGTCCGCATCCTGACCGAGACGGACAATGCGCTGACCCGGCAATACACCGCCCTGATGGGCACCGAGGACGTGACGGTCGACTTCACCGAAGACGGCATCGCGGCCTTGGCCCGTATCGCGGCCGAGGTGAACGAGGCGGTCGAGAACATCGGCGCGCGGCGGCTTTATACTGTGCTCGAGCGGGTCTTCGAGGATCTCTCTTTCATCGCGCCCGACCGGGCCGGCGATGCGGTCGCCGTGGATGCCGACTTCGTCGAGGCGCATCTCGGCGAGTTGTCGCGCTCCACCGATCTGAGCCGCTACGTCCTCTGACTGGACCTCGACAGCGCAAGGCGGGACCGCTACTCAGATCCTGACCGTCCCCGCCTCGGATCCGCCCATGTTCCGCGCCCTGTCCTTGCTGTGTTTCATTGGCCTGACCGCCTGCGCGCCGCGGGCAACGCTGACCTCCTTTGCCGGGCCCACGCTGGGGGCGGAGCAGCAGGTCTTTATCGGCACCACACGACCCCTTGTCACGGCGACCCAAGCGACGCCCGATCGCGCAGGCGGCCTGTCCTTCGCCTCGGTCACGCTGTCGATGCCGCCCAATCGCCGTCTGGGAGAGATCCCGTTCAACCAGCGCGATCCCGATCCGATGCAGGACATCGTGGTCACCCAAAGCCAGCGGTTCGCGCAGACGACGCAATTCCGGGCCGAGCTTGCGGACGCTCTGGCCGCCTTTCCGGATGGGGAGCGCGAGGCCGTCATCTACGTGCATGGTTTCAACAACACCTATGACGAAGGCGTGCTTCGGATCGCCCAGCTCGCCCATGATCTTCAGATCGAGGGGGTCGCGGTCCACTATGCCTGGCCCAGTCAGGGCTGGGTCCTCGGCTATGGACACGACCGGGAAAGCGCGCTTTTCGCCCGCGACGGGCTTCAGTCGCTGATCGAGGAGGTCCGCGAGGCGGGGGCCGACCGGATCGTTCTGGTCGCCCATTCGATGGGCGCGCTGGTCTCGGTCGAGACGATGCGCCAGATGGATATCGCCGCGCCGGGCAGCTCGAAGGAGACGCTCTTCGGGGTGCTTCTGATCTCGGCCGATATCGATCCCGACGTCTTTGTCTCTCAGCTGGCCCGCGTCGATCCGGTGCCAGAGCCGTTCGTTCTCTTCGTCTCGCAACGCGACCGGGCGCTGCGGCTGTCGGCCCGGCTGAACGGATCGCCGCGCCGCATCGGCAATCTGAGCGATATCGAACCGCTCGCCGATCTGCCGATCACGGTGATCAATCTGTCGAACGAGCCGGGTTCGGCGGATCATTTCGCAGCAGGCAATTCGGCGGTCCTGCTCAGCCTCTTTTCCCAGGTCCGCGATATCGATGCCGCTTTTTCGGGCGACCGGGCCGGACGTCCGGGGCTTTTCCCCGGGACGGTTCTGACGATCCGGAATGCGACGGAAATCGTACTGGCGCCCGGGGGTGTTCTGTCGAATTGATCCTGAACAAAGAGAGGACGCTGGCGTTGATGATTATATAAAGGCGTCAGATCGATTTGAGGAGATCCCAGAATGACCGAGGAGACCCGCGCCGGGGCCGGACGCGCCATCGAAGCCGCCGCCCGCCGCCTGGCCGAAAAGAAGGCCGCCGCCGCACCCGGGCCTGCTGCCAAAAGCCCCGAGATGCCGCCTTTGAAGCCCCGGGACCGCCCCGCGGCCAAGCCCGCAGCGCCCGAAGCGAAAGCTGCGCCCAAGACCGCTCCTGCCACGCCCGCGACCGCGTCCAAGCCTGCCGCAAAGGCCAAGGCAGCGCCCGCCAGGCGAAAGCCGCCGGCGGCCAACACGTCGAAGGCCCCGGCTGCGAAACCTGTCGCGGTTCAGGCGGCCAAAGCTGCAAAACCGGCGGCGCCCAAACCGAAAGCAGCTCCCAAAACGGCCACGTCCAAGGCCGCTGCCACATCCAAGCAGACAGAGACGCCTGCCGTAAAACCCGCCAAGACCGAGGCCCCGACGGCCAAGTCGAAACGTGCGACCCCGGCTGCCGAAAAGATGGTGGCGGCCACCACCAAGACGCAGAACGCGGCAAATGCCGCCGCAAGCAAGAAACGGACGGTGGCGAAACCAGGACCAAAGTCAAAAGCGTAACGGCGGCCCTGTCCTTTCCGCGACCGACAGGGCAGACAAACCTGTTCCGCATCCGGGCACTCGGTCGGACCAACGCCTTAACGGCTTTCAAGCTGTCCTCTCTTTCTTCGGGCAATCGCAGCCCTGCGCGGATGGCTTCGCCGCCATTATGGAATCTGCCGACCCGGGATCCTGATCCGGGTGCGACTTTGGCTTCTGTTTATTGGTGATCCTGCGTGGCTTTCGGTCCGGCGGGCAGCGCTGCTCGGCAGAGGTTTGCGATAGCGGGGATAGCAGGTCGGCGTTCTGGGAAGCGTTGGGCTATGGCCACGTGGCGCGCCAGGGATATGGTGTGAAGGGCATCGATCGAGGCGGCAGGCGGCAAGGCGCGGCGCCCGGCATATCCATCGAGGAAGGCCTGTTCCAACCAAGCGTAGAACGTGGCTGGTTTTCCGGCACGGAGAGCCAGTTCGGTCAGGTGGGCGAGGAAGTTTCCGATGTCGATCGCCGGGTCGCCGCGGGCATAGAGGTCCAGATCGACCAGCCAGATTGCCTCTGGTGCGACAAGGACCTGATCGAAATAGAAATCCCGGTGCAGCCCGACCTCTTCGGCCTTGGGCAGCCCGCGCAGCAGGGCCGCAGATCTGCGATAGAGATCGGAATAGGGACCGTCCGCGACCGCGCGTTTGAGGACTTGCAATTCATCCTCGTGGGTCCATCGCCGCTCGGTCTGAGGGCGGGTCGCGTGCAGGCCCGCGAGAGCCTGGCCCGTTCGGTGCATCGCCTGCCTTGACGCGTCGGAGGTCTCCTCCAGCGCCGTGCCGAGCGGCTGACCGGGCACCGCGTCCTGAAGCCAGATCGGGGGGTCGTCCAGCGCGGCGACCACGGCCGGGACCCCGATACCGGTCGCGCCATCGAGACCGGCCTTGCGCAACCTTTCCTGAAAGCGAGGCGTGTGCGGATCGGCGCCCTTCGCGGAGAGTTTGCCCAAAAGCACGCGGCCATCCGCCAGCCGGTAGCGCACCATGGCGCGGCGCCCTGGCTTGAGCCGGGTCAGCGAGGCCGTGATCTGTCCCTCCGGCGGGGCGCTGCGCATCGCCGCGGCAAGCGCGGGCTGCATGGCGGCAGCATCGAGCGCGCGCTCCAATGAGGCGATGCGCCGGGCGGGGCGCGGCGGTGGCAAACCGTCCCCGAGGGCGAGCGCGAGCAGCGATGCGGCTTCGTCATCCCAGGCCCGGCGCCTGCCGCGGAAGCCATCGACGACGAGTGCCAGAAGGGCGTGTCTGCGATGGGCGGCAATCTCGGCCCGATCGGGCAGCGCGCAAACGGACGCGTAGCCGTCCAGCAGCGCCTCTGCCGCGTCCCCGGTGGCCGCGCCCCGGATCGCGTCCAGGTCAAGAGCGGCAAGCGCGCTTCCAAGATCCCGCGCCGCCGGTCCCAGCGCGGCGCGGTCCCAGTCCACGAGCGTCGCGCCTGTGGGGCCGATGATCACCTGATCGGCTGAAAAATCCCCGTGGACTGGACCGCCGCCGACGGGTGGCAGGTCAGGTAGATCGGCCAGGAGCCGGTCCAGATCGGCTGAAAGATGCGGCAGAAGAGCCTCGATCATCGTGCAGGAGGCCCGGGGGTCCGGCGCCTGCCACATTGGGAGCTGTCCGGGAGGCGGCCGGTGATGGGAAACCGCCAGCATGGCACCGGCCAGAGCGTGATCGCGGCTGGACAGAGAGGCATCGAGCGGCTGACCCGGTATCCAGGCCACGGCCACCGCGTGATGATCGGGATCAGCGCCGATAAGGGCAGGCCCGCCGAGCGCTGCGGAATGGCGCGCTCCGGCGATTGCGTGGTCGAAGGCGTCCCGGCCTGCATGAAATTTAAGGACCGCGCGCAGCCCGCCAGGGTCTTCAGCACAAAGGACGATCCGCCGGCCAGGCTTGTACCGCAGGATCCGCAGCGCGCAGCCTTTCAGGTTCACGGCATCGAGACAGCGCGCCAGATGCTTTGGAGAGGTCAGCAGCCGGGCCGGTCTCAATCGTCGCTCCAGGGCGAGCGGGACCAGGGCGCATTGATGCTCGTCCAGAAAGATCGCCGGTGTCTCGCCGCTCGACCATTTGGGACGGGCGCGGATCTCTGCCCACCGTTCTGCCGGATAGGTCATGGCGGCATATGCGCCGAGCCCTCCATCCTCGGGAACGAGGCCCGCGACGCAGCTCGTGCCCGGCTTGTAGCGCAGATAAGCGTGACGCATGGGGCCCAGCCCCGCTTGGGCGGCCAGGGCGGGGGCGTTCAACACGCCGGGCAGGCCCGGCAATGCGGGATCGCGCGCGCAGAGCGCTGCATCGGCAGGCGAGATCTCAGATCGCCCGGGCATGGGGGGCCTCGCCGCCTTGGCGTCTGAAATTCAGGGCGAACCAGCCCCCGGTCTGGCGGAGCGTCTCGAGATCGCCGTCCTCTGCGACCCGGCCGCCCGCGATGGTCACGATGCGGTCGCAGCGGGCGGCGAGCAGAAGGTCATGGGTGACCAGAAGCGTCGTGCGCCCTTCGGAGATTGCCTCGACCGCTTCGGTCACGGCGGCGGCGCTTTCGCTGTCGAGGCCGGTCGTCGGCTCGTCGAGGATCAGGATCGGCGTGCGCCGCAGAAACGCGCGCGCAAGCGACATCCGCTGGCGCTGACCGCCTGAGAGCGATGCGCCCCGCTCTGCCAGTACGGTGTCGTAGCCGTCCTCGAGGCCCTCGATGAAATCGTGAAGATAGGCGCGGCGCGCGGCCTCTTCGATCTCATCCTGGGCGGGGTCGCGTCCGAGGCCCAGCACAAGGTTCTCGGCGATCGTGCCCGAGACGATGAGCGGCTCTTGCGGGACCAGAGCGATCCTGGCGCGCAAGCTCGACAAGGTGATGTCGCGCAAGTCGATCCCGTCCAGCGCCACGCGGCCCGCTTGCGGATCGTGCAGGCGCAGGGCGAGCGCAGCCAGCGTCGATTTGCCCGCGCCGGAAGGGCCGACGACGGCGATCCGCTGTCCCGGCGTGAGAGAGAGATCCAGACCATCGAAGACGGTCTGGGTTTCCTCATGGGCGAAATGAACAGCGTCGAAGGTGAGCCGGCCCGGCATGTCGACGGGGGCCGGGCGGGCGCCGGGCCGGTCCCGCACCGCGTCGTCCTGATCCATCAGATCGACGACGCGTTCCGCCGCCGCAAGCGCCTTGGCCAGACGGGCCGCGTATTTCGCATAACCCCGGACCGGCCGGAAGGTGTGCTTGAGATAGCTCACGAAGATCAGCAGATCGCCCGGCGAGATCTGCCCGGACATCACTTGCAATGTGCCGAACCACAGCACGCCGACGAGCCCGAGCCCGGCAAGGACATCCACCGACCGCTCCAGCCCTGCTGTCAGGCGCGCACCGCGCAGGCCGGCGGCCATCTCCTTTGCGTTGGCCCCGGAAAAGGCGCTGTTCGTCCGCTCTTCCAGGCCCAGCGCCTGCACCGAGCGGATGCCGGCAAGCGCCTCGGACGAGGTCGAGGCCAGCGCCCCCTGCCGCTTGCGCTGAGTGCGGCTGACCTCCCGGATCCGCACCGTCAAAAGGCGCGAGAGCAGCCAGAGGACCGGCAGAGGCGCCAGCGCGACGAGCGCGAGCCTCCAGTCCAGCCAGAGCATCACGCCCACCATTCCGCAGAAGATCAGGATGTTGGCGATCAGCGGCATGGCGGCTGTTACCAGCGTATCCTTGAGCATCCCGACATCGCTGACGAGCCGGATCGTCAGATCCCCCGTCCGCGACTTTGCGTGAAATCCCAAAGACAGCGATTGCAGATGCCGGAAGAGATCGCTGCGGACATTCGCAAGGACCTTGTTGCCGACAAGTGCGAACCCGACCGTCGCGAGATAGTGAAACCCGGCGCGCAGCAGCACGGCGACAAGCAGCCCTCCGGCACAAAGCGCGAGCAGCAACATCGGATCCAGCCCTGCGGCGGCAGGGGTATCGCCCGCCGGGACGGGCACGACAGCATCGATGATGAACTTCAGCGGCCAGGGTTCGGCAAGGCGCATGACCGTCGACAGGATCAGCGCCATCACCGCACCGGCCAGCATCAGGCGGTGGCCCTTCAGATACGGGCCCAAATGCCGCAGCACGGACCGCAATCCAGAGATCCGCGCCGTGCTCATGCCGCGCGCGGACCCGAGGCCTGCAGATGGGACAGGACGCGGGCCGCGACCTTTTCCCAAGTGTGATTTGACAGCACACGCGCACGCGCCGCCGCGCCTAGGCCCTGCGCGCGGGCAAGATCCGTGGCAAGGCCGACAAGCGCGTCTGCCAGCGCCGCCGCGTCTTCCGGCGGCACGATCAGCCCCGTGCGGCCATGCGCGACCAATTCCGCCAGATGGCCGGTCCGGCTGGTCACGACCGGCAAGCTGGCGGCCATGTATTCGTAGATCTTCAGCGGAGAGAAGTAGAACCGCTCGGACGCGCCATAGGGCGCCGCGCCGACATCCATCCGCGACAGCGCGGCAGGCACTTCGGCGGCGGGGATGAGCCCCGTGATCTCTGAGGCATCGAGACAGCCAAGCTCTGCCAGCCGCGTCTCGATCGCGCTCCGCTCGGGCCCGTCGCCGACAATGAGGAGCCGCGCCTCCGGCACCTGCGCGCGCAAGCTGGCGAAGGCTTCGATAAGCGTCGGCAATCCATGCCACGGCTTGAGCGATCCCAGAAAGCCCACCGTGAACGGACGCGCCGGGCGTGGTCCCCGAGATGGAAACCGCTCCGGATCGACGGCATTGGGAACGACGATCGCGTCGGTCGCCCCCATCTGCCGCGCATGCTCGGCCACCGGGGGCGAGACCGCGCAAACCAGTCGCGCGGACTGCATGGCGCGGCGCACCGACGCCTCTGCTTCGGAGGGCAAGGCCAGATGCCGATGGGCAGCCTCTTCAGCCAAAAGCGGTGCATTCACCTCGAGCACGGACGGAAGGCCCTGCCGCGCCGCCCATTCCATCGCGCCATGCGCGTAAAGCGCGTGACGTTCATAGACGAGATCGGGCGAGAGCGCGTTCAGCGCGTCGGTCACAGCCTCGTTCGCCTTGAGCAAAAGCTGCGCGCGGGTCTCCGGATCGCCCTTGGGCGCAGGCGGCAAGGCCTGCACCTGCACGCAGGAGAGATCCGCAGGCGGAGTGCCTTCATCGCGCGGCGTCAGAACCGTCAGCTTCGCGCCACGCCGCGACAAGGCCCGCAGCATCTCTTGCACGTGGATCGAGGCGCCCTTGGCGCCCCAGACGGGAATGCCGGGATCGCTGCAGACATAAGCGATCCGCATCAGGCCGCCTTCCGGTCGGCGCGCTCCAGGATCGCCTGATCAAAGAGCGCGCGCAGGGCCGCCGCGCTGCGCTGGACATCGAACTCCTCTTCAATCAGCGCCCGCGCCCTTTGGGACAGACCGGTGCGCAGATCGCCGTCGTCGAGGGCCCGCTCCAGCGCTTCGGCTAGAGCCTGCGGATCCCCCTCCGCGACCAGCAGGCCCGTATCGCCGTCGCGAACAAGCTCGGGGATGCCCACGACATCGGTTGTCACGACCGGCAGACCCAGCGCCATCGCCTCGAGCAGAACGGTGGGCAACCCGTCGCGATTGCCGTCCGATCCGACCACGCAAGGACAAGCCAGAACGGCCGCCTGGCGCATCATCTCGATCACTTCCGATTGCGGGCGCGGCCCGTCGAGCGTCACGCGGTCCGGCAGCCCGGCATCCTCGATCTGCGAGATGAGATGCTCCCGCTCCTCGCCCGCCCCGACGATCCGGCAGGAGACCGGGCGCCCGCCTTCCGCCATCAGACGAAGGGCCTCGATCAGGATATGAAACCCCTTCTTCTCCACCAGACGTCCGACCGCGATGATCTCGCGCGCCTCGGCCCGGGGCGGCTGATAGGCGAAATGCCCAAGATCGAGCCCGTTATAGATCCGGCTGACCCGCTCTGCTCCGAATGTGTCTTTCAGGTAGGCCACGTTGAAATCCGATACGGTGACTGAAAATGCGGCATCCTGCAGTTTGGCATCGAGATGCTGCGGCTCGTCGTAGTCGTAGTAGATATCCTTGGCATGCGCGGTGAAGCTGTAGCCGATCCCCGCCATCGCCGCCGCGAGCCGCGCGACGGAGGTCGCGACCGTTCCGAAATGTGCATGCAGATGGCTCACCCCGCGGCGGCGGATCTGCAAGGCAAGCTCGAGCGCCTGCGCCACGTTGCGCCCGCAGGCAATGGCATCCATGCGCGCCAGCGTCTCCCAGGCGGCGGGCAATTCATCGCGAACCTCCGCAAGCCGGGTCCAGAACGGCTCGGGTCCGCTGAACCGGTCGGGAATGCGCGTGACCGGGGCCCGGACGCGGCCCAGAAGGTCCTGGAAATGCGTTTCCTCGACCGAGCGGAGGGCAAAGATCTCGATCGGCTGTCCGGCTGCTTCATGGGCGAGGATTTCGTTGACGACGAAGGTCTCGGAAAAGCGGGGGTAGCGCTTGAGAACGTAGCCGATCGGTCCGGAGGGCGAGGAGAGAGACATGGGCATAAGCTCCTTGAAAGAAGGTCAGGCGGCCACGGTGGCGGGACGATCGGTGCCGCGCATGGCAGCCTCCGACAATTCGCAGGCCAGCGCCTGAGCACGCTCCAGCCCGTTCATGGCGACAGGGGCGCCCCGCTGCGGCGCGGGGGCAGACAGCCACCGGCCCAGCGCGCCGGAGGTCAGCTCGTCCGGCAGCAGCATCGAAACGAGCCCGCGTTCGGCCAGCCGTTCGGTGCGCATCACCTGTTCCCGGCGAGGACGGCAGCGCGGCACGATCAGGGCGGGGCGCGCGATTGAAAGCATCTCCATCGTGGTGTTGTAGCCGCCCATCCCGATTAGCCGTGCCGCGCCGGCCATGGCGGTGAAGGGCTCGCGCAGGAACGGCAGGACCGTCATGTCATCGCGCCCGGCGGCCAGGGACGTGATCCGGTCGCGCTCGCGTTCCGCCATCTGCGTGCCGGTCAGCAGGACACCGCGATGTCCCGCAGGCATCGGCGCGTTGACGAACGCGTCGCACAGGGCGGCGCCATCGCGTCCGCCGCCAACCGCGCAAAAGACGTAAGGACGCGGATCGGCGCCGGCGACGAGCATCCGGTCGATTTCGGCCTGCGCGGTCTCGCGCCGACCGGCAGGGTTCAGATAGCCCACATGCAGCGCGCGCGGACCCATCGGGCCGGCCATTCCGCAATCCGACAGCACGTCGTAAAGCGACGCATCGCCATAGACCCAGACGCCGTCATAGAACCGCCGCACGGTTTCGAAGTTGCGCTGGCGCAGCCACTGCCGGCGAACCACAGCAGGCGCGTCGATGACGTCGCGCAATCCCAGCACGATCCGGCACCGGCCGCGCATCGACAGATGGGCCAGCGTCTCGTCCAGCTCGTACTGGGCGCCGCGCGGCACGTTGTCGACGATCAGCAGGTCGGGGTCGAACCCTTCGGCGGCGCTGCGGATGGTGCGCGCCCTCAGCCGGGACAGGCGGGCCAGATCGCCACCGAGCTCGCGCGGCTGATAGCTACCATCGCTTTGCTTGGCATAGGCGGGCAGCGTGACACAGTCGACACCGGGCGGCATTGCAAAGGCGCCGGCCTCGCGCATCCCGCCGATCAGCAGGATTTCGGGCCGCGGCTCCAGCTCGGAGAGAGCGCTGGCGATCAGCAGGTTTCGGCGCAGATGCCCGTAGCCCAGGGTATCATGGGAGTAGAGCATGATCCGCGGAGCGCGGCGGTGCGTGGACCGTGCCTGGACTACATTCGTCATTTTTGGAGCTCCTTTCGCATTCGAGGGTGTGAGGCATGTCCGCCGACCGGGGCCGCCGAAGAGCCAGTGTCATCGTTTCGTGACATTGAGGTAGGACGCCTTCCGTCCGATTGCTCATTAGAAAACCCTTAGAAAACAGGAGCAGGGGTGTTTATGGCGGCATTCAGCCATAAACTTACGGTCAGTCGTCCGCAGGTTTACGCCTCTCTAGATGGAGGAGTATGGGTCTTGTGCGCCGACGCGTCCGTCCCCGGTCTGATTGGAGCACTCTTTGACATTCGGAACCAAGATCGCGCTGAATCAAGGGATGCTTGTCCTCATTGCCGTCGGTGCGTCCGTGGCGACAATCGGGATGCTGCGCTTGAACGATGGCGCTGCGAGAGAGCTGCGCGACTCCTACGATCAGACGCTCACGATCAAGACCATGCTCGCCGCGGCCAACGACTATGCCGAGCAGATCGCGGAGCTTTTCGTTTTCGAGGATGACACGGAGGAGGTCTTTGCCGCCCGCGACCGGCTGCTCGGCGCCGTGAGCGATATGGAGACCGCGGTATCCAAAGAGCTTCTGGCGCTACGGGATGAAGGCGATCTCGATGAGATTGCCGAAGAACAGATCGAGCTTGACCGCATGGCCGAGATCCGCGGCATCGTCACCTCGCTCGAGACCTCCAGAGAGAGGATCGCGGAAGCGCTGGCCTCCGGACGGCGGGCAGAGGCGCAGGAGATCTATTTCACCGAAGTCGAAAATCGCTTCGACGACGCGTTGGGCCGCCTTCTGGATGAAGGGATCGTTCGGGAACAGGCCGAGGTCATCGAGACGATTGGCGCGATCGACACGCTCGGAGCGCGCCTGCGGATCGTCTCCTTCGTTCTTGTCGGTCTGACGCTTCTGACCGCCACGGTGCTGTCGGTTTTCCTTTTCAGAGGGGTCCTGCGTCCTGTCGCGGCCCTCTCGCGCGGGACCGAAGCCGTTGCGCAGGGGGATCTCTCCCACCGGGTCGAGGTCGCCAGCGATGACGAGCTGGGGCGCCTGGCCGACCGCTTCAACGATATGGCCGAAAAGGTCCACTCCCAGCGGGCGGCGCTTCTTGAGGCGAAGGCGGGTCTGGAGGACGAGGTCGCCGCCCGCACGGCCGAGCTGCGCGATGTGGCCGATCAGCAGGCCGATCTTGCCGAGAAACGTGCGCGGGTGCTCGCCGATCTCAGCCACGAATTGCGGACCCCGCTGACCGTGGTGCGCGGCAAGGCGGAAGTGACGCTCCGCGATCCCGATGCGGGAGCGCCGGAGATGCGCGCGGCGCTCGAACGGATCGACGCCAAAGCCCAGCAGATGAGCCGTCTGGTCGATGACATGATGTTCGTCGCGCGCAGCGAGGCGGGGGCGATCCCGATCAAACGCGCGCCGCTCGTCCTGCAGGATGTCCTTGCCGATGTCCTGCTTGATACTCACGAGCTGTCGCGCCGCAAGGACATCGCGATCCTGCCGCACCAGCCCGCCGAACCCGTCCGGGTATCCGGTGATGCCGACCGGCTGCGCCAGGCGGTTCTGATCCCGCTCGACAATGCGATCCGCATCGCGCCGGGCGGAAGCTCCGTTCGGGTCACGCTGGAAGTCGAGGACCGGCACGCCGTTGTCAGCGTCTCTGACGAAGGCCCCGGCTTTGCGGCGCAAGAGGCCGAGCGCGCCTTCGCCCGGTTCTGGCGCGGCGACAAATCCGCCGGAGGGCGCGGGCGCGGCAGCGGGCTTGGCCTGTCGATCGCCCGCTGGATCCTCGATCGTCACGAGGGCGATATCAGCCTCGAAAACCACAAGAAGGGCGGCGCGACCGTTCGGCTTGTCCTCCCGCTTCTTCAGGCCGCATGAGGGATATCCGATGAGTGAAACGCGCATTCTTCTGGTCGAGGATGATCCCGAGATCTGCGAGCTGGTCGTGGATACGCTCCGGCTTGAGGGACATGCGGTCGATGTGATGCATGAAGGAACCGATCTCACCGACAGGCTGGCCACCGGGAACTACGATCTTCTGATCCTCGACCGCACCTTGCCCGATGCCGAAGGCGTGGAGCTGTGCCGGGCCGTCCGGGCGAGCGGCGACGGCATCATGATCCTGATGCTGACCGCCCGCGATGCGGTCGAAGACCGCGTGGAGGGCCTGCAGGCCGGAGCCGACGACTATCTGACCAAACCCTTCGCATTCGCCGAGATGGCGATCCGGGTCGAGGCGCTGCTGCGCCGCACGGCCAAGACCGAGCCTGCGCAGGCCCCTGTCCTGCGGCATGGTCCCCTGACGCTCGACCGGATCCGCAAGACCGTCGAAGCCGGCAGCGTTCCGATCCCGCTGACATCGACAGAGTTCGCCCTGCTCACCTTTCTGATGGAGCATCCCGGCCGCCCCATCGACCGGATGGAGCTTCTCAAGAAGGTCTGGGGCTATGACTTCGATCCGCACACCAATGTGGTCGAAGTCTATATCTCCTACCTTCGCCGCAAGCTGAGCGCCGTGACCACGGATGTCGTCGTTCAAAATGTGCGCGGCTTCGGCTATCATCTGGAGTTGCAGAACAGCGTCAGCCCTATTGGCGAGGGGCGCGTCGTGTAGCGGGTAGAGGGCTCCAGCGATTATTGCAGCCTTGAGAGCCGACCAGCGTCTCGGACGATAGGGGCTTCATTTCCGGGGCCAGATCGCTCAAGACAGCCGTGATGCACTGCATCGGATCTGAATCAACAGAGTACCCAGCTTGTCGCAAGGCGCTCACTCTTTTCTGAGGGGGTCGCCATATGGGGCGCATATCTACACGTAGCACAACGGACATTCTGGTCGCGGATCAGCGCACGCACCAGGTTTTGCTTTTGAGCGATCTGGATGGGGACGGCGCGGTAAGCCGGCCGGAGGAAACAACCGTTTTCTTCGAGGCAACGAACGCCAGTGGCCTGCCGACGCCGACAAGCCCCGTCTTTACCTTTCATCAGGCCGCGGACACCTCGGCCCCCTTCGATCTGAGTTTTGACGGCACCGCCGCCTATTCCAGCGATCTGACCGGGGCGGCCACGGACATGATCTACCGGATCGAGGACCTCGATGGCTCTGGCCAGATCGACATGGCGGCCAGCACCGTGGGCGCCGGAAACCACTTCTCGGTCTTTCTCAAGGATGGCGTGCTTTACAGCGCCGGTGAGAATATCGCGAGTCAGCTTGGCAACGGCAGCATCGGTTTCGACGTCAAGGCGCCTTTGGCGGTTCGGATGCCCGACGGGTTCGACGCCGCGATCACATCCGTCTCGGCCGGGATGTTGCACACGACGTTTCTGACCGATGATGGAGACGTCTATGCCTTTGGCTTCAGCAACCGGGGGCCGCTGGGTCTGGGCGATGAGGAAAGCCGCCAGTCGGCGGTCAAGATCGACGCGCTGGACGATGTGGCGATCACCGGGATCGAAAACGGCAACGGCGTGTCCTATGCGATCTCTCAGGACGGGACACTCTATGCCTGGGGCAGCAATACCAACGGCCAATTGGGGACCGGCGATCAGGAGGAACGTCTCGTTCCGACTGCGGTCGAGGCGCTGGCCGACAAAACCGTCGTTGCCGTCTCTTCCGGGACATCGCACACATTGGCGCTGACCGCTGACGGGCAGGTCTATGCCTTCGGCAGCAACACCGACAATCAGGTCGACGGGAGCGATGATCGCCGCGTGATTGACCCCGTGCTGGTGGAGGGTCTACCGGACGACATCCTGGGCGTCACCTCCGATGGCAAGACCTCCTTTGCCGTGACGTCCGATGGTCGTGTCTTTGGCTGGGGTCAAAGCGACGAAGGCCAGTTGCTGCAGGGCACCGATAACGGGGACGGCACCTTTACCGTCGATCCGGCGGATGTTGCCGCACCGGTCGAGCTGACCGGCCTGCCGGACAATGTGATCGACGTCAAAGGCGGCGCGCGCTGGGCGGTGGCCCTGACGGACGATGGCGACGTTTATGCCTGGGGGCCGAACGATGAAGGCCCGACCGGCGGCCTTGACGGCGATCCATCGGTGGAAAGCGATGTCAGCTTTCGGCCCACCAAGATCGCCGAGCTCGACGACGTCACCATCGTCGAAATTCAGACCGGTCCGAACTCGATCATCGCGGTCAGCGATACCGGCGCCGTCTTCACCTGGGGGTCCAATTCGGACGGGCGTCTGGGCTATGCCTCAGACGGGTCGGTCTATGCGCCAAAAGAAGTGGATTTCGATGCAGACCCGGCCCCTTTCCTGAAATCCGCAACGCCGTCCGACAACGGCCGGGATGTGGAAAATGACGCTGCCCTCACCCTCATCTTCACCGAAGATATCGAGGCCAGCGAAGGGGGGATCACGCTGGTCAACCGCGGCACGGCAGAGCGCATCGAGATCGACGTGACCGACGACCGGCTTGTCAGCATCAATGGCGATACGGTGACGATCACACCGCCCTCGCATCTTCAGACAAATACAAGTTACGCGGTGGAAATCGAGGACGGAGCCTTCATCGACGAGGCCGGCCAGGGCTTCGAGGGGATCGGCAAGGGCGATACGTCCACATTCAACTTTACCACCTCGGACGAGGCCGCGACCTCGGAGAACAGATATCGCGGCACGTTCCGGGACGATCTGCTGCGCGGCGGCGCGGAGGACGACCGGATCAGTGGGCGCGCGGGCGATGATCTGATCTCAGGCGGTCAGGGCGATGACCGCCTGACTGGCAATTGGGGGGACGACCACTTGCGCGGTGATACCGGCAGCGATCGCCTGAACGGCGGTTGGGGCAGGGATACGCTGGACGGCGGCGAGGGCGATGAACTGCTTGAGGGCGGATGGTCCGACGACGTGCTTCTGGGCGGAGGCGGCGATGACCGGTTGAGGGGCGGCGTCGGAGATGACCTGCTGGACGGCGGGGCCGGTGACGACCGGATGAGAGGTGGCCTGGGTGTCGATACCTTCGTCTTCAATGGCGGAGCCGATGTCATCGAGGACTTTGATGCCGGGTTTGACTGGTGGATCTTCAGCCGCGCTTCAGATCAAGTCGTGATCGACATCGACGGGATCGAAGGCTTCGAAGAGCTCATCGCAGGCGCAGGCCAAACCGGAAGCGCCGTGACATTCCAGTTCAGCGAAGACGACAGCCTGACCTTGCGGAATGTGGACATGACAGACCTCGAGGCCGACATGTTCAGCTTTCTCTGAGGCACCGGATAGCGGGAGCCGCTCAAACGGCTCCTGCCAGTCCTATCCAACGGCCCGTCGCGTCATATCTACCGCATCACAGATGGCGGCAACCAGCGCATCGAGGACGAAAATTAGGGGCGTCACCGCCGATCCACGTCGCGCATTCGCGGAGCGTGAACATGCGTGCGTAAGACCAAGGCTGCCACGGCGCCCGCAAGCGCGCCAAAGAGGTGGGCTTCCCAAGAGACGCCGGGTTGGCCTGGAAGCACGCCCCAGATGATAGAGCCGTAGAACAGCCCAACGAGGAGCGCGGCCCCAAGCGCGAGAGGAGATCGGTCCACGAGGCCGCGTGTGATGAGAAAGCCGAACCATCCGAATACCAATCCAGACGCTCCGATATGGATAGCCGGACTGCCAAGCAGCCAGACCGATACGCCTCCAAGCCCGATCACGATGGCGTTGACAGCAACCAGCGCTCGAGTTGCTGTCGCCGCGAGCAGCGCCCCCATCAACAGCAGCGGAGGAGTATTCGCCATGAGGTGAGCGAAACTGCCATGCAGCATGGGCATGCCGACAATCCCATCAAGCCCGCCGACCTGTCTCGGTATGAGGCCAAAGACGATATTGAGCGTGTAGCCCGTGACCCAATTGAGGGCCTGGATGACCCACAGCGCAACGACGAATACGAAAAGTACGGCGAACCGTCCGAGGACAACCTTCATATGAGCGGGGCCAAACACAACGCGGAACCTAACCGCCGGTCGAAACCGATCAAGGCATTGTTGTGCGTCTCCCGGAGGTGTCTTTCCGAGACCTAATAGAGTTGAGTGCGGCACGACACGCATGCCAGAGGCCTAGGTGAAGGTCGCGATCGGGCAGCTAAGAAGACCTGCTCCCAAAAGGATTGGGTGGTGTCCTTCGGTCTAAATGCGGCGCGCAAAGATATCCCCCGAATTGGCAGACATTGGCAGCCGGGCCAAATCGGCCTTCAGGTCCGCCGCATCGACCCAGGCCGGCAGCGTCAGACGATGGTCTTCGCCCAGGCTGAAGTTGAACCGATACGTCGCCAGAGCGTCCATGCGGGACAGACAGGCATAGGCCAGATCGCGCTGGATGATCGTGAATTCGAACGACAAAGCGGGCAGCGGGCTCGAAAGGCCGCTCAGCACCTCCAGCTCATACCCCTCCACATCGATCTTGACGAAATCAGGGAGGCCATGGCGGTCGATCAAGGCGTCAAGGGTCGTCACGGGAACCTCGGTCGCATCGTCCCAGATCTGACCCTGCCATTCCTCGGCCGTCCGAGCCGCTGCGATCAGGTCTGGCGATGCGGTCGAAATCGTCGGATTGGCGCTGTTGATCTGTAGCTTCAGGTGTCCCTCGCAGGCACCGGCGGCAGCCCGGTGCAACGTTACGCGTTCCGACCGGCCATGGATGAGACGCAGCGCTCGAAAGACGGACGGCTGCGGCTCGAGCGCCACGACATCAGCGCCAAGGCGAAGGAAGCTGCCCGTGCGGTCTCCGACATGGGCGCCAATGTCAAAGACCAGATCCCCGGTCCGGACGAACGCGGCGTTCAACGCGTCCATCCGCGCCGTGCGTGCCGTGTCGCGATAATAGACGTCAAGCGATCGTCCGATGGCCGTTCGTGTCCCGCCAGATCGCGACGTCATGCGTGCAGAGATTTTCGACATCAGGCCCCTCAACTTGGCTGAACGACAAGGACGTCTGCCAACGCATCGACGAAGGCCTTCGCGGTGTCATCCCATCCCGGAAGGGCGTTGCCCGCTGCGCGTGCCGCATCGGCGCAGCCCCTTCGGAAAGGCAGGTCAGTCAGCATGGTTCGCAAGGCTTCGGCAAAGGCCTCCGGCGCGTCAGGCGGCACCAGCAGACCTGCGCTCTGGGGCACGGTATCCGGAACCGCCCCGGCCGCGCAGGAGACGATCGGCAATCCATAGGACAGCGCTTCGTCAAAGACGATGCCATATCCTTCGTAGCGGGTCGCCAAAGCAAAGACCGAGGCCTTGGCATAGAGCCGCTCCAGCGCGTTGCGATCTATCCGCCCCGCCAAGTCCAGCCGCGCCTCCAGGCCCGTATCGGACCGCAAGGCGCGCAGGTCGCCGGAGAAGGCAGGATCGAGCGGCGCGCCGGCGATGACAGCCTGCCACTCCAGGTCCTTGACGTGCGACAAGGCCCTGATCAGCACGTCGTGACCCTTGCGGGGCAGCTGGATGCCCACGGCCAGGATGAGGGGCGGGTCAGTGGGAGCGGATGCCAGGCGCGGCCGGTCCGTTCCGGGCCGGGCGATGGAGATATTCTCGCGGTGAACGTCGTACCTATCTCTCAAAAGCTCGGCCGTGTGCGGGCTGGGGACCAGCACGTGATGCGCGTGGCTGAGATTTGCGCGCTCGGTTTCAAAAAGATGGGTGCGGCGGGCCTCTGTCAGTCCGCTTTCTTCTGCCAGCGGATGATGAACGAGCGGGATAAGCGGGGAGCGAAGCCCCGATACCCGCTCTGGATCGAGCGCTCCGAACGCCAGCCCGTCCACGATCAGGGGGACATCCGGAGGCACATCGGAGAGCTGAGAAAACGTGCGGTCCATGTCGTCCGGCGGGGGGGCGGGAAAGCTGCCCGGCAGTTCGATATGCTGAACGTCGCAGCCAAGCCCCGGCAAAGCCTCGATCACGCGCCGGTCGTAGATCGTACCGCCGGTCAGCGTCGTGATCTTGCCGGGAACGGCAAAGGCGATCCGGGGCCGGGTCATCGCGCTATCACCATCAATGCGCCCGGGCTCACGGCAATCATCAAGGCCAGCCCGAACATCACGCTCGCGGCCACGCTGTCGGACGTGGAGATACCTGCGATGGGAAGAAGCAGCGCCGCTGCCCCCTCCCGCACGCCCCAGCCGCTGACCGTCAGCGGGATAAGCATCGCGAAAAGGATCACGGGCACCAGCGCTGCAATCTCGATGATAGAGAGGGTCACGCCAACCGACCGGGCCGCGAACCCGAACGCCGCCAGATTGCAGATCGTGATCGCAGCTCCGAACAGGATTTGCCCCGGAAGGACACGGCTGGCGAACAGGGCCACACCCATGGGCCGCAGCCAGCGAGGCGCTTTGACCCCCACCTCTCCTCGATGCTGGCGGGCGCCCAAAAGGCCAAACGGCACCGCGATGCCGATGCCCACCACTGTCAGCAAGGTGGCCTCCATGGCCGGAGGCCAGTCGAGCCCGCCAGCGACAAGGAAGGTCGACAGGAATGCCACCGCCAGGGTCAGGAACATGGCGATCTGACCGGCCAGACGCTCAAAAAGCACCGCTTGGCCGGCGACAAGCAAGCCGCCCTGATCACGGGCGCGGACGGCGCGGGCGGCATCCCCCGCGACGGCGCCGGGCAAGGCCTGGTTGAAGGCCTGGGACAGGAAGTATTCCTTCAGCGCATAGCCTCGCGGCAGCGTCTGCCCAAGCTGGGCTGCCGTCAGTCGCCACCTTTGCGCCGAAAGGGCCGTTTGCAGGATCAAGGTTGCGACCGCCACCGCCAGCCAAACGGGCGAGGCCTGCAGCAGCGTCTCGGCAATAGCCTCGCCGCCCGCCGCATGCCACAGAACGGCGAGCACCGCGATAGTTAGGCCGCAGCGCAGGGCGAACCAGACGCGGCTCATCGCGCGGCCTCCCTGACATCGACCGATGTCAACGCGGTCAGCAGATACGCCCGCATGTCCGACATCGGACGCGGCTCTGTCTGAGCATCGGGGATCAGTCCTGCCGAGAAACCGTCGCCCGCGAGCAGCTCCACAAGATGGGCCGGTCCGACGATATGCAGGGGCACATGGGGCCGTTCGTCCAGCGCGACAAATCCCGCGGCCTGATGATCGCCGATGATCAGCATGAGCGGAGGATCCTCGGCGTGAAGCTCGGCATAAGCAAAGACCGCCTGAAGCGCGTAATCGACGGCCAGCCTGTATTGCGCGCGCACGCGATCATGATCCCGCCAGACGACACGCGGCGTATCGCTTGCCGCCACGACGGGGTTGAAGATAGTCCCGTCGCCCAGATCCTCCCAATCGATCACGTCCGGCACCGGCACCCACGGCGCGTGGGAGGATCCCGTGGCCACCTGTATGAAAAGCGTATCACCGCCCGCCCTAGGGTTCCGCAGAAGACGGTCCATGGCCGCGAATGTGAACTGATCCGGCATGGTGATCCAGTTGAAGGCCGCGCCTTCATAGCCAAGGTCCGCCGCCGCCAGGACAGTGTCAAACCCCATCAAATCGGATTCGGGCCAGAGCATCGTGATCTGCGGCATCACGGCGGCCGTGGCAAACCCCGCTTGCGCGGCCAGATGAAAGAGCGTCTGTCGCCCGCTGCTAAGCGCGGCGCGATAGCTCGTCTGGTTGTCGATCCACAGCCCGTTGGCAAAGCTCGAATGGGCAAGCCAGCTTTGACCGCCCTGGGTCGGCGAGATCAGATAGGTCGATGCCGTGCTCAGCCCCCTTGCCTCCAGCGTGGTCTGGGCGGTCGCAAGCGTTTCCCGGTGCAGATCGGCAAAGAGCGGTGTGTCGAGGCTGGTCCGCCCGTAGCTTTCGACGAACACGATGATGACATCGCGATCCACCAGATCGAGAAGCCCCGTTTGCTGGGCAAACGGATCATCCTGAGCCGCTGCGCGAAAATCGCGCAGTTCGGCCAGCGTGGAGCGGATCCTCTGGTATCGCTCCACGCCAATCCGCGCCGTGAACGCCGTGCCCGGGATCGACGTGGGCGCGTCCCATCTGCCCATCTTGTCGCCGACCTCCACGACGGCAACGGCGGCCACCAGCGTGGCCGCAAGAGCTGAGACAAAGGCGACGGGCACCGGCACGGCGAGGCGCGCCCAATAGCGGCAGGCCCACCAGAGCGCCGCAAAGAGCCCCAGACCGGCAAGCACCGCCGCGACAACCGACAAGGCCGCAACCAAGGGGCCGAACGTGCCCACCGTCAGCTGGTAGAGCGAGACGATAAGCGGAAAGTCCGCAACGAGGTTAAAGCTGCGACTAAGGGCCAGAAACATCGCGAAATCGGCCGCTTTCAACACCGCGATAAGCGTCAACACCGCAACGAGGCAAAGGCGAACCCCAACCCCGAGGCGACTTGGGACAAGCGCGATCAGCGCAAGCAGGATGGCAGGCAGCTCCAAAGGGAAAAGCAGCAGCGTCCGCCAGGAGACCGCATCGGGATGGTTGGGCTGGATCAGGACCAGATGCAGAACCGCCGCAGCCAGCAGCGCGCCGCCAGCGACCCTCCCCCACCTTTTGACCCGCGCGGCGGTCACGCACGCCCCCGATAGAGCCACAGGATGTCGCGGCCAAAAGACCAGGCAAGCGCGGCCACGACGGTCAGAATGACGGCATCCATCACCATCCCGTCGAACCGGGGCACCAAAAGTGCGATCAAAGCCGAAATCTGCATCACGCAAACCGCCTTGCGACTGAACCGGGTCGGCAGGGGCCGATCCAGCCAGGGCCAGAGATGTTTGGCCGCCCAGAACAGATAGTGCGGCAGGCCCAGCAGAATGACATAAGCGCCGGTCACTTCGGTCAGGGCGGCATAGATGGCGAGCAAGAGGGCAAAGGCCGCATCGACTTCAACATCGAACCGCGCCCCGAAATCCGACGATAGCCCCTGACGGCGTGCAAGCCAGCCGTCCACTCCGTCAAGGCACAAGGACAGGATCGCCAACGCCAGCAAGGCCGCGTTCGGCATGGCCCGCTCGAGCACCGCGACCAGAAGAACCCCGACAATCACCAGACGCGCAAGCGTGGCGAGATTGCAGAGCCCAAGCTTGGCATGCGGATAGCTCTGGTGGATCGCAGAGGCGCTGAACGCCGTCGCGGCGAGATAGGCGAGCAGGGCCGCACCGATGCTTGGCATGCTCTCTTGCGCACCAAAGAGCAGCTCCGAAACAAGGATTAAGGCCCCCGCCCCAAGACCGGAGGCAAGGCCGAACGCCGCGACAGGCGCAAGAGAGCCGGACCGCGGCGCGCCAGATCGCCCTGCCTCCGAGGCCTTGCTCAAGAAATCTTTTATGATCTCGCCCTTTCTTTTCGGTCGCAGGCAATAATACGGTCCGGGCAGGCGTAGCATTGCAAAACCACAACAAAAACGAGTTCGGATTATGGAAGACCTTGCAACGAGATACAAACTGCCAGCGCGGCTGCTTCACTGGACGATGGCCCTGCTCGTTCTTTGCATGATCCCCGTCGGTTTTCTGATGCTGAACGAAACGATCAGCCGCGGGATCCGAAATACGATGTTCATCGCGCACAAGAACACCGGGACCGTTCTGCTGATCCTGATCGCTGTGCGGCTTGTCTATCGCTGGCTCAATCCGCCAAATCTCAAGCCTGTCGAGCTTCCTGCGCTTCAGGAATTTGCGGCGCGGGCAACGCATGTGGGGCTTTATGCGCTTTTGCTCATCATGCCCCTTTCGGGCTATATCCGGGTCCGCGCCGGAGGCTTTCCCATCGAAGCGCTCGATGCCATGGGTGTGCCTGCCCTTGTGCCGCGCTCCGATGCGCTGGCCGAGGTTGCCAAGATGGTTCACTATTATGCGGGCTACGCAATCATTGCGCTGATCGCCATGCATGTGGGCGCCGCCGCATTCCATGGCCTGGTCCGGCGGGATGGCATTTTCTCGCGCATGTGGCCGGTCTTTTCGAAAGACGCGCGCTAAGTCACCACGCCAGATGGTATTTGTCCCCAATCTTGCGTGCCGTTGCGCGCCCTCGCCAAGTTGAAAAGCCAGAGAGTGGATCCTGTGTCAGTGGTAAAGCAAGGTGGGACGGTGCGGGCTCTCGGTCTAACGGACAAAGGTCTGTCTGAACGAGGCGCCGACATGAACAGGCGTCATCTTCTGCTAGGCTCCACGGCGCTTCTGGCCGCCGCCTCGCTGCCCGCGACCGCTCCGGCACAGTCCGATCTCTCGCTTCTCGATCTCGCCCGTGCCGCGCAGAGGCGCCCCTATCGGCCCAACACGACACCGCTGGCGCCGCCCTTCGCCGATCTGAGCTATGATGCGTTTCGCGGCATTCGCCCTTTGCCCGGAAAGGCCTCCCTGATCCCGCACGGGGCCAGATTTGCCTTCGATCTGTTGCCACCGGGGCTCTATTTCCCCGATCCGATCAAGGTCGATCAGATGACGGAAGACGGCATTCAGGAAATTGCTTTCAGCCCCGGTCTCTTCTCTTTCGACGAGCGCTACTTCGACGAGGTTCCGGATACCAGCCCGGGCGCAGGCTTCACCGGATTCCGTCTGCGCTATCCGGTGAATGCCCCGGACCGTCTGGACGAGGTTCTCGTGATGCAGGGGGCGAGCTATTTCCGCGCGATCGGAGAGGCGATGGTCTATGGCCTTTCGGCGCGCACGGTGGCTATCGGCACCGGCGGCGGCGGACCAGAGGAGTTTCCGCGGTTCACCCATGTCCGCCTGCACCCGGCAGAGGGCGACACTGTGCGGGTAGAGGGAATGATCGACAGCCCGTCGCTGACCGGCCATCTGGACCTGACCTTGCGGCCAGGGGCCGAGACCGAGATCGACATCGTTACGACCTTCTTCCCGAGGGCCCGGATCACCGAGATCGGGGTCGCGCCCCTGACTTCCATGTATCTCAAAGGGCCGATGCTGGCGGCCGTCTCCGACGACTTCCGCCCGCGGGTTCACGACAGCGACGTTCTCGTCATCGAAAACGGGGCGGGCGAGGTTCTCTGGCGGCCCATCGCCAACTCCAATGCCGTCGAGACATCGGCCTTCGGGGACATCTCGCCCAAGCGCTTCGGTCTTTATCAGACCGCCCGCACCTATGAGGATTTCCAGGATACCGAAGCGCGCTATCACGACCGGCCCTCGGCCTTTGTCGAACCGCAGGAGCCTTGGGGGCCCGGTGCGGTCATGTTGGTCGAGCTGCCGACGAACGACGAGTTCCTCGACAACATCGTGGCCTTCTGGCGCCCTGAAGCGGCGCTGGAGCCCGGTCAGGAATACCGGTTCGCCTATCGCCTGACATGGACGCGAGAGCCTCCGGATGTCGGCGCGTTGCCCCGCATCCTTCAAAGCCGAAGCGGACAGGAGCACGACCGGCCGGGCCATCGCCGCTACGTCATCGATGTGGCACGCGTGCTGGACGATCCGATGCCGGTTATCTCAAGCTCGGAGGGAAGCGGGGTCCTCGGGGCCAGCGCTTTCGCCCTGCCGGATGGGCACGGCACACGGATCACGTTCCTCTTTGCTCCGCACGAGTTGAACGCCGCTGAAATCCGCATGAGCTTGCGAGGCGCGGACGGCACCCCGCAAAGCCCCGTCTGGCTGCATCGCTGGACGCGCAAGCGCGACGGTGACGTGTGATCCGATGCGTGCTCTAGCCTCCGAAAGAGACCTGCGCCGCCAGCGGTCGATGGTCCGACGCCATGCGAATGCCGGGCCCGTCGAGGACCTCGGTGCCGATGATCCGCGCAGGCGGGGTCGCCAGAACCCTGTCCAAGGGCAGGACCGGCCGCCGGATCGGGAACGTCGCCTTGGCGGGGCCGTGAAAGCGTTGCCCCAGCAGGTTCGGCGACAAGGCCAGACCACCCCAAGGGCGCCATTCGTTGAGATCGCCCGCCAGGATCGTCGGCATGTCGTCCTTGCGAAAGATATGCTGGCTGATCGTGCGCAACTGAACCAGACGCAAGACCTGCGTCAGAGACATGTGCGTTCCGATCAGCCGAAAGCGCTGCCCCGCGCGCTCAAGCTCGGCAACGACCGCGCCGCGATGGCAATGACCGGGCAGGTCCACCAGCGCGATGTCATCGACTTTGATCTCGGCCCGCAGGAACAGGATTATGCCCAGAAAGCCATGGCTCTGCTCGGCCCAGCGATGCTGCGGCGAGCGGTGAACGTAGGTAAGCCCCGTGATCCGCTCGATCTCAGCGAGATCCAGCAGACCCGCATGGGGCGGGCATTCCTCATCGGCCTCCACAAGAAGAAGCGCATCCGTCCCCGGGCGCCACACGTCGCCCGCAAGAACAGCCGCGGTCCGCGCCGGATCGACCCGCCCGTCATTGCCGCGGCACCGATGGATATTCCAGGTGATGCAAGAGAAATCTGCCATATCGCGCGCGTCAGAGGTCATCGTTTCCATCTAATAGGTCTGGCGCAACAACACCCTAATCCTGCGGGAAATCAATCATCCAACTGCCCATAACGGCAGATCAACTCTGAAGAAAATCGAAGGACACCCATGTTTGCTGTAGAAGTCCGTGACCACATCATGATCGCCCATTCCCTGCCGTCGCCCGTATTCGGCCCCGCGCAAGGGATGCACGGCGCGACTTTCGTGGTCGATGCCGCCTTCTTTACCAAGGATCTCGATGAAAACGGCCTCGTCGTCGATATCGGCCTTGCGACAGAGGCGTTGAGCCGCGCGCTCAAGCCGCTCAACTACGCCAATCTGGACGAGGTGCCCGCCTTCAAGGGGAAGATCACGACGACCGAATTCCTCTGCCATCACATCTGGGAGCAGCTTCGCAGCGACGTCAAAACCACCGGCCTGGGCGATGGCGGGCGCGTCTGCCGGATCAAGGTTTCGCTCCACGAAAGCCATGTCGCCCGCGGCTGGTACGAGGCGGATATCTAAGATGGGGTTTCCCCACGACTGGCTCGACCTGCGCGAGCCGGCCGATCACGCCGCACGCGATCCATCCCTGCTGGCGCGCGCGGCCGCCTGCGCCGGGGCGGGCCAATTCGTCCTTGATCTGGGAAGCGGAACCGGGTCGACCGCACGCGCTTTCGGCAGCGCCGTGCCAGAGGGGGCGTGGCGCTTTCTCGATGCCGATGAAACCTTGCTTGAGGTCGCGGCTCAACGTCATCCGAATTCCGAGCAGATCCGCGTCGATCTGCGGGATATTGGCGCGCTGCCGCTGGAGGGCGCAGGGCTCGTCACAGCGTCTGCGCTGCTGGATCTGATGCCACTCGGTTGGATAGACGCCCTGGCAAGGCGCCTGCGCGCGGCGGGCCTGCCGCTTTACGCCGCGCTCAACTACAACGGCCACATGTCCTGGACGCCGTCGTTGCCCGACGATGCCAAGATCACCTCGTCCTTTAACGCGCATCAGCTGCGCGACAAAGGGATCGGCCCCGCCACCGGGCCGCAATCCGCCAGCGAAACCCGGCGGGTCTTTGCGGAGCATGGGTTCGACGTGGTCATCGGTGACAGCCCGTGGCAGCTGGGACCCGGGCAGGCTGCGCTGCAGGATGAACTCCTTCTCGGGATCAAAGATGCGGCGGCTGAGATCGGATGCGAAGAGGCGGATGTCTGGCTTGACGACAGGCGCGCGCGGCTTGCGACCTCGGCCGCATCAATCGGGCATACCGACGTCTTGGCCATCCCGCGCTGACCAATCTGCCCAGAAATTCGCTATTTTGATACAAAGACTTACGTTATCTGATCGATTGCTTGCCTGATGCAGGGTCAAAAACGGAAAGGGAAACGGGATTTAGATGCAGCGGATAAGCGTGACAGAGGCCGTATGGAAAAGGATCCTTGCAGTGAAATCCGGAACGTCCTGTCTCTGCTGCGGCGACTGGTCACCGGATGAGCGCGACGCACTTCAGCTTTATGGCGCTCTGGCCGGCGCGACCGAAGTGCCACAATTCTTTGCCCAGATCGGTCAGTCGCTCGACGGCCGCGTTGCAACCATTTCAGGGGATGCCCAGGACATCTCGGGCGCGGACGGTCTGGCGCATCTGCACCGTCTGCGCGCGCTCGCGGATGCCGTTGTGATCGGCGTAAAGACCGCGCTTCACGATAGCCCGCAACTGACCGTCCGCCTGGCCGAGGGAGAGAATCCCGCCCGCATCGTCATCGATCCCGATGGGCGCCTGCCCAACGATGTCGGGCTTCTAAAAGACACAAGCGCGCGCCGTATCGTCATCCAGGCGTGCCACGCACCCCGAGCGGAGGATGTGGAGGTGATCCATTTGAAGCGCCATGGCTGGATTTCGGCCCATGACATCGCCGAAGCCCTGCGGGGCCTTGGCTTTCAAAAAGTCCTCATCGAAGGCGGCGGCATCACCATCGCGCAATTTCTGGAGGCGGGCCTGCTTCACCGGCTGCATGTCGCGATTGCGCCGCTCCTGATCGGCTCCGGTCCCCAGGGTCTCTCGACGACTCCCGTCCCGTCACTCGCCGAGGCGATGCGCCCGGAAACATATACCTACGACCTGGGCTCCGATGTGCTGTTCGATTGCGTTCTGGCGGCAAACAGATCCACCGCTATCCCGTGTACGCATTAGAACCAACGAAAAGGCAGGCGCTGCCAAACAGCGGCGCAAAGCAGAAAAAGAGAACATGATGCCCAGTCAAAGCCTGATGCCCAATCGAACCGAACGCGTGAACCGGGTGCGCGGCGATCTTGCCATGGGCATCCCTTGCCTGCTGACCGATGGCTCGGGCACCGCCCTCCTCGTGCCGCTGGAAACCGTCACGGAAGACCGGTTTGCGGCGTTGCAAGCGGATTTCGGTGTGCCGGACCTTGTGATTTCGGCAAGCCGGGCGCGCGCTGTCATGACGGCTGCGGCTGCGGCCAATCTGGGCGCGGGGCCGGTCCGCATCCGGCCACCCGAAGCCGCAGATTTCGCGTGGTATCAGCGCGTCATCGATACCAAGTTCGATCACGGCTCCGGCGCGGTCGGCCCGCTGCATGTGCTGCGCGCCGGCGAGATGCCGTTTCACAAGGCGGGGCTTGCCATCGTCAAATCGGCAGAGCTGATCCCGGCTTTCGCGCTTTTCATGCTGGCCAGGAACAGCGCCGCGCTTGCAGGCCTGCCGCTCATGAGCCTCGATGCAACCGACGCTCTGGAAGAGCTTGCCAGCCGGCCGGTGCTCGCTCCCATCGCCGCCGCACAGCTTCCGCTGGAGGTGCACGATGTCAGCCGATTGCATATCTTCCGGGACCCCGACGGCCAGCGAGAGCATTACGCCATCGAGATCGGCTCCCCCGACCTCACCAAACCGGTTCTCACCCGTTTGCACTCGGCCTGCTTTACCGGCGATGTCCTTGGCAGTCTCAAATGCGATTGCGGCCCTCAGCTTCGGGCCTCTCTGGCCAGAATGTCCGAGGAAGGGGCAGGCGTTCTGGTCTACCTGAACCAGGAAGGGCGCGGGATCGGGCTGGCAAACAAGATGCGCGTCTATGACCTTCAATCAAAAGGTCTGGACACGGTCGAGGCCAACCACCAGCTTGGTTTTGAAGATGACGAACGGGATTTCCGTCTGGCGGCCGAAGTGCTGCAAAAACTCGGCATCACCAGCATTCGTCTGCTGACGAATAACCCCTATAAAGAACGGTCCCTGGCCGAAAGCGGCATCACCGTGACAGAGCGCTTGCCGCTGCGCGTCGGCAAGACCATGCACAATCAGGCCTACCTCTCGATCAAAGCGCTGAAATCCGGGCATATTCTGTGATATCGGCCAAAGCATCGGCGCTCTGGATCACCGCCCCCGGACAGGCCGAACTTCGAGCTGTGGACATTCGGCCGCGCGAGGGGGAGGCCCAGATCCGGACGCTCTATTCCGGCATCAGCCGGGGCACCGAGCGTCTGGTCTTTTCTGGGTCGATCCCGGAAAGCGAACACGAAACCATGCAGGCGCCGTTTCAGGAGGGCGCGTTTTCGTTCCCCGTGAAATACGGCTATGCGGCGGTCGGCGAGCTGCTCAATACCGAACACGCCGGTCAGCGCGTCTTCGCCCTTTACCCCCACCAGTCCCGCTTCGCCGTACCGACCGAGGCAGCCTTCCACCTGCCAAAGAAGGTGCCCGCCGAACGGGCCATTCTCGCCGCCAATATGGAAACTGCACTGAACATCACCTGGGACGCCGGTATCGGACCCGGTGATGCCGTCGCCGTCGTGGGATGCGGCGTGGTGGGCGCTCTGGTCGGATATCTGGCGGCCCGGATCCCGGGAACGACCGTGACGCTCATCGACATCAACCCGCAGCGACACGCCTTGGCCGCACAGCTAGGCTGCGCCTTCGCAACCCCCGAGACGGCATCGGGCGATGCTGACGTCGTGATCCACACCTCCGCAACGAGTGCCGGCCTGTCTTCCGCCATCGACCTTGCCGGGCTCGAGGCGAGGATCGTCGAGGCAAGCTGGTACGGAGCACACTCAACCGACGTTCCGCTTGGCGGACGCTTTCACCAGCGCCGCCTCAAGATCATCAGCTCCCAGGTCGGACGCATTCCGGCCGATCGCGCCGCGCGCTGGACATTTGCCCGGCGGCTGACCAAAGCGCTCAGCCTCCTTGACGACCCGGCACTCGACGCCCTGATCGCAACCGAATCCGACTTTTCTAATCTGGCAAACGACTACGCCACGATCCTCACCGATCCATCGACCCTATGCCATCGCGTGCGGTACGATGGCTGACCCCGCCGCCGATGATGTTCGTCTGCCGCCCAATGCGCCCGAGACGCTGCGGATCATGGGAGAGGCAGCCGCCCTGGCCGCGACAGGGCTTCTGGACGCCTCGCAGAATCAAGCAGGCCTCCGGATCACCGAAAAGACCGCCGGTGACTTTGTCAGCGAGGCCGACCATGACGCAGAGCGAGTGATCGCAAACCGCCTCGATCGCGCCTTCCCCGGCTATGGTTGGCTCGGCGAAGAAAGCGGCGCACGGCAGAGCAAGGTGGACGGGTTGCGCTGGATCGTCGACCCGCTCGACGGCACCACGAACTTTTTGAAGGGCCTGCCGCATTGGGCCATTTCGATCGCCCTCTACCAAGGCGACACACCGCTTGCCGCGATCATCCACGACCCCGTAAAACGCGAAACGTTCTCGGCCGAGCGGGGCCAGGGCACCTTCCTGAACGGCACCTTGATCCGGGTCTCTGAAGAGACTGCGATGACATCGGCGCTTCTGGCAACCGGAGTGCCTTCTGGAGGCCGGGTCACGCATCTTCCCCACTGCCTGCGCGACCTTGCTGCTTTGATGCCGGAAACCGCCGGCATCAGACGCTGGGGCGCGGCCGCCCTCGATCTCGCCTATGTGGCCGCCGGTCGGCTCGATGCCTATTGGGAACGCAATCTGGGGCCATGGGACATTGCCGCGGGCCGTCTGATCGTCGAGGAAGCCGGAGGCCAGGTGTTACCCCTTTGGCCGGACCAGGAGATATTGAGCTCGGGATCCTTCGTTGCCGGACACCCGGGCGTCGTTCAATCCGTCATCCAATCGCTGGACAGGGCTGCGTCCTGACGCAACGCATGTCACTTGCGCATCGCAGGCGCGCCGCCC
This sequence comes from uncultured Paracoccaceae bacterium, assembly GCA_947503775.1. Lineage (GTDB taxonomy): Bacteria > Pseudomonadota > Alphaproteobacteria > Rhodobacterales > Rhodobacteraceae > Aestuariibius. The sequence goes on along the minus strand of CANNFE010000002.1, from coordinate 342,799 downwards.
TAGCGCGCCCTGACCCGCTGCATATGCCGCTCGCGGTAGCGGGCCTTGTCGGCTTCGCTCGTGACAGAGGCGCAGCGATGGCAGGCGACGCCCTCCTCATAGTCGGGATGCCGGGTATCGGCGGTCTCTAGCGGCTTGCGGCAGCCATAGCACATCAAATGCCCTGTCGGCTCCAGCCCGTGGCCCACCGCCACGCGCTGATCGAAGACGAAACAGCCGCCATGCCACAGGCTGTCCTCTTCCGGCACCGTTTCGAGGTATTTCAGGATCCCGCCTTCCAGATGAACGACATCCTCGATCCCCTGCCCGATCAGGTAGCTCGTGGATTTCTCGCAGCGGATCCCGCCAGTGCAGAACATCGCCACGCGCTTGCCCGCGAACCGCTCGGCATTCTCGGCCCACCAGCCGGGAAAATCCCCGAAGGCCGCCGTCTCGGGATCGATCGCACCGTCAAAGCTGCCGATGGCCACCTCGTAATCGTTGCGCGTGTCGATCACGACCGTATCCGGATCGCGGATGACCTCGTTCCAATCCCGCGCCGCGATATGCCGCCCGACACTGGCGCGCGGATCGACATCGGACTGCCCCATCGTCACGATCTCGCGCTTGAGCCGCACCTTCAGCCGCCCGAACGGCATGGCCTCGGCGTGGCTTTCCTTCCAGCTAAGAGGCGTGGCCCCGGCAATCTCGCTCAAAAGCACCTTTGCCGCATCGATCGCCTCGCGCGCGCCCGCGATCGTCCCGTTCAGCCCTTCTGGCGCAACCAAAAGCGTACCGCGCAGCCCGAGCGGTTCGAATGCTCGGGCGAGCCTTGCGCGCGTGGCGGCAGGGTCCGGGATGGGCAGAAACGCATAGAGGGCGGCCACAGTGATCATCGGCGCGTCTCCTAGCGCCAAACCGGGTCCGGCGCAAAGCCCTGTTGACACAAACGCGCCCCGGACCCACACCAACAGGCGCAAGGAGGATCCCTGATGATCGATACCCTCATCGTTGTCGACGTCCAGAACGATTTCTGCCGCGATGGCGCGCTCGCCGTGCCCGAAGGCGATCAGGTTGTCGGCCGCGTCAACGCGCTTATGGCCGAGGCCGGATCATTGATCCTCACGCAGGACTGGCACCCCGAAGAGCACCTGTCCTTCGCCTCCAACCATCCCGGCGCGGCGGCCTATGACACGACCGACATGCCCTACGGACAGCAGATCCTCTGGCCCGATCACTGCATCAGCGGCACGCGCGGCGCCGCGTTCCATCCCGATCTGAAGACCGATCGCGCCGATCTGATCATCCGCAAGGGGTTCCGGCCTCAGATCGACAGCTACTCGGCCTTCTTCGAGAACGATCACAAGACGCCGACAGGGCTACACGGCTATCTGCAGACGCGCGGTTTGAAGACGCTGACGATAGTCGGGCTCGCCTTCGATTTCTGCGTGCTCTACTCCGCGTTGGATGCCGCGGCGCTCGGCTATGACGTCACGGTGATCGAGGAGGCCTGCCGGTCCATCGATCTCGACGGATCGCGGGAGGCGGCGCTCGCCGGATTGCGCAAATCCGGCGTAACACTGGCCTGACCGGCCCGATGAGCGACGATCTCGCGCGCCGCCTCGCCGATCTGACCGCCGCGCTGGACCGGCCCGCCGCGCTTGAAGGCGAACAGCCCGATCTCGACCTTTCCGCGCAGCTCGCTCGCTTCAGGGCAAAGCTGGGACCGGATCACCCAGAGCTTGCCCGACTGCTCGCCCGCCTCGAGACGCGGCTCTTGCAGGACAACACCGTTCGCGACCTCGACCGGCAGATGGCGCAGCATGCCCGGGATCACTACTCCGATCGCCTGATCAAAACGCGGTCCGGCGCTGCGGCAAGGCTCGGAGACCTGTTCTCAAAGAGATCCCGGACCGAGCGCTGGTACGGCAGGCGGGCCTTCGATCACCTGATGCGGTCGGCAGAGCCGGTATTCCCCGAAGAGTGCTCGAAAGCGGCGCGGACCGGGGCGCTCGATCTGGTCCGGCACGATCCACCCGCCATCGACGTGGTGCTTCCGACGCGCAACCGGGCCAAGACGCTGATACGCGCGGTCTCTTACGCGCTGGCCCAGTCGCTGCCACCAAAGCGGATCCTCATCATCGACGATGGCAGCACCGATGCGACGTCCCAACTGATCGAGGACCGCTTCGGACCCGAGCTCGCCTCAGGCCAGATCGAGGTCATTGCAACCCCGCCCCAAGGCGCGGCGGCGGCCCGCAACGAAGGCCTGCAAAGAGCCGACGGTGATCTTGTCGCCTATCTCGACAGCGACAATCTGTGGACCCTCGACTGCCTCCTATACCTCGCGGCGGCCCTCATGCGCGCCCCCGAACGCGAAAGCGCCTATGGCGCGATCTGCCGCCACAACCTCGATGATCACTGGAGCGACATCCTCTACCGCCCCTTCGACCGCGCCGCGCTTGAGCGTGAGAATTTCATCGATCTCAACGTCTTCATCCACCGCCGGTCCAGCCCCGTCACGCAGATCGGCTTTGACCCCGCGCTGACGCGGCTGATCGACTGGGATTTCATCCTCGCCGCGACCCGCCATGACGCGCCCCTCGCGGTTCCGGTGATCGGAGGGCACCACATCGTCAGCAAGCCCGCCCTCGGCAATATCACCCGAACCGAACCGCTCGAGCCGAATCTCGCCCTGATCCGCGCCAAGCTGGACGGTTAGCTGCCGGACCCGTCCGCCTTGACGCTTGGAGAATAGCTGTCCTTGAGGCTGCAGGTCAGCTCTGCCAGATCATTGCCCCGGGCCCGCACGCGGCGGCGAAGATCGTCCGCCTGATCGCGCAGCGCACGGCTTTCCTCCCAAAGGGTTTCAAGCTTGTCCGAAACCTCATCCCCCATGACCGATCCGCTCTTTGTGATCCAAAAGCCGCTGTGCGGAGGCGCCCGCCTCCGGATGATCCTGAACGTATTGAAGGGTATCCAGGGACGGGCCCGGACTGCGCCCCTCGTAATGGCCGCTGCTTGCATAATGACGCGCCGGGTCGAGCCCCGCCGCCGCGACATCGGGGTAGGTCTTCAGATACCAGTCCGCGTCGAAGAACCGGGATTTGCGAACCCGCTCGGCTTCGGCATCCACCGGACCGCGACCGATCAGATGCCGCCACCCGCGCTTGCGTTGCAGGCGTTCAACCTGATGCTCGCGCAAGACCAGCCTGGCCGAGACCGGACCGCCTTGCGCGTCCGGCATATCGTCCCCTTCGAGATCGTGCAGACGCTTTGCCAGCAGGCCAAGCTCCCGGTCGCGGCGCGCGATCTCGCGCTGCTGCGTCTCAAGGCGCTGGCGAAGTGCGTCTACGCCAGCCTCTTTCATGTCCACGCTCCCTGACATGGAGATTATCCTAGTTAATGTCTGTGGCTGGCTCAAATGGTCTTTCTCGTTGCAGGCAAATTTCCCCGGGCCGGATCAGAGCCTTAGGTCGCTTTCGCTGATATCGAAAACCGCTTTCATGTCGAAGAAGACCCCGCCGTCGCGCAGCCCCGCCGTCAATCGGTCCACCCCTCGTGCCGTCAGATCGTCATGCGCCACCGCAAGGATCACCGCATCATACGCGGCCCCGTCGCCCGGCACATCGGCCAGCATATCATGTCCGATCAGCCGCGCCGCCTCTTCGGGGTGAACGGCCGGATCGTGCACATCGCAGGACATCCCGTAGCTTTCCAGCGAGGCGAGCAGATCCACGACCTTGGTGTTGCGCAGATCCGCGCAGTTTTCCTTGAAGGCCAGGCCCAGAACCAGAACCCGCGCACCACCGATCCGCAGCCCCTTGCGGATCATCGCCTTGACCAGCCGCGAGACGGCATGGCGCGCCATCCCGTCATTGATCTCGCGCGACAGGCGGATGATGTCGGGGATATGACCTGCCGCCATCGATTTGTGGACAAGGTAATAAGGATCCACCCCGATACAGTGCCCGCCCACCAGACCCGGCGAAAGGCGGTTGAAGTTCCACTTGGTCGCCGCCGCGTCGAGCACTTCGGTCGTGTCGATCTCCAGATGCGAGAACAGCACCGACAGCTCATTGATCAGCGCGATATTCACATCCCGCTGGGTGTTCTCGATGATCTTGGCGGCCTCGGCGACCTTGATGCTCGAGGCTTTATGCGTGCCCGCCTCGATCACGCTGGCATAAAGCGCATCGACGAAATCGGCGGTCTCGGGCGTCGATCCTGACGTCACCTTGACGATCTTGGTCAAGGGCCGCGCGCGGTCGCCGGGATTGATCCGCTCGGGGCTGTATCCGGCGAAGAACCCGTCGTTCAGACGCAGGCCCGACCGCTCTTCGACCAGCGGGATGCAATCGTCCTCGGTGGCGCCTGGATAGACGGTCGATTCAAAGATCACCACATCGCCCTCCGAGATCAGCCCGCCGACGAATTCGGACGCGTCCCGCAGGAAATGCAGATCGGGCTGCCGGTGGATGTCGATCGGCGTCGGCACCGCGATCACGTAGACATTGCACTCCGCCAGATCCGCGCCCTCGGCCGTGAAGGTCAGCTGGCCCGCATCGCGCAGCGCCTCGGGCGCAACCTCGCCGGTGATATCCGTTCCGGCCTTGAGCGCGTCGATGCGGCTCCGGTCCAGATCATAGCCGTGCGTCGCATAGCGCGCGCCGAACGCCACGGCCAGCGGCAGCCCGACATAACCCAGACCGATAACGGCGATGCGGCAGTCTTCGAGAGGAGGGAAGGACAAGGCGGGATGACTTTCAAAAGAGGGTCTTGGACCCGCTTATCGCAACTCGCCGGCAAAGAGAAAGGCCGTTCCGCAGACCCGGCCTTGAGCCGCTGAAACAGATGAAAGTTTAGATGACTTGTCGGCAAAGCCCTTCATTCCGCCACATTTTCGCGCGGGAACGACCGCATCGCGCGCCAATATGAAGAGCCTTCGATCTTTTATCTCGCGGGGGCCATTGTGGCACGATTTTCATTTGTCGGAACGATTGACGGACCGGGCCTGCAAGAGCCCGCGACTGTCGCGACCCTCATCGAACGGCCTGGCGCCGGAGGGCCTGATCTGACGGTGGAAGACTTCGGCGCGGGCCTCTCCACGACCCTCGATGTCAGCGGGACGGGTCTGTCCGCTCAGGAAGGCGGCCCCACCAGCCATGGCGGCGACCGAACCGCGCTCACCCTCGATGGCGCGAACAAAAGCATCCTGACACCCATTGTCGACGCCGCCGCCGATCTGGCCGCCGGGGCAGGATCGCAAACGGGGATGTCCTCCCTGCATGTGCAGCTCGACGCGACGGCGGACCACACCAATGCCGGAGAGCTGGTGGCCGCCCAAATCGGCAGCACCACCTATGTCTACGTCGCCAGCTCCACCGGACAGGGCGTCTCGGTCTTTGAAAAGCGCGGCGACAGCCTGATCCCGCGCGGCCATCAGGACGACGAGGGCGACGCCTATTCCAGCGGGATCGCCGCGATGGCGACGATCGAAACCGGTGCGGGCACGTTTCTCTATGTCGGCTCGGGCACCGAACATGGCCTCTCCGGATACCAGATCGGGACCGATGGCGGCCTGACCCGCGTCGCGGATCTGGGCGCGGGCAACCAGCTTCCCGTCGGCGCGCTGACCGCCCTCGAACCCATCACCCTGGGCAGCGAAAGCTTCATCCTCGCCGCCTCCTCGACCACGTCCAGCCTCACCGTCCTTCGCATCGAACCGGACGGGCAGATGGCGCCGGTCGATCACGTCATGGACATGCTCGAGACGCGGTTCGGTACGATCACCGCGCTCGACGCGGTCGAGGTGGACGGCAAGGCCTATATCGTTGCGGGCGGCGGCGATGACGGCCTGTCGCTCTTCACCATGCTTCCGGACGGGCAGCTCATGCATCTCGACACGATTGCCGATGATGCGGGCACATCGCTTCAGAACGTCTCGGCGGTCGAGATCATCGAGACGCCCGATGGCCTGCAGGTCTTCACAGCCTCCGGAGCCGAGGCGGGGATCTCTCAATTCTCCATCGATCTGACCGAACAGGGGCGCACCCTGACCGGCACAGAGGCCCGGACAGGAAGCACGGCCGCCGACGATATCCTTGCCCTCGATGACGGCGGCGGGACGGCCACGCTCGGGGCGGGCGATGACATCGTCGTCGACGGAGCCGGGCTCGATACGCTTTTCGGGCAAGGCGGGCGGGATACGTTCGTCTTCACCCGCGACGGGCAAACCGATATCATCCGCGACTTCCGCCTTAGCGAGGATCGGATCGATCTGTCGATGATCGCGCCATTCTACACCTTGAACCAGATCACCTTCCTCCCCCATCCCGGCGGCGTCATCCTCGAATTCGGCGGAGAGCAGATCGTCGTCGAAACAGCCGATGGCACATCCCTCGACCGCTCGGACTTCGGCCCGCAACACTTCTCTGCGACAAGCCGCCATGACGTCACCCCGGAAGAGGACCGGTCGCCAATGCCGGACCCGATCGATCCGCCCCCCACGATCGAGGATCCCGAGACGACGCCCTATACCGATCCCAATCCGGTGACCGAACCGGCCCCGGCCCCTCCGGCCGGTCGCATCTTCGAAGGCGACAACGCAGACAACCGTTTCGGCGGCACCGATGCCAACGAAATCTTCCGCGGCCGCGACGGGGACGACCTTTTCATCGGCGGCGGCGGGGCCGACCGCTTCGAGGGCGGGGCAGGCAACGACACGGTCAGCTACGAAGGCACCAGCCGCAGCGTGACCATCGACCTTAACGACATGTCCAACGCAAGCCGCGGCGCCTCGGACGACACGTTCATCTCAATCGAAAACATCATCGGGTCCGACAGCGGGGACCAGCTCTACGGGACGTCCGGCAACGACTTCCTCGATGGCGGAGCCGGTCGTGACTGGATCCAAGGTGGCGACGGCGACGACCGTCTTCTGGGCGGCGATGACCGGGATCAGATCATGGGCCAAGGGGGCAATGACCACCTCGACGGCGGCGGCGGCAACGATACGATTTCGGCTGGCTCAGGGGATGACGTCGTCTATGGCGGGGACGGCCGGGACAATATGGGCGGCGACGAAGGCAACGACCGGCTTTACGGCGGCGAGGGCAACGACACGATCGGCGCGGGCCCGGGCGACGACTGGCTTTATGCGGGCAACGGCAACGATGTCACGTCGGGCGGCCCGGGGCAGGACGTCGTTCTGGGCGGCGAGGGCAACGATACCATGGCCGGTAGTTTCGGAAGCGACCGCGTCGAAGGCGGGGACGGCGACGACATGCTCGGCGGGGGACACGGCTTTGACGTCATGTATGGCGGAAACGGCAACGATTCGATCGGGTCGGGCTATCACGCCGATACGGTCTATGGCGAAGCCGGCAACGATTTCCTCAGCGGGGAAGACGGCGACGACTACCTCGACGGCGGATCGGGCGACGACCGGATCAGCTCGGGCAAGGGAAACGACACGATCGTCGGCGGAACCGGGCGCGATACGTTCATCTTCGTCCCGTGGGAGGGTAAGCAGGTCGACACGATCCGCGATTTCGAACCGGGGATCGACACGATCTCCCTGCTTGCGCCCGGGGGCACCGCAGAAGAGAAATTCAACAGCCTGACCATCCGCAGCACGACCGTCGAAGGCACATCCGGCACCGAGATCATCAGCCGCGATACGACGATCAAGCTGCGCGACATCAACCCGAACGAGATCGACGTCGACGACTTCCTCTTCTGACCGTCCGGTCACATATTGGTGATATCGCGATAGCTGTGGCGCAGGAAAACGAGCCCTAGAACAAAGCAGATCACGCCGATGCCAAAGACATAAAGCACCGAGACATAATCGCCAGCATAGGTCGGATAGATCCCCTGCCGAACCGCGCCGATCGAATGGATCAGCGGATTGAACCAAAGGTAATCGCGGAACGGCTGCGGCACCGTGTCGAACAGAAAGAAGATGCAGGAAATGATGAAAAGCGGTCTGTTCAGGATGCCCCAGCTCCTTTCCCACATCGGCGACATGGAAAAAAGATAACAATTGAGCGTCCCGATCCCCAATCCAAGGAACAGCGCCATGGCAAGACCGGTGGCGATGGCCGGATAGTCAAGGATCGATGGCAGATCGAACCAGAGGATAATGCTCGTCAGCACGATGACGAAGACGGCGATCTGTGTCAGCGCGGTCAGCAGAAACCGGGCGAGCAGGGCGTCTATGAACGTTACGCCGGGATAAAAGAGCAGCGGCTTGGAATACCGGATCGCGGCCGCCGTCTTGTTGCTCATGTCCATATACATCAGATAGGGCAGCATCCCTGACGCATAGAAAAGGGCAAAGTTCGTACCCATCGGCGGCGACCGGAAGGCCAGCGAAAAAATGAACGTCATCAACATGATGCCGCCGACCGGCTCGAGGATGGTCCAAAGATAGCCCAGCGATGACCGACCGTAGGTGGTCGACATCTCGCGCAGCATCAATGCCAGGATTGTGCGACCGGACTTGACAGGCCAGGACGAACGCGGGACGGCTCGGGAGCGGGGCATACTCGTCATCTGAGGCGGTTGGTCTTTCCGTTCAGCCTTTGATAGGCAGGTGCTATACCGTCTAGCAGGCGCAAACAGCATAAGCGATGGGTCCGAAGTTGAAAGAGCAGAGATCACAATCGCCCGGCGATCAGGGCTCCGGCGAGCCGGCAGAGCGCACAGCGCGGCGGATCGCCGCCGTCGAAGTCGGCAATCCGCCAAAAGCGTTGCAGGCCCTCGAGGAACCGGCGCTCAAGGCGATCCCGCCTGCGCCTCCGGCTGAGCCGACGCAGAAACTGGCGCCCCGCGCCTCGATGAAACGGCGGCATTACGGCGCCGTCATCTCTTTTCTTCTGCTTGTCCTGCTGCCGATTGCAGGGGCGGCCTACTACCTCTTCGAGATCGCCAAGGAGCAATACGCCTCCACCGTCGGATTTGCCGTTCAAAAAGAGGATATGCCATCGGCGGTAGAGCTTCTGGGCGGTATAACAGAGCTTTCCGGCAGTTCGTCCTCCTCGGATACGGACATCCTCTTCGAGTTCATCCAAAGCCAGGAAATGGTCCGTCTGATCGATGACAAACTCGACCTGAACGCGAAATACGTCCTCGAGGAAGATCCGGTCTTCAGCCTCGCCGACGGGGCCAAGATCGAGGATATGACCGATTACTGGCAGCGCATGGTCAAGGTGTTCTACGACAGCTCCAGCGGCCTGATCGAGATCCGCGTCCACGCCTTTTCGCCCGAGGACGCCACCGCGATCGCAACCGCGATCTTCGACGAGAGCAGCCGCATGATCAACGAGATGTCCGCGATCGCCCGCGACGACGCCACGCGCTACGCCGCAGAAGATCTGGAGCGCGCCAGCGACCGGCTCAAGGAAGCGCGCCAGGTCTTCACCCAGTTCCAGACCCGCACCCAGATCGTCGATCCCCAGGCGGATGTCGTCGGGCAGATGACCGTCCTTAACACGCTTCAGACACAGCTTGTCACGACCCAGATCGAGCTCGACCTGCTTTTGACCACGACCAACAGCACCGACCCGCGGATCCAAAGCCTCGAACGGCGGATCGATGCCATCAGCGACCGGATCGAAGCGGAAAAGCGGCGGCTGGTGGAATCCGACAACGAGCTTGATAACGCCTATTCCGAGCTTCTAGGCGAATACGAAGCGCTGGCCGTCGACAAGGAATTCGCGCAAGCCAGCTGGCTGTCCGCCTCTGCCGCCTATGACGCAGCCCGCGCCGAGGCGGTTCGGACATCCCGCTATCTGGCCAGCTATATCGGACCGACCCGGGCCGAGAGCTCGCAATATCCGCAGCGTTTCCTGATTTTGGCGCTAATCACTGGCGCCCTTTTCATGGGCTGGGCCATCCTCACGCTGGTCTTCTACTCGCTCCGCGACAGAAAGTGACGGAGGCCGCGCCGCCATGGTCCGCCTCGAAAACCTGACGAAGACCTATGTGCTGAACGGCAGGCGCAAGACTGTCGCGGACAACATCAACGCCGTCTTTCCCTCGCGCACGGTCGTCGGCCTTCTGGGCCGCAATGGCGCCGGCAAGTCGTCCCTTTTGCGGATGATCGCAGGCACCATGCGCCCCGATAGCGGCCGCGTCACCACGACCGGGCAGATCTCCTGGCCCGTCGGCTTTGCCGGCAGCTTTCACGGAGAGCTGACCGGCGCGCAGAACGTGCGCTTCATCGCCCGCGTCTACGGCGTCGATACCGACGGTCTGGTCGAAGCGGTGCGCGACTTCGCAGAGCTGGGCCAGCATTTCCACCTGCCGGTCCGCAGCTATTCCTCCGGCATGAAAGCGCGACTGGCCTTCGGCGTGTCCATGGGCATCGATTTCGACACCTATCTCGTGGATGAAGTCACCGCCGTCGGCGATGCATCCTTCCGCGAAAAAAGCGAGCAGGTCTTTTTCGACCGGATGGAACGCAGCGGCGCGATCGTCGTCTCGCACGGCCTTGGCCAGATCAAGCGGCTCTGCCAGCATGCCGCCGTCATCGAAGACGGCAAGCTGACCTATTTCACAGACGTCAACGAGGGCATCCGTCATCACGAAGAGGCGATGAAGAAAGCCACTCAGCAGATCAACTGATCACAGGATAAAATCACCCGCGGTCAGATCCGACGCCTCTACATTCTCAACGAAGATGCGATGGCCGTTCACGTCCACCGCTGCCCCATCGACGCCGCCGATCGTGACATCTGTGATCGTCAGATCGCTGAAGCTGTTCGCAGGGCCGATCTCGATATCATCGATCCCGGTACGGAAATCGGTGATCGTGTCGACCTCGCCGCTTCGAAGGCTCTGGAAGACAAAGACATCCGGGCCGGTCCCGCCGGTCATGGTATCGTTCCCGGCATCACCGCTGAGCCGATCAAAGCCGCTTTCGCCGTTCAGGATATCGTTCCCGTCGCCCCCGTTGATGACGTCATTTCCGACGCCTCCAAACAGGCTGTCGTTCTGGCGACCGCCATTGAGCGTATCGGCACCGGCACCGCCATTGATCCTGTCGGACCCATCGCCGCCATTGACCGTATCGCCGCCATCACCGGCCCAGATCCGGTCATCGCCGTTATTGCCATTGATCGTATCCAGACCCGATCCGCCATAAAGCGCATCTGCCCCTTCGCCGCCCGAGATCGTGTCGTTGCCGCGTCCGCCTTCGACGATGTCGTTGTCGTTTCCGCCGTGGAGAATATCGTTATTCTCCCCGCCGAAGATGCGGTCTTCGCCCGCATTGCCCTTGATGTCGTCTTGTCCAAAGCCGCCATAGATCCGGTCATCGTCATCGCCGCCCCAGATCCGGTCGTTCCCGGCGCCACCCCAGATCCGGTCACTGCCTTCATTGCCGTAAACTTCGTCATTGCCCTGCAAGGCGTCGATGAAGTCGTTGCCCTCAAGGCCTCTGATCCGGTCTTCTTCCCAGCTTCCGATCAGCCGGTCATCTCCGGTGCTCGCCCCGGGAAGGAATCCGCCGCTCAAAAGCTCGTCCAGAGTGAAGACCCCGTCCTGCAATTCGAACCGCTCGATACTGCGATACGTGTCGCGCCCTAGCGCCGAGACGATCGTCACGACATCGCCATCGACGGTCACGGTCAGATCTTCGAGCAGAGCGTCGATGACAGCCGTATCCGTGCCGCCACCGCCATTCACCACGTCATCGCCGCCACCGGCCACGATGCGGTTGTTCGCCCCATTTCCGGTGATCTCGTCGTCACCGCCCCCGGTCCGTACCTCCTCGATGACCGTATCGAGCGTCAGGATCAGGTTTCCGACCCGGCCGTTCATATCGGAAATCGCCCCGGGCCGCATGTCGATCCGCTGATCGAAATTCACCGTCTGCAGGGCGAGTTTGTCATAGCCCCCGGTGTCATTGATCGTCAGCATAAAGGACTGGCCACCCCAGACATCTCCGTCCCGGCGCACGCCATCGAACACGTAGGAGGAGATCTGTCCCAGATACCCGCCCACGTTCGAGCCTGCACCCCAGGTCGTGTTCCCGGAATAGGCAGAGGAGTCTCCGTAAAGGTTCTTCGCCGCCTCGAAATCGGCGATCATCAGCGTAATCGGCAAAGCGTCGCTGGCATCGATAAAGGTGTTCTCGCGCACGCCGAAATAGGACATCACCGTCAGCTGATGGCTGTCGTTGAGGAAGGTCGCGTCTCTCGGATAACTGGCTGTGCCGTTATACTCACCCGCATGGCCAAGACCCAGCGCGTGACCGATCTCATGGATATAAGTCAGAAAGGAATAGCTTCCGATCGTCGTGCCATAATTATTGATCCAGGACGTACCGACATTGACAGTCGAGGTATTGATTTCACCCGTGACCGGATTGAAGCTGCTCGGCCCGGCAAAGGCACCTGACTGATTATCGTCGAACGTGATATCGGCACTTCCAGAAACTTCACGAAAATCGACATCGATGACGTCTTCCCAGGCATCAAGTGCCCAACGGGCAAGCTGTTTCCCGTCGGCGGTCAAGCCATTCAGATTGACTGTGATAACGCCATCTGCACCTGGCTCGAACGCAATCTGGGTCGGGATGCCCCAGCCAAAATCCGAAAGCTGGATCCCGGCCTGCTCGGGCGTAAAAACATCCGTCGCAATCTGAATACCATATTCGCCATCGTCCGAAGACGAATAGCCGTCAATAGCGACATAAAAGGTGCCGTCCCGGTTCGCCGTGTAGGATATTTGCGAGAACCGGTTATCTCCGCCAACGTCATCGTTGAACGCCACGCGATTGCCATTGCTGTCGTAAAGCGCGAGCGTCGGATCGGAGAGGCCATCGATGGAACCGCCGCGACCATAGCCCTGAAAGACATAGGTCTCGCCTTCCTCAAGCCGGACCTCGTACCAATCCGTGTCGCCGCCCGGGATTTCAGAGCTCAGTTCGCCATAGATGATATCGCCGACATCCACATCATAGGATGTCGATCTGCCGCCCGCCGCGTCCCGTCCTTCGTTTACAATCGCCATAGTCCCCAGTCCCATTTCCCCTTGCGCGATCTCGTGGACGACCCGGTCCCGAACCGACTCGCATGATCGCGTTTTTCAATCAGTTTCTCTCGTTTTCTACAAATTGTACCACTGCAAAGGCTGAAATCCGGCAACTTTAAGGCACACAGTTTAGACCATCGGTCTGAAATCCAGCCTCGTCGATTGTCCCTCTCAGACAGACCGCATAAGACATCCGCGTCGGGTCCGCATGGCACGCGGCGCTGGAACCTATCTGGAAGCGAGATGTCGCCCGTAATTCGTATTGTGCTGGCCGTCTATCGCCCGGACCCGCTCTACCTGAAGGAGCAGCTTGGCTCGATCGCAGCCCAGGACCTGCCGGACGGCACCGATCTGCGCCTTTACCTCGTGATTGCAGACACCACATCCGCGAGCCTTGCCGCAAAGCTTGCCGGGGATCTTCCTTACACCCTGATCGAACCTCCCGCTCCCCTCGATGCCGTCCGCGCCTTCGAGGCCGGCCTCGAAGCGGCCCTGTCCGAGGCCGGACCAGACGCGCTCTATGCCCTTTGCGATCAGGACGATATCTGGCATCCGGGCCGCTTGCGCGCCGGGATCGAAGCGCTCAAGGAACGTCGCGCAGACCTCGCCCATTCGGATGCCCGCATCGTCGATCAGGCGGGCGATCTGCAGCATGCTTCCATGTTCGGGATCGAAAAACGGCATCCCAAACCGGGCCTGCGCGGCCTGCTCTACCGCAATACGATCACCGGGATGACGACGCTCATGACAGGGCGTCTTGTGGCGGCCGCCCTGCCCTTTCCCGCCCAGACCGGGGTGCATTTCTACCATGACTTGTGGCTTGGCCTGGTAGCCGAGGCGATGGGCGGCATCGCCCGCATCGACGAGCCGCTCGTCGATTATCGCCAGCACGAGAGCAACGCGATCGGCGCGGTTGATCGCGAAAGCACATCGGCGCTTCCCCGCCTGCGCAGACCGGACATGACATGGATGCGGCAAAAGGCAGCGGGCTATGCGCTGGCCCGCTATCTGGCCCATGATCTGACCTATCGCGCGCGCCAAACGGGACGGCCCGACCCCGCAAACCTGCGCAGCCTGCGGCCGTTTCTCGGGCGGCGCAGCGGCGCGCTCACGTTTCTGGCCGATGCCGCCCGGATGGCCGTCACCGGTCATCTCGACCGCGCGAAGATCGCGCTGACCTACGCTGTCACCGGGCTGGGACGCCGGGTCTGGACGTGGCGCACCGCGCTGGGCGATGGGCTCGACGATGCGTTCGAACGGTTCGACACCCGCCTCTTCAGCCTCTCGCCCGGCCTCTCTCCCCCCCAGATCGACGGACCAAGGAAAACCCGCGACACCAAGTCCGACCCTTATCGAAAAATAGCCTCCTGGATCCCCGATTTCAGCGACACCGAACCGGCCGTCACGATCCTGCTGCCCTCGCTCAACCCGTCCGAGATCTTTGCCGGGATCGCCACCGCAGTCGATCTGGGGCTTGGCCTCGCCCGCGAAGGGCTGCGCGTCCGGCTCATCGCGACCGATCTGCCCATCGCGGTGCCCTCCGCCTCGCGCAGTTTCGTGCTGGGGCGGCTCAAACCAGAGGCGCTAGCCGATGCGGACCTGCCGGACCGGATCACGCTCCATTGCGGCAAAAGCGCGGACCACCTGCCGGCCCATGCGGACGACATCTTCATCGCGACCGCCTGGTGGACCGCCCATGTCGCCGCCGATCTGCAATCCCGCTTCGGCTATGCAAAAAGCCCGATCTGGTATCTCATCCAGGATTTCGAACCAGGCTTTTACCCCTGGGGCTGCGATCACGCCGATGCGATGGCCAGCTACGCGCTTGATATCGCGCCGATCTTCAACACCACGCTGCTGCGGGACTACTGCGCCGGTCAGGGCGTCGACCGCGCGACGCCGGACAGCCCGTGCTTTCACCCCTCCATCGAGATCGAACACTATGCCAAAGGCGTCCGCGCGCCGTTCAAGGCAGATCGCCCGATCCGTCTCGCGGTCTATGGCCGCCCGGAAGTGGCCCGTAACATGTTCGAGACGACCGTCGAGACGCTGAACCTCTTTCTGGACCGGACCGGCCTGACCCCCAAAGAGATCGAGCTTGTCAGCATGGGCCTGCGCCACGACACGATCAAGCTGACGGGCGGGCATCAGCTCAAAAGCCTCGGCAAGCTGCCGTTCGAGCGCTACCCCCCCTATCTGCTGACGGTCGATCTGGCCGTTTCGCTCATGCTCTCCCCCCATCCCAGCCATCCGCCGCTCGAAATGGCGGCCTCGGGCGTGCGGGTCGTCACCAACAGCTTCGACGTCAAGGATCTGAGCGCGCTCAGCCCCGCGATCTACTCGGCCGATCCCTTCGCGCCCGCTCTGGCCGGCAAACTGGAGGACGCTTGGGCCGACCTGCGCAGCGGCGCGCCGGTCGCCCCCGAGGATCGCCGGATCGACCTGAGCGCCCTGGGCCGCCCACTGGACGAGGTGATCCCCCGGATCGCCAGCCGGATGCGCGACCGGCTCGACGCCAACGGATCCATCCGCTCGGACAAAAAGGTCATCCTGCATATCGGCGCGCCGAAATGCGGATCGACCTATTTGCAGAACGTCATGCTCCAGAACCGGCAGGGGCTCTCAGAGGCTGGCGTCCACTATCCACATGACGGCACATCCCATCCCGGCAATGCGGCCGATCTACAGACCATCACGCCCGAGCGGTTCGACGAAATCACCCGATCCCGGCTCACGATCCTCTCCCATGAGGTTCTGTTTGCCGAACCCCGCCGCGGCGAACCGCTCGCCGAACTGGCCAAAAAGCGCGACATCCCGGTCGAGATCCTCGTCTTCCTCCGGCCCCTGTCCGAGATCGTCTTCGGCGATTATTCCCAACACCTAAAGGAAAACTTCGACCGCTGGCTCAAGACCCGAACGCCGTTCGACGGCCAGACCTTTCACGCCTTCGTCAAGCAAAGGCGCGCCGTCATCCGCCCGACCAAGTTCATGGACAAATGGCAGGAAAGGTTTCCCGACCAACCGATCGTCCCGCGCCTGCGCGGCGAGATCCGCGAGACGCTCAAAAGCCTTTTGCCCCCCGTGCCGCTGGACTGGACCGTGCCGCCGGAAGAAACCAATCCGTCGCTCAGAATGGTCGATTGCGACCGTATCTGCGAGGCGATGCGCGATCCGGCCCTGTCGGACGAAGAGATCACAAAGCTTTTCCAAGAGGCGCATCGCAACACCTCCGAGCCCGATACCGGCAAAACGCCCGAGCGGCTGGCCATCATCGAAAAGGCAATGCGCGCCGAAAGCGACCGCTTTCACGACCGCTTCGGCATCCGGCTTTGACGGATCACAGCTTGCCCAGAACCGCCGCCAATCTCAGCGCCTGCGTGCTCAGCCCCGTCTGCCGGTACAGTCCCAGCCGATCCACCATCCGCGCCCGCACCGGAAGGGGCCCCGCCCGCATCCGGTCGAACTCCTCCATCAGGGCCCGGTTCTCTTCGGTCAGCAGATCGCTCACCGTCCGCAGCCAACTCGTATTGATATCATTCCAGCGACGGTAACGCCCGGTCAGGATCATCCCCACCCGCCTCAGCCGTGCGCGCGAGCCCTTGTTGGCGCCCACCTCGTTGCTGCCATGCTGCCGGTACAGCAGGCCCGGCACCGGATCGTGATGCAAAGCCGCCCCCGCGCCCGAGAGCAGCAGATAGACCCACCAGTCATGCATCACGACCTCGCCGGTCCTTTGTGCCGCCTCGCGCAGCAGCCGCGCCGCCTTGGGGTTCACGAGGATCGTATTACCCGCCACGACGTTCTGAACGAGCGCATTGCGGAACCCTAAGGGCCGGGGCCGCGCATCAGACACCTCCCGGGGCGTCAGATCGGCCTCCGCGATCTGCGTCACACTGCAATAAAGCGCCGGTCCCGCCTCGCCCGTCAAGGCCGCCACGCCCCGCGCGATCTTGTCCGGAAACCACACGTCATCCTGATCGGCAAAGGCGATCCAGCCGGGCGCTTCAGGCAGATCCCGCACCAGCGCCAGGAAATTCTGCGCTGCCCCGCGTCCCGGCCCCGGCTGCCAGGCGATGCGCACGGGATGTTGCGCCGCCAGCGTCTCCAGAAGATCGCGCGTGCCATCGACCGACCCGTCATCGCTGACCTGCAGCGACCAGGTCCCGTGCGTTTGCGCGAAAAGGCTCTCGATCTGTGCGGACAACCAATCGCGGCCGTTATAGCTCGCCATCAGCACGGTCACATGGGGCGCGCCGCTCACGCCTCGGCCAAGGCCTTCAGATAGCGCCCGTAGGCGGTCTTCTCGTACCGCTCAGCCAGATCCGAAAGCTGCGCCCGGTCGATCCAGCCTTTCTGAAACGCGATCTCTTCGGGGCAGCCGGTCTGAAGCCCCTGACGGCTTTCCAAGGTCCGCACGAAATTGCCCGCATCCAGAAGGCTGCCATGCGTTCCGGTATCGAGCCACGCATAGCCGCGCCCCATCAGCTTGGTCGTCAGCGCCCCATCGGCCATATAATCGGTCAAAAGCGACGTGATTTCCAGCTCGCCCCGCGCCGACGGCGTGATCGCCTTTGCCCGCTCGGGCGCGGTTCCGTCCAGAAAATAAAGCCCCGTCACCGCATAGCTCGATGGCGGCACCTCGGGCTTTTCGACGATATCGCGCGCGCCACCCTCCGCATCGAAATCAAGCACCCCGTACCGCTCGGGATCCGCCACGCGGTAGCCGAAGACCGTCCCGCCCGCCTCCTGCGCATTGGCCTCGGCCAGCATCTCCTGCATCCGGTGCCCGAAAAAGATGTTGTCCCCCAGCACCATCGCCGAGGATCCGCCGCCCAGAAACGCTTCGGCCAACAGATAAGCCTGAGCAAGGCCATCCGGGCTGGGCTGCGTGATAT
This sequence comes from uncultured Paracoccaceae bacterium, assembly GCA_947503775.1. Taxonomy (GTDB): domain Bacteria; phylum Pseudomonadota; class Alphaproteobacteria; order Rhodobacterales; family Rhodobacteraceae; genus Aestuariibius. The sequence goes on along the minus strand of CANNFE010000002.1, from coordinate 324,881 downwards.
AGCTTAGCGACAGCCCCCATTGGCTGCCATCGCCCATCAGCCGCTTGAACTGATCCTGATCCTCGGGCGTCGTGATGATCGCGATCTCGCGCAGGCCCGCCAGCATCAGGACCGACAGCGGATAATAGATCATCGGCTTGTCATAGATCGGCAAAAGCTGCTTCGACAGCCCCAGCGTCACCGGATAAAGCCGCGTGCCCGACCCCCCTGCCAAAACGATCCCCTTCCGGCTCATGCCGCCACCTTCAGATCCGCCAGAACCGCCCTCAGATCCGCGCGCCAGTCCGGCCGCGCGATCCCAAAGACCCGCTGGGTCCCGCTGCAGTCGAGCCGCGAATTCAGCGGGCGCACAGCGGGCGTCGGATACTCGGATGTCGGGATTTCCTCGACCGCCACGTCCAGGCCCGCCGCCTCAAAGATCTCTCGCGCGAACCCGGCCCAGCTCACATCCGGCGCGCCCGCGAAATGATAGGTCCCGCCCTTCTCCGGCGTCTCGACCAGCTGCCGCGCCACCTCCAGACAGGCCGCCGCGATCGACGCCGCCGAGGTCGGCCCGCCCACCTGATCGGCCACGATCCGCAGGCTCTCCCGCTCGGCCCCGAGCCGCAGCATGCTTTTCACGAAATTCGCCCCCGTTTCGGAAAACACCCAGGACGTCCGTAGGATCGCATAAGCGCCCCCGGCCTCCCGAACGGCGTTTTCCCCGGCCAGCTTGGTCCGCCCATACGCCCCCAGCGGATCCACCGGGTCCTCCGGGCTCCAGGGCCGCTCCCCGCTCCCGTCAAAGACGTAATCCGTCGACAGATGCACCAAGGGGATCCCACGTTTGGCCGCTACCTCGGCCAGGGCCTCCACCGCCACGCAATTGATCTGCCGCGCCTCGGCCTCATGCTCTTCGGCGGCATCGACTGCCGTCCAGGCCGCCGCGTTGATCCAGACATCCGCCTCTGCCGCCTCGGCAAAGGCCCAGACCGCCGCCGTCTGAGCAAAATCGACCGTCTCGCGCCCCACGGCCTCCACGCCTAGCGCGCGCAAAGCCGTGGCGACCTGCCCCGACCGTCCGAAACACAGCGCCTTCACGAGGCAAGCGCCCCCAAACGCGCACCGACCCCGTCCCGCTCCTGCAAGGCGCGCCACCACGCCTCGTTCTCCAGATACCAGCGCACCGTCCGCTCCAGCCCGTCCTCCAGCGTCACCGACGGCGTCCATCCCAGCTCCGCCCGGATCTTGCTGGCATCGATCGCATAGCGCACATCATGCCCGGGCCGGTCGGTCACGAACTCGATCAGCCGCGCATGCGGAGCGCCCTCGGGCCGCAGCCGGTTGAGGATCCCGCAGATCGTCCGCACCAGATCGATATTGCGCGCCTCCGCAGCGCCGCCGATCGCATAACTGCTGCCGGGCGCGGCCTTGTCCACAACGGTCAACAGCGCCTCCGCGTGATCCTCCACATAAAGCCAATCACGCACGTTCTCGCCCGCGCCGTAAACCGGGATCGACTTGCCCGCGAGCGCGTTCAGGATCACCACGGGGATCAGCTTTTCGGGGAAATGATACGGTCCGTAATTGTTCGAGCAATTCGTCGTCAGAACCGGCAGGCCGTAGGTCTCGCCCCAGGCGCGCACCAGATGATCCGAGGCCGCTTTGGACGCCGAATAAGGCGAATTGGGCGCATAGGCCGTCGTCTCGTCAAACGCCCCCTCCGGCCCCAGCGAACCAAAGACCTCGTCGGTCGAGATATGGTGAAACCGAAACCCCTCGGGCCGCCCGCGCGCGGTCCAATAGGCGCGCGCGGCCTCCAGCATCGTGAACGTGCCGCCGATATTCGTCTCGATGAACGGGGACGGATCATCGATCGACCGGTCCACATGGCTTTCGGCGGCCAAGTTCATCACCGCTTCGGGCTGGTGACGCGCAAAGATCGCATCCATCGCCGCCCGGTCCCGGATATCGGCCTTCTCGAAGGCGTAAAGCGGGCTGCCCTGAACCGGCTCCAGGTTCTCAAGACAGGCCGCATAGGTCAGCGCATCGACCACGACGACGCGCCTGCCCCGGCCGACCGCCAGCCGCACCACAGCCGATCCGATGAACCCGGCCCCGCCGGTGACGAGCAGCGTCATGCGAAGACCTCCGCATCCGCAAGCCGCGGCGCCGCCGCATCCTTCTCGGACAGGATCGGCTCTGCACGCAGATCCCAGTCGATCCCGATTGCGGGATCGTCATAGCGGATCGCCCGGTCGCAGTCCGGCGCATAGTAATCCGAGCATTTATAGACGATCTCGGTCTCGTCCTCTCGCGTGACGAACCCATGAGCGAACCCCGCCGGCACCAAAAGCTGCCGCCCGTTCTCAAAACTCAGCTCGACCCCGACCCAGCGCCCGAACGTGGCAGAGCCGCGCCGGATATCGACCGCCACATCAAAAAGCCGCCCCCGCCCGCAGCGGACCAGCTTGGCCTGGGCATGCGGCTCTACCTGATAATGCAGCCCCCGCACCGTGCCCGCCTTCGCGGACATCGAATGGTTGTCCTGCACAAAGTCCAGCTCGATCCCGTGCTCGGCCATCACCCGCGCATTCCAGCTTTCCGAAAAGAACCCGCGCGCATCGCCGAACCGCTTCGGCTCAAGCACGAGGACGCCTTCCAGCGCGGTTGTCTCGATATGCATGCGGTTGTCGCGTCCCTGCCTTTTTGCCGTAGTAGCAAACCCGATCTGCGCGGACCAGCCGCATTGCCCTTGGGGAAAGGCGTCATCGGCGGCAACCCGGCATTGTTGCGCCCGCGCCCCGATGCTACCGATCCGGTGAGAAAATCGATCAAGAGGCCCATCCCGTGAGCGACGAGATTGAGCGGATCGCCCGCTCGCGGTACTTCGACGCCGATTGGTATGCGGGCCGCTATCCCGATGTGGCCATCAGCGGGCTAGATCCCGCGCGGCATTACCTGCGCTTCGGGGCCTCCCTGCACCGCTGGCCGCATCCCGACCTCGATCCGGTGGCCTACCGGCTCTGCCATCCCGACATGAAGCCAAAGAACCCGGTCCTGCATGCCGAAGCGGTCTACGGCCCGCGCGAGCGCCAGATCGTCTACGACCCCAACTACGTCCTCTCCGCCGCCGGGGCCATCATGGCCGATGGAGAGCCGGGCCGCGCCCGCGCCTTCGCCCGCGATCACCTGCCCGGCCATATGGCGGGCCGCCTCGATATCTTCGACGCCGTCGAGGCCGCACAATCCGGCGACGAGGCGCACTGGCTTGAGATCATCAACCGCTACGTGACCCGCGAGGGTGCGGCCCCGATCACTCTTGAGAAGGGCGACCAGCCGCTCTTCGAACGGCTCTCGACAGATCCCGTCGCCCCCATCGCGGACGGCCCGCTCGTCAGCGTCCTCATGGCCGTCTGGAACGGGGGCGATCTGCTCGAACGGTCGATCCGCTCGATCCTGAACCAGAGCCACCGCAATCTCGAGCTGCTGATCTGCGATGATTGCAGCACCGATGACAGCTGGGCCACGCTCCAGCATCTGGCCGCCGAGGATCCCCGCATCCGCCTTCTGCGCAACGCCGCCAATGTCGGGCCTTACGTGTCGAAAAACCGCGCGGCGGGGGCGGCCAGCGGCGCCTATCTCACCGGGCAGGATTCCGACGACTGGTCCCACCCCGACCGCATCGCCCGCCATCTTGAGCAGCTCGCCGCCTCCGATCTGCCTGCCAGCATGATGGGCACGATCCGCCTCGACACTGACGGCACGCCGACGCGCCTCTCTCCCATCGGGCCGAACTCCGCCGACGGGGTCGTGGCGGGCGGCTTCATCAACCTGATGGTCCGGGCCCGCTTCTTTCACGGCGCACTCGGCGCCTGGGACAGCGTGCGCTTCGGCGCCGATTCCGAACTGGTGCGCCGGATCGTCCGCATGACCGGCCGCCCCGTCCCCCGGATCGGCGAGGCGCTGACCTTCTTCGCCGACCTGCCCAACTCGCTCACCAACGATCCGGTCTTCGGGATCTCGCCCAAACTCGGCATGACCCAGCCGCGCCAGATCTACCGCTCCGAACTGACCCGCTGGCACGCGACGCATCACCGCCAAAACCTGCGGATGCCCTTCCCGCAAGAGGCGCGGCCCTTCCCCGCACCCTCCGAAGCGCTGAACCCGCTAGGCCGCGTCGCCGAAGCGTTGACCGGCCAGGCCCCGCCCGAGCGTCACCGGACCGCACAGCTCGCGATCCTCACGGACACCGTCTTTCCCGGCGGCAACGCCTCCTCCACGATGGACGAGATGCGCTTTTTCGCAGCACGGGGCTTTGATCCGATCCTAATCCATTGCGCGTGCAACTACGACCGGGGCAAGCCCACGACGCCCCGCTACGGCGATCTGGCCGAAACCATCGTGGAGCCTTTCATGTTCGACCGCCTCACCGTGGATCACCTGATCGTCCGCAACCCCTCGGTCCTGACACATACCCCCTTCGCCGAGCTGGCGCCAAAGATCGAGGCCCGGCACGCCTTCTTCGTCATCAACAACTCGTTCCAGCGCCCCCCGGACCAGATCGTCTACGACCGCGAGCAGCTGCTGAACCGGATCGACAGCGTCAAGGCCAAGACAAAGGAAATCTGCCCCATCGGCCCCCTGATACGCGCCGAGATCGAAGAGGCGGTGCGCAGCCGCCCCGAGGCCCCGCCTCTTTCGCGCCTCGACTGGAGCCCGACCTTCGACGCTGCCACCTACCTGGCCGAACCAAAGCCCCAGATGACGGCCCCCTACCGGATCGGCCGCCATGGCCGGGACGCCCACGAGAAATGGCTCGAGGATCCAGAGCAGCTCTTGCAGGCCTATCCCGACCACGAGGAGGTCCGCATCGTCATCCTCGGCGGCGCCTTCCAGCCTCTCGCCAAACTGGGATACCGCCCCTCGAACTGGGAGGATCACCCTTTCGGATCGATCGACCCCAAGGACTATCTCAGCGGCCTCGACGCCTTCGTCTATTTCCCCGACACCGCCTATAAAGAGGCGTTCGGGCGCACCATCATCGAGGCGATGATCGCGGGCCTGCCCTGCCTTCTGCCCCGCCAGTTCGAGCCGACCTTCGGAGAGCTCCCGTTCTACCTGCCGCCTTCCGGCGTTCTGCCCGCCCTGCGCGCCCTGGCCAGCGACGATGCCGCCCGGCTCGCCCATCTCAACGAGATCCAGCAGATCGCGATCGCGACCTACGGCACGGACGTCATCGCGCACCGCCTGCCATCGCTCTTTCCGAACGCCACCGGCAGGCCGGACATGACGCTCAGCGACACGGCCCGCGCCTATAAAGCCCGGATCGAAAACAGCGGCGTCTAAACACGCCGCCTCTTTCATTCGACCCGCAAAGACCCCACGTCAGAACAGAACCAGAGGTGGAGAAGCGGCATGAAACCCGAGGACGTCATAACCACCATCGCGGACGCGCTTCGCGATAAACCCGTCATCCGCGCCCTGTTCCTGAGCGGCAGTTACGGCAATGGCCGCGCAGACGCCTATAGCGATATCGACTTCGTGTTGGCCGCCTCGGATGGCGCCACCGACGAGGTCGCCGCTCTCTGGCGCGACGCGATCGGGCGCACCGGCCAGATCGTCCTCTGGCACGACCGCATCGTGCGCCCCGCGCTGATCAATGCCATCACCGCCGACTGGACGCGCCTCGACGTGATCCTGCTCAAACCCGATCAGATGAAGGCCCACAGCCAGGCCAGCCTCAAACCGCTCTTCGATCATGACAGCCTCTACGACAACCTGCCCGAGAGCCCGCAAGGGCCAGGGCTGTCCCCGGCGCGGCTGCGCTACCAGATCGAGGAGTTCATCCGCATCCTCGGCCTTCTCGTCCTCGCGGAAGGGCGGCAGGAACACATCAACGGCGTCACCGGCGTCTTTCACCTGCGCACCAAGCTGATCGATCTGATGATCGAGGAAACCGGCGCCCCCGGTCGCGGCGGTGCCCTGCATGTCAACCGGCTGCTCACCGACACGCAGAAGGCAACCCTGACCGCCCTGCCCATACCGGCCGCCGACCGGGAGGCGATGATCGGCGCGAACCTCGCCTATGCCAAAGCCTACCTGCCGCTCGCGCGCCGTCTGGCCGCAAAGCACGGTGCCCACTGGCCCGAGGACTTCGAGGCGGCCACCTGGGCAAAGCTCAAGCAATCGCTGGACATTGACCGGCCCTACGATCCGTAACGCCGCCCCTAGGCCGGTGCGCCGACCGCCTCTTTCCGCCCTCCGGCCACGCGCCGTCCCGCCCGGCCCTCGCGCAGCATCAGCATGGCGGGCGTGACGATCAGCGTCAGCATCGTGGCAACGACCAGCCCGCCCGCAATCGCGGCAGACAGCTCGGTCCACCACTGGGTCGAGGGCGCACCGTAAAGAACCTCCCGGGTAAAGAAGTTGAGGTTCAGACCGATCACCATCGGCATCAGCCCCAGCGCCGTCGTCACCGAGGTCAGGACCACGGGCCGCAACCTTTGCGCGCCGGTCCGAAGCGCAGCTTCGAGAGGCGAGACACCCCGCCGCAGAAAATCGTTATAGGTATCGATCAGAACGATATTGTTGTTCACCACGATCCCGGCCAGCGCGATAACCCCGATCCCGCCCATCACCACGCCGAAGGGCCGCCCGGTCACGATCAGCCCCAGAAGGACCCCGGCGATGGAAAAGACGATCGCGCTCATGACGATAAAGGCCTGATAGAAGCTGTTGAACTGCAGCACCAGAATGACGAGCATCAGGAAAATCGCCGCGATGAAGGCCCCGATCAGGAACGACATCGCCTCGGCCTGATCCTCGGCCTCCCCGGCAAAGCTGTAGCTGACGCCGTCCGGCAGATCCGCCGCATCGAGCGCGGCCTGAAGCGCGGTGATCTGGTCGTTGACCAGCAGACCGGGCGCGACATTCGCCTCGATGGTCACGACGCGCTGCTCATCGAGACGGCGGATCGTGCCCACCCGCGGCGTCGGCTCGAAGGTGACGAAATTCGAGATCGGAACAAGGCCCGCCGTCGTCGGCACCCTCAGATTGCCCAGCTCGGACAGGGTGCGGGCATCGCGGGGGAACCGCACCCGGATATCCAGCGCGCCCTCCGCATCGTCCGGCCGGTAATCGGCGACCGTCACCCCCTGGGTCAGCATCTGGACCGCTTGACCCAGCAGGCTGACATCGGCGCCGAACCGCGCCGCTTCGGCGCGGTCCACCAGGATCGACACCTCGACCCCGGGCAGCGATCTTGTATCGGTGATATCGGTAAAGCCGCCGACCCGCTCCATGACGTCAAGCACCTCCTCGACCGCTTCCGTCTGGGTTGAGGACGCTTCGGCCCGCAATTGCAGATTGATCGGCTTGCCCGCGGTCGGCCCGTCATCGGCGGTTTCCACCTGCACATCGATGCCGGGGATATCGGCCACATCGGCGCGAATGCTCTCGCCGATCTCGGCCGCGGTGCGCCGCTCGTCCCATTCGATGAGGTCAAGCTGGATGACCCCGATCGTCTCCTCGTCGCCTTGCCCCGCTGACATGGTCGACCGCGCATAGACGCTTTCGACCTCCTCGTAGCCCAAAAGGCGATCCTCCACGAGCCGGACAAGCGCGTCGCGCTCCCAGATCGAGAAGTTGTCGCGCGCGCGCACCTGAACCGACATGAATTCCGGCTCAACCGACGGGAAAAAGGCCAGGCCGCGCCCAAACTGCCCATAGGCCGCAAACGCTCCGAGCAGCAGCGCCAGCGCGAAAAGCAGCGTCGCCACGGGCCGCAGCAACGCCCATTCCAAAAGCCGGACATAGCCCCCCGTCCAGCCGCCCATCTTGCGCGGATCGCCGTATTCGGCCTCGTAAAGCGCGCGTCTGGCCCGCGCGGTCTGCGGCTGGCGCCGCCCGATGATCCCGCCGGTGACCGGAATAAAGACCAGCGCCATGAAAAGCGACGCAAAGAGCGTCAGGATGACCGTGATCGGCAGGAACTTCATGAACTCGCCCACCATCCCGGTCCAGAAAAGGAGCGGGAAAAAGACGCTCAGCGTCGTCGCGGTCGAGGCGATGATGGGCCAGGCCATCCGCTTGGCCGCAGCCGCATAGGCCGCGCGCGGGCTCGCCCCCTCCTGCAACTGCCGGTCGGCCAACTCGACGGTGACGATGGCGCCATCGACCAGCATCCCGACGACGAGGATCAGGCTGAAAAGGACAACGATGTTCATCGTGTACCCCATCGCCCAAAGCGCCGCGACGCCGGTCAGAAATGCGCCGGGGATCGCCAGCCCGACCAGGACGGCCGACCGCAGCCCAAGCGCGAAGACGATCACGATCATCACCAGGATCACGGCCGCGATCACATTCGCCTCCAGATCCGAGAGCATGGTTTTCACATCCTCTGACTGATCTTGCAGATAGGTCACCTCGACGCTGTCCGGCCAATCTTCCCGGACCTCCTCGACCACGGCCCGGACCTCTTCGATCGTGTCGATGATATTGGCGCCCGAGCGTTTCACCACCTCCAGCGACAGCGCGGGCTGGCCGTCGATCCGGGCAAAGCTCGTCGGATCCTCAAAGGTCCGCCGCACGCTGCCGACATCGGAAAAGGTGACGACCGTATCGCCACGGACCTTCACCGGCAGGGTCATCACGTCCTCGATATCCTCGATCAGACCCGGCACCTTCAGCCCGATCCGCGCGCCGCCCGTCTCGATCGCACCGGCGGCGATCAGGCTGTTGTTGCGCTGAAGCTGGCTGATCAGCTCGTCAAAGCTCAGATTGTAGGTCTGAAAGACCGTTGGATCGATCAGGACCTCCATCACCTCTTCGCGCTGCCCGCCGATATCAATCTCCAGAACGCCCGGCAACGCCTCCAGCGCGTCCGCCGTGTCATCAGCGATGCTATTGAGCGTCCGCTCGGGCACCGGGCCCGACAGAACGATGGTGATGATCGGGAAAAGGGCGGTGTTTATCTCGGTGATCTGGATGTCATAGGCATCGTCCGGCAGCTCGCTTTCGACGTTGTCCGCCGCCTCGCGCACCTTGTCGAGCGCCTCGTCGATATCGCCGCCGGCCGTGAATTCCAGCTGAAGCGACGCGAACCCCTCGGCCGCATCCGACGACATCTCCTGAAGATCCTCGATCGATCCGAACTCGGCCTCCATCGGCTCGAGCAAGAGCCGCTCGGCATCCGTCGGGCTGATCCCGTCAAGGCCGGTCGAGACATAGACCAGCGGCAAGGGCACTTCGGGGTTCGATTCCTTGGGGATCGAGATATAGGCGACCGCCCCCACCCCAAGCAGCATCACAAGCGCCATCATCACCACGCGCGAGCGCGAGAAGACGGCGTCGATGAGGGTGTTCATCGCTCCGCCCCGGGCGCGGTGGCCGCTTCGGTGATCTCAAGATCCCGGTCCGCCCGCACCGCCTCGCCGTCCTGAACGAAGCCCTGCCCGATCGTGATGATCTCGGACGGATCCGGAATACCGATGACCCAGATCCCGTCGATTTCCGCGCGCACGACCTCGACCGGGTAAAAGACCGCCCGGTCCTCTTCGACGACCTTCACGCCGACCTGTCCCGACGGATCGAGCGAGATGATCGAGGGCGAGATGAAATGCGCCTGCGCCTGGCCCGTCGGGATCGACACTTCGGCCGAGATCCCGGCTGCGATCGATCCATCCTCGTTCGGAACCTCGATCTCGGTCAGGAAGGTCCGCGTCTCTGCCGAGGCCGCCGATCCGACAAAGGTCACGCGGCCCGTGCGCTCTTCTCCGGTGATGAAGGTGACGACCGCCTGCTGTCCGTCGCGGATCCGCGTCAGCTCCTGCTGCGGCACCTCGACGGCCACGGTCAGGGGACGATTGTCGACCAGCCGCGCCACCTCGGCCCCGGCCTGAATGAACTCGCCCTGATCCAGCGTCATCGTCTCGAGCCGCCCGGCAAAGGGCGCCACGATATCGGTGCTTTCCAGCGCCGTTTGCGCCGCGATCAGCTGCGCCTCGGCAGCCGCCAGCGTCGCCCGCGCCTCGGACACGCGGTCTTCGGTCGAAATCCCCCGCGCCAAAAGGCTCTCGGCATTGTCGAATTCCCGTCTGGCGCGCGCCAGCTCCTCTTCGGCGCGCTCCACATCGGCGCCCTCACGATCCGTCGAAAGGCGCGCGATCACCGTATCGGCTTCGACGGTCTGCCCCTTGCGGACGAACACCTCGGCCACGTCGCCCGACGCTTCGGCGCGGATCATCGTATCGCGATCGGGCAGGGCTTGCCCTTCCGCCTGAAAGGTCAGGACAACCGGCTCGCTCTCCGACAGCCGGACGGCCACCGCGATGGCCTGCGGTTCGGCCTCTTCGATCTCGGCGCCGTTCCCTCCGCTCGGCAGGATGAACCCGCTGCCCATCCAGCCCAGAAGCAGTACGACAAACCCGCCGGCAAGCCAGCCCGACCGCCGCGCGCCCGCATCGTTGTCCTCGAATGTCAGATGTTCACGGTCCTGCGCGCCCGCCGCTTCGCTTTCGTCGTGCATGCAACAGTCCTTCGCCCGCGTGTCGACACAGGCTCCACTCGCAACCCGCCCGATCCCATATGGGACGTTGCGCCGCACCCTGCAATCCTTCGGGGCCTTAAGGGACGCAAAAGAGCCGCCTCGGCAGGAGCATCCGAAACCGGGATCGGCAAAGATCCGCCGCCTTTGGGCGCCCGCCGCGTCAGGAGCCGGAAACCGCAGCCGTCACGATGATCTCCACCTTCAGGTCCGGGCTGGCCAGCTTCGCCTCCCCGCAGGCCCGTGCAGGCTCGTGGCCATCATTGACCCAGGTATCCCAGACCGCGTTCATCTCGGCGAAATCGGCCATATCCGACAGCCAGACGATGGCCTGAAGGATGTCGTCCTTGCTCGATCCCGCCTCGGCCAGCAGCCCGTCGATCTTGGCCAGCGTCTCTTCGGTCTGGCGGGTGACGCTCTCGCCCCGGGTCCCGACCTGCCCGCACAGGTAAACCGTGCCGTTATGGACGACGATCCGGCTCATTCTGCCGGTGCCGTGATGCCGTTCGATTGCCATTGCAACTCCTTTCAGAAAATCAGCCGCTCCAGCGCCAAAGCCGCCCCAAGCAGCAGCAGCGTGCAGCCCACCACCACCGTCGCCGCTTGCGGGCCGACCCGCGCCATCTCGGCCAGCGACGTCCGCACGCCCAAAGCCGCGATGGCGACCAGCAAAAGCCAGCTCGACAAAAGGCGCGCCGCATCGATCACCGCGTCCGGCAGCGGCACGATATTGTTGAGCAGGACCAGAAGCACGAACACGGTCAGGAACCACGGCGGCGCCAGCCCGGCCTTGCCTTCGCGAAAGACCAGGGCGGCAGCCAGCACCGCAAGCGGCAAAAGCGCGACGCGCTGCAGCTTGACGAAGGTGGCGACATCGCCCGTTTCCTCGGACATCGAATAGCCGGCTCCGACCACCTGCGCGACATCGTGGATCGTCGCCCCGATCAGGAACCCGGCCTGCGCGGGCGCATGATCGAGCGCCGCAAAGAGGATCGGATAAAGCACCATCGCCACGGTCGACAGCGCCGTCACCGCCGCCACCACGAAAAGCACATCCCGCTCCGACACGCGGCTGCGCGGCAACACGGCCGCCAGCGCCAGCGCGGCCGAGGCGCCGCAGATCGCCACCGCGCCGCCCGCCAGCGTCCCAAAGGCAGAGGCCCGCCCGGTCAGCCGCGCAAGCGCCAGCCCCGCGCCGATCGTTCCCACCACCAGCGCGATCACGCCCAGAACCGGCGCCCAGCCCAAACTGACGATATCCTCAAAGGACAGCCGCAGACCCAGCAGCGCCACGCCCAGACGCAGCAGGAATTTCGACGCCACATCCAGCCCCGGCTCCGAGCGCGGTTCGGTCGCGAGATGATGAAAGGCCATCCCGATCAGCAGCGCGAACAGCATCGCCGGCGCGCCGTAATGGCTGGCCAAACCCGCCGCCGCGACGGCGATCAGCGCGGCAAGGCCCACGCCCGGCGCGGCCGTTCGGGCCCCGTCCCACAGGCGGCGGGCCGGGGAGGGCGGAACAGCATCGGTCACCCGGTCGCGCCCAGCTCGAACCTTTCCTCGGGAAAGAACTTGGCCAGTCGGATATCGGCCGTGCGCGCATGCCCCTCCATCCCTTCGAGACGGGAAATCCGCGCCGTCGCCTCGGCCACGCGGCGCGCGCCGTCGCGGGTCGCGCGCTGCCATGTGACCGTCTTCATGTATTTCTGCACCGACAGCCCGCCGGTATAGCGCGCCGCCCCCGAGGTCGGCAGCACATGGTTCGGCCCCGCCGCCTTGTCTCCGAAAGCGACTGTCGTCTCCTCGCCCAGGAAAAGCGAACCATAGGAGGTCAGCCGCCCCAGCCACCAATCAAGATCCTCCGCCATCACCTGAAGATGCTCTGGCCCATAGGCGTCAGAGGTCGCCGCCATATCCTCGCGCGTGTCGCACAGGATCACATCAGCATAGTCGCGCCAGGCCGCCTCTGCGTTGCGGCGGTTCAGATCGGGCAGCTGTGCGATCAGGCTCGGCACCCGGGCCATCACCGTCTCGGCCAGCGCATTGTCATCCGTCACCAGCCAGACCGGAGAATTATATCCATGCTCCGCCTGCCCGACGAGATCCCAGGCCACCAGCTCGGGATCGGCGGTTCCATCGGCCAGGATCATGCTGTCGGTCGGCCCGGCGAACATGTCGATCCCGACCTCGCCAAAGAGCATCCGCTTGGCCTCGGCCACGAACTGATTGCCCGGCCCCACCAGGATATCCGCCTTGGGCAGCCCGAAAAGCCCCATCGCCATCGCGGCCACGCCCTGCACACCGCCCATATTCACGATCGCATCCGCCCCGGCGAGATCCATCGTAAAGAGGATCGCATCGGGGATCCCCACCCCCGGCTTCGGGGGAGAGCAGGCCGCCACATGCCGCACGCCCGCCACCTTGGCCGTCGTGATCGTCATCAGCGCCGAGGCGACATGCGCATAGCGCCCGCCCGGCACATAGGCGCCCGCCGCCGAAACCGGGATGTTGCGCTGGCCCGCATAGAACCCCGGCCTAATCTCGATCTCGTCGTCGCGGATCGTGCCCTTCTGCATCTCCGCAAAGCGGCGGATGTTGTCATGCGCAAAGCGGATATCGTCCTTAAGCGTCTGGGACACCCGCGCCGAGGCCGCCTCGATCTCCTCGCGCGTCGCCAAGGCAGAGCCGGTCCAGCCGTCCAGGCGTTCGGCATAGGACAGCGCCGCCGCATCGCCCTCGGCACGCAACCGGCCCAGCATCTCGGCCACGGTCACGCGCACATCGGCCTGTGCGTCCTCTGCCAAAAGCGCGGCTTTCTTGAGATAGGTGAACGGCATTCCCGGCAGCTCCTTTTCCGATAGCTCTAGCGTTGATCGGCGCGGCGGAACGCGCCCTGCACGATGCGGTCGATGACCATGGCGACGAAAAGAATGGCGAACCCGCCCAGCAGACCCGGACCCTTGGCCGCAAACTGCAAGGCCTCGAGGATCACCTGCCCCAGACCGCCCCCGCCAATGAGCGAGATGATCACGACCATCGACAGGCACATCAGGATCGTCTGGTTCACCCCCGTCATGATCGAGGGCAACGCCAAAGGCAGCTCCACGTCCTTCAAAAGCTGCCAGCGCGTCGCGCCAAAGGCCGTCGCCGCCTCCTTGATCGTGTCGGGCACGCCGCGCATGCCCAAAGCGGTCAGGCGAATGACCGGCGGCATCCCGAAGATGATCGTCGCCAGAATACCCGGCGGGTTGCCCGTGCCGAAAAAGGCGATGATCGGGATCAGATAGACGAAGGCCGGCAGCGTTTGCATCAGATCCAGCACCGGCTCCGCGAAGCTGTAGGCGCGCTTGGACTTGCCGAACCAGATCCCCAGCGGAATGCCGATGATGACGCACAGAACCACCGCCGCCCCGACAAGGGCGACCGTCTCCATCGCGATTTCCCAATAGCCCAGAAAGGCAATGTAGGCGAGCGCGGCAGCGGTAAAGATCGCCACCCGCGGCCCCGCAGCCCGCCACCCGACGACGATGATGACCGACATGACAACAAGCCAGGGCGTGCCGATCAGCGCCAGGCTGATCGCATCCAGAACCCGCCGCACCAGAAGAACGATCCCGTCGAACGCGCCAGCCCCGCTTCGGGCGGCATCGTCGATCACCCCCTCCAGCCAGCGGGCCGAGGTCGAATAGATATCGGGATCGGCGGGAAATTCGGTGATCCAGTCCGCCACCCCTTCGACCGTAAAGCGGTAGACGGTCAGCGGGATCACCACGAGACCCAGCGCCGCGCCCAGAAAAAGGTTGCGCTTGCTCAGCCCTGACGGGACAGCATCGGGCGTCACGCGCCAGCGCGAATATTGCGCCTCATAGACGATGTTGGCGTAAAAGCCCTGCGCGAGCCTCAACACCAGCAGCATCGCCAGCCCGGTCAGCAGGATCAACTGCGCATCCGCCGCAGCGGCCTCCGCCGCCTCGCGGGAGCGTTCGGCGGCGCGGCCCAGATTGTCGGCCAGCGTCTGAAACCGCGTCCCGTCTTCACCGGCGGCAATCGCCTCGTCCGCGCGGGTCTGGAAATCGGCCGCCCGGGCCGCCTGCCGGTCGGCCTGCACAAGCTGATCCGCCCCCAGCTCGCCCCAGGTGCCCCGTCCAATCTGCACGAAGGCGATGATCTCGAGGATCAGGAACGCCCAGAAGATCCCCCAGGCGCCCCGGGCAGCCGCCCAGAACGGTCCGGCCAGCGCGGCCGCGCGGTTGAACGTGCGCGGGAACCACCCGGTCGTGTCGTGGATCGTGTGAAACGCCTTGGCGTAGTAATCCGCATTCGGCCCCGCGAATTCCGCGATCGACGCATCGAGCGTTTCGCGATCGACCTCGATATCCCGCACCGCGCCGGTCGCGCCCTCCTGCGGGCCGCCTGACTTCGGGGTCTCGTCCAATGTCATGGTCATGCCTTGCCCCCTTGTATCCCGCGCAGCAGAACGGTCTTGTCGATCGTGCCCACATCCTGCCCGGCCTCCTGCACGACCAGCGGATGGGTCGTGCCGACCGACACATCGATCAGCGCATCCAGATCTGCCTCGCCATCGACGCGGATCGCATCACCGGGCGGCGGGCTCCCGTTCAGCGGCGTCATGATCGTATGCGCCTTCACCAGCTTGAGCCGCGAGATGCCTTGCACGAATTCGCGCACGTAATCGTCGGCGGGCGAGGTCACGATCTCTTCGGGGGTGCCGATCTGCACGATCACCCCGTCCTTCATGATCGCGATGCGATGACCGATCCGGATCGCCTCGTCCAGATCGTGCGTGATGAATAGCGTCGACTTGTTCAGATCGCGCACCAGCGTCTTGAACTGGTCCTGCAATTGCAGCCGGATCAACGGATCAAGCGCGCTGAAAGGCTCGTCCATCAGCAGGATCTCGGGATCGGAGGCCAGCGCCCGGGCGATCCCGACCCGCTGCTGCATGCCGCCCGACAGCTCCTTGGGCAGCCGATCCTCGTAGCCGGCCAGATCGACCAGCCCCAGCGTGTATTCCGAAATGGCCCATCGCTTGGATTTCGGGATATCCCGGATCTCCAGCGGGTAGGCGACGTTGTCCAGAACCGACCGATGCGGCATCAGCGCCATATGCTGAAAGACCATCCCGATATGCTTGGCGCGCATCTCGCGCAGCACCTTCGGGCTCATCGCGCCGACATCCTCGCCCAGAACGCGGATCGTCCCGGCGGACGGCTCGATCAGCCGGTTCACATGGCGTACCAGCGTCGACTTGCCCGACCCGGAGAGGCCCATGATGCAAAAGATTTCGCCGCGCGCGACCTCGAAACTGGCATCGCGCACCCCGATGACGGTCTGGAATTTCGCCAACGCTTCGGCCTTTGTCAGGCCCTCGGACTTGGCTGCGGCAATGGTGTCGTCCGCCGCCGCGCCGAATACCTTCCACACCCCATCGAGCTCGACCACGCACTCCGTCATCGCACACCCTTCACGCCGCCTCGCGGCGCCCCCTCTTTGGTATCGCGAAGGGCCGGACCCTCCGCGATACTCGAGCTGTGTTGTCAGGCTCGGCTTAGCTGCCGGTCAGCCAGCCGAGGACGACATCCTCGTTGTTGGCAACCCAATCGCGGGCGAAGGTCTCGACATCCACGTCATTGACCGACAGCTCGTAGCCCGCCTGCGACAGCACCTCGGGCGGCATCGAATAATTGTCGAGCATCGCCGCCACTTCCGGATACTCCTCGCGCACCGAAGCCGCGTAATGCAGGTGCAGCTTGGCCCCGTTCCAAGCGGTCGACGCCTCAGAGACCTCAAGCCAGTTGGGATCCTCGGTCGGCTGCACGATGTTCCAGGTCGCCGGATCATGCGCAGGCTCGTCGAGATAGACCAGATCGTAGGCCACAAAGATGAAATGCGGCTCGTAGCAAAAGCCGATCCATGCCTCGTCGTTGTTGGCCGCCGTTCCCAGCTCCCCCCAGGCGACGGTGCCGTCATACTGCTTCAGCTCCATCGTCTGGTCATAGCCATAGGACTTCGCGCGGACCTGCTCGATCACCGTCGACGCCCAGCCGGGCGCCCCGATCCAGACCTCAGGCGTGCCGTTGCCGTCCTTGTCGAAGACCGCGATCTTGTCGGGATCCGTCAGATCGTCGATCGAGGTGATGTCATAGGTGTCGGCCGTATGCTGCGTCACGCACATGCCTTGGACCGCCTGCACGGGGTTCTGGTTCGCGACGACCGTCCCGGCCTCCTGCACGAAGGTGTCATGCAGGTTCTGCTGGTTGGGCAGCCACACTTCGGGATGCAGATGCATCGATCCCGCATCCATCGCTTCGAAGATGATCGGGTTCGTGCCGTTCTGCAGCTCGACATCCAGACCGAAATTCTCCTCGATCACGACCTTGAGGATGTTCGAGGTCGCATTGGCGGCAGGCCAGTTCGGCACGCCCAGGACAAGATCCTGCGCCGAGGCGGCGCCGCCCATGGCGATCAGTGCCGCTGTCGCGGTCATTGTGATGGTTTTCATGTCGTCTCCTTTTCCCTGTCAGACATTTTGTTGGCCGCCAAAGCGGCAGGCGCGCCGGGATCCTGCCCGTCACGCGCAAACCGGACCGTCGCCTCGACCAACAGGTCAAGCGCGTCGAATACCGGGACGGGAGCCGAGATATCCCCGGCCACCAATGAAAATTCCGTGCAGCAGATGCAGATCGCCCCCGCGCCCGCCGCGGCCATCGCCTCGGCCTCGGCGCTCAGGCGCGCGACATCGCCGGGCTGCGGCCCCCGCGCCTTGATCGACCGGATCGTCGCCAGCATGGCGCCAGGATCGGCCAGCGGCACGATCCGCAGACCCTGCGCGGCCACCGGCCCATCAAAAACACGCGCCTCGGCCAGCGCCGGAGAGCCCAGAAGCCCCAGCGCCCCGCCCGGCGCCAGCGCCGCGGCGCGCGCGGCCGCCATCTCGACCATATCGAGAAACGGGATATCGACCGCCGCCCGCATCTGCGGCGCGAAATGATGCGCCGTATTGCAGGGCATCACCAGCGCCCTGGCCCCGGCGCCCTCCAGCCGCTGCGCCATCGCGGCCAGCACGGGGCCGGGATCCTCGCCGCGCCCTTCAAGGATCGCCTTGATCCGCGAAGGGACCTGCGGGTTCTGATCGACCAGCAGCGGCACGTGATCGGCATCGTCCTGCGCGTCGACGGCAGCCAGAACGCGGCTCATGAAAAGAACCGTCGCCTCCGGCCCCATCCCGCCCAGAACGCCGACCGGCCTCATGCGGCCTTCTCCAGCGCATCGCGCACCGCATAGCTGAGAATTTCGGCGATATGATCACAATCGCCCAGCGAAAAGGTCAGCGGAATACGCAGATCCAGAAGACCCGCAAGAATGGCATCAGTCCGCGGCATGTCCTGCATCGGCATATACCGCCACGATCGATGCGCCGAGGTAAAGCCCGCAGGCCGCTCCGCCCCGAACCATTTCAGCTCCACGCCCAGCGCCCCCGCCTCCGAGACGACGGCGGCGATCCGGTCCGCCCCGGCATCGGGCAGCAGGAACTGTAGCGACGATCCGACATAGCCCTCGCCCGCAGGACGGCTCGGGACGTAAACACCGTGCAAACCGCGCAGCCGGTCCGCGATCCGGTCATGCCGCGCATTCCAGCGGTCGATATTGGCCTCGAGCGTCTCGATCTGGGGCAGCAGGATCGCAGCGCGCAGATTGTCCATCCGGCCCGAGATATTGGGCATCGCTTCGCGCAGCGGCTCGAATACGGCGGCGGGCGGCGCCGCGCCATGGCGCTCGTATAGCATGTAAGAGCCCGACAGCAGGATCGCCCGCGACATCAGCTCCGCATCGTCCGACACCAGCAGACCGCCCTCGCCGGAATTCATGTGCTTGTAGGTCTGCGTGGAGAAACAGCCGAACGCGCCGAAGGATCCGCTGCGCCGCCCGTTCCAGGTGGCGCCCATCGTATGCGCGCAATCCTCGATCAGCGGCACATCCGCCTCGGCGCAGATCGCCGAGATGGCCTCCATATCGCCGAGATGCCCGCGCATGTTCGACAGCAGCAGCGCGGCCGGACGCTCGGACAGGCGCGCGCGCAGATGATCGAGATCCAGCACCAGATCGGGCGTGATCTCGACCAGGGCAGGCGTCGCCCCGACCGCAGAGATCGCACCGGGCACCGGGGCCAGCGTCCAGCCATTGGTCAGCACCGTATCGCCCGGCCCGATGCCAAGCGCGCGCAAAGCCGTCGTCATCGCATATCCGCCCGACGCGCAAGCCAGGCAATAGGCGCTGCCCTGCCACTGCGCATAGGCCGCCTCCAGCGCGGCGGTCGCGCCGGCCTCTTCGCCGACCGTGTTGTACCGATGCAGCCGCCCCGACCGCATCACCTCGACCGCAGCGGCGATCCCGTCCTCGGGGATCGGCTCCTGCTGCGTGAAGCTGCCGGTAAAGGGCGCGGGCGCATTCATTCGGCGGCGATCGCCGGTGTGTCGTAATCGAAGGCGTTGTTGTATCCGAAAAGACCGACCGACCCGCCCGTATGCAAGAAGACGACCGTCTCGCCCTCGAACGTGCCCTTGCGGGCCAGATCGATCAGACCGTCCGCTCCCTTGCCCGAATAGACCGGATCCAGCAGGATCCCTTCGAGCCGCGCGAAAAGCTCGATCGCCGCGATCGTGCCCGGCGTCGGCAGACCGTAGCCTTCGCCGACATAATCGGTATTCGCCATCACATCCTCGCGGGCCACGATCCCGGGGCAGCCCAGCTTTTCCACCGTCTTGACGGCAAGGTCATAGACCATCTGCTCCTGCTTGGGCTGCGGCGCGCGCGTGCCGATCCCCAAAAGAGGGATCTGCGCATTGATCGCCTTGAGCCCGGCCACCAGACCGGCCTGCGTGCCCGAACTGCCCGTGGCATGCACGATCCGGTCGATCTTCAGACCCATCGCATCGGCCTGCCCAACCAGTTCCATCGCGCAGGCGGCATAGCCCAGCGCGCCGGTCGCGTTCGATCCGCCGCCCGGAATGACATAGACCGTCCTGCCCTTCGCCCGCTCCTCCTCGGCGCGCTCTTCCATCAGCGCGGCCATATCGGTGCCGCCCGGATGCTTTTCCGCCGTCGCGCCATGCAGGAAGTTCAGGAACACATTGCCCGATCCGTTATAGTTGGGATCGTTCGACCGCGTCCGATCCTCCAGCAGGATATGGCAGTCCATCCCCAGCCGCGCGGCAAAGGCGGCGGTCTGGCGCGCGTGGTTCGACTGCGTCGCGCCTTGCGTCATCACCAGATCGGCGCCCATCTCCTGCGCCTCGGCCATCAGGAATTCCAGCTTCCGCGTCTTGTTCCCGCCCGAGGACATGCCCGTGCAATCGTCGCGCTTGATCCAAAGATCGACACCCAGCTCTTCGGACAGACGCGGCATCCGCTCCAGGGCGGTCGGCAGATGAGCGAGGCGGACACGAGGGAAGCGGGCAAGGTGCATTGTTGAAACTCCGAGTCGGTTGAACCTTAAAGTCTCGGTTCCCTCAGGTCATTGCAAATACCATCTGGGGCCGCAATTATGCAGATTATGCATGATAAGGGGCGCGAATGCGACTCGATTGGCTCGAAGACATCGTCGCCCTGCTCGAAGCGGACACGCTGACCGAAGCGGCCCAGCGTCGCAATATCAGCCAGCCGGCCTTCTCGCGGCGATTGCGCGCCGCCGAAGAGGCGCTCGGCGTCTCCCTCCTCGATCGCAGCGTCAAACCCGTGCGCCTGCGCCCCGGCATCCTCGCGCTCGGCCCCCGCCTGAGCGCGGCGGCAGGCGATATCCGCCAGTTGCGCGTCGATCTGCGACTGGCCGCGGCCGAGGGCGCAGGCCGTCTCGTGATCGCCGCACAGCACTCGCTCGCCACGACCCGGGCCGCCGGCATCGTCGAACAGCTCGGAGGCCTGGGCGAGGTGCAAAGCGTCCGCCTCCGCTCGGCCAATCGCGACGACTGCATCGACATGATCATGTCCGGCGGCGCCGATTTCGCCCTGGTCCACCGCTCCCCGGCCGAACAGCTCTGGCCCCGCCCCTCCGAGGTCGAGATCGCAGGCCTCGCCGCCGAGCGCCTGATCCCCGTCGCCACAAAGACCGAGGCCGCGCGCCTTGCGGGCGGATGCCTGCGGCTCGTGGCCTTTCCCGGCGATGTCTTTCTCGGCCAGGTCTTCGCGGTCCGCATCGCGCCGCGCCTGCCCGCCCACCTCGTCCTCGAGCAGCGCGCCGAAACCGCCCTCGCCCCGGCAGCCCATTCGCTCGCTCGCGAAGGCTCGGGCGTCGCGTGGCTGCCCGAATCCATGTGCCGCGCCGATGTCGCCTCCGGCCACCTGACCGACATGTCCGGAGACCTGCCCAGCACCGTCCTCGACCTCTGCGCCGTCCGAACCCTGCGCCCGCCCAGCCCGGCAAGCGCCGCCGCCTGGAGCAGGCTCGTCACCGAAACCCCCTAATCCGACCCCAGCAGCCGCGTCACCACGTTGCGCAGGATCCGCGAGACGTCGTTGTCATACCCGTTCCACGGAAGACTGCCGCAAAAGGTGATCGATCCCGTCGCAAAGACAGAGCCGCCGCCGGGATAGGTGCAATAGATCATATCGGCATGCTTGGCCTCGACCTCGGGCCCGCCGGTCAGGTTGGTCAGATGCGTCAACTGCTCTTCGGGCACCAGCATGAACCCGTCCTCGCGCGTCACCGACCGCGCCAGCAGCACCGCGTTGTCGGGCGTGCCGATCCGCCGGTCCATATGATCCAGCTCGAACCCCGCCGCCCCGTTTCCCGAATAGCCGAAATCGCCAAAGACCTCGCCCTCGACCCCCTCGAACACCCAGTCATAGGCCGGATCCCTCGAGACCCGCCGATAGGGATCGCCGAAAAACTCACCCTGCGCGGCAAATCCGATCCCGACCAGATCCTGCGGCGCGCGACCATTGCGCCGCCACAAACCGCCATAGCTGCCATCGAACGCGTTGTAATACTCCCCGGGATCCGCCGCCCAGGCCCGGATCCCGTCCTCGGCCCGGCGGATCTCGAGCATCCCGTCCTCCTCGGCATGCACCGCGATGCGCCAGTAAAACCCGTTGCCGCCCAGATAGCACAGATGCCCGCCGCCATCGCGATAGTCGCGCAGCGCATCGAGGCTCTGGCCCGTATGATATTCAGGATGCGTGCCCGTCGTGACCACGCCATAGCCCCGGATCGCCTCGACCCCGTGCCGGTGCAGATCGTGATCCGTCACCAGATCATAGGCGATGCCCTCCTGGTGCAGCCATCCGATCAGATGACTGTCCGCCGGCAGATGCCGCAGCCCCGAACAGGCCGTCCCGCCAAAGGTCAAGGCGCCCGGGCGCATATTGAAAAGCGGACGGCGATGCGAGGCATGGCAAATGCCCGAGCCGTCGGAATGCAGATTATAGGTCGACAGGCCATAGCCGCGATGCTCGGCCGGATTATGCGGATAAGCCCCCCATTCCGCGATCTGATCATGCCAGGCGGGATCGTAATCGGGCCGCGCATGATTGCCGTAGACCGCATAGGTAAAGGTCGAGATCAGCACGCACAGATCCGCCCGCCGCGCGCCCAGGGGCGGGCAGACGAAAAACGGGATCGCCTCGTGATGTCCGTCGCACTCCAGCCGCATCACATAGATTCCCGAGGGCATGTCCTCGGGAAGGGTAAAGGTGAAATCCGTCTCCCAACCGAAATCGTAGATATCGTCCTGGTGGAAATGGATCGCGGCATAATGGGCGGGCTTGTGCGTCCAGTTCATCTCGCTGGCATCCCAGCGCGAGCCGGTCACGGCGCGGGTCGGATGGTTCACCAGCGTCAGATCGGGACCTTCCTTGCCCGGCACGCGGGTCTTGGTCATCTCCCACGCGAAATTCCAGGCGCAAAGCGTCGTTCCATTCGCGCTCAGCGCGGGCGCTTCGATCTTGCCGTTGAAATGCTGCCCGGCCACGCCGTCCCGCAGATGCGCCCCGACCGTGGCGCGGCCCGCGAGGGCGGGCGCCTCTCCCGCGCCTGTCGCCTGAACCGGAGCCCCGCCATACCGGCCGATCCGGGAGTGCGAGATCGACAGCCGCCCCGCCTCCACGCGCCCTTCGATCCGGTGCCAGTGCCGCAGCTTCAGCGGCGTGCCGGTCGAAACCGACAGATCGCCCGCCCGCAAGCAGGCCGCGCCGCCCGGATCGAGGCACAGATCGAACGCCCCGCAACCCAGAACCGTCTGCGCCAGGTCGCTGGCCTGCGTTGGAAAAATCAGCGCCGAGACCACCAAGACCGCCCCCTCGGGCGCAAAGACCTCTTCGCCCGCAAGTCCGTAAGAGCCCGGATAGAACCGGCGCCGGACCGATGGAAAGGTCAGCGGCGCAAAATAGGCCGAGGCATCCTTCTCGATCATCCCCGGCCCGTCCGGGTTCGGATCGGCGCAAATCGACCGGACCAGCCGCGCCGTCACCGGACCATCCGATAGGGACGAGACCTTGAACTCCAGCGTCTCGCCCGGACGCCCCGACATCTGCCCGACATAGCCCGCAAGCGGCACCTCTTTGCCCGCGCCGCTCATAAACTCGGCCCGTAAACGAGATCGGGCAGATAGGTCACCCAGCCCGAAAAGAAGACCAGCACGAGGATCATCAGCAAATAGGGGATCAGCAGCGGCAACACCCCGACCGAGATTTCCTCGATACTGACCTTGCTGATCCGGGCGGCCACGAACAGGTTGACCCCGATCGGCGGTGTCAGAAAGCCGATCTCGCAGGTCATCACCGTAAAGATCCCGAACACGACCGGATCGATCCCAAGGCTCGTGACCAGCGGAAAGAACACCGCCGTAAAGATGATGATCTGCGGAATGCTCTCCAGCCACATGCCGACGACGATGTAAAAGGCCCCGATCAGCAGCATGACGAGCCAGGGATACTCGACGATCCCCTGAAAGAGGGCGAGCACCGCATCGGGTATGTCAAAGATGGTCACAAGCTGCCCGAACGCCTTGGTCGAGCCGAGGATGAACAGAACCGTGCCGATCACGATCGCGGTGAACTTGAACGCATGAAAAAGCTTGGCCCAGGTCAGCCCCCGATAGATAAACAGCCCCACGAAAAAGCCGTAGGCGACCGCGACCGCCGCTGCCTCGGACGGAGTGAAGATCCCCGCATAGATCCCGCCCAGGATGATTACCGGCGCAAAGACGGCCCATTTGCCGTCCCACAGCGCCCAAAGCAGCGGCCCCCAGCGGAACCGCTCTCCGGTGCCGCCATAGCCGTTTCGCAGCGAGATGACGAAAACGACCGCCATCAGCATCAGGCCCAGCACGATGCCCGGAACGATCCCCGCCAGAAACAGGCGCGGGATCGACACATCCGTGACCAGCGCAAAGATGATCAGCAGGTTCGACGGCGGGATCATCGACCCCAGCGCTCCGGCAGAGGCCGCGATGGCCCCGGCAAAGCGCGACTTGTAGCCTTCGTCCTGCATCGCCGGGATCGTGATCGACCCGATCGCCGCCGTCGTCGCGGGGCCGGACCCGGACAGCGCGGCAAAGAACATGCAGGCCACGACCGTCACCAGACCCAGCCCGCCCTTATAGGCTCCCACCAGCTTTTGCGCGATATCGACCAGCTTTTCGGACATCCCGCCTTGCTCCATGAGCTGCCCGGCCAGGATGAACAGCGGGATCGTCACCAGCGGAAACGGCTCGAACGCGGTCCAGGCGGCCTGCGCCATCAGCGTCATCGGAATATCGGCCACCAGCAGGCCCGCCACCGTGGCGATCCCGGCGGCAAAGGGGATCGGCACGCCGATCGCCATCGTGAAGACAAAGACCAGCGCCATCAGGACCGGCCCGTTCGACCCGTCGATATAGCTCAGAAGGATCCCGATGATCAGCGCGACCAGAATGGTCACCGGGATCAGCGACCGGCCCGCCCGGGCAGGCGCCGCGCTCACAGCGGCAGCTCCCGAAACCCATCCGCCCGCCAGCGCCAATAGACCTGCGCGATCCGAAACAGCATCAGGCCAAAGAGGATCGGGATGAACATCTGAATCCAGCGCTGCTCGA
This sequence comes from uncultured Paracoccaceae bacterium, assembly GCA_947503775.1. Classification (GTDB taxonomy): domain Bacteria; phylum Pseudomonadota; class Alphaproteobacteria; order Rhodobacterales; family Rhodobacteraceae; genus Aestuariibius. Next base: position 300,266 of record CANNFE010000002.1, on the reverse strand, counting down.
TCCCCAGCCCGGGCGTCTGATAGACCACATCGAACAAAAGCTGCGTATAGGTCGTCGTCTGTACGATCATGAAGATCACGAACCCGGTCCAAAGCGCATCCGCCAGCACGATGCACGCCACCTGCAACGAACGCGGCAGCGACGCCACCAGAAGCGTGATCCGGATATGCGCCCGGTCCCGCACCGCCATCGACGCGCCAAGATAGACCGAGAAGATCATCCCGTAGACCGCCGTTTCCTCGGCCCAGACCGACGCGGAGTTGAAAAAGAACCGCTGCACGACCTGAAGCAGGACCGATCCGACGATGACGCTCAGAAAGAAAGTGCACAGCACCTCCTCGAAATAGCGGTCCAGCTTCGACAGCATCAGCGCAGCTCCAGAGATCGGGGACATGCCGGGGACCGCCCCCGGCTCTTGAACCGCGCGCTTACTCGGCCGCCGCCCGGATCGCCTCGATCACGGCCAGGAACGCATCGCCCTGATCGGCGGCAAAGCGGTCCTGAACCCGCTGCCCGGCGGCGATAAAGTCGGTCCGGTCGAACTCCGCCGTCTCCATCCCGCCTTCGCCGGTCAGGAAGTCGCGGATCTCCTGCACCTGCGCGCTCATCTCCTCCTTCTGGTAGATCCCCGCATCGCGCGCCGCCCGCATCACCGCATCACGCTGATCGTCATCCAGACGCGACATCACCCGGTCACTGGCAAAGAGAGGCGAGAAGTAGACGAAATGCTCCAGTGCCGTGAAATAGGGCATAATCTCGTAAAACCGCTGCGATTTGATGAACGAGGTCCCGTTATCGGCGCCCTCGACCGCCCCCGTCTGCAGCGCCGTCGGCGTATCGGCCCAGGGCAGCGGGATCGGAGCGGCGCCAAACTCCGTGAACGTGTCGATCATCACCTGATTGCGCGGCACGCGAACCTTCAGCCCCTCCATATCCGCCATCGAGGTGATCGCATTGCGCGAGTTGTAAAAGTCGCGATCCCCGACAAACCCGTAGGTCAGCAGATGCACGCCCGTCGCCTCTTGCAGATCGGTGGCAATCGCCTGCCCGACCTCGCCTTCCAGAACGGAATAGGCATGCGCCTTGTCCTCGAAGATATACGGCAGCACGAACGCATCCATCATCGGAAAATGCGGAGAGACGTTGTTGCCGGTGATGATATGCATATCCACCGTGCCAAGCTGCATCGCCTTAAACGCCTCGTCCTCGCCCATCAGCTGGCCGCAGCAGCGCACGCGCACATCGATGCTGCCGCCCGAATACTCTTCGGCCAGCTCCTCGAACTTGTCGGCCAGAACGGCATAGGAGCTGCCCTCGGCCGCGGCATAGCCAAGGTTGATCGTCACGTCCTGCGCCAGGGTCGGGGCAGCGGAAAAGGCGATCAAGGCGGCTGAGGCGGCAAGGGATCTTGGGTCAAAAACACGCATCAAAGGTCTCCATAGTCGGACGGGGATAGATCCGTTTCTTCTTTTTATCGGGCGGCTCCCGTCACGCTGACACGAAACCCATTGCCGGTATAATATCACTTGGGTAAGAATTGATGCCAAAAGGGCATCATGCGCTTCGGTCTGAGACATATCCGCTATTTCATCGCCGTCGCCGAAGAGCTGCATTTCCGCCGCGCGGCAGACCGGCTCTGCATCGCCCAGCCCGCCCTCAGCCGGGCCATCCGCTTTTTGGAAAACGATCTGGAGGTGCAGCTTTTCGACCGCTCGACGCGAAGCATCACGATAACCCCCGCCGGTCAAACCTTCTTCGAAGGCTGCCTCAAGGTCGTCAATTCCGTCGAACATCTGGTTGAAAATACCCGCCAGGTCGATGAAGGCCAGATCGGCGCGCTTCAGATCGGCTATACCGACACCGCAATCTCGGGCGTCCTGCCCAGCCGCCTGAAAGAGTTTCAGGACCTGCATCCCGGCATCAACCTCAAACCCCATCACGACGTCACCACCACGCAGCTCGACAAGCTCGATCAGGGCATTCTGGATGTCGGCTTCGTCACCGGCCCCGTGACCCGCCCGGGATACGAGCAATGCACGATCCAGTCCGAACGCTTCGTCTGCGTGGTCTATGACAGCCACCCGCTGGCGCCGCGCGGCACCCTCCGCCTAGAAGAGCTCTCGGGCGAAAGCATCGTTCACGGCGCCTCGAACGAATGGCAGCATTTCCACTCCCATCTGATCCCCATGTGCCGCCGCGCGGGATTCGAGCTGCGCATCGCGCAAGAGGCCTACAACACCGCCGGGATCCTCGGCCTCGTCGCCTGCGGCATGGGCGTGACCCTCCTGACGGGCAGCGTACGCAATGCGCTCATTCCCGGCCTGACAGTGCTCGAGCTCGAGGATGTGGACGAAGAGCTTCAGACCATGGCCATCTGGCGCGCCGATGCCGCCAATGCCTCCCAGTCGTTCTTTGCCGATTTCCTGATGCACGCCCGCCTCGAAGCGCCCGCGCTCTAGTCAAAGACCAGATCCGCCAGCGGCCCCGAGGCGCCGTCCAGCCGCTCCATCTCGTCGATCCGCAGCGATCCGCCGCGCGCGGCGATCACCGGCGCGCCGGCCCCGGCCTGCCGCACCCGGCCGGGCGGGCCATTCTCTGCCAGAACCGTCGCTCGCCAGATCCGCGCAACCGGGATCCCCTCCACCGTGGCGAACGCCCCCGGAAAGGGCCGCGCGCAAGACCGGATCAGGCACGATAGCGCCTCCGCATCGCTGCGCTGGAACGTCAGCCGCCCATCGTCCGGCGTGATCTTCGGCAGCATCACCGACGGCCCCGGAGGCTGCTCGATCAGCTGCGCCTCTAGATCACCCGACCGCCAGGCCTGAACCACGGCGACGGCGCTCGCCTTGATATGCTCCAGCGCCGCGCCCTGAAGCTCAGCGATCTCGGTCTCGGGCGCGATCGGCAAAACCCGCGTCTCGAAGACCGGCCCGTCATCGACCCCGGTGCGATAGCGAAAGCAGTTGTGAAACACCCGCTCCCCGCCCAGCCGGATCGACCAGTTGAGCGGAGACCGACCCCGCCCATGCGGAAACTGCATCAGGCTCCCATGCCATCCGAAAACGCCCGCCGCAAACCGATCCAGCACCGCCTGCGGGATCAGCCTCTGCCATCCCGTGCAAAGGCCCAGCCCAAGATCCCGCTCTGCAAAGAGGGCGCGGTCGGCATCCGAGGACAGCGCATAGCTCTCCGCCTCGTAAACCTCGATCCCCGCATCGGCGCACAAACCGCCCAGCCCGCCGCTCGCCCCCGCGATCGCCGCCTTACCCCGCGCCGCGGCGCCAAGCGTGATCACCAGATCCGGCGTGATCCCCGCCTCGATCAAATGACGCAGCAGCGCCTCGGTCGTGGTCTTGTTGCCAAAGACCGCAAGCGGGCCGGTCGTCACCGATGCCTCTTGTCGTAATGCTTGCACTCGGCCTTGAAGGTCCGCTGCAACCGCTCGTCCGCCTCGCGGGTCAACGCCGCGAAATTCCCGGCCATCGTCACCGGCGCCGCCGTCCACTCGTCGGGATGCATCAAAAGCTGCACCCGGGGCCGGTCCACCAGATCCAGAGGATGGCCATAGCGCCACTCCCGCTGACTGTCCGAACTGTAGACGATCCGGCTCGGCGCGTCGCTGAACTCGAAAAACGAGGGCCCATAGGCATTGAGCAGGCCGCACACATGGTCCGCCCGCTCCTCCAGCTGCCAGGGCGCCGGGCGGTGATAGCTCATCCGCATCACCGGCGCGCCCAAAGCCTGCGCCAGCATCGCCGCCTGCGCCGCGATCTCGGCCTCATAGGCCGCGCGATCCTCCGGCCCGAGCCCCATCCGGTGCAGATGCAGCCCCACCCGGTGCCCCAGCCGCCGGATCTCGGCCAAGGCCGCGCGCCCCGCAGGCCCTGCCGGATTGTAGGCATCGCTCGCCACCTGCACGAAAAAGCTCGACGCCACCCCCTTGGCCGCATCGATCCGCGCCATCTCCACGGCCCGGTCCAGATCGAACTCCACGTCATGGCGCAACACCACGAACCGGTCGCTCCCCATCGCGGCCTCGAAATCCACGATCCGGGGCGCCAGCGCATCGAGGATCTGCGCGTATTCAGCATAATCGAACCGGATCTCCCGGCCCGCCTCGATCTGTCGTGCGGTCTGCGTCATCTGGGGCCTGTCATCTCGCTCGTCTGCCGTCGCCCCGTCTCTGCCACGAAAGCCCGCCAACGAAAAGCCACCCGGCGCGCCCTTGCCGAACACAAGGACCCGGCCCCGCCGTGCCGAGATCCAAGCCTTGGAAACTCCTGGACTAATCTACTTGAAGTTTAGAAGCCGACGCGAGAACAAACCAAACTGATTTTACGTCCAAGCCGATAGACCAACCTTTTGCTCGCCAAGGCCAAGTCCGGTTTTCCAGACTATCCACCTCAGGTTGCTTTTGATGTCTTTGTGCCATTGCTCGTGTTTGGGCAATTGTACTCGGTTCTTTGTTAGAAGGTATTTTCCAATGTCCATCATTGAAAACAAACGTCGCGACCTCGAACGGACAGGCTTTGCAGTCTGTCGGCCAAAGGGGCCGGAAATGCGCTGCTCGGACGGCAAGGGCACGTTCCGCGATTTCGAACATGTCTCGATCTATGCGCGCCCGGGCCGGGGCACCCTCCTCATCTACGGTTTAATTCGTGAGAAATGGACCAAGCTGGGACGGGAAAACGGACCCCACGGTTTTCCGATCACCAGCGAGGAAGACGCCGGGAGTGGCCGCGGCCGGTTCAACAATTTCGAGAACGGAACGATCATCTGGCGCAAGGGTACGACCGAAGCCTTCTCGGTTTATGGTCTGATCTTTCAGAAATGGGGACAGCTTGGCTGGGATTCCGGGACGATGGGCTTTCCCACGACCGATGAAAGCGATACCGCCGGAAACGCAGGCCGCTACAACAACTTCGAACAGGGCGCGATCGTCTGGAAGAAAGACGAACCAGAAGCGTTCGGCGTCTACGGCGCGATCTACAAAAAATGGGGCACGACAGGCTGGGATTCCGGTGCTCTGGGATATCCGATCAGCGACGAAGCGGCCGCCCAAGGTGGACGGTTCAGTGAATTCGAAAGCGGCGCAATCTACTACAGGCCACAGATCGGGACGTGCGTGATCCGCTCCCCGCTTCTTGCGGAATGGACCATGCAGGGTCGCGAGCGCGGAAGCCTCGGCTATCCAACCGCCGATACCACGGTCTCCGGCGACACGCAGACGCAAGTCTTCGAGCGAGGCACCCTGACCACCGATATCCTGCGGAAGACGGCGATCTACAGCGACGACATCCACATGGGGATCGAACCCCGAACCCGCGCCTGCCGGCTCAAACACGCCCGCCAAAGCGACGACCGGACACTGCCTCTGCAGCGACTGGACAGCGACCTGACGCTCCGGGTCGGCCTCGTGATCTTCCGCGAGAGCTATTCCCGTAAATTCCAGGGATCCGAGATCTCGGATCTGGTGAAAAGCTACACCGATGCCATGGAACAGATCGACCAGTTCACGCACGGACAGTTCAAGGTCCGCTACAAGACCATCCTGATCAACGACAAACTCAAGAAATCCTCATTTGCGAATGACGATCAGGACGGCAATCCGGCAACCTTCGACGCGCAGTTTCAAGGCTACTCCATCGTTGAAGACTGGATCAAACGGAGGAACCACAAGCTGTCGGAGTTCGATGTCGTCCCCATTTGCATCCCGTGGTCACAAACGGGCGACCGGCCATCCGGATTTGCCTGGGCCAATCCGCGGGCCCAGTTCTCGCAGCCAGATGTCTGGAGCTCGATCCAGCACATCTATCCCGGGCGATACTGGTGGGCGGTCTTCGTGCACGAGCTGTTTCACTCGATCGAATGGATGTTCGAAAGGCGCGGCTATCCCGCCTTGCGCAATCCCGACGATCCCGCCTGGACCGACTGGTTCCCCAAAACCAACGGCAAGACGGTGAACGGCCTGCCTCTGATCAACAACGGCGATCCAGGAGAGTACCTGCTCCAGACGATGCTCCACCGCATCAAGGAGCGCTGGCGCGATCTCTCGCCAAGCTGGGGCACATGGACAACGGGACGCCCGATCTCGTCCCAGGATCCCGACCTTCTCTGCTACGAGGCGCGCGACCCCTCCGTCCTCGTTGAAACCGCCGTGCGCAGCAGCATCGCACGACCCTGAGGCGGCGAAATCCCGGTCCCCTCCCAGGGACCGGGATAGGGCAAGCCTTGCAACCACTGGACGGAGTTTGGTTTAAGACCCTCATCATGGTCGATATCGCCGCCCGCGTCTGGAACCACCGCTGGAAGATCGACCCGATCGTCCGGTCCCTCATCGATACCGACTTCTACAAGCTCCTGATGTGCCAATCCGTCTTCCGCCGCAGCCCCCGCACGCAGGTCACCTTCTCGCTCATCAACCGCTCCACCCATATCCCGCTCGCCACCCTCGTCGACGAAGGCGAGCTGCGCGAACAGCTCGACCATGTCCGCTCCCTCTCCCTCACCCGGGGCGAAAGCACGTGGATGCGCGGCAACACCTTCTACGGCAAGCGCCAGATGTTCACGCCCGCCTTCATGGACTGGTTCGAGAACCTCGCGCTCCCGCCCTACCACCTAGACCGCGTCGGCGATCAGTACGAGCTCACCTTCGAAGGCCCCTGGCCCGAGGTCATGCTGTGGGAGATCCCGGCGCTGTCCATCCTGATGGAGCTCCGCTCCCGCGCGGTCCTCGAAACCATGGGCAAGTTCGAGCTTCAGGTCCTCTACGCCCGCGCCATGACCAAGCTCTGGGAAAAGATCGAACGCCTCCGCGCGCTCGACGATCTCAGGATCGCCGATTTCGGCACCCGCCGCCGGCACTCCTTCCTCTGGCAGGACTGGTGCGTGCAGGCCATGCAGGAGGGGCTGGGCCAGGCCTTCACCGGCACCTCCAACTGCCTGATCGCCAAGAACCGCGACCTCGAGGCAATCGGCACCAATGCCCACGAGCTGCCCATGGTCTATGCCGCGCTGGCGGAAGGCGACACCGCGCTGGCCCGCGCCCCCTACGACGTGCTCTCCGACTGGCACGAAGAGCATGACGGCAACCTGCGCATCATCCTCCCCGACACCTACGGAACCGAGGGCTTTTTGCAGAACGCCCCCGACTGGCTGGCAGGCTGGACCGGCATCCGCATCGACAGCGGAGACCCCGCGACCGGGGCTGAGACCGCCATCCGCTGGTGGCAATCGCGCGGAGAGAACCCTCGCGAGAAACTCATCATCTTCTCCGACGGTCTAGACGAGGCCAAGATCGCCGAGCTCCACCGCCAATTCGCAGGCCGCACCCGCGTCAGCTTCGGCTGGGGCACGCTCCTGACCAACGACTTCCGAGGCCTTACATCAGGAGACGCCCTCGCCCCCTTCTCCCTGGTCTGCAAAGCGGTCGCCGCCGAGGGCAGACCCACCGTCAAACTCTCCGACAACCCCCGCAAGGCAATGGGACCTCAGGAGGAAGTGGAACGCTATAAGCGGGTGTTCGGGGTCGGAGAGCAGGCGGAGATGGAGGTTGTGGTTTAGGGCTTGACGCTACGAATCTTGACGTGCGAATCAGTACTATGTCGGTTCCGCGCAACCCTAAAATCTATCACATAGTTCATGTGGACAAGCTGCCTTCGATTATCGCGGCACGCGGTCTTTTGTGCGATTCTGAGATCAGCAAGCGCACGAAGGCCAACTCCGCTCACGGCATGGGCACAACGATTGGCATGAGCAGTATCAAAGAGCGCCGACTCACTGAACTGACACTAGCGACTCATCCGGGGCTATTCGTGGGTAACTGCGTCCCTTTCTATTTCTGTCCGCGATCAATCATGCTGTACTTGATCCACTGCGCCAATCATCCTGAACTGACCTACCGCGGCGGACAGCGATGGATCGTTCATCTCGAAGCCGATTTGATGGCGACTGTGGCTTGGGCTAATCAGAACAGCCATCGTTGGGCTTTCACGCTCTCGAATGCAGGCGCTTACTACTTCGAGGATCGTGCTGACCTGGCTCATCTTAGTGAGATCAACTGGGAAGCAGTGAAAGCAGACCGATGGGCCGACAAGAAGGAAGGTAAGCAAGCCGAGTTCCTGGTCGAGCGGTCGTTTCCGTGGGAGCTCGTCAGTCGGATTGGCGTAATCTCACAGGAAATCTACGGACAAGTCAGTGCTGCCATACGACCTGCTACTAACATCCCGCACGTCGAAATTGTGCCGCAATGGTACTATTAGAAGGGGTCAATGATGTTCGAATACAAGACTGGCGATATACTTTCCGAGGACGTCGAAGCTCTCGTCAATACAGTTAATTGCGTCGGAGTAATGGGGCGAGGTATCGCACTTCAGTTCAAGAACGCGTTTCCAGAGAACTTCGAACGCTATGCTCAAGCCTGCAAGATTGAAGAGGTCCAGCCCGGACACATGTTCGTGGTTAGAACAGGCCAGCTCACCAACCCGAAGTATATAATTAACTTTCCGACCAAACGGCACTGGCGCGGCAAGAGCCGGATAGAAGATATCGACACTGGATTAATCGACCTACGACGCGCGATCCGCGAAGAGGACATTCGTTCTATAGCAATCCCACCGCTCGGCAGTGGTTTGGGAGGCTTGGATTGGAAAGACGTTCGTCCTCGGATCGAGGAGGCGCTACGCGGCTTCAGCGATGTAAAGATCGTGATTTTTGAGCCCAACGGCGCTCCCGGACCAAAGCAAATCGCGAAGCGTAAGTCCGCACCCAAAATGACAGCTGGCAGAGCTGCGCTCGTGGGCCTTATGAACCGCTACCTCGGTGGCTTGCTCGATCCATTTGTCACCTTACTCGAAGTCCATAAGCTTATGTACTTCATGAAGATCAGTGGAGAGGGATCTCTGGATCGGCTGCGAGTGGTGAAAGGACCATATGGTCCTTATGCGGAAAACCTCTCTCATGTCCTGCGAGAGATCGAGGGATACTTCGTATTTGGTTATCTAGACGGCGGGGATGCTCCCGACAAGCAGCTTGAACTCGTCCCCGGGGCTATTCAGGATGCCGACAAATTTCTAAGCGCAAATCCTGATACTCAGTCGCGTTTCAACAAGGTCTCCAAGTTGGTAGCGGGGTTTGAAACTCCGTTTGGGCTCGAACTACTATCGACAGTCCACTGGATCATCGCAACCGAGAGCCCGAGCGACCTGAGCGAACTCGCTCAAAAGGTCTACTCTTGGAACAATAGAAAACGCCAGTTCTCTGAGCGACAGATCGAATTGGCATATAAGCGGCTGCTACAAGAGCGCTGGGTCAAGCGTATGCACTAAGCTTACAATGAACAAGCGTAGGGTAGGCGATTAACCCACCATCCCATGGCAAAAGCAGGCGTGGGTCAGGCAGCCTCTGCACCACCCAACGACAAACGCTCACCCCGCCCGGCCCAAAACCCACCGGGCCCAACTAACCGACCACCCCTTGGCGACGGAGCCCTCACCCGTCCAAAACCAACCCATAAGCCTCCTCTTATGCGTCCCGGGCCGCACCCCAACGCACGCCCCGTTAACCCCAGCACGCGCGCGCGAATCCCCGACCGGATACCGACGCAATACCGACCGGATACCGACACGCCGTTTCAGGGCGATCCGGGCCGTTAACAATCAGAGGAAAGTTAACCTAATTCTCTGCCGGTTCGGTCTGCAGGACGTCCGGGGTCTCCCCCTGATCCTCCAGCTCGTCCACCGTCGCGCCGCCCAGCATCAGAAACCCGATGATCAGCACAAATCCCAATGGAATCAGCACGTAAATCAGCGAACGGGGCATCCCTCGGGAGGGTTTGGGATCGTCGGTCATCATCTGTCTCCTACTTGTCCAACCCTCACTTAGGGCGCGTCACATTTTCTCCCACCCGCGCCCGTCCTTAACCTCGGCCCGCCGTTTCTTGGCCTCCACCCGCTTGCGCTTCTGGTTGGCCGAAACCCGCGTCTTGATCCGCCGCTTCGGCACCTCGAGCGCCTTGAGAATAAGGGCTTTCAGCCGCTCCCGCGCGATCTCCCGGTTGCGCTGTTGCGACCGCTCCTCGCTCACTTGAAGCACCAAAGCCCCGTCTTTCGTCCACCGCCGCCCCGCAACACGTCGCAGCCGCCTCTTAACCGAATCAGGCAGGTTCGGAGATCGCTCCGCCTCAAATCTTAATTCGACAGCGCTGTTGACCTTGTTCACGTTCTGCCCGCCAGGCCCCGAAGCGCGCATGAACTGCTCCGTAACCTCCCAGTCTTCCAGCGAAATTTTATCGTTGATCCGCATCATCCCTCTCGGAACAGCCTCCCCGCACCGGGCGTTCCCTTTCTATCAAACATTAAGGATCCCGCCATGCTCCAGCTGCCTTCCATCAAAGAAGCCCCCACCTCCCAGCCCCACGTCTTCGCCTTCCACATCACCGGAGAAGTCACCCGCACCGACATGGAAGCCATGGCCGACTACATGAACGACCAGTTCGACCGCTTCGAGACGGTGAATATGCTAATGATCTTCGATGATTACGAGGGATCGGAGGCCGGCGCGGGTTTCTCCTGGGAAGCGCTGAAATCCCGCATCCGCTCGGTCTCGAAGGTCGGAAAATACGTCGTCGTCGGCGCCCCCGAACCCGCCGAAAAGATGATCGAGGTCATGGGCGCCATCCTCCCCGTCGACGCGCAGACCTTCTCGCGCGACAACGAACACATCGCCTGGCGCGAAGTCGGCGCCGAACGCACCGCCGCCTAATAGCCCAGCGCAAAAAGGGCCGCCACGGCGACGTGACGGCCCTTTCGAGAATGACGGAGGTGGGTCGGTTAGAACCTCGTCCACCTGACAGGCTGTCGCCCCTAGGATTGCCTAGTTGCGGACCTCCCAAGCTGTCCCGACACGTATCTCCAATGCTTCTCTGATCACTGGATCACCTCCTTTCTGAATGTTTCGCCTGATGGGACGCTGCCATAGATCTTGCGATCCACCAAACGAAAAATACCACCGGCAGGCGTCAGGCGGCGGTCTGTCGCACAGATGTGATGATGATCCTGAACGGGATCAGGGCGATCAGCGCGATAAAGAGCTTCACCCCCCAATCGGCGACAGCCAGCGTCACCCAAAGTGGGGCCATCGGTCCGGCCATAAGAAACGGCGCGGGCTCTTGCGCCCAGGTCACAGCCGCATCAGCGGCGCCAAAGGACAAAGCGGCCGAGAACGCGATGAAGAAGAACAGCGCCGTATCCACCGTCGATCCCAAAAGCGACGAGACCAGCGGCGCGCGCCACCATGCCCCGTCCCGCAAACGGGAAAAGATCGCCACATCCAAAAGCTGCGCGACCAGGAACGCGGTGCCAGACGCAACCGCGATCCGCAGCGGCACCGCGGGGCCAAATTCCAGCATGATCTGCGAGCCGATCAGCGAGCAGAGGATCCCGACGAGGAACCCGACAAAAACCACGCGCCGCGCCGCCGCCGTTCCATAGATGCGGTTCATCAGATCCGTCACTAGGAAGGCGAACGGATAGGTGAACGCCCCCCAGGTCAGCAACCCGTCCAGCAGCAGGAACTGCACGAGGATGTTGGAGGAAACGACGATGAGGGCCATGGCGATGATGCCAGGCAAAAGGGTGCGGGTCATGAAGCTGTTCCGTTTTGACAAGGGTGCGGCACTTGGCCCGCCAGCACGGCGGACGCGGCTGCCTAGATCACCCGGGGCCGTCCGTCAATCCAGCCGGTACTCCACGATCTCGGTCGTCTGTAGCGGATTAAAGTTATCATCCGAGATCATCGTCGCCCTGAGCGCGCCGCCCGCATCTTCCCAGATCGACAGCCCTTCGAGATTGCCGTGATCGAAGATCGCAGTCTCCAGATGCTCCCGCTCATCGGTGCCGTCCAAGGCGACGCTCCGGATCCGGCTTCGAAAGGCGAAACCGGTGAAGCCGCGCTCCAGCAGATACAAGCGCCCCCCGTGAACATCCGCACCCGTCGGCAGATATTCCCCGCGCCGGGCAATGGTGAAGGGCTTTGACCAGGCAGCACCATCGAAGCGATAGACAGGGAAGGGTCGATCCTTAGCGCCCGACCTTTCCTGCACCGCATAAAGCGCGCCATCCGTGTCGATGGCCAAAGCCTCCAGCCCCGAATTCATCTGGAAATTGTCGAAGTCAGGATGGGCAGGAAGACGCTCCCCGCCGCCCGCTTCGGTGTAGCGCCAGACACGGTGGACCAGCTCGAACGAGATGAACAGCGTGCCATCCCCGGCCAACGCCAGCCCTTCGCTGTCGATTTGGCGCGGCAGCGATCCGGCCTGCCCGACCTGCTCGAGCGGACGGAACTCAAGATCCGTTACCCCGGTCAGCACATCGCCCTCCCGCACCAGTGTGCCGGTCGCCAAAGATCCCCGATCCGTCAGCGCGGTAAAGCGCGCGCCATCCTCCGACACCTCGATGGCAGAGAACCCCCCGAACGCGTCGCTCGGCGCAGTCAGCACAAGATGCGAGACAAGGTCCGGCTTTGCGCAGGCCGACCCGGCGCAAAGCAGCGCCAAAAGGCAGATCCGCAGCAAGACGATCAGTTCGAGGTCAGCACAGCACCGCATTGCGCGGGCAGGTTGGACATCATCAGCTCGCGCCGCGGTGCTGGCGCAGGGGCATTCGGGTCAGGCGGCGCCGGGTTCAGGATGTTGCGCACCCACTGCTCCGCATCCGCGCAGCCATCGCCTGCAGGAGGCGGCGCTTGGTTCTCACATCCTGTCGCACCGGCGGGACAATTCAGACGCACGTGGAAATGGTAGTGATGGCCCCACCAGGGCCGGATCTTGCGCAGCCAATCGCGGTTGCCGGTCTCGGCGTTGCACATTGCGACCTTGGCACCCGGGAAGATAAAGATCCGGGCCGTGCGCGGATCCTTCGCCGCCTCCCGGATGATATTCATATGGGCCTGCGTCCATTGATCGTTCGTATAAGCCCCCTTGGCCCGCCGCATGGAAATGGACGAGATATGCTCCCGCTGCGTCCGGCTGAGGGTCAGCCGATCCGCAGGCCGCAACCAGATGTCGATATCCAGCCCCGACTGATGGCTCCGGTGCCCGGTCAGCATCGGCCCGCCGCGCGGCTGGCTCATGTCGCCGATGTAAAGCCCGTTCCACCCCGGCTGCGTGGCGGCAAAGCGGCTAAGCTCCTGCACGAAATCCACCGCGCTCGGCTGCGCCCAGTTCCGGTTGCGCGACAGCCGCATCGCCTGCCAGGTGGGTCCTGTTTCAGCCAGCTGCACAGCCCCGGCCTGACAACCTCTCGCATACCCGCCCAAAGGCGCGGGCTGCTGCTGGGAGGCCACGCGTTCGGCCCCGAACAGCGGCTTGGCGATCCGGCCGTCCCCGTTATTGGCGGGCTGACTTTGCGTCGAGACCTGCGTCGTGGTCTCGGCGGTCTCTTCCCCTCCGCAGGCGGTCAGAAGCGTCAGGAGGGCTGCGGCGATAAGGGTGCGGACCATTCGGCTCGATCTCCGTTCTTATTGACCCAGACTAGCAAAAGAAGGCCCAAAAGAAAGAGAAAGATCACCGGAATGAAACCCAGTCGAGGATCTTGAAGCCACCAGGTAAAGAGCGTGATCAGCGCCGGCGCCAGAAATGCCGTCGCCTTGCCCGACAGCGCGAACAGCCCGAACGCCTCTGCCGGGCGCGCCGGATCGGTGTGCCGCACCATCATCGATCGCGACGCGGCATAGATCGCCCCGCCGCAGCCTCCGATGATCGCGCCGCAAACGTAAAAGACGATGTCAGGCAAGCTGCTGTCCTCGGCCAGCGGCACGCCAAAGAACATCTCGCGCGACATGCCCACCATCATCGTACTGACCGTGATCAGCGCCAGGATGCAGGCGATGATGACGGGCTTGGGCCCGAACCTCTTGTCCGCCTGCCCGCCCAGGAAGGTCACGACGGCCGCCGTGATCGCACCCACGATGCCGAAAACCCCGATCTGGATGATCGACCAGTTCAGCACCAGCGTCGCATAGACCCCGCCATAGGCATAAAGCGCGTTGAGCGAGTCCCTGTAGAGCATCGAGGATAGCAGGAACGCCCCAAGGCTCCGCCGCTGAATGACCGTCCGCGCCAGCACCTTCAGCTCCGAGCCGATCGATCCGACCTTATGCGCCATCTTCGGCCCGACCTCGTCGCGCACATATAGAAAGAACGGCACCATGAAGACCGCGAACCAGATCGCGATCACAGGCCCCACCGACCGCGTGCCCTCCCGCGCGTCCGGATCAAGCCCGAAAAGCGGCTCCAGCCCGATCAGCGTCTGTCCGGTCTCGTTCTCGGCCAGAAAGAGCAGCATGATGAAAAGCGAGATCACCCCGCCCACATAGCCGATCGAGGCCCCGGTCCCCGAAATGCTCCCCGTCTCCCCCTCGTCGCCCAAGGCAGGCAGGAAGGCGTTGACGAAATTCAGCATGCTCTCGCCCGCGATGAACCCGACATAGAACAGCACCAGCACAAGGATCAGCGTGCTGCCATCCGGCGTCAGAAGCCACATCGACCAAGCGCCCGCGAAATAAAACAGCGAAAAGAACGCGATATAGGGGATCTTGCGCCCGGCCCTGTCCGCCAGGATCCCAAGGATCGGCGCGGTGAAGGCCACGACCAGCCCCGCAATCGTCTGCCCCAGCGACCAGATCGACTGCGCCCGCGCATCCGCGACCGTCTCGCTCATGCCAAGACCCGCGTAATAGCTGGTCGCCACCGCCGCGAAGTAAGGCCCGAAGATAAAGGTCAGACCCAGCGTATAATAAGGCTGCGTCGCGAAATCGAAGGCGATCCAGCCGCGGATCCGTTTTGTCTTGCTGATCTGGCCCATACCGCCTCCTGCCCTTGGCGGCGATAAGACAGACCGCCCCCCGCTCTGGCAAGCGGCGCGTTAATATGGATCAACCCGTGTGGCGCTCAGGTCCCGGCTCCGGCGGCCAGGGCCGCGTCGCATCCGCGTCGATCCACGCGCCGACCCAGTCCGGCAAAGGCGGGCTCGGCTCGTCTCGGCCCAGTGCGGCAAAGACACGGCCCGGATCGACCAGCTTGCCCCGCTCGACCACCGCCGAGCGATACAGCCCCTGCACCGCGCAGTCGTCTCCGATCCAGATCTGCTGGTCTATATAGAAGAACCGGTGATCCCAGCCGACCGCGCGGCTGACCATCCGAAACGCCACAAAAGGCGTAATCCGCTTGCGATACCGCACCGACACGCCCGCCATGGTCAGCCCCCAGCGCTCTTGGCGCAAGACGCGCAGCAGGCCCACCCGCCGCGCCAGACCGAACCGCCCCAGGTCAAAGATCGTCAGGATCCGCCCGTTATTCATCTCCAGAAACCCATCGAGATCCTGCGGCCAGCATCGGTGATGGCTCACATGCGTGCCGGTCACCGGCAGGTCGGGCGCCTTGCGGTGGACCCAGATCTCCTTGGCCAGTCTCACGAACGGATACATCGACAGCTCTCCTTTGCCCGCGCTCTCATCACGCAGCCCGTTCGGCGTCAAGCAGCCCCTTGTGGGACAGGGCGCAAACGCCTACCTCTCGTGCCGGACCAAGGAGACGACGATGGCATCACTGATCGATATTCTGCTGCTGGCGCTGGGCATCGCAAAGCTGTTCGTCTTTGCGCATTTCATTCTCAGCTGGCTCATCAGCTTTCAGGTCCTGAACCTTAGCCAGCCCATCGTCTCGCAGATCTGGTACGGCCTGCAGCGGATCCTCGAACCCGTCTATGGACCGATCCGCAAGCGCCTGCCTGCGATGGGGGGACTGGATCTGTCCCCGCTGATTGTTCTCTTTGCCATTATCGCGCTTGAAATCATTCTGCAGAACAATCGCGGACTTTTTGTCTGAAATCAGTAGGTTCCACGAACCGCAATTTTGTTCCAAAATATAGTTGCGGCATCTTGCCTTGATTTCTTCCAGGGCCGGACGAGTTAGACTAAACTATGATAATATGTAAACCATTGGTTTACACTTAACTTAGTTTAAAAAGTTGACACATGGAAGAACGGAAAGTGAACATAGCGGGTACGAGATCCGGCATCGTCGCCGATCTGCAACCCTCAATGGACAGAAGTGCCATCGTGCGGAAACTCGGCGCGATCGCACTTCTGTCCCAAGAAGAGATGGATTTTCTCGAAGGGCTCCAGAACAACACGCTCCTCGTCGAACGCGGCACGGATTTCATCGTCGATGGCGACGATCTGAAGACCACCTTCATCATCATGGAAGGATGGACCACTCGCTATATCATGCTGCCGTCGGGCCGCCGCCAGATCCTCAGCTACGCGCTACCCGGCGACATCCTTGGCCTTCACGTCAACTTCCGAAGCAAGGCGACCTATACCGCCGCCGCTCTCACCGATTGCAAGATCGCCGTCGTCGATCCGCGCCGCATCATCGAGATCTCACAGAAGTTCCCGATCCTCGCCTCCGGCCTCAGCTGGTGCACCGCCCGCGAATTCGCCATCCTGGGCGACCAGGCCGTCCGTCTTGGCCGTCTGGGCGCGCAACAGAGGATCGCCCATCTTCTGCTCGAGCTTAGATCGCGAATGCGCCTGATCGGAGAGATCGAAGGCGAGTGGCTCGACTTTCCCATGACCCAGGCCGATCTGGCGGACACGCTCGGCCTCAGCATCGTTCACGTCAACCGACAGCTCATGGACCTGCGCCAGCGCAAGATCATCACGTTGAAAAAGGATTATGTCCATCTCGATGATGTCGATGCGCTAAGCGAGATGTCTCATTTCGATTTCGAACATCTGGCAGAGTTTCAGATCTAAAAACGCGGCCCCATGTCGCTTGTTTACGGATTCGCAGTATGGGAAAGGTTATCCCAATCGAGCGATAACCATAAAAACAGGCCCCGAGATGAGCGCTGCCACGCTTTTGCGAGACGTCTTCGGATTCGACGCCTTCCGCCCCGGTCAGGAAGACATCGTGACCGCCGTCACCCAAGGTCGCAACACGCTGGCCATCATGCCCACCGGCGGGGGTAAATCGCTCTGCTTCCAGCTTCCGGCGCTGGCCCGCGACGGCGTGACGGTTGTGATCTCTCCGCTGATCGCCCTGATGCGCGATCAGGTCCGCGCTCTCAAGGCAGCAGGTGTCGAGGCCGGCGCGCTGACCTCCGGCAACACCGAAGAGGAAACCGATGCCATCTGGCAATCGCTGGAAGAGGGGCGGCTCAAGCTTCTCTACATAGCGCCCGAACGCCTCGCCTCGGGCGGCACCGAGCGGATGCTGCGCCGCGCGAATACCACACTCATAGCCGTGGACGAGGCCCATTGCGTCAGCCAATGGGGCCATGATTTCCGTCCCGACTATCTGCGCATCGGCCAACTGCGCCGCAGTCTGAACGTCCCGCTCGCCGCCTTCACCGCGACCGCCGACGCCGAAACGCAGGTCGAGATCATCGAAAAGCTCTTCGACGGCGAAGCGCCTGCCACCTTCCTGCACGGCTTCGACCGGCCCAACATCCATCTGGCCTTTGCCGCCAAAAACGGCCCCCGCGCGCAGATCCTCGACTTCACCGAGGCGCGCAAGGGCCGGTCGGGCATCGTCTATTGCGGCACCCGCGCCAAAACCGAAACGCTGGCTCAGGCCCTGCGCGAGGCAGGCCATTCCGCGACGCATTATCACGGCGGCATGGACCCTGAGATGCGCCGCCAGACCGAACACCGCTTCACCACCGAAGACGGGCTGATCGTCGTGGCCACCGTCGCCTTCGGGATGGGCGTCGACAAACCCGATATCCGCTGGGTCGCCCATGCCGACCTGCCCAAATCAATCGAATCTTACTATCAGGAGATAGGCCGCGCCGGTCGTGACGGCGCCCCCGCCGAAACGCTGACCCTTTACGGCCCAGAAGATATCAAACTGCGCCGCGCTCAGATCGACGAAGGCACGGCCCCGCCCGACCGCCGCATGGCCGATCACGGACGGCTCAACGCGCTTCTGGGTCTGGCCGAGGCACTCGCCTGCCGCCGCACAACGCTGCTCGGCTATTTCGGAGAGACGGCGCAGCCCTGCGGCCATTGCGACCTCTGCGACACCCCGCCTGACACGTTCGACGGCACCACAGCCGTCCGCATGGCCCTCTCCGCGATCCTACGCACCGACCAGCGCTTCGGCGCGGGCTATCTTATCGACATCCTGCTCGGCCAGCTCACCGACAAGATCACGTCCCGCAATCACGACAGCCTGCCCACCTTCGGGGTAGGCAAGGACTATGACCGCCGCCAATGGCAGGCGATCTTCCGGCAGATGATGGGCCTTGACCTGATCCGCCCCGACCCCGAACGCTATGGCGCCTTCTGGATGACCGAGGCCGCCCGCCCGATCCTCAAGGGCGAGGCCAGCATCACCCTGCGCCGCGACACGATCACCGCCGCCAAGGGACGCGGCCCCAAAGTGCGCGAGCTGGTCAGCGAAGAGAACGCGCCGCTTCTCTCCGCGCTCAAGGCCAAGCGCCGCGCGCTCGCCGAGGCGCTGGGCGGCCCAGCCTATATCGTCTTCAACGATCGCACCCTGATCGAAATGGCCGAAAAGCGGCCCATGACGCTGGACGACATGGCCCGCATCGGCGGCGTCGGTGCGAAAAAGCTGGAAAGCTACGGCACGGCGTTCCTCGAGGTCATCACCGGCGCCGCGCCCGATCCCGTCCATCCCGCCCGCCGCAAGCTGGCGGGCAAACCCCAGGGCGAGGCATTCGACCGGCTGACCGACGCGCAATCGGCGCTGGCGCGCGGCGAGGACGGCACCGGCAAATACATGTCCTGCACGACTTCCACCCTGCGCCACATCGCTGAGCGCCGCCCCGATAGCCTGGGCGCGCTCGAGAAGATCCCCGGCATGGGCCCGCAAAAGGCCGAGCGCTTCGGCGCCGCGTTTCTGGACGTCCTGCGCGAGGGCTGATCGCCGCCCTTGCAGCCCTGCCACCCCCGGGCTACCTCCCTGCGCATGTCTCAACATGCCCTCCCCGATCTCACCGCCCAGCTTCTCGACGCCGCCCGCCGCGCCGGAGCGGACGCCGCCGACGCCATGGCCATCGATGCCACCTCCGTCTCGGTCGATGTGCGCGCCAGCGCGCTCGAACAGGCCGAACGCAGCGAGAGTATCGATATTGGCCTGCGCGTCTTTATCGGCCAGCGGCAATCGACCGTCTCGGCCTCCGACATCCGCCCCGACACGATCGAGGAGATGGCGAGCCGCGCCGTCACCATGGCTCGCGAGGCACCCGAGGATCCCCATATCGGCCTCGCCGATCCCGCCCAGCTCTCGCAGCTGCGCGATGCCGCCGGGCTCGAGCTGACCGATCCGGCCCCCGAACCCGATCCCGCCGCGCTTGAAGAGGCCGCTCGCACCGCCGAGACCGCCGCGATGGCGGTGGATGGCGTCACGCAGGTGCAGGGCGCCAGCGCAGGCTACGGCCGCCGCGCCATCCATCTGGCCGCCTCCAACGGGTTCGAAGGCGGCTACGGACGCACCGAAAACGGCCTTTCCTGCGTCGCCATCAGCGGCACCGGCACGGGGATGGAGCGCGACTACGACGGCGACCACCGCGTCTTCGCCGCCGATCTGCGTGACCCGGCAGAGATCGGCACCACCGCCGGGACCCGCGCCGCCGAACGCGCCGGCGCACGCAAGCCCAAGACCGGCACCTACCCGGTTCTCTTCGACGAACGCATCTCCTCCTCGCTCATCGGGCACCTCCTGCAGGCGGCCAACGGCAACGCCATCGCGCGCGGCTCGTCCTGGCTTCTGGGGCGCGAGGGCCAACAACTCCTGCCCGATCACCTCGACCTGACCGAAGATCCCCTGCGCCCCCGCATGCCCTCCTCGCGCCCCTTCGATGCCGAGGGCCTGCCGACCGCGGCCCGCAAGATCATCGACAAAGGCACGCTCATTGGCTGGACGCTCGATTTGGCGACCGCGCGCAAGCTGGGCCTCAAAAGCACCGCCAGCGCCGCGCGCGGCCCGTCCTCCGTCCCGGCCCCCAGCGTGACCAATGTCGCGCTCACCCAAGGGGACAAATCCCGCAAGGATCTGATGCGCGACATGGGCACCGGCTTGCTGGTCACCTCCATGATCGGCTCGACCATCAACCCCAATACCGGCGACTATTCCCGCGGCGCCTCCGGCTTCTGGATCGAGAACGGAGAGATCGCCTACCCGGTCAACGAATGCACCATAGCAGGCTCCCTGCCCGAGATGCTGGCCCGGATCATCCCCGCCAACGACGCGCGCACGTGGCTGTCGCGCGTGGTCCCCTCACTTCTGATCGACAGCCTGACCCTCGCCGGTGACTGACCTCCACCTTCTGACAGAGGCCGCCCGCCGGGCCGGGGCCATTGCGATGGACTTCTTTCAGGACGCGGATCTGCGCGTGCGCGACAAAGGGGACGGCGCGGGCCCTGTCACCGAAGCGGACCTCGCGGTCGACGTCTTCCTGCGCGAGCACCTTCTGAACGAGCGTCCCCGCCATGGCTGGCTTAGCGAAGAAACCGAGGATACCGCCCGCAGGCAGGTCACGAACAGCCAATTCATCGTCGATCCCATCGACGGCACCCGCGCCTTCATCGAGGGTAGCAAGGACTGGGCGATCTCCATCGGTCTCGCCCATGAGCGCCGGATCACAGCCGCCGCCGTCTACATGCCCGCGCGGGACAGGCTCTATGCCGCCGAGGCGGGGCAGGGCGCGACACGGGACGGCGAACCCATCACTTGCACGGACAGGAATGAGATCGACGGCGCCACGGTCCTCGGCGCCAAACCGAACTTCGTGCCCGAACGCTGGAAAGACGGCCCCCCGCCCATCGACCGCCACTTCCGCTCTTCGCTCGCCTATCGCCTTTGCCTTGTGGCCGAAGGCCGGTTCGATGCGATGATTACCCTGCGCCCAACCTGGGAATGGGACATCGCCGCCGGAACCCTCATCGCCAGTGAGGCGGGCGCCCGCGTCACCGACCGCCGCCACCGCGCCCTCAGCTTCAACAGCGAGGATGCGATGACCGACGGCATCGTGGCCGCCAATCCCACCCTCCACGCCGAGATCACAGCCCGCCTCGCGTAAGCCTTGCCGCATCACCGCTCTTGTGCTGTTTGCATCGGACGCGTCATAAGCGAAAGGTTGCCGAGCCCGTGGCCCAGAGTGAACTCATGTACGACATCCCCTCCTATCTCGTCTCCTTCGGTCTCTTTGCCCTGATGGTCGGCGCGATGCTTCTCGGGACCGTGACCGGCAAGCGCCTCCAGATGAACGAAAACGAAGAAAGCAAGAGCCAGGCCAACGCGGTTCAGGGCTCGCTCCTCGGTCTTCTGGCGCTCCTTCTGGGTTTCACCTTCTCGCTCTCCCTCGGTCGCTACGATCAGCGCTCAACCGAAGTCGTGAACGAGGCGAACGCGCTCGGCACTGCCTGGTTGCGCACCGATCTGCTCAGCGACGAGAGGCGGGACGAGGCCAAGGCGCTGCTTTCCCGCTATGGCATCATCCGGGTCGAAGCCGCCCGCGTCTCCGCCGCCGATTTCGACCGCCGCGAAGAGTTGATCCGCGCCGCCGAAACCATCTTCGGCAATCTCTGGACGCTGGCCTCGGACGAGGCGCGCGAGGTCGGGGGCCCCGTCGCCATGGCCTTCGCGGCCAGCCTCAACGACATGATCGACGCGCTCTCCAGCCGCGATGCCGCCATCGACAGGCATTCCCCGAACTGGTCCTCTTCCTGCTCTTTGGCACTTTCATCCTGCTCGGCGGCGTGATCGGTTTCGCCTCCGCAATCTCGGGCGTCCGGCCTGGCGTTCCGATCTATGCGATGATGATCCTGATCGTAATCCTCGTCTTTCTCATCATCGATCTCGACCGCCCGCGCCGCGGCCTGATCGAGGTTGACCAGACCAAGCTGATCACCACCGTCGAGGCCATGAAAATGTGAGCGCCCGGCCCAAAGACGGCCAAGGCCCCGCCTTGACGCCTCCCGGCCAATCCGTAGGGTCGCCCAAACTCACCCAGCGGAGCCTCATCCATGACCCAGCGCCTGCATCTCGTCTTCGGCGGAGAGCTGATCGATCCGACCAAGAACGCCTTCAAGAACGTCGACGACATCCATATCGTCGGCATGTTCCCGGACTACGCCACCGCCTACAACGCCTGGAAATCCGAGGCCCAGCGCACCGTGGACAACGCCCATATGCGCTATTTCATCGCCCATATTCACCGGCTGCGCGACGAGGAAACCGCCGCCTCCCCAACCGAAGAGCTCGGGACCTGACCCGCAGGCCAATCTCCCGCGGGCGGCCCGGA
Source organism: uncultured Paracoccaceae bacterium (assembly GCA_947503775.1). Classification (GTDB taxonomy): domain Bacteria; phylum Pseudomonadota; class Alphaproteobacteria; order Rhodobacterales; family Rhodobacteraceae; genus Aestuariibius. The sequence continues at coordinate 277,935 of CANNFE010000002.1, read as the reverse complement.
ACGGCGCTGCGGCTCTTTGAATCGCTCCATCGCGGACGCCGCGAACCCACGCGCGACGACCGCCCGGCCCGCCCCACGCTCGGCCCCGTCATCTGGGCCCATGCCGGAGAGCCCGATGCCGGCCCCGGCCTGATGACCTATGCCCAGCGCCTGCTCGACGTTCTGCCCGAGGCGACCGTCATCATGACCGGCACCTATCCCGGCCGAAACCTGCCCAACGTGATCCTCGATGCCGCGCCAGAAGAGACGGTCGAGGGCGGCGAGGCCTTCCTCAACCACTGGCAGCCCGACATCCTGATCTGGTCCCGCGGCCCGCTGTCGCCCGCCCTCGTCAGCCGCTCCACCCGGCGCGAGATGGTCCGCTTCTTCGTCGAGGCCGATATCGGCCGCCTCCAGATCTCGAGCACCTCGCAGATCCCCGGCCTGACCCGCGCCACCCTGCGCAGCTTCGAATGGATCATGTCCGTCAACGAAGAGGAAACCCAGCGCCTCAAACAGGCCGGGGCCGAACCCGACGGGATCGAAACCGCATCCCTCCTCGAACGCGGCGCCCCCGCCTTGCCCTGCCAGGAGGCCGAGCGCGCCGCCATCGCCGATCTTCTGTCGGGCCGTCCCGTCTGGCTCGGCGCAGGCGTCGGCCTGCAAGAGGCGCGGCTCTGCATCAATGCCCACCGAACGGCCAGCGGCCACACCCACCGGCTGCTCCTGATCCTCGCCCCGCACGATCCCGAGGACGCCCCCTCAATGGAGAAGATCGCGACGCTTGCCGGGTTCACCGCCGGACTGCGCAGCCGGGGCGACGATCCCGAACCCATGGTCGAGGTCTATGTCGCCGATCTCGAGGACGAGATGGGCCTGTGGTATCGCATCGCCCCCATTGTCGCGATGGGCGGCACCTTCACCGGCGACGGCAAATCCAACCCCCGAGAGGCCGCCGCGCTGGGATCCGCGATCATCGCGGGACCCCAGGCGCTCGGCACGGCCTATGAGCATCTTCTGAACGCGGGCGCCTTCCGCAAGATCTTCGATCCCGCCCGCCTTGGCCTTGCCGTCCAGGACCTTCTTGCGCCCGACACCGCCGCAGCCCTGGCCACCGCCGCCTGGAGCCTCGGCTCCGAAGGGGCCGAGACCACGGATCGTCTGGTGGATCTGACCGTCGAGGCGCTTGAGACATGAAAGCTCCCGCCTTCTGGTATCGCCCGCCCGGTCTGCAGGCCCGCGCGCTCCAGCCGCTCGGCGCGCTTTACGCCGCCGCCACCGCCCGGCGCGTCGCCAGGGCCCCGACCGTTCGCCCCGATATCCCGGTGATCTGTATCGGCAACCTCAATGCAGGCGGCACCGGCAAGACGCCGACCACGATCTACCTCGCCGAAAAGCTGACCCAATCCGGCGCGAAGCCCCACATCGTCACACGCGGCTACGGCGGCACGCTCGACGGCCCGATTGAGGTCGATCCCAGGGCCCATACCGCCGATGAGACCGGGGACGAGCCGCTTCTCCTCGCCGCCTTCGCACCCACATGGGTCGCCAAGGACCGTGCCGCCGGGGCGCGCGCCGCCGCCGCCGCGGGCGCGAGCGTCCTGCTGCTCGATGACGGGTTTCAGAACCCCGCTGTCGCCAAGGACCTGTCGCTTGTCACGGTCGATGCGGCCAAGGGGTTCGGCAACGGCCTCTGCCTGCCCGCCGGTCCCCTGCGCGAGCCGGTCAAGGCGGGTCTCAAACGTGCCGACCTCGTCCTCTCTATCGGTCCGGATCCGGCTCAACAGACCTTTGCCGAAAGCTGGACAGCGCCGATCCCGCACCTCACCGGAGAGCTCAAGCCGCTCCTCACCGGCATGCCGTGGGAGAACCTGCCCGTCCTCGCCTTCGCGGGGATCGGCCATCCCGAGAAATTCTTCGCCACGCTCCGCCAGACCGGCGCAAAGCTCATCCACGCCGAACCGCTTGCCGATCATCAGGCGCTGACCGAGCCGCTGATGACCCGGCTTCTGTCGGACGCCAAACGGCTGAACGCGCAGCTTGTGACAACGGAAAAGGATGCCGTCCGCCTGCCGGACGGCTTCCGCGCTCAGGTCCTGACGCTGCCGGTGCGGCTTACGATCGCGACCCCCGATCCCCTGGACGAGGCGCTGAAAAAGCTGGGCCTCTAGCTGCCCAGCTCCTCCTCGATGATGGCCTTGAGATCCTCGTAGGACATGTTCGACATCGTCTCGCCGTTCACAACGAGCGTTGGCGTCGCCTGCACATTGTCCGCCTCGGCATTCTGCTGATACCAGGCGACCAGCGCTTGCGCGGTGTCACCGTCAGACAGACAGGCATCGACCCGCTCCGCATCGAGGCCCGCCGCGATCCCGATCCGCTTGAGGTTATCGGCGATCGCAGGGCCGTCCCCTTGCGTCCACTCGCCCTGCCGCTCGTAAAGCATGCTGACAATACCGAAGAACCGGTTCGGATCGCAGCGCGCAATCATCGCGGCCCACAGGCCCGGACGGTCGAAATAGACATCGCGATAGGTGAACCGCACCTTGCCGGTATCGATGAACTCTTCCTTGAGCTGTGGATACTGGTTGGCATGAAAGGTCGCGCAATGCGGGCAGGTAAAGCTGGCATATTCGGTGATCGTCACCGGCGCATCCTCGGCGCCCTGCACCATCTCGATGATGCCGGACGTGTCGACATCCGCCGCTCCCTGTGCCTCTACCGCGCCGATAAAGGTCTGATCCCCGGCCATCGGGCGGGTCAGCAGATAGGCTCCGCCACCGATAAAGGCCGCGCCGCCAAGGGTCAGAACCGCTCTACGCTTCAACATCCAAGATCTCCTGCTTCATCTCGTTTTCGACAGCACGTTCACTGCCAGTTTTTCAAGGGCGCCGCGCAGCCCCGGATCGTCCACGCCATCGGCACTTCGCTCGGCTTTGCGAAGCAATGTCTGATCCGGCGCCTTGGGCTTCAAGGGGGCTGCGTCGAACCGCGCCGCACTCTCGGCAAAGCCGTGCGGCGCGGTCTGCGTGATCCGCACCGCCTTGATCGCCCCGTATCCATAGCAGGCATTCACCCGCTCGCGGATCCGCTCCTTTTCCATCTCGACGATCGGCGCAAGGCTCCCTTTCACAAGAACAGTCAGCGTCCCGCCGATCCCGCCTTTGCCATAGCTGACCTTCACAGGCTCGGCCTTGCTGGCCAGATCCGGCCCGACCACTTCGGCCCAGTGCGTCAGCAGCTTGGCCACCGCAAAGCCGCGCGTCTCGCTCGCGCGCCGGATCTGTCCCTGCATCAGGCCAGAGGCGCGGGCAAAGCCATGCCGGGTCGAGGACTTGCGCATCGTCATGGCCCCAACCTAAAGAGGCAGCCTGCAAGCAGCCAGCGAAACCGGACGGAGCAAGCATAAAGAATGCGTGACGAGGATCTCCCCGGTCTCCTTCTGGACTGGTACGACCGCCATGCCCGTGATCTGCCCTGGCGCATCCCGCCCGGATCGAATGCCGCGCCCGATCCCTATCGCATCTGGCTGTCCGAGGTGATGCTGCAACAGACCACCGTCGCCGCCGTCAAATCCTATTTCGAACGCTTCACGACGATCTGGCCAACGGTTCAGGACCTCGCCGGGGCCGAAGACGCTGCCGTCATGGCCGAATGGGCGGGCCTCGGCTACTACGCCCGCGCCCGCAACCTGCTCAAATGTGCCCGCGAGGTCGCGTCCCGCGGCGGATTCCCCACCGATTACGAGAGCCTCCTGACCCTCCCCGGCATCGGCCCCTACACCGCCGCCGCCATCTCGGCCATCGCCTTCGGCCAGCCCTCGGTCGTCATGGACGGCAATGTCGAACGCGTCATGTCGCGCCTGCACGACGAACACACACCCCTGCCCCAGGCCAAACCGATCCTCCATACCCATGCCTCGACCCTTACGCCAAGGACCCGACCCGGAGACTACGCCCAGGCCGTCATGGATCTCGGTGCTACGATCTGCACGCCCAAATCCCCCGCCTGCGGCATCTGCCCGTGGCGTGAGCCCTGCCGCGCCCGCGCCGCTGGCACCCAAGGCGAGCTGCCGAAAAAGACGCCGAAGAAACCCAAACCCACCCGCCTCGGCATCGCCTATGTCGCCATCCGCGAAGACAGAGCGGTCCTCCTCGAGACGCGCCCGGACAAAGGCCTTCTCGGCGGCATGCTCGGTTGGCCGACCACCGACTGGTCGGACGATCCCAGCCCCGCGCCGCCCCTCGATTCGGAGTGGCACAGCGCCGAAGCCGAGGCGCGCCACACCTTCACGCATTTCCACCTGCGTCTTGCCATCCAGACCGCCGCCGCCCCCGCATCGGCAAACCCCCACCGAGGCGTCTTCGTCCCCCGCGCCGATTTCCGCCCGTCCAGCCTGCCGACCCTGATGCGCAAGGTCTGGGATCTCACCCCCGAGACGTTACGACGCCTTTGATCCGCGCGCTCACCTGACGTAACCTGCACGTCAAAGAGCAGGGGACATCCACATGACCACCACGGTTTCACCACCCGAACTCAGCCGCTTCTCGCGCGCCGCCCCTTTCTGGCTGTCGCTCGGCCTCGTGCCCATCGCCTGGATCGGCGCGCTCAACGGCGGCTGGACCGTCTTCCTGCTGCCGATCTGCACCTGGTATCTCTTCAGCCTCGTCGACGCCGCCCTCGGTCAGGAGGACGCCAATCCCGACCCCAATTCGGACGCCGACCTCAGCTGGTACAAGCTCATCACCATCATCTGGGCCCCCGTCCAGGCGATCACGCTCTTCTCGATCATGTTCTACGCCGTCCGCGCCGATCACCTCGCGGGATGGGAGGTGTTCTTCCTCATCGCAAATATGGGCATCATCTCGGGCACGATCGGCATCACCTACGCCCACGAGCTGATGCACCAGAAACCCAAGCTCGAACGCTGGATGGGCGACATCCTGATGGCCATGGCGCTCTATAGTCACTTCCGGTCCGAGCATATGCTGGTCCATCACCGCTATGTCGCGACCCCAAGGGACCCGGTCACCGCGCGCTATAACGAAGGCTTTCACACCTTCTTCCCGCGCGTCCTCCACGAATGCTTCCGCTCCGCCTGGAATGCCGAAAAGGCGATGCTCGCCCGCCGGGACAAACCCGTCTGGGACCTCAGGAACCCGTTCTGGCGCTATGGCGCGCTTCAACTGGCCTTTCTCGTCCTCTCCTTCCTGATCGCAGGCTGGATCGGCGTGCTCCTCTTCGTGGCGCAGGCTTTTATCGCGATCTGGCAGCTCGAGCTCGTCAACTATGTCGAACACTACGGCCTGACCCGGAAACATCTGGGCGACGGCAAATACGAACACGTCCTGCCCCGCCATTCCTGGAACTCAGCGCATAAGGCGTCGAACTGGCTGCTCATCAACCTGCAGCGCCATTCCGACCACCACTACAAGCCCGACCGCCGCTTCCCGCTGCTTCAGACCTACGACAAGGACGAGGCGCCGCAGCTCCCCTATGGCTATCCGGTCATGACGATGCTGGCGATGATCCCGCCGGTCTGGCGCCGCTACATGAATCCGCGGGTGCGCCAATGGCGCAAGACCTACTACCCCGAGATCGAGGATTGGACGCCCTACAAGACCGCATCCAATCCGATGCCCCGTTAGGGATCGGCCCCGACCCGCACCAGCGTCTTCCCGAAATTCCCGCCGCCCAGCATTCGGGTAAAGGCGGCGGGTGCGTTCTCGAGGCCCTCGGTCACGTCCTCCTTCACCGCCACGCGACCATCGCCGACCATCGGGGCGACCTCGCGCAGGAAATCCCCGAACCGGTCGAAATGATCGGTCACGATGAACCCCTGCACCCGCAGCCGCTGCGTCAGGATCGTCCGCCACATTTTGGGAAGCGGCATCGCCTCGGCCACGCCCGCCCCCGAATACCACGCGATCATCCCGCACAAAGCGATCCGCCCGTAGGTGTTCAGAACCGGCGTCACCGCCTCCAGCGTCTTGCCGCCGACATTCTCGAAATAGCAGTCGACCCCGTCCGGCGCGGCCCCAGCGATCTGCTTGCGCAGCTCCCGCGCATCCGGCGCATAGTGATCAAAACAGGCGTCATATCCCAGCGTCTCCACGGCATAGGCGCATTTCTCAGCCCCGCCCGCGACGCCCAGAACCCGCATTCCTTTCGCCTTGGCGAGTTGCCCGACAACGCCGCCCACCGCGCCCGTCGCGGCAGAGACAAGGATTGTCTCCCCCTCCTTCGCCTTCAGGATCTCGTTTAGCCCCGCCCAAGCTGTCATCCCCGGCATGCCCAAAACGCCCAAAGCGGTCGAAATCGGAGCAATCTTCGGATCCAGCTTGCGCAATTCATCGCCTGACACCACTGCATGGCTGGTCCACCCGATCTGCCCCGTGACGATATCCCCGGCTGCATAGCCGTCGTGGTTCGACACCAGAACCTCCGCCACGGCGCCGCCTTCCATCACATCCCCAATCGCCACCGGATCGGCATAGGACTTCGCGTCGTCCATCCGCCCGCGCATGTAAGGATCCAGCGACAGCCAGATCACCCGAACCAGCAGCTCCCCGGCGCCAGGATCGCCCAGCTCCCGCTCCTCCTGCCTGAAATTATCAGGGGTCGGCTCCCCCGACGGACGCGAGGCGAGCGTGATGGCAGTAGCGGATTGGGACATGGGGAAGCTCCTGATGGACGTGAAAGGACTTGGCGGCCCCGACAGGAGTCGAACCTGTGGCCTACCGCTTAGGAGGCGGTCGCTCTATCCGGCTGAGCTACGGGGCCGCTGCGGTTCCGTTTTCTCTCGACGAGGGACCTATGGCAACCCTTGGAAGCCAAGCCGCACCGCGATACCGTGCAACCACCCCTCAAGAAGGAGCCCTTCGCGTGACAACCGGCCGCAAACGCACCCTGACCCTCCGCGATGTCTCCGAAGCGTCGGGGGTTAGCGAAATGACCGTCTCCCGCGTTCTGCGCGGCAAGGGCGACGTCTCCGAAGCGACGCGCCTCAAGGTGCGCGACGCCGCCAAGCAGCTGGGCTACGTCCCCAACCAGATCGCGGGCGCACTCGCCTCCCAGCGCGTCAACCTCGTCGCCGTCATCATCCCGTCGCTGGCCAACATGGTCTTTCCCGAGGTCCTGCGCGGCATCTCGGACACGCTGGACGGAACGCCGCTTCAGCCGGTGATCGGCGTCACCGACTACAACCCCGAAAAGGAAGAGCGCGTCCTTTACGAAATGCTCTCCTGGCGCCCCTCCGGCGTGATCGTGGCGGGTCTCGAACATTCCGAGCCGTCCCGTGCCATGCTCGTCGCCGCGGGCATCCCCGTGGTCGAGATCATGGATGTCGACGGCGAGCCGATCGATGCGTGCGTCGGCATCTCTCATCGCCGCGCGGGCCGCCTGATGGCCGAGGCGATCCTTGAAAACGGCTACAAGCGCATCGGCTTCATGGGCACCAAGATGCCGCTCGACCACCGGGCCCGCAAACGGTTCGAAGGTCTGACCGAACGGCTCGCCAAAGGCGGGATCGAGATTGCCGATCAGGAATTCTATTCCGGCGGCTCGGCGCTCGCCAAGGGGCGCGAGATGACCCAGGCCATGCTGAGCCGTACCCCGGATTTGGACTTTCTTTACTACTCCAACGACATGATCGGCGCAGGCGGCCTGATCCATCTTCGCGAAAAGGGCGCCCGGATCCCCCGCGATATCGGCCTTGCCGGGTTCAACGGGGTCGAACTGCTCCAGGGTCTTCCCGCGCAGCTTGCCACGATGGATGCCTGCCGCCGCGAAATCGGCGAAGCGGCCGCACAGATCATCGCCAAAAGCTGCGGCGAAGAGCGTGAGGATGCCGCCGGTGAACGGATCGAGCTGCAGCCCAAGCTGACGACCGGCGACACGCTGGTCAGAGACCGCTGATCCTTCTCATAAGTCCGCACTTAACAATCCTCAGCGCGTGCTAGGCCTTGTCGACCTGCGTTGCGCCCAAATGGCACCGTGCGGGGCGTTAATCCGGGGTCCTGTGAAAATGCCTCCTCCCGGATGCCGACCATATGCCGCCCGGATGCCGCAGGCCCGATTTGGCGAAAACGCCGGCGTTAACCAGCCTTGAGCGCATGCGATTCGCGCTCAAACGCCGCCTTCCGGCACCGCAATATCCTATACCGAAATCGGGCCAAGATTTCCTCGAAATCAAAATTCTGGCCAAAGCCGCAGAACTGCGACATTCTGCCCTTCCAGCGCGCCGGCATGGGAGGAACATCGCCGGCCGCGCTGGAACAAGAGCGGGCAAACCCCGCCTGAGTTTTAGGGAGGACTCGATGAAGTCACGTCTTTTCAAGGCACTGGCCGTTGGCGCCGTGCTGTCTTTCGGCGCCGTCAACAGCGCCACCGCCGCAGAATGTATCGCTCCGGCGAACCCCGGCGGCGGCTGGGATTTCACCTGCCGCCAGATCGGCAAGATCATGTACGACATCGGAGCGGTCGATCAACCGATCCAGGTCACCAACATGGCCGGCGCCGGAGGGGGCCTCGCCTATGGTCACGTCGTCAACGAACGCAGCGACGACGCCGACCTCATCATCGCCGCCTCCTCCGCCACAACCACCCGCCTCGCCCAAAATGCCTTCGCCGGAATGACCGCCGATCAGGTCCGTTTCGTGGGGGCGATCGGCGCCGATCCGGGGGTCATCGTGGTGGCTGCCGACAGCGAATATCAGTCGCTGAATGACCTTGTCGAAGCGATCAAGGCAGACCCCGGATCGGTCGCTTTTGCAGGCGGGTCGGCCGTCGGCGGCTTCGATCACCTCAAGCCCCTGATGATCCTGCAACGCGCTGATTTTAATGATATAACGGCTGTCAAATATATCGGTGTCGATGGCGGCGCGGATGCAATCACGCAGACGGTTGGCGGCTTCACGCAAGCCATGTCCGGCGACATGTCCGAGGTCGTGGGCTTTCTCAACGCAGGCGAAGTTCGCGCCCTCGCGGTCCTCACCGAAGAGCGGGTGCCGGGCTTTGACGACATCCCAACCGCCAAAGAGCAGGGCTACGATGTGGTCGCCGTCAACTGGCGCGGTCTTTACGTGCCCAAGGACATCAGCGACGAGCAATTTCAGGACTGGGCCGACAAGCTGACCATGGTCGCCGAAAGCGACGAATGGAAAGCCGCGATGGAGGCGAACGGCCTTGCGCCCTTCACTCTCGTGGGTGACGACTTTCAAGGCTACGTCGACAATCTTGTCAGCGAAATCAATGCGATGTCGAAGGATATCGGAGTCATTCAGTAATGGCCTCTGATCGGATCTTCGGTCTGATCACTGTTCTTGTGGCGCTCGCCTATATCGCGAGCGCCACGCAGATCCAGACAAGTTTTCTCTCAGATCCCGTCGGCCCCAAAGCCTTCCCGATCGGCATCGGAGCGGTCGCTGCACTCTGCGGTCTGGTCATGCTGGTCCGTCCGGATCCGGACCCAAACTGGCCAGGCTGGAAGACGTGGCTCTCGCTTGCGATCGCTGTCGTGGTTCTCGTGGCCTACGCTTACTCCTTGAAACCCTTTGGTTTTATCGTCCCAACGGCGATCACGGCCGCAATCCTGAGCTATCAGATCTCATCGCGCGCCCTGCCCGCGGCCCTGACCGGAGCGGGCTTGTCGGTCGGGCTATTTCTGCTTTTCAAATACGGTCTCGGGCTGGGGCTCATCGCCTTTCCCAAAGCACTGACCGGTTAGGATCCAGATATGGACATGTTGGCAAATCTGGCGCTCGGCTTCTCGATCGCGCTCTCGCCCTACACGTTGATGCTCGCGATCATCGGCTGCTTTCTCGGCACCATTATCGGAGCGCTTCCCGGCCTCGGCCCCTCCAACGGCGTGGCCATTCTGATCCCGCTGACCTTCACGCTGGGTCTTGATGCAACGGCCGCGCTGGTGCTGATGACATCGGTCTATTACGGCGCGATGTATGGCGGCCGGATCAGCTCGATCTTGCTGAACATTCCCGGCGACGAGCCAGCCCTGATGACCACGCTCGACGGCTATCCGATGGCCAAACAAGGCCGCGCCGGGGTGCTCTCGTCCTTTCCGGCGTCGCTTCTTTCGTAGGCGCCTTTCTGGCGACCATTGGCCTAATGCTGCTGGCGCCGATGCTAGCGCGCGTGGCCTATCTCTTTGGTCCGGCTGAGTATTTCGCGCTTTATCTGCTGGCCTTCTGCACGCTCGGGGGCATGGCCTCGAACAACCAGGCCAAGGCCGCCCTGGCCTCCTGCATCGGTCTAGGCATTGCCATGATCGGGGTCGACAACTCCTCGGGATTGCCGCGCCTGACCGGCGGCAACCTGCATATGATGGACGGGATCGACTTTCTCGTGGCGATCGTGGGTCTTTTCGCGATTGCCGAGGTGTTCTTTTTCATCGAAAGCCACGGCAAGGCCTCCACGTTAGGCGTCAAGCTCGAGAAGGTGACAATCCCCTGGAGGGATATCGCCCACACGAAATGGACTATGCTACGCGCCAGCGGCGTCGGGTTCGTGGCCGGGATCCTGCCGGGGGCGGGGGCCTCGCTTGGCTCTTTTCTGGCCTACATGTCCGAGAAATCCATCGCCGGAAAATCGGGCGGCTTCGGCACCGGCGTCGCCAAAGGCGTGGCCGCACCCGAGGCGGGAAATAACGCGGCGGCGGGCGGCGCGCTTGTCCCGATGCTGACGCTGGGCGTTCCGGGATCGGGGACGACAGCCGTGCTGCTTGCCCTTCTCATGACGCTCAACATCACCCCCGGTCCGACCCTCTTTACCGATCGGCCCGAGGTGGTCTGGGGCCTGATCGCATCTCTTCTGATCGCGAATGTTGTCCTTCTGTTGATGAACGTTCCGATGGTGAAAATCTTCGTCCGGATCCTTACGGTGCCTGCCTGGGTTCTGCTCCCGGGTGTGACGATGATCTCGTTCGTGGGGATCTATTCGCTGTCGGGCAGCTATTTCGATCTTCTCCTGATGATTGCGTTCGGCGTGCTGGGATATGTCCTTCGCAAGCTCGATATCCCGACGGTTCCGGTCATCCTTGGCATCCTGCTGGGCGGGAACATGGAAAATGCCCTACGCCGCGCGATGGTTCTGTCGGATGGGGACCCGATGTTCCTCTTCTCCACCCCGATCGCCATCGGCCTTTGGGTGGCGGCCATCGCCGGGTTTGTCGCGCCGATGTTCCTGCGCGGATTGCTCAAAAAACCGCAGGCGGTGACCGACTGATGACGCGTGTTCTCGTCCCCTCTGGCGCGCTGGGGCTGAACTACGATCAGACCGCGCTTGAACGGGGGCTTGCGGCAAAGCCCGATATCATCGTCATCGATGGCGGCTCCACCGATAGTGGTCCGGCCTATCTGGGGCAGGGTGTTTCGAAATATGCCCGCGCCTCTATCAAGACGGAATGGGCCGGCCTGATGGAGGCGCGCGCCAAGGCCGGCGTTCCGCTCGTGATCGGCACGGCAGGCACGTGCGGTACCGACAGTGCCGTTGACTGGATGACCGAAATCACGAAGGAGATCGCGGCAGAGCAGGGGCGTCCCCTGAGGCTCGCTGTCCTGAAAAGCTCTCAGAATCCCAAGGCTCTTGCGACGCGTTTCGCCGCCGGGAAGGTAGATCCTCTGCCAAACGCGCCGGATCTCGATGCGGACACGATAGAAAGCTGCACGAACATCGTTGCGCTTGCCGGGGCCGAGCAGATCCGCGCGGCTTTGGAGACTGGTGCGGATATCGTCATCGCCGGACGAACGACGGACACCGCCATCATCGCGGCCTTGCCATTGATGCAGGGTTGCGATGCGGGGGGCGCCTGGCACGGCGCCAAGATCGGCGAATGCGGCGCCCTTTGCGCGACCAATCCGCAATCCGGCGTCGTACTGCTCGACTTCGATGATGCAGGATTTATCGTCACGCCCCTTGCTGACGGCTCGAAGGCCAGCCCGCATACCGTTTCAGCGCATATGCTTTATGAGAACAGCGATCCGTTTATCCTGTACGAGCCCGGCGGGCATCTCGATACACGGCAGGCTCGCTATGAGGCCATCGACGAGACCAGCGTGCGGGTGACAGGCTCCCAATGGGTTCCGTCCGAGCGGTATACGGTCAAACTGGAAGGCGCGCGGATCGCTGGCTTTCAGGTCATCGTGATGTGCCTTTTGAGAGACCCCAGATATGTCGAAAACGCGCAGATTTGGGCCGACGATATCAAGAGCAAATGCGATGCGAAGGTGCGCGATCGACTTGGCCTGAGAGACGATGACTTCACGATCGAGCTTCGGCTGATCGGACATTCCGCGAGCTTCGGACCGCTCGAGACAGAGCGTTCGGATCCCATCGAAATCGGCGTTCTCGGTATCGTCACAGCCCAAACTGAAGATCTTACAGGCGAAATCGGCAAGATGCTGAACCCCTACCTTCTGCACCACCCTCTGACGCAGGAGGAAGAGCAGCCCACATTCGCATTCCTCTTTTCCCCGCCCGAGCTTAAGCGCGGAGCGGTTTTCGAGTTTGTCCTGAACCATACGCTTGCGCTTGACGATCCGATGAGTGCGTTTCGCCTGGAGGTTCAGGACATTGGTTAAGCTGAACGAGATTGCAGAGAAGGTTCGAACCAAGAACGCCGGTCCGTTCTGGCTGACCATCGACATCTTTTGCGGATCGGAAACGTCATTCGACATAGTTCGAACGCATCTGTCGCCCAAGGACATCGCAGCCTGTTTCGATACCCATACAAACCAGGTGAAAGTGTTCGAAATGCCGGATCTTCATGTCGTGAAATACAGCCTGCCGCGACCGGCCATTCAGGGCACGCCGGAAGATCGCGACATGCACGGCGCATCCTGGGCCGTGCTGGTTGGATTGATCGAAATCAGAACCTGATTTTCTGCTTTTTTGAAAGGAGCCGGGATTTCAGCGCCAAAGCGGCGGTCTCTCGCGTTTTCCTTTCCCGGCCCGTCGTGTTCGTGTTGCTTTGCGCCACTCGTTTCCTTCACACTTTGCGCGACACTGGCAAAAAGGATGGATGGATATGGCGCTCGACTATCTCAAGAAGGCTGCTCTCACCTCCAAATCGGATGCGTCCGAAGTCAGTGAAACAGTTCAAACCGTTCTCTCCGATATCGAGGTTGGCGGGGATGCGGTGGCGCTCGACTACGCCAAAAAGTTCGACAAATACGATGGCAGTATCGTCTTGAGCGCGGACGACATTGAAGCAGCCTGCCAGTTGGTGCCGGAGAAGCTTAAGGCCGACATCAGATTTGCCCATGACAATGTCCGCCGATTTGCGGAGGCGCAGAAGAACAGCACGCAAGATGTCGAGGTCGAGATTGTGCCGGGCGTGATCGCAGGCCAGAAAGCGATCCCTGTGGATGCGGCCGGGTGTTACGTTCCGGGCGGACGCTATAGCCATATCGCCAGCGCAATCATGACCGTGACAACCGCCAAGGTCGCCGGATGCAGGCATATCACCGCATGCTCTCCGCCGCGGCCCGAGACCGGGATCGCACCTGCCATCGTCTATGCCGCCCATATCTGCGGAGCGGACACGATCATGGCCATGGGCGGGATTCAAGGCGTAGCCGCCATGACCTTTGGGCTGTTCGGATTGCCTCGGGCCAACATTCTCGTGGGTCCCGGAAACCAGTTCGTTGCCGAGGCGAAGCGGATCCTCTTCGGCCGCGTCGGGATCGATATGATCGCCGGGCCAACAGACAGCCTGATCCTTGCGGATGGGTCCGCTGATCCGATGATCGTCGCCGTTGATCTTGTCGGGCAGGCAGAGCATGGGTATAACTCCCCGGTCTGGCTGGTGACCGACAGCCGCCCTCTGGCAGAAGAGGTCATGGCGCTGGTACCGGACCTGATCGCGGACCTGCCGGAAGTGAACAGGCAAAACGCGACCGCCGCCTGGCGCGACTATGCCGAGGTGATGGTCTGCGCGGATCGCGAGGAAATGGCGGCGACCTCGGACGCCTACGCCCCGGAGCATCTGACGGTTCAGGCGAAGGATCTCGATTGGTGGCTCAATCGGCTGACCTGCTATGGCTCACTGTTTCTAGGAGAAGAGACGACCGTCGCCTTTGGCGACAAGGCCAGCGGAACCAACCACGTTCTTCCCACGTCTGGGGCTGCGTCCTATACTGGCGGTCTTTCCGTCCATAAGTATATGAAGATCGTCACGTGGCAGCGATCTACGCGCGATGGATCCAAACCCATTGCAGAGGCGACCGCGCGGATCTCCCGCCTCGAGGGGATGGAAGGGCATGCGAGGACAGCCGATATACGTCTTGCCAAGTATTTCCCGGATGAGACATTTGATCTCAGTGCAAATGGATAGCCATCCCAAGACCGCTATCACGAGGCGATGAAGGCGCTCGTCTACGATGATGTGGAAACGCTGCGGTATCGCGAGATGCCGATACCGCAGCCCGGACCGGGCGAGCATCTCGTTCGCATCGAAGCGGTCGGGATCTGCGGGTCCGACATGCATGCCTATTTGGGTCATGACGATCGCCGCCCGGCATCTCTTATTCTGGGTCATGAGGCGGCGGGAACCATCATCGGCGGGCCGCGGGACAAAGAGCGGGTGACGATCAATCCGCTTGTGACCTGCGGCATCTGCCCGGCCTGCAAGTCGGGGCGCGATAATCTATGCGACACCCGGCAGATCATCTCAATGCCGCCGCGCGCGGGGGCTTTCGCGGAATGGATCACGATGCCGGACCGGAACCTTCTGAAGGTGCCGGATAATGTCCCGTTGCAAAAAGCCTGCCTTGCAGAGCCTATCGCCTGTGGCTGGCACGCTACGCGCATAGGACGGGCTTTGCTTGATCGGCAAGCCCGCCCGCTGCGACCCCTTGTTCTGGGCGGTGGCGCAATCGGTCTGGGATCAGCTTTGAGCCTCGCGGCGCAAGGTGTAGCGGAGATCACGCTGGTCGAGGAAAACCCGGCACGTCGGACCGTTCTTGAACGGATCAGCGATCTTCAGATCGTATCTACGGATGATCTTGGCGATGGCGATATGTTCGATCTGATTGTCGATGGCGTCGGGTTGAGTGCCACAAGGGCGCTTGCCTCGACGCGGGTCCGCCCCGGCGGCGTGATTGTCCATATCGGGCTTGGCGAAGATACCGGCGGCCTCGACATCCGCCGCATGACGCTTAAGGAGATCGCGTTTGTCGGAACCTACACCTACACGTCGCAAGACTTCCGGGAGACGGCGCAGGCTATATCTGATGGCCGTTTGGGCCCGCTCGACTGGACAGAGCAGCGCCCATTGCAGGACGGTGCACAGGCTTTCGAGGACATACGATCAGGCAACAGCCCCTCCCCGAAAATCGTCCTGATGCCCTAAGGACAAACGGGAAACGCGGTATACGGTCTAGATAACGCTCGCCTTCGATCTGATGTCGAACTCGTCGCATGGTAGCGCCGCAACATCCTGTACTGTCTCCCTCAGGCGCGATTGCGGCGACAGAAAGTACCCAAGATCGACTCCTGCAGTGTAACGGATGCACTTGCAAGGGCTGCCGCAGCAGCGGGTCGGGACATTCTGTCGGTCCCGCTCGTGATCGTGAACAAGCCCGGCTTGTCCGGTATCACGGGTGCGACCGAGGCGGCTGGCGCATGCCCGGATGGCAATACGGTGAGGGTGACATCCGCAGGATCCTTCCTGCTGACCTCATTGCTGCGGGACACGGGCATCAACGCCAACCCACGCTCGATCTTAAACGGCACGGTGCCGCTATTTTGGCGTTTCTTGGTCTGTCCGTTCTCTACATCTGGGCAATCAGGCGCTTTCGGATAAGTGGCATCGAAGTCGATCTTGGGCACGATCGACTAGGCATAGAATGAGCCTGTGCCGATGCACGGTTCCCCTTCGAACTCATTAGGCTAGGTGGGAACGCACGGGCAATCGCGACGCTCTGGGTGCGCCCGGCTCCATCGAAATCCAACGAAGACCACCGGCGCGTTTGCGACGCCATCCGGGCTGGTGAGCCAACCGCCGCCCATGATGCGCATCAAAACCAGCCGATCGAGGCTGGCCGCCTGCTCTTGGAACTGCTGCGCAAGTATCACCTCTATCAACCCTGATACATGGCCGTTTCGCTTGGGCCACGGTGGATCTGTTCACAGGCTATCCTAAAGCCGCAAAGGTGATGACCGATGCAACTGATCCGAAAAGCGTCATAAAGCGAGCAACATCGGAGTCAAAAAAGAGGATGCCGCGCTGTTCAAGCCTCGATTCTAGTCGTAAGAGATTTCCTCGTCCCGGCGTGTTTTTCCACTGGCCCCGTTTAAGAAAAGACATGAGGTAAGTTTTGTCTGCATCTCCGCCGATTGGCCGATTGGGGCGATTTTATCAACTGGCAGCCGTCGTTATGGTGGCGCTTTTGATAACGGTGCTTGTCTTCGTGTCTCTCGCGCGAACAGACGGGTTTCTGGTTTACTCGCTTGACGATCCGTACATTCACCTGTCGCTGGCAGAGACCATCTTGCAGGGTGGATATGGGGTCAATCAGGGGGAGTACGCCTCTCCGTCATCGTCGATCATCTACCCGTTCTTGCTGGCTGGAGCTCTGGTGATTGGGCCCGACAACTGGATGCCGCTCGCCCTGAATGTCATTCCGATGCTGGCCGCTTCGTGGATCCTTGCAGGCGTCTATTGGCGCTATGCCGTCGACACATCGGTTCAGTCCTCCGTCATGGTCGCGATCTTTGCGCTACCGTTCCTGATCTACTCTCTCAATATGGTCGCATTGCCAATGACTGGGATGGAGCATCCCCTCCATGTTCTGGCGTCGCTTTGGATCATGATCGGCGTGATTGCTATCGCTCACGGGCACGGGGCGAGTTGGATGCTCCTTGGAGGGATCGTTCTGGCGCCTTTGGTTCGTTTTGAGGGCCTCGCCCTCTCGCTCGCCGCGCTTGTTGCCCTTGTCGCCTGTGGACACGTCCGGCAGGCTCTTTTTGCCGGCGGTATGCTCGCGGTATTGCTTGCAATCTACGTTGTTTTCATGACGAATCTCGGTTTGCCAGTCCTGCCGAGTTCCGTGATGTCCAAATCAGCAATCGCAGAGACGGCGGTGGACAATGGGTTTGCCGGCCTGCTGACGACGTTCAAGGATACGATCTGGCTTGGGATCGCCCGTCGTGCGGGCGGGCTCCTCCTTATTGCATTCGCGCTGATCACCCTTGCGCTATCAGGAACGTCGACCAGCCGCGAAGGCACTGTGATCGGCATGGTCGCAGGATTTGCAATCTTCGCCCATCTTCTCGCAGGAGATTACGGCTGGTTCGGTCGCTACGAGATATATGTGGTCAGCGTTGCATTGGTCGCCCTGATCTACCTTTACGGTCCATGGCTTCGCACTGAAACGGATCGGATCTGGTTCAGGATAATCGGAACAGCAGCGCTTATCCTTGCGGTCGCCGTGCCCTATCTCAGAGTTCAGAATGACAGCGCCAATGCATCCGAAAATATCTTTGCGCAGCAATATCAGATGCATCGGTTCTCGACTGAGTTCTTCCCGTATCCCGTCGCGATCAATGACCTGGGCTATGTCTCTTACCAGAACGACATCCACGTTCTCGATCTGTGGGGGCTTGGATCGGAGGAGGCGCGCAAGACAAACCGCCGCGGATCGTTCGAGGTCGACGCGATCCGGAGTCTAACAAGTCAAAGTGCCTCAATCTACGCCATGATCTATCAGAAGTTATTTAACGAAGCCGTACCTCCAGAATGGTGCAGGATCGCAACGCTGAACACGCCGAAGGTGACTGCCGCCTCCGGTGAAGTGGACTTTTATTTGATAGCACTGGATCAAGAAGCTGAAATGCAGGCAGCCTTGGCGGCATTTGCGCCGACTTTGCCCGATGTTGCGAGCCTTGATGTCTATGATTGCCCGGGCGGGGCTTAGAGACCCTCATCCGCGATAAGGCGGGCAAGATCGCGCAGGACGGCGGCTCGCGCGGCGGC
Organism: uncultured Paracoccaceae bacterium; assembly: GCA_947503775.1. Taxonomy (GTDB): domain Bacteria; phylum Pseudomonadota; class Alphaproteobacteria; order Rhodobacterales; family Rhodobacteraceae; genus Aestuariibius. The sequence continues at coordinate 259,964 of CANNFE010000002.1, read as the reverse complement.
GATGGAGGGGATACCCTGCTCTGCGCTATAGGGGGCAGCAAGCGCGAAGCTGCCCGAGCGCTCTGAAACCCTCTGGCTGTCGCTCGCAACAAAGTACTGGCCGGACAGCCGGAACCAGCCGTTCGCTCCTGCGATCATTTCATCCACGCGCACCTCGACGCGAGCCTCTGCGAAGGACTCGAACGGCCATGGCTCGGATGCGGTCCGCACACCGGTGACGTCGCCAATCAGACGCGCAAGCGACAGCGTCATGGCCCGGCGCGGATCATCGGCCCAAAGGAGCGACGGATCGGAAGAGATCGATCCCGTCGGGGACTCGAAAAAGATCTCTTCGGAACTGGCATAGGTCGGCAAGGTGACCTCCCGGACCTCCACACTGCGCGCGCCGATCGCGATCCGATCTCCGGCCGGTGCCTGTGGAACCGCGAAGCGAAGGGCAGGATCGCCGCCGCAGGCCCCCAAAAGCGAAAGCCCGAAAAAAACTGCAAAAAGCCGCATTACCTACCGTCCAGTCAAAAGAGAATTGGGCCGACGCTCGATGGCGCGCGCAAGGGATGCAACGGCATCGGCGGCGCGCTGAATGTCGCGCAGAGCGGCGCGGGCTTCCGCGTTCAGGCTGGAATCGCTGCCAACGGATGCAAGCGTATCCCCCGCCTGGGCCAGAACCGTGTTGAGACGAGCGATCACAGCGGGCAAGCTCTCGGTCGCCGTTTCGATCGCTGAAGCAGCATTCGAAGCAGAGGCCAATGCCCCATTCACATTCTCGACGACGCCGCCGGCGCGAAGTTCTCCCAGCACGGCTTCGACCTCGGCCAGCGCGCCGTTCAGGCTCGATGGGAGCTCTGCCGCGCCCTCAGTCTCGAGAAGCGCCGATGCGCTTTCGAGAAATTCAGCCGCCTCCGTTACGGCTGTATCAAGCGGCAGATCTCGGATCCTTTCGGATAGCTGCGTTATGTTATCGACAAATTGCGGCAACTGCTCTGTCGACTGTTCGAGAGCCGCTGCCGCGCTTCCGGCATTTTCAATCGCGGCCAAGAGAGTTTCGATGCCCTGTTCTTCGCGAAATGTGGAAAGAGACGTGTTGATCTCGGCCAATGCTGCGTTGAGCTGGCCGGGCAAGGCAAGCGTATCTTCCGAAGAGATCAGGTCGTCCGCCGAAGCCAGCAATGCTTCGGTGCGGTTGACCACACCAGCCAGATCCAGCGCGTCAAGATCCGCAGCCAGATCCGTGATGCGGTCGATCAGATCAGGAATGCCATCCGTGCGCGCGGTAAGAGCCTCGGCCGTTTGGCCCGCGGCATCCACTGCCGCGAGCAACCGCTCGATCCCCTGTTGCTCTTCGAATTGGTCAACGATGGCCTGTAGATCCTGCGCCACCTCGGAGATCGCCTCTGCTGTCGCGCCGATCTGATCGGGGATCGCCTGTATCTCTTCCGAACCGACGAGATTGCGCGTGTCCTGTAAAAGGCCGTTCACCTGCCCCGGTATCGCCTGGGTTTCGCTGCTGCCCAAGAGCCGGCTGGTATTGTCCATTAGATTGATGGCAGAGGCGAGAACCTCCTCGACCGGAAGGGCATTGATGCGGTCCAGAATGCCCTCGGCCGTCGCCGTTCCGCTGCTGAGCTCGGCATCCACGCTTGGGAAGATCGGGAACGGGATCGCAGCCCGGTCGATCGAGGCGGGCACGGCGTTCGGAATATCGGCAAGCTCGATCTTGAGGCCGCCGGTGAGGATGTTTGCCGCCGCAAGACGAGCACGGAGGCCTTCCTGAACCTGCGTTTCAAGAAGATCAATGACCTCCTCTCGCCCCACATCGTCCTCAAGACCGATCCGCGTGGGGCGGATCGCAATCGTCGCAAGAAGCCGCACATTCACATCGCCAAACGTCGCCTCGTCGATCAGACCGGTCAGGCCGACGACTTCGCCCACGGTAATACCGCCAAGCTGCACGGGCGCGCCGACGGTTAGTCCGCTTGCGTTTGAATCGAAGACCGTCATCAACTGGACGCGGGTTTCGTTGTCAGGATCCGAGAAAACACTGCTTCTGGCGCTGTTTTCATCTGGGAAGAGGCGAAAAAGCTGGTTGTCGCCAATCGGCTGACCGCCCGAGATCACTGTGTCGAAACTCACCCCGCCCCCAAGAAGGGCCGCCAGTGACTGGAAATCGATCTCGGCCCCGTCAGCGCCAATCGAGAACGTGAAGCCAGACGTATCCCAGAACCGCGTCGAGGAGTTGATCAGGCGGTTGTGTGGCGCTTCGACAAAGGCTTCGGCAATCGTATAATTACCGTCCTCTGAGATAACGGGACGCCCGATCCGGCCCACTTCGATCCCGCGATAAAGGATCGGCGTGCCTTCGACCAATCCGCCGCCCGACGTGGCGCGCAGCAGGATCTTGAGCCCCTCGCTCCCGGGCCGAACCAGCGGGGCATGGTCGTTTCCTGCAAATTCCGATTGCAGACCTTCGGCGTTGTTGTCCCACAGCACCTCGATAAACGCGCCAGACAGAACCGTCTCGAGCCCGGTGACACCGCGTGGCCCGACCTCGGCCGAGACGATCCAGAACTGGGCGTCGTCGTCGACGTAACTTGCAACTTCCGGTTGGAGGCGCAGACCGACCCTGACGCGGGACAGGTCTTCGGTGAACCCGACATCCTCAACGATTCCGACCACCACATCCCGATACCGAACCGGTGTCTCTCCAGCTTCGATCCCGGTGGCTTCGCCGAAATAGACCTCGACGTAAGGCCCTTGCTCAGAATAGTTCTGCCAGGCCAGACCAAACGCCACCGCCACGGCAAAGAGCGGGATCAGCCAGACAACGGAGATCCGCTGCCACAGGCTCTCTCGCACCGGTTCGATCTCGACCTCGGGGGGCTGGCTCACGCGCGCTCATCTCCTTCGATCTGATCCCAGATCATGCGACTGTCAAAGCTTTGTGCCGATAGCATGGTAAAGATAACCGATAAAGCAAAAGCAATTGCCGCTGGCCCCGGCGTGACCGAAGCGACAACATTGAGTTGCACAAGCGCAGAGGTGATCGCAACAACGAAGACGTCAATCATGGACCATCGGCCAATAAACTCTACCGCTTCGTAAAGCAGATGGCGCTGCTGGCCCGGAACCCTCGTTCCACGGCGCGAGCTTATCGCCAGAAAGGCGATCGCGACGAATTTCGCGAGAGGAATGACCACGCTGGCAATGATGATGATCGCCGCGACGGCGATATCGCCGTGCAATGCGATATCGATCGCCCCGCCGATGATCGTGCTCTCCTGTTCTTGCAGAAGCGTTCGGGTGATCAGCATCGGATAGATGTTGGCCGGAATATAGAAAAGCAGACCGGCCCACCACCATGCCCAGACTCTGCTGAGGCTGCGCTCGTCCCGCGATTGCAGCGGGGCCTTACACCGCCCGCACCTGGTTTGTTCAAGCGGCCAGACGGCCGTGCACCGCGTGCAGCCGACCAGCCCGGCATCCTTTGCGGTGATCGCGATCAGTTTTGTTCTAGGGTTTGCCATATCGACCAGCGGGACAGAAAGCCGTCCTGAAACACGGTGATGATCACGAGGATCGAGAAAAGCCAGAATGCAGAGCCGAAGACGACAGTGGCCAAGGTGGTCACTTTGACCAAAGCCACCGCGCAGCCGAGGATAAAGATCTCTGCCATGGACCACGGCTTGAGGTCCTCAGACCAGCGATAGGCGGTTGCGGCTCCTCTGCGCGGGCGACCGGTCAGGGCAATCGGGGCGACGACATACAGCAAAAGAAGCGCCCGGCTCAGCGGAATGAGAAGCACCATAGCGACGGTGGCGACGACGAGCGGCGTCGTCAGGCCCTCGGAAAACGCAAGCGCGGCATCGACAATCGAGCTGTCGTTCGAAAACCCCCGAACCGAGATGTGCAGAAACGGCAGGAACATCGTGCCCACCAGCAGGATCGCGACCGTCAGCGCCAGCGCGGTGATCCGGGTCGCCTCTCCCTCCTTGGGGGCGCGCAGCACCGTATGGCACCGTCCGCAGACGGCACGCTCGCCCTCCTTGGGTTCTGCGACGCGCCAGAGGGCGTCGCATGTCGGGCAGGCGATAAGGTCCGTCGTGTCTATCATGGGGCCGGCCGCCGATGAGGAACGATTGCCCCCACTATTGCCCGCTTTTCGGCCGCAGGGCCAGTCAGGGATATGCGATCCCCTTCACTCCGCCAGAAAACAGGCGACCCGGCTTTGCCCTTTCCACTCTAGCTGGGGACGCTCTTGTGAGCACCGCTCCACCGCGATGGGGCAACGAGGATGATAGGCGCAGCCCGGCGGAGGTGAAATCGGATCAGGAATTTCACCCTCGGGCGGGACGATCTCACGGCCAAAGCCGTCCATGCGCGGGGCCGCTTCGATCAGCATCTGGGTGTAGGGATGCTTGGGATCGGTAAAAAGCGCATCGGGCGACGCTTCTTCGACCAGACGTCCCAGATAGAGAACACCGATGCGGTCAGCCATATGACGCACGACGGTAAGATCGTGAGAAATGAGGATATAGGTAAGGCCGAACTCATCCTTGAGATCGCTCATCAGGTTGAGCACCTGAGCCTGAACCGACACATCAAGGGCCGATGTGGGTTCGTCCGCCACGATCAGCTTGGGTTCGGAGGCGAGCGCCCGGGCGACGCAGATCCGCTGCCGCTGGCCGCCGGAGAACTCGTGCGGAAACTTGATCGCATCCACGGCAGAGAGGCCGACCTGTTCAAGCAGCTTCTCGGCCAGGCCATCCGTCTCGCCGCCTCTGATCCGAACCGGCTCGGTGATGATATCGCGCACGCGCCAGCGGGGATTGAGCGAGGCATAGGGGTCCTGAAAGATCATCTGAATGTCGGATCGGACCTGTTCGATCTTGTCCGGATCGGTTTCGGAGGCAAGGTTGATGCCTTCGATCTCGACCTCTCCCTCCGAGGGGTTGAGCAGGCCGACGACCATCTTGCCGATCGTGGATTTGCCGGAGCCGGACTCGCCGACCAACGCATAGGTGGTGCGTTCAGGAACATCGAAGGACACATCCGACACTGCCGTCAAAAGCCGTTTGGGCAGACGCTCGACGATCCGGTTCAGAAGAGGCTTGGAGACATCGAAGATACGCGTGAGCCCGCGGATCGAGACAAGAGGATCGGCGTTTTGATCTAGGGGCATCGGGCGGGCACCTTGTCGGCATCTTTTCTAAGGGAATGTGGCATCAGGTCAGGCCGGGATCGCAGCGTGTTCGGTCAACGGAAACCAGCAGGCAGCCCGCCCATCGGTGACATCCCTGGTCGGGGGCGGATCCTGGCAGCATCTGTCCTGAGTATAGGGGCAGCGTGGATTGAAGGCGCAGCCGGGCGGCAGGCTCCCCAAACGGGGCATCGCGCCGGGGATCTGGCGCAGGCGGGTGGCTCCTTCGGACGCGTCGGGCGTCGCCTGCATCAACCCGTCCGTATAGGGATGCATCGGCGCAGTGATGACATCGCGCACCGGACCAAGCTCGGCCAGGCGGCCCGCATACATCACCGCAACCCGGTCGGCCGTTTCAGCGATCACGCCCATGTCGTGGGTGACGAGCATGACAGCCATCCCACGCTCGCGGCAAAGCCGTTTGAGAAGCGCCGTGATCTGCGCCTGCACAGACACATCAAGCGCCGTCGTCGGCTCGTCGGCGATCACCAGCGAGGGCTCGGCGCAGAGGGCGAGTGCGATCACGACGCGCTGGCGCATTCCGCCGGAGAACTGGTGCGGATAGGCATCGATCCGGTCACGCGCCGCAGGGATCCCAACCTCCTCGAGCGCGTGGATGGCACGCGCCTTGGCCTCGCCATCAGAGACATCGAGATGTTCGCTGATCGTCTCGGTCAGTTGGTCGCCGATGGTCAAAAGCGGATTGAGCGAGGTCAGCGGATCCTGGAAGATCATCCCGATCTCCTTGCCCCTGCTTCGCCGCAACTCCTTGCGGGACAGCCTATCGATACGTCGTCCGTTCACATGGATTTCGCCCGATGCAATCCGTGCCGGCCGGTCGAGCAGTCCGATCACGGCATTGCCCGTCATCGACTTGCCTGCCCCGGATTCGCCGACCACGCCCAGGATCTCTCCGGCAGCGATGTCGTAGGAGATGCCGTCGACGGGTTTCAGCAGACCCGCGCGGGTGGGAATTTCGACGGTCAGATTGCGAACGGACAGAACAGGGGTCGTCATCTCAGCCTCGGATTTAGAGCATCGCGCAGCCAGTCGCCCAACAGGTTCACTGCAAGCGCAAGACCGAGCAGTGTCACCGCCGGAAAGAACAGGATCCACCATTCGCCGGAAAAGAGAAAACCCTGGCCGATGCGGATCAACGTCCCAAGGGAGGGCTGCGTCGGTGGCGCGCCGACACCGAGAAAGCTGAGCGTCGCTTCGGCAATGATGGCAAGGGCCAGCGATATCGTGGCGATGACGAGGACCGGCGACAGGACGTTGGGCAGGATATGGCGGAGCATGATCCCTCCGCCCGAACGCCCGATGAGCCGGGCGGCCTGAACGTATTCCTTGTTCTTCTCGACCAGCGTGGCTCCCCGGACGACACGGGCAAATTGAACCCAATCCGACAGGCCAATGGCAAGGATCAGAACGAAGATCGCGACCTCATCGCGATAGGCTGGCGGTGTGAACCCCTTGGCCACACCGGTGATCAGCATCGCCACAAGGATCGAGGGGAAAGTCAGTTGCACATCGGCGATCCGCATGATGATCGTCTCGATCCAGCCGCCGACATAGCCTGCAATCAGACCCAGCGTGATCCCCAGAACCATCGCAAAGATCACCGCCGAGACACCGACGAAAAGCGAGATACGCATACCGTAAAGGATTGTCGAAAAGACGTCGCGCCCCTGATCGTCTGTCCCCATGAGGAAGGTCTCGCCCGTGAACGCATTCGGCACACCTGGCGGCGAGAAACCGTTCATCAGGTTCAGCGAAGCCGGATCGAACGGATTGGTCGGCGCGATCAGTGGCGCAAGGACTGCGGCGAGGATCAGGATCAGCGTCACGATCAAGGAGACCAGCGCGACGGGGGAACGCCGCAGATTATAGACGAGATCCGCCTCCCAAAGCTCCTTGAAGCGGGACGGGCGTTGAACGGCGGCAGGCTGGGGCAAGTCAGAGGTCTTGTCGGTCATGTATTGCGGCCTTCGATGCGGAGCCGCGGATCGACGGCAAAGTAAAGCAGATCAACGATCAGATTGATGCCGACGAACATGACCGAGATCAGCATGAGATAAGCCGCCATCACCGGGATATCGACGAACTGGATCGCGTTGATGAACAAAAGACCGACGCCGGGCCATTGGAACACCGTCTCGGTGATGATGGCAAAGGCGATGATCGCCCCAAGCTGAAGACCGGTCACGGTGATGACGGGCACAAGCGTGTTCTTTAGCGCGTGGCGAAAGTTGATAGCGCGCTCTCGCAGACCCCGGGCCCGTGCAAACCGGATATAATCCTGTCGGAGCACTTCGAGCATTTCGGATCGGACAAGACGCATTATCAGCGTCATCTGATAAAGGCCAAGCGTGATGGCCGGAAGGATGATGGCCTCGCGGCCCGATGCCGTGAGCAGACCCGTTGTCCACCAGCCCAGATCCGTGACTTGTCCCCGTCCAAACGAGGGAAGCCAATCCAGCTCGACCGAGAAGACATAGATTAGCAGGATCCCGATCAGGAACGTCGGCAGAGAGACCCCGATCAGCGAGGCCGACATGATAACGTTGGCCGCGATCCCACGCCGCCTGATCGCAGTGAAAACGCCCAGCGCGATCCCCAGGCCGATCGCAAAAAGCGCCGACACCGCTGCCAGTTCAAGCGTGGCCGGGGCGCGTTCGGCGATGATCTCGGCCACCGGTCGCGACTGGCGGTAGGAGATGCCGAAATCGCCCTGCACCGCATTGGCGAGGAAATTGTAGTACTGCACGACGAAAGGATCGTTGAGCCCGAGGCTCTCGCGCACCCGGTCGATATCCGCGATCGTCCGCTCCTGGCCCAGAAGGCTGTCGATCGGATCGCCCACATAGCGAAACAAGGAGAACGCAACGAGGCCCACGACAAGCAGGACGAGCAGCGACTGGAACACACGGCGAATGATATAGGCGAGCATTCATCGGTTGTGCGGCGGGATGGGGGGAGCGTCAAGCATCCTGCTCTCACGAAACCAGGCTCGGACGCTGCTATTCCGATGCAGCCTATTCTGATGGCAGCGCGTTTCATCATCATAGCGTGGTGCATAACCTGAGCGCCTCGATTTATGGTTGAGGCATCTTTCTAGCTAAGGATCTTAGAATGACCCGATTAACCCTGCTGGCGACTTTGGCGCTGGCAACCGCAGCCGATGCACAAACCCGGATCGATGTGCAGCGGCCCGATGCGCCAGAACATGCAGCCTATGGCAGCTTTGACGTCGGGGTCCGTACTCTTGAGCTTACCCGCCCCGACCAGGTGGATGTCGCAGCGATAGACCCCGAGGCGCCACGGCCGGATCCGCTGCCCCGCACCGACAGGCGATTGGTGACCGAAGTCTGGTATCCCGCGGTCGAAGGGGCGGATGGAGAGAGGGCGCTCGAGGCCTACCTTAGAGACGGTAAAACTGTCGTGACCCTTCAAGGTCAGGCCGTGCGCGATGCCGAACCGTCGGGGGACGGACCCTTCCCCTTGGTCATCGTCAGCCACGGCTATCCGGGAAATCGATACCTACTCTCTCATCTCGCTGAGAATGTCGCGTCCAAGGGATATGTCGTCGCCTCGATCGATCATCAGGACAGCACCTACCGCGATCAGGGAGCCTTCGGTTCGACGCTTGTCCACCGGCCCGGCGATCAGGCCTTTGTTCTCGAGGAGATGGCCCGGATGCACTCCGAAATCGGCTTCCTCGAAGGGATGGTCGATGCGGAGAGGACTGCAATCGTCGGATATTCCATGGGCGGTTATGGCGCGGTGATCGCAGCCGGGGGCGGGGTCTCGGACGCCGCGGTTGGGCTGTCGTTCGGTGCGCCGCACAAGCTGCTGTCGGTCAATCGGGCCGGCGCGGTCGATGGGCCTGTCGATCCGCGGATCAAGACGATCATCGCCTTTGCGCCTTGGGGGCGGGCCCGCGATGTCTGGACAGCCGAAGGACTGGCCGGGGTCGCCGTGCCGACGCTTCTGGTCTCAGGATCGCAGGACGACGTTTCGGGCTATGAGGACGGCGTGCGGTTGATGTGGGAGGAGATGACGAGTGTCGACCGGGCGCTGCTGACATTCGAGCATGCCAATCACAATGCCGCAGCCCCGTATCCGGCCCCCGCGGTCAGTTATGCGTTCGACGAGGAGCTTGGCTTCGCGCCGTTCGAGCATTATGCCGATGCCGTCTGGGACACCACGCGCATGAACAACATCGCGCAGCATTTCATCACCGTCTGGCTCGATGCCTATCTGCGCGGTGAGGCGGAGGCGGTGGGCTATCTCGACCTTATCCCCGTTGCCGAAGAGGGCATCTGGGATGTGGACGAAACTGGCACTCAGACAGCCGATCATACCTATTGGAGAGGTTTTCCAAACCGAACCGCGAAGGGTCTGCGGTTCGAATGGCGTCGCTCTGGGGACTGATCAGTGTGAGCGAAATACGAATGGGCGACCCGCCAAGGGCCGCCCATTGCGCGATCAATCCGCCAGCGATGTGCGAAGCAGCGGTGTGATCCGCCGGACCGTTGCGCGCCGGTTCTCCCGCTCCGCAGCCTGCGTGCGAATTTTCAGGTTCGCCTCGCCATAGCCTTGCACGATCATGTTTTCCGGCGGGACATCGAAGTATTCCGTCAGCGCCAACGCCACGGATTCGGCGCGGCGATCCGATAGCGCAAGATTTGAGGTTGCCGAGCCGACGGCATCCGTATGCCCCTCGATCAGAAAGACCTCATAGGGATTTTCAGTGATCACCGCATTCATCGCATCACCGATTGCGATAAGGTCATCGACCTCTGTCGACCGGATCGCGGCGGATCCGGTATCGAATGTCACCGCATCAAGCTCGATCACCGGCATCAGCTCGCGAACGGCGCGGATCTGGCGGACCTGCTGAAGCGTGAAGCGCCGATCAAGGGCTTCGACCTCGCGCGCGAACAAGGCAGCGCGCAACTCCTCTTCGGTCGCGGTATCAAGTGAGATGCTACGGTTTTCGGCAGCGGGCAGGTCAGTCACCTCGACCGGTTCGGCCTCGGCGGTATCATCGAAAAGCAGAACCTCGGTGCCATCCGGTAGGATACGCGAGCGGCGAAGGACCTGACCGTTGGCCGCGCGGATCGTGACAACCTGCGATCCGTCCTGGCGATTGACCCGCTGAAGCGTCGATCCATCGTCGAAGGTGCGTGTCGACACCTCGACCCCGGGCTGGCGCAGCAGGGCGTTGTCGTCCTTGAGTACATAATATTCGCCATCATTGCGCTGCACGACAAGGCGATCGCCGGTATTAGATACGACCTGTTCGTTCTGGCCGATGATCTGGTCCAGCACGACAAGACCGGCGGCGCCAAGGGCGAACTTCTCGAGATTTGAGAGACCGTCCTCATCATCGTCGTTGCCGCTGGCAGAGGTCTCGAAGTCCTGATCGCTCGAGCGGGTCGTCTCTTCGGTCACGATCTCGGTCTGGACGTCGCCATCCTCAAGTGCCGTGTCCACCTCGACATCTGCTGTCGCCTCAGCTTCGGGCGTCTCGTTCGCGGCGGCCGTGCTCTCTTCGGTATCCTCTTGAATGACCTCGGGTTCTTCGGCTGCGACATCGGTTTCCGGCGCGGCCTCGACTTCAGTGCTCGCCTCCGCCTCAGCCGGAGCATCTTCCGGTGTCGGTTCGGCAACATCGGTGTCCGCAGTCTCGGTTTCGGGGGCCGGATCGGTTTGTGTCTCTTCGACGGTTTCTGCCGGTGCCTCGGGTGTAGTCTCGGCTTCTGTCGCCGTCTCCGCTTCGGGCGCGGGCTTTTCGGTCGCAACGTCTTCGGCAGGTGTCGTGGACACCTCGGGCGCGGGCGTTTCCTCGGCGTCCGGGGTTACGATCTCAGTGTCTTCGGTCACGATGGACGGATCGGGCTCCTCGGCAACCGCTTCGGGATCTGCGGGAACAGCGGGATCCGGCGCGGGCTGTTCTTCGGTCAGCACCTCTTCGGGGTCAGCTGCGGTATCACCACCCGCTGGCTCAGACGGGGCTGTCGTTTCTTCGACCGGAGCCGGATCGGCAGGAGCAGGTTCAACCACCTCCGATCCCTCGTCCGCCGGAGCGTCACCTTCGGCCGGCTCTGACCCATCGGCGGCCGTATCACCGTCCGCAGGAACTGCTTCTCCCGCAGGTTCGGCCGGTTCGGCTTCCTCGAGTGTCTCGGCATCCTCGTCGCCGGTTTCGGGCTCGGCCTCTCCTTCGGTTTCTGTTTCTGCCTCTGTTTCGAGAAGGAGTGCACAATCAGCCTCGGATATGTCTTCGGGGCAGATATCCGCTGCATCCGGGGCCGTTTCCTGCGCATGGCCAAGCGTCGGCAACGCAAAACCTAGGGTCAGCAGAAGAGCCGTGGTCGATTTGAGTGACGTGCTGCGCATCGGTCTTCCTTTCTTTGTCGGTGTTTGCCACCGTTCAGAAAAGAAACGACTATTTGCCGGGGGTGGTTCCCCCGGCACGCGCTTACATCGGCCTTACCGGCATCTAGGTGCCAATGCTGATCCATCTCAAAACAAGGAAATCATCCGCGCGTTGCGTAAGATCGACCTCGTCACGGGCGCCCCAAAGCAGCGGTTGAACGTAAAGCGGAACATAGGCCACTTGCTCCTGAAGGATGCCCGCCACCTCGTCCAGCATCTGCTGGCGGGTCGGCTCGTCGATCTCGGACTGGATCAGCGGCAGAAGCCTGTCGACTTCCGGGTTCGAGAAGCCTCCGAAATTCCAGCTGCCCAGTTTGGCTTCGGCATCTGGGGTTGCGGCAAGAAAGCGAATGGGATGCTCGGCGTCGAACGTGCCCGGGGACCAGCCGAGAAGATACATGTCGAAGTTGTCCTCGCGCAGTTCCGGCCAATAGTTGCGAACCGGCATGGCATCGAGCTGCGCATCGAGGCCGACCTGGGCCAGCATCGCTGTGATGGCCTGGCAGACAGCCTCGTCGTTCAGATAGCGGTCGTTGGGGCATTTGAAGCCGAAGGAAAACCCGTCGGGATAGCCCGCTTCCTGCAGGAGCGTCCGCGCCTCTCCGGCCGTGTATTCGGGGCGCGCGGCAAGGGATGGCGTGTAGCCACGCATGGCGGGCGAGACGAGCTGCGAGGCGGGTTCGGCATTGCCGCGCATGATCGTCTGAAGGATCGCGGGCACGTTGATCGCCTGCGCTACGGCCATCCTAACCTTCTGATTTGTAAACGGATTTGCATCACCCTCGTTGCCGCCCCCGGTCAGCGTCGCCGCTTCGAGCGCAAAGCCCAGCATGATGACGCGCGCCTCGATCCCCTGGATGACCTGGACACCGTCAGCCTGCGCCAAACGCTCTGCGTCCTGGATCGGAACGGGATTGATCAGATCGACATCGCCTGAGAGCAAGGCGGCGACGGCGGTGGCGGGGTTTTGGATCGGGGTGAAGGTGGCGCGGGTGATGTTGCTTTCGGTCTCGCCCCACCAGCCGTCGAAAGGTTCGAGGACCGTTTGCAGGCCCGGCTGGCGGTCGATGAGCTGGAAGGCGCCGGTGCCGTTGGTGTTGAGCGTGGTGTAGCTTTCGCCCTCCTTGTTGGGGCGTGTCGCGTCGTTCGCCTCGGCCCAGCCGCTGTCCATGATCATCCAGTTGGCGATGCTGTCGGGGAAGATCGGATTGGGCGCGATCGTGTAGACGTCGACGGTGAAATCGTCGACCATTTCCATCCGCTCGACCGGGGCGAACCAGCTTGACGTGTCGGCCTCGTCAGAGCTGGCGCGTTCGTAAGAGAAGATGACGTCTTCGGCCGTAAAGTCTTCTCCCCCATGGAATTTTACGCCTTCCCGCAGGATGAAGCGCCAGCCTTCGCCGTCTCCGATCGGCTCCCAGGAGGTGGCCAGGGCGGGTTCGATCCTCATTTCCTTGTCGCGCCGAACGAGACCTTCATAGACGTTGTTCAGAAAGCCCAGAACCGGCGCGGCGTTGACTGCGTGGGGGTCCATCGTCTGCGGATCGGTGGTGCCGGCCCAGCGGAATTCCTCGGCGGGAAGCGATGTGGCAAGGCAGGCGGCGGCAAGAGGCAAAATCAGACGCATGGCGAACTCCGTTCCTTCGGGCGTGCGCAAGGATGTGTCCGGGCGCTCGCACGAATCAAGGGTTAACGCGGACAAATCCTCGAAATCGGGCACGCGGCATCCGGGCGGCATCGCGTCGGCATACGGGAGGAGGCGTTTTCGCGAAAGCCGCAATTAAGGCACCGCGCGGCGCATGTTGCGCAGGCAGCCGGCAAAAACACATAAGCGGCGGCTTATAGGTCGCGATAATGCCTGTCGGCGGGGATGATCTTATCGAGGGTCGGGCAGGAGGGAGAGACTACCAGCCGAACGATCCGGCAGTGGCGTGTCGGGGTGTTGGCCCCTCCGATATTTATCGAAGAGGCCAACAGGCAGTCACGTCGAGACCTGGATCAGGGATGGCAGCGCCGGATGAGGCACTCCCGGGTTTTTGCCGATCTGACAGAAGAATGCGACGGGGACCCGCCCGGCATCTTGACGCCTTCAGCCAAGAGGAACTTAACACTATGAGCCCCGGCGAGACCGGCAGGAAACCGTTCGATCTCTTCGACGATCAGATATTGTCCCTCTGGTGTGTAACGGATCCGGCCATCGAGGATGAGCTGCAGCAACCCGGCCTGTTGGGGCAGAATATCGTATTGAGCGATCTCTTGAGGCGACACCACGGTGTCGATGTCTACCTCACGAACGCCATCATCGTAGAATCGCAGGAGAGACCGGTGGGTCAGAGTCGCCCCCGCGGGATATTCATCCGGCGTCTGGCCTTCGGTATCCTCCAGCAAAAGCCCGTCCGGCGTCAGGGTATAACTTCTGCCGCCAAAAATAATGGTGTCAGAGCCTTCCCCCTGACTTGCTTTCCCATTTCCGGATGGCAGTGCCACACTGCGGATGGTGTAATAGGACAGCATGGTGTCCGGCGCGCGGCCAAGACTACGCTCGACCTTTCGAAAGGCCGCCGCGCCTTTGGAGCTGTCAACCGCAGCATAGCTATCAAAACAGCCGGAAGGTCTTACGAACGTGATTTTGCTTTCATCGATCCCGATGACTCCCGCACCGCCACCATTCCCCGGAAGTGACCGTTGGACGACGAGAGATGCGACACGGTCCGTTTCACCGGTGATGTCCCAGATGATACTCTCATAGGAGGTCAGCACGATGTAGAGCGGGGTGTCTCCTGCCTCTATTTCTATATGAGCGACCTGGGTCACATTATCCTGACCGCCGACGCTTACCGTCGATAGGGAGGAGCCCTCGTAACTGCTCATCACGATGACCTGATCGTCCTCTGCCGGGCGCGGGGCTTCACATGTTACGGGTTGTCGCGGGCGTCCTGCCACGTCCGGTAATTGCAATTCGGTTTTGAGCTCATCAAGAGCCGTAATCGTGGCGATTATATCTTTGGAGGAAACGGTACCGTTTTGATCGGCATCGAAGTACAAAAGGTACTCATATCGGCCTGCACCATTCTGACTCGATACCTGCTGCACGGAGTATTCCAAGATTTCCGAAAAACTGATGCGATCATCATCGTTTTGGTCGGCAGATCCAAAAAGAATGTCAACTTCTGCAGCGCTTGATCCGGTTATCTGCTCTCTTTCATATTGAGAGATTTCTCCGTCTGCATCCAGATCTAACCGAATGAATTGCGATATGATTGTAGCGCGTCCTGCAGCAAGCTCTCTACTCTTAAAGAGCTCCAGACGCTCCGCAGTCAACTCTCCCTCCGGCGCAACCTGATAAAGAATGCCGAGATGTCGTCTTAATGTTGCGGAAAACTGCTGGCTATCAAGCTGTCGATTAATCTGGGTTAAAACTCTGGATAGAGCTTCATCTTCTGAGGCCTGCTCTCGCAGACGGTCTACGATCGTACTTTCGTCCTGAGCCTGGACAAGTATCGGGGAAAACGCGAGAATCAAACCTGCACATGCAAGACGGAAACCATTCCAAAACATTGAAGCCTCCATATTCGAGATCTATTTGGGTACCTTAATCTAATTTAGATGGGATAATCTGGTATAGACGAAGGAGTTATGCACAATACTGATTTACGCTTGGGCTAAATCTTGTTTCGCACTCTAGCTGTGTCTCGACGCGGTCACAACCTACCGAGGTTGAGTATTTGCAGGTGTGTGGATATAGCCGTTCGCCTTGTGGCCCGTGCAGCATGAGATCGGGGCCCTGTCTGACGCAATTTGTCTATCTTTTGGAAACCAAACGCGCTCTCGGTCGTTTTGCCCCAAGTTGCGGCGCCGGGTTGAGGCGTCGGCACTCTCCTTTTTTGGAAAGGTTTTGCAGCGTGCCCCCCAAGAAGAGAACGTTCGGGATTGTCGGGCTTGGCAATTTCGGGAGTACCGTCGCCAAGGAGCTGGCGCGGTTCGGCAATCATGTGATCGGGATCGATCTGAACGAGGGGGCCGTGGGCAACCATTCGGAGGTCATCGATCAGGCGCTCATTGTCGATGCGCGCGACGATGCGGCCCTGCGCGAGGCGGGCTTGTCGGAATGCGATGTGGCGCTGGTGGCGATGGGATCGGATCTGGAGGCGAGCATCGTGTCGTCCATCAACCTCAAGATGATCGGGGTTCCGCTGGTCTGGGCCAAGGCGAAGACGAAAACGCATCACCGGATCCTCAGCAAGTTGGGCGTCGACCGGGTCATCCATCCGGAGGTTGAGGTCGGCCAGCATATCGCGCAGGTGCTGCACAATCCGCTGGTTCGCGATTACGTGAGCCTGGGCAACGGCTATCATGTGGTGAATTTCCAGGTGCCGGAAAGCCTCGAGGGCAAGAGCCTCAACACTCTTGATTATCGTGACGAATACGATCTGCGCTGCATCGGTGTGATGCGGGGGACTGATTTCGTGGGGCAGGACGGGGCGGAGTGCACGCTTCAGAAGGACGATCTGGTTCTGCTGCTGGGACAGCGGTCCAACCTGCGCAACTTCGCGTCGAGCCTTTAGGTGGGACGTCGTCCGATCGGAGTGCCGACGCGCAAGGGCTGGGATTTGGCGCCGCCCGCGGTTCTGGCGCTGCTTTACCTGACCTTCATCCTGATCGGGACGGTGCTGCTGTGGCTGCCGATCTCGAACCACGGGGAAGTGACGCTGGGCGATGCGCTCTTCACCTCGACCTCGGCGGTGACGGTGACGGGGCTGATCGTGGTCGATACGGCGACGGCCTTTACCGTCTTCGGGCAGGCGGTGATCGCGTTTCTCATTCAGCTGGGCGGACTGGGCCTGATGACATTCGCGGTGCTGGTCCTGTCGGCGCTGGGGATCCAGATCGGGATGCCGTCGCGGCTGATCCTGCGGGAGGATCTCAATCAGACGACGATCAGCAACTTGACGGTTCTGGTGAAGATCATCATCGTTCTGGCCCTGGCCTGCGAGCTGGTGGGGGTCGTGATCCTGTCCTTTGTCTTCGTGCCCGATCACGGGGTCGGGATGGGGATCTGGCATGCGATTTTCCACAGCATCTCGGCCTTCAACAATGCGGGATTCTCGACGTTCAGCGACAGCCTGATGGGCTATGTCGGCAGCCCGACGATCAACCTGACGATCACCTTCATGTTCATCCTCGGCGGGCTGGGTTTCATCGTGATCGGGGATATCTACCAGAAGCGCAGCTTCAAGAAGCTGACGCTGCACAGCAAGCTGATGCTGGTGGGGACGGCCTTTCTCATCATCTGGGCGTGGGTCTTCTTCGCGGCTTTGGAATGGCGAAATCCCGGAACGCTGGGCGGGCTCGAGACAACGTCGGACCGGATCTGGGCCAGCTGGTTTCAGGCGGTGACGCCGCGGACGGCGGGGTTTAACACGGTCGATACCAGTGCGATGACCGAGACGGGCACGCTGCTGACGATGATGCTGATGTTCGTCGGCGGGGGAAGCACCTCGACGGCGGGGGGCATCAAGGTGACGACGCTGATCGTTCTGATCCTGGCCACGATCGCCTTTTTCCGCCGCCAGTCCGAGTTGCATGCGTTCGGACGCAGCCTGGGGATGGAAGAAATCATGAAGGTGCTGGCCCTGACGACGGTCAGCATCCTGCTGATCCTGACGGGGCTCTTCGTGACATCGATGACCCATGAGGGGCCGTTCATCCATCTGATCTTCGAGGTGGTGTCGGCCTTCGGCACGGTGGGCCTGTCCATGGGCGCGACCGGAGAGCTGGACGGTCTGGGCCGGGCCTTTATCATCGTGATGATGTTTTTGGGCCGCGTCGGACCTTTGACGATCGGGTTCTTCCTCGCGACCCGGTCGCTGCCGCGGGTGAAGTACCCCAAAGGACAGATATATTTGGGGTGAGGCTCGATCCGCCTGCGGCGGCGATCTCTCCAGTGGAGAGATCGAGAGCTGAACGGGCGGAGCCCAAAGGGGTTTAGCGGCCGTATGGGGTGGAGGGAGAGGTCCCGGCTCGAGGCCGGGACGTAGGCTAGTGGTGCGCCAAGGATTGCGGCCGGGGGACCCGCGCAGTTGGGTCGCAACCGCTTGCCGGTACGCGTCGCATGTGAGGCATGTGACGAAGAGGTCCCGGCTCGGGGGCCGGGACGGGGATGGTGAGCGAGTACAGCACCCGGTATTGCGACCGGGTGCTGCCGCAGTTTCTGCGAAACCGCTTTTCAGCACGCGTCACATGCAGAGTATGTGACGTTTATCGTTGATTGAGCTGCGCGCGCACGGCTTTTACCCCCAGCCGCGACACGCGGTAGGGCTTGCCGTTTTGCGAGCGGATGAAGCGGCGCTTTTTCAGGCGCAGAAAGACCTTGAGGGTGCAGTCCGACAGGACATGGCCGTCGCGGGTGAAACAGGTGATTGCGCGTATCTTGCCGTTTTCGCATCGCTCGTAATGGATGGCTCCGCCACGGGCGAGTTCGTGCAAAACACGCTGTTCGTGCTTTGAGATATTCAATGGAGTGTCTCGATGTCATGAGAGTGCAGAAACGGGATCACCAAGCGTCGCGCTTGGGTGTCCTTGTGGTTTCAGCGTTCCCGTGTGGTTAAGCCGGGAACGGGCTTATGCCCGGGGCTCTTGCATAACATCTCCGATGGGGAGGCGTTAGCGTCCTGTGGGCGGGATAGTCGTTTGACGGAATGGGGGCAAGGTTTGCGGGGTGAGACCCGGTCCGCCTGCGGCGGTATTCTCTCCAGTGGAGAGAATGAGAGTCGAACGGGCCGAGCCCGGAGGGTCTGACGCTGCGCCTAGGATTGCGATCGGGGGACCGCCGCAGTTGCTTCGCAACCGCTTACCGGCACCCGTCACATGCGAGGCATGTGACGGGTAGGTCCCGGGTCAGGCCCGGGACGTGTGGGGTGTCGGGCGGTGCACCCGGAGTTGCCACCGGGTGCTGCCGCAGTTTCTGCGAAACCGCTTACCAGCACGCGTCACTGCGGTGCAGTGACGTCAACCGCTTTCCGGCACGCGTCACATGCGAGGCATGTGACGTTTACGACGTCCGCATCGAGAAGTGCTTGAACTTCGGCTGATCCTCGACGTCGACCTCGGTGCCGACATTGCCGCGCATGCCCCAGTTCAGGACCTGGTGGTGGATCGGCAGGTAGAGCGTTTCGGACTGCATCACCTCCCAGATCTCGGCGATGGTCGCATTGCGCGCGTCAAGATCGGTTTCGGAGGCGAGGGAGACGATCTTGGCGTCGAGCTCGGGGTTCGAATAGCCGGTATTGTTCCAGCTTCCCCGCTCGTCGCCGCGCGTATGGGTCAGGAAGTTGAAGACGTATTCGGAATCGTAAGTCGGAACGCCCCATCCCAGCATGTAGAAGTCGGTCTCGCCGTTCTGGATCAGCGGGAAATGCTGAGCCTTGGGCTTGGCGTCGAGGTTCACGGTGATGCCGATCTGGCCGAGCATGCCGACGGCTGCCTGGCAGATGCCCTCATCGTTGATGTAGCGGTCGTTCGGGCAGTCGAGCGTGACCGAGAAGCCATCGGCGTAGCCGGCTTCCTCCATCAGCGCGCGGGCGGCGTCCATGTCGCCTTCGGGCACGGCGTCGAGCGCCTCGGTCCAGCCGTTGACGAAGGGCGGCATGATCACGCCCGTCGGCTGGGACTGGTCGCGCATCACCACCTGGCGGATCGCATCGCGGTTGATCGCCATGTTCATCGCCTGGCGCACGCGCACGTCGGCAAAGGGGTTCGCGCCGTCCACATCGTCGGCCTCGATATCGTCGGCGCCCATGTTCATGCCGAAGAAGATAGTCCGGTTCTGCGGGGTCGCCTTGATCTGAAGACCGTCGGTGCCGTCCACGCGGGCCAGATCCTGAACGGGAACGTCCTGGATGAAATCGACCTCACCTGAGAGAAGGGCCGCCACGCGCGTCGCGGCGTTCTGGATCGGGGTGTATTCGATCCGCGTGACCTCCATCGGGAACGTATCCATGCCCCAGTAGTCGGCGTTTTGCTCGAGCACGGTGAGCACGTCGGGCTCGCGGCTGGTGAGCGTGAAGGGGCCGGTGCCGTTGGCGTTGGAGGCGGCGAAGGTCGTCTCGCCGCCTGCGATGTCCTGCACCTCGACCACGCCGTTGGCCTCGGCCCAGCCGCTATCCATGATGAAGAGGTTGGTGAAGTTGTTCGGCAGGATCGGGTTCGGACCGTCGGTGACGAATTCGACGGTGGTGTCGTCGACCGCGCGAACCTCGACGACGGAGGTCAGAAGCTCTTTCATCGCGGAGTTTTCGGATTTGGCGCGGGTGAAGCTGAAGACGACATCCTCGGCCGTCATCTCGGCGCCGTCATGGAAGGTGACGCCCTCGCGCAGGTTGAAGATCCAGACATTCGGATCATCTTCGCTGACCGCCCAGTCGGTGGCGAGGGCCGGTTCGAACACGCCTTGCGTGTCGCGGATCAGAAGCGGCTCGTAGATCTGGTGGGCCAGCGTGTGCGTCGGCCCTTCGTTCTGGGCATGCGGATCAAGCGTGAGGCTGTCGCCCGCGCGCGCCCAGCGCAGCGTTTCGGCACTGGCGCCCAACGCGGTCGTTGCCGCAAGAGCCGTGGCCAGAGTGAGTGTCCTATAGATCATTTCAAGATCTCCCTGTGAGATTGACCGTCCCAGCATGGCCGATCCGGCGGGCGATGCAAGCAGGTGACCGGATCGTTCGTATTTTAGCGGTTAAGGAGGGATTCATCCGCAGGCGCTATGACGGGCCCGAGATTACGCGGAGCGGTGTCATGGCCCAACAGAACCAGCGGCCCATCATCATCAAGCGCAAGAAGGTGATTGCCGATGGTGGTCATCACGGCGGCGCCTGGAAGGTGGCTTATGCCGATTTCGTGACCGCAATGATGGCGTTCTTCATGCTGATGTGGCTGTTGAATGCCACGACGGAAAAGCAGCGCAAGGGGATTGCGGACTATTTCTCTCCGACGATCCCGATTGTCCGGGTGTCGGGCGGCGGCTCTGGCGCGATGAGCGGCGACAGTGTGATAGCCGAGCAGGATCTGGCCTACAACGGCGAGGTTCCCGACCGCGCGCGCGGCGCCACCGAGGCGGGCGACAGCGCGAATGCGACCTTCTCCGAGATCGAGGAGATGCTGACGGGCCGCGGCGGCGAAAGCCGGATCGCGGATGATCTGCTAGCGCATATCGTCACGCGCGTCACCGATGAAGGGCTGATCGTGGAGCTGTTTTCCTTGCCGGACGCGCCGTTATTTCGGCGCGGCACGACGGAGCCGACCGACTTGCTGCTGGCCCTGACCGAGGTGGTCGAAGAGGCGTTTGCGCTGGTGCGCAACGATATCGCCGTCGGATCGCATGTCCCGTCAGAGCCGATCGTCGTGGCCGAGCCCCAGGTCTGGCCGCTTTCGCTGGATCGGGCCAAGCGGATGCAGGCGCTGCTGCGCCGCGAAGGGATCGACGAGGCGCGCTTTGCCCGTGTGACTGGCAATGCCGATCGGGAGCCTTTGACGCGCGACCCGCTATCGGTCCGAAACGAGCGGATCGAACTGATCCTGCTTCGGTCCGATCAGGGACCGGCCGGGCGTTAGGGCCACGTTAAGGCGGCGAATGTAAAAGAACGAAAAGCGGCCATAGCGCCGAAGCAGTCGGAAGGGTTCCAGATGACGATTTCATCCTCTCTCAATGCGGGCGTTGCCGGGCTTGCCACCAATGCAAGCCGCCTGTCCACGATCTCGGACAATATCGCCAATTCCTCGACCTACGGGTACAAACGCGTTACCGCCGATTTTCAGTCGATGGTCATAGAAAGCGGCACCGGCGCCTATTCCGCAGGCGGTGTGCGAACGACGACGCAGCGCCTGATCGATGAACGCGGCTCGCTCGTGACGACAAGCAATGCGACCGATCTTGCGGTACGGGGCCGGGGGCTTCTTCCGGTAACGACCGAGGTTGCGGTGGGCGTCGACAACGGCGACACCCCGCTTTTGCTGACGACGACGGGATCTTTCCGGACCGACAGCGAGGGATATCTGAAAACGACTGACGGGCTGGTCCTGATGGGCTGGCCGGCAGAGCCTGACGGCAGTCTTCCGAACTTCTCGCGCGATACCAAGGTGGGGCTGGAGCCGATCCAGATCGCCGCCAACCAATTCGCCGGCGAGCCGACGACACGGATGACCCTGGGTATCAATCTACCCGCGACCGAAACCGATGCCTCTGCATCCGGCGATCCGGAGGTGCTGTCGATCGAATATTACGACAACCTTGGAACATCCGAAAACCTGGCGCTGGAATTTTCCCCGACAATCCCCACAACACCGCCGGGCGGGTCCTCCAACGAATGGACCATGACGATCCGCGATTCCGCATCGGGCAATGCGGTCGTCGGGCAATACACCCTCGTCTTTGACGACAGCCGCACCCAGGGCGGCACATTGCAAAGCGTAACGCCGGTCAGCGGGGGCCCCTACGATCCGGCAACGGGACAGATCGCGATTACGGTCAATGGCGGGCCTTTGGCCATCGATATCGGTCAGATCGGCGAGGCCGACGGATTGACGCAGCTGTCCGACAGTTTCGCACCGGTCTCGATCAACAAGGACGGCTCACCGGTCGGCAACATGACGTCGGTCGAGGTGGATCAGAACGGGTTCGTCTACGCCAATTTCGACAATGGCATCACGCGAACGATCTATCAGATCCCGCTGGTCGATGTTCCGAATGTGAACGGGCTTCTGGCGCTTGACAGGCAAACCTATTCGCCCACCCAGGCCAGCGGGTCGATCTTTCTTTGGGATGCCGGGGATGGCCCAACCGGTGACGTGGTGAGCTTTGCCCGCGAGGAATCGACCACCGATGTGGCAAGCGAGCTGACCAACCTCATCCAGACCCAGCGTGCCTATTCGTCCAACGCCAAGGTTATCCAGACCGTGGACGAAATGCTGCAGGAAACAACGAATATCAAGCGGTAAAAGCGCGTTAGCGGGCGGAGGCACAGATGAGTATCACCCAGTCCATGGCCAATGCGCTCAGCGGTCTGACAGCCGCGTCGCGCAGCGCCGAGGTCGTCTCGTCGAACCTCGCCAATGCCCTGACCGAAGGCTACGGACGCCGCTCGATCGAGCTGACCGGGCAGGTCTATGGCGGCCAAAGCGCTGGCGTTCAGGTCGTCGGTATCAACCGCAACGTCGACACGGCCCTGCTGGCGGACCGGCGGATTGCGGATGGGGCCCTGGCGGCAGACCGTTCGACCCGCGAGGCGCTGTCTCGGCTAGAGGACCTCATCGGAGATCCCTCGACAGGCGGGCAACTGGCAAGCCGGATCAACGATCTTGAGGCCGCGCTGAGATTGGCAGCCTCCGATCCATCGTCCCAGCTGCGTCTGGACTCGGCGGCCACAGCGATCAGCGATGTCGCAAATGAGTTCAACCGGCTTGAGGACGGCTTTCAGACCGTACGATTGGATGCCGAAACCGCGATCTCGAGGCAGGTCGATCAGCTGAACCAGGCGCTTCTTGCGATCGAAAGGATCAACACGGACATCCAACGCTCCGGGGCGAACGGGGTCGACGTGAATACGCTGCTCGATCAACGGCAAAGGCTGATCGACGATGTTAACGAGATCATCCCCGTTCGCGAACTTGTCCGAGAAAACGGCCGGGTCGCCCTGATGTCGGAGTCGGGCGCGCTGCTGATCGATGGCACCGCCGCGCAATTCGGCTTTGATGCCGTCTCCACCATGACGGCCGATCTTTCGGTTGATGCGGGAACTCTGGGGTCCCTCACATTGAACGGCGTTCCATTTGACCCCCCGTCCGATCCGCCCGCTGGATCGCTGTCTTCCGCCTTTATTCTGCGCGATGAAACGGTGGTGAATCTGCAAAGAGCCCTCGACGAAACGGCAGCAGAGGTCGCCACGCGTCTTGCCGGCCCACCCGCCACACCGCCGGCACTACCCGGAGCGAATGACATTCTTCTCGATGGATTGGGTGCGGTCGATCTGGCGGATTTGACCGGTCTTGCCGGGCGCCTTTCGGTGAACCCCAAAGTCAGCGCCTCTTCCCTTTCTCTCAGGGATGGCCTTGATGCGACGGGTCCTGGCGCGCCGGGCGATGCCCGCCAACTGAATGGCCTCGCGGCCGCCCTGTCTGCATCGAGCTCAACGCTCCCGACAACAGTGCCCGATTCCGCTTCCGATATCGCGACGAGGCTTCTTTCAGATGTCGCGTCCTTGCGATTGACCGCCGAGCGGAGCGAAAGCTTGTCAGCCGCCCGCGCCGATACGCTGAAGGCTGCGGAACTCGCGAATGGGGTCGATTCAGATGAAGAGCTACAGCAACTGCTGCTTGTCGAGCAAAGCTATGCTGCAAATGCCCGCGTCATTCAAACGATCGATGCCCTGATCCAAACCCTGATCGAATTATAGGAGGACACCGCATGGACCGAATAGGTGATCTTTCACAAGCCTTTATGACACGGCGGCAAAATGCTGATCTGAAAATGAGCCTCAATCGGCTCACGAACGAGCTTGCAAGCGGCCGTGTTTCTGATCTGTCGGCTCGCGTGAAGGGGGATCTTGCGGGCATCGGTCATCTTGAAAGCAACCTGTCCCGCCTCTCGGCCGACATGCAGGTCGCGAAGGAGACGGCCAGCCTTCTGAATTTCACGCAACAATCGCTGGGGCGGGTGACCTCGGAAAGCGGAAGGATCGCCCGGGACGTTCTCGAAATCCCCGCGCCAAGATCCGCGAACAATATAGCCGATCTCTCAGAAGCGGCTCGGCAGGCCTTTTCAACCGTTGTTTCTGCTTTAAACGGATCGCTTTCCGGAAAATCTGTCTTTTCCGGAGACAATGTAACAGCACCGGCGCTTGCCGATGCAGATACGGTACTTGCGGACATTTCCATCGCCGTTGCAGGGTCAACGACGCCTGCAGATCTCAAAACTGAAATCGATAATTGGTTCAACGACCCCGCGGGCGGCTTCGAAACGACGGCCTATCTTGGATCGCCGGTGCCCCGCTCGCCGGTTTCGCTCAGCTCTGGCGATGAGGTGGATGCCAGTGTGCTGGCAAACAATGCAGCGATCAAAAATGTGCTTGCTGGTCTGGCCTTCATGTCGATGGCGTCGAGCTATGCGGGATTTGCCGATCCGGCAGCCAGAGATGAAGTGGTTGCGCTGGCGGCAGATGACTTGTTGACGGCAGAAAGAGGAATGATCGATCTGCAGGAAAAGGTGGGGCGCGAAGAGTTTAAGCTTGAACAGATCAGCGTGAGAATGACATCTGAGACAGCGAGCCTTCGGATAGCGCGGACCGAGATGCTTGAGGCAGATCCTTTTGAAACGGCCTCCGCTCTCGATCAGGTGCAGACCCAGCTTGAACTTCATTACACCCTGACGGCCAGAGTCTCGCGCCTGTCACTGGCGCAGTATATCTGATGTCGCTTGTGATCAGGATAATCGCCCTTTTTGCGTTTTTGATCGCGATGCCGGTCCCCTCATCTGCCGGCCCGATCCGGTTGAAGGATCTGGTCGAATTCGACGGCGTCCGCGGCAATGATCTTGTCGGATACGGGCTGGTCGTCGGTCTTGATGGCAGCGGGGATGGGCTGAGGAACTCGCCTTTCACCGAAGAGATTATGTCGAATATCCTCGAGCGGCTGGGCGTCAACATCACAGGAGAGCAGGTTCGGCCCAAGAATGTGGCAGCGGTAATCGTAACGGCGACGCTGCCTCCCTTCGCGCGGGCGGGCAGCCAGATCGATGTCACGGTGTCAGCGATCGGCGATGCGAACAGCCTTTTGGGCGGAACGCTTATCATGACGCCATTGAATGCGGCCGATGGGGATATCTATGCGGTTGCGCAGGGCCCGCTGATCGCCGGGGGCGCGCAGGCCGAAGGGGACGGCGCGCGGGTGGTGCAGGGGGTTCCCACCGCGGGCGTCATTCCATCGGGCGCGCGGGTCGAGCGCGAGATCGATTTCGATCTATCGACGCTTCAGGATGTGCGGCTGGCCCTGAGAACCGCGGATTTCACGACGGCGGCCCGGATCGAGAATGTGATCAACCGCGAATTTGGACGCAGGGTGGCTGTCATGCTCGATTCCGGCACCGTCTCTTTCGATATATCGCGCAGCGGGATGCGGTCTCCGGCCCATGCGCTGGGCCGGATTGAGAATCTTTTGGTCGAGCCTGAGCGAAAGGCGCGTGTGGTCGTTGACCAGAGATCGGGAACGATTGTCATGGGTGCGGATGTGCGGATCTCGCGGGTTGCGATCAGTCAGGGCGGGTTGACGCTTCGCGTGGAAGAAGCGCCGGAGGTCGTGCAGCCCAATCCCTTCGCACCAGGCGAGACAGTGGTCGTTCCGCGCACCCGCGTTGGTCTCGAGGAGGAGGTCGGAACGGGTCTGGCCGAGATCCCCGACGGGACAACTTTGTCAGAGGTTATATCCGGCTTGAATGCCTTGGGTGTCTCGACAAGGGATATGATCGATATTCTGAAAAATATGAAATCCGCCGGGGCGCTGCACGCGGATTTCATCGTGAATTAGGCTATGGGGTCGTGGAAAAGACGGCGCTGATGACCGGGCGCCCAAGGACCCCGAGGAAGCGGACCTCTGCAGCGCCTTTCCACGTATCGCGTTCAGTTTTCTAAGGGGCAGTAGAGCTGAATAATCTTATGAATATCGCGGGACCCGCGGGACAAGCCTCACTCTATCTGTTTAGCCCCGGCATTTTTGGATCAGCTTCGCGGTCGAAGCTTGCGATCGCTGTACTGCGGCTCTGACCGCGGTCTTGGTCTTGGCGCTGCCGTGACGAATTTGGCCCCATAGCGCTTCTATTCATTCCTGCGAATGGCTCGAACCATCAAACCGTGGGATCGAAAGCTAGGGCCAGGAAGATCAGCTTGAGCGATCACGCGCGACTGGGGCAGATGAGTAGCTTTGGGAAAGGGTTAACGCGCTGCATGGTTCTTCTTGAGCCTAGACGTCTTTGGTATGAAGGCGCGCGGGAGGCATCATTATGAAAATCCTTGTTGTCGGCGCAGAGGGAGACATCGGGCAGGTCGCCTGCGCCGACCTTGGGCGCCGTCACGATCTTATCCGCGCCGGGCGCAGCAGCGGCGATATTCAGGTCGATATCTCGGATCTTGCCTCGGTCCGGGATATGTATCGCCGGGTTGGCGCTATCGATGCGGTCGTGTCCACGGCCGGAGACGTTCATTTCGCGGCGCTCGGCGAGCATACGGATCAGACGCTTGCGCTTGGTCTGCAGCAGAAGGTGATGGGGCAGATCAATCTTGTCCTTGCCGGTCTTAAGACAATCTCTAGTGGCGGCTCTTTCACGTTGACGAGCGGTATTCTCAATCGCGATCCGATCCGCATGGGCGCAGGCGCGGCGATGGCCAATGGTGCGCTGGACGGGTTCGTCATCGGAGCGGCGATCGAGATGCCGCGGGGCCTGCGCCTTAACGTGGTCAGCCCGGGCTTGCTCGATGTCTCTGCTTCGAGATATGGCGATTGGTTCCCGGGTCACACGCCCGTCTCAGCCCGACGCGTCGGTCATGCCTATGCGAAAAGCGTCGAAGGCGCGATCACCGGGCAGGTGATCGTCGTCGATTGAAGACACGGTCGGCCTTTGCAAATCAAAGCTATATCTTGGGGGATTGGCCAGAGCTTAGTCGCCCTTTTCTGGCGGCAAGACCAAGAAGGCGTTTCAGGGCGACGAAACTCGCTTCGATATCGTCCTCCTCGGGCGAGGCAATGAAGGCGTCGAGGTCCTGAAAACTGGCGATCGCTTCATCGATGGAGGCGTCGGTGCCGGCCGAATACAGCCCCGCCTGGACCATCATTTCGGACCGCTCATAGATCGCCAACCGGGCGCGCGCCTTTGCGAGCAAGGCGTTTTCGGTCTCGCTCGCCGCAGCGGGAAGGCATCTTGATACGGATCTCAAAAGGTCGATCGCCGGGTAGCGCCCACGCTCCGCGATTTCGCGGTCGAGAACCACGTGACCGTCAAGAACGCCGCGCAGCATGTCCGCGACAGGCTCTTCCATATCCGAGCCCGCGACGAGAACGCTGAGGATCGCGGTGATGTCGCCTTGCCCCTCCGTTCCGGGACCCGCGCGTTCGCAGAGTGAGGTGAGCATATGGGCCGTCGAGGGAGGATAGCCGCGAAGATTTGCGGCCTCCCCGGCAGCGGTGGCGGTTTCGCGATGCGCCTCCGCGAGGCGGGTGATCGAATCGATGATGAGGAGGACATGCCGCCCCTGATCGCGGAAATATTCGGCCACGGTCATCGCCGACAGCGCACAGCGTTTGCGCTTTTGCGCCTCCATGTCGGAGGTGGCCGCGATCACGACGGCGCGGGCCATCCCCTCGGGGCCAAGGACGGTATCGACGAAATGGCGCAGCTCGCGCCCCCGCTCTCCGACAAGGCCGATCACCACGACATCCGCCTGAACCTGGCGGCAGAGCGTGCCCAGAAGCGTCGATTTCCCGACACCCGATCCAGCGAAAAGGCCAAGGCGCTGGCCCCGGGCGATCGGCAGGAATGTGTTGAAGACCTTGAGCCCCGTCTCGAGCCTGGCGCCCAGCGCGCGGCGCATCGCGGGCGGCGGCGGAGGCGCCACAAGAGGGCGCCGGACCGGCCCTTTGAGAAGCGGCGCCCCGTCAAGCGCGGCGCCATAGGGGTCGAGCACGCGCCCCAGCCATGTGTCGTCGACAGACAGGTCGGCGCGATCCTCAAGGCGCATCCGCTGCCCGACCCGCAACCCGTCCGCCGGGCCATCCGTCAGCGCAGAGACATGATCGCCCGAGATTTCGAAGATATCCGCACCGAGCCTGGGCGATCCCAGCAGACGCAGCCGGTCACCGAGCCGCGCGGTGTCCGACAGCCCCTCGAGCGTGATCGAATGGGCGTTGACCGAAACGATCCGGCCAATCGGATGGGCGCGTCTGGGCACCTCGATCCGGTCGGCGAGGTCTTTCAAATCGAGAGTGGTGGCGGGCATGTCGACCCCTTTTCCGTTCGAGACAACTCTTTCTTAGGGAATCGGGGTTAAGCGTTGATTTAGACAGATTGGGAGAACGCCCTTGTATGACAGTCTCACAGTTTTCGACGTCGCCCATCAGATGGCCAAGCATGCGGGCAAGCATCAGGCGCTGACCGCGCAGAACATGGCGAATGCGGACACCCCCGGCTATCGCAGCCAGACGATGGAGGCGTTCAGTTCGGTCTATTCGGGGCCGGACCAGTTCGATATGCGGGCGACACGACAGGAACATTTCAGGAACAATGAGACCTCTGAAAGCTGGAGGGTCATGCCAGCCAAGGATGTCGGAACGCTCTCGCCGAACGGGAACAATGTCTCGCTAGAGACCGAGATGCTTAGATCGGTGGATGCCCAGCGCCAGCACAATAGGGCGCTCGCGATTTACAGCCACGCGATGACGGTCGTTCGCGTCAGTCTGGGACGGGCCTGATCCATGGCCGAGTTTACCGACGCGCTGAAGACGGCGTCAAGCGGCATGCAGGCTCAGGCCATGCGTTTGCGCTACACGTCCGAGAATATCGCGAATGCCGACACGCCCGGCTACCGGCGCAAACTGATGAGTTTCGAGGCGGAAATGATGCGCGGCCGCCCATCGGGCAGCGTCACCGCGGGGCCGGTCACACTGGATCAATCCACGCTCCCGCGTATCCACGATCCGTCCCATCCGATGGCGGACGAAAGCGGGTATTTCGACGGCTCCAACGTCGATCTGGTGATGGAAATTGCCGACGCGCGCGAGGCGCAGCGCAGCTATGAGGCCAACCTCAAAATGTTCGATCAGGTTCGCAAGATGTCGTCGTCCCTGATGGATCTTCTCAAGAAATAGGACGCATTTTAATGGAATTGACCAGCACACTGGCCGCAAAGGCCTACCAGGCCACCCGGCCTGCCACCGCCCCCGATCCTGCCGGCAGCGCGATGGGCCGGGTTGCCACGGATTTCGTCTCCACCCTCCAGACCGGAGAGGCGGCGGCCACATCGGCCATGGCAGGGCAGATGGACCCCCATTCCCTGGTGCAGGCCCTGGCCCAGACCGAGCTTGCCATCGAAACTGCGGTGACGATCCGCGACAAGGTGGTCGAGGCCTATCAGGAAATCCTTCGGATGCCGGTCTGACCGATGCTGGAGGAGGCGGTGTTCTACGACACATTGCGGCAGGGATTGTGGATCTCGGGGATCATCTCTCTGCCGATCCTGGCCGTGGCCTTGGTCGCGGGCCTTGTCGTGGGGCTCTTTCAGGCTTTGACCTCCATTCAGGAAATGACCCTCACCTTCGTTCCAAAACTGGGCGCGATCGTCGCCGTCTTCTGGGTGACGATGGGCTTCATGACCGAAACGCTTGTCTCGTTCTTTCAAACAACCCTTGTTCCGATCATCGCGGGAGGCTGACCGATGGAAAATGCAGGCTACACGACCCTGACCCGCCAATCGGGCCTGCTTAGCGAAATGCGGGTCGTGGCCAATAATATCGCGAACGCCTCGACGACGGGGTTTCGCCAGGAAGGCATCGTCTTTTCGGAATACGTCCGAGAGCTGGGCGGCGATGACGCTTCGCTTTCGATGGCCTCGGCCCGGGCGCGCAACACATCGCTGGTCCAGGGCGGGATGGCGCAGACAAGAAGCGGTTTCGATCTGGCCATCGAAGGGCCCGGGTTTTTCCAGATCGAAACGCCGGATGGCCCGCGCCTGACCCGCGACGGGCATTTCACCCCCAACGAGGTCGGTGATCTGGTCACCGAAACCGGCGAGCGTGTCCTTGATGCAGGCGGCGCGCCCGTCTTCATCCCGCCCGGCACCGGCGCGATCGGCATCTCTGCTGACGGAACGGTCAGCGCAGAGGGGCTTCCGATCGGGCAGATCGGCCTTGTTTTGCCCGCGGACGGAGCCGATCTGATCCGCGAGGAAGGAACGCGGTTCCGCGTGGAAGGCGAGATCGCCCTGGCCGAGGAGGGGCGGATCCTGCAGGGATTTCTCGAGGGGTCGAACGTCAATCCTCTTTTGCAGGTCAGCCGGATGATCGAGGTGCAGCGCGCCTACGAGCTTGGTCAATCCTTTCTCGACAAGGAGGACGAGCGCATCCGGTCGATCCTCAGGGTTCTTGGACAATAGGAGGTCCCGATGCGGGCTTTGAAAATTGCGGCGACCGGGATGACGGCCCAGCAAACGCGGGTGGAAGTCATCTCCAACAACCTCGCCAACATGACGACCACGGGATATAACGCCCGGCGTGCCGAATTCGCGGACCTGCATTATCAGCAGCTTGCGCGACCCGGAACGATCAACGCGACCGACGGAACGGTTCTGCCCACCGGGGTTCAGCTGGGACTCGGCGTGCGGGCGACGGCAGTGTCGATGATCCTGTCGCAAGGCGCGCTCTCCGCGACTGGCGGCGATCTGGATCTGGCCATTGAAGGCGAAGGATATCTCGAAGTCACGTTGCCCGACGGGCGCGCGGCCTATACCCGCGACGGCGGCCTCAAACGCACCGGTGACGGTCTGATCGTGACATCCGACGGGTTTCCTGTCGTCCCCGATATCACGATCCCGCGCGATGCCAGATCGATCTCGATCAATGCCGAAGGCGAGGTCTTCGCGCAGTTCAACGACCGGGTCGAACCCGAACGTCTGGGGCAGTTCAGTCTTGCCGGATTTACGAATGCACGCGGTCTCGAGGCGATCGGAAGCAACCTTTTTCTTGAAACGCCCGCCTCGGGTCCGTCGCTTGTCGCGACCCCCGGGCAGGATGGCCTGGGCGTGCTGCGTCAGGGCTATCTCGAGGACAGCTCGGTCGATGCCGTCAAGGAGGTGACCGACCTGATCGAAGCGCAGCGCGGGTACGAGCTGAACTCCAAGGTGATCAGCGCGGCCGACCAGATGCTGGGCGCGACGGTGCAGATCCGATGATCCGGTTTCTGGCTGTTCTTTTCCTCGCGGCGCCCGCTTTCGCGGACACGGTCGTTGCCACGCGCACGATCCGGGCGGCCGATATCATCTCGGCCGCCGATGTCGAACTGGTCGCCATGGATGCAGGCGATGCGGCCGATCACCTTGACCTCGTCATCGGGATGGAGGCCCGAGTGGCCCTTTATGCAGGCCGCCCGATCCGGCCTGCCGATGTGGGGCCTCCGGCCATCATCGATCGCAACGATATCGTTCCTCTGGTTTTTCAAAGCGGCGGTCTGACGATCACCACCGGAGGCCGGTCGCTGGGCCGCGGCGGTGTGGGCGATGTGATCCGCGTGATGAACCTGTCTTCCAGAGCGACGGTCTCTGCCAAAATCAGCCAGAAGGGCATCGCCTATGTCTCCCCTTAATATACTGTTTTACCTCTCGGGTTTTCTTCTCGTGGCGGCCTGCGCCCGGGTCGAAAACGTGGGCCGCGCGCCTGAACTGACGCCGGTTGTCGCCTCCCCAGAACATGCCGCCATGCTAAGCCCGGGCCTGCCCCAAGAGATCATAGCGCCGCCACCCGTCGCCGAAGCCTCTCTTTGGGAAGGAGGGCCGCGGTCACTTTTGGGCGACCGGCGGGCCATGGGACGCGGCGACATTCTGACGGTTGTGATCGAAATCGATGACAGCGCCGAAATCTCGAATTCGACCCAGCGCTCGCGCGGCGGATCCGAAAGCCTGTCCGTGCCAAGCCTGCTGGGTATTCCGCAACGCGTGGATCCGCGTCTTCCCGAAGGGGCAACTCTGGCCGATGCCGTGGATCTGAACTCTTCCAGCAGCAGCACCGGCGATGGATCGGTGCGCCGAAACGAAGAGCTGACCCTCCGGGTCGCCGCAACGATCGTCGACGTTTTGCCGAACGGCGTCCTCGCGATTGCGGGCACCCAGGAGGTGCGGGTCAATTTCGAGGTGCGCGAGCTTCTCGTCAGCGGCTTTGTCCGGCCCGAGGATATCACTCGCCAGAACGAAATCGGCTATGACAAGATCGCATCGGCACGCGTTTCATATGGCGGGCGGGGTCAGATCACCGATGTTCAGCAACCGCGATACGGACAGCAGGTCGCCGATATCCTTTTGCCGTTCTGAGGGCGCTGCGATGAAACTGATCTTACCGCTGGTGCTCGCGCTGATCGGCATCGGTGCCGGTGTCGGCGCGGGCCTTACGCTTAGGCCCGCGACAGAGGCCAGATCGACTGATGAGATGGCGGATGCACCGGACGAAACGGCGACATCGGTCTTTGCGAGACTGAACAACCAGTTCGTCGTACCCGTTGTCGTGGACGGTGCGGTCCGTTCGCTGGTCGTCCTGTCGCTCAGTCTCGAAGTCGACGAAGGCGCCGAGAATGACGTCTACGACCGCGAGCCGCGGATCCGCGATGCCTTTTTGCGCGTTCTCTTCGAACATGCCAATCTGGGAGGGTTCGAGGGCCCGTTCACCCAGACCGACTTGCTCGAAGCGCTGCGGCGCAATCTTTTGGCGGCCGCACGGGACGCGGTCAGCTCTACGGTGAGGGATGTTCTGATTATCGAGATTGTTCGCCAGGACGTTCAGATCTGATCCAGTTTACCCACAAGCTTTTGCATGACTTGATGGCGCCCAAATGTTTGCTTGATCCGCGCTTTTGCATCGGCCGCCTCTGCCAGGATCCGGGCCAGATCGGTATTTAGCCGCGCCCTCTCCCGCTCGGTCCAGCGCTGCCAGTTCATATCGGCCTGCGCTAAAAGGGCCGTATCTCCACACTCTTCTTCCGGGCGGAAAGCCGTCCTCATCCGATGATCCAATGCCTCGAGCGCCGCGCGCACCACCTGCTCTCGCCTTCGGATCGATTTCAGCTCGGCCTGTTTGGCCTGCCAAGCCATCTCGGTCAGATCGACAAGGTCTCTTATGCGGGCGTGATTGGCTTTCATGTCAAACCTTTCCCTTTCAGGCGGTCGGCAAAACGGATCGCTGCCGCGACGGCCCGATAGTGGTCTCTTGAAATCTGCTGTCCGATCTCGACCGATCCATGCAAGGCCCGGGCGGTCGGAGGATCATGCCGAAGCGGAATGCCATTCATCATGGCGATCTCGCGGATCCGCATCGCAATCTCGTCAGTGCCCTTGGCCACGCATATCGGCGCGCTGCCATCCGCACGGCTCCATGCAAGGGCGACCGCATAATGGGTTGGATTAACCACGATAACATCCGCAGTCGGCACATCGGCCAGCATCTTGTTGGTTGCAAGATCATACGCCTTTTGTCGGCGCCGTTGTTTCATCGTCGGATCGCCGTCAGAGGACTTGCTTTCATCCATCAGCTCTTTGCGGGACATCCTGTTTTTTCTCAGGTGTTCCGCCCGCTGGAAAAAGAAATCAAGCGCGCCGATGCAGGTCGCTACGACCAGAACGATCGCCAGAAAGGCGATAATCACCCGCCCGAGCAAGCTCATAATAAGCGCCGGCTCCATCGAGGGGGAGTGAAGGATGGGCATGCGTTCCGACACAAGAAAGACGCCGAGCGCGATCGAGAAAATGATCAGTTTTGCCGTGCTTTTCGCGAACTCGAACAGGCCGGTCCGTCCGAATTTGTTCTTTGCGTTTTGAATGAAGGACAGCCGCGACATCTTTGGCGCAAGCTTTGTCGGCGCGAAGACCAGGCTACGCTGCGCGACGACAACCAAAAGAGCAAGTGCGGCCGCGAACCCGACCCATGGCAGAGTGTGCAACGCGATCCTTGCGATCAAACCGCCGACAAGAGGCGTGCCGCTTTCGGCAAAGACCAGATCTGAAAGCTCCACCGCCTGATCGAGCGGGATGCTCAGCGTCGCGCCAAAACCTTGCAACGAAACAGCACCGATCGTTACCAAGGCCAAGAGAAATCCACCATAGGACCCGGCGATGGTCAGATCCGCCGATCGCGGGATTTCGCCTTTCTTGCGCCCGTCATCGAGCTTTTTCTGAGAGGCTTCATGTTCCTTTTCAGCGCTGTCGTCGCTCATACTGGCAGATCCGAGGGTGCTGCGAGAAACCCGTTCAACGCTCCGACCCATACGGTCAGGATGAAGGGCAAGGTCAGGAAGAGCAGAAACAAACCGCCCGCCGTCAAGGCTGGCGCGCCGACGAAGGAGACCATCAGTTGCGGCATGGCCCGGTTAATCACGCCGAGCGCGACATTGTAGAGAACGGACGCGATGATGAACGGACCGGCGAGTGAGAAGGCGAGAGAAAAGGCCCGGCGGACATGGGACAGACCGATATTCGACACCAGATCGGCATCAAGACGCCGGGCAAACGGAGTGATCTGATATGTTTCGATCATCATCGCGGCAAGATGAACATGCAGACCAAGGATGACGGCGAGGGTCAGGCCTGCAATCACCATCAGATGGCCCATCGCCGGCAGGGGTTCGACCGAAGCTCCGCCAAGGATCTGGGAGAGAGAGGTCGACTGCGCGGCAATGGATCCCGCGATGCTGAGCGCCATGACGAGCAACCGCAGCAGGACGCCCCAGAAGAGCCCGGTCAACGCCTCGGTTCCGAAATGTGGCAGACGCAGCTCGCCCACTTCGGCGAGATACGGCGCCGCAGCCGGAGCGACGATTAGGGTAAATGCCACGGCGAGGCCCAGACGGACACGGACCGGGACCATCTGCTCTCCGAACGCAGGAAGCAGCGCCATCATCGCGCCCACCCTCAGAAAGACGGCGACAGCGATCAAGAGCCCCTGCCGGGACAGATCAAGAACCGCCGCATCAACCTCGATCATGCGGGGACAAGGCCGACGAGCGATGGCCTCGCGTCGATCCCGATCTCCTCGAAAGACAGGACCGGATTTGCGATTCCCTTGGCCGTCATAACGGTTCGCAAGAAGCGCCGCCTGCGCGTTGAGGTGACGACAGCCGGAAAGATCCCCGCTTCGCTGGCTTCGGCGATGCGTTCGGCGATGGATTTGGCCAGGCGGTTGAAATCGTCTGGGGGTAAGGCGACCTCTCCCGGTCCGCGATCGGTTTCCAACTGATAAGAGGCGAAGGTGTCTTCCCATTCCGGCGCCAGTTGCACGAGGGGGATCGTTCCGTCATCACGCCGCATTCCCGCGACCAGCTGGAATCCCAGACGTTGGCGCACATGCTCTGCGATGCCTTCGGCCGAAGCGTGGAGCAACCGGCCCTCGGCCGTCGCCTCGAGAATGAGCGGCAGGTTCCGGATCGAGACCCGCTCCTCCAGCAAGAGGCGCAAAACGGACAGCAGGATGTCGACGGTGATCCGGTCCGGGATCAGCTCGTCCAGCATCTTGTGGTTCGCCTCTGCCCGGGCCGGATCGGACAGGCTGGTCATCTCGTCCAGCAACCGGCGAAGGGATTTGAGGGTCAGAAGGCGCGGGAAATTGCGCTTGATCACTTCAAGCAGATGGGTCGCAAGCACCTCTGTCGGAAGGACCGTCGTTAATCCGTCCAGCGCTGCCGCATCCTGATCCGCTTCGAAAATCCATAAGGCCGGGGCGCCGTAGACCGGTTCCTCGGTGGGCGCTCCGTCAAGGCCCGGTGGCGCCTGCCCGTTGGTCAGCGCAAGAACGCGGTTGGGCATCAGCGTGTCGCGAGCCTGCTCGACGCCCTGAACCTTGATGACGTAGGTGCCCGCCGGAAGTCCTGCATCGTCGGTCAGCCGGATCTCGGGCAGAAGAACCCCATATTCGGTAGCGACATGGGTGCGCATATTGGTGATCCGCGCATCGAGCCCCGTCCCGGAATCCAGAACCATCCCGACGAGATCCGGTGCGAATTCGACATGGATGTCGTCAAGATCCAAGACATCGCCCATTGACCGCGAGACCGCAGGCGACGGGTCTTCTTCCTCGGACCCCGGCGTGTCGGGCGCGTCCTCCGACACCTTCATCGCAAGAAAGGCGCATCCGCCCAAGACCAATGCTCCGGCGAGAAAGGGGAGGAACGGCAATCCGGGCACCATCGCGAAAAGCACCATCAGGACGGCCACAGTCACCAAAGCCGCGGGATGTCTGCCCAGCTGCGACACGATGGCAAGGTCGGTTGCCCCGGTGGCGCCGCCGCGCGCCAGCAAAAGCGCGGAGGCGATCGAGATGATGACCGCCGGAATCTGAGAGACCAGCCCGTCACCTACTGTCAAAATTGTATAGGTTTCAAAGGCTTGTCCGATCGGCATGTCATGGATGACCGTTCCGATGATAAGGCCCATCACGAGGTTCAGAAGCGTGATTAGAAGCCCCGCGATCGCATCGCCCTTGACGAATTTCGAAGCCCCGTCGAGTGACCCGAAAAAGGTCGTTTCCGCCTGTTCGGTCGCGCGCCGCTCTTTCGCCTCCGTGTGATCGATCGCGCCTGCGGACACGTCGCTGTCGATGGCCAGCTGCTTTCCCGGCATTCCGTCAAGGGCGAAGCGGGCTCCGACTTCGGCCATGCGCGTTGCGCCCTTGTTGATCACGACGAAATTCACGATCAGCAGCACGCCAAAGACGACAAGCCCAAGAAAGACCGACCCGCCCATCACGAACATCGCGAAGCCTTCGATGACCTGACCGGCGGCCCGGGTTCCCGTATGACCCTCGCCGATGATGAGCTTTGTCGAAGACACATTCAGCGACAGCCGGAGCATCAGCGAGGCAAGAAGGATCGTTGGGAAGGCCGAGAAATCGAGCGGCCGTTCGATAAAAAGCGTGACGGTAAAGATCAGGATCGCGAGCGCAAAACTGGCGGCCAGACCGATGTCGAGGATCCAAGCGGGCATCGGCAGGATCATCATGACGATGATCGCCATCAGGGCGAGCGCGAGAAGGATGGTCGGGCGAAACAGGGATGCGACGGAAAAGCCGGTCATTTGCCCAGCCGCTTTTCACGAAAGAGGGACCCGGGAGAGATCGCTCGGGTTTGCGCGCCGCCTTTCAACAGCGGAAACGAGTTGAGGCGGATCGGCGGCTCTGCCCGCGGGACAATGTCGGCGGCAGCGACGACATCGGGTGCCGGGCTCAGCGCTTTGCGGATCGTGTCGAAGCGAGCGCGGTAGCGGGTCGCGAATTCCTCGGTCCGGGAGTGGTAGGCACCGGCCGCGCCTGACCAGTTTCCGATCTCGCGATGAAGATCCTTGAGAAATCTCGCAGCGTAATCTGCGTTGGCAATCGGTTGGAACATCTCCTCCAACGAGGCGAAGTTTTCGCCGTGCCAACGGTGATTGATCTGAAAACAACCGATATCAAAATTTCTGACGCCCGCTTTGATCTGACCGAAGACAAAGGCGCGCGCCTCATCCTCTTTGTCGAACCAGTGGCCTTGCCCCCCGACATTGACTGTCCATGGCCACGGACCAGCAGAGCCGTTGTGGGTTCGGCCCGTTTCCGTAAGAGTGATTGCCAGCATGACATCTTGCGGAACCTCATGGGTCCGCGCCGCCAGGATCGCAGCGTGCCGGCACTGATCCGCGTCGGTGAGCGACCATCCCTGAGACGGCCAGATCAAGGCAAGGCAGATAATCAGATGCGGCAGTCGGGCCGACTGGAACGAGCGAAAGACCATTCTGACAAGCGCCTCTTCGACAGGAGAGTTTGGCGACCATGGACTGAACAAGGTTGATATTTCGTTATTGCTCAGGCCGGTCCGAGCGGTCTTCGGGAAGCTGCGTTCGGCTCAGAAGTCCTTGCAACATTGTCCGTGTGTCGCGCGCCGTCGCGAGGGCTGCCTCGCGCGCTTCAAGAGATGCTGGGTCGGTCAGGTCAGCACCATCGACGGTATCCGGCAATCGAGCCAGTCGTCCGACCTCCCGCAAGAAGTCATCCTCCGATTGGACAGCCAACCTGTCCCAGGCCCGCGCCCGGAAAAGGGTGTCCGGGTCCGCGGATAGCAGATCGGCCGCTTGTTCATCCGGTGCCTCCGGTCCGCTACCCAGGGCTTGTCTTCTGATCGAAACGGCACGCTCGTTCGAGAGGCCGATCAGTTGCTCTTCTGCGCTGTCGACATCCCCTGCAAGTGCGGCAACCTGAGCGCGCAGATATCGACGATCTGCTGCCTCGGTCCGGGTCGTGTTCGGCAAGAGAAACGGGGCTGCAAGGTCAGGAAGGCGTAGATCGATCAGCCTTTGAGCGACGGCATTCGCCGTCTTATCGGTCAAATCAGAGGCGGAAACCCTCGAGACAAGTCGCAAGAAGAGGCCATCACCGGCGTCGACTGTGGCATCACCTATCAAGGCCGAGCGAAGATCGCGATCGACCTCGGCAGGCGGCTCTTCGCGATCGAGCAGATCAAGACCGATCTCGTACTCGTTTCGGGAAAGACGCGCGCCGGACAAGGCCTGGACCGTCGTAAGGGCGTCGGGCGTAGGCCGGTACTCGTGGAGCATGGTTTCAAGCAAGTCGATCTCGTCATCCGTGATGGGTTCACTCTTTTCAAGCCTGAGCTGCACGAGGGACTGCATCGCCTGCGGCGTCATACGCGGATCATCTTCGGCCAGCACCTCTAGCGTTTCGGTGGCTTCTTCGGTCTTTCCTTTTGCAGCCTGGACCTGGGCACCGAGGATGACGGCACCGGTTTCCTGATCGACGGCGTTGCGCCGGGTGATCGCAAGAAGATCATTCGCAATCTCGGCGGCCTGCGCGTCCAGAAACCTGTTGGCGGCGAGCACGCCAAGCCGTTGGCGAAGGTGACTTGGCAGCGTGAGAACGGATCGTTTCAGCGCCAGACGGTCGTCCGGATGGCTTGGAAGATCCTCGGGATCAAAAAGTGCCCGCCACAGGGCGAGATCCCCCTCGCAGCCCTCTATGCCTGGCGGCGGGGACGGGGGCGGCGTGTCGTGATCCATGATGTGACCAATCGCGTCGATGGCCATCCAGGGCGGGCTGCCATCCCCGTGCAGCATCGCGATCTCCATCGCTTCCGCTCCGAAGCCGAAATGAAGATAAAGTCGGGCGAGCGCCTTGGCCGCCTCGGGATCCGTGCGATCGAATTCGCCATAGACTTTCTGGCGCAGCATCCCGATCTGGTCTTCGAAACTGTCCCCCGTGCTCCAACCGCCGATATCGAGCAACGCGATGTCGATGCAGGCCAAGGGAGGTCTTGGCGCCTCGGGCCGGGCCGTTTCGATGGCCGTCTGCGAGCGCAGCAGAAGATGCGGAATATCCGGCAGCGGCAGAGGTCGCGCGGCAAGATCGGGACGACCCTCGCCCATACCATCAGGCGGAGGATCGATGAAGTCGAGCAGACCATCCTGCGATCCCTGTGACAGGCTCGACAGAAGATCCGCACGGGCATCGTCGACGCGCCTTTGAAGAGCGGTATCCGCGGGATCGGGCTGAGGCATCGCGTCTGGCACAGCCCGTTCAGACAGGGCTGGCCGATCCGGCAGGACGATGGGCAAAATAGGCGGGCCGGGGCGAAGGAAGACAGGCCCGCTTGCCTGCTCTGTGATTGCGGCCCCGTCCTCTTGGGCTGGATCGAAGGTGTCGACGATCAGATACCGCTCTCGGTAAAGGCGGGCTTCGACGCGGCAGTCGCAGTTCAGGATCAGTTCCACCTCTCCTTCGGCCTCGCCCGCCCTTACGTCGCGAACGCGCTCCCTCGGGATCAGCTCGAACAGTCCGCGCAGTTCGATCGACGTTGCCGGATCGAAGCGCAGGACATGGCCGAGATCGGATTTCTCGAGCGTCCATTCGGTGGAGAGCGGTCGGTCGAAGACGAGGCGGGTGAAATTCTCGTGTTCCCCGGATCGAACGGAAATCGTCTGCCCGAGCGCCGGAAGGGCGGCGAGGCAGCACCATATCATCGCAAGATAACGAAGCATCACGCCGCATCCTTTCGAACATCCTTGAGGGCATCTTCCAGATCCCCAAAGCTGGGCCGATTGTGGCTTGGCGTGTTCTGGCGGCCCACTTCGATACAGATGTTCGTGGGGTGCTGATGAAGGTTGGCGACAAGCACCTCGCGGATAAGCTGGTAGAAATGGGCGTCTTCTTCGATCA
The DNA here is from genome assembly GCA_947503775.1 of uncultured Paracoccaceae bacterium. Taxonomy (GTDB): domain Bacteria; phylum Pseudomonadota; class Alphaproteobacteria; order Rhodobacterales; family Rhodobacteraceae; genus Aestuariibius. The sequence continues at coordinate 219,352 of CANNFE010000002.1, read as the reverse complement.
CGTTTTTGACGCGGGCCGCGAAGGGACCGAAAAAACCATAGGCGAGAAAGACCCCCAGAAACGTCCCGACCAGGGCTGCACCGATCATCTTGCCGAGGATCTCGGGTGGCTGGTCGATCGATCCCATCGTCTTGATCACGCCCAGAACCGCGGCCACGATGCCCAGCGCGGGCAGCGCGTCAGCGACGGTTTGCAAGGCGTGGCTGGAATGCATGCGATGATGATGACCCGCATCCAGACGGTTCGTCAGCACCTCTTCGACCTGATGGGGATCGTCGTAGTTCATGGAAGCCGACCGCATCGTGTCGCAGATCAGCGCGACCGCCTCCCCATCCGCGAGGATCCGGGGATAGCGCCCGAAGATATCCGACGTATCGGGCGCTTCGATATGTTCCTCCAGCGCGATCGCGTTCGAGCGCCCAAGCCGGATCAGCTCGAACAGAAGGCATAGAAGATCGCGATAATCTTCGGGTTTCCAATGGGCGCCCTTAAAGACCTTGGCCAGATCGCGGGCGGTATGTTTGACGCCCGACATGCTGTTGCTGATGAAAAAGGACCCCAGCGCCGCGCCCCCGATCATCGTCATCTCAAACGGCAACGCCTTGAGGATGATCCCAAGCTTGCCGCCCGCCATCATGTAGCCGCCAAAGACCATCACGAAGACAACAAAGATACCGACGATGCCGATCATAGGATGTGAAACCCGCTTCCTGAAAAGATCTTCATCCGTCTTCGCAGAAGACCGTTAAGAAAGTCTCTCCAGCCGCTATTCTGTTGGAACGAGCGCGTTTCGACCCGCCATCACGACGCTGATCGAATAGGCGTTGGCGGCAGGAAGCCCCGCCATGATCTCGGCGGCCGTCTCTGCCCGCATCCGGCCTAGAAATCCGGCCGCGAATTCCGGGGGCATCTCGGCAAAAAGAAGGGCCGCATCCTTGGGTTTCATCGCCTCGTAAACGCCGGTGAGGCTGGTCAGATCATCCTGCGCCGCCGTCCGCGCGACGGCCAGCGTTTCGGCAAGAGAGGCCTCGGCCGCCTCTAGTTCGGCCAGCTTGCGATCGATCTGATCGTTCGCGAGATCCAGCGCCACGATGCGGTTCTGCACGGCGATCTCGCGCGCGCGCACGGCCTCTTCGCGCGCCTCAAGGGCTGCCAGCACATCTTCGAGCATGCCGTCGGGATCGCAGACCGCGGTGCCGGCGGTCATCACCGGCTCTTCCGCCTCCTGGGCAAAGACGAACCCCGCACCTTCGCCGATCCGCAAAAGGCCTGATCCGACCAGAAGGATCGCGATAATCCCCAGGGTGCCCTTACCGGTCCGGGCTGCCATCAGTGACCCGTCCCGGCCGCTTTGGGTGCAGGACGCCGCCGGTCCGGTTTGGCCACATCGGGCAGATCGTGCATCGAGGCAAGCATCAGTTCGAGCCGTTGCGACACGCCCTCCGCCCGCTCGGTCAGCGCTTCGAGCGACGCCGACGAATCGCGCGCCGCGACCTGAGCTTGGGCAAGGGTGCGGGTCATGTCGTCGACCTGAGCGGCCAGATGCGCCACCGCGCCGCCGACGCCGCTTTCCAGATCGTTGAACTGACGCAGGCGCCGCGCGAGGATCAGGCAATAAAACCCCGCCCCAAGCGCGCCGGCAAAGAGCAAAATGTCAGATATCAGGGCCATCGGCACCTCCTAGTCCAGAACGAATTCAGCAATCAGAAGATCGCGGACGCGACCTTCCCCCGCAACGACACGCAAGCGCCGCAGCATCTGCCCGCGCAGCCGGGCCAGCGCGCCGGGCGCTTCGATCTGCTCGGGCTCCAGCGCGCCGAGATAGGTGTGAAGCACGTCGATGATGCGGGGTTTGAGCGCGGCGACCTCTTCCTGATAGCTCGGCTCGACTTCGACCTCGGCGCGAAACCGAAGATGCTTGTGCGCACTGCTACGCGGCAACGAGATCACGATGGGATCGAGGGACACGAACGCCACAGGCTCCAGCGGTTCGGCCGGCGTTTCGGCCATACCTTCCGTCTCGGGTGCAAGCAGCATTCCGGACCAGACCGCGTAAAACGCCCCGCCACCGCCAAGCAGCGCGATCACAACGCCAAGCAAAAGAGGAAGCTTCGACGTCTTCTTTTCCGAGGTGTCGCTGTCGTCGGTCTGGCTCATGACATGGGTCCTGCATCTGTCCTGCCGCTTGTCATAGCCGATGGAAAACTAACCGATTGTTAAGGCTGATGGTCCATTGACGATAAAAATCGCTCGTCAGGAGAAGCAGGTGCAGAACGTCGCCTCCCTTTGGTCCAACCTCACGCCCGGTCGCCGCATTGCGGTGCTCGGTTCGACCGTCATCGTCTTCGTCGCGGTCCTGATGCTGGGCCGATCTGCCGCGCAGACGGATCTGGCATTGCTTTATGCAGGGCTCGAATCGAACTCCGCCGGGCAGATGGTCGCTGCGCTGGAACAGCAGGGCGTCGCCTACGAGGTGCGCGGCGACAGCATCTTCGTGGACCGCGCCCGGCGCGACACGTTGCGGATGACGCTGGCCAGCGAAGGTCTGCCCGCGAACTCCTCGCAGGGGTACGAGCTGCTTGATTCGCTGTCGGGCTTTGGCACCACGTCGCAGATGTTCGATGCCGCCTACTGGCGCGCCAAGGAGGGTGAGCTGGCCCGCACCATCGCCGCCAGTTCGATGGTGCAATCGGCGCGCGTCCACATCTCGAACCCGTCGCAGCGCCCGTTCGACAGAAGCAGCCAGCCGACGGCAGCCGTGACCGTCACGACAAATGGCGGCACCCTGACCGTACCGCAGGCCAAGGCGCTGCGGTATCTCGTCTCTTCGGCCGTGTCGGGCCTGTCGCCCGATGATGTCGCCGTCATCGACAGCGAAGGCGGGCTCGTCGCCGGAACAGAGGATCCGGTTGCCCTGGCCCAGAACGGGGATCGCGCGGCGCTTTTGAAGGGGCAGGTCGAACGCCTACTCGAGGCGCGGGTCGGCTATGGCAATGCCGTGGTCGAGGTCAGCCTCGATACCGTCACCGAAACCGAACAGATCACCGAGCGGACCGTCGATCCCGCAAGCCGCGTCGCCATCAGCACCGACACCGAAGAGCAGACGTCAAGCTCCCAAAACAGCGGGCCGGCCAATGTCACCGTCGCCTCGAACCTGCCCGACGGAGAGGCGGGGGGTCAGGAGCGAAGCTCCAACAACAACGACAGCGAAACCCGCGAGCGGGTGAATTTCGATATCTCGGAAATTCAGCGCGAGGTTCTGCGGGTCCCGGGCGCGATCAAGCGGCTGACGGTGGCCGTTCTGGTCAACGGCGTGCCGCAGACCGACGCGAACGGCAACAGCACCGTGGCCCCACGCCCGACGGAGGAGATTGCGGCCTTGCAGGAACTCGTCGCCTCTGCCGTCGGCTTTGACGAGGCGCGCGGCGATGTCATCACCATAAAGTCGATGTCGTTCGATCCCATCGTTCCGATGGGCACCGAAGCCGTCACACCCGGAGGGTTCCCGCTCGAGCTTGATATAATGCAGCTGATCCAGATCGGGATCCTCGCGCTGGTGGCTCTGATCCTGGGCCTTTTCGTGGTGCGTCCCGTTCTGGCCAATGCCCGCACCCCGATCGAACTGCCGCCCCCCGCCCCGCCTCGCCGCGACCCCGCGCCTGCCTCTCCGGCCTTGGATGGAGAGATCGATACAAGCGGCGCGGCGCTTGGCGATATGCCGGTGGTGTCGAAACAACCCAAGGGGCCAGAGCTTGAAGATCCGGTCGACCGGCTCCGCACGTTGATCGGGGACCGCCAGGATGAAACCGTCGAGGTGCTGCGCAACTGGATCGACGCGCCCCGCACCGAGGAGAAGGCCTGATGGGCAAGGCGGTCATCTACGAGGATTTCCAGATCGATGGCCCGGCCGGCAGCGGTGCGATCGACCGCGACCAAGAGCTGCGCCGCGCTGCCTATGAGGACGGGCATCTGGCAGGGCAACAGGAGGCGCAAGAGCGTCTAGGCGCCGAGCAGGACCAGCTTCAGTCCCAGCTTGTTCAGACCTTCCTCGACATGTCCTTCGGATACCAGGAGGCCGTCCTTCACCTGCAAGGCGCGCTCAACCCCCTGATCGCGGCGATGGCGCGGGCCGTCCTGCCGCGGATAGCGGACGCGACGCTGATCGATCACATCGCCGATCTGATCGCCGAACGCTCCGATCTGGTGCTGGAACAGGCGCTCGAACTGCGGGTCGCGCCGCAGATCAAGGACCGGATCGAAAAGGCCCTCGCCGATGCCGAGGCCCTGCCCGCAACCGTGAAGGCCGATGACACGCTGACCCCTCTTCAGGCCATCGTCGGCCAGGCGGGGACCGAAACCCTTCTCGATCTCGATGCCGTCGTCGCCGATGTCGATGCCGCGGTCGAGGCCTTCTTCCACGAACATGCCCGAAAGGCCGCACATGTCTGAAACCTCTCCCTTTTCCCATGTCCCGATCGAAGTGACGATCTCGGTCGGGCGCGCCCGCCCGCTGGTCAAGGATCTGCTCGAGCTGGGGGAAAACGCCGTCCTGCCGCTGGACCGCAAGATCGACGATCCGGTCGAGCTTTACATCGGCGATCGCCTGATCGCACGCGGCGAGCTGCAAGAGCTTGACGGCGAGGCGGCCGGCCAGCTTGCCGTCAGACTGACCGAAGTCGCCGATCTGAACGGATCGCTGTCCTGACCGGGATCCGCCTCCCCCTCATAGCGCTTTTCGCCGCGCTCTTTCTGACCTGCGGCGCCCCCGTCGCCGCCCAGGAGCTGCCGTTCTCGCTTGAGGATGACGGCTCTTTGGCGACGCGCTCGATCCAGCTGCTAGTGCTGATCACCGTGCTCAGCATCGTGCCGGGCATCGCGATGATGATCACCTGCTTTCCTTTCATCGTCACCGTTCTGGCCATTCTGCGGCAAGGGATCGGGCTGCAGCAATCGCCGCCCAACATGCTAATCGTCAGCCTTGCGCTCTTTCTCACCTATTTCGTGATGGAGCCTGTCTTTATCGAAGCCTGGACGACCGGCATCACCCCCCTTCTGGAGGGAGAGATCGAGCTCCCCGCCGCGTTCACCCAAACGCTTGAGCCGTTCCGGACCTTCATGTCGGCCCGCATCGATCCCGAGACCTTCGCCGCGCTGGCCGATCTCAGGCCCGATACCGACCCGGCCACCCCGATCCCCGACGCCAACCTGTCGGTTCTCATCCCGTCCTTCCTGCTGTCCGAAATCGCGCGCGCCTTTCAGGTCGGGTTCCTGATCTTTCTGCCCTTCCTGATCATCGACCTCGTCATCGCGGCGATCCTGATGTCGATGGGCATGATGATGGTTCCGCCCGCCATCGTGTCGCTGCCGTTCAAACTGGCCTTCTTCGTCGTCGCCGACGGCTGGAGCCTGATCGCCGGAAGCCTCGTGCGCAGCTACTTCTGAAGTGAAGCCCCCTCAAGGCGCATTCAGCCAGAAGCCAGCGCCACAAGGTTATCGAGGGATGCAGACCATCCGGTTTGATAGTCCTCAAAAAGCTCCGGCCCGACGAGGCTGGTGATCTGAAGCGTTACGCGAAGGGCACTGCCCCCCGCCCTTTCCGATATCTCGTGGCCGCAAAGCGACACCGACATCATCTGACCGCCGACAACCAGCGTCTCGGTGTAGGACAGGAACTCGGGCGTCACGACATGAAAGAGGCCGGTCGTGCTGAACTCCGGCGCCTCCTTGGGGCCGCAGCGGATCTCCTCGCGCCCGCCGGGACGGCAATCATACTCATCGATGATCACGACGCTGTCGGTGTCGGGCGCGCTCCATTTTTCCCGAAGCGCCCGATCCCTCATGACGTGAAACAAACGATCCGGCGCGCATGCGATCTCCCGATCCAATGTCAGCGTTGCAAAATCAGCCATCGCGATCTTCCTTTTCTATATGTTCGGCCAAAGCGGAAAGACGATCCAGACGACCCTCCCAAAGGCGCCGCTGCTGTTTCAGCCACGCCTCAGCCTCGGCCATCGGAGCAGCCTCGATATGAACCATGCGAACCCGCCCGACCTTTTCGGACCGGATCAGTCCCGCGGATTCGAGCTTGCCGAGATGCTTCAGAAAAGAGGGCAGCGCCATGTCATGCGGCGCATGCAGATCCGACACGGCGGCAGGACCTGTCGTCAGCCGCGAAATCACGGCACGCCGCGTCGGATCGGCAAGGGCAGAGAAAAAACCGTCAAGATTATTAGCCATATGGCTAAGTAAATCAGCGACCCTGACCCGTCAATAAAAAGATAGCCATTAGGATAAGTATCAAGAGCAGGCAGACGCCACGCTCCTTGCATCCATGGCCCGGCGCAAAAAAAAGCCCCGCCAGATCCAACAGGATCGGCGGGGCCAGTAGCGCCGGGGGACCTCCCCCGGCACGGGCGGCTCAGTGGGCGTGCATCTCCGCCCGGATCTGCTGTCGCAACAGGTCGATGGGCACCATCTTCCCGTCGCGCTTGAAAGCCCAATAGGTCCATCCGTTGCAGGACGGCGCGCCTTCCAGCGCGGCCCCAACCTGGTGAATGGATCCCTTGATATCGTCCCCGATCAATGTGCCATCGGCCCGGACCTTTGCCTTGTGGCGACCGTTGAGCGACCACAGCTCTTCGCCCGGCCGCAGCATCCCGCGCTCGATCAGCTGGCCAAACGGCACTCGCGGCTCGGCCCGTTTGGAGGCCGTGACCTCCAGCGCCTGCCGGTCGAATTTCCGGATCTTGGCAATCCGCGCTTCGGCGACCTTGCGATAATCAGCCTCGCGTTCGATGCCGATGAAGTCCCGTCCAAGCATCTTGGCCACGGCGCCGGTCGTCCCGGTACCGAAGAACGGGTCCAGAACCACATCCCCCACCTGCGTCGTGGCCAGGATCACACGGTGCAACAGCGCTTCGGGCTTCTGGGTCGGATGCGCCTTCGCGCCGTCCTCGCCCTTGATCCGCTCGTGCCCCGTGCAGATAGGCAGAACCCAGTCCGACCGCATCTGCACGCCCTCGTTCAGCGCCTTGAGCGCCTCGTAGTTGAACGTGTATTTCGCGCCTTCGCTGCGGGAGGCCCAGATCAGCGTCTCATGCGCATTGGTCAGCCGCTTGCCGCGAAAGTTCGGCATCGGGTTCGACTTGCGCCAGACCACGTCGTTGAGGATCCAGAACCCCTGGTTCTGCAACTCTGCCCCAAGGCGAAAGACGTTGTGATAGGATCCGATCACCCAGATCGCACCGTCGGGCTTGAGGATCCGCTTGGCCTCCGCCAGCCAGGCCGCTGTGAACCGATCATAGGCCTCAAAGCTGGAAAACTGGTCCCAGGCATCATCGACCGCGTCGACACGCGAATTGTCGGGGCGGTGCAACTCGCCCTTAAGCTGAAGATTATAAGGCGGATCGGCAAAGATCAGATCGACAGACGCGTCCGGCAGCTTTGCCATTTCGGCAATGCAATCTCCGTTCAGGATCGTGTTCACAGGGAGCGCCGCGGCGCTTTGGGTCGTCGTCATAATCGTCTGCCTCATGTCCCGGCGAGTTGTCCCGCTCGTTGACCTGAACATGAGTCAGACGTGATTCGCTGTCAAAATCTTTATTGAATCAATGACTTGTAAAATTCGCTTGTCACAACATATTGCGCACCGGCTTGAAGGATCGCCTATGGGCTGGGGTCACGCCAAGCCGGACCAGCGCCTCTCTGTGCTCTTTCGACGGATAACCGAAGTTTCGCTCCCATCCATAGCCGGGCCACTGTTGCGCAAGATCCACCATGAGGCGATCCCGCCACACCTTGGCCGCGACCGAGGCCGCCGCGATCGACAGCGACCGCCCGTCGCCCTTCACCACCGCTTCGGCCGAGCGCGTCAAATCCCGCGGCAGGCGATTTCCATCGACCAGAACATGATCGACCCCGCCCAGCTGGGCCAGGGCCCGCATCATTGCCAGATGGGATGCTTCAAGGATGTTGATCCGGTCGATCTCCTCCACGCTGGCCTGCCCGATGGCGACCTCCGCGCAGGAGGCAAGCGCTTCGGCCAGCGCCTCGCGCCGGTGCGCAGTCAGACGCTTGCTGTCATTGAGGCCCGCCGGGATCCGCGTCAGATCCAGAACCACGGCCGCCGCCACGACCGGCCCGGCCAACGGCCCGCGCCCGACCTCATCGACCCCCGCGATCCGTGTCAGACCGCGAGCAAGGGCTGCATCTTCAAAGGAAAGGTCCGGTTGCGTCACGCCGCGCGATCTGCCGCGTTCTGCTCCGCGACGCAACCGGATAGGGAGGATCCCAGCGATCAATGATCCTCCCTGTTCATGGCGGGCACGCCGGCAGCGGCCCGCCCGATGTCAGATCATCGGCGCGAGATGTAGAACCCCACATTCCGCAGGCAGCGTTGCCGGAAGGCGCGGCGGTCGCCGTTGCGCGTCCGGACGCGCACCTCGCAATAGCGCGGCAACTGTCCGACCCGAACGCCCCGCTCGCGCATGCACCGCGCCATCAGGACCCGACCCTCAACCTGCCGGTCGAACGATCTCAGACAGTCCGCCGGAAGCGCGTAGGGCAGCCGGCCGCCCCCGTGCCGCGCCCGGCGATCTCCGCCATCATCGTCGTCATCATCATCATCGTCGTCATTATCGCTCCAGCGGAGACGGTCGCGATGACTGCGCCGCTCGCGCTCGCGGCGCGCCTCGGCCCGCCGGGCCTCGTCCTGCCGCTGCGCCTCGGCCCGCTCGATCAGAAGGCGCAGGACCTCGCTCATATCCGATGTCTCGGCAAAGGCCGGCCCGCCGCCGGTCAGCGTCAGCGCAACGCCCAAGACGGCGGCTGAAAAGGATCGTCTCATGCGGGATCTCCCCATCTCTTGGTCTTGTGCGATCCCGCCGCCCGCGGCACCGCTGACCTCACGCTGGATGGCCTGGATGCTGTCAGGCAATATCGTCACAGGGCTATCCGATAGCGCCCGGCCTCCGCTCGTCGTTATTGAATATCCCGGGCCGCCCCGGTCTATGATCAGGGCATGAAACACACACTCATCGCCCTGGCCCTTTTGGCATCGCCTGCCCAGGCGGCCTGCTATGCCGATTACAAGGCCAAGCAGGACGATCCTCTGCGGCTGCATTACGGCGTCGTCGAAATCTCCGAACCCTGCAATCGCAACAACGCCCGCTCTCAGCTTGAACGTCGCCTTGACGGCACCGGTTGGCAGCTTTTGAATGTGGTGTCGGTCTTCGACGAAAGTGGGCTCGATGAAAGGAAGGGCAGTGCAGGTAACTTCTTCCTCCGCTTCTGAGGCGCGGCAGGCGGGCACCCGGATCGTGGCAGGCGGCATGGCCGCCATCGTGGCGGTTCTGCTCATCACCGCCACTCTACTGTTCCTGAACCTGCCCGATGCGAACGCCTTCAATGCACGGGTCGAGCAGCTTTTCATCGAAAATGACGATCTGACCTCGGGCGCCGAGATCAAGCTGCTCGAGATCCTCGCGCAATCGGGGACCTCTTTCTCAGACATCCTCACCAGCTACCGTATGGTGATCTTCGTGCTGCTCGTCTTCGCCACCGCGCTTCTGATTGCGGCACTGGTCTTCTTGGTGATGCTGATCACGCTCAACCGCCGCATGGCGCAGATCGAACGGACGGGGATCCAGGTCAATTCGCTTCTGATCAGCCGCGATCAGAATGTGGTCTATCTCAACAACTTCGAATTCAAGCTGACCGAGGCCGCCATCGAAACGCTCTCGGTCCTCGCCGAGGCGCGGATGGACGAGGACGTGCTGTCAGGGGCCGAGATCGAGGGCATGATCTCGGGCAAGCCCGCCGCCGATTGCGAAGAGGCCGCAGGCGCGACCCGGATCAAGCGCCTGCGCGATACGCTCGGCAATCAGATGGTGTCAGAGCTTCTGGTGCGCAATATCGCGCGCCGCGGCTACATGCTCGCCATCGACAAGGACGTCATTCGAATGGTGTGAGAGGCGGTCCGGCGTAGCCGGCAAGACGTCCGCTGGACGTATTGAGCCTCGAACGGGTGAAGCCCAGAAGAAGCCCAGAAACCCCAAACCACCAAAAACCCGCCGGGGATGGTGGGCGGGGCGTCGGTCAGGCGAAGCCTTGACCGCGCGCCGTCCCATCATCCCGGATCTACTGCATCCGCAAGAACAGCGGATCGACCCGGCGCCAGAAATGCAGCAGATCCTCGGCCATCGACGGGATCTGGCCCATCGACTGCACCGCATGCACATCCGCCGAAATCAGCGCCGACAACCGGTAGCCCAACGGGATCACCGGATCCTCGGGCGCCTTTTCGCGGAACGTATCCTCGATCGTCTCGGTGGCCGAGGTCACCGCATAGACCAGCGCCAGCGCAGGTTCCTCCGGCCAGGTCTCTGCCATCTTTCGAACCATCGCGCGCTTCCTGTTGGAATTACCGGAGAGAAGCTCCTCCATCGCAAACTCGATCATCTGATCGAGCGCCGCATCTCTTGGAATACTCACGTGTTCAAACCTGCTTGCTACATGTCACTCCGGTATAAGGACGATCCGGAGCGGCTATTCGTTCCGATTAGACCCTCATTGGGCCGCCTTGCCAAGAAGACGATCCAACTCCGGCCACCTCATAAGACCGTGATTAATATCAGCAATTGCAGTCTGTTTCTGAAGGACCACGATGACGCGAGCGACGATTTCCGGTCAGGCTCAATGAAATAGGCCTATCGCTCCGCTTCAGCCCACAGCCTAAGGTCGATTGTCGCTTTCGCGCGACAGGTGTGCCGAAAAAACAAGGTTAACAAAGGGGCCTGTCGCGACTGGTCAAAAAATGGCACCGCGTCAACCCGAGCTGACGCGGTGCCGCTTTCCTGTAGCCAACAGGAAGGGAACCGGAAGACCATGCAGGCACGGCCCTCCGAGGATCGGGCGGTCAGGGGAGAGCGCCCGAACCGGCTCAGGAGCCAGAAGGCTCCCGATCACGCGTAAGGAGAGGTCTCCTCCACGATCAAGGACGAGGTCGGTGTCGGATCGAGCGCTTCCTTCGATTCCGGCGGCAACAGCGCCGAAATCCCCAGCAGCACCATATATCCGGCCAGCAGCGCCAGAAGGACGACGGCCGCATAGGCCGCTCCCTTCAGTTGCAGCAGCAAGACGTCTCCGTAAAGGCGACTTGCGCCGGCGGTTCTCAGATAGTCGTGGTTCTCACTCATCTCGCCGATCTCCTTAATTCAGCGGCGCGTAGCCGTGGTCCTGTGCCCAGACAAACCAGTTGTCGACGACCGTTCCGGTCAGCAGGATACCTATGCCGCCGGTCAGCGTTGTCAGCACCGCAAACCACCAGGCCCAGCGATGGATCCCTTCCATCGACGCGTTGAACCCCATGGTCCAGCGCCAGAACAGACCCGCCCGTTCAGACGCCGTGCCGCGATCGATGATCTGCTCGATCTCGCGCTCTCCGCCAAAGCGGCTGACCGCCAGGATGGTCGCGCCGTGCATCGCAAAGAGCAGGGCCGATCCATAGAGGAACACGATGCTCAAAGCGTGAAACGGATTATAGAAGAGGTTCCCGTAGGTGATCGAGAAAAGGTTCGTCCAGTCCAGATGCGGGAAGATCCCGTAAGGCACCATTTCGGACCACGACCCCATCAGGATCGGCCGGAAAAGCCCCAGCACCAGAAACAGCCAGATCGCCGACGCAAAGGCCCAGGCCACGTGCTTGCCCATGCCCAGCGCCTCGGCCCTCAGATAGGTGCGCACCCACCAGGTCAGCACCGATATCAGCAGGAAAAACGACGCGATCAGGAAATACCCGCCTTCCGCCATCGGCGGAATGCTCAGCCCGTAATCGGCCGATGGCGGCTCCAGCGCGAAATAGAAAAGATCGCGCGCAAAGACGCCCGGGTTGTACCCGGCCTGTGCCCAGAAGCTCATGCCCACCATGACGAACCAGATCGCTCCGGTCGCCAGCGAGATCATTCCGAACGTGCCGAGATAGATCGGCCCCAGCTGCGCATTCCCGAAGAGCCCGAAGAGAGGCGAGAAGCCCCCCTTCCCAAGCCGCCCTTCGGCGATGTTGGCATCACTGTCCATGCCCATCTCGACCGGGCCCTGAACCTGCACCTGAGTGAAGATGTTCTGATACTCAGCCATTGATGCCTCCCTCGAGATTGATCCACCACGGCAGATCGACATACCAGTACCACCAGACGATCCACTCCTCGAACCAGACCGTGCCCGAGACGACGATACAGATCGCGCTCCACAGGCCCGCATTCAGCGCCAGGAACAGACCCAGCCGGTGAATACCGAGCGGCCCGATCGAATAGCCGATCAGATCGCGGAAATATGTGTCTTCATGCTCGGGCGATTTGACTTCCTCGCCCTTCGCCGGATTGACCGCTGACAGAACGAGCGATCCATGCAAAGCCAGCGCCAGCGCGTTGGTAAAGAAGAACGTGATCGCGATCATATGCGCCGGGTTGTAGTGGAAGTTGCCGTAGGCGTAGCCCACGTTGTTCACCCAATCGAGGTGGCTCCAGATTCCGTAGGGGAACGCATGCCCCCAGGCGCCCATCAGCACCGGGCGGATGACCACCAGCGTGAAATAGGCCAGGATCGCGACCCCGAAGGCGAAAGGCACGTGATAGCCCATGCCCAGCTTTCGGCAGATCTCGACCTCGCGCATCATCCAACAGGTGAACGAGCCCAGCGCGCAGATCGTGATGATCTGCCACAGCCCGCCTTCGGCCAGGGGCGCCGCCTGCAGTCCGTATTCCAGGGCCGGCGGATCGATTGAAATCAGCCAAGGGTTCCAAGTCGGCCCGATCGCCGCACCGTAAAAGATCAGGATCGTCCCCAGAACGGTGAAGAAGAACCCGGTGATCCCGAAGAACCCCACATAAAACGGCCCGACCCAGAAATCGAACAGATCGCCGCCGACGAGCGTCCCGCCTCGGACGCGATACTTTCTCTCGAAACTGAGCTGTGCCATCTCGAAACTCCTAATGGGGCGCACACCGCCCCCCTGCGTGTCGTTTGCCGCGGGCGAGGCGCACCCGCCCGCAGCGATATCTTCAAACCGGTCTTATTCGGCCACTGCGACTTCGTCGGCAAAGGCCCGCTGGAACCAGTTCGTCCCTGGATTGCTGAGCAGGACGAGATGAATCATCGCTGCAAGCAGGAACAGGAAGACGCCTTGCGCCACGAAGACGCGGCGGGGGTCAAAGACGAGCCAGATCTTGTAAAATTGTGCCATGATCTATCTCCCTCAGCCCCAGGCGAACCAGGGCAGTTTGATGTAGGTCAGGATATGAGCGACCACGGCGATGATCGTGAAGATCGTCAGACCGCTCATATAGACCGAGTGCAACTCCTGCGCCTGCTCGTCTGTAAGACCCGTAAAGGACAGGTCCGTTCTGTCAGCCATGCTTTTCCTCCGGAAAAATGAACTGAAACCGCGCAGACCCCGCGGCCGGGTATGTGCGGGGGCGAACCCCCCGCGGTTCTGCGGGCCTCGCGGCCCTCAGCTCGGTCATGCCGTGAAGATCATCGGCGTGATAATGCGCGCCTGGCTCCAGGCAGTAGCAATCGGTCCCTTCTCGGGAAGCTCCATCCGGCGGGCCGCTTTCAGCAGCCAGGTCACGATGGCAAGCGGCAGCGTCGCCAGAAAGATGACCCCGAAATACGCGTAGTATTCGCGTTTTGGCGGAGCCTTCCGGGTTTTGGAAACAACGACGTCGGACGTGAAGTCTGTCATATCAGGCACCTCCCAGTGCAGTCTGAAGACGAGTGACCGTCTCGATCACGACACGGTCGTGACCTTCTTCAAGGGCGGCTTTTTCCGCCGCATCCCGCAGCGACTTGGCTGCCGAAATTCGTGTGAGGACGGGATGGGACGCGACGATCTCGTCGAGCTTCGCCTGCGCCTCCGCATCCCATGGAAAATCGCGCCGTAATGGGGTCGGCGTCGCGGCGCCTGCATCCATCTCCGTGCCCAGCGGCAGAATATGGAAGAGTGCATCGAAAAGCCCGTTGCAGACTTCCTGGATCAGGTAGGTCGCGCCCGCATAGCCCATGAACGGCGTGCCCGTGGCCCGCCGGATCGCGGCGCCGGGAAAGCTTGCTGGGATGAACGCGGGCTGAGGCCCATGCCCGCCCTTCTGTTCGGCAAGGTACATCTTCTCGTTGATGGACCCCAGCACGATCAGCGGCTTCTTCGCCCCGATCTGCACCCGCACATCCTCGTTGTCCGTCTTCTTGCCAGCCACCCGGGCCGTCGCAAAGGCGCAAGGCAGGCCCATATCCTCTTCAAGGAAGAGGCGAATGCCGCGCGTATAGGTCTCATTGGCGACGATCGCGAAACTCGCGGTGGCAAAGAAATCCTGCGTGACCGACCGCCACAGATCCCAGATCGGCTTGATCGTGGAATGCTTCTCGCGCTCGATGAACGGTTCGGGATCCAGATCGAGCATCTCGCCGAGGGTGCGCAGGAACTTGGTCGTGCTCTCCAGCCCGATGGGCGCCTGCAGATAGGGTTTGCCCAGAACCTCGCACAGGCCGCGCCCAAACTCGCGATACATGCAAATATTGGCGTCGGCATTTACAAGGTTCCGCATCTCGGCCACATGCGCGCCCAGCGGCATCACCATGTTGACCTCGGCCCCGATCCCTTCGACCAGACGCCGGATCTCGGCCAGATCGGACGGCATGTTGAACGTGCCGTACATAGGCCCAAGGATATTGACGCGCGGCTTCGATCCTTCGGGCCGCGCGGTCTCTTTGGGCATCCGGCCTTTGGTCATGCCGAATTCGGTAAAGATCCAGGTCATCGCCCGATCGCCCGCCTGCCACTGATCCTCGTCGATGGTGCGCGGCAGGAACCGCTGAATGTTTGTCCCTTGAGGCGTCACACCCCCGCCGATCATCTCGGCGATCGATCCTGTCACGACAACCGCCGGGAGCGCGGGGTCGAGCGTCTTCCACGCCCGCTTCATCGCGCCTTCCGTCCCGTCGCGTCCCAGCTCTTCCTCGCCCAGACCCGTCACGACAATCGGCAGCTCATGCGGAGGAAGCGCATCGGTGTAATGCAAAACCGAGGTCACCGGCAGGTTCTCGCAACCGACCGGCCCGTCGATCACGACCTGCAATCCCTTGACGGCACAAAAGGCGTAAACCGCCCCCCAATATCCGCCGGCCCTGTCGTGATCGGTGACTAGCATGGCGCCCTCCGATCCATAAGCGATGGCTTATGGGTTTTCGCGTGGCCGGAGCTGATTTTAACCGCCTGTTCACGCAAAAGGCGGTTTTGGGGAGCAAATGCGGATTTGCCTCCTCCAGGATGCCGACCGGATACCGACCGGATGCCGACTGTCCAAATCGCCATCAGATCATCTCCGCGGCCTTGCGGGCGCGCTCCTGCTTGGCGAGTTTCTTGAGGTTCAGATCGCGGAAATCCTCCCGCACATTCGGATCGCCCTCCCAGACGCCAGCGGTGTCCTTATACCCCACGCCATCGAAGAATTCCGTCATCTTCGCCATGCGATCCTTGTTGCCCATCGCGGCGGTCACGACCTGCTGCAAGGACCCCGCTCCGGCCACACCCATCAGGGGCCGCGCGGATATCAGATTGGTGAAGTAAAGGGCTGGAATCCCAAGCTCTTTCGCCTTCTGCACGACCGGAGTCGTTCCAATGGCAAGGTCGGGTTTCACCCCTTCCATCACGCTCAGATCATCCTCGAGCGACGCCCGGAAGACGACCTTGACACCCCGCGCCGCAAGCCATTCCGCATCATGTTCGGACCACCGCGATTTTGCGCAGGCCGTGCCCACATAAGGCACATTGGCTCCACTCTCGATCAGCAGCCGCGCCACCAAAAGCTCGGAGCCTTCGTATCCCGAAACCGTCACTGTCCCATCGATCCGGGACCCTTTCAGAGCTCCTTCAATCGCAGGCAAAGCCGCGTTCTGCGCATCGCTAACCTTTTGAGAAGACAGGCCGAATGCCTCTCCGATCCCGGCAAGCCAGGCCGCCGTTCCATCCCGCCCGACCGGCGCGGATCCCACGACAGGACGCCCCGCCCGCTCGAATTCCCGGACGCTCGCGGTGTAGAATGGATGGATCGCAGCCACCGCCCCGCAATCAAGCGCCGCATAAAGTTCCCGCCACTCCCGGCACGGCACGACAGGCCCCGCTGCCAATCCCAAAGGCTCAAGAAGCCGCCCGATCATGATCGGATCTGCCGGGAACATCTCGCCCAGCAGCGTCACCGTCGGCCTGTCCGCCTTGCCAGCGGCCGGTGCAGGCACCGGACCGTTCGCGATTTCCTCTGCCGCATAGGCCAGCATCGCTCCTGCGAGCACGTCTTTCGCCTCGGCATGGGTTGGAATTCCAAAGCCCGGAACGTCGATGCCGACGATCCGTACTCCGTTGATTTCCTTTGGCAAAAGCCGAAGTGGAACGCCCGATGCCGTCGGCACACAGAGGTTCGTGACGATAATCGCATCCCGCTCCGCCGGATCGGCCAAAGCATGCACGCTTTCGCGGATATCCTCGAACAGCTTGCCCGTCACCAGCGTCTCGCTGTCGAATGGCACATAGCCGACCGACCGACGCGCGCCGTAGAAATGGCTCACGAAAGTGAGTCCGTAAACACAGCAGGCCGACCCCGACAGGACGGTCGCGACCCGTTTCATCCGCAACCCCACGCGAAGCGATCCGAAGGCAGGGCACATCGATTGTGGCTTGTCATGCGGCCCGACCGGATAGTCTGCCGCATACTGATCGAGCATCTCGGATCCGCCCGCCTTCCGCGTCGCCGCGTCCAGCGTTTCACCCGACTGGCAAGGCGATCCTTCGAGTGCTCTCACCTCGTTCATGAGGCGCCACCGTCTTGATTGGAAACAGATTTCCGACGCCCCTCGGTCTGGTCGAGGAGGGCGGTCGCCCGCTTCAACTGCTGAACCCCGCGATCCACGTTCTGTTCTGCGGCGTCGAGCATCTGCATGCTCTCATCCAACAGCTTTTCCGTTTCCAGATGGCTTTGTCCGTCATCAGGCATCGTCATAGATCACCTCGAGACTTTCGCGCAGGACTGCGTTCTTGCCCCGCATATCCGCATCGGTCGCAGGCTCCAGCACGAAGTCCGCGCCAGTCTGGCTACCGTCGAAAAGAGCCAGCAGCCCGTCCTGATCAAGGGGTGTCGGTCGCACCGGCGGGGCCACGGCGACGTTGTCGCCTAGCTCTGCAAAGAGAGCGCCCCAATGCGATGCGTCTGTGCCAACGATCTGATAATTCGCCGATTTCTTTCGCAGGTCGTCATCCTGCGGAATGCTGGCCAGCACCGGGATTCCCGCTGCTTCGGCGAAGGCCTGCGCCTCCCCGGACGCGTCGTCCTTGTTCACGACAAGCCCCGCGACACCGACATTTCCGCCCAGCTTGCGGAAGTATTCGACCGCCGAGCAGACATTGTTGGCCACGTAGAGGCTTTGTAAGTCGTTCGATGCGACGAGGATGACTTTCTGCGCCATGTCGCGCGCAATCGGCAATCCGAAGCCGCCACAAACCACATCGCCCAGGAAATCAAGGAGAACGTAGTCGAAATCCCAGTCGTGAAAGCCCAGCTTCTCGAGCAACTCGAACCCGTGGATGATCCCACGTCCGCCGCAGCCGCGCCCCACTTCGGGCCCGCCAAGCTCCATCGCGAAAACGCCGCCGCGCTTGAAGCAAACATCGCCGATGGCGACTTCTTCGCCCGCGAGCTTTTTCCTCGTTGAGGTCTCGATGATCGTCGGGCAGGCTTTGCCGCCAAAGAGCAGCGATGTCGTGTCCGACTTTGGATCGCACCCGATCAGCAGCACGCGCTTGCCCTGCTCGGCCATCATGTGGCTGAGATTGGCCAACGTGAAGGACTTGCCGATCCCGCCTTTGCCGTAGATCGCGATGATCTGTGTCTTGGACTTCGGCTCTTCGGTCTGGATGTCGGCAAGGTCTTCGCCCGCCTCGTCGCGCAGCCGCTGGTCAAAGTCTTTGAGATTGGGGACATCAAGCGTCATGCGTGACCTTTCCAGTCGAGAATCATCTTGAGACAGTCGGTATCGGTGAAGGCTTGCGCATATGCCTC
Source organism: uncultured Paracoccaceae bacterium (assembly GCA_947503775.1). GTDB lineage: Bacteria > Pseudomonadota > Alphaproteobacteria > Rhodobacterales > Rhodobacteraceae > Aestuariibius. The sequence continues at coordinate 201,248 of CANNFE010000002.1, read as the reverse complement.
GGTCGCCCGGGAGGCGTCGCACCGATGGGTGATCAAACCGGCCAAAGAGAGATGCCCAGCTTCGATCAAATCGCGCGTCACGCTCAGATCGTCTGGCGTCCACTCTGCCGCGATCCTCAGCCGCGCCTCTTTCATGAAGGCGGCGGGATAGGCGAAAGACAAAGGATCGGAATAAAAGCCTGCCAAAACGATCTCGCCGCCCTTTGCGAGGCGGCCGATCAGCATGTCGAGCTGGGATCCCACCCCGGAGGCATCGTAGATTGCCCTGTAATCGGTCCGCTCATCCTGGTCCGGGTGGCGAACCTCATAGCCCAGCGCGCCCTCGTGACGGGCGGTGTCGATGTCCCAGACCATGGGGGCAGCACCACCTGCCGCGATCGTGAGGCGCGCAAGAAGGCGGCCAAGAACGCCGTGACCGACGATCAGATCGGGGAGTTCGTTTTGCGGTCCTGCAAGGGCGTGTCTCGCAGTGGCAGCCAAGGCAAGAAGCGCGCCTTCCGCACAAAGGCCGCGGTCAATCCGAACGGCCCGGCTGGAGGGTGTCACGATGCGGGCGGCGGCCCCTCCGAACAGGCCATGCGCATCTTCATAGCAGCTCGAGCCGGGGACGAAGACGTAATCGCCGGGTTTGAACCCGGTCAGAGAACCGGCTTCGACGACTTCGCCAGCGGCCTCATAGCCCGGGACCAGGGGATATCCCATACCGGGGAAGGGCGGCATCTCGCCGTTGTAAAAAAGCTTTTCCGTTCCGGTGGAAATGCCGGAGTGATGGATATCGACGACCAGGTCATCAGCTCCGGGAGAGGCGATGGAGACGCGATCTACCGAGAGCTCCTGCGGCCCGCTGAGTATGACGGCCTCTGTTTGCATGTGGCCTCCCGGTTGCTCTGGTCCGGGGAAAGTCCTGTGAATCACAGGGGATCGGACCAGTCTCGGTGTCAGGATAACGAGACATGTGTCTCTGTCAATCTAAGCGGACAAAAAAGTGTCAACTTTGCTTTACAGCTGTCAGACAGCTAGTGGCGAAAGGACGAGCTGCCCGGGGCGTCTGAATGTCAGAGAAACCGGCGGATCTGCACAGCTCTGTGATCTGGGCGGCAGATCGTGTTCGGCCGGTTCGCATCGCAAGCGTATAGATCGCGAAATAAGCGTCCCCTGCCTTCTCGGGTTTATGCCCGCCCGACATCGGCTCGGAGATCAGAAGGCGGCCGGTTTCCGGAAGAGCATCATGGACCTTGGCCAGAAGATCGGCGACCACCTCGTCAGGGTGATCGTAAAGGACCCGGATCAGGCTAATCGTATCGGCTCCGCGAGGAAGCGCGTCCTCCCGGAAGGAGCCTGCGTGAATATCTGCCGTATTGGGAAGGTCGGGATCGCTATCCGAGACCACGCCGGGCAAGTCAAAAAGCTTCAGCTCCATCCGCGGATAGCGCTTCGCGACCGCTGAGAGAAAGGCCCCCCGCCCTCCGCCGACATCCATCAGACATTGCACATCAGAAAGCGAAACGGCGCGCAGCGTGTCTTCGGCCACCAAGGCCTGACTTCCGCTCATCAAGGCCGAATAGCGGTCGGCTGTCTCGGGTGGCAGATCCTCGGCTTGACCGAAAACATAGGGCCAGAGGGCGGCAAGTTCGGTCTCGGTCTCTCCTTTGAAAAAGGCGACCGGGTCCGACAGGTCCCGATAGAGGATGTCATGGTGAAGGATCATTTCGGACAGACCGGGAACGCCGGCGAGGGCAGCCCCTTTGCGAGATAAGATATAGGCCTGTCGCTTCGTTCGAACGAGGCCAAGCGCATCTGCGGCCCGCATGAGGATCTCGAGGCGATCGGCTGGAATACCCGTCTGCGCGACCAAGCCGTCCAGGCTCTTGGCGCCGTCAAGTAAAGAGGTATGCAGATCCAGCGCGACGAAGGCCTGCAGGATCTGGCTGTGGCAAAAGCCTGAGACCAGATCGAACAGCGCCTCACCGTCCTTTCGGGCAAAGCGCCGGGTCAAAGGAAAACGCGCGGCCCATTTCTGAAAACCGGGAGCCGCAATCAAACGCGTAAAAGCCAGCGATGGACGGGTCAAAGCTGCAGATCGCCGTCCTGCTGGAGCGGAGACCATGTTATTCGCCGGGTACTGTTCTGCGCGTTGCGAAAACGGGGGTCAGCCGCTGTGCCTGCGCCCGGACCATCGTCGCGAGCGCCGCTTCGCCCGGGCAGGACGGGATAGAGGCAATGGCGCCTCCGAGGATGTTCTGCAAATGCGTAACGGCCCCCTCGATCCCGAAAGAGGCCACCGCATTGGGACGACCGTGCAGATCATCCTGACCGACGGGCTTTCCAAGCTCTGTTTGACTGGACAGGGCATCGCGCAGATCGTCTGCGACTTGAAATGCCTCGCCAATCCGCGAGCCGAGCTCTTCCCACGGCTCGGGATCCTGCCCTGCTGCCGCTGCGCCCATTTGCGTCGCCGCAATAAAGAGTGCTCCGGTTTTCGCCATGTGATAGGCATGAAGATCGATCTGATCCTCGCTTTCCCAACCCTGACCTGCGCAGATGCCATGCGGCATGCCCGTCCTCTCGGACAAAACCGTGATCAGGCGCAAGGCGCGCGAGGCGTCATGACCGCCTGCAAGCGCAAGTGTCTGAAATGCCTGGATGATAAGGCTGTCGCCGGTCAGAACCGCAATCGGCTCACTATAGGCTTTATGAACAGACGGCTTGCCTCGCCGAAGGTCCGCATCGTCAAAGCATGGCAGATCATCGTGAACCAGACTTGCACAATGGATCAGCTCAAGCGCAACCGCTGCGGCGTCCGTGATTTCGGGCAGATCGTCTCCGCAGGCGGCTGCGACGCTCATCAGGATCGTCGGTCTGATACGGGCGCCCCCAGGAGAGACGGCGTAGTCGAGACATGAGGCTAGCTTGCTCGGGGCCGGTGCGACCTGTCCCTGTTCGATGACCCGGGCCAGCGCAGAGTCGATCCTTTGAGAAAAGCTCATGACGATCTCCTTGCAGGTGTCCCAATTGACATCAAATGTGTCAACTAGACTGGACAGTTTGCGCAGACGAGTCAACACTGCTGGACAGTGAGGACCCCATGGCTGTAGACCGCCCTCGGACGATTGTAATCGGCGCTGGTATCGGAGGCTTGGCCGCCGCCCTGTGGCTGTCCGATGCCGGACATCATGTTCAGGTGTTCGAGCGTCATTCAGCTCCGGGGGGCAAAATCCGGGTGATACCGTCTGCCGCCGGTCCGGTCGATGCCGGGCCAACGGTCGTGACACTCAAACGCGTATTCGAAGAGCTTTTTGCCGATGTCGGAGAGCGGCTTGCCGATCATCTGACGCTGAGGCCTGCGCCGGTGATCGCACGCCACTTCTGGAAAGACGGGACGACCTTCAATCTCTTTGCCGATATTGATGCGACACTGGCGGAGGTCAGGCATATATTCGGAGCGCGGGCAGAGGCGGACTACGATCGCTTTCGCAAAGGGGCGGCTTTGCTCTTTGAGGAGTTCGAGCCGTCCATGATCCGGGCGGCGACCCCGTCTCGTGCCGCGCTGACGCTGCAGACGCTGAGAAAGCCGTCCCTCATCCGCGAGATGAAACCGGGACTGTCGCTCAAGACCGCGTTGCGGCGGTCATTCCGCGAGCCCCGTTTGGCACAGCTTTTTGGTCGCTATGCGACCTATGTCGGCGGCCTTCCAAGCCAGTCGCCGGCTTTGCTTTCGCTGATCTCCGATGCCGAGGCGCAAGGTGTCTGGAGCATCGATGGCGGGATCCATCGGCTGCCATCTACAATCGCACGGTTGGCCAAGGATCGCGGCGCCGAGCTCCATTATGATGCGCATGTCACCGGCATCCTGACGAAAAACGGGCGCGTCAACGGGATCTTGTGCAATGGCAAGGAGATCCTCGCCGAGACCGTAGTGTTCAACGGAGATCCGCTCGCGCTTGCTGATGGAGCTTTAGGGGCCGATGCGACATCGCTAGTCTCAAGGATGGCAACCATGCCGCGCAGCCTGTCGGCGCAGGTTCTGTCTTTCGCGTCCCGATTGCCTGCCGATCAGCCGGATCTGAGTCATCACAACGTCTTTTTTGGCGATGATCCGGACACGGAATTCCAACCTCTCAAGGATGGAAAGCTGCCGGAGGATCCGACGCTTTATGTCTGCGCACAGGACCGGACGGCCGGCGCGACATCCAAGGGCGTCGAGAGATTCGAGATCATCATGAACGCGCCCCCAACAACCGCATATGAAGGACAACCTGAATGTCACCATATGATTCTCAAGCAGCTCGCGGCCTTCGGACTGAGGTTTCAGAAGGAGCCGACAGCGCGCGATCTGACGACGCCGCAGATGTTCGACGCGCTGTTCCCCCAGTCGGGCGGGTCGCTTTACGGGCGATCCCCGCAGGGGATGATGGCCGCGTTCAAGCGACCGACGGCCCGAACGAAGCTGAGGGGGTTCTATCTGGCGGGCGGCGGCGCGCATCCGGGGGCGGGAATACCGATGGCGACGCTCTCCGGCCGGCATGCGGCCGAGGCGATCTTGATGGACCAAACTTCGACCTCGATGTCCCCGCGGGCGGATATGCCTGGTGGTATGTCGATGGCGTCAGCGACGATGGAACGCGCGCCATCTCGATCATCGGCTTCATAGGGTCCGTCTTTTCACCTTGGTATGCATGGTCGGGGCGGGGAAATCCCGCTAATCATTGCTGTCTTAACGTGGCGACCTATGGACGTGGCGGAAAGTTTGCCATGACCGACCGGGGCGAGACTGCCCTCACGCAAACCGCAGATACGCTTCGGATTGGTCCGTCATCGATGTCATGGGACGGGGACAATCTGATTATAGATATCAACGAGATCTCGTCCCTTCCGAAGATCGGACGACTTCGCGGACAAGTTCGCCTGACGCCCAGCGCTTTGACCCCTGTCGAGTTGCCGCTCACCCCGGATGGCGGTCATGTGTGGCGACCCTTCGCGCCGACCGCGAGGATCGATGTGCAGCTTGATGATGAAGCGTGGCGATGGAGCGGTCACGGATATTTCGATGCCAATTTCGGCATCCGCCCGCTGGAGACGGATTTCAGCTACTGGACGTGGGGGCGGTTCCCGAGCCGGAACGGCAGCCTATGCCTTTATGATGCAGAGAGACGAGACGGGTCGGACTTATCGGCCTCTTTTCGGTTTGAACCGGATGGCACGGTCGAGCCGGTCGGCGCTGGTGCCCTGACAGAGATGAAACGGACAAATTGGTATCTGCGGCGTCGATCCCGTGCCGATCCAGGCCATAGGCCCAGGCAGATCAAACCAATGCTGGACGCGCCCTTTTATTCCAGATCTGTAATTGAGACAAAGATCGACGGTGAAATCATACATGGTGTTCATGAAGCGCTGGATCTTGATCGGTATGCCTCAAGATGGATCAAGCCCATGCTTGCGGTCCGTGTTCCACGAAGAAAAACGTGGCCATCACGGACACTTGACCTAGGATAAAGCAAACGTTGGAACCGTTTGTATCGGTTGGACGTTACAGCTTTCGATTGGGGATCTCTGCTTTCCTCAACAAGACAACGAACAAAGGAACGAACCATGCGCAAGCTTGCTATTGCTGCCCTTCTCTCTGCTCCTCTCATGGCACATGCCGAAGCACACGCGAATATGGAAGATATGGGCGCAGCCCTTTCCATGCTCGAGCAAAATGCGGCCGCCGCGCTGCAAGACTTCGAGATCGATGTCGATCCCCGTGACCTGACGGTTGCTCAGCTCGCTCAGATCCACGGCATCATTTCGTCTTCGGACATCAGCGAGGGCGACAAAGGCGACCGGATCGAAGCGATCGTCGCTAACTAATTTGAAACATTTCTAAAAAGAGGCCGCGGTCAGTCCGCGGCCTTTTTTACGTGCTGCTTACCTGCGATGTCCGATTTCTTTGCCAGACGCTGATATTCAAAGCCCCGGCAACTGTCACCCAAAGCAGATACGGAACGAACGCAAGTCCTGCCCACAGATCGAGATAAAAGTGAGTGACTGTCGCCCCAAGAACCGCCAGCCACAGCATCCCCAAGACCAAGATCGCGCCCTTCATGCGTTTGAGGCCAAAGAATACGGGGGTCCAAAGCGCGTTCAGCGCAATCTGAAGCGACCAGAAAGCCATCGCGTAGGCCGACCCGCTCATCGATGAAACGCGCGCTGCGGCAAACGAGATCAGCAAGTAAATCGTCGTCCATGCGACAGGAAAGGCCCAATCGGGCGGGGTCCAGTCCGGTTTGTCCAGGTTTTCATACCATTCCCCTGGCGGAAAAAGCGCACCGGTCGCACCGGCGCCGAAACAGGCGGCAAGGAAGATCAGGAAAATAAATATATCCATGGTCGCTTTCTTCGGCGGGCTGGTCGACGGTTTGAGCTAGGCGCGCATCCCATCGCGTGCTCTGAGTTCGGCGAACATAGCGATAAGCTCACCACTGCGGCCTTCGCCCCAAGGCCCCGCCGGACTTGTCTGGGCTGCCGCCTCAACCAGAAACGCCGTCTCAGGTAGAGGTTTGCCATAGATGACAGCAGACCGCGGCATCGTACAAGAGGCCATTGTCAAAAGCCCGGCCTGACCAATCCAGCCAAGTTTTTGCAGGCCCGTTGTTCTGGCACGGTACGAGATTGAGTCGCAGCCGTTGCGCCGAATGCTGGATCCGATCCCCGCATAGATCAGCCTTGCCGCAAAAATGCCGGTCCGGGCACGTCTCGGCAATGCGGCAATCCCGGTCTGGGATTTCAGATAGAGGCGATCCGCAGAGCCAAGAAGCCCGGCTACGATCGATTTGATCTCGTTCGAGCATCGAGGATCGGCAAGAAACCGACCTGCATCGACGCCGCTTTGTTTTAGAGCGTCGAGCGGAAGATAAAGACGACCTGCGCGCGCGTCCTCTCCCACATCGCGCGCGATATTTGTCAGCTGCATCGCCACGCCCAAGTCACAAGCCCGGGCGAGAGCGTGCCGGTCCCGCACGCCCATCAGAACGCACATCATGACCCCGACAGCGCTTGCAACCCGCGCACTATAGGCGTGAAGTTCGGACACCGTTCGATATCGCCGCCCCATTGCGTCCCAGGCCAAACCCTCGAGCAACGCTTCGGGGAGGGCACGCGGCATGTCGAACTGCTCTACAATCGCCGCAAACGCACGGTCCTCGGGGGCATTCCGGGGTTTGCCTGCATAGGCAAGACCGAGGCGCTTTTCCAGGTCAAGAACGGCGCGATCCTTTGATTGGCCTTCGTCGACTTCATCATCCGCAAGACGGCAAAAGGCATAGAGCGCCAGCGCAGGATCGCGGACCGATCTCGGTAGCAGTTTCGAGGCCGAATGAAAGGACAGAGACCCCGTTCGGATCGCCTCTTTGCAATGGGCCAGATCGTCAGGATGAATCATTCCGCAGCCATTCGTGAAGTACCGGTTTGACTGCGCGCATCTGGGATGAGGTTCGCGACAATCTCGGCGCTTGAGATCACGCCGGGCAGTCCGGCGCCGGGATGAGTGCCGGCACCCACCAGATAAAGGCCTTTGGCTTCTTCGCTCAGGTTATGGGGCCGGAACCAGGCGCTTTGAAGGATGCGGGGTTCGATGGAGAATCCGCTTCCATGAGGAGACAGATAGCGGTCCTTGAAGTCCTGCGGTGTGAAGACGAGATCGGTGGCCAGACGATCCTGAAATCCGGGAATGATCTTCTCCAGCTCGGCGGCGACCTTGGCCTTGTAGGTATCACGCTCAGCCGCCCAATCCACCGGATCAGAATGATCGAGGTTCGGCACGGGGCTAAGAGCGTAAAAGGCATCATCACCCACCGGCGCGACGGATGGATCGGTTATCGATGGTCTGTGAAGATAGAGGCTCATGTCGTCTGCCAGGCGGCCGGTCATGAAGACATCTTTGAGAAGACCCTCATATCGCGGTCCGTTGACGATCGTATGATGCCCGACATCCTGCCACAACGCGCGGCTGTTCTTGGTTCCGAAATACCAAACGAACAGCCCCATCGACCAACGCTGCCGATCAAGCTTTTTCGATGTCCAGCGGCGTTTCTTCTCAGAGCGAAGCAGGGTGTTGTAGGTATAGCCCGCATCCGCATTGCTGACGACCAAAGGCGCGGCCAGCTCGCTACCATCTTTGAGGCGAACTCCGTGAACCACCTTTTGCTTGAGAAGGATTTCATCGGTTTCGACACCGAGACGAAGCTCTCCTCCCTGGGAACGGATGACTTTTGCCATTGCGTCAGCGATCGCCTGAACGCCGCCCATCGCGTAGTGAACCCCGAATTCCATCTCCAGATGACTGACAAGGCCATACATGGACGTCACATGTCTGGGATCGCCACCGATAAAGAGCGGGTGAAACGACAACGCCATGCGAAGCCTCTCGTCCTTCACCCGTGATCGCGCGAGCCCGAGGATCGATCTGTCCGCACGAAGCCGGGCAAATTCGGGCAGGACGCGAATGGTATCGCCCAGACGGTTCATCGGCTTTGCGACCATGCCTTCAAAACCGACGACATACCGCCGCTTGGCATCCTTCAGAAACTTGCGAAAACCCTTGAGGTCCTTGGGAGATAGGCGCGCGATCTCTGCTTCCATATCGCGGGAGGCCGCAAATCGGGATCCGTCGGGCCAGCGGACTTCATAGAATGGATCGAGCGGTCGCAGATCGACATCTTTATGGAAGTCCTGGCCACAGAAGGCCCAAAGGTCTTCGAAAACCTGCGGAACGGTGACGATCGTGGGACCAAGATCGAACCTGTATCCGTCCTGACTGATCGATGATCCCCGCCCGCCGGGACGATCAAGACGGTCGATCACCGTGACGCGGTACCCTTTCGCCCCCAGCCGCATGGCAGCCGCTAGTCCGCCCAGACCTGCGCCAATGACGATTGCTGTATCAGGCGCGTTGTTCAGAGGAAGACTCGCTCGCATACGGTAAGGATAGAACTGTAAACCATAGTTGACAATTGTTCTGTTCGATTACGAGCTGCCGATCCTTCAATCTATCGTTTGGTTTGAGCTGGATGCTTCAATTATAGTCTATCCGATATGCTTTCTCGGCCTGCACATGATTGAAAGAGCGGCCCTATGGTCAGCGGCCTTCCCATCTCAATCCGCATATGTCAGCATAAGTTGACACCTTGGGTTCGAGATGAGTCAGACGGTCAGTATCAGCTTCTTCCGGTTCGGAGCGTTCCATCATCGCCTGTGGGCGTTCTGGATGATGGCGGCCGCCCGGTTGTCGCTCTCCAGGCTTCCCGATCTTGGGTTTTGGAAACTGTGCGGAACCGGGACGGGCGAAGGTTTCACACCTCTGCCGAACACATCCGTCTATGCAATCCTCGCGACATGGCCTGGCGAGGATATCGCGCGAGAGCGAGTAACGCACAGCCGGATCTTCAAAAGATACCGCTTGCACGCAAGCGAAACCTGGACGGTCTTCCTGATACCGACATCGACGAGAGGCGAGTGGTCCGGCATGCAACCCTTCGAGACGGAGCCAACAGCTAGCCAAGCCCCTCGAGATGCCCTGAAAACAGAGCCGGCCAAACCAATGGCAGCCCTCACAAGGGCGACAATCAGGCCTCGTATCTTGTTGAGGTTCTGGCGCCGTGTGCCTGACATCTCGAGCAGGATCGGGCAGGATCGAAATGTCGCCTTCAAGATTGGCTTTGGCGAGATCCCATGGCTTCATCAGGTCACGTTTTCCATCTGGCCGGACGCCCATAAGATGAGTCAATTTGCGCGAACAGGTGCTCATGCCGATGCGATTCAGGCCGTCCGGTCCGAAGGCTGGTTCCGGGAAGAGCTCTATGCCCGGTTCGAAGTCGCCTCGGATATCGGAACGTGGAACGGCGCGTCGCCTTTGGAGGTCCTGAAATGAGAGATCCCTTTCCATTTTCGGCAATTGTCGGACAGGCGGACATGAAGCGTGCCGTTATCCTGACGGCAATCGATCCATCAATCGGTGGCGTTCTGGTTTTCGGAGATCGCGGAACGGGAAAATCCACCGCCGTGCGGGCTCTTGCGGCGCTTCTTCCGAAGATCAGCGTGGTGGACGGGTGCCCAGTCAATAGCGAGACGCCAAAGCAGGTTCCGGGCTGGGCCAACGTCAAGACGAAGAAGAAAATCGAAAAGCTGACCCCGGTGGTCGATCTTCCCCTTGGCGTGACGGAGGACCGCGTGACCGGAGCGCTCGATATCGAACGCGCGCTAACCAGCGGGGAAAAGGTCTTTCAGCCGGGTCTTCTGGCACAAGCGAACAGGGGATACCTTTATATCGACGAGGTGAACCTGCTTGAAGATCACATCGTCGATCTTCTACTGGATGTCGCCCAATCCGGAGAGAACGTGGTCGAACGGGACGGTCTTTCCATCCGGCACCCCTCCCGGTTCGTGCTTGTGGGATCAGGCAACCCGGAAGAGGGGGATCTTCGCCCTCAATTGCTGGATCGGTTCGGGCTATCGGTGGAGGTGAAATCGCCGACAGAGACGACGGAACGTGTGGAGGTCATAAAGCGCCGCGATGCCTACGAAAATGACCATGCGGCCTTCATGCTGCGTTGGCAGGCCGAAGATGCCGCGATCCGCGACCGGATCGAGCGCGCAAGAGCAACATTGAAGACATTGAAGGTATCGGACGAGATCTTGTCCGACATTGCGGAGCTTTGCCTCGCACTCGGCTCAGACGGGTTGCGGGGTGAGCTGACGCTTCTCAAGGCCGCGCGAGCCTATGCCGCCTGGCGCGATGATACCGCTTTGGCCCGCCCGCATATTCGCAAGATTGCCTCGATCGCCTTGGGTCATCGGCTTCGCCGGGATCCCCTTGACGATGCGACCGGGGCAACACGTGTCACACGAGTGGTTGAAGATGTCCTTAGCGCCTGATCCGCAAGCGACGGATCAGGGGCGCGATCTTGCTATTGCGTTGGCTCTTCTTCGTGCCGGATCTCCAGCCCTTGGCGGTCTTCATCTTGTGGCGCGACACGGGGGTGCAAAATCCGTGGCGGACGAGGCGATCCGGAAGGCATTTCCAGAACAGCAGCGCCTTCATCCGGATACGGGCGACGACGCGCTTTATGGGGCCGTTGATCTCGTCGTCGCGCTTGGACGCGGAGAGACCTTGCGAACCACAGGCCTTTTTGAGCGAGACCAGCCGCTGGTGCTCTCGAATGCCGAACGCCTCCGACCCGATATGGCAAGCCGCATTGCGCAATATCTCGATACGGAGCCGCGCCAACCGGTCTTTGCGATGGACGAGGGTCTTGAAGACGACGGCGGCCTGCCTGCGGCCCTTGCCGATCGGATCGCGTTTCGGATCGACCTGACCGGCATCAGGTCAAGCGCGTTTCACGTCCCGGATTTATCCGCAACGTTTGAGGACCTGCCGCCTCTCACCGACAGGCTGGCGACGTCTGTTGTCGAAATATGCGACATGCTGGGCGTGTCCGGGCAAAGAGCCGTGCTTTTCGCGATCCAGGCCGCTCGCCTGCATACAGCCTTGCACAGCCGTGGAGCGGTTACCGAAGACGACCTGCTGGCGGCGGTTCGCCTCGTCCTTGCTCACCGTGCCACCCATCTGCCAGAGCGGCCGCCCGATGATGTCCCTGAGATTGTTGAGAATCGGGAAGGACCGCCAAGCGAGACAGATCTGAGCATCCCCGAACATCTTCTTCTCGAGGCGATTGCCGCAAGTCTTCCGGCAGATCTGCTTGACCGTCTCAAGAGCAAAGCGATGCGCGGGGCGAAAGGATCAGGATCGGGATCAAGGCAAAAGGGCAACCGTCGAGGGCGGCCCCTGCCATCAAGACCCGGGCGATTGAGCCATCGGCAGGCGGTCGATGTCATTGCAACAGTGCGAGCTGCGGCGCCTTGGCAGAAAATTCGGGGGCCGGGCGATCAGATAAAGATCTTTCCGTCTGACATTCGTCTCAAACGGTCCGAAACCCTGTCGGACCGTCTGCTAATCTTTCTGGTGGATGCGTCAGGCTCTTCTGCTGTGTCTCGATTGGGAGAGGCAAAAGGCGCTGTCGAACTCCTCCTGTCCCAAGCCTATGTTCGCCGAGATCATGTTGCCTTGATTTCGTTCAGGGGCAGCGAGGCGGAAATGCTCCTTCCGCCAACCCGGTCGCTGGTCCGGACGAAGCGCAAGCTGGCGGATCTTCCCGGGGGAGGCGGAACACCTCTTGCATCAGGGTTACGGGAAGCGCTTGATCTTGCGTTGAGATCCGGGCGGCAGGGCATGACAGCGACTGTCATCCTCCTGACGGATGGGCGCCCGAACATTGCGCTTAACGGTTTGGCAAGCCGATCCGATGCGATCGAAGATGCAAGGTCGCTCGCGCGTCAGTTTCGCCGAGACCAGATAGAGAGCATCGTCATCGATACGGGCAATCGGTCCACGCACGCCTTGGCCGAACTGGCAGAGACGATGGGAGCGACATATCTGCCGATGCCGCGAGTGGAGGCGAGCGGTTTGTCTCGGGCGGTTACACAAGCCATGAGCGCCTGATATGCGCTGGCCCAAGGATGCCGCAAACTGGCCGATGGCCGAACACTCCAGATTTATCGATTGCGCACCGCACCGGTGGCATGTGCAGGAGGCAGGGGCCGGCCCCGTAACACTGCTTCTGCACGGTGCAGGCGGAGCGACCCAAAGCTGGCGATCTCTCTTTCCAATCCTGCAGGACACCAGGCACGTCATTGCTCTGGACCTACCCGGTCAGGGATTTACGCGACTGGGAAATCGGCAGCGATGCGGCGTTGAGAAAATGGCCGCAGATGTCACAACGCTTTGTCGGCAGGAAGGCTGGACGCCCGATCTGATCGTGGGACATTCGGCAGGCGCTGCGCTGGCGTTGGAGATGACGCGAATCGATCCCGACGTTCATGTCATCGGAATTAACGCAGCGCTGGGCAAATTCGAAGGGGTTGCCGGCTGGCTCTTTCCCGCTTTGGCCAAGGTGCTTGCGCTGACCCCTTTCATTCCCGATCTGTTCGCGTCGACGGCGTCTTCCCCGACATCTATCCGGCGTCTCATCGAAGGCACCGGATCGCGGATCGACGAGGAGGGGCTGGATCTTTATCGGCGGTTGATCACGGACCGAAACCATGTCGATGCAACGCTAAGCATGATGGCTCAATGGGATCTCAGCGATCTTTTGCGGGACCTGCCCAAACATCCAGGCAAAGTGACGCTGATTGCCGGAGCCGAAGATAAGACAGTGCCGCCCGATGTATCTGAAAAAGCCTCAAAGCGCCTTCCAAATGCGAGCTTCCATCTTCTTCGAGGAGTCGGACATCTTGCGCATGAGGAAGATCCGGCGCTGATCGCGCGCATGATCGAAGAGCTGGCCTAGCGAAGACGTCTCAAATAGACATAAAACGCGCCGCCACCGCCATGTCGTTGATGGGCTTCGCGAACTTCGAGAACGACATTTCGCAACGGGGCCATCCGCAACCATTCGGGGACATACCGCCTAAGGATACCCCGCTGCCCTGAGAACGCGTTTCCCCCGTCACGCTCTGTTCGGCCCTTTCCGGTGATCACAAGGACAAGCCTCGAGCCTGATGTGTATTCGGACAAGATGAAAGACCGCAGCGCTGGCTGTGCTTCGCTCAGGGTCATGCCATGCAGATCGATGCGCGCATCCGGGCGAAGCTTTCCTCGGGCGAGGCGGCGGTAGGCCTTGTTTTCCATCTGAATGGCCGGAGCGTTTGGCGCGCCGAGATTTGACCAAGCAGCCTCGCCCTTGGACGGAGTGGACCCGATCTCGAACGGCTCGATCCGGACGGCCTGCTTTTCCGGCCGCTTTGCTGTGTTTGGCGTAACCATCTGAGGATCAGAGATCGGAAACCCGTTTTTCGACAGGGGCGTAGCCTTTCGGGCGATCTGATCCCAAAGCTGTCTTTCCTCTCTGCTCAGCCCGCGCGGTTTTCTCACTGCCGAAGTCGCCTTCTCATCGCGAAGACGCGGCCTCTTGGAAGAAGAACCACCATGCGGCCGGGATCGCGGATCTGACCTGCCGCATCACCCGCATCATCACCCGTTCCAAAGAAGATATCGGCGCGCTGCGCCCCTTTGATGGCCGACCCGGTATCCTGCGCGATCATGAGGCGCTTGATCGAGGACGCACCCTCTTTCTCGATCCAGACGGGAGCGCCCAAAGGCGTGAAGTCTGGATCAACGGCGATCGTCCGACCTGCCGTGACGGATCTGTTCATCGCACCGATCGGACCTTTCTCGGGCGGGACTTCATTCACGGGCCGGAAGAACACGAAACTGTCGTTCACCCTTAAAAGATCAGTGCCCTCGATCCCGTTCTCTTTGACCCATGATCGGATCCGGGCCGCCGATGCTTCATGTGATTGAAGTTTTCCCAAGCGGATCAGTTCCTGACCGATGGAAGAGTAAGGCTGGCCGTTTGATCCGCCATATCCAACCCGGCGAACACTGCCGTCGGACAATCGGATACGACCGGAGCCCTGGATCTGAAGGAAGAAGAGATCAACCGGATCGGTGAGCCAAGCAAGTTCCAGTCCTCGATCCTCGAGAACGCCACCAAATTCAATCTCTCTGCGGGTCAGCCACGGGGTCCCGGGCTCGATCTCTGGCGGCTTGGCGTAAAGTGCGTAAAGATAACGGCCACCACGTTCGAGGGAGCCCTCGACTTCAGGCTCAAAATACCCGGTGAAGAGCATCTCCGTTCCATCCTCGATCAAAAGAGGCAGGAAGTGCTTTTCGAAGAAAGCCCGAGCATCCGAAGCGCTCTTGGCCAGATCACACAGTGTCCGCCAATCCGCATCGCGACGGATCGAGCACGTTTCCGTGAAAACAGACAAAGCAGCGTCATGATTGTCATCTGGCCACCCATCGAGATCGGCGAAGTCAAGCTGGGTGATCTGGGTCTCTGCCATGGTCACGGTCCCAAGGCACATTGCCAGGACAGAGAGGAGTTTCATTCGCCGGTGGCGACCAACGTCCAGTTCGGATCGTCCGATCCCATTGCGCGTGCAAATGTCCAGACATCGCGTTGGCGCTTGATCTCGGTCTCACTTCCCTCGATCACATCACCTCCGCGATCGCGAACAAGGCTGGTCATTTCGCCAATGAAGCGCATCGTGATCTCACCCGTTTTCGTATCAGGCTCGAATGTTGCCTCTTTCAAAGACACATCGCTGACACCGATGAAAGTCGCCTCGATCGTGAGTCCCTCGCGCTCGCGCTGCTCAACGACATGCGCAAAAGATTCGTAGACCTCGTCTGACAGCAAGTCCTTGATCTCGGAAAGATTTCCCTTCTCAAACGCCATCAGGATCATCTCATAGGCACCACGCGCACCACTGAGAAACTCGCTGACGTTGAATGTCGGTTCGGCTGCCTTCATCGACGCCAGCGCCTTCGCGGATTCGCTGTCTTCGGGAACATGATCGGTGATGTCGTGATCCGGCCCGCCTTCGATCACTTCAAAGTCGCGGCGGCGTGGCCGGGCATCACGCTCAACCGGCAAAGGCGGCTTCTCGAAACCCTCGCGCGTTCCCAGAACACTCCGAAGCCGCAGAATCAGGAATACAGCTATTCCTGCAAGGACAAGCAGCTGAAGGATGGGAGAGTTCATGGATGGGCTCTTTCAACTCGGGCTATAGAAACGGGATGATATGATCTTATCTAGGACGTGTAACAGGCCACGTCCACCGGCCAGCAGAGCCAACTGGAGAACGGCATGCCGCTTTTGATCCTTTTTATCGTGATCCCGATCGTTGAGATCTTCCTCTTCCTTCAGGTTGGGTCGTGGATCGGAACGCCCTCGACCCTTCTCATTGTTGTGCTGACCGCCGTTCTTGGAACCTACCTGGTACGACGTCAGGGGCGTGAGGCCTTGACCGCTCTTCGACACTCGATGTCCGAGTTTTCGGACCCGTCCAGACCGCTGATCACCGGCGCAATGGTGCTTGTTGCCGGAGCGCTTTTGCTCACGCCGGGCTTTTTTACCGATACGGTCGGGATCGCCCTTCTGACGCCTTTCGTCCAGCGCAAACTCTTCGAGATACTGAGAAATCGCGTTCAGATCTTTGAGGCGAAGACGGCGGCACAATCCAGACCGTCGGCCCGTGACAGCGGGATCATCGACGGGGAATTCACCGAAGTTCCGCCCGAACATAAACCGACACATCACCCATCCGGCTGGACACGCCATTGAAGATGCCCCTTGCGCTCTGTTAACAGGGCGCGAAATCATTTCTGGAGCATCCCGATGGCCGAAAACGGCAGTGACACGACACCTCAGGCACCCAACGGAACGACCGATCCTCAACAGGTTCAGCAAGTCGAGATCCGTCAGCGCATTCTTGCGCAATACACGCGCGACATGTCGTTCGAAAACGTCATGGCACAAAAGGGCGTCACGGGAGAGGTTACTCCAGAGATTCAAGTCCAGGTAAAGCTCGATGCGCGAAAGCGCGGTGCGGACAATCAATATGAAGTCATCATCAAGCTAACCGTTTCATCGAAGGCAAAGGACAAGGGCGATCAGCTCTTCCTGCTTGAGATCGAGTATGCCGGTATCTTCATGATCGAAGGTTTGCCCGAGGCGCAGCTTCATCCTTATCTGCTTATCGAGTGCCCACGGCTTCTGTTCCCCTACCTTCGCCGGATCGTCAGCGATCTGACCCGGGATGGTGGCTTTCCGCCTTTCAACCTCGAACCGATCGATTTTCTTGCGCTTTACCGTCAGGAAATCGCACGCCGGACCGAGGAACAGAAGACCGCCGAAGTCTAAGTCTTACCGACCCACAAAGAGCCGCTTCCCATCTGTTCGACAAAGGATCGATGGGACGCGGCTTCCTCTTCCGTCAGCCTGGATGGAAGCGGTGTTTGCCGAGGCATCGCACGCCAGGTGTCATCGACGGTTTTTTCGGTCTTTTTCGTCTCGGGAGACAGAACCAGCCCAGGCTGCTTTCCTCCGATCAGCTCAAGGTAGACCTCCGCCAAGATCTCGCTGTCGAGCAAGGCACCATGCAGGGTTCGGGATGAGTTATCGATCCCGAACCGTCGGCAGAGCGCGTCGAGCGAGGCTGGTGCACCCGGGAACCGGCGTCTGGCAATCCCAAGCGTATCAATGGCTTGCTCCATCGGCAGTAGCGGTCTGTCGAGCCACCCCAGCTCTGCATTGAGAAACTTCATGTCGAAGGCGGCATTGTGAATGATGAGTTTATCGTCACCCACGAATTCGACGAAAGCTGCGGCGATATCTGCGAAGACAGGCTTGTCCCTCAGGAAATCATCTCCGAGACCATGAACCTCGAAGGCCTCTTTCGGCATCGACCGCTCGGGATTGATATATTGGTGATAGGTCCGCCCCGTTGGAACATGGTTCAGCAACTCGACGGCACCGATTTCAACGATGCGGTCTCCATCCGCTGGTTCGAACCCGGTGGTCTCGGTATCGAGAACGATCTCACGCATCTTTTGAAACCTCGTCCAGAATATCTTTCACGCGCCGCCTGACATGGACCATACTCCATGTCTCAATGACATAATCCGCCCTCTTCCGCTTCTCACGATCAGGGATCTGCCTGCCAAGGATTAGCTCGAGTTGATCTTCGCTCATAGAGCGCCGGGACACAACGCGTCGGCGTTGCTCTTGGGCATCGATGGTCGTCAGGACAACCTTGTAAAAGGCCGTCTCGGCCTTGGTTTCGAACAGGAGCGGGATGTCGAAAAGAAGAACCCTCTCGTCATGGCGTTTGATGAATGCCTTACGGTCGTCCTGAACCAGAGGATGGACAATCGAATTCAGCCGATCAAAAGCGGCTGGATCCTTTTCGAGCTGGTCTCTCAACCTTTCTCGATCAACGGCCCCATCTGTTACGACATCCGTAAATGCCCCTTCGATGGGCTCAACCGCCTCACCTCCTCTGGCATAGAGCCGGTGAACGGCCTCATCCGCATCCCAAACCGGCACGCCCGCCTCCGCAAAGATTTTGGCCGTCGTGCTTTTCCCCGTCGCGATCGAGCCGGTCAAACCGAGTAGGATGCTCATTTTAGAACTGCGGCTCTGAGATCCGCATCCACTTCCGGCTTGATGCCGAACCACTTCTCAAAACCCGGGACCGCTTGGTGAAGGAGCATGCCAAGCCCATCGACCGCTGTGCATCCGGCCTCTTTCGCACGTGCAAGAAGCTCTGTTTCAAGGGGAGCGTAAACCAGATCCATGACGATCTGCCCCTTCCTCAAACCGCTTAAATCGAAAGACAGCGGCGGCATGCCAATCATCCCGAGGGACGTCGTGTTCACGATGGTCTGAGCGTTCGAAAGAACCAATGCGACCTCATCCCAAGCCACAGTCGAACAGCTGGTCTGCTTTGCAAGGTCTTCCGCACTCGATGATGTTCGGTTGCTTATCATGATATCTGTCGCGCCGTCCTCAACAAGAGCCGCTACAACTGCACGGGCAGCGCCGCCAGCACCTAGAATCAGGATGGGCTCGTCTTGGCTGCACCAATTGGGCGCCGAGTTCTTGAGGTGGGACAGAAATCCGTAGCCATCGCTGTTTTCCGCATGGATCTGACCATCTGGAAGAAAGGTCAGCATATTCGCGGCGCCGATACGGTCGGCAAAGGCTGACGACGTATCAGCAACCGAAAGCGCTCGAATCTTATGAGGGACGGTGACGTTTACACCGACAAACCCCATCTTCGGCAAGGTCTGGATGACATGCTCAAAATCGTCCACCTCAACATGAAGCGGAATATAGTGACCCGCTAACTGATGTCGCTCTAGCCAATGACCGTGAAGGATCGGAGACTTCGAATGACCGACAGGAGATCCGAGGACGCCGGCCGATGGGATCTTTTCGATCATCCGTCTATGTCCCCTCTCAACGTGAGATAAGACAGAAGCTCGATTAGGGGCAAACCCAGAACCGAGAAGTAATCACCGCTCACCTGAGACATGAGCCGAACGCCTTCTCCTTCGATCTGATAGCAGCCGACGGAATGCCGGATCTGATCCCAGTTCCGTGCAACATAGGCCTCAAGATACGCATCAGATGCATCCCGTATCGTGATCTGAGCCATGCCGATATGGCGCCAGACCAATTCACCTCCAACGACAATTACCGAAGCGGAGAGAAGCTTGTGCCGGCGGCCGCGAAAATCGTTTAGATGTCGTATCGCCTCTTCTTGATCGGCCGCCTTGCTGTAAAGCTTTCCTTCAAGATCGAGGACCTGATCAGCCCCGATCACAACGGCATCGGGGAAGGACCTCGCCGCTTTGAGAGCTTTCAACTCAGCCAGCTTGTCCGCAATGTCCCGAGGAGGTGCAGCTTCTGCAAGCATGGAGTCCCGGATGGTCGCTTCATCTACCCGGACAGGAAAAACCTCATGCGCCACACCTGCTTGAGAAAGTAACTGGCTTCGAATGGCAGAGGAGGATGCAAGGACGATTGGACGTGGCATGGGATAGATCTGTGGGAAACTGACGGAGAGATCAACCTGATCCGCGGGACAAACACCCTTGCCAAGCCGTCTTCGATCCAAAGACAGAGATCTCGCAAACTTTTATCTTGAGATATGCACCGCCGAAAAGGATGGCACCTATCTTGTGAATAAAGCGTAGTCGCCGCCTGATGTCCCACACTTCATCCACAAGCAAACACGGCCCCATATTTTGTCAAATCATTGATTTAGTTGAGTAAAATAAGATGGAGGAATTCTATCCTACTCCCGAAATCTGTTTGCACACAGCCCGAACAGATGAGAGTAAATGCTGAATATCTCAATGATCCACAGATCTTGAGCTGCCTACATAACCTATCTCTCTTTATATACTTATTTATATAAGGAGGCTCTGCCTAGAAGGTCGAACATGCTGATCGAGATCTATCCTTGGCTGAAAGCATTGCATGTCATCTCTGCCATCGCGTGGATGGCAGCGATCTTCTATCTGCCGCGCCTCTACGTCTATCACGTAGAAGAGGTAGAGCCGGGTTCGAAGACCGAAGAGATGTTCCAGACGATGGAACGCCGTCTTCTGAAAGCCATTATGACCCCTGCCATGATCTCAACCTGGATCTTTGGTCTTTTGATGGTCGCAACCCCAGGCGCGATCGACTGGGCCGCGGCCTGGCCCTGGTTGAAGACAGTCGCGGTTATTCTCATGACAGGATATCACGGCTGGCTTTCCAAGAAGCGCAAGGAGCTTTTGGCCGGCACCAATACGATCAGTGGTCGCGGCTACCGGATCGCGAATGAGGTGCCTACCGTTCTGATGATCATCATCGTAATCTCTGTCATCGTGCGACCTGTCTGGTTCTGATTGACTCCGCGTCCGGAAATTCCTATCTGAGATCTCCAACGCCAGTCCTGGTGTTTGTTCCAGCTGTCATAGCCCAATATCTGCCGCGCTCTGCGCGCAAGGATCTCTGTCCATGAGTGATAACCGCCTAAACCTCGCTGACCTCAAGGCGAAAAGCCCGAAAGATCTTCTGTCCATGGCAGAGGAGCTTGAGATTGAAAACGCGTCGACGATGCGCAAGGGCGAGATGATGTTCTCGATCCTCAAAGAACGTGCAGAGGACGAGTGGGTCATCGGTGGTGACGGAGTGCTCGAAGTTCTTCAGGACGGGTTCGGCTTCTTGCGGTCGCCCGAGGCAAACTATCTTCCGGGACCTGACGATATCTATGTGTCCCCGGACATGATCCGGCAGTTTTCCTTGCGGACCGGCGATACGGTCGAAGGCGTCATTCGAGAGCCTAATGACAGCGAACGATATTTCTGCCTTGTTGCAGTTGAAAAGATCAACTTCGAAGAGCCGGAGAAAGCAAAGCATAAGGTTGCCTTCGACAATCTGACACCGCTCTACCCTGATGAGCGGATGACGATGGAGATCGAGGATCCGACGATCAAGGACCGGTCTGCCCGGATCATCGATCTTGTCGCACCCATTGGAAAAGGACAGCGCTCGCTGATCGTCGCGCCTCCGCGCACGGGTAAGACGGTGCTGCTTCAGAATATTGCGTCTTCGATCGAGGCAAATCATCCGGAATGTTATCTGATCGTCCTGCTCATCGATGAGCGGCCCGAAGAAGTCACCGATATGCAGCGTTCCGTTAAGGGCGAGGTTGTCAGCTCGACTTTTGATGAACCTGCAACGCGCCACGTTGCCGTTTCCGAAATGGTGATCGAGAAGGCGAAACGTCTCGTTGAACATAAGCGAGACGTCGTCATCCTCCTCGATTCGATCACGCGTCTCGGTCGTGCTTTCAACACGACCGTGCCGTCCTCGGGTAAAGTCCTCACCGGTGGTGTGGATGCGAACGCGCTTCAGCGTCCGAAGCGTTTCTTCGGTGCCGCACGGAACATAGAAGAAGGTGGCTCTCTCACGATAATCGCAACGGCCCTCATCGATACCGGCAGCCGGATGGACGAGGTTATCTTCGAAGAGTTCAAGGGCACCGGTAACTCCGAGATTGTCCTGGATCGCAAGGTTGCGGATAAGCGTGTCTTCCCGGCGATGGACATCCTCAAATCCGGAACCCGGAAGGAAGATCTTCTTGTCGACAAGAACGACCTTCAGAAGACCTATGTCCTTCGGCGTATTCTCAATCCAATGGGGACGACCGATGCGATTGAGTTTCTAATCTCGAAGCTCAAACAGACGAAAAGCAACTCGGATTTCTTCGATTCCATGAACGCCTGAGGGCGGATTCGAGGATGTCGTGACGACGATCTTCGCGCAGGCGACGGCGCCCGGTAAGGCTGGTGTTTCGATCATCAGGGTGTCGGGACCGAAAGCCTTTGATGCTGCGGGCCTCATAACAGGGCAGCGACCCTTGGGCCGCGCGATGTCGCTGAGGTCTTTCTTCCGATCAACCGGACAAGTGATCGACCGCGGACTTCTTCTGTCTTTCCCTGGACCAGATAGTTTCACCGGTGAGGATGTTGTCGAGTTCCAATGCCATGGCAGCATCGCCGTGGTTAAGGATCTTCTGCATGAGTTGGGTCTGGTCGAGGATCTCCGGCTTGCCGATCCTGGTGAGTTCACCAGGCGCGCGCTGCAGAACGACAAGTTGGATCTCGTGCAGGTCGAAGCGCTTGGCGACCTGATCGATGCTGAAACCGAGCTACAACGCCAAAAAGCGATGTCGCTTCTCTCAGGCCGCTTGTCTGACAAGATAGATCTCTGGCGCGCGCATCTCATAAAAGGCCTTTCGCTATTCGAGGCGACCATTGATTTTTCGGACGAGGATATCCCCTCGGATGTGTGGGCCGAGGTGAAAGACCTCATCTCAAGCGTAAAGCTAGGGATCGAAGCAATCCTATCGGCCTCTGCCAATTCAGATCGTCTACGACACGGCTATTCAGTCGTTATCATCGGACCTCCAAACAGCGGAAAATCGACCTTAGTCAATGCTTTAGTTGGACGGGATATCGCAATTACGACGCCTATTCCAGGCACGACACGCGACATTGTCGAGACCGTACTTGACTGGCATGGGGTCCCCATCCGCCTCATGGATACGGCTGGTCTGCGGTCCTCAGTTGATGAAGTAGAGACGATCGGGATTGAAAGAGCGATATCTGCTGCGAAAACTGCGGATGTCAGGATCTACCTTGGTGATCAGAGTGGGGATATGTCACTTCCTCCCCGATCCCAAGACCTTCAAGTCGGAGCAAAAGCTGACCTGGGTCAGACCGCGGATCTATCCGTATCAGGCCTGACAGGCGAAGGCCTTCCCGAGCTCATTGATGCTGTCCTTGAGAGGCTGGAGGCCGGAAAACTCGGCGAGCAATTGCTTCTTCGAGAGCGGTATATAGATGCCCTACATGATGCGTCTCATATGCTCGGGGCGGTGCTAAATAGGATTGAGACAAAGATGGATGAGGAACTCGTCACTGAAGATATCAGGTCTACCCTGTTCATGCTCGACAAGCTGATCGGTCGCGTCACCCCGGATGATGTGCTAGATGATGTCTTCAGCTCTTTCTGTATTGGGAAATGAGGTTTCACGTGAAACATCAACGGCAGATTATTGTCATCGGTGGCGGTCACGCAGGTGTTGAGGCTGCTTGTGCATCCGCGCGAGCAGGAGTTTCCACGGTACTCGTCACGATGTCGTTCAGTGATCTGGGTAAGATGTCGTGCAACCCCGCGATCGGAGGGATTGGCAAAGGACATCTGGTTCGCGAGATTGATGCCCTTGGCGGTATCATGCCGCATGCCGCTGATTACGCCGGCATCCAGTTTCGGCTTCTAAATCGGTCAAAAGGCCCAGCTGTTCAGGGGCCCCGAGCACAATCTGATCGGGAGCGGTATGCGGCCGCGGTACACCGGATCATTGAAGCTCAGCAGAACTTGACTGTAGTCGAAGGCGAAGTCACGGACCTACAGATCGAGAACGGATGTATTCGCGGTGTTCGTCTATCTGACGACAGCGTGCTTCCTGCGGACGCCGTTGTCCTCACCGCTGGGACATTTCTTCGTGGAGTCGTTCATGTCGGCGATAAGAGCTTTGAAGGCGGACGGTATAATGACAATGCGTCTACGTGCCTGGCGGATCGTTTGGCAGAGTTAAGCCTGCCGCAAGGCCGGCTAAAAACCGGAACACCGCCTCGGCTTTTGAGCAGAACGATTGACTGGGAGGCCTTAGAACGTCAGGCGGGCGATGACGTCCCGGTGTTTTTCTCAAATTCGACGACTTCGTTGCAATGCCCTCAGGTCGATTGCGGTATTACAGAGACGAACGATCAAACGCATGAAATTATACGAGAAAACCTTTCAAAATCAGCGATGTACGGTGGCCATATCGCTGGGAAAGGACCCCGTTATTGTCCATCGATCGAAGATAAGATCATCAGGTTTGCGGATAAAACCTCTCATCAGATTTTTCTTGAACCAGAAGGATTAAAGAGTGATGTCGTCTACCCGAACGGTATCTCGACCTCCCTTCCTGAGGATATACAGCTTCTCTACGTCAGGTCTATTCGCGGATTGGAAAGCGCGACAATCACTCAACCTGGTTATGCGATCGAGTATGATTACTTCGACCCTCGATCACTTACGGCGACGCTTGAGCTGCCGGATATCGCCAGACTCTTTTTTGCGGGTCAGATAAACGGGACGACTGGGTATGAAGAAGCCGCAGCTCAAGGTCTTGTCGCGGGTTTGAATGCAGCCCTGAAGGTGTCCGACAAGGACTCGGTTATCTTTGAGAGACATCAATCCTATATCGGGGTCATGATTGATGATCTTACAATTCGTGGGGTTCAGGAGCCCTACAGAATGTTCACCTCCCGCGCTGAATTTCGCCTTCATCTTCGAGCCGATAACGCTGATCAACGGCTTACTCAGATCGGACGGGATGCTGGAATAGTCCCGGATCCTCAGTGGTCGACCTTCCAGAATAAGCTGAATTATCTTTCGATCGCGAAAACCAAGCTATCAGGTGTTCTCCTATCGGCACGAGAATATGCAAAGGCTGGCGCTGTATTGAACGCGGACGGCCCTAAAAGAACAGTCCTTGAGGCGCTTGGTCTAAGAGGTATCGATCTAGAGACTGTGGCAAAGCTGGCTCCTTCGCTCTCTGATATAGAACCCTGGGCTCTGAGGCAGCTTCAGAGAGAAGCTTCCTACGCGCCTTATCTTGAACGTCAGGCAAAAGACCTCGAGGCGCTTCAGCGGGATCAGAACATCCTGATCCCAAACAGCTTGTCATTTGGGTCAATCGAGGGTCTTTCGAACGAGCTGAAGGAAAAGCTTTCGAAAGCTCGCCCCGCAAATATATCACAAGCGAGCCGAGTGGAGGGCATAACCCCAGCTGCGCTTACGCTCATCTTGGCCAAGATTAGAGGCCATGAGCGACAGAAGGCTTCGTAACAAGTGAATGTTTCACGTGAAACATCACCAATTTTGGCGGGTTACGTAGATGAGTTGCTCAAGTGGAATCAGAAGATCAATTTGATCGGACGGGCGACAGAGGCTGATATCTGGAAGCGCCACGTCGCCGACTCGGCTCAGCTTTTCTCTTTCGTTAAAGGGGTAGGTCACTATGCTGATTTTGGTTCCGGCGCCGGCTTTCCCGGTCTAGTCTTGGCGGCGCTCATGGTCGAAAAGCACACGCCAGGTAAGGTCAGTCTCGTCGAAAGCGATAAGCGAAAAGCGGCGTTTTTGAAGAGTACGGCGATCAAACTCGGGATCCCGGCGGCGATATATGCTGATCGTATTGAAAGCATCGATTCGCTTAGGGCCGATATCGTGTCGGCAAGAGCGTTAGCACCGCTGGAAGACCTCTTAAAGGCATCACATCGGCATATGGCGCCTAATGGTAAGGCACTCTTTCTAAAAGGGAAGTCAGCAGAGGCAGAGATAGTGGCCGCAAGAAAGCATTGGACCTTCCATCTCGAGCAGCATCAAAGTACCACCGATAGGGAGGGCGTAATTCTTCAAATCGGAGCTCTTGAACGTGTCTGATCTATCTGACCGACCTGAACCGAGAGTGATTTCTGTCGCGAACCAGAAAGGTGGCGTCGGAAAGACTACGACCGCAGTGAATCTCGCCGCTGCACTTGCAGAGCAGGGCTACAAGATCCTCGTTCTTGACCTTGATCCGCAAGGAAATGCGTCCACCGGATTGGGCATTGGCCCGGATAAACGGGAAAAAACGACCTATGATGTTCTAAGTCGCGATGTCTCCATCAATGAGGGGATGCAACCGACGAACGTTAAAAATATGTGGATCATTCCTTCGACGACCGATCTGAGCTCTGCTGATATCGACTTTATGGACCGGAAAGATAGGATCTTTCTCCTCCGGTCTGCCTTGAGCTTTGATGAAGCCTGGAGGGAAAAGATCGATCTTGTCCTGATCGATTGCCCGCCTTCGCTCAACCTTTTGACCCTTAATGCCATGGTTGCGAGCGATAGCCTGTTGGTGCCGCTTCAAAGCGAATTTTTTGCGTTAGAGGGCCTGTCGCAGCTTATGCTGACCGTCCGGGAGATCCGCGCATCCGCCAATCCGGACCTTAGGATCGAGGGCATTGTCATGACGATGTTCGATGGCCGCAATCGGCTGGCTCAACAGGTGGATTTCGATGCCCGGGATACATTGGGTGATCTAGTCTTTGAAACGGTTATCCCAAGAAATGTGCGCCTTAGCGAAGCTCCGTCCTTTTCGATGCCGGTCCTTCAATATGATGGTCAGTCACGTGGGGCTCAATCTTATCGGGCGCTTGCGGCAGAG
Source organism: uncultured Paracoccaceae bacterium (assembly GCA_947503775.1). Taxonomy (GTDB): domain Bacteria; phylum Pseudomonadota; class Alphaproteobacteria; order Rhodobacterales; family Rhodobacteraceae; genus Aestuariibius. The sequence goes on along the minus strand of CANNFE010000002.1, from coordinate 174,983 downwards.
CTCATCGGCCGACGCAAAACTAAGCAAAAAGCTCTGCAGGAAGGGGCTGCGTGATGGCCAAGCCAGGTAAGACAAGAGGGCTCGGTCGCGGATTGTCGGCTCTGATGGCAGAATTGCCGCCAGAAACAGAAACCCCTGGCACGGCAGACGGCCAATTGCCGATCGAGAAGATTCATCCCAACCCCGATCAGCCGCGCCGTATGTTCGATCAGGACAGCTTGGAGGAGCTGGCCGACTCCATCCGGCAGAGGGGTATCATCCAGCCGATTATCGTCCGACCTCTCAATGATGGATACCAGATCGTCGCGGGTGAACGTCGCTGGCGCGCCGCTCAACTGGCTCAGCTTCATAAGGTGCCCGTTGTCATCAGAGAGCTTGACGACACCGAGACGCTGGAACTGGCGATCATAGAAAACATTCAGCGATCTGAGCTGAACCCGATAGACGAGGGCGCCGGATATAAGCAATTGATCGAACGCTTTGGTCATACCCAGGAAGAGCTTTCAAGAATTCTGGGCAAAAGCAGAAGCCATATTGCCAATCTGATGCGTCTTCTTGGGCTCCCTGACTCTGTCCAAGCGCTTGTAAATAAAGGAGATATATCGGCCGGGCATGCAAGGGCGTTGATTACGGCAAACGATCCTGAGGCTCTCGCTCGCCGTGTGGTCAGAGACGGACTATCCGTAAGAGCAACCGAGACATTGGCCAATGGACAAAGAAAGACCGCCCCGAAGCCGGCAAAGAAGGTAGTCACCAAAGACGCCGACACGCGCCGGATTGAGGAAGACTTGTCAGCGCAACTCAACATGCCGGTCCAGATTGTCCGTGGAAAGACACCTGAGGACGGCAAAGTCACCCTTCAATACAAATCCCTGGACCAGCTCGATGATCTGCTCAGCCTGCTTAGTCGCGGTTAAAGACAGGCCGTCAGTTCGTGCAACACAGTATTCAGTAACAGCCGCCCACTCTCCGACGCTCGTAGCATCGAGCCATCGCGTTTCAATAGGCCAAGATCGCATAAGTCATTGATTTTATTATTGAATAAATCAGAGTTGCCGTGCATTCGATCCAGACTGACACCGTCCAGGGTCCTCAAGCCCATCATGAGCAACTCAACCTGCCGATCATGGCTATCCAACGGCTCGGTTACGATATCTCCCCTGCCAGACATTTCGACGTGGTTCAACCACAGGCCCGGCGCGGGCTCTGCTACCGTGGCAAAGCGTCCGTTGGGTAGCGTCAGGCGGCCATGCGCACCCGGACCGATGCCTGCATAGTCTCCGCTTCGCCAATAGATCAGATTATGCCGTGCCTCATATCCCCGTCTCGCATGATTTGACACCTCATAGGCCGGCAAACCTGCAGCGCCACAAAGGTCCTGAGTCAGCTCATAATGATCGGCGGCCAGGTTTTCGCTTGGCAGCCCGGAAAGACCTCCTGCATCATGCCGCCTCTTGAAGGCTGTCCCATCCTCAATGGTCAGCTGGTATAGGGAAAGGTGGTCAGGCGTAAGAGCTAAGGCCTCTTCCAGCTCTGCCTGCCAATCCCCCAGGCTTTGATGCTGGCGCGCATAGATCAGATCGAAACTCACGCGGGGAAAGACCGACCTTGCGAGGTCATAAGCAGCCAGACCCTCCTTTGCGGTGTGAAGACGGCCCAGCATCTTTAGATCCGTGTCGTTGAGCGCTTGAAGGCCTACGGAAACGCGGTTGACCCCCGCATCCGCGAAATCGCGAAACTTCGTTGCCTCCGCTGACGTGGGGTTGGCCTCCAGTGTCACCTCAAGGTCATTGGACACGGACCAGCTCGCTCGGATTGCGTCAAGGACAGCTCCCACTGTCTCGGGCGGCATCAGGCTTGGTGTGCCGCCTCCGAAAAAGACCGTCGAGACAGCTCGACCGGGCACCAATGCGGCAACTCGTTCGACTTCCGATACCAGGGCACGTCGCCAACGATCCTGATCCACGCGGTCAACGACGTGGCTGTTGAAGTCGCAATACGGACATTTGGCCGCGCAAAAAGGCCAATGTACGTAAACGCCAAAGCCACCATGCTGCCAATCAGCGAGCAAAACACCCCTCGACCAATTTCTGCACGGCCATCGCCCGATGGCTGATCCGGTTTTTGTCCCAACGGTTCATTTCGCCCAGTGTCACTTCGTACCCGTCCGGCATGAAGATCGGATCGTATCCGTGACCTTGATCGCCCCGCATCGGCCAGACGATCTGGCCTTCGATTGTGCCCTCGAACGCTTCGAAATGACCATCGGGCCAAGCCAGCACCAGTGTGCAGCAGAAACGGGCCGTGCGCGGAAACGGAGCCTTACGATCCTCCAGCATCTGCCATGTCTTGGTCATTGCCATGGGAAAATCACGACCCGCCGGCGTCTCTGCCCAGTCCGCCGTATGAATGCCGGGCTGTCCATCCAATCCATTGATGACAATCCCGCTGTCGTCGGCCAGCGCTGGCAAACCGGTTGCCGTGACTGCAGCTTCGGCTTTGATCCGTGCATTGCCGACAAAGGTCGGTTCGGTCTCGTCTGGTTCTGGCAGGCCATGATCCGTGTTCGAGGTCAGCTCGACACCATATGGCGCGAGCAAAACCGCCATCTCCTCTAGCTTGCCAATATTGTGGGTGGCCATCAGTAAACGGCTTCCCTCAAATTTCCGCGTCATGAAGCAGCCTTTTTCTGTGCTTCCATCAATTCAGTACACCCTTTAGCCGCCAGATCCATCAGCTGGTCGAATTGCTCGCGAGAGAAGGTCGTCCCCTCTGCCGAACTTTGGATCTCGATCAGCCGCTCTCCGGTCATCACGAAATTTCCATCGACACCGGCCTCGCTGTCCTCCGGATAATCAAGATCAAGAACCGGCTGCCCGGCATAGATGCCGCAGCTGACAGCTGAAACCGGCTCGGCGAGCGGATCCGAAATGACGTCGCCCGCTTTCATCAATGCATTGACTGCCAGTCTCAAAGCAACCCAGCCGCCACAGATCGAGGCACAGCGTGTTCCACCATCGGCCTGGATGACGTCGCAGTCCACGACGATCTGCCGTTCGCCCAGAGCGACCCGATCGACACCGGCTCGCAGGCTTCGTCCGATCAGCCGTTGGATCTCCTGCGTCCGGCCCGATTGTCCATTCTTGGCCTCCCGCCGCATCCGCGTCGTCGTGGCCCGCGGCAGCATTCCGTATTCCGCCGTTACCCAGCCCAGCCCGCTATTGCGCAGAAACGGTGGCACCTTCTCATCCACGGATGCGGTGCAAAGAACATGCGTATCTCCGATCCGGATCAGGCACGAGCCTTCCGCATGTTTGGTTACGCCCGTCTCGATCGATACATCGCGCATCTGGTCCAGGTTTCGTCCCGAAGGTCGCATATCAGCTCCTCTCAAAAGCGTGCGCCCGCCATACGCGCCACACCGCCGCATTCCAAGACCTCAGCCCTACCGATCCGTGTTGAACACCGCTACATAGTCTTTCGATGAACGATCACCCGACCCTCATTTCCGAACTGGACGACCGCTCGCGAGAAGTGTTTCGCAAATTGGTCGAAAGCTATCTTGAGACTGGCGATCCCGTCGGCTCCCGAACTTTGACGCGGCACCTGTCGGAGAAAGTCAGTGCGGCGACGATCCGGAACGTGATGCAGGATCTCGAATATCTTGGCCTGCTCGACAGCCCGCATGTATCAGCCGGACGCGTGCCGACCCAGACCGGCTTGCGGCTGTTCGTTGACAGCCTGCTCGAGATCTCCGACCTCGCTGGTGACGACCGTTCGATGATCGATCAGACGCTGGGCAATGACCGAACCGATGTGTCCTCTTTGCTCGACCGGGTGGGCTCTGCTCTTTCCGGTGTGACCCATGGCGCCAGCCTTGTCCTGACCCCAAAGCACGAAGCACCGATCAAGCATCTCGAATTCGTCTCTCTTGCACCCGACCGTTCACTCGTCGTGCTTGTTTTCGCAGATGGTCATGTCGAAAACCGCGTCTTTACACCGCCACCCGGTCAAACCCCGTCCTCCATGCGCGAGGCGGCGAATTTCCTCAACGCCCTGGCCGAAGGTCGTACCCTGTCCGAACTCGGTCCGATCATCGCCGAAGAGATCCGTACTCATCGTCAGGAGCTCGATAGTCTTGCGCAGTCACTTGTCGAACAGGGCCTCGCCATCTGGGAAAACGAGGGTGAGCGAACCGAACGCCTTATTGTCCGCGGACGCGCCAATCTTCTCGAGGATCAGGCCCTCGATATCGACCGCATCCGGACGCTTTTCGATGATCTCGAGCGCAAGCGTGATATCGCTGAATTTCTCGAGCTGACTGAAGACGGGGAAGGCGTGCGCATTTTCATTGGATCAGAGAACAAGCTTTTCTCACTTTCGGGTTCCTCTCTGGTGGTCTCTCCCTATATGAACGCTGATCGAAAGATCATTGGCGCGGTTGGTGTCATCGGACCCACACGGCTTAATTACGGGCGCATCGTGCCGATCGTGGATTATACCGCGCAGCTTATCGGAAAGCTGTTGTCGGACCGAAGTTGAGAAGGACGTGCAGATATGGCCGACCCGAAAGAAGAAGATATCTTCCTCGATGATATCGAGGCCCTCGAGGAAGAAGAGTTGGTCGATCTCGACACGCTTGCAGAGGAAGACCCAGACGCACCAAAGGTAAGCGACCTCGAGACAATCCGCGCCGAGCGGGACGAGCTGCGCGACCGCTTCATGCGTGCTTTGGCTGACGCTGAAAATGCGCGCAAACGCTCAGACCGCGACCGCCGCGAGGCCGAAAATTACGGCGGCTCCAAGCTCGCTCGCGATATGCTTCCGGTCTACGACAACCTCAAACGCGCTCTCGATGCCGCGCCCGACGGTGTCGATGCCGCTTTTCTGGAAGGCATCGAACTGACGATGCGCGAGCTTCTGAACGTCTTCAAGAAACACGGGATCGAACAGATCAGCCCCAAGGTTGGGGACCGCTTCGATCCGCAGCATCACGAGGCGATGTTCGAAGCACCGCTTCCCGGCACCAAGGCGGGCGAGATCATCCAGGTTGCGGCCGAAGGCTTCATGCTGCACGACCGTCTCCTGCGCCCGGCACAGGTCGGCGTCAGCTCGATGACCGGCTAGTTAGGCGCCGCGTCGCGCCAGAGTCAGAAGATCAAGGTAACGCTTCGCTCCAACGGCCGGGCTAAGCGCTTCTGCCACATAGTCCCGCGGGCTATAATCATCGCGGCTCTGCCAGAACCGATCGACCATGTCCGCCATAGTCTCGATGCGAAACGTCATCCCGCACCGCGCATCGAAATATGGGACGGAAGATACGACAAGGTCCTCAGGGGCCAGCGCACTTTGCCGCGGATCCCTGAGTTTGCCCTCGTCCCAAGCCAGAACCGGGATGCCCGAGGCTAAAGCCTCCTGATAGGCGATCCCTTGGGTTTCATGCTCGCAGACAAAGATCATCGCCCGGGAGGATCTCAGCGCTTCCTTGAACTGGCTCAGATGGTGATCCCCATACCGAAGCACTGTGTAGGTCAATCCGCGCTTGTCCAAATGCTCTTTCAAAGGCACGAGCAGATCTGCTGTGCGGGCTTCGCGGTCCCAGCGGATTTTGTCGTAAATGATAACATCAACGGACTTCTCCGCTCTGCTCAGGTCCGGCCATGCTGAAATATCAACGGGCGCAAACATCGGTTGGATCATATCTCCAAAGGCGGGGCGCCAGATCTTGCAGGGCCATTCGGATGGCAAGGTAACGATCTTCAGGTTGCAATCCTCGATAACCGAAGCGAGATCCTTTGGATCCGGCACAAACCCCGGTCCAAAGACACTCGGATTTTCAAGCTGGACCTTCTCGAAAACAGACGGGTATCCCGAAATCCCGATCGGCATCTCCGGATGCGTCCGTGCATATTCAAAGTCGTTCACCCGAACCTCGATACCAAGCGACCGAAGGCTCTGAACCAGATTCAGAAATGCGGTATAGTACCCGGTATACAGCTGCTTCCTGCGAACCGTGCGATAGGCTGCCCGTAGACGGCCCCGGGTCCAGGACCGAGCGCGCCCAAAAGGACGGTCAATCGCCTGAGCTTCGAAGCCGTCGTAGAAGATCACAACAGTTCGAATGTCATCCGTCATTTCGATGAGTCGCCGCCATACGCCTCGCGTTGAGGCGGTGAGAGGGTGCCGAAGAAGACCCCGAAGTGAAAGCTGGATCGCATGACCCAAAATGCCAAACGGGTCCGGCTTCTTGCCGATGGGACAGCTCGGATACCGCAATAAAGCGCTTTCACAGCACTCCCAAGACGCAGCGGGACCTCTTTTGCAGACCGGGTCGCAGTGGCGCAGTGCCCATAGATCTTTCCAGCCGCGAACTTGCGCCGCAGCAACCACTTAAGAGATAGACGCTTGGGGTCGACAGGCTCACGCACGCGCGCTTCATCCGCGATCACCATAGGAACCCCCTTCTGATGAAGGCGGAAGAAAAAGTCGATATCCTCTCCCCCCGTCCGCCCGAACGAAAGATCGAACCGGGTCTCAGCGACCTTTGGATCCCTCAGATCGAGAAGGGCATTGCTGGAATATCCTGTCTCGACCACACCATCTCGCGTTGTCGGACGGTTCGAGTGAAAGTCGTTATCCCGAATCCACGCAGGTGCAGATTCCGGGTAGACAGCATGCGCAGGTCCAAACACAACGCCCGCACCGCTTGATCGCGCGGCATCCAAAAGGCGTGCAATCCAAGAAGGGTCTGCAATTTCGTCATCGTCGATGAAGGCCAGATAGCTGCCGTTCGCATTATCAAGACACGCATTGCGCGAAATCGAGATGTTGCGGGCAGGGGCATGAACATAGGTCAGATCCAGCCCCAAAGCGCCAGCAAGGTGGGAAAGGCCATCTGACAAGAGCGATTCGCTGTCATTATCGGCCACGACTACAGAAAGCTTGACATCCTGGGGTAGTTTCTGTTTGGCAATGCTCTCAAGGGTTGTGGACAAGCTGACGCGTTGAAATGTGCAGATGCCGACACAAACTCTCATGACAAGTGACACGATCTCGGCCTTTTATCGCCGAAATTGTAAGCATAATGGGTTGAAGTTGCACAGTTGGCGAAAAAAGAAAGACTAAAACTCATGACTGAGAAGTGGGGAGACTTCGAGCAGGAAGATGCAGGCGCCGGTAACAGGCTCCGTTTGATGAACCTGATTATACCATTGGTTCTGGCTACGACGCTTTCTGTATCGCTATCAGTTGCCATGGGAGGATCGATCCTGTTTGGCATCATGCTCGCCTGGGTTCTGAATGGCCCGTTCACGCTTCTCTATTTCCGGTTCATCACGGCTAGAAAGACCGCCCGGTCTTCCATCGCCACGAACTAGTCCGCGTCAGGAAAAGACAGGGCGGTTCAGCACGACCCCTTAAGGCGCGCTGTCAGAAACATGCTGACCGTTCTGGCAAAAATGCTCAGATCCGTCATCAAAGTCGCGTTCTCGACATACCAGGTGTCCTGCCTCACGCGTTCATCGTAAGATGTATCGGACCGACCGCCAAGCTGCCAGGGTCCGGTCAGGCCGGGCTTCACTGACAGATAGTGACGCTTGAAGACACCGTAATAGACATCCAGCTCATCTTTTGTCACCGGACGAGGACCGACGAGGCTCATGTCGCCCCGCAGGATGTTGAACAGCTGCGGAAGCTCATCAAGGCTCGATGCTCTCAGAAAAGCCCCGATACCAGGCACGATCCGAGGATCAGCTTTCAGCTTTCTGGTCTCGGCCCATTCCTTGCGAATGCTCTCGTCGCTCTCGATCAACTCCTCAAGAACACGATCCGCATCGGGAACCATGGTCTGGAATTTGAAACATCCAAACTCGCTGCCATCCTTTCCGATGCGCTTGTGCTGGTAGAAGAGGCTGCGCTGACCCTTGGCGAGCAGGCAAAGGCTGATCGTGACAAGAACGGGCGCGAAAAGGACAAGCATCATCAACGCAAAGCAGAGATCCATGCTTCGCTTACCAAGCTGAGATAGAGGTGTTCCAAAAGGCTTTCGCGTTTGCTGACATGTGATCAGCTTGTGGACATCGCGCTCAGCAGCAAGCGTATTTCGTCCTTCCCGACGCACCGGGTGTCCAAAAAAAGACATCAATCTTCCCCCAAAAACATATTCAACCGCTCAAAATCGGCAAAAATACTACCGAAGTAGCGTAAGCGTTAATGCTTCCTTAACCTCTTGTAAACAAGCTGCCGTGTTACGGCGTGAAACGGTCTGTTCTTACCGTAACCTGTGCACAATGTGCCACATCTATGCCGCACATGCGGCCTTATTCATCAGGATCGGTTTTACCGATCTCATCGATCAGCCTCATCACGGACAGCGTCGAGCTAAGCGGTCTGACACGGCTTTCGGTCATCCCGTCCCGGATGCATCGGGCAACCTCATCGGCCTGAAACTGAAGTCCGGTTCCCGGATAGGAATAGCGCGCCTGTCGACCATCCTCTGGACTGACAAGCGCACGCCCCTGTTTCAGAAGCGGCCCGATCGCGGAATCCCGCAGCTTCGCTTTCAGACCCGCAGGAGCCGGATTGACCGGTTCCGACCGCAGCTTCACAGATTTCCAGCGGATGCGGTCGGCACCAATGAACGGAGCACCGATCGTCAACCGCCCTCTTGTTCCAGAAAGCTCCAACGTATTGCGAAACTCCGCCTCATGGCTGGCCACAAAAGACGACGTACCGACCGCGTGATTGAGGTGGGCCGACACAGACCGGACGGACCCGCTCGACGATCTGGTTGCGTGACTCGACCCCAAAGCCGCCTGACCCATGAACGTTTCCGCCATCGAAATGCAGTAGCACCCCAGATCTGTCAGCGCTCCGCCTCCCAGATGTGGATCGGTGATCGCATCGCCCGCCCGCTCACCCCGTGGAAAGCCAAGCGTGACGTGAAGATGGACCAACGCGCCCAGCTCGCCGCTTTCCACCCTTGCAACAGCATCGCGAAGGCCCGGAAGAAACTGCGTCCACATCGCCTCCATGCAGAACGTGCCATTGGCTCGAGCGGCGCTTTCGATGGCAAGAGCATCTTCAAGGGTCCCGGCAAACGGCTTTTCGCAAAGAACAGGTTTTCCCGCTGCCAGGGCCATCACGGCATGGGTCCGATGCAGACCGGGCGGTGTCGCGACATAGACGGCGTCGATATCCTCAGCGCGGCACAGCTCTTCGTAGTCGGTGAAAACGCGGCACCCGTCATGTCCATCGGCAAGCTGCTGCGCACGGTCACCGGACCGAGAAGCAACCGCCCCCAGAACGCCAGTTTCACTATGAACAAGGTCCGACGCGAACTGAGTCGCGATATTGCCGGCACCAATGATGCCCCACCTGATTTGCTCGGTCATCGCGAAACCCTTTTCGTCAGTCGACGCGCCGTTCGAAGATAAGCCTGTTCCATCAATCGACCGACCAGCGAAAGCCCAACTCTCGGCGGACCTCGAAAGGCGGCAACGGCTTCTCGACCGTCGCGGGTCCGCACAGCCTCGATCAACCGCATCCACGCCCACCGCTTCCATGTCTCGAGCTTGTGTCGCTCGATCAAGGCGCGCGCAGCCGGATCATCGTCCACGATCCCAAGCAACTGCCTGTCAGCCTGAACAAGCGCCCCCAGATCCCTTGCCCGGTGATTACCGCTCAACGAGTCCGGCCTCACCACAGCCACATACCCCGCAGGATCCGTAAGGCAGAACCGAGCGCCCCGAACCAAGGCGGTTGCATAGAGCAGATAGTCTTCTCCAAGCCGCATCTCCTCATCGTACCGGATGCCATGGCGATCCAGGAACGTCTTCGAGATCAACGGCTTCAGAAACCCCAACTCTCCTCGATTGCCATGAAGCGCGGATAGGTTCCCCCGGACGAAAAATGGCAGATCCACGGGCTGAATCCCGATCCCTTCCGTCGACCAAAGCCGATCCCGGGACGCATCAGGAGACCCGGCCTCTACCTTGTAAAGATCGTCTGCCACGACATCCCAAGGCCCGCTATGCGCAAGATCGAAAAGCCGTGCCAGTCGGCCCTCGTCCATGAAATCATCAGAATCCAAGGGCGTTACATAGGGCGCTTTGGCTGCCTCCAACGCGCGATTGCGAGCCGCAGCAGGCCCTTTGTTCTCGGGCTGGCAAAGCAACGTTACCCGCGGATCCGACTTTGCAAGATGGTCCACGACCGTCGCAGTCTCGTCGGTTGACGCATCATCCACCACGATGACCTCGACCAAGACATCGGCTTGATCCAAGGCGCTTTGGACCGCTCGCAAGATTGTGGATTCGGCGTTCCAGGCCGGGATAATGACTGTGATATCCGGGTGCGCAGCACCCCCGTCTGGCGACGCGCCTGTCAAAATGAATATCTTTTCATCGAAAAAACCGGAATACTGCAAAAAACATTGATCCAAGCATAATCGACCAGATGATTGACGCAACTATTGTCATTGCCGCTTACAACGCCGAGGAAACGCTCTTCCGCTCCGTTCGGAGTGCTCTTGCGCAAACCGGTATCCGGCCCGAGGTCATCCTTGTCGATGATGCCTCCACCGACCAAACCGCCGCTCAGGCCAAAGCGTTCGATACCTTACGGTTCGAACGGATGCCGAAGAACAGTGGCCCTGCCGCTGCGCGTAACCGCGCTCTGGGGCTTGCCACCGGCGAATGGATTGCTGTCCTCGATGCGGACGACACGATGCAGCCGGACCGACTGGTCGCCATGATCGATCTTGCGAAAGAGACGGATGCCGACATCGTCCTAGGCAATTTCAAGGCAGTCACGCCGGACGGGAAAAAGACCCAAGGGGCAGCGTTTCTCACCGAGAAAGATCTTCCGGGCAGCGCTGAACTCACTCTGGAGGATTATGTCGCGCGCAATATGGTCCGCCATGATGCGCCCAGTCTAGGATACCTCAAACCTCTTCTACGAAAGAGCTTCCTTGACCGCATAGCCCTGCGCTACGACGAGACCCTTCGGAATGGTGAGGACTGTCACCTCATCTTCGAGGCTTTGGCGCGCGGGGCAAAAGTCGTCGTCTCGATGGAGCCCGATTACCTGTATTGCGTCCGGCCCGGGTCGGTGTCGCACCGCGCGAAGCCCGACCATATTCAGGCGCTCGTCGATGCGGACGCGCAGTTTCTTCGAAGACATGGCAAAGATCTTTCAGAGCGCACCGAAGCGCTCTTTGCCAAACGCAGAACGGCGCTGACGGACATGATGCGGTCCGAACAGGTCATCTCCGCACTCAAGGACAGGGACCTGCGCCGGATCGCGTCGATCCTCGCATCGCGGCCTCGCACCGCGCTCAAGGTGAGCCGCCAGATCATGGAAGGTCTTGCAAAAAGGCTGAAGCGACGAAAAGTAGTTTAAAGGGGATCGAAAGCGCCTTCGGCGCTGCAAGGTTATGTTAAAAAGTATAGATGTGCAGGCCCCGAAACTTGGATGTCCAAGTGAACGAGGCAGCCAAGAAGAAATGTCACCGGATCCGGACAAGGCTCAAAAAATCGCCACTGTTATCGTGCAGCGGCGGCTTGATGATGCCTTGTCGGGCAGCGCCGTCTATCTGCTGAACTGCCTCAAGGCGCTCGAGCAGGCCGGCTTCGTCGTCCGGATCGTCGCAACCCCCCGGTCCAGCTTCGGCAGCCGCCCCATCTCCCGCCCGGACAGGATCTTTCGGACAAACAGCCGAAGCATCACGTGGCCCCGCACCTGGCGCATTGGAACCCTATACATCGCGCAAGATCTCTCCGTCTGGATCCGGGCCGCGAATCGTATCGCGCGTCAGATCGTATGGCTCCTGAGGGGCAAGCGCGAAGCCGAACGTCCCTCGATCCCAAGTACGCTCGGATGGCCTCCCGAGGCTGGTGAGGCCGCCGAGACCGCCTGCGCCGTCAACGCTATACCTTCGACATTGGTTGTCGGCGAGTACAGCTCTCTTGGCCCTTTGGTCAAAGACTGCAATGCGGATGCAAGGGCGGTTCTTCTGCACGATCTCTTCTCGCTCAGAAGCAAGGCATTCACCGATGCCGGTCTCCCCCCCGATCACGCGGCGCTCTCCTTCGCGGATGAGACAGCGCGCCTTGCGGATGTCGACTTTTGTATCCACGCGTCTTCGACCGAGGCTGCGGCGCTGAAGGAAAAACTACCGGACTGTCGTCATATCTGGCTCCCCCCGGAAATCTCTGCGACGACCCCCGAAATAACAGCGCCCGCTAAAACGAGGATCGTCTTCATCGGCGTAAAGCATGGTGGCAATTACGATGCCCTGGACGCGATCCTGAACGACATCTGGCCCAAGGTTCACGAGGCCCGCCCCGAGGCGGAGCTTTGGATTGTTGGCGAGATCGCCGAAACGGTTCCCACCCCTCCCGCCGGTGTCATTCTAAGGACAAGGCTCGAAAACCTTTCGGAATTGGCCGGTCCTGACACGATCGGCTTTGCCCCCACGCGCGTTATGAGCGGCATCAGCATAAAGCTCGCGACCTATCTAGAGCTGGGATGTTGCGTTGTTTGCCACAGTAAAACGCTTGATGCCTATGGTGGTCATCTCGACGATATCGTCTGCCATGCCGAAACAGATGGGGACTTCGTCGCCATCCTGATCGACCTTCTGGACGATCCGCAGCTTCGCCGGAAAAAGGCGGGCCACGCCGCACAGATCGCCAGAGAGCGGCTGAGTAATCGCGACCTCGTAACTTACCTCGAAACAATTGATGCCGGTCCCGTCTCGTCGCAAACGGCCCGCAAACTCTAGTCGATCAAAGCCCGTCTTCGGACTCTCTAAGGCGCCGCTCGTATCGCAGGATATCACCGGGCAGGATGGCTCCTCCCGGATCGGCATCGATCTCCGACAGCGTGCCATCCACTTCCCGAGAGAGCGTGAGGCGTATCACGATGTCGTCTTCATCCGCGGTTCCAACAAAGCTGCCGGTCTGCGCCGCCACCTCTCTCAGCGTGGCCCGGCGGATCATCAGCGCTTCACGATCTGCCGTCACCCGTTGCAGCTCTGTTGCGGCTTCGGTTGATCGGCGGGTCCGCAACGCGACGGCATCCCTGTCCGCTTCCTTGATGCTTTGCTGCGCCCGGTAAAGCGCGTTGCTTTGTGCCTGAAGCTGATTTTCCAGATCAAAGAGCCGCCGCCGGGCGTCCACGATCTGCGGCTGCCGGGCCAGCCCGCGATCCGCAAGGCTTTCCATATTCTCGAGGTTCTCCTGGGCAGAGCCGATCTGCTGATTGACCCGGTCCATCGTCGCCTCAAGCCCCTCGATCTCGGACGTCAACAGCGCCTTCAGCTCTTCCAGTGCTTCGGTTTCCAGATCGATCGCCGTCTTTCGGGAGGCAAAAACAGCCTCTTCCTCGGCGCGGATCTGCGCCAATGCGTCGATCCCGTCCGGATGCTCTGTCTCGTCAGGAAAGCCCGGCTCGTCCGTCCCTTCGATTTCAGCGCGCAGGCGCGCGATGCGATAGTCCGCCCGCGCAATGGATGTTTGCAAATCCCGCATCGCTCCTGCATCCCGGATGGCCCCAAGCTCATCGAGGTTCCGAACCGCCTCGCCGCCGGCGAGCGCAATCGCCTGCGACACGGTCAAACCCGGCTGTGCCGGATAGGCGCCCGGCTGCTGCACATCGCCCACCACGTAAAACGACCTGTGCTGCACGACTTCCACCGCCGTCGAGGGTGGCTGCACAAAACTGACGACCGTCTGCAGAAGGCTCCCAATCGTCTCGGACAGCTCCGCCGTCGTCTGACCCGCCACATCGACCCGTCCCGCGACGGGCAGCATCAGATAGCCGCCGGACTGGACAAGGTATTCGCCGCTGACGGCATCCCAGGTTTCATATCGTCTTGTCGTATCCTCCCAGATGACGACCCGAACCGCCAACCGATCGCCAACATCAACGCGATAGGGCTCCGCACTAGCGGCGCTCACACCAAGGCAGAAAGCGACAAGCCACAACGAACGGCCCACGAGCCATGACGAGACGAAGCTGAAAAAAGACTGCAAAGGTGACCTCACTGGACAAGACCGAACACACGTTGTCTACTTGGAGTCATAGTTTGATTAATTGTTTGACGCAGTAGGAATTTGAATGTGGCTGGTGAGATCTGCGCGATAGTCCCCACGTTCAACCGTGGCGCATATCTGGCGGAGGCGGTCACAGCCATCGCGTCACAGACCCGTCCGGTCAGCGATATCGTGATCTGGGACGACGGCTCGACCGATGACACGCCCCATCATGTTGCCGATCTTAAGACGCGCTATCACGGCTTGGTCCGCGCGTTCCGTTCGGAAAATGGGGGTAAGGCCAAAGCCCTGAACGCCGCTCTCTCCGAGGCTAGGGGCGAGTATATCTGGATCTGCGATGATGACGACGTTGCCTTGCCGGACGCCACGCAGATCCTCATGCAGGGCTTCGACAGCCCCGATGTGTCCCTTGTCGCCGGCCGGCACCTGAGGTTTCGCGACGATGCGAACGGGCACCGCACGACCTACGATACAGGCTACTGGCCTGACCTGTCGTCCGGCAGCCCGCTGCGGCACATTCTCGAGGATATCTTCTTCTTTCAGAACGCCTCGCTGGTTCGCCGGCAAGCCCTTCAGGATGCAGGCCCCTTCCGAGAGGATCTCTTGAGATCCATCGATTACGAGATGTTCGTCCGCCTTGCTGCCCGAAACCGCGTTCGGATCGTGGACGAAGTCGTCTTCCTCCAGCGCAAGCATGACGGCGCTCGAGGTCCCTCCTCAGCGCAGCACGCCGCCGATCAATCCGACAGCGTCTGGAAAAGCCACGACCTCAAAATCTTCCGCGACGTTCGAGGCACCCTCCCGCTCAGCCTTTACGAAGCGCTCTATGATGGCTCTGACCCTATCATGGTGCAGCGGGCCGCACTCCTGCAACGCGGCACAGTCTATGCCCGGCGAACCGATTGGGACATGGCGCTGGAAGATTTTACAGCTGCTGGTGCCCTTGATCCGGACCGATCGCTGACATCTGTCGATGCAAACATCGTCCGGCGCGCGATGTCCGGCAAGCACGGCATCGACGATGCTCTTACGCCTGAAATACGCCGAAAGCTGACTGACTTGTCGCGCCAAGATCAAGCGGGCAAGGACATCCTGAATGCGCTTCGTCGCGGGGCAATCTGGCATGGCCGCGCGGCAACCCGAAACCGGAACCTGTCCAAGGCACTCTCTATCGCGTCTCTTGCTGCCCCGCTCCTCTGGTCCCGCACAAAGGCAACCGAAAGCGACCTGATCGAACGCGACACGCTTCCTTTGGAGGCCTACCAATGGTGACGAACAGCGCCCACTGCCTGATCCTGATCCCGACCCTCAATGAAGAGAGGTATATCGCCGAAACGCTGATCCAGCTCATAGACGGGGATCCGATCGCATCGACCTGCCCGGTGCTTGTGGCAGATGGCGGCAGCACTGATCAAACACGCCAGATCGTAGCAACGCTGTCTCAGACCCATCCCAACATCCGGCTCATCGACAATCCCGGCCGGACCCAGGCCGCCGCGATGAACCTCCTCCTTTCGCCCGAATTCGATGGCTACGACATCTTCATCCGATGCGATGCCCATGCCGCCTATCCTCCGCGTTTTGTCTCAAACCTTGTCGACAGGTTGAGCGATGTTGACGCCGCCTCCCTTGTCATCCCCATGGACGCCATCGCTGACGACGGATGCTTTCAAAAAGGCGTCGCATGGATCGCCGACACCAAGCTGGGCGCGGGAGGATCCGCCCATCGCGGCGGTACTCGGTCCGGCTATGTCGATCACGGGCACCATGCCGCATTTCGCGCGCAAATATTCCGCCAGCTGGGCGGCTACGACACAACCTTCATCGCGAATGAAGACGCCGAATACGATCGCCGCCTGACCCAACGCGGCGAACGTATCTGGCTCGAGAGCAGCATCCGCATCGGCTACTATCCCCGCGCATCAGCAAAGCGGCTCTGGCGCCAATACCTCAACTACGGACAGGGGCGCGCTCAAACCTGCCTCAAGCACGGCATGTGCCCCAAGCTGCGCCAGCTTATCCCGGTGGTTCACGTGGTTCTGCTCGCGCTCAGCCTGCTTGTTCTTCCGTTCAGCCCGCTCGGGCTTCTCTGGCCGGGCGCCTATCTGCTGCTGCTCGTTATGGTGTCTCTCTCCATTTCGGTGTCGAAAAGATCAGCCTGCGGTCTCGCCGCAGGACCAGCGCTCGGCATCATGCACCTCTCCTGGGGTCTTGGCTTTCTCCTGCGACTCGCCAGGGGGCGACCCGTACCGCCGCCAGAGTCTACCAAGACGGTCAAACAAACATGATCGCATTCTTCGGCCATAACGTGAACGATGCCGCCATCGCGCGTCGCGCCGCTGCCTTCCAAAAGGCGGGCCATGAGGTGATCGGCTACATGCCCCGTCGCGGCGCGGCCAAGCCTGTTCCCTGGACGCATGTCGATCTTGGCGAGACCTTTGACGGCGCCTATTGGCAGCGGATCAAGAGCATTCGGTCCAGTCTTCGGATCCTTCGCGATCACAAAGAGGATCTCAAACGGGCCACGATCCTCTACGCCCGCAATCTCGACATGCTCGCTCTGGCCGTCAGCCTGCGCCGCAAGCTTCGGCTCAAGACGCCGATCATCTACGAATGTCTCGACGTGCACCACCGCCTGACGGGAAACGCGCTCTCTGCCCAGACGCTTAGACGCGTTGAGCGGGCGCTTCTCAGGCAGGCCTCGCTGGTTGTCATCTCGTCTCCCCGCTTCGATACCGAACACTTTCGCAAATACTATCCCCGCCTCGGCCGCACGTTCTTGATCGAAAACAGGCTCATCGATGCGCCCGATCTGCCGCCGCGCCCGTCATCTGCCATCTCAGAAGCGACCGGTCCTCTTCGGATTGGCTGGTTCGGCAATCTGCGCTGCCGCCGGTCGCTCGATCTGCTGCTCAATCTCGCTCGATCCTATCCGCACGATGTTGACATCACGCTCAGAGGATATCCGGCCCGAACCGTGATCCCGAACCTCGAGGCCGAGCTTGACGGCATTTCGAATATCACCTTCCACGGCCGCTATGAGGCGCCGAAGGATCTCGAGGCTATCTATGCAGAGGTCGATCTGGTCTGGGCGGGCGACTGGTACGAAGATGAAGCGAACTCCGTCTGGCTCCTGCCGAACCGGATCTACGAAGGCGGCTACTTCGGGGGCCCTGCGCTCGCGCCCGCCGGAACGGAAACCGCCCGCTGGATCGCGGAAAACGGCGTCGGGCTTCTTCTGGATCCTCCGGTCGAGACGACCTTGCCCGCCGCGATCTCCCGACTTCTGGGCAACCGCTCCGAGATTTCGGACATGCGGGCCAAGCTGCTCAACGCTCCCAGATCGCTCTTTGTCGAAGAGCCTGATCTCATCGACAAGATGATCCAGACTGCCCTCGGCCATCAGTCAGCCGCAGGTCCCCACTCCATCGCGGCGACAGGGCCTGGCGCAGAGATAGGTCGGTAATCTGTCCCAAAGCGATCCGGATACTGGATCGCCAGCGACACTTCGGTGATGTGAAGCGAGAATTCCCCGGCCAATCTTGGCGTCCTATCTTCCCGGATCGCCTCTGCCATCTCGGCGACACCCAGCGCGAAATCCATCGGATATCCCCGTTTGGCCGTCGCGATCTTGCGCGGGCTCTTGGGTTTGATCGTTCGCGCACCCGTCAGCCCCAGCAGTTTGATCGCCCCTCGCCGCATTTTGCTTTTCGGAACCGGCGTCACACGAACCTTCGCGGAATAATCCCAGGTCTCGTCCACCTCCAGAACCGAATTCTCGCAAAAGACCCGAAACCTGTGATCATGCGGCGCGATGATGCTGTTCGTCATCCGGGCAATGACGCCGCCATCGAATTCAAGGCAGGCACAGCTGAAATCTGGCGTGTCGTAGTTCTCTGGCGTGTCCTTGCCCTTGTCCGGCACGATGCAGCTGGCAAACGAAACGACCCGTCTCACCCCCCCGAACATGGCGACCAGCCAGGTCAGCGCGTAGCCTGCATGCTCGATCGTGCATCCGGTCTTGAACTCGTCCGTCGCCGGCCAGAATGCCCCCGAAGCGGTCTTCCAGTTCTGATATCCGATCTTGTGAACCATCCCGTCATCAAGTTCGGCATAAACAAGATGGGGCGTTCCATGCGATCCGCCCCTTACCTCTCGCGCCAACGCCTGAGCCGCCTCGCCAAGCGCGCTTGACGGGGCGCAGACCAGATACACCCCGCTATCGGAGGCCAGTTCGATCAACTCTTCCGCTTCCACAAGATCCATGGCCAAGGGCTTTTCCGAATAGACATGCCGCCCCGCCTCCAGCGCTTGCTTGGTCACTGCATAGTGCTCGTCTGGATTGGTCAGGTTCACTACGATCTCGACGTCCGGATCGGTCAAAAGAGCATCGAAAGACGGATAGCTTTCCAGTCCGTAGTGCTTGGTAAACGCCTTCAGCCGCTTCGGATCGCGGTCATAGACCCCTTTCAGCTCAAGCGTCTCGTCCCAATTGGCAAGCGCACTCTGATAGAGATCCGCGACATATCCGCAGCCGATAAAAGCGATCCCGACGGTCATGTGCGCTCTGCGCAGATGACGACCAAAAGTCGGTCGGTCTTTGGACGAGGGAGCTGAACGTCAGTGTCTGAACGAAAAATCATGGCAATCATCAATATAAACGGGGTGCATCATGTAATAGCGACACCCTTCCTGTTTTCCGTGCCAAGCACAAGCCGTCGCAAGGCGCAAACGTCATCAGACAAAAAAAGGGACCACCGCCCAGCGGTGATCCCCATGATGAAAATAGTCCAGATCAATCAGCCAAGATCGAAGGATGCGATCGGCTGATCGACCCAGATGAACTCATCCACCCAAAGATCGAGCCCCTTGGACACAGGATCCTTGGTCGTAGACGGCTCCGCAAAAAGCCCCGGAAGCTCCGCCTCCAGCGCCATCTCCTCTTCGACAGAGATACCGGCGAACCGAGCGGCGTCCGGCGCAGGCTCATCCGTTGTCATGATAATGCTCGTGGGCGGCTCGGTTCTCACAGGTTTTTGCGAGGTGCTGGTGATCGACAGATCCGATATCTCGCCCTCGAAGATGTGGTGATAGCGGTTGCTTCCGCTATCGGTCTTCCCGCCAAAGGCTCCAACCTGGATATGCTCGGGGCTGCTTTCCCAAGTCATGTCAAAGTTCGCGTCCGAGCCGATCTCCTGACCGTCGATCGAGGCGGATACCCCGTCCGGACCGAACGCAATCTCTACCGAATGGTCCGTCCCGGCACGGATCCCGTCGACTTCAAAACGCAAACTTTCTTCCGTGTTCTGAAATCTCACGATCATCGTTCCGTTCTCGACCCAGGCCGAGACGTGATACCCGTCCCCGCCCGATCCCGTCGCATCCCGAGAGAACAGTCCCTGAAGACCCTTGACCGAGCTGGCATTGAAATCAAACGAGATCTTGGCATCTGCCACAGCCAGATCACTGTCAGGCGTATATTTGATCACATCGGACCAGTTGCCCTGAAACGTCTGCGACTCGATCCTGATGAGCTCGGCCTCGCCAGATCCCGGCTTTGGGTCCGGAACGGGATCGGGTTTTGGATCAGGCTTCGGATCCGGATCGGGCTCCGGCTTTGGGTCCGGTTTCGGATCAGGGTCAGGTTCCGGGTCTGGCGTGGGATCAGGCTCCGGGTCAGGGTCAGGTGTGGGGTCTGGCGCCGGATCGGGCTTTGGATCGGGGTTGGGATCCGGCTGCCCGGTCTCCAACTGGTTCCCGCTCTCTCCAATTACCCGCAGATCCACGATCTCCAGTTTGCCAACACCGTCATCGGCCAGATCGCTCGGCAAGCGCCCCATATTCATCGCGCCTTGCGGGAAATCCGAAGGTCCGTCGATGAATTCAAGCTCAATCGCGACCGGCATGACAGCCACCGTTCCGGTCATCCGGTCCGAGACCGCGATATCCACGATGACGTAATAGCTTCCGTCATCGGTATAATATCCGTTTTTTGCTGCGTTTTCAGACCACCAGGTCTTCTGACTGGCGCTCTGATAACGTCCTTTTTCGGACCCCATGACCAGTTCCACCGATCCGATGGCATCGGTCTTTATCACGGTGACAGAAAACCGATCATAGGCCTCTGTCATGACAAGATCCGATTTCTTCAGATCGACCCTCGCACTCAGCGTTCCCAGATCGACCTTGGTCTTCCAGTTCGAGCCGTCATAATTCACCTGGTAGGCAGAGGAGGGCGCCCCATCGATCCCAAGCGCCTGCTTGGTCCCCACATCGACATAGGTGTTGCCGATGATGACATGGGTGTATTCCTCGCCCTTGTCGTGGTTCTTCTCCCAGACCCCGTAGTCGAAATTCTCGAAGTGGTTGTTAACCAGCTTCACCTCGTGGAACTCGCGGCTGAGAACCCCGGTGGTGTTGCTCCCTGCCGCGCTTTTCACGTGATCGCCTGTCAGCCCGCCTTCGACGCCGACGAAAACGCTGTCCTTGATCAGGTAATCCCGCTGGTAAAAGCCGACGATCCCGGCGCCCACCTCCCAAGCGGTGAAATCTTCGATCGTAGTCGTCACATCCGTGCCCGAGGGCCGTTTGTCGGCGCTTGTATTCAGACCCACATGAGAGGCGATCGCCTCATTGCCGGTAAAGACCCGGTTCGGAATCTTGGAGGCGGATACGTCTTCATGACCGAAGAACGGATCGTAGCCATAGATGCTCTCGAAATCCGAAACCAACGGATCGATATGCGACGCGGATCCGCCATCCTTGCCCATTGGCCAGAACGAATATCCCGCCCCGTTCGAGCTGACGGCGACATTGTCCGTCGTTTCGATCAGGCGTGATTTGAAGCCAAAGCCGATCCCCTGGTGAAACGAATCGTCATGGTTCTGCTGGCGCGCCGCCGGATGGTCGGTCGCATTCCCATGCTCTGAGTTGAAGGTGACATAGTCTCCGGTCGTCTGGATCGTGATGTTGTCGTGCCAGCGGCCGGTTTCGTTTCCGGCTTCGGCAATAATGGCGCCGCCATTCACACCGAAGACGGCGTTCGAGATCACATCGAGATTGGCATCGTGGTGAACGATCCCCCAACCCGGGCTGCCCCAGACCGCATTGCCTTCGGCCAGCGCAGGCTCATCGGACGCTTCGCCGCCCGTGCGGTGGAAATGAAGCGCGTAGCGGCCGGCGACGTTGTCATCGCTATCCAGAGGGATCGATTTGTCCGTCCGCCCAAGTTCAAAGAACTCGGTGTTCTTCACGATCACGTCGCTGTTATGCATGAACATGACATGGCCACGCTCGTCGACCGGAACGCTTTTGCCATCGCCCAGATAGGCGCCGTCATCTGTTTCGGTTCCAATGAACACGTTGCGGCTGTAGTTCGCGACCGGCACCGCAAACTCTGCGCCCGACATCGTATCGGGGGTCGAGTGATCGTATTTCAGCGCCTGATCGAGCATGACGATATAGGTTCCGTCGCCCGCCGCCGAGATTGACTTGATCGTAACGATCTCGTCCTGAAATTCGTTGTCGCCGACAAGCTTGGTGCCCGCCACAACCAGCTTGTCGCCCGGCTGCCATCCTTCTGGACGTTCGTCGAATGTCAGGAAAGTGTCGCCTTTCTCGGGATCGGTCGAGGCTTTGAGAAAGCTGTCCTTCTCCTGACCAACGATCTCCACCTTACCGTGGGTCACGATCCCTTTGGACAGCTGCCCCGGATCCTCTGCGACATTGATCGGACCGTTGTCGCGATGGATGATGATCTCGGCGGTGACGCCATCTTCGACGGGGCGCTTTTCGGTCCCGATCGTCAGCGTCGACATCGGCCCGGTCAAAAGCGTATCGACAACCAGCTTGGTGTCCGTATCCGTTGCGAAATGGAGCTCGCCCTCGACGCCGACCCGGTCAAGCTTTGCGTTGCTGACGCCGTCATATTCGACCGAAACGCCATGCGAGATCAGAACGCTCTGGCCCTCTGACGGCACGCGACCATCAGCCCAGGTCTTGGGATCGAACCAGGAGCCATCATTGACCGCAACGGCGACGTCCGCATCGCCCTTGTCAGGCATGAGATCCAAAAGACGCTGGTGATCGACGGCCATGTCCTTGTCGTCGGGATGGGCGGTCGATCCGCCGCCATGCCCACCATGGCCGCCGTGACCGCTGCTCATGTCCCCCATTCCAGACGAATTCATATCCGCCTGCATCGCGTCGTTCATCGTACCGTCCATCGCCGCACTCGCTTCCTGTATTTCAGACACGCCACCTCTCGGCGGGAGCCCAACTCGTCCTGTAAGTCCGGCAACATGGTTAACCGCACTTAGTTAATCGTTGCCTAAAGCCGCACGGTCTGCTCCGTTTGCAGCGATTGTGGCTGTAATGAGATCGCTAACAACGGCAGAAATAAGTTACAAAGATGACCTCAGGCAAACCTAGCGGGTGAGCAAAAAACCGCAGACAATCCCCGGTTGTGTCACGTATTCGCGTTAAACTAGAACACATCTTAGCAAAACAGGACTGATTGCGGTTCAATGGGTTGAGTGCCACAAAGCCTTGTTTTCAAAGTAGGTAAAAATCCGCCGCCGAAATGTGGCAACTGACGCTTTCCTTTGCAAAAAGTTGTGTAAAATCTTCTGCATCCACGCAAACCTTAACGCCGCAGAGCATCGTTAGAACAGCGTCAAACGCGAATCATCCGCTTTGAGCGCCTTCACAGACCCCTGATTTGATGCCAGAATATGGCATTGTTTGAGGTTTGTTACGATGAGAGTTCTGGTTCTGGCGCCGCAACCGTTTATGACACTGCGCGGCACCCCCATCGCCATAAAAATGATGCTCGAGGGGCTCTCCGCGCGCGGGGACGTCATCGATGTCCTGACCTTCCCGCACGGTGAGGATGTCGAGATCGCAAATTGCAGGCTCTTCCGCATTCCGCGCGTTCCCGGCCTTTCCGACATCCCGCCCGGCTTCTCGATCAAGAAACTGCTGCTCGACGGGGTGATGATCCCCTACGCGATATGGCGGATGATCCGGACCCGCTACGATCTGGTCATCGCGGTCGAGGAATCCGCCTATATCGCGATGGCGCTGCGGCCCATATTTCGAACGCCCTATATCGCCGATATCGACAGCTCGATCCCCGAGCAGCTGGACGACAAATACAATCTGCCTGCCCCCGTCCTCAAAGCCCTGACCAGGGTCGAGCGCTGGGCCTGCCGATCCGCACTTGGCGCAATGGTCTGCTGCAAGGCCCTGCGCGACACGGTCCGCGAGCATGACATCGATCTTCCGGTTCAGGTTCTCGAAGATGTCACGATGCTCGATGACGATGACCAGCGGCCAATCCCCGCCGACATGACCTTTGATGAACCGACCATCGTTTATGTCGGAAATCTTGAACCCTATCAGGGCATCGATCTGCTGCTCGACGGCTTTGCAGGTCTCGACCGGGATCGTTATGCGGCCCGGCTTGTCGTGATCGGCGGCAATGACGCCCATATCGCCGAAAACCGGATCCGCGCGCTGGAGCTGGGCATTGCGGATCGCGTCACCTTCCTTGGCCCGCGCCCCGTTGCGGATCTCGGCCCTTATCTCAAGGCGGCGACCATCGTCGCCTCCCCGCGCACACAAGGTCGCAATACGCCGATGAAGGTCTATTCCTATCTCGACAGCGGCCGTCCTCTTCTGGCGACACGGCTGCCGACCCACACCCAGGTCCTGACTGACGAGGTCGCCCATCTTGTCGCGCCGGCCCCCAAAGACATGACCAAGGGACTTGAGACCCTCCTCAGCGACCCCGATCTGCGAACCCGTCTGGGCAACAACGCACGCGCCTATGTCAAACGGGAATTCACGCCCGCCGCCTACCGGCAAAAGCTCGATCACTTCCTGACCTCCGAGATCGAGCCGCGTCTGCCTGTGCGCCCCCGCCCGGTTCCGACACGATGAACCGCACCGACATCACGACCGCGACGGCGCGGCGCTGGGACGTGGTCATCGCAGGATCCAGCTTTGCGGCGCTCTTTTTTGCCTATGCGCTCAGGGGCCGAGGGCTTCAGGTCCTCTTTGTCGAGCGTGGACCGTTCATCGACCGCCAGACCCAGCTCGACCAGCGCTTCCACGCCAAACCCGCCCCCGTCCGGCAGGACAACCGCTCAGGAACCCGCAAGGACTGGACCATCCGTCATCAGGTCGGCGGCGGCTCCAACTGCTGGTGGGGCAACGCCCCCCGCCTTCACCCCAGCGATCTCGAGCTCAAGACCCGCTACGGCATCGCCGAGGACTGGCCCATCTCCTACGATATCCTCGAGCCGTACCTGCAACGCGCCGAAGAGATCATGGAGATCGCGGGCGACAGCGAGGCCCCGGTCGTTCCAAGATCCGCGCCTTATCCATACCCGGCCCCGCTTCTGTCCCGCGCGGACCGCCAGTTGGGAGAGGCCGATCTGGGCTGGCAGGCGATGCCCTCCGCCCGGTCGAATGGCGGTCGCCGCCCTACCTGCTGCGCATCAGGGGCCTGCACACTCTGTCCCATCGATGCCAAATTCACCATTCTGAATGCGCTCGATGTGATGGATGACGAGGGCTTCCACCTTCTGACCGACACCGAAATCCGCACCGTCGAAACCGCCGCCGGACAGGCCTCTGGCGTCACGGTCCGCGCGGAAGACGGCACCGAACACAGTATTGCCGCCGATCTCGTCGCTCTCGCCGCCAATCCGATCGGCACCTCTGCGATCCTTCTGAGATCAAAACTCGGCGGAGACCGGGTCGGCTTCGGCCTTCACGAGCAGGTCGGTCAGTTCGCCTGGCTCGATATCCCGTTCGACAACTACTACGGCGGCTCGTCCTTCACCGGGCTGGGCTATGGATTCTACGATGGTCCCTTCCGATCCGAAGCGGCGTCGGTCCTGATCGAAAGTTGGAACGCTCCGCCCTCCCTCAGGCTCGAACCGGGAAAATGGCTCCAGCGGCTCAAGCTCAAATTCGTGGCCGAGGATCTGCCGCAGGACCGCAATCGTGTCCTCCTTCAAGAGGATGAGCCAACCGTCGTCTGGCATGGGCACACCGATTACGCCATCGCCGGTCTGACCCGCGCGGTAGAGAACCTGTCGGACATTATTCCCTTCCCGTATGAGGTCTCGCGCATCGGCGATCTCGAACCGACCGAGGCGCATGTGATCGGCGGCACTCCGATGGGCCAGGATCCTGCAACCAGCGTCGTCGATCCCTCGGGCCGGGTTCACGGCGTCCCGAACCTCATCTGCCTCGGCGCCAGTACCTTCCCGACGGGCGCGGCCGCGAACCCGACACTGACGCTCTCTGCCTTGTCCCTGCGCACCGGAGACCTGCTATGAACAAACTCACCCGCCGTACCCTGCTCGCCAGCGGCGGAGCCTTGGTCGCCTTGGCGGGCCTCGGCCTCGCCGGCGGCGGCACCTCCGGTTTTCTGCGCCGGGTTGTCGCCGATCACTTTGGACGTGACGCGCTCGAGATCGACGGTCTCGATGCATTCATCGACGACTATACGGCGATCATCTCGGAAAATCCGTCGCTCAAGAAACGCGCGGCAGAGCTTTACTTCTCATGGCGCGGCGACCGGATCCACCTTATCCCCGACGCCTCCAACCTGCGCGAACGGTTTCTTCAGACCATCCTGACCCGTAGCAATATCATCGCGATGCGCCAGGGTCGGGCCGAGCGGTTCGACTATTCCAACCCCGCCCCGTGGGAGCCCGATTGCGGCCTCTACCTCTCGGCCTTCGCCGAAGACAGCGTCTGAGGCGGACGCGCGCCGCTCAGGATCCGCTCGGCCGCAGAGCCCTCGATCTCGGGCAACCCGCCGCACCCCGTCTGGCCCGCCTCGCGTCGCCACGCGAGCAGTGCCATTCCGTCATGCCGCGTCAGCTCTGCCTCGGCGCCGCTTTCCTCGGCCGCCTTCCGCAAACGGGCCGCGTCGCCGGATCGAACCCAAGGCGCGTCCGCCAGAACGACCCCGACCGGGCGACATTCGATCAACCGCTCGATATCCCGAACGTCCCCTGTCAAAGGCCGCCCGGTCCGAAAATCCGCCGCAAAGGCCTGCGTGTCAGGCCCCAGCGAATAAAGCAGCTCTGAAAACCGAGGCCGGTTGAAGCCCACGTCGTAATCCCCTAGCCACTCCACGGCCCGCATCTCTTCGGTCGTCACGACCAGCGCGCCGCGCTCAAGCCAAGGTGTGACAACTTCCTCGGCACCTCTCCACTGCCATCGAACCTTGCCCAAAAGCTCACCGTCATTAAGCCCTGCCATCAGCCCAACGCTCCGCACAAAAGCGGCGTTAGCGAAAAAGGCAAAGGCTAGGGCGACAACAATCCCGGTCCACGCGATGGGCCGCACCCAGCGCGCTCCAACGAGAGGGGCCACGGCCTCCCTCGAGGTTTCGACCAGCCATCCGAACACCAGACCGATCACATGCCACAGCGCGATCCCCCAGAGGACAAAGAAGAACGGCATCACTGGATAGAGATAGCGAATATTCTTGAGCCCCCCAAAGGTCTGCAGGACAAAGCAAACCGCGAAAAGCACCAGGCAAAAGAAAGCCGGTCTGAAATTGACCCGAAGCGCGATCAACGCAGCAACAGGAAAGAGCGGCCAAAACGTGGGATAGTTGTCCCGGAAATCGCGATGATAGAACGTGGTATCACCAGAGGCTGGCCACGGCTCCCAGCGATAGGTCGTCCAGAGCCAGCGCAGCGTGTCGTTCAGAACCCCGCTCGCCAGAACAGCCGCGACACCAACAAGACCCGCCAGAACGGCCCACTTGACCCACCAGATCTCGCGCAGCCATCGCGGACCATACGCCATGGTGACCCAAAGCCCCATGGCCCCCACGCCGATCAGCGTCAGCATCTGCAACCGGTAGGCGACCGCCAATAAAATGCCCGCCCCAAGCAGCAGCACACCTCGCATCACAGCTGTCCGTGTCTCCGCAAAAGCCGCATAAACCGCGATCGCAGCCAGCACAAAAAGCAGACCATGCAGCGCATAGAACCGGATGTACTGCGACACCTCGATCCCGTTCGGCCACAGGATGAGGAAGACCGCGACGATGATCGCTGTCCCCGGTCGATCCACATGCCACGCCCAGGCAAAGATCGCGACGACCAGCAGCACACCCGGCAAAACCGACGGGATCAGCCGCGCCGCCCACCAGGACGGCCCGCCGGTCAGATCGAAACTCGCCGCGATCAACCGTGTGAAGTCCGAGGCCCGGTCATAGGTGCCGTCAAGAACCGCAAATCCCTCTCCGGCGTAAAAACTCAAAGCTGGAACAAGCTGATAAAGCTCGTCATAGATCGGCGGCGCGCCCACCATCGCGATCCGGCTCACCAGCGCCAGCGCGAAGACCACGACAAGCGCTCCGACAAAGCCGAGACCTTTCTGCGCAGCCGCGCCTCCTGCCGTCGACGCCATCGTCATGTCCGGTCCGCGCGCATCACGACAGGGCTGCCAATCGCCGAAGCCAGCCCAATAGCGGCCAACCCGCTCTCCAACCGCTGGGACAGCGCCGGACGCTTCAGCTTGCGGTGCACCACCATCGGCAGGGCGAACTGACCGATTGATTGCGTTTGGTCAAATCCCAGCGCGCCGAGATGCTTCTGCACCTCACCCTTGCGGATCACCTCGAACCGCCGCGTGTCCCCTTCGATCCGCTTCTTCAGCCCGAAAAGCAGCGGCTCCAGCGCATTCGCTCCGGACGGCACCGGAAAATCAAAGATCACAGCCCGCCGCGCCACCCGTGTCATCTCGCTCAGAAGCCGTTCCCAATCGCCCACATGCGCCATCATCCGAAACGAGGTCACGACATCGAAACTCCGATCGTCGAACGGCAGACCGGTCAGCGGCCCCGTCTCCAGCGCCAGCCGATCCGACTGGATCTCCGGCAGCCGTCCCAAAGCCTCGGGCGTGCTTGCCAGAACTGTCACCTGATGCCCATCCTCCAGCATCGGACGTGCAACCTGGCCGTGCCCCCCGCCGACATCCAGCAGCTCAACCGGGCTATCGGGCATCAGCTTGCGCAGCGCCCTTGTCTGCACCGACAAAAGCCACTCCCCGGCGGGGCCGGCAAACCGCGCCGCATAGCGGTCGGTAGACGGGTCCAGATCCGGTCGATCGGACCCGATATCGGCAGGAATTTGCGCCGCCGCCACAGTCATGCCGCCGTCTTTCCAGAGCCTTTCAGCCAGCCTTCTTTGCGATACCACTGCGCTGTGCGTCCGATCCCCTCTGCCAAAGACACCTTCGGCTGAAACCCCAGCCGGTCCTTCGCCTTGTCCACCGAGAATGCCCGCGCCTTCGTAAAGAAAGCCACCCGCCTTCGATGCAGCGGTGGATCGATCCCGAACGGGCGGCAGGCAAACTCGCAGGCCGTCGCTGCCAGCATCAGCGGCGCCACCGGCAGATGCAGCGATGGAGGCGTCACGCCCACCGCCCGCGCCACTTCCGCCACCAGACCGTCGAGCGTCGTGTAGGTATCGTCCCCGATCAAAAAGACCTCACCGATCGCCGCGGGATGCTCCCCGGCAAGGATCAGCCCGTCCACCATGTCGTCGATATACGTCAGATGATACGCGATATCGCCCTTCCCAAAGACCCGGAACGTGCCATTCTCGACCGTCCGAAAGAGCTTGAGAAACCGGTCATCCCCCGGCCCGTAGATCCCCGTCGGGCGCACAATCGATACCGGAGCGCCCGCCCGAGCGGCCTCCTGTGCCAGCATCTCTCCCGCCAGTTTCGAGCGTTGATAGATGTCGCCGGGATTGAACGCAGTCTCTTCGTTTGCGGGGATTTCGGCCACGTCGCCATGTACGCCGCAGGTCGAACAATGCACGATCCGCTCCACGCCGTGCCGCTTTGCCGCTTCAAGGACATGGCCCACCGCGTCGCGGTTGATGCTCTCGTAATAGGCGTCACTGTGGTTCGCCGTCCGATAGACCGCCGCGATGTGAAAGACATGGGTCATCCCCGCCACCGCCCGGTCGATGGCCTGCGCATCGCCGATATCGCCCTGCATCAGCTCGATCCCATCCTCGGCAAGGCGCCGGGCGCTCGCCCCGTTCGGATCGCGCACCAGCGCCCGAACGTCGTAACCCTTGGCCCGCAAGGCGTGGGCCAGATGCGATCCGGTGAATCCCGTCGCACCCGTCACAAGGGCGCAGCGCCCGGGTGAAGCTCCATCCGGCATCCTAATTGCCCGCCGTCTCTTGCGCGGGAACGAGCGCCGGATCAGGCACCAGATCCGGCCCCGCTACAACGCTCGAATTGCCGAACGCATCCACCGCCTCGACCTGGCTTGTGAAGATCTCTGCCTGAACCTCTCCCAGCGGAAGCATCACCGATCCATCCGATGCGGCAGAGGCTGTCACGACCTCTTCCCCGTTCGAGACGGCCACAACCGCCGTCGCATCGGTATCCAGCCCGATCACATCCATCCGTGCTGCCAGCGCACCATCCTCATCCCGGCCCAGCCGGGCATTCGTCAGCGCCAGATCCAGATCGTCGTCCCCCGCCCCGTCACGCAGCTGCAAGGGCGGACCTGGGACGCGCGTCATCTCTCCGGCATCATCGGTCACGATCAGCTCGCTCGACAAAGGCCCCGCCGCCAGCGCGCCAAGGTCAAAGAGGATCGCCCCGTTCGTTTCCGCCGGTCTCATCACATCCGACACGCCGTCCGAGATGACGATCAACGCTTCGGACCCCCGCTCCATTCCGCTCAGAATGAAGGTCGCCAGCCGCGCCTCGTTCTCATCAAGCCATGGATCCGGCGCCCTCAGCTCCAGCCCCGCCGGGCCGTCCTGCGGTCGCAATGCGATGGACACGCTGTCAAAGCTGACGCGAACTTCGGACCCGGCGGCCTTGGCCTGACGGGTCGCCGCGCCAAGGCTGATCATCTGCCGACCGGGATCCAGCGCTTCGAATTCAAGCACCGTTTCCGTGAACGGCCCGCCCGGCTCCTGCGCGGGTCCAAAAAGCGGCATCACCTTGTCCCCGATCGACATGAAAACAGCCACCGACTGCGCCGCATCCGGATCGCTCGCGACAATACGGTGCCGGATCGTTGCCGTGGCCGCCTGCCCGGCGCCGATGGCGACGGGCGCGCTCCAGACCCCGCGAATGCCCTGCTCGTCCGCAACCGTCTCGCTCGCGGCAAAGCCAAGATGCAGTGCGCTCTCTGCAGCGGATCCCGTCGCGCCCTGCGCCGGATCGGCCATGAAGGCAAACCGTCCCGAGCCGCTCTCGAACACCTCGTCCAAAAGAGGCGGGGCATGCGGCTCCGTCACCTCGGCCATCCGCACCAGGCGCGTCTCTTCAGGCGGGGTGGTCGCGGGCGTCAGGCTCAGCATGACATCATCGAACGATACGCTGGCCCGCTCAGCCTCGGACGTCCTGCGGCTCAGATATCCGCCCAGCGTCACATCATGCGTGCCCGCAGGCAGAACCCCTAGATCGACACGGGCGTTCTGATCCCCGGTATCGGCGCGGGCAGTCTGTCCGCCCGCCTTGATCTCTTCGACAACGTGCACCTCATCGTTCAGCTTGACCAAAACTTCTGCCCGCGCGGGGTTGGTAAAGCGCCCTCTCATCCTGAGCCGGTAGTCCAGATCCAGCGTCACCTGCATCGGCTCTGTCAGGGTGAACGACCGCGACCATCCACCCGCGATCCCTTCGGTCGGTCCGACGAAGTCACGCTGACCCAAGGCCACTCCGATGCGCCCGCGCGGCTGCGACGGAGCCGCCTCCTCATGGGCGATCGCCTCGTGAAACGCGCTGTCCGAATAGTGAAAGCCGCCCCGATCGGTTGAAAACGTCTCGAGGATCGGCACATCGACCGCAAGCGTCACAACCGCCTCGTTCGACCACGCCTCACCGGCCCGCACCCGGTAGGTCAGCTCCTGCGGACCGCCCTCGGCCCCGGCTTCATAGCGAAGCGTGCCGTCCGGCATCACAGTTGCGGTCCCGTCTTCCGGCGCCTGCACGATCTCGAGGCTCGCCGGATCCAGCTCGGCCGAGATCGCGCTGTCATTGCCCAGAACGTCGATGTCGACCGATCCGCCCGAGGCCACATGCACCTGATCGGGCAGGGCAACCGGCGCTTCGCGCGGCGTAAAGGCCACCCGCGAATAATGCGCCTCGCCCGAAGCGCCCGGCTGCGGCACGCCGGTAAAGTCGCTCGCTCCGCTCCAGACGCTCATATAGATCTGCCCGGCAGCGGTGGGCATTCCGATTTCGCCGGTCTCGACCTCCCGCAACAGCACGTCGTTCACGTACCAGCGGATCCGATCCGGCTCCCACTCGAAGGCATAATCGTGATCCTCGAGCGCCGCGTCGAACCCCAGATCCACGAATTCGCCATCGCTGCCTTCGGGCGTGTGATAGGTCAGCAAAACCTGCGTCGTGTCCTCGCCCTTGAACTCGAAATCGATCTCGCTGACCGGATCGCCGAAATGCGGCCCGGTATAAACGAAGAACGCCGACAGGATTCCCTCGACCGGCGAGGGCCGCATCGTCACCTCGTAGCGCCCGTAATGCGCCCAGCCCCGCGTTTTGATCTCGGATCCCGTGAACGGCTTTCCGTCCTTCTCGGTCTCATCGAACCGAAGCGTCAGCGCACCCGGCGCATGATCCACATAATCCGCCGACCAGGATGTCTGATTGAACCGGGCTGGAACCGTATGTTCGGCAATCCGCCATCGGGCGTCATCCAGCGTTTCGAACGTGTCCACGAACGCCTCGCCATGCCCCTCTGCCAAAAGAGAGGACGCAAAGCCCAGACCGATAAGAAGAACCCCTGCGGAAACCGAATACGTCATGAGCAAACCAAAACCATTCTCACAAACATCATCACCGAACGGACGATGCCGGATCTTTCAAAGTCAAACGGGCAGCCGCATGTGCCACCTTCTAAATACCGTAAAGTTAACCGAAAGACGATCCTGCATCAATCGTTCTGCCCGCAAAGTCACATCCCCGCGAGGGTCAGGGCCTGCCGTGCCGCCGCCGGAGCCGTCGTATATTTGACCCCCCGTACCGTATAAAGCCCGTCCAGCCCTCCGCCTTTCCCGTGATCAACAAACCGATCCGCCCCGCAAAGATCGACCGTGCCGGCCCGCCGAACGGGAAGCAGCCCGGCGCGCACCGGCTCCACCTGATCGATCTTCAGATCCAGACCGCGCGTGCGGTCCCTCAACGCGTCCAGCATCGCCTGCACGGCCTCTTCCGGGATCGCCTCCGGGTTGCCCTCCTTCCAAGGCAGATACCACGTGCCCGCGAAAGTCTGCCCTCCAAGGGGATAGAGGAACAAAGCCTCCGTCCCCGCCCCACCATAAAGCGCCAGCCCGCAATCCGAGGGCGGCGGCCGCTTCAGCACCAGATTGAACGCCAGCGCCGATCCGCCCTCTGCCCTGTACACCGGATCGAAGCGCGCCGCCAAAGCCTCCGCCCCGCCGCCCCCGATATTGAGGATCTTCGGCGCCAGAACTTCTTCCCTGCTGGTCAGCGCGACCCCCATGAGCCGCCCGTCCTGCGTCACGGGCCCTGCAACCTCAGTGCGCTCGCGCAACGTCGCGCCCGCCGCCCAGGCCTGCGCGACCACCGCTGCAAAAAGCGCATCCATGTCCGGCACCACAGCCTCATGCCAAAGCGCGCCGCCTTGCAGCCCCTCCGCCAACACACATGGCGCACGCTCCAGCACCTCGGCACCCGAGATAACCCGCCCCCTCGGCAGCCTCCGGTCCCGGGAAATCCTGTGGCCGCGATCTGCCGACAAAGCCGCATCCGCTGCAAAGGCCGCGCGGAAGACGCCCGGTCGTTTCAACCCCTGCCCATAAAGCGGCATCAGAAACGCCTGTGTCTCGATCTGCTCGGGAAACATCCGCATGAACCAGCGCCGTTCTGTCACCGATTGCCGATAGCGCCGCAGATCCATGCTCTGAAGATACCGCAGCCCGCCATGCAGAATACCGTACCAGGCCCCGCTGGCGCCTCCGCCCAGCCGATCTTTCTCGAGCAGGCAGACATCATGCCCGCGCTCCGCCGCCATCCAAGCGGTCATCACCCCGTGGATCCCGCCGCCGATGACGATCAGATCATGCCCCATCCAAGGCTCCATTTGAGCTTTCGCCGCGATAGGATACCCCTGTCGCAAATTCTCGGCAGCCCAAAGGCCCCGCATGGCTCAGATCCAACCTTCGACCGGCTACCGCGTCGATACGCATGTCCATCTCTATCCCGGTATCAGCACCGCCGACATGCTCGATGCGGCGAGGACGAACATCGGTCCGCAGGACGCCATGCTCTGCCTCACCGAAACCGCCACGCTCAACCGCTTCGCCGCTATGCCGCATCGCGACGGCAACTGGAGCATCGCGCCGACGGCCGAACCCCTCACCCGCCTCGCCCAGCATAGGGACGGATCGCGGATCGCCGTCGTCGCAGGCCGCCAGATTGTCACGCAAGGACGGCTCGAAGTGCTCGCCCTCGGTCTGGGCACCTGCCCCGCGGACGGCATGCCGCTGGACGACACGATCGCGGCCATCACACGCGAAAACGCACTCGCAGTCCTCCCCTGGGGCGTCGGCAAATGGACCGCAGAGCGCGGAACCCTCATCGCAGAGCTTATCCAGCGCCATACCGACCCGCGCGATATCTTCCTCGCCGATAGCGGTGTCCGGCCCCGCCTCTGGCCTCGCCCACCTCTTCTGAAACGGGCCGAAACCGCAGGCTGGCTCTGCCTCGCAGGCTCCGATCCGCTTCCCCTTCCCGGCGACATCGCCAATGCAGGCCGCTACGGCATCGAAGTCCCCGAGCCGCTCGATCCTCAAACTCCCTTTGCCTCTTTCAAAGCATGGCTCACGGCGCAAACCGCCTCGCCGGCCCTCTATGGCGGGCCAAGCGGGACCCCCCGGATGATCCGAAACCAGATCCTCTTGCGAACGCCTCTTCGGATCAAAGCCTGACGAATGCCCGCGACCCTCGGACATATCGGTATCCAGACTGTCCTGACGCGCCTCGGCTATCGCAAGGCAGATTTCAAATGGATCCTCCTGGGCTGCATCCTTCCCGACCTGCCTTGGATCGGCCAACGCCTCGTCCGCGCGTTCACCGATCTTCCGCCGATCGAGATCCGCATCTACGCCATCTCCCAAAGCAGCCTCGCCGTCAGCCTCCTGCTGTGTGCCGCGCTCGCCCTGTTCAGCCGCAACCGCGGGCCTGTCTTCCTGATGCTCGCCGCCGGCAGCCTCCTGCATCTCCTCCTCGATGCCCTGCAAACCAAGGTCGGAAACGGAGTGCTCTTGTTCGCGCCTTTCGACTGGCGCCTGACGAATTTCGGCCTCTTCTGGCCCGAGGATCCCGCAACGCTCGTTCTCTTCGCGCTGGGCCTCGGGGTACTGGCCTATATCTCGATCCGGGAACGCCCGAGCGGCGCCGACCTGATTCTCCCCCGCAAAGGCGCGGCCCTCGCGGTGATAATCCTCCTGACCGCTTACCTGGCCGTGCCGCTCGCCCTGCGCGGCTCCGTCCTCGCTGCCGACCTGCATGATGTGGCAACCCTCACCCAGACCGAAACTCGCCCGGAAAAAGAGCTTGAACTCGACCGCGTGCGCCTTCTCATCGAAAACGGAGAGCCGATCCTCGCCATCTGGACCGGCGAGCGCATCGCCGCCACCGGCCCGTCGGCCCAGGTACTGACCGAGCCCGCCAAGGTGTCGATCCGGGGCCACTTCACGACCCCGACGGCCCTCAACGTCACATCTATCCAATGGCACCACGGCCATATCCGCGACTGGGCAAGCTATCTAGGACTGGCGGCCATCGCCCTCTGGTGGGCTTTCAGCCTCTTGCACCGCGTCCGCCGCTGACCGCTCCGCCGCTGTCGGGCGCCCGCGGATGATCTCGTCGATCTCATAGGTGCGCATGCGCCTGCTGGACGAGAAGATGATGATCTCCCCCACCAACCCCAAAGCGACGATCTGGATGCCCAGAACCACCATCATAACCGAAAAAACGAGCGCCGGACGGTCCGCGAGTGATGTGCCGAAGGCAAAGCGATCGATAACGAGAAGGGTGGTGATGAAAAACCCGAGGATCATCAAGGGCAGACCAATGGCCCCGAAAAACCGCAAGGGTCGCTTGAGAAACTTGAGCCCGACAAAGAGCGTCAGAAGATCGACGACAGCGCCGATATGCGCCTGCGCCTTGAACCGGTAGATCCCTTTGAGCTGCTCCTGGCTCGGCACATCCACATCGACTTCCGTGACTCTGTAGCCTTCGGAAACGGCGATCACCGGCAGGAAATGCTGCCGCACGCCAAGCTCCGTGACGGCGGCAAACACATCCTTGCGTCCAGCCCGCGAGCGGCAGAAAACATCGTTGAACTTGTGCTGGAAAAGAAGACGAAGCAGCCCATGCGTCGCGCCGGTCCGCAGCTTCTGCACGCCGGACGCGTCCTGCGCGGGTCGCCGCCCGATAGCCATGTCCGTGCCGTCCGCCGCCTCGATCAGCGCGCCGATCGATCCCGGATCGATTTCCGGCCAGCTTGGCAGCGTTACGATGATTTCGCCCCGCGCCCGCCCGATCCCGATCTTGATCGCGGCGTCCTCACCGTTCCAGGGCCGCAGTCCCAGAATGCCGAATTCCGGCCAACTCGCCTTCAGCACCTCAATCGCCTCCTGCGATCCGGCCTCCCCGGCCTCGTGCAGAAGGGTAAAATCATAGCTCTCGCCCCGCGCATCAAGCGCCTCGCGATAGAGCAATAGCAGCTCCTTCAGGCCCACCCCGTCCCCATCGACAGCCACAAGAACAGACAGTTTCGGCACCTGCAGCGACGGAGATTCTCCAATCGCGACAGCTTCGGTTTCGCTCGTATCGATTCCCACTAGTCCCATCTCAAATTCACCCCACCCAGCCGCTGATGAACCAGCGACGCGACGGCCCCCAACAAAAGAAAAAACACACTCAACGATCCCAGCAACATCGTGATCGTCGTCTGCATCATGACGCTATGATCCCCCGCCCAGGCCTCCAGCAGCGGCCACAGGCTGACCAGCGTCAGAACAAAGGCCAGCACGGCCAGTCCAAAGAACCGCCGGATCGGCTTATCCGCAAAGAGAAGCAGCATCTTGATCGCGATCAGATCCAGCAAGACCTTGAAGATCCTAGACAATCCGTATTTCGACACCCCAAACTGCCGCGCATGGTGCCGCACGCCGACTTCCGCGATACGCGCGCCCAGCGGCAGCGTCATCGCCGGGATAAACCGGTGCATATCCGAATAAAGCGGCACCCGCTTGATCACGCTCGCCCGATAGACCTTCAGCGAGCATCCATTGTCCTTCACCGGCAATCCGGTGATCTTCCCGATCAGCTTGTTGGCAACCATTGACGGCAGCTTGCGCGACAGCCACTTGTCCTGCCGGTTCATCCGCCACCCGATCACAAGGTCATAGCCCTCTTCGATCTTGGCCAGCATCATCGGAATATCGGCCGGATCGTTCTGCAGATCGCCGTCCATCGTCACGATCATATCGCCGCGCGCATATTCGATCCCCGCCATCATCGCGGCAGTCTGGCCCGCATTCTTGCGGAACTTCAGCACGACGATTCGCGGATCGTCCTTCGCCATCTGCGACAGCAGCTCGAAACTGCGGTCGGTCGATCCATCATCCACAAAGATGATCTCGAACGGGGTCTCCAGGGGGTCCAGCGCCTTTATGACATGGTCATACATGGGACCCACGCTCTCCTCTTCATTGAGGATCGGGATCACGACGCAAATTTGAGGACGAACAGTCAAAACTTGGCAATCCTTCACATGAAGGCACGAAACAAAAAGAAAAACGCAATATTCAGTCCTTTTTGCATCGCACCCCGACATTCGCCCTGTCAAGTCTGGACAACAGCTCTTTCGGAATGTCCCATCGGGATGTGATATTGACCTATTAGATATCCCGCCTGCGCGGAGTGTTTTGTAAATCAGGGGACAGCGTTAACCCCATGTCGTCCGACTCCTTGTCCAAACCGCCGCGCCGCAAGCATGTTTTCTTTGCGCTCAAGGCTGCGGTCTCCCTCGGTCTTGTGGCCTATATCGTCGCGCGCGCCGATCTCGGCGCCGTCCTGGCATCTATCGAATCGGCCAATCTCCCGCTCATCGCGCTGGCCATCGGTCTTCAGGTCGTCGGCGCCGGGATCATTTCCATCCGCTGGTCGCTGCTTCTGTCCGAACACGATGTCCGGCCCGGGCTGCCCTACCTCTTCGGCTCCACGCTCGCCTCGATCTTCGTGCGCCAGTTCATGCCCTCCATCATCGGCGGGGACGCCTTGCGAGCCCACGATGCTTGGCGCGCAGGGGCGGGCAAAGGCCTCGCCGTCGTCTCGCTCGTCGTCGACCGGCTCCTCGGTCTGGCGGCCCTCGCGATCTTTGCCCTGATCGCCGTCGCCTATTTCGGCACCGAACTGCTCGATCTCGGCAACCTCTGGATCTGGCTCATCACTGGAGCGGGCCTGATCTCGGCCCTGCTCGCCCTCACCTTCATCCGGCTGCCGGGCGGGGGCACCCAGCAATCTGACCCCGTGTCCAAACCTGCGAAAATCCTGCGCAAATTCACCGACGCCCTCAGCCTCTACCAAGGCCGCTACCGGGTCCTGCTCCCCACCTTTGCCCTCTCGGTCCTTCTTCAGATCAACGTCGTCGTCTTCTACTGGATCCTCTCCGAAGCGCTCGGCCTTGGCGTGCCCTTCCCAGCCTTCTTCGTGATCGTCCCGCTGGCCATCTTTGTCATGATGGCACCCGTCTCGATCAACGGCATCGGCTTGCGCGAGGCGATCTTCGTCCTCCTCCTTGGCCTCTGGGCCGTCGATGAAAGCGCCGCGCTCGCCTTCGCCTGGGTCGAGTTCGCCACGGTCCTCGTCATGGGCGTGATCGGCGGTATCGTCTTCGCCCTGCGCCGCACCCGACCCGCCGCCATCCGGGAGCTGTGATGACCGAAGACCCCCACAAGGACCGCGTCGTCGACACCGTCACCTCCGGCGGATCGGCCATCGCGAAATACCGCGCCTTCTTTATCGGCCAGCCCGGCACGGCGGCCTTTCTGCGCTACGAATTGGCCATGATGCTCGCCGCGGGCCGCTCCGGCGCGCTGGGATTCGCGCTACGCAAGGCGCTCTTCCCAGGTCTTTTCGCCGAAACCGGCTCCGGCGCGGCCTTCGGTCGCAACCTCTCCCTGCGCTGCCCCGGCCAAATGAGGATCGGTGCGAATGTCCTCATTGACGACGGCTGCCACCTCGACGCGCGCGGCGTGCAAGGCCCGGACGGTTTCGTGATCGGAGACCGCACGCTCATCGCCCGCGACACAATCCTCGTGGTCAAGGACAGCTATCTGCGCATCGGCCAGTCCTGCTCCATCGGCAGCCAAAGCTGCCTCAGCGCCGTCTCCGGCATCGAGATCGGCGATCACGCCATCATCGCAGGCCAATGCTATTTCGGCGGCGGACGCTACAAGACCAAACTCGGCGCAGGCCCCATGGTCGATCAGGGGCTCGAGACGAAAGGCCCAGTCACGCTGGGCAATGACGTCTGGATCGGCGCGGGCGCGCGCATCATCGACGGCGTGACCATCGGCGACGGCGCCATCGTCGGGGCAGGGGCCGTCGTGACCCGCGATGTTGCTCCAAATACAATCGTCGCGGGTGTGCCCGCCAAGGTGATCGCCCAAAGAGAGTAGGCCCGCCCGCCCTTGGCAGAGCGGCTAAATCGACGTAGAGTTAGGTCTGTTTTTATTAAAGAGTTTGAAGGTCGGATCATGGATATGAGCGTACCCGGTCAGCAGGCCACACGTCTTCCGGATTTCATCATCGGCGGTGCGCCCAAATGCGGGACGACCTCCCTGCATTTCATCCTTGGCCAAAACCCCGAGATCGGTCTGCCCGACGAAGAGATCCACTATTTCGACGCCGACGACCCGATCACGCATCCTGATTTCCTCTTCGCTGGTCAGGATGGCCTGTCGTGGTTCGACGCCCGCCCCGCCCATGCGGACAACTACGCGTGGTACGCCTCGCGCTTCTCGCCCTTTCAATCCGCCCGCCGGATCGGAGAGGATTCGACCACCTATCTCTTCTCCGAAGTCGCCCCCGCGCGCATCAAGTCGCTCCTGCCGGATGTGAAGCTCATCTTCATGCTCCGCGACCCGGTCAAGCGCGCCTATTCCCAATATTGGCACCTGATCCGCAGCGCCCGCACCAGCGCGACCTTCGAGCAGGCGATCATTGATCATCCGTCGATCCTCAAGGGCTCGACCTTCGCGCCCCATCTTCGAACCTATCTCAAGACCTTCGATCCGGGTCAGATCCGCATCGTCCTCTTCGAGGACTTCCTCGCCGACCAGCAGGGCACCATCGACAGCCTCACGGATTTCATCGATGCGCCCCGCATGTCGCTCGACACCGCCGAGACCTGGTTCAATCGCACCCTCTATCCCAGCCGCCCGGCGCTCCAGCGGCTCCAGAACCGCCTCGGCAAACACATCGTCGCCCGCCGCTACCGCACCCATATGGGCGAAGGCTCCGACACCGTTTCGCCCTTCTGGCACAAGATGCACTACCGCTGGTTCGCGTATGTCGCCCCGCTTCTGCTGACCCGCGAAAAGGCCCCCCCGATGGACGAGGCAACCCGTGCCTATCTCGCGCAGCACCTGTCGGCCCGCAATGCCGGGCTCTCGGATCTGCTGGACCGCGATCTGTCACAGGTCTGGACAGGGTTCGAGGGCTGAAGATGACGCGCAGCTGCGATATCCTTCTCGTCGCCGATCCGCGCTTCTCGGGCGGTAGCGCGACTGCGCTTCTGGCCGATGCCGCCGCCTTCCGGGCGCAGGGTGCCACGCTCGGCGTCGCGCTTATCGACTCGGACTTCTTCAAGAACGCCCCGGATTGTCCCAATCCCGACTTGCTCGCCCTCGCCGATCACCCAGACACCGTCACCGTCCATAGCGGAGACACCATCCGCGCCGACATCGCCTTCCTGCACCACCCACTGCCCTTCCATGCGGGCCTGAAGGATCGCATTGCGATCAAGGCAGACCGCGCCGTCCTCGTTGCCCATCACCCGCCCTTCCGCGGTGACGGATCGCTCGAATACAGCCCGTTCCGCGTCAACCGCACCGTTGCCCGCGCCTTCGGTCTGCGCCCGCTCTGGGCGCCGGTTTCGGGCCTTGTCCGCCAGCAACTTCGCAGCTTTGCCCCCTTCCTGCGGCTCGCCTCCGAGGATTGGCTCAACATCTTCTATCCATCCGAATGGGTTGCCACACGCGCGCCCTTCTCGGATCCCGCCGCGCCCGTGCTCGGGCGTCACAGCCGCCCCGACCCGCTCAAATGGCCCGACACGCACGAGGACATCCGCCGCTCCCTCGACGGCGGTCCGGACTGGCGCGTGCGCATCATGGGCTGCCTGCCCGAGCTGACATCGGCCCTTCCCGAAACCGCCGAGCTGCTCGCCTTCAACGAAGAACCCGTCGCAACCTTCCTGAACAGCCTCGACGTCTTCGCCTTCCACCACAGCGACCGCTGGGTCGAAGCCTTCGGACGCACGATCGTCGAAGCCATGCTGATGGGCCGCCCCTGCCTCCTCGACCCCCGTCTCAAGGGTACCTTCGGCGAGCTGGCAAGCTACGCCGCCCCGCAGGATGTCGCCGCAGCCCTCACGCATCTGAGGACGAACGCCACCGCCACCCGCGCCCGCGCCGCGTCTGTCCGCGACACCGTTGCCACGCTGTACGGCGCCACAGCGGTCTCCGCCCGTCTCGCGCGTCTGCGGCGCGATACCGGCTCGGTCTCCCGGCTCGGCAGCAAAGCGGCGACCCCGATCACCGCCCTGCGCAAGACCATCGGCCTGATGCGTCGGCAATCAGCAGGCGCGCGCGGATGACGGCGATAAGGGATCTCCCATGGCGGTCATAACCCTGACCGAGGCAAAGGCGCGGTCCTACGATCTTGTCGTCGTGGGCGCAGGCGCCGCCGGGATTGCGCTTGCTCTGCGCACCGCCAAGGCAGGGCTGGCAACGCTTCTCCTCGAACAAGGCAGCTTCACCGCCCCGCGCAAGGCCGATCCCGACGACGAGCCTCAGATCCCGCCCGGCGTCCCCCACGACACCCGCGCCCAGACCAATGTGCGCGCCGTCGGCGGCTCGCTCCACCGCTGGGGTCGCCGCTCGGTTCCGCTCAACCCCGAGGATTTCGGCCCCCGCAAAGCCACCGACGAACCCGGCTGGCCCATCCGCTACGACGAGTATCTGCCCTGGGTCATGCCTGCCTCCGACTTCCTGCAAAGCACCGGAGACTTCCTGTCCTACCCGCCCCATCAATGGGTCAATGTCGACGGACTGCGCGCTGACCGTGTCGAACGGCTCGGCCTGCCCGAGCAGATCCGCGACGTCCAGAACAAGGTCCGCACCGCCGGTCCGGGTCTCGATCTGCTGCCTGAAACAAGCGTGCTCGATCTCGATCTCGACGGCCCCCGTGTTGTCGGCCTCACCCTGTCCAGCAAGGGCGAGACCGAGTATCTGGCGGCCCGCAAGGTCGTCCTCGCCTGCGGGGGGCTCGAAACGACGCGTCTGCTCCTGCTGCACCAGCAGAAAGACCCAAAGCGCTTTGGCGGGAAAGATGGCCCCCTTGGCCGCTATTATATGGGCCACCTCACCGGCAGCGCCGGAGAACTGCTCTTCACCGACCCCCGCGACGCCGCCGCCTTCGGCTATGACGAGCGCAGCCAGACCACGCCCTATCGCCGCCGCCTCACGCTCACTTCCGGGGCGCGCACCAATATCGTCTTCTGGGTAGAGAACCTGCCTGCCCGCGACC
This sequence comes from uncultured Paracoccaceae bacterium, assembly GCA_947503775.1. Taxonomy (GTDB): domain Bacteria; phylum Pseudomonadota; class Alphaproteobacteria; order Rhodobacterales; family Rhodobacteraceae; genus Aestuariibius. Next base: position 133,041 of record CANNFE010000002.1, on the reverse strand, counting down.
CCCGCCACGGATCCGGAGAGCTCTCGTTCAAAGAGCTTCTCCGCCGCAAGGGCCTGGCGCCCCGCCTTGGCGCGCATCTGTCGAACATCCTGCGCGATCCTTCCGGTACGGCCAGCGTGTTCGGCGCGGCCTGGACCCGCCTCTTCGGCTCGGGTGCCCGCGCTCCCGACCGCCTTCGCCTCAGCGGAGCGGGGCCCTACCAGCTTGCCTACCACGCCGAACACCTGCCCGACCCCGACAGCCGCGTGACCCTTTCGGGCGAAACGGACCGCTTCGGCCGTGCCAAGCTCAAGATCGACTTCCACTACGACGACGCGACCGTCTCCGCCCTGGTCGAGGCACATCGCCTCCTTGCCAAACGGCTCGATGAGGCCGGCCTGGCCTTCGTCACGATCCCCCATGCCGACGTGATCCTGACCCAGCGGATCCGCCAGCAATCGCGCGACGGCTATCACCAGATCGGCATGACCCGCATGTCCGCCGATCCCGCCAAAGGCGTCGTAGACGAAAACTGCCGCGTCCACGACACCGACAACCTCTACGTCGCCTCGGCCTCGGTCTTCCCGGTTTCGGGTCAGGCCAATCCGACCCTTTCGGTCGTCGCCTTCGCCCTGCGCCTCGCCGAACACCTCGCCGATGCCCGCTCCGCGACGAGGGCCGCGCAATGACGATGACCTCCCCCACCGAATGGCTGGCCCAAAGCCGCGACGGCCTGCGCGATCAGCTTCTTGTCACGCTCTGGCTCATCGTCACCTTCAAGCAGTTCCCCAATGACGAGCTGCTGCTCTACCCGCTGGCGCTCTACTTCTCCTGGGCCTTCGTCCGGGACCTGCCGCTCCTCTTTCCGCTGATCAAACGCGCCTGGGTGCTGTTTCTCTTTCCGATCTGGCTTTTCCTGTCGGTCAGCTGGGGGGTCGAAACCGAGACGATCCTCAAGAACGCGGCCCAGCTCTTGCTGACCATCATGATCTGCTTTTACGCCAGCCTGCGCCTGTCGCGGCGGCAGATCATGCTCGCCATGGTCATCGCAGGTACGATCTTCGGCATCCTCTCGTTCCTCGCCCCCCTTTCTGGAGGGCTGGCCCAGCGCGGGGTCTTCTCCAGCAAGAACGCCATGGGCTCGGCCATGGTCATCCTGCTCGTCTCTGCCCTCTGCGTCGTCCTAGACCGCGGCTTTCCCCGCATGATCCGCCTGGGCGCTGCCGCAGCGGCCCTTCTGGCCTTCGACCTGATCTTCGTCGCCCATTCCGCAACCGCCGTCATCCTCAGCGCGGGCGCGATCATGGCGATCTTTCTCTTCGGGATCCTGCCGCAGGGCGGCCGTCTGCGCAGCCCGATCTTCTGGGTCTTCACCCTTGCGGGCATATCCTTCGTGCTGACCTTCATGGCCACCGTCCTCGCCTTCCAAGAGGTCAACCCGATCGAAGAGGTCCTCGCCATCTTCGACAAGGACACCACGCTCACAGGCCGCACGACGCTCTGGGCCTACGCGACCGAGCAGATCCGCCTGCATCCCTATCTCGGTGTCGGCGATGGCGGCTTCTGGACCCCGCTGGACTGGACCTCGGATGCCCGCCGCATCTACGAGGAGTTCCACAAGAAATATTACGCGCATTTCTCCTTCCATAACTCCTATTTCGAGATCGCCGTCCACCAGGGCCTCATCGGCCTTGGAATCGCAGTCCTTGCCGTCTCGTGGAGCCTTTTTCAGGTCATCCGCGCCGTCCTCGTCCGCAACGCGATCCCGACCGTCTTCTTCTTCACCATCTCGTCCGTCACGATGGTCCGCAGCATGACCGAAGCCGGCCTGATGGCGCCATTCTCGCAACTTCCCATGCTTCTAACGATCGGCGCCCTTCTCGCTTTGCGCGACCGCCTGTCCGAACCCGTCTACCGCGCCCCGCCACCGGTCTTCCGTCCGCGAACTGTTGCAGCGGAATGACCCTATGACGCAGCGTCCAAAGACATCTTCCGCAACGCGGCAGGATCGGTTAAAAGTTAACGACGATCAGACGTATTTTTGCAGAGATTTCCCGGCGCCCCACGCCGACATTAAGTTTAGGTTTACGAGTATCCCTGGGGGGAAGACATGAACGATCCCGTCGCGATCAATCCGGCAAACGCAGAAACTGCGCCCTACTGGCCCGAAGACAAAGCCCGCCCGCTTGAGCTGGGCGATCTAATCAATATCCTGCGCAAGCGTTGGCTCTACATCTTTGCCTGCACCGTCGCGGGCGGCGCCATCGCGCTCTATCTCGTCACCTCCATCACGCCGAAATATACCGCCTATGGCCAGATGCTTCTGGGCGAACAGAACCTCTCCGCCCGGAGCGATTTCGACCTGCTTGAGGCGCAGGCGGTCTCGAACACCGTCATCCAGGGTGAGCTTGCGATTCTCAGATCCAGCGAGCTTCTGGTCCGCGTCATCGGCGAACTAGAGCTCGAAAACGATCCCGAATTCAATCCTCGCCTCCGCCCCGACGACGACCGTATCCCCGTTGTTTCATGGGTCGAGGACCAGCTCCGCGCGCTCATCCCGGACAACGCCCCGCCGCCGCCTGCCGAATCGCTCAGCGAGGCGACGCAGAATGCATCGGGCGCACGCGATCGCGTCCTCGGCGATCTGGGTCCCGTCGTCGGCGATCTGCGCAGCGCGGTTTCGGTGCGCCAACAGGGCAGCTCTTTCGTGGTGCAGGTCTCGGCCACCTCCGAATCCCCGCAAAAGGCCGCCGCCATCGTCAACACGGTCACCGACCAGTACATCAACTTCCTCACCGACAAGCGCTTCGAGGCCGCCCAGCGCTTCACCCGCTGGCTCGAGGGGCGGGTCGAGGATCTGGCGACCAAACTCGAGGCTTCCGAGATGGAGGCCCTCGCCTACCGCACCCGGATCGAGGCGGGCGCCGACAGCAGCATCCGCATCGAACAGCAGATGCAGGAGCTCACCTCCAAGCTTACCGATGCCCGCGCGACCCTTGCCGAATCGACCGCCCGCGCGACCAAGCTCGCCGATCTGACCGAAACCGAAGGCGCGCTTGCCGCCGCCGATGTGCTGACCTCCGACGTGATCTCGGCCTATCGCGACGATCTTGCCGCCCTGCGCCGGGACGAGGCCACCGCCAACATCTCCTTTGGCGAGGACGCGATACAGGTCCAGTCCATCCGCCGCGCGATGGAGCGGATCGAAGAAGCCGTTGCCATCGAGGTTCAGCGCGAGGTCCAGCAGCTCGTCAACAGCGCCGAGATCATGGGCGATGTCGTCTTCGCCCTCGAAAGCAGCCTTCGCGATCTGGAGGCGACCGTCCTCGTCCGCTCCAACGAGCAGATCAAGCTGAACCAGCTCGAACGCATCGCCGAGGCCAACCGCCGCGTCTACGAGGAATTCCTGGGCCGGTTCAAGGAAACCAGCGAGATCCAGAACCTGCAAAGCACCGATGCCGAGGTGATCTCCTACGCCTCCCCTCCCGGCGCCGCCGCCTATCCGCGCAAGCAGGTCGTCGCCGTCCTTGGCACCGCCGCCGGCTTTTTCGTCGGTCTCGCGCTCGCCTTCCTGCTGCATTTGATGCCCAAACGCATCGCCACCGCCAGCGATGTGACTTCGCTCACCGGCCTGTCGCTCTTTGGCCGCGCTCCGCGCCTGCCGCGCGGCAGCGGCTGGGTGAACGCGCTCTGGCGCCAGCTCAAGCGGCCGTCCTCCTCAATCGGTAAGGCCGCGGTCGCACTCTGGAACAATGTCGATCTTAATATCGAAGGCGACGTGCGCACCGTCGTCGTCACTTCCGACGGCACCGCCGCCAAATCGCAGGTTGCCCTGATGATCGCCTGGGCCGCGATGAAGAAGGGTCGCAGCTGCCTCGTCGTCGATGCCGATCTGCGCCACGCCAGCCTGACCAAGGCGCTGGGCCTCAAAGCCGAGGACGATCTGCTCTCGGTTCTCTACGGCGACACGCCGCTCCTCGATGCGATCAAGATCACCGAAGATGTGGATTTCGTCGTCCTGCCCGCATCCGTCATCAGCGCCGATCCATCCATGGTCTTCAGCACCGCCCGCGCGCAGACGATGATCGACCAGATGAAGGAACATTTCGACGTCATCGTCTTCGACGCCCCGTCAATGGAAACCGATGTCGACGCGATCATGACGCCCGAGTTGCTGCATTCCGCTCTGCTCGTCGTCGACGCCAAGCGGACCCGCGCCGGGCCCCTCCGTAACGCCCGCCGCGTCTTCGAACGGCTCAAGGCGCGCAAGCGCGGCGCAGTGCTGACGGGCGTGTCGGCCTAACCCCGATAGCTCGGCCAGGGCAGCGAGGACCGGCCCATGATTCGGGCCAGCTCCTGCATCTCGCCGGCCAGCTCCTTTGCCAGACGGTCCGTCACCGCCTCTGACGGCTTCGGGATCTCGGTCCTCAGATCCCGCTTGTTTAGCTCCATCAGCCGCTTGACCGGCCCGATCTCCTTCACCGCCTCCAGCTTCGATCCCAGCCCCGCCCGGCGCAGCGCATGTCCCCCGGCTTGCAACACGCCCTGCAGCCCGGCATTGCGATAGGCAACACTCTCGTTCGAGCTTTTGCGCGATCTATCGTACTCCGCCGCCGGATCGACGCCCAGAAATTCGTAGACCTGGCGCACCGCCGCCTCGGGCTCCGCGATGATTTCCTCGAAGATCAGCGGCAAAAGCTGAGCCTCGGGAAACGCCTCAACCCAGCGCTGGTAATGCGTGGCATAACGGCTTTGCTCCAGATAGCAGGGATTGTTGGCCAGCCCCTCCTCGAACGCTTCGCTCGCGGTGAAATGCCCGGCCCGGACCTCGTGCAGATGGTTCGAAAACGCCCGCGCCACCGGATCGCGAAAGATTACGATGATCTTCATATCCTCCCGGTAGGCCCGGATCCGCTTGGGCACCGCTGGATGATAAAAGTAAGACGGCGACGTCTCTCCCCGCGCTTTCGCTCCTGCGCTGTCCGAGAAATGCCTCCCATACCACTCGTACCCCCGGTCATAGAACGCCGAAAAGAACTCGATCTCCTTCGGGTCTGACATGTAGATCTCAGGATGCGTGTGCAGCACCTCGTGCAACCAGGAGGTCGCGCATTTCTGCACGCCGATCCCGACAAAGCTCGGTTGATGGGCAGTTGGAGTCATGGAGATCCTTGTCCGGGCCAACAATATTGCCTTTTCGGCGGCCCCGCGATACGAGTTAACGGAAATAAGTTATTTGTATACGTGCTGATTTTAACAGGGATGCTGAGCCATTTCGGCCGCCCGATCAAGCCAGGTCATGAGTTGCGCTATGTCCGGAGTCCCGTCGTGAACACCGTTGTCTCCCCCCCAAAGAGCGAGACACAGGATGCGGATCAGGCGCAGCTCCCTCTCGTCATCGATCTCGACGGCACGCTGACCTCATCCGACACCCTGCACGAGGCGCTGCTCAAACTCGCCTCCGACAAGCCGTCCGACCTGAGAAAGACCCCCGGCTGGCTCCGCGAAGGCAAGGCGGCCTTCAAATCCCACGTTGCGGACAGCGTGGTCCTGACATCCGAGGATCTGCCCCTGCGGGACGAGGTGATCGCCCTGGCTAAAGAGGCGCGCGCCGAGGGCCGCACGGTTCTGCTCGTGACTGCTACCGACCAACGGCAGGCGGACGGCATCGCCGGAGATCTGGACCTCTTCGACGAGATCGTCGGCTCCGACGGCACCCGCAACCTCGGCGGCTCCGAGAAAGCCGCCTATCTCACCGACCGTTTTGGCACGGGTGGCTTCGACTATGTCGGTGACGCCCGCGCAGACCTGCCGGTCTGGTCCGCCGCGCGCAAGGCGATCACCGTTGCCGCCAGTCCGTCGCTCAAACCGTCGATCCGCAGCCATAGTGGAGAGGTTGAAACCCTCGTTCCCGCCCCCGATTCCGCGAAACAAGCCCGCATCCGGCTCAAGGCCATGCGCCCGCACCAATGGCTCAAGAACCTGCTGATCTTCGTGCCCGCCATCGCCGCGCACAATCCTGGCGCAATGGGCGTTACGGCATTGGCCTTCATCGCCTTCTCGCTCGCCGCCTCCAGCATCTACCTCATTAATGATATGCTCGATCTGCAGGTCGACCGCCGCCACCCCCGCAAGCGCAACCGCCCCTTCGCGGCGGGCACGCTCTCGGTCAAGGACGGCGCGATCCAGACCGCAATCCTCCTCGCTGTATCGCTGACGATGGCAGTCCTGATCAGCCCGCTCTTCCTGCTGGTTCTGCTGGGCTACGTGGCGTTGACGACGCTCTATTCCTTCTACCTCAAGCGCAAGCTGATGGTGGATATCTGGATGCTCGCCGCGCTCTACACCGTCCGCCTCGTCGCCGGAGCGGTCGCGGCGGGCGTCGTCCTCTCCGAATGGCTCGCCGCCTTCTCGATGTTCATCTTCCTCGCGCTCGCGGCGGTCAAACGCCAGTCCGAACTGGCCGATCTCGTCAAACGCGGCAAGACGTCCACCGACGGGCGCGGCTACCAGACGACGGATCTGCCTGTCGTGCTCGGCGTCGTCCTCGCCGCGGGCTACTGTTCGGTGCTCGTCCTCGCGCTCTACGTCTCCAGCGAAAGCGTCAGCTCCCTTTACGGAGAACCGCGCCTTCTCTGGCTCGCCTGTCCCCTGATCCTTTACTGGATCAGCCGCGCGGCCATGATCTCCCACCGGGGACTAATGGATGACGATCCGATCATCTTCGCCATCAAGGACCGGGTCAGCCTCGCTATTTTCGCCATGTTCGGTTTCATTTTTGTATTGAGTGCCCTGTTATGACCACCAAAGACCTTCTCCGGCGGTATACGGCCTTTGCCGTCATCGCCACGATCCTCAATCTTCTCGCCCAACGCCTGTCCCTATCGATCTATGACGGCGCGGCCTCGGTCGAGATTGCCATAGGCGTCGGGACGCTAGTCGGGCTCGTCGTGAAGTACATCCTCGACAAGGTCTGGATCTTTGACGACCGCCGGACCGGAACGGCGACTCATGCCAAGCTCTTCGGCCTCTACACCCTGATGGGGGTCGCCACGACCGCTGTCTTCTGGGGCACCGAATACACGTTCTGGCTCATCTGGGAGACGCATCTTATGCGCGAGGTCGGCGGCGTGATCGGGCTCGCCATCGGCTATGTCATTAAATATCCGCTCGACAAGCGCTTCGTCTTCGAAACCGAAGCGGCCTCAGACGCCAAGTCGGTTTGAGATGACCCAGACCATGTCTCCCGTACGCCCGCTCTCCGCCGCGCTCGCAGGTCAGCGCTCGCTCGATCTCGCGCTCGCCGCCGCTCTCGTGGCGCTCGGAGCGGCCCTCGCCTATCTGCTTGTCGGTGGGATCCCCCTCATCGGCATCGACGATGCCGCCATCACCCGCTCCTACTCCGAAAACGTCGCAAGCGGCGCGGGCTACGTCTACAATGTCGGCGGAGAACGCGTCGAAGGCTCTACCACCTTCCTCTGGATGTTACTCCTGACGCTGGTCTACAGCCTAACCGCCACGCCCGAACCGATCATCCTGCTACTCTGCGCGCTCCTCTCTTTCACGGCAGTCTATTCTGCCCTCCGCCTTGCGCACCGTCTCGCTATCTGGTTCGACCTCGACCCGACCATCATCCGTGCGGGTCTCGCCGCAATCCTTCTCGCGATCCCCGGCTACTTCCTCTGGACCGTCTGGACGATGATGGAGGTCGCGCTTTGGTCCGCCGCCCTCCTCGCCTTCCTCGTCCTGCTCAGCGATCTGGCCGAAGGCGAAGACGGCCGCGTCACGGCCCCCGGCATCCTGCTCCTCGCAACGCTCCTGCCCCTGATCCGCCCCGAGGGCATCGCCGTCTCCGCCGGCCTTCTCTGCCTCGCGCTGATCCTGCGCCTCTCAGCCTGGCGCCTGATTGGAGCCGCGCTCGCCCTCACCTTCGGAGCCTTCGTCGCGCTGACCCTCTTCCGCATCAGCTACTTCGGTCAGCCCTTCCCCAATACCTTCTACGCCAAGGTCTCCTCCGACACGCTTCAGGGTCTCAAGGACGGGCTGAAATACCTCTTCGACTTCGTCCTCAGCGGCCTTCTGATCGAAGCCTTCGTCGTCGCCTGGGCCGGAGCCGCCATCTTCGCGCTGCTCCGCCTCAAAACGCCGGGCGCCAAGGCGCTTCTTCTGGCCGCTGCCACGATCTTCGGCACGCTCGCCATCTATGCCGCGCTGGGCGGCGATCACTTCGTCCTCTGGCGCTTCTACCAACCGATCGGCCCGCTCCTGCCGGTCGCGTTCGTCTTGGCCCTGGCCGCCGCGATCCGTGTGCGCATGGCCTGGTGGTCCGTCGGCGCCGCCGCCGCTGCGCTCATGGTCCTCGGCTGGGTCCAGTACTACCAGGCCCGCTTCGACATCCTGAAGGAATACGCCCTTGTCGAGCGTGGCCTCGGCTTCGGCACCTACCTCAACACGTTCGAACCGCGCCCCTCCATCGGCGTTGGCCCCGCGGGCGGTATCGCGCTTGCCTATGATGGCCAGATCTATGACCTTCTCGGCCTCAATTGGACCGTCATGGCCCATGCCAACCCCGTCAAGGAGGGCATGCGCAATCATGCCAGCTTCGACAAGCCGACCTTCTGGGCGCATCAGCCCGACGTGCTCTCCGCCTTCAACCGCGCCTGCACCCGCAACGCAAACGGAACCGGGCAGGCCTTCTGGTCCACCGATGACGCAGCCTTCGACGGCCTCTTCACCGATCCCGATTTCCGCGCGGCCTACATCCCCGTCCGTTTCACCTCCGGCGATGAGTGCTGGCCCGGGTTTGCACAGCCCGATTGGCTCGAAACGGCGGAGGGTCCCGGCCTCGAGCGCCTCGAGTGGGACACCGTCGAGATCCGCCAGTAAGGCGCGCCGATGACCGCTGGCCCCACCCCCGAGGCCCCACGCCGGGGTTTCTTCGTCAATGTCGGCTCGCTTGTCTCGGCGCGCGCCGTCCTGGCGTTGTCGCAGATCCTCGTTCTGCCGATCATCGCCCGCGCACTCACGGTCGAGGAATTTGCGCTCATGGCGATGGCCATGACCGTCGTCGTCTTTTGCAGCGTGCTCAGCGATGCGGGTCTGGGCCGCTCACTGATCCGCTCTCCCGGCTATGACCTCACCGAATGGTCCAGCGTCTTCTGGCTTCTGACCGGTGTCGGCATTGCGCTGATGCTGCTCATTCTCGCCATCGCACCCGCCTGGGCGGCGTTTTATGGCGAAAGTGACCTCATTCCCGTCCTTGCCACGCTCTCGGTCGTGCCGCTGTTCCTCGCGCTGTCCGCCGCCCCCAATGCCGAGATCGAGCGCCGCGAGAACTACACCGGCATCGCTTCCGTCCAGATGGCGACCACCGTCATCAGCCTCGGCCTCGCGGTCCTGCTGGCGCTCGCAGGCGCGGGCGTCTGGGCCCTCGTCGCCCAGCAGATCGCCATAGCGGTCATTCGCCTCGCTGGCATCCTCTGGCTCACCGAGTTTCGGCCGCGCCTCACCTTCTCGGCCCGCTTGCTCAAGCCGCATCTGATCTTCGCCAAGGACGCCCTTCTCATCTCGGCCATCTCCACCGTGCGCGCGCAGGTCGCCGTCGTCGCGGTCGGCAAGGGGCTCGGCCAGTCCCCGCTTGGTCTTTATTCGATGAGCGAGCGCTTCGCCCGCATCCCCCAGCTCGGCCTAGCCGGTCCCATGTCGACGGTCGTCTATGTCCGCATGGCCAAGGCGCAGGACGATCCAAACCGCCTCGTCGCGATCTATCTGGCCGCCCTGCGGCTTCTCTCCGTCGCACTGATCCCGCCGCTCGCGCTCCTCGCCGTCGCGGGAGAGGCCGTCTTCACGATCCTCCTCTCCGCCGACTGGACCCCGGTCGCGACCATCTTCGCCCTCTCCATCCCCGGCCTCGCGATCGAGGCCATTTCCGTCGTCTGCCTCGCCTGCCTCTTTCGCGCCACCGCCCGCACCGATCTGCTGGTGCGCCTGACCATCGAGGCGACGCTGCTTAAGTCGGTCCTCGTGATCGCCGCCGCCGCGATCAGCCTCAACGCCGTCGCCCTCTCGCTCACGATCTGGGGTCTGCTCATCACACCCCGCGCCTGGGCGCTCGCCGCCCGCATCGTCCCGCTGCGAATGGCCGATTGCCTCAGGACCCTCGCTATCCCGACCGCGATCGGTGCGGCCTTCGCCGGTCTCCACATCTGGATCGCGGGATCCACCGGCATCGGCTATCCCGCCGAACTTGCCCTCTCCGCGGCCCTCGCAGCCGCCGCTCTGGGCACCACCGCGCTGATCGAACGGCGCAAGATCCGGGCGGCAATCGCCGTCTTCCAATCCTGAGACGGGGTTGCCCGAGAACAACAAACGATGTGCAAATATGAGTCAGTTCCCCGCTCATCTTGAAAACCTGTTCCGAAACCACCCCCGCTCGCGCTACAAAGCGGCAAATCGGCTCGCAAAGAAGCCGTTGATCGAGGCAGTTTCAATCCAACGCAAGGCAGGTCCTATGCGCAGTTTACACTTGTATCGTCCCGGTTGGGCTCGCCGTTTCGCTGCCGCCCTGGCTATAGTCGCGCTCGCCGGATGCGACGTCACCGGTGTCGCCTTGCGCGATGCGCCCGCGGTGCCCGCCTCCTTCTCCATCGCCCAAAACGGCAGCCCCGCAAGCCTCGCAACCATCGGCTGGTGGACCGAATTCGACGATCCGACGCTCAACTCGCTCGTGGATCGCGGCTTCGAGCAGAACCTGACCCTTCTTCAGGTCCTCGAACGCGTCCGCGCCGCCGAAGCGGTCGCCGCCGCCTCCGGTCGGCCCTTTTCGTCCAGCGGCTCCGCCCAAGCCACCGAAAGCGGCGCGTCGAACCGCGACAGCACCTTCAACAAGACTGTCGGCGCCTCCGCCAGCTACATCGTCGATCTCTTCGGCGGTCTCAGAAATCGCCGCGCCCGTGACCAGGCCCTCCTGGCCGAGGCGCTCGAGAACCAGAACAACACGCGCCTCCTCTTTCTCTCCTCGATCACCGAAGCCTATGTCGACCTACGCTTCTTCCAGCTTCTCCTGCAATCGCGTCAGGCCGATGTCACTTCCCGCCAGCTGACGCTCCGCAACACGCGCACCCTGCTCGACTCCGGCGAGGCGACCCAGCTCGATCTCGCGCAATCGCAGGCCTCCCTCAGCACCGCTGAGGCCGAGATCCCGCTCCAGCGGGCCAGCATCGAACGTCAGAAGAACCGTATCGCGACCCTGCTCGGCCTGCCCGCCGGAACGCTCGACCCGCAGCTCTCGGCCGTCACCCGGCAGCCCGTCCCCTCGACTGACATCATCATCGGCGTGCCGGCTGACCTGATCCGCAACCGTCCTGACGTGCGCGCCGCCGAACAAAGATACCTGCAAGCCTTCGCCGAAATCGGCATCCGCCGCGCCGCGCTCTATCCCAGCCTTCAGCTTGGCGGCTCGATCCAGGCCAGCCAGCAAAGCGGCAACGAGGTCCAGACCTGGTCCTTTGGCCCGACCCTGAACATCCCGATCTTCAATCAGGGCGCCTTGCGCGCCGATGTCACCGCCGCCGAGGCGCGCGCCCGCGAAGCCTACCTCTTCTGGACCGAAACCGTCCTACAAGGCATCGAAGAGGTTGAGACCGCCCTCGTGACCTACCGCGCCGCCCAGCAGGCCGCCGCCAAATCCGGCGAGGCTGTCCAGCAGAACGAACGCGCGCTTCGCCTCTCCCGCAGCCTCGTCACGAGCGGAGAGATCACGCTCCTCCAGATCATCGAGCTTGAGCGCCGCCTCGCCGACGCCCGTACCGATTTCCGCTCCAACCTGCGCCAGACCAGCCGCGACTACATCACCCTGATGATCGCCCTCGGCGCAGGTTATAACGTTCCGCCCCTTCAGGTCGCCTCAGCCGAGTAGGCGGAGGTCACCCCGCCACCTTTCCCTTCAACTCATAGATCAGCTCCAAAGCCTCCCGCGCCGACAGCCCGTCCGGATCGACCTCGCGCAAGGCCGCCTCGATCTCCGACGGCTCCGCCTTGGCCGGAGCCGCAGCCGCAGGCACAGAAAACAGCGGCAGATCGTCGATCAACGTCGTCCGATCCTTGTCTCGCTCGCCCTCTTCCAGCGTTTCCAGAACCGCCCGTGCCCGGGCCACGACCGCCTCGGGCAGCCCCGCCAGCTTGGCGACCTGAACGCCATAGCTGCGATCCGCCGCGCCCTTGCGCACCTCATGCAGGAAGACGACATCGCCCTCCCATTCCTTGACCGCCACCGTCAGGTTCTCCGCCTCCGCAAGCCCCCCGGCCAAAGCCGTAAGCTCATGGTAATGCGTAGCAAAAAGCGCCCGGCAGCGGTTCACATCATGCAGATGCTCCAGCGTCGCCCAGGCAATCGACAGCCCGTCATAGGTCGCCGTCCCCCGCCCGATCTCGTCCAGGATCACCAGCGCCCGGTCATCCGCCTGATTAAGAATTGCCGCCGTCTCGACCATTTCCACCATGAAGGTCGAGCGCCCCCGCGCCAGGTCGTCCGAGGCCCCGACCCGGCTGAAGATCTGCGACACCAACCCGATCCGCGCGGCCTCGGCAGGCACGAAGGATCCCATCTGCGCCAGCACCGCGATCAGCGCATTCTGCCGCAGAAACGTCGACTTGCCCGCCATGTTCGGCCCGGTAAGCAGCTGCACCCGATGCTCGGTCAGATCGCAATCGTTCGCCACGAACGGCGCGCCCTCCGCCTTCAGCGCCGCCTCGACCACCGGATGCCGCCCGCCCATGATTTCGAACGCGCGCCCGTCCTCCAGCACAGGCCGCGTCCAGTCCTCCGCAACCGCCAGATCGGCTAATGCCGCCGCTAGGTCGATCTCGGCCAGCGCCCGCGCCACCTGCGCCAGACCCGCCGCCTGCCCGATCACGAGCTGCCTCAGCTCGCCGAAAACCGCCTTCTCCAGCTCAAGTGCCTCGGCCCCCGCATTCAGGATCCGCGTCTCGAGCGAAGACAGCTCGACCGTGGTAAACCGCACCGCATTCGCCGTGGTCTGCCGGTGGATGAACGTCTCGCTCAAAGGCGCGCTCAGCATCTTCGCCGAATGGGTCGCCGTCACCTCGATGAAATACCCAAGCACGTTGTTGTGTTTGATCTTCAGCGCCATGATCCCGGTCAGATCGGCAAACTCCGCCTGCATCCCGGCAATCACTGACCGCCCTTCGTCGCGCAATTGCCGCGCCGCATCCAGCGCCTCCAGGTGCCCCTCGGCCACGAACCCGCCATCGCGCACCAAAAGCGGCGGCTCCGCCACAAGCGCGTTTTCGAGCGCCTCTCTCAACACGTCCTGCCCAACCAGATCGGCGCGCGCCGCCTCCAGAAGCGTCGAAAGCTCCTCCGGCATCCGCGCGGCAAGCCGCTCCGCCGCGTCCAAAGCATTGCGCACCGCCGCCAGATCCCGCGGCCCGCCGCGATCCAGCGCCAGCCGCGAGACCGCCCGGTCCAGATCCGGCGCCCGGCGCAACACGTCGCGCAGATCGCCCCGCAACAACGGATCCTCGATCAGCGCCGACACCGCATCCAGCCGCCCGGTCACAACCTCCCGCCGCCGGGACGGGGACGACAGACGCCGCTCCAAAAGCCGTCCGCCCCCCGCCGTAACGGTCCGGTCCACCGCCGCCAGAAGCGATCCGGCCTTCCCGCCGCCAAGCGCCTGCGACAGCTCCAGATTTCGGCGCGTCGCGGCATCGATCCGCACTACCGCCTCCTCGCTCTCCTGCGCCGGAGGCCGCAGCAGCGGAAGCCGCCCCTTCTGCGTCAGATCCAGATAATCCAGCAGCGCGCCCATCGCCGCCACCTCCGCCCGCCCGAACGATCCAAACGCATCGAGCGAGGCAACATCGAAAAACCGCTCCAGCCGCGTCTGCGCAGGCCCGCTTTCAAAGGCCAGCCGGTTGTGTTCGGTGACCGAGATCCCCTCAAGCTCAAACGGCGAACCCGCCCCCTCGCTCAGCAGGATCTCTCGCGGAGACAGCCGCGCCAGCTCCGGTACCAACCGCGCGGGCGCACAGCGCATCACCCGGAACATCCCCGTCGAGATGTCGCACCAAGCCAGCGCGCCCTCTTCCCGGATCTCGGCAAAGGCAGCCAGATAGTTGTGCCGCCGAGCCTCCAGAAGGCTCTCTTCGGTCAGCGTCCCCGGCGTGACCAGCCGCACGACCTCGCGCCGCACAACGGCCTTGTAGCCGCGTTTCTTGGCCTCCGCCGGATCCTCCATCTGTTCGCAGACAGCCACGCGAAACCCTTTGCGGATCAGCGTCAGAAGATATCCTTCCGCCGCATGAACCGGCACGCCGCACATCGGAATGTCGCTGCCGCGATGCTTCCCCCGCTTGGTCAGCGCAATATCCAGCGCCTCGGCCGCGGCGACCGCATCTTCAAAGAACATCTCGTAGAAATCGCCCATCCGGTAGAAGAGCAACGCGTCCGGATGCCCTTCCTTGATCTCCAGATATTGCGCCATCATCGGCGTGACGGTGCTGTCGTCCTTAGCCAAAAGACATCCCTCCTGAAGCTCCTTGCCTAGTTGCCCGCACCGGCCTTCGCAACTACCGTCGCACCCCATGACGATCTGGAATCTCGGCTCTATCAATATCGACCGGTTCTACCGCCTCCCGCACCTGCCCGGGCCTGGCGAAACCATTGGCTCGACTGGATTTTCCACCGGTCTGGGCGGCAAGGGCGCAAACATGTCGGTCGCCGCCGCCCGCGCGGGTGCCCATACCTGCCATATCGGAGCCATCGGCTCCGACGGCCTCTGGACCCGCGACCGGCTCCTTGAATATGGCGTCGATACCCGTTTCATCGCCGACATAGAGGCCGCGACGGGCCACGCGATCATCGCCGTGGCCGAGGATGGCGAGAACCAGATCATCCTCTATCCCGGCGCCAACCACGAAATTCCCCAGCGGACCATCGACGCCGCCCTCTCGACCGCCGCGACGGGCGACATCTGCGTCATGCAAAACGAAACCACCATGCAAGAGGGAACCGCCGCCAAAGCCCGCAGCCTCGGCCTGCGGATCGCCTATGCCGCCGCCCCGTTCGAGGCCGAGGCCGTCCGCGCCGTGCTCCCCCATCTCGACCTTCTGATCCTGAACGAGGTGGAGGCTCGCCAGCTCACCGACGCTCTTGGCACAACCCTCGCGGATCTCAATCTCGCCGATATCGTTGTCACAAAAGGCGCCGAGGGCTGCATCCACATCGCTCGCGGGCAGGAGACTCACCACCCCGCGATCAAGGTCACCCCCCTCGACACAACCGGCGCAGGTGATACCTTCACAGGTTACCTCCTCGCCGGCCTCGACCGGGGCCAGCCCATCGCGCAGGCCATCCGCCAGGCCACGCGCGCCGCCTCCCTCATGGTCCAGCGCGAAGGCACCGCAGACGTCATCCCCGACCTCAAAGAGGTGCAGGACGCCCAGCTCTAGGCGCCCTCGTCCTCATCTTGCAAAAAAATACCTCTGCCAGCGGCATCGGGCCGCCAGGCCCGACCGGTCGCCGAGCTTCACCCCGTAAACGGAGCCGCACCGCCCCATAGCTCCTTCACGCGCGCATCGCGTCCGCAAGCCGAGCGGTAGAACTTATAGGCCTCCGCCTTCGACTTCGGCCCGCGCCGCGTCAGGATCACCTCGCTCTGCTTATAGTAATCCTGATGATACGCCTCCGCCGGATAGAACGGAGCGCTACCCAAGATCGGCGTCACAACCGTCTGCCCCAGATCCGCCTCGGCCTGAGCCTTCACCGCTTCCGCCACCGCCCGCTGTTCGGGCGTGTCGGCAAAGATCGCCGTGGCATAACTCTGCCCCCGATCACAGAACTGCCCCCCCGCATCCGTCGGATCGACCGACCGGAAGAACAATGTCAAAAGCTGCTCATAGCTCACCCGAGCGGGATCGTAAGTGATCTCGACCACCTCGTAATGCCCGGTTCCACCGCGCACGACCTGCTTGTAGGTCGGGTTGGCCACGGTGCCCCCGGCAAAGCCCGACACCGCCTCGATCACCCCCGGAACCCGCTCGAAGTCGGATTCTACGCACCAGAAACAGCCCCCGGCCACGACAAGGCTCTCCTGCGTCTGAGCCGTAGCTCCGGTCCCCTTCAGGCAGGCCCCGGCGATAATCGCAAGGGCCAGAAGCCCGGTCTTCACATTCTCAAATACCGTCATGACGGTCCTCCATCGACTGAGAGCCAGAGTCCGTCATCCGAAGGACAACCTCAATTCACCCCGCCGTGAAGCACAGGGACGTGAGAGACGTTTCAATTCCGGGTCCCCACTACTTTGGTGTGTCGGAAAAAGGCTCCGCGACAACCTGATACTCATCTTCATACACAACATACCCGACCCGCTTGGCCCGCAACGTATCGATCCTATAGCCGCACTCGGAGAGAAGTGTGACAAGCTCATACGATTTCGCCAAAGGCGCATCTGCCGTCTCTTTGAACCAGCTCAGCCCCTTTGTTTCACGTCGATAGAAACCCTTAGACTTCGTTTTATCGAACTTAGAGGGGATGGGTAAATTTTCCCTGAACCAGCCCAGCAAATCTTCAATCTGACACGCAATCTCCGGATCAAGCTCAGGGGTATCGAGCAGGGTATAAGCTGTGCAAAAAAAACCCTCGCGGCTTGCCTGCCCGGCGCTTTTCCTCTGATGGACAAACCGAGTATACATTGGATCCTGCCAAGACCCTCCCAGGCTCGGGCGCGGCCCGCAGGGCCTTACTTCAACCGCCGATCCCGTGCCGCCAAAAGCTTCAGCCGCAGCGCGTTCAGCTGGATGAACCCTGCCGCATCCGCCTGATCATAGGCGCCCGCGTCGTCCTCGAACGTGACATGCGCCTCGGAATACAGCGAATACTCCGACCAGCGCCCGATGGTCCGGACAGAGCCCTTATACAGCTCCAGCCGCACGGTCCCTGTCACATGCCCCTGCGAGGCGTCGATGGCCGCCTGCAGCATCTCGCGTTCGGGCGAGAACCAGAAGCCGTTATAGATCAGCTCCGCATAGCGCGGCATCAGCTCGTCCTTCAGATGCGCCGCCCCGCGATCCAGCGTGATCTGCTCGATCCCGCGATGCGCCTCCAGCAGGATCGTCCCGCCGGGTGTCTCGTAGATGCCGCGCGACTTCATCCCCACGAACCGCCCTTCGACCAGATCAAGCCGCCCGACCCCATGCGCGCCGCCTAGCTCATTCAACTTCGTCAGCAACTCCGCCGGTGACAAAGCCTCGCCATTCACCGACACCGCATCTCCGCGCTCGAACCCAACCTCGATAACCTCAGGTTCATCCGGAGCCTGCCGTGGATCAACCGTGCGCTGGTAGACGTAATCCGGCGCGGCCACCGCCGGGTCCTCCAGCACCTTCCCCTCGCTCGACGTGTGCAGCAGGTTCGCATCTACCGAAAACGGCGCCTCCCCCCGCTTGTCCTTCGCGATCGGGATCTGGTTCTTCTCGGCAAAGTCGATCAGCTTCGTGCGCGAAGACAAATCCCATTCCCGCCACGGCGCGATCACCTTGATCTCGGGGTTCAGCGCATAGGCTGCCAGCTCGAACCGCACTTGATCGTTGCCCTTGCCGGTCGCGCCATGGGCCACCGCATCGGCGCCCTCCGCTTCGGCGATCTCGACCAGCCGCTTGGAAATCAGCGGCCGCGCAATCGACGTACCCAGGAGGTAAAGCCCTTCATAGACCGCATTCGCCCGAAACATCGGAAAGACGAAATCACGCACGAACTCTTCCCGCAGATCCTCGATATAGATGGCGCTCGCACCCATCATCTCGGCCTTCTTGCGCGCCGGCTCCAGCTCCTCGCCCTGCCCCAGATCGGCGGTAAACGTCACGACCTCGCAGTCATATTCCGTCTGCAGCCATTTGAGGATGATCGACGTGTCGAGCCCGCCCGAATAGGCTAGGACAACTTTCTTGGGTGCGGACATGGATCGGGCCTCCGGACTTGTGCTCTGCGGCTGCTACCGCGTGATCGAAGGGGGGGCAAGTTCTCCTTGTCCGCCTCCCTCGCGCGGTGCAGTGTCACTCAAAATTTCGGAGACGTCCCCATGGCTTGGAAAATTTTCGTCCACGCGCTCAAGATGCTGAACGGCAGCCGCGACACGGTGCTGAGGCTCGCGATGCCGCTGATCATCATCATCGTCGCGACACCCTATGTTGCCGCATCCGTCACTTCGCTTAGCCTTGAGCAAATCTTATCCGCACAGGGCAACATCAATACGACGGCGAGAAACGGATCGCCTGATGGTATAGGGGTCATCTTTGTCCTGGCGATCCTCCAGTTGATCGTCACCTTATGGCTCGCCGTTGCCTGGCATCGGTATGTGCTCTTGTCAGGCGATGATGAGGCATCGAAAGATCAGCCCCCCGCTGGCCGGATGATTGCCTATCTTGGTTGGAGCCTTGTGATTGGCGTTGTACTGCTCATTATCATGGGTCTCGGCGTCCTTGTCGCAAGCATCTTGCCGCCTCCTCTTCCACTCTTGGCCATCTCAGCCGTCATCGTGTTTTCCGTAGCCGTCTTTTATCGGCTTTCGGTCATCCTGCCCGCGGCCGCGATCGGGCGAGCCGAGGGATTGGGGGCCACTTGGTACGAAACATCCGGGACGACCGTCACGATGATCCTTCTTGCTATCATAAGCACTGTTGCTTTTTTCGTTATTTCACTTCCCTTCGGCTTTTTGGCAGAGGCTCTTCCCATCGCCGTCCAGCCAATCCTTCTGGCCATTCCGAACGTTCTCATCGCCTTGATCGGCATCTCCATCCTCACCACCCTCTACGGTCACTACGTCGAAGGACGAGAGCTTGCCTGATCTGGTCTCAGCCGCCCGCCGCGCGACCGAGGCGATGCGCGCGGTCTTTCCGCGCACGCCGCTTCAGCTGAACGCCCATCTCTCTGAGAAATACGGCGCCGAGATCTGGCTCAAGCGCGAGGATCTCTCGCCCGTGCGCTCCTACAAGATCCGCGGTGCCTTCAACGCGATGGGCAAGCAGATCGAGGCGGGCAAGACCCGCTTTGTCTGCGCTTCGGCGGGCAATCATGCGCAGGGAGTCGCCTTCATGTGCCGCCATTTCGGCGCGGAGGGCACGATTTTCATGCCCGTCACCACCCCCTCCCAGAAGATCGAGAAGACCCGCATCTTCGGCGGCGGCACCATCACCATCGAACTGAGCGGAGACTACCTCGACGAAGCCCTCTCCGCCGCGCAGGCTCATTGCGAGACGACCGGCGCGCATTTTCTCTCTCCTTTCAACGATGACGACGTGATCGAGGGGCAGTCCTCCGTCGCGGTCGAGATCGACGATCAGATCCCGCAGCCCCCTGACCTCGTCGTGCTGCCCGTCGGTGGCGGCGGGCTGTCTTCGGGGATGCGCGCCTACTGGAAAGCCACCGGAAGCCTGCCCGAAATGGCCCTCATCGAACCGGCCGGTGGCCAAAGCCTGCGCGCCGCTCTTCTCAAGGGCGCGCCGGTCAGGCTCGACACGCTCGACAGCTTCGTCGATGGCGCCGCCGTTGCCCGGATCGGAGACCGCCCCTTCGCGCGCCTCTCGGACATGCAGCTTGCGGATCTCTACGCTGTCTCCGAGGATCGCATCTGCACCACTATCCTCGAGCTTCTGAACATCGAGGGCATCGTCCTTGAACCCGCAGGCGCGCTCTCCATCGATGCGCTCAAGGACATGACGGACCGCATCAAGGGCAAGCGCATCGTCTGCGTGACGACGGGCGGCAATTTCGACTTCGAACGCCTGCCCGAAGTGCGCGAACGTGCCCAGCGCAGCGCCGGTCTCAAGAAATACCTGGTCCTGCGCCTGCCGCAGCGCCCCGGCGCGCTCAAGGAGTTTCTGTCGATCCTCGGCCCCGATGACGACATTTCCCGCTTTGAATATCTCAAGAAATCCGCCCGCAATCTCGGCACCGTCCTGATCGGGATCGAAACGACGGCCAAGGAGAACTTCCCGGCGCTCTTTTCCCGCCTGGACGAGGCGCGGTTCGAATATACCGACATCACCGACAACCTGATCCTGTCGGAATTTCTCGTTTAGGTTTTATCTTCACGGCTTCTTAAGACGGCGCGCGTAGCTACGACGGCCAAAGCTATTCGACTCAGAGGCTCGCCGTTGTACGCCAAGGCCATCGCTCATTCAGGGATGTCATCCGGACAGGATCGGGCGCGCACGGTGCTGTTCGTGGGGCTCGATCCGATGACGCTCGGCGCGATCTCGCCGCTGTTTCGCGACCGCAAACGGACCGAGGTGACGACCATCGCCAAAGCCATGTCGCATCTGGCGGTCGATCCGCCCGACCTGATCGTCGCCGCCCAGACGGTGGCAGACGGCTCTGCCCTGTCGCTTTGCGAAGAGATGGACGAGATCCAGCTCGACTATGCCTCCCGCATCCTTCTGATCGCCGATCCCGACACGATGCTCAGCGTTGAAACGGCGCTCCATGCCGGTGCCGATGATCTGCTCTATCGCCCGCTCGATCTTGCGGCGCTCGAAACGCGCCTGATCGCACTTGATCGCACGGCCGGGCAAATGCGGCGCCTTGCCGATCTCAAACGCACGACCGAGATATCGATGGACCGCGTGCGGGGGCTTTACGACGTGCTCGACCGCGATCTTGTCCAGGCCAAACACCTGCAGCAATCGCTTTTGCCGCCCGCCACCCGTGACTATGGCAGCGCCCGCTTTTCCGTGATGCTGCAATCGGCGGACAGTCTTGGCGGCGATCTTGTCTCCTACTTTCCCGTCGGCAAGACCAAGGTCGGCTTTTTCGGCTTCGATGTGTCGGGCCACGGGATCTCCTCGGCGCTGATGGCCTCCCGCATCGCCGGGCTGATGTCGCATCAAAGCCTGCGCCGGAACATCGCCATCGCCTTCGACACTGACGGCACCGCCCGCGCCCGCTCGCCCTCGGAACTGGCGCGTCACCTGAACGAGGCGATCCTGAACGACATCCGCACCGATCAGTACTTCA
Source organism: uncultured Paracoccaceae bacterium (assembly GCA_947503775.1). GTDB lineage: Bacteria > Pseudomonadota > Alphaproteobacteria > Rhodobacterales > Rhodobacteraceae > Aestuariibius. The sequence goes on along the minus strand of CANNFE010000002.1, from coordinate 112,028 downwards.
CGCTCGTCGTCGGCCATTGCGATCTGGAAACTGGACGCGTAAATTTCGTCCAGGCCGGCCATCCCCATCCCGTGATCCAGCGCGCTGACGGCACGATCGAGCTGGCAGGCGATGGCGGCTATCCGATCGGTCTGATCCCCGATGCCTCCTATGACGAGAGCGAGGTGATGCTCTATCCCGGCGACCGCCTTCTGCTTCTGTCCGATGGCGTCACCGATTGCATCGATCCCGACGGCAACATGTTGCTCGAGGCGGGCCTGATCGAGCTGATGCGCGAAAATCGCGCCCTCAAGGGAACGGCCTTCCTCGATGCGATGATCTGGACGCTCAACAGCTTTGCCAGCGATCAGGACTTCCCTGACGACATCTCCGCGCTGCTCATCGATTTCGCGGGCGGGCAGCCTATCTCGCCAGAGCCTTGACAAACGCGCCGCTGCACTGCTTGTCCAGCACCTCCGCTGCTTCGCGCAGTGGCAGAACGACCGGCAGATGCTCCGCTTCCAAAGGCGGCCCGACCGGCCGGACCGGCATGGCCAGATAGATCGTGCAAACTTTCTCGGCCCATATGCGGTATTCCGGCATCCAGACGAACCGCCGAAACGCCCCCATGCGGCGCGGCCTTGCGATGGTCCAGCCGGTTTCCTCTAGCACCTCCCGGTGCAGCGCCCGCACCGGCTGCTCGCCCGGATCGACCCCGCCGCCGGGCAATTCCAGCTGCGGATCCAGCCCGGCCTGCACGGTCAAAAGCACCCCGTCGCCTTTGGGCAGAACCGCGTAAACTCCGGGCCGCAGGACGTAGCGTTGCCCCCGTGCAGGCCTGTCACCGTATCGCCGCATCCCTTGGTTGCCCGCTTGCCGCCCCTATATTGGCCCGGTATGCCAACCCCCGGCCCCTAAGGAAAGCCCATGACCCTTGGCTCTCAGATCGCCTGGGACGACACCGTGTTGCCGTTTCAGCTTGACCGTTCGGACATTCGTGGCCGCATCGCGCGGCTCGACGGCACCCTCGATCAGGTGCTGGCCCAGCACGACTATCCGCCCATGATCGAGGCGCTCGTCGCCGAGATGTGCCTGCTGACCGCCCTTATCGGCCAGACCATCGACCTGCGCTGGAAGCTGTCGCTTCAGGTGCGCGGCGACGGTCCGGCCCGCCTGATCGCGACCGATTATTACGGCCCCGACGCCGAAGGTGCCCCCGCCCGCATCCGCGCCTATGCCAGCTTTGACGAGGACCGCCTCGCCGACGTCCCCCCGTTCGAGCTGATCGGCAAGGGCTACTTCGCCATCCTGATCGATCAAGGCCAGGGCATGACCCCCTATCAGGGCATCACCCCCATCGCGGGCGGCTCGCTCTCGGCCTGCGCCGAAACCTATTTCGCCCAGTCCGAGCAGCTGCCGACCCGCTTCGCGCTGTCCTATGGCCGCTCGCAGTCCCCCGGCCGGCCCGAGCACTGGCGCGCCGGCGGCGTGATGCTGCAACACATGCCCAAAGCCTCCCCCTTCGCCAAGACAGAGGGCGGCACCGCCGAGGATGGCCTTCTAGCGCCCACCGATATGCTCGATGGCGACGAAGAAGAGAACTGGTCGCGCGTCAATCTCCTCCTCGACACCGTCGAAGAGCTCGAGCTGATCGGCCCCTCGATCCAGCCGACCGACCTTCTCGTGCGGCTCTTTCACGAGGAAAGCCCCCGCGTCTACGACCCGCAACTGGTCCGCTTCGGCTGCAGCTGCTCGGCCGACCGCGTCCGCGAAAGCCTGTCGATCTATTCCGACAAGGACATCGCGCATATGACGACCGAAGACGGCATCGTCACCGCAGACTGCCAGTTCTGCGGCGCCCATTACGAATTCCAGCCCGAAACGCTGGGCTTCGAAGCCGAAGAGCGGCGCCGTGCCGCCGACTGACCCCATCCGGCGCATCGAGGCGGCGCTTGCCCGCCCCGGTGCGCCCTCCTCCGACTATGATCTCAACCGCGACGTGACCCTGCCCGAGACGCGCAAGCTCCGGCAGGCCGCCGTGCTGGTGCCGCTCATCGAAACGCCCTCCGGCCTCGAGGTCCTGCTGACCAAGCGCAGCGCGCAGCTCAAGATGCATCCCGGCCAGATCGCCTTTCCCGGCGGCAAGCACGATGCGGCCGATGCCGACCTGACCGCCACCGCCCTGCGCGAGGCGCGCGAGGAAACCGGCCTGCCCGAACGCCAGGTGAGCATCATCGGCACCCTGCCCGCGCATGAAACCGTCACCGGCTTCACCGTCACGCCCATCGTGGGTCACATCGCAGATCCCTTCGCGCAACGACCCGAACCCGGCGAGGTTGACGAGATCTTCCGCGTCCCCCTCACCCATGTCACCGATCCGGAAAATTTCGCGGTCCAGTCGCGCCTCTGGCAAGGCCGCCCGCGCCATTTCTACACCGTCCCTTACGGCCCCTATTACATCTGGGGTGCCACGGCCCGGATCCTGCGCGCCCTGTCCGATCGCCTCACCTGAGCGCGGCGGACTGGACAAGCCCGCCCGAACGCGGGAAGCGTAGGGCGTATTTTAAGGTGCCCCGATGAAGATCACCGCCGACTGGCTCACCGATCCCCGCGCGCAAAAGATCACGGCAAGCCTCACCTCGCAGGGGCACGAGGCGCTCTTTGTCGGCGGCTGCGTGCGCAACGCGCTGCTGCGCAAACCCGTCGCCGATATCGACATCGCCACCTCCGCCACCCCGACCGAGGTCATCGCCGCCGCCGAAGACGCGGGCCTCAAGGCGATCCCCACCGGCATCGATCACGGCACGATCACCGTCGTCGCCGAGGATCTGGCCATCGAGGTCACGACCTTTCGCCGCGACGTCGCCACCGATGGGCGCCGCGCCACCGTCGCCTTCGCGACCTCGGTCGAGGAGGATGCCCGCCGCCGCGACTTCACCATGAACGCCCTCTACGCCCAGCCCGATGGCACGCTCATCGACCCCCTCGAGGGCCTGCCCGATCTGAACAAGCGCATCATCCGCTTCATCGACGATCCCGCCACCCGCATCCTCGAGGATGCGCTGCGGATCCTTCGCTTCTTCCGCTTTCACGCCTGGTACGGCAAGCCAGAGCGTGGCCTCGATCCGGGCAGCTACGCCGCCTGCGCCGATCTGGCCTATCTCACCGACAATCTCTCTTCCGAACGTGTGACGGGCGAGCTGCTCAAGCTGCTCTCAGCCCCCGACCCTGGCCCGTCCGTCGCCGCCATGGCGCAGGCGGGATTGCTGACACGGCTCCTGCCCGGCGCCGATGCGACCGCGCTGCCCGTCCTCATCTTCCACGAAGAGACCGCCCAAACCGGACCCCACGCCCTGCGCCGCCTCGCTTGCCTGGGCGGAGAGACCGCGCATCTGCGCCTCTCCCGCAAGGATCAGGGCCGCCTGACGATTCTGCGCGCGCGCCTCAACGATCCCGCCGATCCGGGGATGGAGGCCTATCGCCACGGCACCGCCATCGCCCGCGACGCCGAACTCATCCGCTCGGCCTATATCGGCATGCCGCCGAATCCCGACACGCTCGACCGGATCGACCGCGCCGATGCCCAGACCTTCCCGATCCGCGCCGCCGACCTGCCGGGTCTCGAAGGCACCGATCTTGGCCGGACGCTCAAACAGCTTGAAACCGATTGGATCCTCTCGGATTTCACCCTGACCAAGGCAGAGCTTCTCGCTCAGGTTTAGAGCCCGCACGCCACCGTCCTGCATCGCTGATATTCTGACCCGAACAGGTCGGGACATCCGGCAACCGCTGGTGTAAACCAAACCCGACTCACTGTTGTGTCAACCTGACACCAGATAGGCCTTCCGATGTTCCGGTTTTTCGAAAACCTGATCGACCCGTTCCAAAGCTATGCCGAGACGGATGTTCCGCCCCGCAAGCTCTGGCCGTTTCTGATCGACTATTCGCGGCCGTTCAAAAGCCTGATGATCCTGGCTGCGCTGCTCTCGGTCGTGGTTGCTGCGATCGAGGTCGGTCTGATCTTCTACATGGGCCGCGTCGTCGACATCCTGACGGGCGCAACGCCGGACACGCTGATGTCCGATCACGGGACCGAGCTGCTCTTTATCGCCGCCTTCATCCTCCTGATCCGTCCCGCGTTTCAGATGGTGGATGTGCTGATCCTGAACAACTCGATCCTGCCCAACTTCGGAACGCTGATCCGCTGGCGGGCGCACCGCCATGTGCTGCGCCAGTCCGTCGGCTGGTTCGAGAATGATTTCGCGGGCCGGATCTCCAACCGCATCATGCAGACCCCGCCCGCCGCGGGCGAGGCGATCTTCCAGATCTTCGACGCGCTGACCTTCGCGCTCGCCTATCTGGTCGGTGCCGCCATCCTGCTGTCCGATGCCGACCCGCGCCTCGCCATTCCGCTTCTGATCTGGTTCATCCTCTATGGGGCTCTTGTGGTCTGGACCGTCCGGCGCATCGGCCCCGCCTCCAAGGCCAGTTCCGACGCCCGGTCCGAGGTCACGGGCCGCGTCGTCGATGCCTATACTAACATCCATTCGGTCAAGCTTTTCGCCCATCACGACCGCGAACTCTCCTACGCCAGGGAAGCTATCGAAGGCACGCGCACGACCTTCATGCGCGAGATGCGGATCTACACGATCATGGACATCGCGCTGACGGTCCTGAACGGGATGCTGATCGTCGGCGTCGTCGGCTGGGCCGTCGCGCTCTGGATCGGCGGAACCGCTTCCATCGGCGTGGTCGCCGCCGCAACCGCCCTGACCCTGCGCCTGAACGGCATGTCCGGCTGGATCATGTGGGCCGTCTCGAATTTCTTCCAGAACCTCGGCGTCGTCGCCGAAGGGATGGAGACGATTGCCCAACCCGTCACCCTCATCGACGCCAAAACCGCGTCCCCGCTGAACGTCAGCAAAGGCGAGATCCGAATCGAGCATCTCAGCCACCACTACGGCCAGGGCTCCGGCGGCCTTGACGGGATCACGCTGAACATCGCGCCGGGTGAAAAGGTCGGCCTCGTCGGTCGCTCCGGCGCCGGCAAATCGACACTCGTCAAGCTGCTCCTGCGATTTTACGACGCCGAAAGCGGGCGCATCCTGATCGACGGACAGGATATCAGCCACGTGACGCAGGACAGCCTGCGCCGCGCCATCGGCATGGTCCAGCAGGACAGCTCGCTCTTGCACCGCTCGATCCGCGACAACATCCTCTACGGCAATCCCGGCGCGACCGAGGATCAGATGATCGACGCCGCCAAACGGGCCGAGGCGCACGATTTCATCCTCGATCTGGCCGACAACGAAGGTCGCCCCGCCTATGACGCCAAGGTCGGCGAACGGGGCGTCAAGCTGTCGGGCGGTCAACGCCAGCGAATCGCGCTGGCCCGGGTCATCCTCAAGGATGCTCCGATCCTGATCCTCGACGAGGCGACCTCCGCCCTCGACAGCGAGGTCGAGGCGTCGATCCAGCGCACGCTCCAGACGATGATGGAGGGCAAGACCGTCCTCGCCATCGCACACCGCCTGTCGACCATCGCGCATATGGACCGGATCCTCGTCCTCGATCAGGGCCGAATCGCCGAGGATGGCACCCATGCCGAGCTGCTCGATCAGGGCGGGCTTTATGCCAGTTTCTGGAAGCGGCAGTCGGGCGGATTTCTCGCGCTCAACAAGGCGGCAGAGTAAATTAACAATCGCCGTCTCAAACTTGGGATTGTTTCCGCCGTTGCGCGGCCAATCCAGCGCGCGCACCCTTAAAGAGGGGGTCGATGCAAATTGCCTCCTCCCGGATGCCGACCAAATGCCGCCCGGATGCCGCAGGCCCGTTTTCAGGTCTCTCTCGCCGTTAACCACCGATTCGCGGAACAGAGCCCACGGCGATAACAGGCCAGTCGCATATTCTTACATTTGACATCAGAGTCCGGGGGAATAAGGTGAACAAATCTCTACTTCCCGCTTCACCCTTCGCCGCGAAAGGTTAATCCGATCGCCCGTCCCGCATGGATTAGTCGCGCCGCCAGTCTGATCGCGCCCTTCGCTCCGACAGATCAGCCGCCGCCCCAGACGCTATGGAAATTTCTGCTCTGGAGCATCTCCAGCGCCTGGCCCTTCCTGCTCGTCGCCATCGTTCTGTCGATCGGAACGGGCACATTCGACGTGCTCGGAGCGATCCTGCTGGGCGTCGTGATCGACAGCGCTCTGGCGTCGGGCGAGGGTCAGGTGTTTTCGGAAAATGCATTTGTCTTCATGGCGATAGCCGCGTTCTTCCTGATCCTCAGACCTATCGTCTTCGGCTCGTTTTCCTTCGTGCAGTCCGTCGTGATCGGCCCCAGCCTCAGCTCGCTCGTCCTCTCCCGACTGCACCGCTGGACACTCGGTCAATCCGTCACCTTCTTCGACAACGACTTCGCCGGCCGCATCGCGCAAAAGCAGATGCAGGCCTCCCGTGCCGTCACCGAAGTCACCATCGAAACCGTTAACACCGTCGTCTTCGCCCTTGCCTCCATGACGGCCGCGACCCTTTTGCTGTTAACCATCGACTGGCGCATCGCAATCCTGCTCGCGCTCTGGCTTCTGGCCTATCTGCGGTTCATCACATGGTTTCTCCCCCGCATCCGTGTCCGCGCCGCCGCCCGCGCCGGAGCGCGCGCCGCCGTATCGGGTCAAGTCGTTGACACCATTACAAATATGCGAACCGTCAAGCTCTTCGCTAGCGCTCAGCACGAGGATGATGTCGCGATCAAATCCATGGATACCTACCGCGAACGGATGATCGATTTCGGCTCGATCTCCTCGCTCTTCCGCTTCCTGCTCACCATCATCGCCGCCATCCTCCCCGTGGCTCTGACCGCTGCTGTCCTGGCCCTCTGGCAGGCCGGTTTCGCAACCCCCGGGGACATCGCCGCAGTCGGCACGGTCTCTCTTCGGATCTCGCAGATGACGGGCTGGGTCAGCTTCACGCTGATGGGCATTTATTCGAATATCGGAGAGGTCGAGGACGGCATGCGCACCCTCACCCCGCGCCCGACGATCACCGATAAAAAAGATGCTAAGCCATTGGAAATAAAGCAAGCCGAGATCACGTTCGACAAGGCCAGCTTCAGCTATGGTCGTGAGACCGGCGGCATCGACAGCATCGACCTGACCGTCGGAGCGGGCGAAAAGATCGGCCTCGTCGGCGCGTCGGGCGCCGGCAAATCGACTCTCGTTTCGCTGCTTTTGCGCCTTTACGACGCCGAAGCGGGGCGCATTCTGATCGATGGTCAGGATATCTCAAATGTCACGCAGGACAGCCTGCGCAGCGCCATCGGGATGGTCACGCAGGACACCGCGATGTTCAATCGAACAGCCCGCGACAACATCCTCTACGGCAGGCGCGACGCCACCGAGGACGAACTTATCGCTGCCGCAAAACGCGCCGAAGCCCATGATTTCATTCAAGATCTCAAGGATCACCGGGGCAATACCGGCTATGACGCCTATCTCGGAGAGCGCGGCGTCAAGCTCTCGGGCGGCCAACGCCAGCGGATCGCCCTGGCCCGCGCGATCCTCAAGGATGCCCCGATCCTGATCCTGGACGAGGCAACCTCGGCCCTCGACAGCGAGGTCGAAGCCGTGATCCAGACAGCGCTCGATACGGTGATGGAGGACAAGACCGTGATCGCCATCGCCCACCGCCTGTCGACCATCGCGCGCATGGACCGGATCGTGGTTCTCGAAGAGGGTCATATCGTCGAAACCGGGTCCCACAGCGCGCTGCTGTCCAAGGACGGGCTTTACGCGCGCTACTGGAACAGGCAGTCCGGCGGCTTTCTGACGACGAAGGCTGCCGAGTAGATGCACCAGATCATCGCGCTCACCCATCACGGTCTGGGCCGTGCGGTTGACGGTACGCTCGTGCCTCGCACGCTGCCGGGTGAAGTGGTTGAGAATGAACGAATAATCACTCCTTCAAGCGATCGCGTTCGGCCGCCCTGCCGCCACTTCAAATCCTGCGGCGGATGCGTCGTGCAGCACGCATCGGACGATTTCGTGGCGGAGTGGAAGACCGAAACGATCCGCATCGCACTCGCCGCCCAGGGGCTCGAAACCGAGATCCGCCCGATCCAGACCTCTCCGCCCCAAAGCCGCCGCCGAGCCAAGTTCTCCGGGCGGCGCACAAAGGCCGGCGCCCTCGTGGGTTTTCACCGGTATGGCTCGGACCAGATCGTTTCGATCCCAGATTGCCAGCTCGTGACGCCGGCGCTCCTGGCCGGGATGGAGTGCTATGAGCAGATCACCCGCCTTGCCGCCTCCCGAAAGACCGAGGTTGATCTGACCGTCACCGAAGCTCAGGGCGGCCTCGATCTTCTCGTCGTGGCCGACAAACCCCTGACGCGAGAGCTGCGCGAAGATCTGTCAAGCCTAGCCCGCGATCACCATCTTGCGCGGCTCGTTTGGAATGACGAACCTGTCTACGACACGGGCCGCGCGATGCAAACCTTTGGCACGGCTCAGATTATCCCGCCACCCGGGGCGTTCCTGCAGGCGACCAAATCCGGCGAGACCGCGCTTTTTGCCGCCGCGCAAGAGGCAATCGGGACCGCAAGCCGCATCCTCGATCTCTTCAGCGGATGCGGCACATTTAGCCTGCCGCTCGCCCAGACTGCCGCCGTCCATGCCATCGAAGGGCAGGAGGATATGCTGGCCGCGCTCGAGCGAGGCGTCCGGCAGAGCCAGGGGCTGAAACAGATTACGACCGAGACGCGCGATCTCTTCCGGCGACCCTTGGACAGCGCTGAATTACAGGGCGTCGACGCCGTGGTGATCGATCCGCCCCGTCCGGGGGCCGCCGCCCAGATGGCGGAACTGGCGAAAGGCGGGCCGCCCCGGATCGCTTCGTTGTCCTGCAACCCGGCAACGTTCGCCCGCGACAGCAAAGCGTTAACCAAAGCGGGCTATACGCTCGATTGGGTCCAGCCAATCGATCAGTTTCGGTGGGCCGCCCATGTCGAACTAGCGGCGCAGCTGACCCGGCATTAACCAAGGCCACCCGGCATTTTCCGCTGGAGGCACCGTCATGCCGCATTGCCCTGTTTTTAACATTCTTCTATTTTAACCAAAAAGCAGCGCATCAAGCGCGTTTCAGAACAGGCACCCTAAGGCACGAGCAGATTTGACATGTTGTATCGATTAATCGCGTTTCTATGCGCCGCCGTGCTGCTCGCCGGCTGCTCATCCTCGAAATTTCGCGCCTATGACGGCCCGCAGGTCACGCGCGTTGTGGTCTTCAAAGAGCAGCGGATGATGCATCTTTTTCACCACAACCAGATCCTGAGCAGCTACGAATTCGAGCTTGGCTTCGCTCCGTCCGGCGACAAATCCATCGAAGGCGATGGTCGCACTCCCGAAGGCGCGTATTTCATCGACCGGCGCAATCCGAACAGCGATTTTCACCTCTCGCTCGGCATTTCCTATCCCAACGAATTCGACATCGCCCGGGCCGAGCAGCTTGGCGTGTCACCGGGCGGCGATATCTTCATTCATGGTACTCCGAAGAAACTGCGCCGCAACGATGACTGGACATGGGGATGCATCGCGGTTTCGAACAGAGAGATGGAAGAGATCTATGCCATGGTTCAGGATGGCACGCCGATCGATATCTTCCCATAAAACACAAAGGCTTGGCGGTCAGGTCCCGGTGACGAGCGTCCACCAGATCTTGCCGCCATCTTCCTGGAACCAGGCAAATCCCATCTTGCGGGCATCCGGTGCGAGAACGACATCGCGGGTTTCCCGCAGCTCCATCCAGGCGGCGAGCGTTTCCAGCTCCGTTTCGTAGGTTTCCGAGATATTCTCCCCCAGAAGCTGGCCTTGATATCCAACCCGGCGCACCCGGTCGATCGGGGAGGACCCATCGGACCCAAAATGCCAGGGTCTGTTCTGAACGGCCATATCGCGCGAATGGGTCGCCGCTGCCGCGTTCAGAGCCGCATCAAGCTCAAGCGGAGCGCGGCCCGATGCGGACCTGAGCGCGTTTACGCCATCCAGCATCCGAAACTGGATTTCCGCGGTATCCCGCCGGTCGATCTGATAGATCCGCGACGTCTCACCACTGCTGGAGACCCCGGCAGGTGTCGTCGTACAGGCTGCGAGAAGAATCGCTAATGTCGCGATTATAAAGGGAAAACGAAGCATCTGCGTCCTGTCTGTCAAAAAGGCTGCACCCGACATAGCGATTTCGAAGTTGCACATCAAACGCAGTCTTGCGCGCCGCCACCGTCTTAACGGGACTTTGATTTGTAGCTGCGCTATCTGCGCCGTACCTTACGATGTCGACGATTCTTCCCGTCCAGGAGATAAAAATGAACCGCAAAATGCCACAACCGCTAAGCCGCCGTGGCTTTCTTGCCACCGCAACTGCCGCTGCCAGCCTCGGAACCGGCGCGATGGCGCAGACCGCGGGCACGACCGAATTCGAAGGCGATCTGTCCAACAGCCAGCGCCGCAACATCTCCAGCTTCCGGACGCTCGATTGGCGCCCCTATTTCTCCTCGCTTCGGGGTGGTGCGCTTCTCGTCGATATCCAGTCGCGGGCGCTTCATTACTGGTCCGAGGACCAGTCGATCTACAAGCTCTACCCCACCTCAGTGCCGCTGACCGAGGATTTGACCCGTCGCGGCCGTACCTCCGTTATCCGCAAGGTCGAAGGCCCCTCTTGGGCGCCGACCCCGGCGATGAAGCGCCGGAACCCTGAATGGCCCGATTTCATTGGTCCCGGCCCCGAAAACCCGCTTGGGACACACGCCCTTTACCTGAGCTGGAAATACTACCGCATCCACGGCACCCACGACACGCGCAAGATCGGCCGGCGGTCGTCGAACGGTTGCATCGGTCTTTACAACGAGCATATCGCCGAGCTTTTCGCATTGACCAGGAACGGCGCTCAGGTCCTATTGATCTAAGATCAATGGACCTTTGGCTCTTGGGGGCAAGATGAAGAAACTAGTTCTGGCGACCTTCCTGATCGGACCGGCTCTGCCCGCTACATCGCAAGAGGTGACGCAAGCCGCGCCGCCGGTCGTAATCGAGGATACGGCCGCACCCGTTGGGCCGTCCGCGGCGACCTTTGTTCTGCCGGTGCTTCTGCTTTTGCTCGTCGCAAGCGGCTCAAGCTAAGGACCTGCTTCAAAGGCTGACTTAGTCGAGCCAGCCTTTCAGGTTCTCTTCTATCACCTCGGACAGAGCATCCAGATGCTCTGCATCCGCGTTGAGGCAGGGGATATAGGTGAACTCCTCGCCGCCTGCTTCTTCAAAGCTTTCCTTGATCTCTTCGTTGATCTCTTCAAGCGTCTCGATGCAGTCGGCTGAGAAGGCAGGCGCACAGACAGCAATGTTCTTCTTGCCCTCTTCCGCAAGCCGAGCAACCTCTTCGACCGTATAGGGTTTCAACCACTCTTCAGGCCCAAAGCGCGACTGGAAGGTTGTCTTGATCTCGGTATCGTCCCAGCCCAGGCGTTCCTTCAGCAGCCGCGTCGTCTTCTGGCACTGGCAGTGATAGGGATCCCCTTCCAGCAGATACCGCTTTGGGACCCCGTGATACGAACAGACAAGGATATCGGGCCGTGTCTCAAGATTGGCATAGGCCCGCTCAATCGACTGCGCGAGCGCTTCGATATAAGATGGACGGTCGAAATAAGGCTCGACGATCCGGGCTGACGGCTGCCATTTCTCTTCCATCAGAACGCGGAAGAATTGGTCGTTTGCCGTCGCTGAAGTCGCACCGGCATAATGGGGATAGAGCGGGAAAAACAGGATCTTGCGGCAGCCGGCCTCGACCATTTCGCGCACTTTTGATTTCGTCGATGGATTGCCGTACCGCATGCAGAAATCGACCATCACCTGATCGCCGTATCGGTCATGCATCCGGTCCCGGATCCCGGCGGTCTGCTCTTTGGTGATCGTCATCAGCGGGCTTTCATCCGCCTCTTCGTTCCAGATGGATTTATAGGCCGCACCCGAACTGAACGGACGTTTGCTCAGGATGATAAGCTGCAAAAGCGGCTGCCATAGCCACGGGGAGTAGTCGATCACACGCCGGTCCGACAGAAACTCCCCGAGATAGCGGCGCATGGACCAGTAATCCGTGCCATCCGGTGTCCCCAGATTGGCCACGAGGATGCCCACGCGGGCCGGTTTGATCTTTGGATGATCTTCCTTGGCATGAACGGGTACGCGCGCGGGCTGAATGCTGGCATCAAACATCTGTCGTCCTCGGTCCTTTACGCTGCGCTGCATCGGGCAAGCAGAGTATGTCTATTTAATCCCATCCGGCGCGATGGCGACCTCTGTCGCACCAAGCGCATCTGCCAACCGGCTTCGTGCCGAGCCTGGACGCAGGGGAACAGGCTGATCCGGTGCCGGGGCCCATCCGGTCAATGTAATGATCTCGAACGTGGCTTTCAGGGCACCTGCGACATCGGCGAAGCGGTCCATGTAGATACGTTCGGTCCGCCCAAACAGATCTTTCGGCGCAAAGGTTTTTTGCCGCGCGCTCTGCGCATTGCCTTCTCCCATCGCTTTCAGATCTCGCAGAAGGGGCCTTAATCCTTTGTATTCCACGCTGAACCGCTCGGTATCCGCAACAGGCAGGTTAAAGCCCGCGCGCTGTAAAAGCCCCCCGAATTCGCGAATATCCGCCATCGGGAAGATGCGCGGTGACAGCCCGCCGCTCAGCGCGATCTCGGCTTCGGCAAGACTGGCGCGCAATTCGTGAAGGGTCTGCCCGCCAAACGCGGTCGCGATCAAAAGTCCATCGGGTTTCAGCGCAAGACGCGCCTGAACAAGCTGTCCTACCGGATCGTTCGCAGCGTGAAGCGAGAGCGCATGGACAACCAGATCGTGCTCGCCTCTGCCAAGCGGCAAAAGGTCGGCCGGCGGCACGCAGGTCGCAGTCTCGAGGCGATCCTCCCAGACCTGCGGAAACGGTGTGACAATCGCGGGCGCGGTAAACGTCCTGTTAACCTCTGCCAGTCTTTCTAGGACATCATCTGCCGCCCGCTCTTGCAGGAACATTTCGGTGGCGGCCTGCCGATTTCGCTCGAGCCGCGCCTGATCGAACAAGAGAGGTTGGGTGGACATGACGCTCATGTAGAAGGATCGACCGCCAATGCAAAGTGTCGTGCGTCTGGTTTATCCGCCGCAATGCCTGTCCTGCGATGCCTTCACCGAAGATGATTTCGCTCTCTGCTCGGACTGTTGGGGGGAAACGACATTCATCTCGGGGGCGGTCTGCAATCTCTGCGGCGTCCCCTTGATGGGCGACGCAACGCCAGAGGCATGTTGCGATGCGTGCATGACCTTGGATCGGCCCTGGGATGCAGGTCGCGCGGCGCTGCTGTATTCCGGGATCGGCAGAAAGCTGGTCCTCTCTCTCAAACACGGGGACAGGCTGGATCTGGCTCGGCCTGCCGCAAAGTGGATGCTGTCGGCGGGGCAAGACCTGCTTTCCTCGGACATGAAGATCGTTCCTATTCCCAGCCATTGGAGCAGGCGGATCTCGCGCCGCTATAATCAGGCGGCTGTCCTCGCGCAGGAAATCGCCCGGCAATCTGGCCTGGCCTATCACCCCCGTGCTCTTGTCCGGACGCAGCGGACCCGGATGCTCGATGGTCATAGCCGCGATGCCCGGTTCGCTGCTCTTGACGGCGCGATCGAGCCCCATCCGCGTTTTGCGGCAGCTCTTGCGGAAAAGCGCGTCCTCCTGATCGATGACGTGATGACATCCGGCGCGACACTTGCGGTCGCAACGAAGGCCCTGAAAGACGCAGGCGCGACCAGCGTCTACATTCTGACACTGGCCCGCGTCGCCTCACACCCCTAGATAGGAGGGGATTGCGAGCCTTGAAAGGATGCCCCGATGACCCATGTGGAGATCTATACCTCCCCGCTCTGCGGATTTTGCCATGCGGCCAAGCGACTTCTGACGCAAAAAGGGGTTAGTTTCTCGGAAATCGATATCCTCGCGGATCCCGCCCAGAAGCCCAAGATGATCGATCGGGCAGGGGGCCAGCGCACTGTGCCCCAGATCTTCATCGGCGAGACGCATGTCGGCGGATGCGATGATCTTTATGCACTCGAACGGTCAGGTAAGCTCGACGGTCTTCTCGCGGCGTGAAAGTTGGCCTTCTCCAACTGACCTCTTCGGATGATCCTGAGGAAAATCTGGCGCGCACGATCGCGCTTATCCGGCACGGCGCCTCGAAAGGGGCGAGGTTTATCGCAACGCCCGAGGTCACGAACTGTGTGTCCACAAGCCGGACCCACCAAACCGCCGTTCTGAGGATCGAGGAAGAGGATCTTCACCTCGAAGAGCTCAGCCGTCTTGCCGCGTCCCTTGGCCTCTGGCTCTCGATTGGTTCGCTGGCGCTCAAGTCGGGGGATCGCTTCGTGAACCGATCCTTTCTCATCGATCCGAACGGAGAGGTGGTCGGCCGCTATGATAAAATTCACATGTTTGACGTTGAGATCTCGCCGACAGAGACCTACCGCGAATCCGATGCCTACTCCGCCGGCGATCGCGCCGTCCTGATCCCGGTCGAGGAGACGAAGATCGGCCTTTCCATTTGCTACGATCTCAGATTTCCGCACCTTTACAGGGCGTTGGCCCAGGCCGGAGCGCAGATTCTGCTTGTTCCCGCAGCCTTTTCGGCGGTCACAGGCGAGGCGCATTGGCATACGCTTCTGCGCGCGCGGGCAATCGAGACAGGGTGTTTCATCGTAGCGGCCGCTCAGGTCGGAACTCACCCCGCCAAACGCGGAAAATCGCGTCAGACCTACGGTCATAGCCTCGTCGTCAATCCGTGGGGCGAAATCATCAGCGATGCGGGAACCGAGCCACGCCTGACGCTTGTCGATCTTGATCTATCCCAGGTCGACAGCGCCCGCAAAAGAGTGCCGTCGCTTCTGCACGATCGCCCGTTCGAGGAGCCATGATGCCGGAAAGCGACGTCAATCTGGCCATCTCTCTTTTCAGCGAGATCCTCACGATCGATCAGCTTGCGCGGGACCACCTGTCCAAGGCGCTCCCCAAGGGAATGGAGCTCTCACATTTCACGCTCCTCAATCACCTCGCCCATCACGGCGAAGAACGCACTCCCGCGCAGTTGGCCCGCGCGTTCCACCTCACGCGCGGCGCCATGACCAACACGCTCAACCGGATGGAGCGGCAGGGATATATCCACGTCCGGCCCGACTGGGACGATGCGCGCAGAAAGCTCGTGACGATCAGCCCCTCCGGACGCGCGGCGCGTGATGCGGCGGTTTCAGCGATCTCTCCGCTCTTCGCCGATACCGTCAATACGCTGGGCAGTGACCGGGTTCGTGTTGCGCTTCCTGTCCTGCGCGAGCTGCGCCTCAGGTTGGGAGAGGATCCGTCTTGAGGCTTGCGGTCACGTAATTCACACTCAGATCCCGATCCGACAGACGCCAGGTCCAGGTCAGCGGATTAAAGACAAACCCCTTCCGGTCCACCGGATCAAGCCCCGCGTTCTCCAGAAGATCATAAAGTTCGTCGGGCGTTATGAACTTGGACCATTCGTGCGTTCCTTTCGGCAGCCACCGCATCACATGCTCGGCCCCGATGATAGCGACGACATAGCTTTTGGGATTGCGGTTCAGCGTCGAGCAGATGTGCAGCCCACCGGGTTCGAGCAGAGCCGAACAAGCAGTCAGGTAGGACAGAGGATCGCTCACATGCTCGACCACCTCCATGTTCAGAACGACGTCAAAGGCCTCGCCTGCTTCGGCCAGCGCTTCGGCTGTCGTATGGCGATAGTCGATCTCCAGCCCCGATTGCTCGGCATGGATCTCGGCGACGGGAATGTTTCCTGCGGCAGCATCCGCACCGACGACATCAGCGCCAAGCCGCGCCATCGGCTCGCAAAGAAGACCGCCCCCGCAGCCGATATCGAGAATCCGCAAACCTTCGAATGGCCGCTCGCTCCCAAGCGGTCTGTCGAACTCTGCCGAAATCTGGCGCGTGATATAATCCAGCCGACACGGATTGAGCATGTGCAGCGGCTTGAACTTGCCCTCCGGATCCCACCACTCGGCGGCCATCGCCTCGAACTTTGCAACTTCGGATTGATCGACTGTTGTGTCGAATGACATCTGTTTCTCCGTGGCGGGGATCATTCCTCTTCTATATAGATCTCCTATGGACAGAAGCGCAGGGCAAAAAGGCGCGGGTCAGTATCTCTACCCGCCCATTGATCCGTTCGATCAACGGATGCTGGACGTTGGCGACGGCCATCGCGTCTATGTCGAACAATGCGGGAATCGCGACGGAATCCCTGTTATTGTGTTGCATGGTGGGCCCGGAGGCGGCTGTAGCCCCGCGATGCGTCGCTATTTCGATCCGAATCTCTATCGCATCATCCTGTTTGACCAGCGCGGATGCGGCCGGTCCCGTCCCCATGCCAGCGTCGACAACAACACCACGTGGCATCTGGTTCGCGACATCGAACTGATTCGCGAAACGTTCGGAATCGCCGACTGGATGGTCTTTGGCGGCAGCTGGGGTGCGACACTTGCTCTCATTTATGCGCAGACCCATCCCGACCGAGTGCAGGCGATCATCCTGCGCGGCGTGTTCCTGATGACGAAGGCTGAACTCAACTGGTTCTATGCCGGCGGCGCAGGCCGCTTCTGGCCAGAGCTTTGGACGCGCTTCACCTCGCTCATTCCGCCCGATGAACGGCATGACCTGATCGATGCCTATGCCCATCGCTTGTTCTCAGGCGATCTGATGCTTGAGACGCGGTATGCCCGGGCCTGGGCCGCCTGGGAAAACGCACTTGCCTCTATCGACAGCGGCGGCGGATCCGCCGAAAGCCCTGCGGACTACGCGCGCGCCTTCGCCCGGCTCGAGAATCACTATTTCCGCAATGGCGGTTTTCTCGACAGCGACGGCCACATCCTCAAGAACATGCACAGGATCGAACATATCCCCGGTGTGATCGTTCAGGGCCGCTATGACATGATTTGCCCGCCTGAATCGGCCTATAAGCTGGCGCAGGTCTGGCCGGCGGCGCGGCTTCGGATGGTCACGCGCGCTGGGCATGCCTTGTCCGAGCCGGGGATCAGCGCCGAACTGGTCGCGGCCATGGACAAATTCGCGCGGCGTAACCCGGGATCCTCGATCCAGACCGGCACCGGTCGCTGAACCAGATACGGTTTCGAGTGTTGAGCCTGTAGCGAGACAGGTCTCAAGGAGCATTCGATGACCGATCCAGCCAACACCTCCCCCCGGATCGAGGAAAAAGAAGACGGCCCGCTTCTAGTCCACAATGCCACCGGCATGATCGGAACGGACGGGCAACCGGTCGAAATCAAGACCACGATGAGCCTTTGCCGCTGTGGTCGGTCTTCGACCAAACCTTTTTGCGACGGCACCCACCGCAAGACCGGATTTAAGAGCCGAACCGAGAACGAGCCGTCGGGCAAAGACAAACTGCGCAGCTACGAAGGATCGGATCAGACCGTCCTCTATAACGCGCGTATTTGTTCGCACGCCGCCCAATGCGTCAAGCTTGCCCCCGATGCGTTCACGCCCGGAGAGGCGCCATGGATCAAACCGGACGAGGCCGAGGACACGAAACTCCCCGCCGTCATCCGCGCCTGTCCATCAGGCGCGCTTCAAATGAAAGATGAGGGACACCTGATCCCCGACCGCGTCACCGTTCACGTCGAAAAGGACGGCCCCTATTGGATCACCGGCGCCTGGATCGATGCCCCGCTCGAGGCAGAGGGCGCGACGAAGGACAAATACGTCCTCTGCCGCTGCGGTTTGTCTGGGATGAAGCCATTTTGCGATGGCACCCACTATAACGAAAAGTGGTCGGACGAGGATTAGTCAACCGCGGTTCGACTGCGAACCCAACCGTCCCACGGTTGGGCTTGCATCGCGCTCTGGAGGGGCTTATATCGCTCTCAACAGCGGCGCGTCGGGGTCCAAACCTGACACTCCACCGGATCTTGAAACGGGCCGCGCGCCCGTTTTTTTGTGCTTGAAAGGCATCATGTCCGACCTCATCGCCAAAGCAGCCATCGACCGCCGGATCGCCGAGATCATCCAGCCCCTGATCGAGGGGATGGGGTTCGAACTGGTGCGTGTGCGCCTGATGTCAGGCAAGTCGACGACGCTTCAGGTCATGGTCCAGCGCCCGGACGGTCAGATCGAAGTCGACGAATGCGGAGAGATTTCGACCGCCATCTCGGCGCTCATGGATGTCGAGGATCCGATCCTCGATGCCTACACGCTCGAAGTATCCAGCCCTGGGATCGACCGCCCTTTGACCCGCCTCAAGGATTTCGAACAATGGGACGGCTACGTCGCCAAGATCGAGACCGATGAGATGATCGATGGCCGCCGCCGTTTCAAAGGTGTGCTCGCCGGTATTCAGGACGATGAGGTTCTGATCGAGATCGAGGAAGGCACGATCGGGCTCAAGTTCGAGTGGCTGAGCGATGCAAAGCTCGTGCTGACGGATGACCTGATCCGCGATGTTTTGAAGACCCGCAAGGATGCGGGGCAGGTGGACGAGACGCAATTCGATGAGATTCAGACCATCGTGGATGGTCCCGAAGAGGAGAAGACCTGATGGCAATTACGTCAGCAAACCAGCTTGAGCTCTTGCAGACGGCCGAAGCCGTCGCGCGCGAGAAGATGATCGATCCCGGCCTCGTGGTCGAGGCTATGGAAGAAAGCCTCGCCCGCGCCGCCAAGAGCCGCTACGGCGCCGAGATGGACATCCGCGTCAGCATCGACCGCAAGACGGGCAAGGCGACGTTCACCCGCGTGCGCACGGTCGTCGACGAGGAAGAGCTCGAAAACTATCAGGCCGAGTTCACCGTCGATCAGGCCAAGCAGTATATGGAGAATCCTGAAATCGGCGACACGTTCGTCGAGGAAGTTCCTCCGGTCGAAATGGGCCGGATCGCCGCGCAATCGGCCAAGCAGGTCATCCTCCAGAAGGTCCGCGAAGCTGAGAGGGATCGCCAGTTCGAAGAGTTCAAGGACCGCGCCGGAACCATCGTCAACGCGCTCGTCAAGCGCGAGGAATACGGCAATGTTGTCGTCGATCTGGGCACGACACCCGAAGCCGTTCTGCGCCGGACCGAGAAGATCGGCCGCGAAAGCTATCGCCCGAACGACCGGATCCGCTGCTTCATCAAGGATGTCCGCCGCGAAGTGCGCGGCCCGCAGATCTTCCTGTCGCGCACCGCGCCCGAATTCATGGCCAAGCTCTTCGAGATGGAAGTGCCAGAGATCTATGACGGCGTGATCGAGATTAAAGCCGTGGCCCGCGATCCTGGCAGCCGCGCCAAGATTGCGGTCATCTCTTATGATTCCTCAATCGATCCCGTCGGCGCCTGCGTCGGTATGCGCGGCTCGCGCGTGCAGGCCGTCGTCAACGAGCTTCAGGGCGAGAAGATTGACATCATCCCGTGGAACGAGGATATGCCGACCTTCCTCGTCAACGCGCTTCAGCCCGCCGAAGTCAGCAAGGTGGTTCTGGACGAAGACGCCGAGCGGATCGAAGTCGTCGTCCCCGAAGAGCAACTGTCGCTCGCCATCGGTCGTCGTGGCCAGAACGTCCGTCTGGCCAGTCAGCTCACCGGTCTCGATATCGACATCATGACCGAAGAGCAGGAAAGCCAGCGCCGTCAGGCCGAGTTCGAAGAGCGCACGAAACTCTTCATGGATACGCTCGATCTGGATGAATTCTTTGCCCAGCTTCTCGTCTCCGAAGGCTTCACCAACCTCGAAGAGGTCGCCTATGTCGAGGTCGAGGAACTGCTCGTCATCGACGGTGTCGATGAGGCGACCGCAGGCGAGTTGCAGGCCCGTGCCCGCGATCACATCGAGGCGCAGAACAAGGCCGCTCTCGATAAGGCCCGCGAGCTGGGCGTCGAGGACAGCCTGGTTGAATTCGAAGGTTTGACACCCCAGATGGTGCAGGCGCTGGCCGAGGATGGCGTGAAAACGCTCGAGGATTTCGCGACCTGCGCAGACTGGGAACTGGCCGGTGGTTGGACGACTGTCGACGGAGAGCGGGTCAAGGATGACGGTGTGCTCGAGCCCTTCGATGTCTCGCTTGAGGAAGCTCAGGACATGGTGATGACAGCCCGCGTGATGTTGGGTTGGGTCGATCCTGAAGAGCTGGTCGCCGAACAGACGGACGAGGAAGGCGAGCCGGAGGAGGCAGAGGCCTGAGCCGCAGGAGCGCGCCATGACCCGTGGCGGCCGTGACAAAGACCGGAGCGAACCGGAACGACGCTGCATCGCGAGCGGAGAGAGTGCGCCAAAGGACACGCTTCTCCGCTTCGTGATCGGGCCAGAGAACGACGTCGTGCCGGATGTCTTGGGAAAGCTGCCGGGGCGGGGTATCTACGTGGCGGCCAACAGGGCGGCTTTGGACAAGGCTGTCCAGAAAAAGCTCTTTGCTCGCGCGGCCCGGATGTCGGTAGAGGTGCCAAAGGACCTTGCAGACGAGGTTGAGCGGCAGCTCACCCGGCGTGTGATTGACCTTATATCTCTGGCCCGAAAGTCGGGTCATGCGGTCACGGGGTTCGAAAAAGTGAAGGGCTGGCTGGCGGGCGGCGAGCGGGTTCGGGTCCTGCTTCAGGCCAGCGACGCGTCTGAACGCGGCAAGGCAAAACTCTGGACCCCGGAAGGGGCCCGATATTTCGACTGTCTGACCCAGGCCGAATTGGGCTTGGCGTTCGGGCGGCATTCTGTGGTACATGCAGCGCTTGCCGCTGGTGGACTCGGTAATCGTGTTGTAGAGGAAGCCGCGAAACTACGCGGTTTGCGACAAAATGGTGAAGGCGATGGGGCCTCCACGAAAGGATAGACGAGCTTTATGAGCGATAGTGACGGCAAAAAAACACTTGGTCTGCGCGGCTCCCGTCCGGGGAACGTAAAGCAGAGCTTTAGTCATGGCCGGACCAAAAATGTCGTGGTGGAAACCAAGCGCAAGCGCGTTGTCGTTCCCAAGCCGGGTGCGGCTGGCGCAGGTAAGGGACCTGGCGGAAACGCTGTTGGTGGCGGTGATCCGTCACGCAGACCCGCAGGCATCACCGATGCCGAGATGGACCGCCGACTGAAGGCGCTTCAGGCTGCCAAGGCCCGCGAAGCCGAGGACGCTGAAAAGCGCGCGGCTGAAGAAAAGGCCCGCGCCGAAGAGCGCGAGCGCCGCCGCGAAGAAGCGGAAGCCAAGGAACGCGAAGAACGCGAGCGCGAAGAAGCACTCAAGGCCAAGGCTGAAGAGGATGCCCGCCAGAAGGCCGCTGCCGAAGCGGCGCGTGCCGCCGCCGCAGCTCCGGCCGCTCCCGCTGAGGATGGCCGCGTGAAAAGCGCGGCTCCCGCAGCGCGCAAAACGACGCGGGAAGAGCCGCGGCGCGAGCAGAAGGGCAAGGGCCGCGACGACAGCCGTCGGTCCGGCAAGCTGACTGTGAACCAAGCGTTGCGCGGTGGTGAGGGTGGACGCCAAAAGTCGCTCGCCGCGATGAAGCGCAAGCAGGAGCGCGCCCGCCAAAAGGCCATGGGCGGCCCGGTCGAGCGTGAAAAGGTCATGCGCGAGGTAAGGCTGCCGGAAGCCATTATGGTGTCCGAGCTGGCGAACCGCATGTCCGAACGCGTCGCCGATGTTGTGAAGTCACTGATGCAAAGCGGCATCATGGCGACCCAGACCCAGACCATAGACGCCGATACCGCAGAGCTCATCATCGAAGAGTTTGGCCACAAGGTCGTTCGCGTCTCCGATGCGGATGTCGAGGATGTTATCCAGCAGGAAGAAGACGCCGCGGAGGATCTACAGCCTCGTGCGCCTGTCATCACGATCATGGGCCATGTCGATCACGGCAAAACGTCTCTGCTCGATGCGATCCGCAACGCGCGCGTTGTTCAGGGCGAGGCTGGCGGGATCACCCAGCATATCGGTGCCTATCAGGTCGATCAGGACGGCAAGGCTCTGACCTTCCTCGACACGCCCGGCCACGCGGCTTTCACGTCGATGCGGGCCCGGGGCGCGCAGGTGACGGATATTGTCGTGCTCGTGGTCGCCGCCGATGACGCGGTGATGCCGCAGACGATCGAGGCCATCAATCACGCCAAAGCCGCCGAAGTCCCGATGATCGTTGCCATCAACAAGATCGACGTGCCGGCCGCCCAGCCCGACAAGGTTCGGACCGATCTGCTTCAGCATGAAGTGATCGTCGAAAAGATGTCCGGTGAGGTTCAGGATGTCGAGGTGTCCGCCGTCAAAGGCGACGGGCTCGACGATCTTCTGGAAGCCATCTCGCTTCAGTCCGAACTGCTGGAACTGAAGGCCAACCCCGAACGCTCCGCCTCGGGCGCCGTGATCGAAGCGCAGCTCGACGTCGGCCGGGGGCCCGTTGCTACGGTGCTGGTTCAAAACGGCACTCTTCGCCAAGGCGACATCTTTGTCGTCGGCGAGCAGTGGGGCAAGGTCCGGGCGATGGAGAACGATCAGGGCCAGCGCGTCAAGGAAGCCGGCCCATCGGTGCCCGTCGAGGTTCTCGGCCTGAACGGCACCCCGGAAGCGGGCGACGTGCTGAACGTGGTCGAAACCGAAGCGCAGGCGCGCGAGATTGCGGAATACCGGGCGAATGCGGCCAAGGAAAAGCGCGCCGCCGCCGGGGCTGCCACGACGCTCGAACAGCTGATGGCCAACGCCAAGGCGGACGAGAACGTCAACGAGATGCCGATCGTCGTAAAGGCGGACGTGCAGGGCTCTGCCGAGGCGATCGTTCAGGCGATGGAAAAGATCGGCAACGACGAGGTGCGCGTACGCGTGCTGCACTCGGGAGTGGGCGCCATCACCGAAAGCGACATCGGTCTGGCCGAAGCCTCCAACGCGCCGGTCTTCGGGTTCAACGTCCGGGCCAATGCAACGGCTCGGAACACCGCGAACCAGAAGGGCGTCGAGATCCGCTATTATTCGGTCATCTACGATCTTGTGGATGATGTGAAAGCGGCGGCGTCCGGTCTTCTGTCGGCCGAGGTTCGCGAGAACTTTATCGGGTATGCAGAGATCAAGGAGGTTTTCAAAGTCTCCAATGTCGGCAAGGTCGCGGGCTGTCTTGTTACCGAAGGGGTCGCCCGCCGCTCTGCCGGTGTGCGTCTTCTGCGCGACAACGTCGTCATCCACGAAGGAACGCTCAAGACGCTCAAGCGCTTCAAAGATGAGGTCGCCGAAGTTCAGTCGGGTCAGGAATGCGGTATGGCATTCGAGAACTACGACGATATTCGGGCTGGCGATGTGATTGAGATCTTCGAGCGTGAAGAGGTTGAACGGACGCTTGAGTGATCTGGCGCGTCAACGTTCAGATATAAAAAGGGGCCCGCGATGGGCCCTTTTTCATTTTATCAGGAACAGGTGATTGGTGATCCTGTAAAGGTCTGTTTCCCGACCTGAACGACCAACTTCCCGTTTCCGAGAGTTTTAACCAACATACCTTGTACTGACACACAACTTCCAAGCGTGATGGTTCTCAACATGTCAAATCCTCTCCCCGTTTTGACAGTGATATGACGAGAATAGTTAAGAAACGACTGATGACCACAAAAAATACAAAAAAATTACATGGTTGCTACAATTTTACGCAATATTGTGTCGTCAAAGCCAGTCTCGGAGAATGGGAATCAGAGGGATATCCGCTGGCGGCATCGGAAAATTGCTTAGTTCCGAGGCATGTGCCCATTTCAGCCTCTGGTTTTCGACCGATCTGGGGGTGCCCTGCCACTTTCGGCAGGCAAAGAGCGGCATCAAGAGATGGAAGCTCTCATAGGAATGGCTCGCGAATGTGAGCGGGGCCAGGCAGCTTTTCCAGGTGTCGATACCGAGTTCTTCCTGAAGTTCGCGAATCAATGCGGCCTCGGGGCTTTCGCCCGCCTCGACTTTGCCGCCGGGAAATTCCCACAAACCCGCCATATCCTTGCCGTCGGGGCGCTGGGCCAAAAGAACCCTGCCATCCACGTCGATCAGCGCGACGGCGGACACTAGCACGACCTTCATGATCGGTAATCCGCATTGATCCGGATGTAGTCATGGGTCAAATCGCAGGTCCAGACCGTCGCGTTCCCGCCGCCCAAACCCAGATCGACGCCTATCCGGATCTCGGATTTCTTCATCTGGGCAACGCCGTCCTCCTCGCGATACTCCGGTGCGACCCAGCCATCGCGCGCAACACGCACATCACCGAACGTGATCGACAACCGGTCGCGGTCCGCCAAGGCGCCTGATTTGCCCACTGCCATCACGATCCGGCCCCAATTGGGATCCTCGCCCGCAATCGCTGTCTTCACCAAGGGCGAATTCGCCACCGAAAGCCCGACCTGCCGGGCATCCGCATCCGAATGGGCTCCGGTAACGGCGATCTCGACGAATTTCGTCGCGCCTTCGCCATCCCGAACAACCTGATGGGCGAGATCCAGCATCACATCATGCAAGGCCGATGAGAACCCGACACTATCCGTCACATCGACATCCGACGTCCCCGTCGCCGCGACCAGCAGCGTGTCGGACGTAGAAGTATCGCCATCGACGGTGATGCAGTTGAACGTCCGCTGGTTCAGCGCCGAGACCAGGTTCTGCAGATCCGGCCTCGCGATCTTTGCATCGGTGAAAAGAAAGACCAGCATCGTCGCCATATCCGGCGCGATCATACCTGACCCTTTTGCGATTCCCGTTATTGTCACGGTCCGATCGCCAATCGTAACCTGCCGGGTGGCTCCCTTTGGAAAGGTGTCCGTCGTCATAATCGCGCCTGCGGCGGCCTCGACATGATCCTCGCCCAGATGATCCACCAGATCTTTCAGATGCCCCGTGATCGCCGTATGATCCAGCGCTTCCCCGATCACGCCGGTCGAGGCGGAAAAGACGCGACCGTCAGGCACACCTGCCACCTCTGAGACATGCGAGACAATGGCCTCCACCGCCATTTGCCCGTTCCGTCCGGTGAAGGCATTCGCATTGCCTGCATTCACGAGAAAGGCCGCCGGTCCATGCGAAGGCCCCGAGATCTTGGTCTCGCAATCCAGAACGGGCGCGGCCCGTGTGGACGACTGCGTAAAAACCCCCGCGACAGCGGTCCCGTCCGGCAGGACGGCCAGCATCAGATCGTCCCGACCCTTATAGCGTGTTCCCGTCGATGCCGTCGCAAAGCGCACGCCCGGCAGGGCAGGCATCTCCGGAAACGCATCCGGAGCGAGCGGAGATCGTTTCATCTCAAGGATTGAGCAGGGTGAGATCCGACAACAGCGCCGGGTCAAGCTCCTGATCCTCCGGGCGTACTATCTCGGCGCCTTCGGTCAGTTCGGCCACGCGATCCTCGATTGCCTGCTGCTGAAGCTCGCCTTCGATCTCGGGACGAAGCTGCTCAAGCGGCGGGGCTTCCTGCAAGCGCGTCTCGTTCAGCTTGATGACATGCCATCCGAATTGCGTCTCGACAGGCTCCGAGATCTGATCGACCTCCATATCGACGACGGCCTCTTCGAACGGCGCGACCATCATCCCGGGTCCGAACCAGCCAAGCTCTCCTCCGCTCGGCCCCGACGGACCGGTCGATTCCGCCATGGCCAGCTCTGCAAAATCGGCGCCATCATTCAGGCGGGTCGCGAGATCGGCGGCCTGTTCCTCGGTCTCCACAAGGATGTGGGACGCGTTGTATTCCGTGACCGGCTCTGCCTCGGCAAAGCGCGCGTCATAGGCGTCCTGAACCGTCTCATCGGTAATCGCGGTCTCGGTCAGGCTGGTAATCACCTCGCCTGCGCGAAGCGAACGGGTCTCATTTTCCATCGCCAGCTCGACCCTGCGCGGATCGTCTTCAAGCGTGTCGGCCAGAAGCGTCTGCTGGATCAGCTGATCCAGGATACCTTCAAAAAGAACATCCGGCGGAAGCTGCTGATACTGTCCCGGAAGCTGCGCGCGCGTGATGATCATATGCCCCAACGTGATGTCAGTCCCGTTCACTGTCGCAACAACCGTATCGGCGGTTGCATTCGATGTCGCCGGTGTCTCGGTCGTCTCTGGCGCAGCCTCCTGAGCGGAAGAGGCGGTCGCGAAAGACAGGGCCAGCGCCGCGCTGGCAAGAAGGGAAGAGGAACGGATCATGAGAGGTCCTTTGATGGGCGAACAGTCGTCGCGACGTTATGATTGCACCGGCCCGCGGCCGACGTTGACAGTGGTGCAGGCGACCCTTACATCGCCTCAGAGGCCCTCGGCGGGCCAGTCTTGGCCTTTGATCTAGGCGACAGAGCCAGGACGGGCAAGCGACCTCCCCACAGTTTGACATGATCGCGAATAGCGGAGACGAGATATTGGGTATCGGAACGATTGCGAAGAAGGTCTTTGGATCGCCAAACGACCGCAAGATCCGGGCCACCCGCCCTATCATCGAAAAGATCAACGCGCTGGAGCCGCAGTTCGAGGCGCTGAGCGACGAAGGCCTGAAAGACAAGACCGAAGAGCTTGCACAGCGGGCGATGAAGGGCGAAAGCCTTGACGATCTGCTGGTCGAGGCCTTCGCCAATTGCCGGGAAGGCGCACGGCGCGCTCTCGGGCTTCGCGCGTTCGATGTGCAGCTCATGGGCGGAATCTTTCTGCATCAGGGGAATATCGCCGAGATGCGCACGGGCGAGGGAAAAACGCTCGTTGCAACCTTTCCCGCTTACCTGAACGCCCTGACCGGCAAAGGCGTGCATATCGTCACGGTGAACGACTATCTGGCCAAACGCGACTCCGAATGGATGGGCAAGGTTTACAATGCCCTCGGTCTGACCTGCGCCTCGCTTCTCTCCGATGGCAGCGAAGACGAAAAGCGCGCCGCCTATCAGGCCGACATCACCTATGCGACCAACAACGAACTGGGCTTCGACTACCTGCGCGACAACCGCAAGGCAGAGCTGTCGCAGATGCACCAGCGCGGCCACAACTATGCGATCATCGACGAGGTCGACTCGATCCTGATAGACGAGGCGCGAACGCCGCTCATCATCTCGGGCCCGGCCGAGGATCGCAGCGAGCTCTATATCACCATCGACAAGGTCATCCCGTCGCTCGAAGATGAACATTTCGAGATCGATGAAAAGAACCAGGGCATCAGCCTCACGGACGAGGGCAATGAATTTCTCGAGGACGAGCTGTCGCGCCAGGGGGTCCTTCCTGACGGTCAGACGATGTACGATCCCGAAAGCACGACGATCGTCCACCATGTCAATCAGGGCCTGCGCGCGCATAAGCTTCTGATACGCGACAAGGACTACATCGTCCGAGACGACAAGGTGGTCCTGATCGACGAATTCACGGGCCGCATGATGTCCGGTCGCCGCCTCTCGAACGGCCTCCATCAGGCAATCGAAGCCAAGGAAGGCGTTCCGATCCAGCCGGAAAACGTCACGCTCGCGTCCGTGACGTTTCAGAACTATTTCCGCCTTTACGACAAGCTGGCTGGGATGACGGGAACGGCCCTCACCGAGGCCGAGGAATTCGCCGAGATCTACGGTCTGGGCGTGGTCGAGATCCCGACCAATCGGGACGTCGCCCGCATCGACAAGGATGATGCGGTCTATCGCACGACCAAGGAAAAATACGACGGCATCATCGGGGAAATTCAGGCCGCCCACGAGACAGGACAGCCGATCCTCGTCGGTACGACCTCCATCGAGAAATCCGAATTCCTCTCCGGCCTGCTTAAGGCTGCCGGTATTCCGCACAACGTCCTCAACGCCCGCCAGCATGAAAAAGAGGCCGAGATCATTGCCGATGCAGGCAAGCTTGGTGCCGTGACCATTGCAACGAACATGGCCGGTCGTGGAACGGACATCCAGCTTGGCGGCAATGTCGAGATGAAGGTGCTCGAGGCGCTCACCGCCAATCCCGAGGCGGATCCCGAAGAGATTCGCTCCCGGATCGAAGCCGAACATGCCGACGAGAAGCAAAAGGTCCTCGCGGCGGGCGGGCTTTTTGTCCTAGCCACCGAACGCCACGAGAGCCGCCGGATCGACAACCAGCTCCGCGGCCGTTCAGGCCGTCAGGGTGATCCCGGTCAATCCTCATTCTTCCTCAGTCTCGAGGATGATCTGATGCGGATCTTCGGCTCCGAACGGCTCGACAAGGTGCTCTCGACCCTCGGCATGCAGGAAGGCGAGGCCATCGTTCATCCATGGGTGAACAAAAGCCTCGAGAAGGCGCAGGCCAAGGTCGAAGGCCGCAACTTTGACATCCGCAAGCAACTTCTCAAGTTCGACGACGTCATGAACGACCAGCGCAAGGTCATCTTCGGCCAGCGCCGCGAAATCATGGAAGCCGAGGATCTGAACGAGATCATCGCCGACATGCGACATCAGGTGATCGACGATCTGGTGACAGAGCATATGCCGCCGCGCTCCTACGCGGATCAATGGGACGTCGAAGGCCTGCAAGCGCAAGTACGCGAGACCCTCGGCCTCGATGTGCCCGTCGCGGAATGGGCCGACGAAGAGGGCGTTGATGACACCGACATTCGCGAACGGCTCGAGACCGCATCGGACGAGTTCATGGCCGAGAAGGCAGAGGCGTTCGGCCCCGAGACGATGCGCACGATCGAAAAGCAGCTCCTGCTCGAGACGATCGGAAACAAGTGGCAGGAGCATCTGCTGACGCTGGAGCATCTGAGGTCTGTGATCGGTTTTCGCGGCTATGCGCAGCGCGATCCCCTCAACGAATACAAGAACGAAAGCTTCCAGCTTTTCGAGATCATGCTCGACAGCCTACGCTCCGAGGTGACGCAAAAGCTGGGTCGGATCCGGCCGATGTCGAAAGAAGAGCAGGACCGCCTCATCGCCGATCTTGCAGAACGGCAACGGCAGGCTAGTGACGCTGCGGCAGCTGCCTCGGATCTGGCGGAATTGCCTAGGCCGAATCCAGAGCTCGCTCTAGAAGGCTTCAACGAGGAAGATCCGTCTACTTGGGGAAAGCCGGGACGAAATGATCCATGCCCGTGTGGATCTGGCAAGAAGTTTAAGCACTGCCACGGCCGATTGGCGTAAATCCGCCGCATTCCTAACAGAAATCTTCCACAAGCAAGCCTACAGGCTGCCAGTTTGGTCCGTCAGTGTGATCGGGCCGTGGCGGGGGAGATGTCTGAGTTATGGTTCGGTTAAGACAGGTATACACCGTTTTGGGAACGTTCGGTGTCGCCGCGGGAATCGGTTTCGTCATGCAGAACGAGAGTATTGCTGGCTCTCAATACAATGCTGATGAAAGCGCGCTCTGGGCGTCCATAGATCAGGCCAGTGTGGCACAGGTCGCTTCCGTGAACGGTGTCAATGTCACCGGTAGCACTGAAATGGACCGCCACGCCGTGGTCGCCGCCTATTCCACGCAGCTTGACGG
Source organism: uncultured Paracoccaceae bacterium (assembly GCA_947503775.1). Lineage (GTDB taxonomy): Bacteria > Pseudomonadota > Alphaproteobacteria > Rhodobacterales > Rhodobacteraceae > Aestuariibius. The sequence goes on along the minus strand of CANNFE010000002.1, from coordinate 82,600 downwards.
AACAGAGATGTCGATCGGTCGGGATTGCGCAATCCGCTCCACCGCGACAGTTCAGGCAGCGGCCCTGGTCTATCTTGCGGTCGATGCTCCCTGTCGCCCCGAGACAGAGCTGACGATCCATCACCAGGGTATGGTCTTTTCCGCGATCACAGACACCAAGGGCCGTGTTGCTCTTGAAGTGCCCGCACTGGCTGAGGACGCGCTTTTCATCACGGCCTTCGAAAGCGGTGAGGGCGCAATGGCAACCGCTCATGTGCCAGAGGTGTCGCAGTTCCACCGCGTCGTTCTGCAATGGCAGGGTCGCAGCGAGGTCGGTCTTCATGCGCTGGAAAACGGGGCTGGCTATTGGCAGGACGGCCACGTCCGGGCCGAGGCACCGCGCAGCGCCGTCGCTGCCGTGGATGGGACCGGCGGCTTCATCACACGTCTGGGCGATATGGCGACATCCGCCGGCTATCAGGCCGAGGTCTATACACTCTCTTCCGATCAAAGCGATGTCCGCCTGACTGTCGAAGCGCGCGTGACCGAACGCAATTGCGGTCACTCGATGGCCGTACAGGCCTTTGAAGCAGGCCGGACCGAGGGGCTGGAGCGTCGCTTGCTTAACGTCACCATGCCTGACTGCGACTTTGTCGGTGAGAATCTGATCCTCAAGAAGATGCTCACAGACCTCTAGGCGCTAAAGCAAGCCTTCCGACCGAAAACTCAACTCGCATGATCGCCCGATGATCAGATGATCATGAAGGGCGATCCCAAGAGTCTGCGACGCTGCCTCGATCTGCCGCGTCACCGCGATATCGGCCTCTGACGGCGTCGGATCGCCGGACGGATGGTTGTGGACAAGGATCAGCGCCGACGCGTTCAGCTCGAGCGCGCGCTTGACCACCTCGCGTGGATAGACCGGCACATGATCCACGGTTCCCCGCGCCTGCGCCTCGTCCATGATGAGGACATTCTTGCGATCCAGAAAGAGGATATGGAACTGCTCGGTATCGCGATGGGCCATCACCGTATGGCAATAGTCGAGCAGCGCATCCCAACTCGAGACGACATGCCGGTCGCGCACCCGCGCCCGCGCAAGACGGGCCGCCGCCGCCTCCACGATCTTCAGTTCGGTGATCACCGCAGGCCCGATCCCGGACACCGTGGCAAGCCGCGACGGCGCCGCCGTGAGCACCGCATTATAGTCGCCGAACTCTTCCAAAAGTCGCCGCGCCAGCGGTTTGACATCCTGCCGGGGAATCGCCCGAAAGAGCACAAGCTCCAGTAGTTCGTAGTCAGGCAGGGCATCTGCACCGCCGCTCATGAACCGCTCCCTAAGCCGGGCGCGATGATCGCGAAGATAGGAGGGCTGCGCATTGGGCCCCACCGCCGACACCTCGTCCGGTGCGACAAGAGGGCGCTGCGCTTCGGCGAAAAAGGATCCCTGTCTCATCCGCCCAGCCTGCCAGCCGAACGGTTAGCACAGAGTTAACGGACCCAGAGCATCGGCCCCGGGACCGCTTAGCCCTTCATCGAGTCCCAGAAGTTTTTCACCGACTTGAAGAAGCTCGAGCTTTCAGGATTGTTGTCTTCCGACAACCGGTCGAACTCCCTCAGCAGCTCCTTTTGCTTGGAGGTCAGGTTCACTGGCGTTTCAACCGCCAGCTCGATGAACATATCACCGGTCGCCCCGCCGCGTAGCGCAGGCATACCCTTGTTGCGAAGCCGCATCTGGCGTCCCGACTGACTTCCGCTCGGAATCTTGACCCGGCTGCGCCCGCCATCGATCGTCGGCACCTCGATATCCCCGCCCAAGGCGGCATCGGCCATCGAGACGGGCACACGGCAATAAATATTGCTGGCATCTCGCTGGAACAGCGAATGATCCGCAACCTCGATAAAGATATAAAGATCGCCGGTCGGCCCGCCACGAACGCCAGCCTCGCCCTCTCCGGCCAGCCGGATCCGCGTTCCCGTCTCCACACCGGCGGGGATATTCACATTCAGTGCACGCTCTTTCTCTACCCGGCCCGTGCCGTTGCAGACCCGGCAGGGGTTCTTGATCGTCTGGCCCAGACCGTTGCAGGTCGGGCAGGTCCGCTCGACCGTGAAAAAGCCCTGCTGCGCGCGCACCTTGCCCATCCCGTTACAGGTGGGGCAGGTCGTCGGCTCGCTATCGCCTTCGGCGCCGTTGCCGTTACACGCGTTGCAGCTGACCGCTGTCGGGACGTTGATCGTCTTCTGAAGCCCGGAATAGGCATCCTCGAGCGAAATTCTGAGGTTATACCGCAGATCGGACCCACGCGCCGCACGCCGTCCGCCGCCGCCGCGCTGGCCGCCCATGATATCGCCGAAGAGATCGTCGAACACATCGGAGAACGCCGAGGCGAAATCGCCCTGACCCTGAAATCCACCCGCGCCTTGCCGCGCGCCGCCCATACCGCCTTCAAAAGCGGCATGGCCAAAGCGGTCATAGGCCGCCTTCTTGTCAGCGTCCTTCAGAACCTCGTAGGCCTCGTTGGCCTCCTTGAACTGGGCTTCGGCATTGGGGTTGTCGGAATTGCGGTCGGGATGAAGCTCCTTCGCCTTCCGGCGATAGGCTTTCTTGATCTCGTCGGCAGATGCGCCTTTCGAGACCCCGAGCGTTTCGTAGTAATCTTGCTTTGACATCGGTCGTTACCTTTCGGAACGCAAAGGCCGGCCCGGTCTGACGGGCCGGCCTCTCAAGCGGTTATGCGTTTACGACGCGCGCTTGTTTTCGTCGTCGCCAAGATCTTCGAAATCGGCATCCACGATGTCGTCATCCACACCGCCCGGCCCGTCTTCGGGGGCGGGCTGCTCACCAGCCGCCTCTTCCTGGCTCGACTTGTAGATGGCCTCGCCCAGCTTCATGGCGCTTTCAGTCACGTTCTGGATGCCCGACTTGATCTTGCCGGCATCCTCGGTCTCCAGATCGTCCTTGAGCGCAGCAATGGCCAGTTCGATCGCCTCGATCGTGGTCGGATCGACCTTGTCGGAATGCTCTTCCATCGACTTTTCGGTCGAATGAATAAGGCTCTCCGCCTGGTTCTTCGCCTCGACCAGCTCGCGGCGTTCCTTGTCGGCTTCCGCGTTCTCTTCGGCGTCCTTGACCATTTGTTCGATGTCATCATCGGACAATCCGCCAGAGGCCTGGATCGTGATCTTCTGCTCCTTGCCGGTGCCCTTGTCGCTCGCGCCGACCGACACGATGCCGTTGGCGTCGATATCGAACGTCACCTCGATCTGCGGCATGCCGCGCGGGGCAGGGGGAATATCCTCTAGATTGAACTGACCCAGCATCTTGTTGTCCGATGCCATCTCACGTTCACCCTGGAAGACGCGGATCGTCACCGCGTTCTGGTTGTCCTCGGCGGTCGAGAAGATCTGCGACTTCTTCGTCGGGATCGTCGTGTTGCGGTCGATCAGGCGGGTGAACACGCCACCCAGCGTCTCGATCCCCAGCGACAGCGGAGTGACGTCAAGCAGAACCACATCCTTGACGTCGCCTTGCAGAACACCGGCCTGAATGGCGGCACCCATTGCGACGACCTCGTCCGGGTTCACACCCTTGTTCGGCTCCTTGCCGAAGAACTTGGTCACTTCCTCGATGACCTTGGGCATCCGCGTCATACCACCGACCAGCACGACCTCGTCGATATCGCCGACAGACAAACCCGCATCCTTTAGCGCGGCCTTACACGGCGCGATCGACTGCTTGATCAGATCGCCGACAAGGCTCTCCAGCTTGGCCCGCGTCAGTTTGACGACGAGGTGCAGCGGCTGGCCACCATTGGGATCCATCGAGATGAACGGCTGGTTGATCTCGGTCTGGGACGAGCTCGACAGTTCGATCTTCGCTTTCTCGGCAGCTTCCTTAAGCCGCTGAAGCGCCATCTTGTCCTTCGTCAGATCGACGCCGTTCTCTTTCTTGAACTCACCGGCGAGGTAATTGACGATCCGCATGTCGAAATCTTCACCGCCCAGGAACGTGTCCCCGTTGGTGGACTTCACCTCAAAGAGGCCATCGTCGATTTCAAGAATCGTCACGTCGAACGTCCCGCCACCAAGGTCATAGACGGCAATCGTCTGTGTCTCTTTCTTATCAAGGCCGTAGGCCAGCGCAGCGGCCGTCGGCTCGTTGATGATCCGCAGCACTTCAAGGCCCGCGATCTTGCCGGCATCCTTGGTTGCCTGACGCTGGGCATCGTTGAAATAGGCGGGAACCGTGATGACGGCCTGCGTCACCTCCTCGCCAAGATAGCTCTCGGCGGTTTCCTTCATCTTGCCGAGGATGAAGGCAGAGATCTGCGACGGCGAGTATTTCTCGCCCTTCGCTTCGACCCAGGCATCTCCGTTGCCGCCATTCACCACGTTAAACGGCAGGTTCTTCTTGTCCTTGGCCAGATCCGCATCGTCGAACCGGCGGCCGACAAGGCGCTTCACGCCAAAAATCGTGTTGTCCGGGTTGGTGACCGCCTGCCGCTTGGCAGGTTGACCGACGAGGCGTTCCTCATCGGTGAAAGCGACGATCGACGGCGTGGTCCGGGCGCCTTCCGCATTCTCGATCACGCGGGGCTGGGAGCCGTCCATGATCGCAACGCAGGAGTTCGTCGTTCCAAGGTCGATACCGATTACTTTAGCCATATTCATATCCCTCTTTCGTCAGGCGATGTGAGAAATGCGGACCCAAGTCGGCATCCGCACCATTTGGTCAGGCGCAGAATGAAACTCTTCTGCGCGGCTCGGGCGTATATAGTGCTGCCGAAATGGGCCTGCAACCAGAGGGCGGGGTGACGTTCGGTCTTTTTTCCCTAATCCGCGGTGCCGGTCCGCCGCGCAATCTGGGCATCGCGGACGAGAGCCGCAAACCTGTAAAAGCCGTGGGCCATCTTCGAATAGGGTGTCGTCAGGAAAAGGGCCAGAACCGCGCCCAGGTGAATGGCAAGCAAAGCCGGAACCGCACTCGTCCCCGTCGCCGCATAGAGCGCCAGTCCCGTCGCGCCGGTCAAGCCGAGCAACAACACAAAGGCCGTCTCGCCCCCCCATAGATGCGCAGCACCCAAGGCAGGATCCGCCTTCGTCTTTAGCCAGGCCAGCCCGAACGCCCCGACGGTCAGCAGGACACCGCCCGGAACCCCAAACAGCTTGGGCAAGCTTAAAGGCCCATAAGGCGCCTCCAGACCAAACCCGTAATGCAGCACTGTTCCCGACGATGTCGACGCAAAGCATAGCAAAAAGCCCCAAATCGTCGCTTGATGCAGATAGCGCCGCGTATTCGTGAATCGATCCTCATCCTCGAAGTTGCAGCCCTGTCCCTGACCGCCACTCAGATTGCGCATCGTCGCGGCGCTCCGCCCGGCGTCGCGCAGATCGGACCAGCGGACCCGCTGTCCACCAACCTCGGCCCAATAGCGCCTCAGCCCGACTCCGATCACGACGAGCGGAGCCAGGAAGGCAGGTGCAAAAATCGCGACCATCAGGGCATGGGACATGTAGGCGTAGAACCCGTCCCCCGTATCCGGCACCGCCCGGATCGCCGCAAACAAAAGCACCACGCCGAGAACAAGCGCCGCCGCGACGGCAACACCGCTTCGTTGAAAGAGCCGCGACAAGGCCCCGGGCCAGGCGAACCGCTCCCAGCTTTCCCGCCGCGCCTCCGCCAAGGCTGCAGGCAGGTTCAGCGCAAATTCATGCGGCTCGGTATACTGGCACGCATAATAGCAGCCGCGGCAGTTGTGGCAGAGATTGGCGAGCTGCGTCAGATCCCCGGAGGCAAAGGTCCGCTCCCGGAACATCGCCGGAAAGACGCTGCAATAGCCCTCGCAATAGCGGCAGGCATTGCAGATCTGCACCTGCCGTGCGGCCTCTGTCAGGGCCGGTGTTTCAAATGACATGAGAAGCAGCTTCCCGGCCTGCGATACGCCCGAAGACGGTTCCAATCGTCATGCCGAACCCCGCCAGATAGCCTTGCCCCAGGATGGAGCCCGCCATGATCTCTCCGGCGGCCCAGACATTCTTCAACGCCCGGCGTGCACCCTGCACCCGCGCCGTGTCGTCAACTTTCAGACCCAGATAGGTGAACGTCACGCCGGGCCGCAGCGCGTATCCGTAGAACGGCGGCTCCAGGATCGGCCGCGCCCAGTTCGTCTTCGGCGGTGATAGCCCCTCGGTCGCCAGACCGTCCAGTTCCGTAGGGTGAAATGCCCCGTCCGGGCAGGCCGCATTGAAGGCCTCCACCGTCTCGCGAAGCTTCACCCCTGGCAGACCCAGCCGCTGCGCGAGCCCGTCAATCGTCTCCGCCGTCTCGGGGGGATAGACCGACGGCATGAACAGATCCCGGCTTTTGCTGTCGATAATCGAAAACGCCACCTGATCGGGCTGCGCCGCGACCAGCCGCCCCCAGATCGCATAACGCTTTGGCCAGACATCCTCGCCCTCGTCATAGAACCGCTCGCCGTCCTTGTTCACGACGACCGAAAATGGCACGCAATCCAGCCGCGTGACGATCCCGCCGTCGAATTTCGGCGCGCGCCCATCGATGGCGACCGCATGACACTGCGTCGGATCCCCCACGCTCTGCGTTCCCTGATCTAGCATGTCACGCAGCACGACCCCGCGATTATAGGGCGTGCCCCGAATAAGGAAATTCCGCGCCGCGGGCCCCCAGGCCTTGGCCAGCCAGTCGAGATCTCCTTGAAAACCCCCGCTTGCCAGAACGATGGCCGACCCGCTGACCGTCGCCGTCTCTTCCGCGCAAAGCAGATCCACGGCCTCGAACCGGTCGCCCGCCAGGTGCACATGCGTGACCTGCGTCTCGTAAAGAAACTGCACGCCCAGATCTTCGGCTGTCCGATAATAGGCGTTGACCAAAGCCTTCCCGCCGCCAAGGAAAAACGCGTTCGTCCGGCTCAACGACAGCGTGCCCGAGAGCGACGGCTGAAACCGGATGCCATGCGCCTCCATCCACGGCAACGCCTCCTCGGACAGCCGGATCGCCATCCGAGCCAGCCCCTCATCCGTGTCGCCCTTCGTTACCCGCAAAAGGTCGTCGAAATACTCGTCCTCACCATAGCTGCCCGTCAGAACCGAAAGCGGCCCGCGATGCATGCAGCGAAAGTTGCGGGTATGGCGGGAGTTACCGCCCCGATAGGGCAGGGGAGCAGCCTCGACCACCAACACCCGCGCGCCCTTCTCCGCCGCCTCGATCGCAGCACAAAGCGCGGCATTCCCGCCGCCTGCCACAATGACGTCCCAGTGCCGCGCGGCGATCATCTCAAGCGTCATCCGCAATCTCCCGATCCTCGCGCAGATCCCGAAGCTGCCGCAGCCGCGCCCGATGCGCCGCCGCGATATGCGACCGCATTGCATCCCCCGCCGTCTCCGGGTCGCGCGCCTCCAGCGCCGCAAGGATTTGTGCATGTTCGGACAGCGCCTCAGCGGCCCGATCGCCCTCCTCCATCGTCGACCGGCCAAGGATAAACAGCGTCTTCGTCACCGCCGCGACGGATTTCATCAAAAACCGATTGCGTGCCGCATCCAGCAGCCCCGCATGGAAATGCTGGTTCAGCCGGTAAAGCTCTTCCGCATCACTGGTCTTAGTCATCGCCTCATGGATCTCGGTCAGCTCGGCCAGTTCCACCTCCGAGGCCGCCCGCGCTGCAAACTGCGCCGCCGCGCCCTCAAGAACCGCACGCATATCGTAAAGCTCCGAGATTTCGGCAGGCCCAAGCGTCCGGATCGTCGCCCCGCGCCGCGGTGTATGCGTGACCAGCCCATCCGCCTCGAGCTGCCGGATCGCCTCGCGGATCGGTGTGCGGCTGATCCCGAACCGTTCGGCCAGATCGACCTCAGTCAGTCGATCCCCCGGCATCATGGCGCCATTTCGGATCTCGGCGATAATCCGGTGATAGGCATCCTGACCCTGTGGTAGATCCGATTTCGACACGCGGCTTGCTCCTTTGAGGCAGATTGCATACATATGGATACATCCGGACGCAAGATGGAGAGTACGGCTATCTTAGACAAACGTTCACGCCGGATCCAACGCGCCGAAACCGTACTTATCGCCTCTGTCGGCGCGGCGATGTTCTGGGGTCTGGGCCTGCCGCTGCCGTTTCTCTTCGGCCCGATGGTCGCTTGCCTGATCGCCGCATTGGCTCAACGTCCGCTCCGCGGCCTCGGTCAGCTCAGCATCGCAGCCCGTACGATCCTCGGCGTCGCCGTGGGCGCTTCGATCACGCCCGAAGTGGTCCAGCAGCTTCCGCAGATGGCGGCTTCCGTCGCCTTCATCCCGGTCTATCTTATCGTCATCGCACTCATCGGGATCCCGTTTTTCGAGCGGATCTGCGGGTTCGACCGGGTCACTGCCTGGTATGCCTCCATGCCCGGCGGCCTGCAGGACATGGTGATCTTCGGGCAGGAGGCGGGCGGCGACGGGCGCGCGCTCTCGCTCATTCACGCCACCCGCGTCCTGATCGTCGTGACCGTCGCGCCCGCCGTGCTGATCTTCGGCTTCGAAGCCACCCTCGACAACCCGCTGGGCGCCCCCGCGCGCAGCCTGCCCCTCGCCGAGATGGCGATCATGGTCGCCGCAGCGCTGATCGGCTGGAAAGCAGGCGAACGCATTGGCCTCTTCGGCGCCTCCATCCTCGGCCCGATGATCCTGACGGCCATCCTGTCGCTCTCGGGCCTCATCAACAGCCGCCCCCCGGCCGAGGCGATCCTTGCGGCGCAGTTCCTCATCGGTCTGGGGATTGGCGTCGGCTATGTCGGTGTGACGCTGATCGAGCTGCGCAAGGACGTCCTCTCGGGTGTCGCCTTCGTCCTGATCCTCGCCGTGCTGGCCTTCATCTTCACCGAGATCGTTGTCCAGACCGGGCTCGCCCCGCCGGTCGAGGGGTTCCTCTCCTTCGCCCCCGGCGGTCAGGCCGAGATGACGATCCTCGCCATCGTCGCCGGCGCCGACCTTGGCTTCGTCATCGTCCACCACCTGACCCGCGTCTTTCTGGTTATCACCGGGGCGCCCCTCGCCGCACGCCTCTTCATGAAACGGTAGATCCGCCTCAGACCGCTCCGACCCGCGCGAGCGCCGGAAAGTCCAGCGTCACCCGCAAGCCAGGCCCCTTGGTATCCAGCGTCAGCGACCCGCCATGCTGCGCGACCACCGCCTCGGCAATCGGCAGACCCAGCCCGCTGCCCCGCCCCGGTTGAGCCTGCCCGAACCGCGCCAGCGCCCGGTCGATATCCTTCTCGTCAAGCCCCCGTCCGTCATCCTCCAGCACCAGCCGCACAGTGCCGCCGATCCGCTCTAGAACAACCGAAAGCTGCGTCAAACCCGGCCCGCCATGCCCCAGCGCATTGGCCATGAGGTTCAAGATCGCCTCGCGCAGCATGACCGGGTCCCCTTCGATCAGGCAGGGGCCTTCCGGCCTTGCGATCTCAATCGCCACTCCCGCAGCCTCCGCTTGATCCACAAAGCCTTGCGCCGTTTGCACCGTGATCGCTGCCAGATCTACGGCCTCGAAGGCTTCACCGCCGGGTCCCGCGCGCATCCGTTCCAGCGTCAAAAGCCGGTTGGCCAGATCGCTCGCCTGCCCGGCAGCCTCGATCAGATCGCCCGCCCGCGCCTTTGCTGCCGTCAGTGATCCCGCCGTCATGATGCTGTCCCCCAACGCCCGGATCCCGGCCAGCGGATTGCGCAACTGGTGCGCCGCGTTCGAGATGAAATCGGTCTGCGCCGCCATCGTCACCTGGATCTGCCCGATCAGCGAATTGAGCTGCGTGACAAGCCCCTCCGCCTCAGGAGGCACACGCCGCCGGATCGGCGTCAGATCGTCCGGACTGCGCCGGGAAATGGCATCCTCCAGATCCAAAAGCGGCTTCAGCCCCAGCTTGACCCCAAACCACACACAAAGAGCCACCGCCCCGATCAGCGCGGCCATCACCGCAATGACGTTGATCGCCGTTTCCCGCACATATCCCTGCCGGATCGCCGCATCCTGCCAGACCGTGATCGTGAAGGTCCCGCTCAGACCGCCGATCTGCCCGACATCCCAAAGCCGCAGCACCCGGACATCGCGCCCCTTATAGACACCGTCATATTGAACAAAGGGCGCCTCGGTCTCGGGTATGCTGTTCACCGGAACAGGCGGCACGGCATACCCGGTCACAAAGACACCGTCCGGCGCATAAACATGATAGCGAATGGGCCCTCCCGCTGCGTCACTCAGCAGCGAACCGGTCTCCCGCGACACCGCATCCCCGTCAAGAAGCGCCACATCCCGCGCCACGGCAACGGCAGTGAAAAGCAGATCCCGGTCGAACAGCTCCTCCGCCGTGGCCTCAGCTTGCGCGATCCTCCAGACGCCGAGGGCCAGCGCGACCAGCAAAAGCGGGCCGACGATGATCAGGAAAAGCCGCAGCCGCAGCGACATCAGTCAGCCTCCTGCCGGACCAGCCGATATCCCAGCCCCCGGCTCATCTGAATTTCAAAACCATGAGCCCTCAACCGCTTGCGCAGCCGCGAGACATGAACCTCGATCGCGGACGCATCGATATCCGCGCCTGTCCCATAGATCCGGTCCATCAGCGCCGACTTCGACACGGTCCGACCCCGCTGCCGGATCAGCGCCTCCAGCAGCATCAGCTCCCGCCGCGGCAGATCCAGCGGCGTCTGGCCGACCCGCACCGACGGCCCTGCCGGATCCAGAACAAGACCGTCCTGCTCCAGCATTCGGGTCAGCGCCGTCGCCTTGCGCCGCGCCAGGGCGCGCAGCCGCGCCTCCAGTTCCTCCATCGCGAAAGGCTTGACCAGATAGTCGTCCGCCCCTGCATCAAGGCCCGCGACCCGGTCGGCCACCTGATCGTTCGCCGTCAGCAACAGGACGGGCCGCGTATCGCCCCGCGCCCTGAGGTTGCGCAGAACCTGCATCCCGCTCAGCGTCGGCAGATTGACGTCAAGCACGATCACATCGTTACCGTCCTTGTGCAGAAACTCGTCCGCCGCCGCGCCATCATGCAAAAGATCGGTTGCATGCCCGCGATCCTGCAGCCGATACGCGATCCCGCTCGCGACCGCTTTGTTGTCCTCGACGATGGCAATGCGCAATTTTGACCTCCGAAAGGTTCACGCAAGTTTCGCAACGCATCGTTGTGCGATCAAGCGGAAGAACGCCGCTTAGACTAAGGCGCGCAGCATAGCGTGTCACCTATGGGAGGACCTTTATGACCATCTTGAAAACGGCTCGGGGCATCGCTCTGGCCGCAGCAACCTGCACGGCAGCTCTCGCGACCTCGGCCAGCGCCCAGGGCATCGACCTGACGGACGAAACCGTCCGCTTCATCATTCCGTTCTCGGAAAGCGGCGGCTCGGCCAAATGGGCCAACTTCTACGCGCCGCTCCTCAGCGAGGCGCTTCCGGGAAATCCGACGGTCGTCGTGGAATACATGCCCGGCGCCGGATCGACCCGCGGCGCAAACTGGTTCCAGGACCAGGACGCCGAGGACCACAACGGCACGCTGATATTCGGCTCGTCCGGCTCGACGCAGTTCCCTTATCTGCTCGACGATCCTCGGGTGCGCTATGAATACAGCGACTGGAACGTCGTCCTCGCCTCTGGCACCGGCGGCGTCGCTTACCTTCCCCCCGATCTCGCGTCTCAGATGGACGGCCTCGACGTGACGGCCCTTCAGGGCACCGATTTCATCTACGGCTCGCAAGGCGCAACCCGCCTCGATCTCGTCCCGCTTCTCGCGTGGGAGATGTTGGGCATGTCGGTCGAGCCGGTCTTCGGCATCGAAGGACGCGGCGACGGGCGCCTGATGTTCGAACGCGGCGAGGCCAATATCGATTACCAGACCTCCTCGGCGTACCTGTCGTCTGTCACCCCACTCGTCGAGGCCGGTCAGGCCGTGCCGATGATGACCTGGGGCGCGCTGGACGAGGACGGCAACATTGTCCGCGACCCGACCTTCCCCGACATCCCTTCCTTTAAGGAAGTCTGCGAAGCCACCCCGGCCTGTGAAACCTCCGGCCCCGCCTGGGACGCCTGGAAAGCCTTCATGATCGCAGGGTTCCCGGCGCAAAAGATGGTTTTCCTGCCCAAGGGTGCCTCCGAAGACGAAATCGCGACCTACACGCAGGCCTTCGACGACGTCATCGCCCGCGATGACTTCGCAGAGCTGTCCTCGGCGCGTCTTGGCGTCTATCCCCAGATGACGGGCGATCGTGCTCAGGCGACGCTTGCCTCGGGCACCGAGGTCGATCCCGCGGCGAAAGAGTTCGTCGTCAACTGGCTCGAAGAGTCCTACGGCGTCTCCTTGAACTAGGCGCCGTGACCCTCGCCTGATCGGGCGGGGGTCCCCTTTTTCGAAAGACATCCCATGGACATCCTGACCACGGCGCTTCCGGCACTGCACGAGGCGTTTTCGCTCATCCTGCAGCCCAGCCAGATCCTCTTTCTGATGACGGGCGTCCTTCTGGGACTGTCGGTCGGGGTCTTCCCCGGCCTCGGCGGGATCGCGGGCCTCAGCTTGGTCCTGCCCTTCATGTTCGGCATGGACCCCGTCTCCGGCCTTGCCCTGATGGTCGGTCTGATCGCCGTCGTTCCCACCTCCGACACCTTCGCCAGTGTCCTGATGGGCATTCCCGGCTCGTCCTCCTCGCAGGCCACCGTCCTCGACGGCTTCCCGCTCGCCCGAAAGGGAGAGGCCGCGCGCGCCCTCTCCGCCGCCTTCGCCGCCTCGCTTTTTGGCGGGTTGATCGGTGCAACCGTCCTCACTTTCTTCATCCTGATCGCCCGCCCGCTCGTCCTCGCCTTCGGCACGCCCGAGATGCTGGCCATCACGATCCTCGGCCTGTCCATGGTCGCGATCCTCGCAGGCCGCCTGCCGCTCAAGGGTCTGGCTGCCGCCTGCCTTGGCCTGCTCGTCGGCACGATCGGCGAGGCGGGCGCGGGCGGCAGTCTGCGCATGGCGACCTATGACATCCCCTATCTCACCGATGGTATCCGCCTCGTCATCGTCGGGCTCGGCATCTTCGCCATCCCCGAGATCCTCAGCCTCCTCAGACAGGACAAATCCATTTCGCGCGAAGCTTCGCTCGGCGCAGGCTGGCTCAAGGGCGTGCGCGACTGGTGGGCCAATATCTGGCTCTCCGTCCGCTGCTCGGTCATCGGTGTCATTGTCGGGGTGATCCCGGGCCTCGGCGGATCCGTCGTCGATTGGATCGCCTACGGCCACGCCGTGCAAAGCAGCAAAGACAAAAGCCAGTTCGGCTCGGGTGAGATCCGCGGCGTCATCGGCCCCGAAAGCTCGAACAACGCCAAGGAGGGCGGCGGCCTCGTCCCAACCCTGATCTTCGGCATCCCGGGCTCCGGCTCCATGGCGGTCTTCATAGGGGGCCTGGGCCTTCTGGGCTTCGACGCCGGTCCCCAGCTGATCCAGAACAACCTCGACATCACCTACACCGTCGTCTGGTCGCTCGCTCTTGCCAACGTCTTCGGAGCCTGCCTCTGCATCGCGCTCTCCGGCGGTATCGCCAAGCTAACAACGATCCGCTTCTCGCTTCTGGCGCCGTTCCTCTTCATGATGATCGCCTTCGCGGCCTTCCAGTCCCGCCAAAGCCTCGGCGATCTCGTCGCGCTCTTCACCATCGGGCTTCTCGGCATCTTCCTGCGCCGCTTCGACTGGTCGCGCCCAGCCTTCCTGATCGGCTTCGTCCTGTCGCACCCGGCCGAGAAGTTCGCCAATCAGGCGCACCAGATCGCCAGTTTCCGGTTCCGCGACAGCTTCGAGGCGGGCTTGGCCTATGTCGCCTCGCCCATCGTTATCGTGATCCTTGTCTTCACGCTGATCTCCATCTTTCTCGGCCTCAAGCAGGCCAAACAGATCCGCTCCGAAGGCGAGGTCGAAACCGGCGCCAAACGTGCGCCGCTGATCTTCCTGCTGGTCCTGCTCGCCTACACCGTCACGGCGTGGGTCAACGCCTACATGATCCGCCTAACCTCCGACAAAATCTTCCCGCTGACCATCGCAACCGTCGGGATCATCGCACTCTGTCTCGTCCTGATCCGCATGATCCGCGCGCCCGAGGGCGACGACGTCTTCGCCGACCGCGAAGCCGCCGGAGAAGACGCGCAGGCCCCTCACGGCCTGTGGTCCACGCTCGGCTGGTTCGGCGGGCTTCTGCTGCTCTCCTCGCTCCTTGGCTTCATCCTTGCGCTGGGCCTCTTCTTTCTGGCGTTCTTCCGCATCCGCGCGGGCCTCGGCTGGGCCCGCACGCTGATCCTGTCCACGCTCGGCATCGCCGCGATCCTCGGCTTCGCCTACACGCTCAACCGCGACTTCCCGCCGGGCCTTCTGCAATCGATCTTCGATCTTCCATGGCCTTTCACTTGACCCAGACCCCGATCCCGTTCCTTCTCATGCGCGGCGGCACCTCGCGCGGAGCCGTCTTCCACCGCTCGGACCTGCCCGAGGATCGCGACGCCCTGTCAAAGGTCCTCATCGCAGCCATGGGCGGCGGCCATCCTCGCAATATCGACGGCCTCGGCGGCGGCAACGCGACGACCACAAAGGTCGGCATGCTCAGCCTCTCCGACGATCCCGAGGCCGATGTCGATTACTTCTTCGCGCAGGTCGCCGTCGAAAAGCACGAGGTCGACTACAAGCCTACATGCGGAAACGTCCTCGTCGGTGTGGGCCCCGCCGCCATCGAAATGGGCCTCGTCCCCACGAGCGGTGATATCACCCCCGTCCGGATCCGGGCCGTGAACACAGGGGCGATCGTCCATGTCGACGTCCAGACCCCGGGCGGCGCCGTCACCTATGCCGGAGACACTGCCATAGACGGCGTCCCCGGCACCGCAGCGCCTGTCGCCATGACCTTCACCAAGGTCACCGGCGCACGCACCGGCAAGTTTTTCCCGACGGGCAATCCAATCGACGTCATCGACGGGACCGAGACCACGCTCATCGACGTCGCGATGCCGATGATGATCGCCCGCGCCGCCGATCTCGGGATCACCGGCTACGAAAGTCAGGCCGATCTCGATGACAACGCAGATCTCTTCACCCGCCTTGAAACGCTGCGCCTCAAAGCCGGAGAGCGCATGGGCTTCGGCGATGTCAGCGCCTCCGTCATCCCCAAAATAGGCCTCATCGCGCCCGCCCTTGCCGGGGGCGACTTCGCCGCCCGCTACTTCATGCCGTGGACGACCCACCCGACGCTCGCCATCACTGGCGGGCAATGCCTCGCCGCCTGCGCCCTCGCACCCGGCACCGTGGCCGAGGGCCTGATGACGCCACGCCCCTCCCCCCTCACCGTGCAAATCGAGCATCCCTCCGGCCTCATGGACGTCCACGTCCACTATGACACCACCGATGGCTTCGACTTCATCTCCGCCGGCGTGACCCGTACCGCCCGCCTCATCGCGCGCGGAGAGGTCATGATCCCAAAGGACATCCTGTCGTGAGACACAATTTTGATCTGCTCGCCGACGTCGTCGCCCAGGAAAAGATCGGCACTTGTTTCAGCCTTCTGGGCGATGCGAACATGAACTTCGCCACCCGCCTGTCCGAGACCGGATGCACCATGATCTACGTCCGGCACGAGCACTGCGCCGTCGCCGCCGCCATGGCCTACGCCCGCAAAACCGGCAATATGGGTCTTGCCACCGTCACCTGCGGCCCGGGCCTGACCCAGCTGATGACCGCCCTTCCCGCCGCCGTCCGCGCGCATCTGCCCCTCGTCGTCATCGCCGGAGAACCGCCGCTCAAGGTGTCCTGGTACAACCAGCAGATCGACCAGGCACCGCTCGTCGCAGCGACCGGCGCGGCCTACATCCCTATCCATGCGCCGAACCGGCTCGCCACCGCCACCCGCGACGCCTTTCTTCAGGCCCGGCGCGAGCGACGCCCGGTCGTCCTCGGCATCCCGTTCGATCTGCAGGATCTCGAAGCTCCCGAAGCGCCCCTTTCCGCGCCGTCTCACGAGCTACTTCCAAACCCCTCTCCGATGCCGCCCCATCCCGATGACGTCGCTCTGGCGGCCCAAAGGATCGCCTCCGCCGACAGGATTGTCGTCATGGCAGGCCTCGGCGCCACCCACGCCGCCGAGGCCTGCCGCGACCTCGCCGAACGCTGCGACGCGCCCCTCGGCACGACCCTTCCGGCCCGCGGTCTTTTTCATGATGATCCGTTCAGCCTGGGGATCCTTGGCGGCTTCGCCACCGATCTCGCCTGGGAGGTCTGCGCCGAGGCCGACCTCATCATCGCAGTCGGTGGCTCTCTCGCCAAACACAATTCCGATGGCGGCAAGCTCTGGCCGAAGGCGGAGGTCCTGCAGATCGATGTCGACCCCGTTGCGATCAGTCAGGGCCGCGTCGCCGCCCAGTCGCATCTGCGCGCCGATGCCCGCCTGGGCGTCGAAGCGCTTCTTGATGTCCTGCCCGCGCGCCCCGCCGAACGCCGCAGCTCAGATCTGGCCGCGGCCATCGCCACACGTCCCGCCGACAGCGCCCCTGCCGATCCCCGACCCGGCACCCATGACCCCCGCGACGTCATTACGGCGCTCGACGCCGCGCTGCCCCAAGGCTGGCAACTCGTCAATTCATCGGGCCACTGCTCTTACTACGCCGCCCATATGCCCCGCCGCCCCTACGAGGAGTTCCTGACGATCCGCGAATTTGGCGCGATCGGCAACGGCATCTCCTTTGCCATGGGCGTCGCCCTCGCCCGACCGGATGTGCCGGTCGTCATGTTCGACGGAGATGGCAGCCTCCTGATGCATATCCAGGAGCTTGAAACCATCCGCCGTCATAACATGAACATCCTGATCGTCGCCCTGAACGACGGCGCCTACGGATCCGAGATCCACAAGCTCCGCGCCGAAGGTCTCTCCGACGAAGGCGCCGTTTTCGGCCGGACCGATCTTGCCGCCATCGCGAAAGGCTTCGGCATCGGGGGAGAGACCGTAACCGATCTTGCCGCGCTTCCGGACCTGATGCAGGCTTTTGCCGCCTCCGGTACGGCCGCTGTCTGGGATATCCCGATCAACGACCGGATCGCCAGCCCGGTGATACGCCGCGCCCATCCGCCAAACTGACGGATTGAGGTTCCTACCGGCTCGCATCCCAGGACGCAGAGGCCGACTTGCGCGTATAGAACTCCGCCATCAGTCCCAGCATGATCAGGACGATACCCGCCTTGATCGGATAATCGATGAAGGTGTAGCGCGGGCTGTAATTGAGAAACAAAAATCCGCGCCCCTGATCGATGATGTGAAACAGCGGGTTCCAGTCAAAGAGGTTCAGCTCCCGGCTGGGAAGCTGGTTGGCCACGAACATCTTTCCCGACGCGATCATGTTGACCCGGTTGTAAACCGTCGACGCCACATTCACGAATTGCGGCGCCCACGGCTTGACCGACACGAACATCACCCCCACCGCGACACCCGTGAACCATGCCAGAAAAAGGATCCCCGCCGCACCGGCAGGATCGTGGATCGTGATCGGCTGAAACGCGATATGGTAAAGATAAAGCACGATCGCGACCGACAGGATCTGAGTGTAAAGCTGGCCGAACGCCGCCGCCGTGATCGAGACGATCGTGTTCATCGGCGCATGTTTCATCATCGGCGATGACGGACCCTCTGCCCCGATGACAGCACTGACCGTCTTAACATGCGTGATGAAAACAAAGATCCCTGACATGATATAGAGCAGGAAATCGCCCCGGATCGGGGATCCCCGGATGCCGAGAATGACGAAAAGCAGGTAGAACGCGAAGACCAGCGTCAGCGTCTGAACCACATTCAAAAGCAGCCCGATCACTGCATTGCTGTGACCCTTGCGAATCTCGCGCACGGTCGAATGATAGATCAGCTCCATCAGGCCCAGGGCGGACTGCGTCTTTGTATCTGGGCGAGACTGTTCGAACACGGGCGGCGATTTATCCTGCGATAGGCGGCGGTTGGATCATGGTCGCATCAATATCTTGCTGAACCATTGACGGCCAATCATAAGGATTTGGTTCGGATCTGACAATTGCACGTTCACGAGAGGCGGCTCCCCATGGACTTCGAGAAACTGATGGACGTAACCCGCCGCCTGTCGATCGAGGCGGGCGAAAAGATCATGGAAATATACGGCGAAGATGATTTTGGCGTCGATCTCAAAGACGACGAAAGCCCCGTGACCAAGGCCGACCAAGCCGCCGACGACATCATCTCGGCGGGTTTGCGCGCAGCCTTCCCGGATGTCGATCTGGTTACGGAAGAGCAGTCCAAGACCCACGCCCTCCAGAGCGATACCTTCCTGATCGTCGATCCGCTGGACGGCACGAAAGAGTTCATCAAGCGGCGCGGCGATTTCACCGTCAACATCGCCTATGTCTCGGGCGGCGTTCCCATCCGCGGCATCGTCTACGCGCCCGCCAAGGATAGGCTCTTTTACACCGACGCCGCCGGCGCTTCGGTCGAGGAAGAGGGCCCCTTCAACGCCGCAAAGCCCGGCGCAACACGCCCCATCAAGGTCTCGACCCCCGACAATCACGCGCTGAGGATCGTCGCCTCCAAATCGCACCGCGATCAGGCGACCGACGACTATCTCGCGCACTACAAAAGCGACGAGACGAAAAGCGCCGGCTCCTCGCTAAAATTCTGTCTCGTCGCCACTGGAGAAGCAGACCTCTATCCCCGCATCGGCCGCACCATGGAATGGGACACCGCCGCCGGTCATGCCGTTCTGGCCGGGGCAGGCGGCACGGTCATTCGTTTCGACGACCATACGCCGCTGCGCTACGGCAAGGCCGATTTCGCCAACCCGTTCTTCATCGCCCACGCGCCGGGGGTCGAGCTGAAAAGGCCCGGCTGATGTCCGTCCTCATCGTCATTCCGGCCCGCTACGCCTCCTCGCGCTATCCCGGAAAACCGCTCGCCGCCCTGCGCGGCGCCTCCGGCACATCGCGCAGCCTGATCGAACGATCCTGGCTGGCCGCGCGCGCGGTGGCAGGCATCGACAAGGTCGTCGTCGCGACCGATGACGACCGGATCAAGGCCGCGGCAGAGGGCTTCGGCGCCGAGGTCGTCATGACGTCCGAAACCTGCCGGAACGGCACCGAACGCTGCGCCGAGGCGCATCAGGCCCTCGGCGGTGATCACGAGATCATCGTCAACCTCCAAGGCGATGCGCCGCTCACCCCAAGCTGGTTCATCGAAGATCTGGTCGCGGCCCTCAAGGTCGATCCCGAGGCACAACTGGCCACTCCGGTTTTGCGCTGCGATGGCAAGACGCTGTCGGATCTGCTGGCCGACCGCAGGGCAGGGCGCGTGGGCGGCACGACGGCGGTCTTCGGAACCGGCGGACACGCGCTCTACTTTTCCAAAGAGGTCATCCCTTTCGTCTCGGAAACCTACGCTCCCGCCGATCCCACGCCCGTCTTCCATCACGTCGGCGTCTATGCCTACCGCGCCGATGTCCTCGCAGGCTACCCCGGCTGGCAGACCGGCCCGCTCGAAGATCTCGAAGGGCTCGAACAGCTCCGCTTTCTCGAAAACGGCCGCCGCATCGCCTGCGTGGAGGTTAAAGCCAAGGGCCGCCTCTTCTGGGAGCTGAACAACCCCGAAGATATCCCCCGGATCGAGGCGATGATGGCCGAGATGGGAATGGAATGACCTCCCGGCCGGTCAGCGTCATCGTCGTCTCGCGCGAACGCCCGGAGGCCTTGCGCCTCTGCCTGACGGGCCTCGAGCAGGTGATCTACGATGCGTTCGAAGTCGTCGTCGTGGCCGATCCCACCGGAATCGCTGCGGTCGAGGCGATGGGCTGGACAGGCCGCATCAAACTCGTCCCCTTCGACGAGGCCAATATCGCGGCTGCCCGAAATCTGGGCATCGCCGCCTCCGCCGGAGAGATCCTGGCCTTTCTCGACGACGACGCCGTCCCCGAACCCTACTGGCTCGCCCATCTGACCGAACCGTTCGACAGCCCGACCATTTCGGCCGCGGGGGGCTTCGTGCGCGGGCGCAACGGGATCAGCTATCAATGGCGCGCACGCGACATTGCCCCCGACGGCACCTCATCGCCCATCGTGGTGGCCGGATCCGACCCCGTCATCCTCGAGCCGAGCCCCGGTCATGGCATCAAGACCGAAGGCTGCAACATGGCGTATCTGCGCGTGATGCTTTCGGATCTGGGCGGTTTCGATCCGGCGTTTCACTTTTTTCTGGACGAAAGCGATCTCAATCTGCGACTGGGCGCCCTCAATGCCCGTACCGCGATCGTGCCCATGGCCGAAGTGCACCACGGATACCGCGAAAGCAGCCGCAGGCGCCGAGACCGCACGCCGCTCGATCTCTTTGAAATCGCGGCCAGCCAGGCGGTTTTCCTCAGAAAACATCAACCGGGCATCGACACCGCCCCCCGACGGGCCCTGTTCCGCGCTGAACAAAAGGCCCGCGCGGACCGCGCCCTCGTCAGCGGTGCGCTCGAGCCTCGCGATCTCAGGCGCCTCATGCGCTCCTTTGATGCAGGCTGGACCGCCGGGCAAAACCGCCCGGTCCTGCCGCTCGAGCCGATTCCGCTCGACGCTCCCGACTTTCTGCCGCTCAAGCGTCAGAGCAGCACCGGCGCCTCCATCGCTCTGGCCGGCAGAAGCCACCGCAGACTGCGCCCAAAGGCTAAAACGGCTGTCAAAGAAGGCCACATCGTGACCGTCTACGCCATGAAACCGACGATGAGACCCCATAAGCTTCGTTTCACAACAGAGGGTTACTGGCTTCAGACAGGAGGGATCTTCGGACGTGCCAAACGCAGCGGCCCACGGCTCATTCTGCAATCGCGCAAGAAACGCGCAAAAAGGGAAGTCGCCCGCGTCGCACAGGTCAGGGGTGCGGCAGAGCTTCGCTTGGTCTAGGCTGAAATCCGTTCCTACCGGTCGCGGCATCTTTTCGCATGTGCAGAAAGTGGGTATGACATCCGCAAGCTGACCGGCATATTTTTGAGAGAGGTTTTCTTATGACGCGCAAGGTAACCAAAGCAATATTCCCGGTTGCAGGCCTCGGGACACGATTCCTCCCGGCGACCAAATCGATCCCCAAAGAGATCATGACGCTCGTCGACAGGCCCCTGATTCAATATGCCATCGACGAAGCGCGCGCCGCCGGGATCGAAGAGTTTATCTTCGTAACGTCCCGGGGCAAAGGCGCGCTCGAGGATTATTTCGACCACGCCCCGCAGCTTCAGACGGCACTCGCCGAAGCCAACAAAACCAAGCTGCTCGAAACACTCAAGGCGACCAACATGGATGACGGCGCGATCGCCTATATCCGCCAGCACAAAGCGCTGGGCCTCGGGCACGCCGTCTGGTGCGCCCGCCGTCTGGTCGGGGACGAGCCGTTTGCCGTCATCCTGACCGACGACGTGATCGCCGCCGAAAAGCCCTGCCTCCAGCAAATGGTCGAAGCCCATGCCGAAACCGGTGGCAGTGTTGTCGCCGCAATGGAAGTCGCCCCTGAACGGACATCCGCCTACGGGGTGCTTGGCATCAAGAAAGAGAACGGCCAGATCTTCGAGGTCAGCGAGATGGTCGAAAAACCCCCCGCAGGCGAGGCGCCGTCGAACCTCGCCGTGATCGGCCGCTACATCCTGACCCCGTCGATCATGCAAAATCTCGGCTCGCTCAAACCCGGCGCGGGCGGCGAGATCCAGCTCACCGACGCTATCGCGGCCGAAATCGGCGGCGAAGAGGGCGTTCACGGCTTCCGCTTTCAAGGCCAGCGCTTCGACTGCGGCAACAAGGCCGGATATCTTCAAGCCACCGTCGCCTTCGGCCTCGCCCGGGATGAATTGCGCGACGAGCTGATGCAGTATCTCGAAGGCATGGTTGCGCCGCGGCAGGCGGCCGAATAAAGCCCATGACCCCGGTTCTTGTGACAGGAGGAGCCGGCTATATCGGCTCGCATGCCTGCAAGGCACTTGCCCAGGCGGGCTATGAGCCGATTACCTTCGACAACCTGCTCACGGGCTGGCGTGACGCGGTCAAGTTCGGTCCCTTCGAAGAAGGCGATCTCGCCGACCGCGCTCGCCTGGGCGAGGTCTTCGCCAAGCACAAGCCCGCAGCCGTCCTGCACTTCGCCGCCCTCAGCCAGGTCGGCGAAAGCATGGCCGATCCCGGCCTCTACTGGCGTCACAACGTCCTCGGCAGCCTCAACCTGATCGAGGCGGCCGTCGCCGCGAACTGCAAGAACTTCGTCTTCTCCTCGACCTGCGCGACCTATGGCGATCAGGATGGCGTCGTCCTCGACGAGGATAGCGCGCAACGCCCGATCAACGCCTATGGCGGCTCCAAACGCGCGATCGAGGACATGCTGACCGATTTCGGCACGGCCTACGGGCTCAAATCGGTGATCTTCCGCTATTTCAACGTGGCAGGCGCCGATCCCGACGGCGAGGTGGGCGAATTCCACCAGCCCGAAACCCATCTCATCCCGCTAATGCTCGATGCAATCGACGGCAAGCGCGACGCGCTCACGGTCTACGGCACCGATTACGAGACGCCCGATGGCACCTGCATCCGCGATTACGTCCACGTCATGGACCTGGTCGAGGCGCATGTCCTCGGCCTCAAATGGCTTGAGGACGGCAAGGACAGCGAGGTCTTCAACCTTGGCACGGGCACGGGATTCTCGGTCCGCGAGGTCATCGACCGCTCCGCCGAAGTCACCAACCGCGCCGTCCCCGTAACCGAAGGTGACCGCAGGCCGGGTGACTGCGTCAAGCTGGTCTCGGGCAGCGAAAAGGCCAAATCCCTCCTCGGTTGGGAGCCGGACCGCTCGGTGATGTCCCAGATGATCAAGGACGCATGGCGCTGGCACCAGAACGGAGGATACGATCGCTGATCCGGCTCTGTGCCTCGACCTGACGCGGCTTGTCTCGCGGTGGGGCAAGGTACTGACCGGGATCGACCGGGTCGAACGCGCCTACCTGCGCGCCTTCTGTAATCACCCCGAAAGTGTCTTCGGTCTGGTCCGGACGCGGCTGGGATATCTCCTGCTGGACCGCGCCGGGATGCGCGATGTCCTTCAGGCCTTCACCGACCCCGTTGCACCTCTCGACACCAGCGCCCTACGCCGTCTCGCCAAGGCGCGAGCTCCACGCTTTGCCCTTGCCTGGACGATCCGGCGCGCAATGCCGCAAGGCTGCCGCTACTTCAATGTAGGTCACACCAATCTGACCGACCGGCACCTCACGGCCCTCAAGGACTGCACGATCACGATCCTGCTCCACGACACGATCCCCCTCGATCTGCCTGATCTTCAGAAAGAGGGCACGCCCGAGATCTTCGAGGCCAAACTCAGCGCCGCCGTAAAACACGCAGACCGCCTGATCTACATCTCCGAGCAGACCCGCACCGATGTCGCCCGCCATGCGGCGGATCCCGTCCCGCCTGGCCTCGTTGCCCCCATCGGCGTTGAACTCGCCGATCCCGCCCCGGACGAGATTCCGTCTCATCTGCCCCTCGATGGCCCCGTCTTCGTGACCCTCGGCACGATCGAGCCCCGCAAGAACCACGCCTTTCTCCTCGATTTGTGGGAAGCGCTGGGCGACGATGGTCCCACGCTCCTCATCTGTGGCCACCGCGGCTGGCGGAACGAGGATGTCTTTGCCCGCCTCGACACCTCCCCGATGATGAACCGAACCGTCTTCGAATGCCCCGGCCTCTCGGACGGCGCCGTCGCCGCGCTCCTTGAACGGGCAACCGCTTTTCTCTGGCCCAGCCGCGCCGAAGGCTACGGCCTGCCCCCGCTCGAAGCCGCCGCGCGCGGCACGCCGGTCCTCTGCGCGCCGCTTGCCGTGACACAAGAGCTTCTGGGCGATGCTGCGATCTACGCCGACCTGTCCGATCCGGACGCATGGCGGGCCGAAATCCGCCGCCTTGCGCGGATGAAAGAGGCAGATCGCCCCGATCCCATCACGCCGCCTGACTGGGACAGCCATTTCGCGCTTGTCTTGCAGGAGGCAGGCGGCTCACAAACAAGCGATCAGGTGTAAGGCGAGGTAACAGGTTGGGCGTGATCCAATCCTATAAGCTACGACTTCAGCGCAAGCGATGGCGCATCCGCGCCTATCGCAAGGGGCGCGACATCAAACCTGTCTCTGACAAAACCGCGCAGATCGCTAAGGACGACATCCTCGTCTTAAGCACCTTCCGGAACGAGAATGTGCGTCTTCCGCATTTCCTCGATTACTACCGTGATCTAGGCGTCCAGCACTTCCTGATGGTGGATAACGACAGCACCGATGGCGGGCGGGAATACCTCGCCGATCAGCCCGACGTGTCGCTTTGGACGACGACTGCCAGTTACAAACGCGCCCGCTTCGGGGTGGACTGGCTCACCTGGCTCCAGATCCGGCACGCCCACGGCCATTGGTGCCTGACCGTCGATCCCGACGAGCTTTTCGTCTATCCGTTCTGCGATACCAGGCCGATGCGCGCTCTGACCGACTGGCTCGATGCCTCCTCCATCCGCTCCTTCAGCGCGATGCTTCTGGACCTCTATCCCAAAGGCCCTATCGATGCGCATCCCTACCGGCGCGGACAAAACCCGATCGAGCTCGCCAACTGGTTCGATGCGGGCAATTACACGATCAAGAAGAACAAGCGCTACGGCAATCTCTGGATCCAGGGCGGCCCCCGCATGCGTAAATTCTTCACCGATCTGCCCGAACGCGCGCCCGCGCTCAATAAGATCCCGCTCGTCAAATGGAACAGGGCCTATGTCTATATCAGTTCCACCCACACGCTTTTGCCGCGCGGCCTGAACCTCACCTATGATGAATGGGGCGGAGAGAAAGCCTCCGGCGTCCTGCTCCACACCAAGTTCCTCGACACGTTTGGCGACAAGGCCACCGAAGAGCTCGAGCGCAAGCAGCACTATGCCGGCAGCCACGAATACCGCGCCTATGCCGAAGGATTGGGCGAGGATCTCGACCTCTGGTGCCCCTGGTCCGACAGATACCGCGACTGGCGGCAGCTCGAAGTGCTCGGCCTGATGTCCAAGGGGAACTGGGTATGACCCTCGGCGTCGTCATGTTGGCTCACACCGCCTTCGACCGCGTCGAACAGCTCGTCCGACACTGGTCCGCCGCCGGATGCCCCGTTGTCCTGCATATCGATGAAAATGTCCCTCAGACTGCCTATCAGCAGCTCGTCACATCCCTCTCGGATCTGAAGGATATCCGCTTTTCCAAACGGTTCCGCTGCGAATGGGGCACCTGGGGCATCGTTCAGGCGACCAAAGCCGCCACCGCCCAGCTTCTTGAGGAGTTTCCCAAGGCCGACCGCGTCTATCTCTGCTCGGGATCCTGCCTGCCGCTCCGCCCAATCAAGGATCTCGAGGCCTATCTCGACGCGCATCCCGGCACCGACTTCATCGAAAGCGCGACCTCCGCAGATGTGCGATGGGCTGTCGGCGGGCTCGATGCCGAACGCTTCACGCTGCGGTTCCCGTTTTCCTGGCGCAAGCAGCGTCGCCTCTTCGATGCCTATGTCAGGCTGCAACGCCGGTTCAAATACGAACGCAGCCTCCCAGAAGGCATTAGACCCCATCTGGGCTCCCAATGGTGGTGCCTGACTCGCGAAACGCTCGAGGCGATCCTGTCGGACCCTGATCTCGACCGCTACGACCGCTATTTCAGGACCGTCTGGATCCCGGATGAAAGCTATTTCCAGACCCTGGCAAGGCGACACGCAAAGACCATCGAAAGTCGGTCTCTGACCCTCTCCAAATTCGACTTTCAAGGCAAACCCAACGTTTTCTACAACGATCACCTCAAGGCCTTGCAAGAATCGCGCTGCTTCGTCGCCCGCAAGATCTGGCACCGCGCAGATCTGCTCTACGATACCTTCCTCGCCCCCCAAAGCGTCCCGTCCGGCATCGAGGAGCCGCGCCCAAGCCGCCTGATCCGCTCTTTGGAAAACGCCGTCCTCCGCCGAACCCGCGGCCGCCCCGGCCTCGTGATGCAAAGCAGACATCCCCGAGATGGCTGGGAAAACGGCCTCACCGCCGCGCCCTATTCCGTCTTCGAAGGCTTCTCCGAGCTATTCGTCGATTTCGAGCCGTGGTTGTCCAAGCTGACCGGGTTCAAGGTGCACGGACGCCTTTTTGCGAAGGATCACGTTCCCTTCGAACTGGACGAGGCGACCTATGCCGGCGCCATGCCCGCCTCTGCCGCCATCCGCGACTACGATCCCGAACAATTCCTGCGCAACCTCATCTGGAACCTGCGCGGAGAGCGTCAATGCTTCCAATACGGCCCCACCGACGACCCCCGGATCAGCTGGACACTGGCCAAGGATGCCAATGCACAAATCTCGGTCATCTCCGGCGCATGGGCGATCCCGCTCTTTCAGTCGGGCGAGCCGATCGAGAAAATCCGCACCTCCGCCTCCAAGATGCAGACCGCCGAACAGGACCATATCTCGATCCTGAATTCCTACTACGCAAGAGCCAGGATCCGGATCTGGACCTTGGCCGATTTCCTGAACAACCCCTTCTCGCAATTCAAACCCGTCATCGACGAGATCGCCCCGCGCACCAACGCCAAGTCCTATGAATTTCCCGATATGGTCGATCTGACGGGCTTCAGCGATTTTCTTCAGGATCTCAGGAATGCCGGAATGCATCCTCACCTGACCGGAGACTTCCCCCCCGATCAGACCCTGCCAATGGCCCCCGCGCCGCAACGCTCGAAAATTGGGCAAGCATCATGACAAAGTATCGCTACTTCACGATCCTCGCCGATATGCGAACCGGATCCAACTTCCTCGAGGCGAACCTCAACGCGGTTGGCGGCATGGCGTGCCACGGAGAGCTGTTCAATCCTTATTTCGTGGGCCATCCAAACAACGAAACCGCTTTCGAGATCGATCTGGCCGAACGCGAAGAAACCCCCACCCGTCTGCTCGAGGATGTCAAAGCTGCTGACGGCTTCAACGGCTTTCGCTTCTTCGGCGATCACGATCCCCGCATCCGTGATGAGGTCCTCGCCGATCCCGGCTGCGCCAAGATCATCCTGACCCGCAACATGCTCGACAGCTATGTCTCCCTCAAGATCGCCGAGGCGACGGGGCAGTGGATGCTGACCAATGCAAGCCACCACAAGGATGTCGAAATCACCTTCGATTCCGAGGATTTCCAGACCTACCTGTCCGAGGCGCTGGCCGCCCGCAACCACATCGAACGGGTGCTCAAGATCACCGGCCAAAGCGCCTTCCGGATCGACTATAACGATCTGCGCGATGTCGATGTCCTGAACGGTCTTCTGGACTGGCTCGGCATGGAGACCCGGATCGAGGCGCTCGACGGCAAGCTCAAAAAGCAGAACAGGCGCACCCTGCGCGATCAGATCACGAATTACGACGAGATGCGCGAAGCCCTGTCAAACCTGGACATTTACGGCCTCGATCTGCCCCGCCAACTTGAAGCGGACCGCGCTCCCGCGATCAACACATTCAGGGCCTGCCCGACAGCCCCCCTGATCTTCATCCCGATCCAGTCGGCACCAAGCGGAGCCGTCCTCAAATGGATGTCGGCCCTCGACGAGGTCGGGCGAGACGAGCTTATCGGCAAGTTCTCACAATCCGGCCTGCGTGACTGGAGAACCAGCCACCCCGGATACCGCGCCTTCTCGGTCCTGCGCCATCCGGTCGCCCGTGCCCATGCCGCGTTCTGCGACTTCATCCTGACGAATAAATTCCCCAGCCTGCGCAAGCGGCTCATCAACCGCTACCGCCTGCCGATCCCCGAACTTGACGCGATGGAGGGCTACGACATCGCCGCGCACAGCACCGCCTTTCTGGCTTTCCTGGAGTTTCTCAAGGCCAATCTCGCGGGCCAGACCAGCATCCGCATCGATGGCAACTGGGCCTCGCAACGGCAGATCCTACGCGGCGCCGGTAAGGCGCAGGTGCCGCACTACCTTGCGCGGGAAAGCACGTTGGCCACCGATCTGGCGCATCTCGCCAGTCAGATCGGCCGGCCGGATGCCCCCATCCCAGAACTGGCCACCGATGGACATGCCGCCCGCCTCGCCGAGATCTACGACGACCAGATCGAGGCCGCGACGCGCGCGGCTTACGATCAGGATTATCTGGAATTCGGTTTCGGCGACTGGCAGCCGGACTAGGCCGCCTGGCTGGCCGGACCTTCGGTCAGGATCGCATGCAGCGACGACGTGTCGGTATTGGCCCGCAGCTTCGAGCAGACGCCGGGATCGCGCATCGTTCTCGACACCAGCGCCAGCGCCTTGAGATGCTCCACTCCGGTATCGGATGGCGCGAAGAGCGCAAAAAGCAGATCCACCGGCTGCCGGTCGACCGCATCGAAATCGATCGCCTTTTCCAGCCGCACGAACAGCCCGCAAACCCGGTCGATACAGTCAAGCCGCGCATGGGGCAGGGCGACGCCATGGCCGACACCTGTCGGCCCCAGCGCCTCACGCTCCATCAACGCTTCGATGCCCACATTCGCGCGGATCCCAAGCGCATCCTCGGCCAGCGCGCCAAGATCATGGAACAGCCGTTTCTTGCTGGTCACCTGAGTGATGTATCGGACGCCCTGGGGCGCAAGAATCTCCGATAGACGCATGACGGCTCCTGATCGATCTGTCCGCTTGTATCGCGGGCTAGCTACTCGTGTTGCGGGGGTCCACCCACCCGATATTGCCGTCCTCACGGCGGTACACGACGTTTACTCCGCTATGGCGCTCATTGCGGAAAACCAAAAGCGGGCGATCCGCCAGCTCCATCTGCATAACCGCTTCGCCCACAGACAAAGACGGTATCTTCGTCTCCATCTCGGCAACGATCATGGAGTTGAGGTTTTCCGGTTCTGAACCATTCAAGTCATCCGGTGTGGCGAGGATATATGACCCTGCATCGGAAAGTTCAACAGGCTGCGGACGCTCCCTGTGGTGATCTTTCAACCTGCGCTTGTACCGGCGCAGCTGTTTCTCCATTTTTTCAGCACAGGCATCGAAAGCTGCATAGATTTCAGTCGCTTGGCCCTTGGCCTGACAGGTCAGCCCCGTCGACAGATGCACCGTCGTCTCGCAGACATGCTCGTGCCCGCTCTTGGAAAAGGTGACGGACGCAACGGTCGGCCGGCCCGCATATTTGGCGACGATATCATCCAGCTCTGTCTGGACATGCGTCTGAAGCGCTTCACCGATATCGATCTGTTTTCCGCTGATCTGATACTGCATCGGGTCTCCTTCTCTACCGAATGTGCGATTCCCATCGGCACCCGGCCCCGTCGGCCGGTCCGCGCACTGTTTAGGGGAACTGAGGCAAGACCGGGACGAGACCGCGCCAAAGGTCGGCAGATCTCAAGACACTGGTCGGTTCTGCATCCATCCCGTGTATTTGGCGCTGAATCGGGGGGCGCTGTCAATGTCATCCCGCCCGGCGCCAGACCCTCAGCCTAGCTGATCCGAAAGCTCTGCCCCAGATAGACCCGCCGCACATTCTCGTCCTGCACGACCTCATCGGTGGTCCCGCTCATCAGCACTGTGCCATCGTGCAGGATATAGGCGCGGTCCACAATCTCGAGCGTCTCGCGCACGTTGTGATCGGTGATCAGCACCCCGATCCCGCGCTCTTTCAGGTCGGACACCAGCGTCCGGATCTCGCCCACCGCAATCGGATCCACCCCGGCAAAGGGTTCATCCAGAAGTAGATATTTCGGCCCCGCCGCGAGACAGCGCGCAATCTCCGCCCGCCGCCGTTCTCCGCCGGACAGGGCAAGGGCAGGGGCCCGCCGCAGATGCTCGATGGAAAATTCCGACAACAGCGTCTCAAGCCGAACCTGCCGCGACTTACGGTCCGGCACCGCGATCTCGAGAATGGCGAGGATATTGTCCTCCACCGTCATCCCGCGAAAGATCGACATCTCCTGCGGCAGATAGCCGATCCCCAGCTTGGCCCGCCGATACATCGGCAGGTTCGTCGCGTTCGTCCCATCAATGCTGACCGTCCCACCTTCGGGCGTCACCAGACCGGCAATCGAATAGAAACATGTCGTCTTGCCCGACCCATTCGGCCCCAGCAAAGCTACGACCTCCCCGCGGTTCAGCGTCAGGCTGACATCGCGGATCACCGGACGGCGGCGATAGCTCTTGCGCAGGTTCGTGACCTCAAGACCGGGCGCGCTGCCCGCAACGGTCAGATCCGGGCGCGCCATCACGGATCCTGTTGCAGGACGGTCCGCACCCGCCCTTCCATGACGGCATTGCCGTTTTCCAGATCGACGGTCATCCGCTCTGCGGCGATGGCGCTCTGGCCTTGCGTCAGCAGAACGCCCCCCGTCAGGACAAGCTGCTGATCCGCCAGATTGTAATCCGCGCGCTGCGCTTCGGCTGCCGTCTCGGGCGTCACGAAGGTTACCCCGCCCGTCGCCGTCAGCCGATCGATATCGCTTCCTGTCTCTCCATAGACGACCTCCACCTGACCGGCCGAAATCCGCAATTCGCCCTGACCGATCACCACATTCCCGCTAAAGACCGCCGCCCCGCTCTCCTGATCGACCGCCAGGTTCTCCGCGCTGATCTCGACCGGAGCCTCCGGATCCGCATCGATCCCGCCAAGCGCGATATTGGTGCCTTGGGCCAAGGCCGCAGCCGCAAGGACCGACAGAATAGCGGAAAGGACAAGGCGTATCACGGGCGGGACTCCTCAGGTGTCGGAGGCTGGTATATCAGCTTCACGCCATCTTTGAAGACGATCCGGCCCGATCCCACCGGCGGCGCGGCTTCAATCTCCAGCTGCCCCGCCGTGATCGTGCCGAACGGGGCTTCGGCCTCTATGTTGCTGTCCGACAGAACCGCTCCGGTCGCCAGATCCGCGGTCAGGGCCGACGTGACCATCCGGTAGCCGTCTGACGTCACGATCCGGACCGGTCCTGCCAGCCGCGCCGTCTCGCTGTCTCGGTCAAGCTGCCCGGTCTCCGCCTCCAGATCCAGAACCAGCCCAAGATCCCGCTCCAGCCGCGCACTCAGGCCCTGAACCTCGAAGCCATCCCCTTCCGGCCGGGCCGTGCCAGCAGAGATCGCGATCCGCGTGCCATCCGCAGCCAGCCCCGAATAATAGGCGTCCGAGATCCGGGGATCGCGTGCCAGATCCTCGACATCAAGATCGGCATAGGGGATTTCCGCGCTCGTATCGGGACCCCGCGCGATCAAGAACAGCGTCGACAAAAGCGCCAATGCGGCCAGTGGCAGAACGACCTTCGCCCAGTTGACGAACCGTGAATAGGGATTGTCGCGCTGACGGGCCACTAATGCGCGAAGATATCGATGTCGGGCCAGCCCTCCAGATCGAGCCGTGCCCGAACCGGCAGAAACTCGAAACACCGCTGCGCCATCTCCATCCGGCCTTCCCGCTCGAGCCTCTTGTCCAGCTCGGTCTTCAGATCATGCAGATAAAGCACATCGGATGCTGCATAGGCGACCTGCGCCTCGCTCAGCGTCGCCGCCCCCCAGTCAGAGCTTTGCTGCTGCTTCGAGATATCGACGCCTAAAAGCTCCGACAGAAGATATTTCAGCCCATGCCGATCCGTATAGGTCCGGATCAGCTTCGAAGCGATCTTCGTGCAGTAAACCGGCGTCGTCAGCACGCCGAACGCATTCAGCATCGCCGCGATGTCGAACCGCCCGAAATGAAACAGCTTCAGCACATCGGGATTTGCCAGCAGCGCCGCCAGGTTCGTCGCCTCGGTTTGCCCCTGCTCGACCTGCACCAGATGTGCATCGCCATCCCCGCCCGACAGCTGCACCACGCACAGCCTGTCGCGATGCGGGTTCAGCCCCATCGTCTCGCAATCGATGGCCACCACGGCCCCCAGATCCAGCCCCTCGGGCAGATCGCGCTTATACACATGATTGGTCATGAACTCTCCACCGGGATCTCGCGCGATGTATCCCCGAATGCGGCAGGGAACAACAGCGCCACAGACCGGCAGACTAGCCGCATCGCATTAAACCGCCGTAAAGGCCGCTTATCCCAGATCCTTCAGATAAACCTCGTAAAGCGACGGCTCGAAGATCGAATTCGGCTCCAGCTCCTCGGGTCGCGCGATATCCCGCGGAAAGGTCAGCATCGCCTGGAACACCTCGTCCGAGAGGAACCGCAGATCCTCCGGCACGCCCGTCATCATCCCGCCCGGCGCCTTATGCGCCATATGAAAGCCCCAAACCCCGAAGGACGGGATATCCAGCGTGTAGGACGTCGTCGCCGGAAAGATCTCCTCCATCGTCGCCGCGATCGTCCAATAGGTGTTCGTCGCAAAGAACGGAGAGCTGCTTTGCGACACCAGCGTCGCGCCGTCGCTCATCTTGCGCGACAGCATCGCGTAGAACTCGACCGAATAGAGCTTCGCAATCGCCTCGTTATGCGGGTCGGGGAAATCGATGATGACCTTGTCATAGATCTGGTCCGTCTCCTTGATGAAAACGAAGGCATCCGCGTTGAAAATCTCCACCTTCTCCGAGGCAAGACTACCGCCGTTCATCCGCACCAGATGCGGAAAGGTCGCGCCCAGATCGGTCATCGCGGGGTCGATATCGACCAGATCGATCCGCTCCACGCCCGGATGCTTGAGGATCTCGCGCACCGCTAGACCGTCGCCGCCGCCCAGTACCAGCACGTTCCTTGCCTCACCGGTCCAGCCCATCACCGGATGCACCAGCGCCTCGTGATAACGATGCTCGTCGAACTCCGAAAACTGCAGATGCCCGTCGATGAAAAGCCGAAAGTCCGACCGGGGCCAGCTATTGGTCACGACCAGCGACTGATAGGGCGTCTGCTGCTGCCAGACGATCTGATCGAAATACAGATGCTGCTGCGCATAGGCCGTGATCCGCGTCGCCGTGGCCGTCAGCACCAGAAGCAAGACAAAGATCGTGCCCACCGCGATCTGCGCCATCCGAAGATTGCGGATGTAGTCCTTCAGCCAGATCACATTCAGCGCCGCGACCGAGATGTTGATCAGCCCGATGGCGAAAGACGCCGTGATCAGCCCCAGCGACGGCAGCAGCAGCAGCGGAAAGGCCACCGATCCGACCAGCGCCCCGATATAATCCAGCGACATGACATTGGCGATCGAGGTCCGCGTTCCGCCCCGCTCGGCCAGGATCCGCGTCAGGATCGGGATCTCGAGCCCGACCAGAACGCCAATCGACAGAATGAACCCGAACTTCGCGACCTGATACATCCAGGGCGCAAAGGGAAACATCAAAAACAGCGCGATCGAACACAGGCCGCCGATCAGGGCGAGCACCAGCTCCACATAGATGAACGCCTCGATCAGGCGGCTTTCGACGTAGCGCGACAGATGCGATCCGATGCCCATCGCGAACATGAAAAAGCCGATGGTCAGCGAGAACTGGTAGACCGAATTGCCCAGCAGATAGCTCGACACGGTCCCGATAATCAGCTCGTAGACAATCCCGCAGGAGGCCACGACCATGATCGACAGCAGCAGAATCGTCGCCTTGGCCGCCGGAAGGTCTTTGTAGGTGTCGGTGGTAACGGAGGTTTGCATGGGGAAGCTCACAAAAATCCCCGAAGCGCGCGGGCGCTCCGGGGCTGACTGAAACGTCGGTTGGTCGGGCTTACTTGCCGACGCCGACACCGCCGGACCGGGCGCGGGTACGCGCACTCGACGGGGGACGATAGCTCGACCGCGGTGTGACGTTGCGGTTGTTGAACGACGCCTTGCTGACGCCTGCGGCCCGCTGACGGTTGATCAGGTTGCCGATCAGCGCACCGGCCAGGAACCCGGTCGCCGAAAAACGCAGACCCGAGGAGTTACCGGCCACATCCGTTGCGATCAGGCGCTGGTTCTCTTCGTCGATCTCGACGGTAAAGACTTTGTCTTCACCCGAATCCTGCACGCCATTGGCGTTCGTGTCGGCATAGCCGAGGAACGTGGCATCCTGCATCAGATCGACACCCAGTGTCTCGTCGTAGAACCGCGGCTCGATGTTCATCATGATCGTCATGAGACCGGTGAACTCGTCGATATTGTCCTGGCTGACCTCTTCGATGCCATTGTCGGCCAGGGCGGTCTGGTATTCGTTGATGGCATATTCGGTGCGATCCAGCACTTGGCCCAGATCCGCGGACTGTGTCCCGGTGCCGTCCATCAAAAATGTATATCCGATGTAGCCAGCTACACCGAGGAAAATAAGCGTCTTAAGGTTACCCATAGGTCCGTCCCAAAAATTTACCGTATCAGTGGTCTCGTCGTGCCTTGGCTACGAAGGCAATGCAACTACATTGAGGCAGTTACGTGCCCTACATGTGACGGGCCCACCACACCTGATCGACCCCGACCGCGTAATAGTCCTTGAGCGTTCCGATCTTCTTCAGATCCGCCGCCGTCAGAGCCTCCTCGGCCCTCGCAGACAGATCCGCCGGAAGCGACGTAAAGACCGCCCGCGCCTTCTTGGCTCTCGCCTCGTTCAGCACGTCGTCCAGACCGCTCACATCCAGGCCGTTCTCGGTCCAGAGCAGCGCTGCCCCGCCTTCGGATTCGGGCGCCCGCGTCGTGCCGGTGAACCGCAGCCCGGTCGCCTTGCCAAGCGTCACGGGATCGGGCGTCACATTCGGGTTGTCGAAGCCGTAGACGATCTTGCCCTCGAAAGGCGAATGATAGGCAGGAACTTCCAGCTCCACCTGAGCACCCAGCTTCTTATAAAGCTTGTGCGCATCGTTGTAGATCCGCTTGCCGCCCTCGCGGTAATCGCTTGTCGCGATGAAGATCTTGCGCACTTGCCGGTCGTTCAGCATGTGCAGCAGATCCTCGATCATCTGCCGCCCCAGCCCGTCCCCCTGCGCGTCTTCGGCTAGGTAGGTCCACGAGAGCCACATGATATCGTCCGAATCCTCCGCCAGGCTCGCCCCGGTGACACCCAGCACCTGATTGCCCTTCACCAGAACGAACATGTCCTCGAACTTGCTCTCCAGTAGGTCCTCCTCGGCCTCTTCGGCGTCGTCCTCATCGGTCTCGTTGATGATCTCGATCACCCGCTTCAGGTGCTTGAATTCCATAGGCCGCAATTGCGGGGTCTTGGGTCCGAATAATCCGCCAAGCATGGCCAGACTTCCTCCTGTCACTGCACCGCCCAAATGCGCGTAAAGCGCGACATCAGGCCAAAGATAAGCGGTCTCCGCCACCGCAAAGACGATCAGAACAAGCGTCCCCACCAGCCCAATCCGCGCCCGCGCCGGTCCCAGCGCGGCAAAGGCCACCATGCCGTAGGCGACCCCCGACAGCCCCAGAAACCGCGCATCGACCAGCGCCATCTCTAGCGTGGTGCCGACGACGCCCGACAGCGCCACCAGCGCGACAAATCGCCCGCGAGAGATCACCGGCTCGATCAGATACCCGGCGATCCCGACCAGCGCCACATTGCCGAACAGATGCCCGGCATCGCCGTGCCGCAGAATATTCGCCAAGGCCCAGCCCAGCCGCGCCGGACCCTCGTCCGGCACCGGAAATTTCCCCGGCCCAAGGCCCGAGAACAGCGCGCAGGCGGTCACCAGCAGCACACCTGTAATCAGATAGTCGGATAGCTGAACCTCCGCGCGGGCAGGCACCCGTCAGGCAGGCGACACGGCAGAGATCGCGGCCCCCCGGGCAATCTCCATCACCTCCGCCCGTCCGGGCCGGAACACCGTCTTGAGATGCTCGACGCTCAGATCCGGACGCGCATCGCCGCACATGAACACATCGATGGCGGCATAGTTATGTTCGGGCCAGGTGTGGATGCTGATATGGCTCTCGGCCAGCAGCACGACGCCGGTCACCCCCATCCCTTCGCCGAAATTATGCAGCTTGGTCTGAAGGATCACCGCGCCCGCCTCACGCGCGGCCTCCTCCAGACCCGCGCCGATGGCGATGGGGTCCTCCAGATTGGCGGCGTCATGAAACTCGACGATCAAATGCCGCCCCAGCGGAACAGGCGGAGCGGGAAAATCGGATGGCGCAGGAATGGTCGTCATATCTCAAGTCTCTTGTCCCAATGCGCCCCTTATATCCGCTCGACTAAGGCTGTCACGGTTCGACAGATTGGCAATTCCGTGGCGCGCCCGTTTGATCTAACCGGTGTCTCGCAAATGCCGCAGCAACCGCGCCGTCCTCAGCCAGAACGTCGCACCCGACCCCAGCGCCACGATCCCCAGCCCCGCCAGCAGCACGTAACCGCTCCCGGTCCAGAGCCACTCTCCAAAGCCCAGCACAGCCGCGCCCGTCATCACCGCCATCCGCTGCGGCTTGGCCATCGGCCCGCCGAAATTCTCCGGCGCGCTCAAAGCAACCCCCATCGCCCGGATATACGCTGTCAGCAAAGCCCCCGCCGCAGCCGCCCAGCCCAGCCAGAAGACGCCAGCCGCCACGCCCGCGCCGACAAGGATCAGCAGATCCGCGATCCGGTCCGGCATCTCGTTCCAGAGCGGCCCGTCCGGCTCTGCCTTGCCACCCTCGACCGCGACCAACCCGTCGAAAAGGTTGCACAGCAGCCGCATCTGGATCCCGACCGCCGCCACCAGCAGAGGCCACCCGGCCCCGAACCATCCTGCCAAAGCAAAGGCCACACCGGCCACAGCGGCGAACCCGATACTCGCCTTCGAGATCTGGTTCGGCGTCACGTCCGACGCCGACAGCCGCCGCGCAATCCGCCGGACCCATCCGGCATCTCTTGTCTTGATCGGTCTGCGCGCGGGATCGGTCATCGGCTCAATAAAAGAACCGCACGAGGTGATAGAAAATCGGCGCCGCAAAGATCACCGAATCCAGCCGGTCGAGGAACCCGCCATGCCCTTCGATCAGATGCCCCCAATCCTTCACGCCCCGGTCCCGCTTGATCGCCGACATGACCAGCCCCCCGCAGAACCCCATCATCGTGATGACCAGCGACAATGCCGCCGCCTCGAAGGCCGAAAACGGCGTCATCCAGGCCAGGCTCGCCCCGATCAGGCTCGAGCTCAGGATCCCGCCGACAAACCCCTCCCACGTCTTGGACGGGGACAGGCTCGGCGCAATCTTGTGCCGCCCCAGCAGCTTGCCCCAGACATATTGCAGAACGTCGCTCATCTGCACGACCACGATCAGGAACGCGACTAGCATGATCTGCCGCCCCTCATAGCCCTCGATCTCAAGCGAGATCAGCGCAGGCAGGTGGCTCAGGCAAAAGACGCAGACCATCAGCGCCCATTGCGTCTCTGAAATCCGGTGCAGGAAATTCTCCGAATGCCCGCGAAACGCCGCGATGATCGGCAGGAACAGGAAGCCGTAAACCGGGATGAAAATCGAATAAAGCCCGTACCATTCCAGCCAGATCAGCACGTATTGCACCGGCAACACGACAAAGAACGCAACGACCAACGCCCAGTGATCGCCCCGGTTCTTCGTCGTCAACGTCAGGAATTCGCGGAGCGCCGCAAAGGAACAGATCGCCGCGAGGATCACGATCCCCGTCCGCCCGGCGAGCAAGGCCAGCCCGATCAGGATCACCATATTCCACCAGGAACGGATCCGCGCATTGAGGTTCTCGATCGTCGGATGCGTGCCGTCGGGCGAGATCCGCCGCGCCAGACCCTCTCCGATCAGCGTGGCCACCGCCAGGAACCCGAAAAGCCACAGCAGCAGCGTGAATAGCTCGGGCGGCGTCGTCATGATCCCTCCCGCTCCGGCGCCAGCGCCAGCAACGCCTCCCGCGCCCGCTCCAGAAACGCGTCCTTTTCCTCGCCCTCCCGCGCCTCAATCGGCGCGCCGAAGACGACCGTGCAGATCAGCGGGATCGGAACGACCTCCCCGCGCGGCATCACGTGGTTGAGGTTGGCGACCCAGACCGGTACCAGCTCCACGCCTGGATGCGCCTGCCCCAGATGATAGATCCCCGACTTGAACGGCAGCAATCGCGCTTCGGTATCGTTGCGCCGCCCCTCCGGAAACAGGATCAGCGAATCCCCGTTCGTCAAAGCCTCCCCGATCAGCTCCAGCGGATCATCCGTCCGCTCATCCGGCCGACGCTCGATCAGGATCGCCCGAAAGACGTCCCGCCCGATGAAGGTGCGCAGCTTGCTGGTCAGCCAGTAATCCCCCGCCGCCACCGGCCGCGCCCGCCGCCGCGCCGCACCGGGCAGCGCCGCCCAGATTAGAACCGCATCGCCATTGCTGGAATGGTTCGCGAAATAGATCCGCTGCCGCGCCGTCGGCGCTACGCCGCGCCACTCAATCCGCGGAGCCGTCACGAATTTGGCAAACCCCGCCAGAAACCGGCCCGCAATCGATGCCGCGGCGCCGCGCGCTGCCGTTCCTTCTCCGAACACACCAATCCTCACCGTCCTGCCCTGACGCGTTCTAGCCGCCCCGCCGCGCGCCCGTCGAGCGTCCCAAACGCTTCCTCGGACCGGTGATGCAAAAAGGGAGCGCCCTAGAAACAGCTCTCCAGCAGCTCGCGCGTGTTCTTCGCGGTCATCTTCACCGGATTGCCCCCGCAGCTGGGATCGGCCAGGGCCGACGTCACCAGCGCATCCAGATCCGGATCGGCCACGCCCAGCTCGGTCAGTGTCTTGGGGATCCCCAAAGCGGTATTCAGCTCGCCCACATAGGCATAGAACCCGTCGAACCCGCCCGCGATGCTCAGGTAGTTCGCCGCTCGCGCCAAGGACCGCCGCACCTTGGACTTGTTGAACATCAGCACCGGCTGCATCACCACCGCATTGGTCGTCCCGTGATGGGTGTGATGCACCGCCCCGATCGGATGGGACAGCGCATGGATCGCGCCCAGTCCCTTCTGGAACGCCGTCGCCCCCATCGCCGCCGCCGACATCATATGCGCCCGGGCCTCGATATCGCTGCCGTCCTTGAACGCCTTCAGTAGGTTCTCCTTGACCAGCCGCATCCCCTCCAGGGCGATCCCGTGGCTCATCGGGTGATAATGCGGCGAACAGAACGCCTCGAGGCAATGGGCAAAGGCATCCATCCCCGTCCCCGCCGTGATCGCAGGCGGCATCCCCACCGTCAGCTCCGGATCGCAGATCACCACCGTCGGCAGGATCTTCGGGTGAAAGATGATCTTCTTTTCATGCGTCTCGCTGTTGGTGATGACGCTGGCCCGCCCGACCTCCGAGCCTGTCCCGGCGGTCGTCGGCACAGCCACGATGGGAGCAATCGCCTCCGCATCGGCGCGGGTCCACCAATCGCCCACATCCTCGAACTCCCAGATCGGACGCGTCTGCCCGGCCATAAAGGCCACGACCTTCCCCAGATCCAGCCCAGAACCGCCGCCAAAGGCGATCACCCCGTCATGCCCGCCCTCGCGAAACGCGCGGATCCCGGCTTCGGCGTTGATCTCGGTCGGGTTCTGATCAACCTCCGCAAACAAAGCCCGCCCAAGACCCGCTGCCTCTAGCAGATCGAGCGTCCCGATCGTGATCGGCAGGCTCGCGAGCCCCCGATCCGTCACCAGCAGCGGCTTACTGATCCCCGCCGCTGCACAGGCCTCCGCAATCTCAGAGATACGGCCCGCCCCGAACCGGATGGCAGTGGGATAGGACCAGTTGGCAGTCAGGAACATCGGCTCAGGCTTTCTTGAGATGATAGGATTTGGGACGGGTCAGGTTGTGATAGCCGATCACCGACAGACCGCCACCCCGCCCGGTCGATTTGCACCCCGTCCAGCAAAGCGCGGGATCAAGGTAATCGGCGCGGTTCTGAAACACGGTCCCGGTTTCGATCCGGTCGCCAATCGCCTCGGCCCGGTCCGTCTCCGCCGTCCAAAGCGACGCCGTCAGCCCGTAATCGCTGTCATTCATCAGCCGCACAGCCTCGTCATCGTCCTTCACCGGCATGATCCCGACAACGGGCCCAAAGCTCTCCTCGCGCATCACCCGCATCGAATGATCCACGCCCGTCAGGATCTGCGGCATCAGATAGGCCCCGCCGTCGCGCGGGAAGCGCCCCGGATCGATCAGAGCCGTCGCGCCCGCTGCCACCGCCTCGGCGGTCTGCGCGCGCACCTCCTCCGCGAACCGCGCCTGAGCCATCGGCCCCAGCGTCGTCTCGGGATCCAGCGGATTGCCCAGCGTGTAGCCCTCCACAATCGCCACCGCCTTCTCCACGAACGCGTCAAACAGCGGCTCAGCCACGTAAATCCGCTCGATCCCGCAGCAGCACTGGCCCGAATTGAACATCGCCCCGTCGATCAGCGTCTCCGCCGCCGCCTCGAGGTCGGCATCCTCCATCACATAGCCGGGATCCTTCCCGCCCAGCTCAAGCCCCAGTCCCGTGAACGTGCCTGCCGCCGCCCGCTCGATGGCCTGCCCGCCCGCGACCGACCCGGTGAAGTTGACGAACCCGAAACTGCGCGCGCCGATCAGCTCACTCGTGGTCTGATGATCCAGAAAGACGTTCTGAAAAACCTCTCGTGGCACCCCCGCCTCGTGGAACGCCCGCGCCATTCGCTCGCCCACCAGAGGCGTCTGCGAGGCATGTTTCAGCATCACCGCATTGCCCGCGATCAAAGCCGGAGCCACGGTATTGATCGCCGTCATGTAAGGATAATTCCAAGGCGCGATCACCAGAACGACCCCATGCGGCACTCGCTTGACCCGACGCCGGAACGCCCCGCTCTC
The DNA here is from genome assembly GCA_947503775.1 of uncultured Paracoccaceae bacterium. Lineage (GTDB taxonomy): Bacteria > Pseudomonadota > Alphaproteobacteria > Rhodobacterales > Rhodobacteraceae > Aestuariibius. The sequence continues at coordinate 41,899 of CANNFE010000002.1, read as the reverse complement.
CTCCACCTCGATCGGGGCCAGCGCCTCCCCGGCGATCTCGGCCATATAGCTCGCCCGCTCGGTAAACCCGCCGAACTCGCCGCCATAGCGGACGGGCCGCCCCATCTGCCAGGCCAGCTCGGGCACGATCTCGTCGTTCATCTCGCCCACCCGGGCGACCCCGGCCAGAACCAGATCCACCCGCTCCGCCAAAGGCCGCGCCGCCCAATCCGCCTGCGCCGCCCGCGCCCGCGCGACAGCCTCGAAACCCGCCGCGGCAGACAGAACCGGACGTTCGGCATAAACCGAGCCATCGATCGGAGACACACACCGGATCATCTCAAGCCCTCTCGAAACCGCGGGTGATTTCCCAATCGGTCACCGCCTTGTCGAACTCTTCCTGCTCCCATTCCGCCGCCCGTGTATAATGATCGATCACATCATCCCCCATCGCGTCGCGCAGCATCTTCGATCCCCGCAACGTCTCTTTCGCCGCGCGCAAAGTCCTCGGGATCTCTGTCGCGGCCGCCTCGTCATAGACATCCCCGCGCGTCGGAGCAGCCAGCTCCAGCCCGTCCTCGATCCCCTTGATCCCGGCCGCCAGCATCGCGGCCTGTGCCAGATAGGGGTTCATATCAGACCCGCCGATCCGGCACTCGACCCTGACCCCCTTGGTCCCCTCACCGCAAAGCCGGAACCCCGCCGTCCGGTTGTCCACCGACCACACCGTTTTGGTCGGCGCAAAGGTCCCCTTCAGGAACCGCTTATAACTGTTCACGTAAGGCGCCAAAAACACCGTATAATCAGGCGCATAGGCAATTAGCCCCGCCATATAGCGCGTCATCAGATCCGACATGCCATGATCCGCGCCTTCGTCGTAGAAGGCAGGCGCATCGCCCTTCCAGAGCGACTGATGCACATGGCTCGAACTGCCGACCCGCGCCGGATCCCATTTCGGCAGAAACGTCGCCGCGTGCCCCTGCTGCCAGGCGATCTCCTTGACCGCGTGCTTGGCAATCGTGTGATGATCGGCACAGGCGAGAGCCTCGGCATAGCGGATATTCAGCTCCTCCTGCCCCGCCTCGGCCTCGCCCTTGGTGTTCTCGACGGGGATCCCCGCCGCATAAAGATGGTTGCGCAAGGGGCGCATGATCGCCTCTTCCTTCGTCGTCTGAAGGATGTTGTAATCCTCGTTATACCCCGAGATCGGCACCAGATCGCGATACCCGTCCCGCCGCAGATCGTCGAAGGACCGCTCGAACAGGAAAAACTCCAGCTCCGTCGCCATCATCGCGGTAAAGCCCAGCCCCTCAAGCCGCGTGATCTGCTTTTTGAGCACCGCGCGCGGATCATGCGGCACGGCATCATGCGTATGGTGATCCAGCACATCGCACAGGACCATCACCGTCCCCTCGAGCCACGGCATCTGCCGGATCGTCGAAAGATCGGGCTTCATCACATAATCGCCATAGCCCGACTGCCAGCTCGTCGCCGCATAGCCATCTGGTGTTGCCATCTCCAGATCGGTGGCCAGCAGGTAATTGCAGCAATGCGTCTCCGCATGGGAATACTCGATGAAATTGGCCGCGTGAAAGCGCTTGCCCATCAGCCGCCCTTGCATGTCCACAAGGCAGACCAGCACCGTATCGATGCTGCCCTCCGATACGCGGGCCGAAAGATCGTCAAAGCTGAGGGTGCCGGGCATGTCTCAAGTCCAATTCGTCTAGGGGCCGGGGGCAGCGCGCCGCCCCCGGATAGCGTCGTCTCAGCCGTAGCGATAAGGCCGCCCGGCAGACTCCATCAGCGCGTTGTAGTCCTTGAAGATCTGCACGACCCGCGCCTTGGTCTCGCTCTCCTGCGCGATCTCGTCCCAGAACTCGCGCGCCTTCGCCTCGACCGTCGCCCATTCCTCGTCGGGGATCGACGTCAGCTCCATTTTGGGCCCGTTCACGCGCAGATCCGCCTCGCCGCCCCAATACCAGTGCTGGCGATAGTAATGCGACTGCTCGCAGCACACGCGGAACAGCGTCTGAAGATCCTCCGGCAACTCGTTCCAGCGCTCCATATTGGCAAAGAAATGCCCGATCCACGCGCCCGAGATGTTGTTGGTCAGGAAGTAATTGGTCACATCGGCCCAGCCGACCGTGTAATCCTCGGTGATCCCCGACCACGCGATGCCGTCCAGCTCTCCGGTCTGCAGCGCGACCTCCACGTCCTCCCACGGGATCGACACGGGCACGACGCCGAACTGGCTCATGAACCGGCCCGCCGTCGGGAAGGTAAAAACCCGCTTGCCTTCCAGATCGGCAAGCGAGCGGATCGGATCCTTGGTCGCGAAGTGGCACGGATCCCAGGCGCCTGCCGAGACATGTTTGACCCCGACCTTGGAATATTCCTCGTCCCAGATCTCGTTCAGCCCGTAGCGGTTGAACAGCACCGGCACATCAAGGCTGTAGCGGCTGGCGAACGGGAAATACCCGCCAAAGACCGTCACTTCGGTGGGCGAGGCCATGCTGTCATCGTCCGACTGCACCGCATCAATGGTGCCGCGCTGAAGCGCCTGAAACAGCTCTCCAGTCGGAACAAGCTGATCGGCATAGAACAGCTCGATCTCCATCCGGTCGCCCGCAATCGTGTTGAACATCCGGATCGCCGGATCGATCACCTCGGCCGCCAAAGCCGCCCCGGCATAGGTCTGCATTCGCCAGGTGATCTTGTTCTGCGCAATGGCAGGCGCCGCGAGGCCCGCTGCTGGCACCGCCGCCGCGGCGGTCAGGAACTTGCGTCTTGTCGTCATGGAGTGTCTCCTTGCTGAATAGGATGCCCGCTTGGATGCGGATCTTGGTGATAAGGGACGCGCCCGACCCTGGGTGGGCGCTCGTGCCAGATGTTTGATGAAAGCGCGTCAAAGCACGGAAGTCGCCCATACTGCGGGGGACATCGCCAAAGCGCCCTCCCGTGGGGAGGGTCGGGCGCGGCCCGGGCTTGCAGCCCGTGCCAAATGTCTCGCCCGGCACCGCCGGGCAGCCCCCGACCGCCCCCATGGGCGGGGGCTTCACCCCCACCCGCGGCCGGGGGCTGCCCTTCGTTCATCGCGCGGACAAGATTCTCAATTCCCATAGACATACCCCGGCAGCCATGTCGCGAGCCCCGGAAAGCTCATCACCAGCGCCAGCGCCAGAACCATCACGAGCACAAACGGCGTGATCGACGCATAGATATCCCGCAACCCGATCTCGGGCGGGGCCATCGCGCGCATCAGGAACAGGTTATAGCCGAAGGGCGGCGTCATATACGCGATCTGCGTCGTGATCGTGTAAAGAATCCCGTACCAGATCAGATCGAAGCCCAGCTCCCCGACCAGCGGCACATAAAGCGGCGCGACGATCACCAGCATCGCCGTGTCATCCAGAAATGTGCCCATGATGATAAAGCTCAACTGCATGAGGATCAGGATCGTCCACGGCCCCAGATGCAGCTGCTCGGTAAAGAGCGCCTCAATCGCCTTCACCGCGCCCAGCCCGTCAAACACGGCACCAAAGGCCAACGCCGCAAGGATGATCCACATGAACATGCAGGTGATCCCCAGCGTGTTGCGCACCGAATTCTCGAACACCTCCCGCGTCATCCGCCCCTTCAGCACCGCTGCCAGAAACGCCGCCAGCGCCCCGATGGCCGAGCTTTCCACCAGCGACGTCCAGCCGTTGACGAAGGGCACCATCATCGTCGCGAAGATCACAATCGGCAGGATCCCGGCGCGCAGCAGCCGCAGCTTTTCCCCGCGCGGCAGGTTGCGCTCGTCCTCGTCCAGAACGGGTCCCAGCACCGGGTTCACCCGGCAGCGCACCACGATATAGACAACGAACAGCACCGCCATCATCAGCCCCGGGATCACGCCTGCGAGCCACAGCTGCCCCACCGGCTGCCGCGCGATCATCGCGTACAGGACCAGCACCACAGACGGCGGCACAAGGATCCCCAGCGACGATCCCGCCTGCACGACCCCCGTCACCATCCGCTTGTCGTATCCGCGCTTGAGCAGCTCCGGCAGCGCGATCGTCGCCCCGATCGCCATCCCCGCGACGCTCAGCCCGTTCATCGCCGAAATCAGCACCATCAGCCCGATCGTCCCGATCGCGAGCCCGCCGCGCAGCCCGCCCATCCAGACATGAAACATGCGGTAAAGATCGTCCGCGATACGGCTCTCGGACAGCACATAGCCCATGAAGATGAACATCGGCAGCGTCAGCAGCGGATACCATTTCATCAGCTTCATCGCCGCCGCAAAGCCCAGATCGTACCCGCCCCGGTCCCCCCACAGCAGCAGCGCGGCCACCACGGCGACAAACCCGATGGCCCCGAAAACGCGCTGCCCCGTCATCAGCATCAACATCATCGAGGCAAACATCAGCGTCGCGATCAGCTCATAGGGCATCAGACCGCTTCCCCCTTCAGGCGCAGCACGTCCTTGCCCAGCTCTGACAGGCATTGCAGCAGCATCAGGAACAGCCCCAAAGCCATCACCGCCTTGATCGGCCAGAGATAGGGACGCCAGGCCGACGGGCTTTGCTCCATCCGCCCGACCTCTTCGCTGCCGGTCACCAACCCGGCAAAGAAGGACAGCGGCTCGCTCCCCCAATAGCCCAGCGAATAGGCGGTCGAACCAAGAGCCCCATAAAGCATTACGCCCAGATAGAAGATCAGGAACAGCACCGTGATCAGATCGGCCCAGGCCTTCCGCCGCAGCGACCAGCCCCCATAGAGCAGATCCATCCGCACATTCGATCCCATTTGGATCGCGTAAGGCCCGCCCAGCACATAATAGGCGACCATCGCGAACTGGGCGAGCTCCAGCGTCCAGAGCGACGGCACAAAGAACGTCTTCGACACCGACGACCACAGCAGGATCCCCATCAGCACGAAGATCCCGTACATCACGACCCGCCCGATCCGATAATTCACCGCATCCACCGCGCGCACATAGCCTCGCACCGCCCCTAGCATGCGGGGGCCTCGCAGCGCGCTAGGGCCGCCTCGAGCCAATCCGCCAGCCGGCCGGCCATCTCCTCCTGCTGGCTCGCCGTCTCGATCAGATCGCTCCGGATCTCGATCATCGCATTGAGCAGACCGCGCGGCGCGGCATGCTCCTCCAGCGTGTGCAAGACTCCGTCCTCGGGCCCGTAAGGCGCGTTGCGCTCCATCCGCAGATCGTCCGGCGCCAGATCCAGCAGCGCATCGGCCAGCCGCGCATCCGCGCCGTGCAGCACGCCGATCTCCACCGCCCGCGGCACACCCCGATAAACCGGAGTGAAACTGTGAACCGTTACCAGAACCCGGCGCCCCGGCTCCTCCAAAGCGGCCTCGACGGCGGCATGAAACGGACGGTAAATCCCCTCGATCCGCTTCAGGATCGCCTCCGCGGGCAACCCCGCATTCCCTGGGATCTCATGCACCTCGCTGACGACCGGGATCGCATCTTCCGCCGTCGGCGGCCGGTTGCAGTCATAGACCAGCCGCGAAATCCCGCCCGACAAAAGCGGCGCGTCCAGCCGCTCCGACAGCCGCGCCGCAACCCCGAACGCGCCCCGGTCCCAGGCGATATGCGCCTCGAGCAGGTTCTCGGGCAGTCCTAGCCCGTTCAGATCTTCGGGGATAAACCGGCTCGCATGCTCGCAGACCAGCAGCACCGAAGAGCGTCCATCGACCGTCGATCGATAGACCGCCGCCCCCGATCTAGGCTCGTAATCTGCGCGGTGCCCTGGCGTCATCATGATCCCCTTAAGGAACAAAGGTCTTGCCTGACGCCCCGCTGTCAACAAAATAGTGTAAGATTCCGTTCAGAGTGGCCGCGCCTGAAACAAAACTCTTCAAAAAAGAGGCATCCCCTTGTCCGACAGCCCGCTGACCATCGCCGACCGCATCCAAAGTCAGCTCGACCGGCTCACCCGGGCCGAACGTCAGCTGGCCCAGTCGATCCTCGACAACTACCCGGCCTCGGGTCTGGGGCCGCTTTCGGCTTTGGCCCGGGACGCTGGCGTCTCCGCGCCAACTGTTGCCCGCATGGTGCAAAAGCTCGGTTTCAAGGGTTATCCCGACTTCCAGTCCGACCTGCGCGAAGAGCTCAAGGCCAAGGGCACGACCCCCATCGCCAAACACGACACCTGGGCCGAAGGCGCCCCCTCCGCCCATGTGCTCAACCGGTTCACCGATGCCGTGATCGACAATATCCGCCACTCGCTGGCCCAAATCGACACCGCCGATTTCGATGCCGCCTGCGCCCTTCTCGCGGATACCGATCATCGGCTCCATATCGTCGGCGGGCGCATCACCCACACCATGGCCGAATACCTCTTCCTGCACATGCAGGTCATCCGGCGCGACGTGACGCATATCCGCTCGACCTCCAACACATGGCCGCACGACCTTCTGGACCTGCGCGAAGGCGATGTCGTCGCGATCTTCGACGTGCGCCGCTACGAGGCGAACACGCTCAAGCTTGCCCGCATGGCTCGCGAGCGCGGCGCGCGGATCATCCTCTTCACCGACCAGTGGCGTTCCCCGGTCCATACACTCTCCGAGATCTGCCTGAGCAGCCGCATCGTTGTCCCCTCCGCCTGGGATTCCGCGGTGACGATCCTGCTTTTGATCGAAACGATGATCTCCGCCGTCCAGACCCTCAACTGGGACGACACCCGCCCCCGGATGGAAACCCTCGAGGACATGTTCGACCAGACCAAACTCTTCCGCAAATTCACATGATCCACGTCACTGCAACGCAGTGGCGCAGGCCGGTAAGCGTTTGCGCCGCAAATGCGGCAGGCATCCGGCCGCCCTCCCAAGCGCACCGCCAGCCGTCCCATACCGTCCCGGCCCCCGAGCCGGGACCTCTCCCTCCCCAATCCGCGACCGATTGATCCTCCGGGCTCCGCCCGCTCGCCCCCCAGGTCTCTCTACTGAAGAGAGTGTCGCCGCAGACGGACTGGGTCTCACCTCTCGATCCAACCGCCGGACGGCGCACCGCCCATAGCGGGCCAGGCCTCACCCAGGGTTGAACCCTAAGCTGCATTTTTGCGGCGTATCATCGCAATTCCTTGTAAGTGGCGAATCTTGTATCCAACTGGATACGAGATTCGCAGACGACGGATTTTTTTCAGGTGAAGGAGCATCACGACGATGACCCATTCGATCCACATCCCGTTTCACGGAACGCCTGTAAGACACCTGCCTCAGTTCGAGCACGAGTTTGCCCGGTCGGGCCTGCGTGTGCTCGCCCTCCCGCCTGGCCCGGCTGAGGTGGCCTATTTCATGAAGCCCCTCATCATTGATGTGAATCTCAACCCGGTCTCACATGACCTGGCGGTGAATTCTGATCGAATAAGGACCCAAACGGTCCCGGCCGACAGTGTGAGCTGGGGGCCTCCCGACACTGAACTTCGCTTGCGTACGACGAATATCGATTGGGGTCTTGTGATGGAATTCGATCCCGATCATGTCACGGCGCTGGCAAGCGAACGGCTGGAGACAGGCGGGATCCCGACGGATTTCGTCGACTATCGACCCGCGCCACAAACCGCGCGTCTAGGACGGCAATTGATTTCGCATCTGCGCTTCGGCATACCCGATCGGCTCTTTGTCGAAGGGATGAGCATCGCGATCTTCGCCACCGCGCTCACCACCGCTCAACTGGCCGGACAAGCCCCATCGCTCGCCAATACCGACCCCCGCATCGACCGCGCCATCGACTATATCGAGGCGAACCTGGCCGAGGATCTCTCCATCGCCGCGATCGCAAATGTCGCGGGCATGAGTCCATCCTGGTTCCAGTCGGCCTTCCGTGCCTTCACCGGCCAGCCCGTCTTCGCCTATGTCCGCGCCCGCCGGCTCGAGCGGGCGCGCCTCCTGCTGGCCGGCCCGCGCCTGTCGCTCAGCCAGATCGCTTTCGCGTGCGGCTTCTCCTCCCACAGCCACATGTCCCGCCTCTTCCGCGCCCGCTTCGGGGCGAGCCCAAGCGAGATGCGTTAAAAAGCCTACGCGCAGGTCTCCGGTGACAGCCTTCCGGAATCGCGTGCAAGACCTCTGCCGCCCAGGCGCCATTCTCTTCGGGACAAGACCGAACCGGAGAGATGACATGACCGACTTTACCTTGAATGGAGAGGCCGTCACATCCGACGCCGACCCCGCGACCCCGCTGTTATGGGTGATCCGCGAACGCTTTGGCCTGACGGGCACGAAGTATGGCTGCGGCGTGGGGGCCTGCGGGGCCTGCACCGTGCATCTCAATGGACAGCCGGTCCCGTCCTGCGCCTTGCCGCTCGATGCCGCGGCCGACGGCGAGATCACGACGATCGAGGGGCTGGCACCGGATGGAAATCATCCCGTCCAGCAGGCCTGGATCGAGGTCGACGTGCCGCAATGCGGCTACTGCCAGTCGGGCCAGATCATGGCGACCGCCGCGATGATCCGCGAGGTGCCCGATCCAACCGATGCCGATATCGACGCCTATCTCTCCGGCAATCTGTGCCGCTGCGGGGTCTACAACCGCATCCGCGCCGCGGCCAAGCGTGCCGCCGAAATCGCCCGCAGCTAAGGACAGAGCCCATGACCGTCACACCGTCCCGCCGCACCTTCCTGGCCGGAGCCGCCGCCGCGCTGACCATACCTCTGGCCCGTCCGGCAGTCTCGCAGACGTTGCCCCCGCAGGCCCCCGAACTGGAACGCTGGCCCGATGCCTTTTTGCAGATCGACACCGATGGCCGTGTCACCTGCGTCCTGCCGACCTGCGAAATGGGGCAAGGCACCCATACCGGCCAGGCCATGATCCTCGCCGAAGAGCTTGGCGCCGACTGGCAGTCGATCCAGATCGTCATGCCGCAGCAGCCCTCCGATCCCTACCGCCTGCCATTTGGACAGATGCGGTCCGTGGGCTCCTACGGGATCCGGTTCTTTCATGACCCGATGCGGCGGTCGGCGGCGCAGATGCGGATGATGCTGACCCAGGCCGCCGCGACCCAGTTGGGTGTGCCCAAATATGATCTTGTCGCGCGAGACGGGATGATCATGCATGCCGACACGAACCGGGCGATCCCTTTTGCCGACCTCGTGCCCGCCGCACGCCTGCTGCCCGTCCCCGCAGAGCCAAAGCTGCGCCCCGAGGCCGAGCGGACCCTCACCGGCACGAACGTGCCCCGCCTCGACACGCCCGCCAAGACGCGAGGCGAAGCGGTATATGCCATCGACGTGAGCCTGCCCGACATGGCCTATGCCGCCCCGCGCATGGCCCCTGTCTTTTCCGCAGAGGTCGAGGCGATGGACGAGGCCAGTGTCATAGACATGCCCGGCGTTCTGGCGGTGGTTCCCGTGCCGCGCGGCGCCGTCGTGGTGGCCGATAGCTGGTGGCAGGCCAGACAGGCGGCCGACGCGCTCGATATCACCTTCACGGCGACCGAACATGACGCGCTGGATGAGGCGACGCTCAACGCGCGCATCGCCGAGGGGCTGGACCGGGCCGGCGTGCCCATGACACTCCAGCGGGGCGATCCCCTGGGAACGCTGGACGCTGCCGAGACAGTGATCGAGGCCGATTATCAGGTTCCGATGCTCGCCCATGCCTGCATGGAGCCGATCACCTGCACGGCGCAGGCCACCGAGGGGCGCACCGAGCTTTGGGCCGGAACGCAGGGCCATGACTGGAAGCGGATGATGCTCGAGCGTGAGCTTGGTATTCCATCGGACGAGCTCTTCATCAACACGACCTATCTGGGCGGCGGCTTCGGTCGGAAGACCTGGCACCACGATGCGGCTCAGGCCATCCTCGCCTCACGCGCATTGGGCGGACGCCCTGTCAAGGTCATCTGGTCGCGCGAGGATGACACCCGCTTCGGGATGTACCGCCAGACAATGCAGGCACGGTTTCGCGGCTCTGTCGATGCGGAGGGCCGCATCACCGCGATGACGGTTCGGGTGGCGGGCCCGCAGATGGGCGCGGCCATTGTGCAGGAGAACAACATGGATCCGTTCTCCCTGCTGGGTCTGGTGGATCAGCCCTATGCCGTGCCGAACTATGCTGTCGATCACGCAGTCGTGGATATCCCCGTGCCCCTGTCGGCCTGGCGCGCGATAGCCACCAGTTTCACCGGCTACTGGATGGAAAGTTTTATCGACGAACTGGCCGAGGCCGCCGGCATGGACCCGCTGGCCTTCCGTCTGCTGAACCTGCCTTCCGACAGCCGCGCCCGCCCCGTTCTGGAGCGTGCGGCCGAGATGGCCGACTGGAACGATCCGGCCCCCGATAGCGTCCATCGCGGCATCTCCGTCGTCGGCTCCTACGGCAGCATGGTGGCCCAGGTGGCCGAAGTCACGATGGCCGGGGATCGCGTGACGGTCCCCCGCGTCTTCGCCGCCATCGATTGTGGGCGCGCGATCCATCCCGGTCAGGTCGAGACGCAGATCCAGGGCTCCGTGATCGATGCGCTCGGCCCGACCCTGCGGGCCAAGATCACCTTGCAGGACGGCGCGGCGGTGCAGTCGAACTACACCGACTATCCGCTGATCCGCATCGACGAGGCGCCCGAGGTCGCCGTCGCCATCGTCGAGACCGGCGCCCCCCTGGGCGGTGTGGGCGAACCCGGCGTTCCGCCGCTGGCGGGCGCGGTCTGCAACGCCGTCTTTGCCGCCACGGGCCGCCGCATCAGATCCCTGCCGCTCTCCGACCACGGGCTGGCCTGATGCGCGCGGCCCTCACCCTCCGGCCGCGCAAGCGCCGCACGAACGTCGTCCGCCTCCTGGCCATCATCCTCCCGTTGCTCTCCCCTCAGCAAGCATGGCCGCAGGAGGCGGACGGCGATCCCGCGCGCGGCGAGACGATCTTCATGCGCTGCGCCGCCTGCCATGCGGTCGCCGAAGACCGCAACGGTGCCGGGCCGCACCTTGTCGGCCTGATCGGACGACCCGCTGGCGCGGCAGAAGGCTTTCGCTATTCGGATGCGCTCTCCCAGTCCGATCTGACCTGGGACAGATCCACCCTCTCCGCCTACCTGCTCGAACCCGGAGCGGTGCTCCCCGGAACGCGCAAGGCCGGCGTTCTGACCGATCCGCAGGACGTGGCGGATGTGGTCGCCTACCTCGCGACCCTCGATCCGTAAACCGACCCATGAGGTGCCCTTTGATCCGATCCTTCTGCCTCACCGCCGCTATCGCCATGGCTCCGCTGCCTCTTCCGGCACAGGACACCGCCCCCCTTTCGGGCATGACGCAGGTCTCTCCTCATATGGGCGAGATGGGGATGCCCTCCGATCTGTCCGCATCTGAGTCAGGCCCAAGGGTGGACGACGCCCTCCAATTCGAGCCGTTCCAGCAGGTCGAAGAGATGTTCCTGCGCGATGACGTGGTCTGGCTGATGCGGCATGGACCCACGGACTGGTCTAATCTCGACCGCAAGGAGGTCGCCCCGACCGATTGCGCGAACCAGCGCGTGATGATCGAAGAGGGGATCGCCCAAATGCGCGATCTGGGTACGCTTCTGGCCCAAAACGAGGTTCTGCCCGCCCGGATCGTGGTCAGCGAATGGTGCCGCAACCAGCAAACGGTCCGCGCCCTTCTCAAAGGCATCGCCCGCATCGACCCCGATCTGGCCGCCGCCATGCCGGTCCGAACCGAACCGGGCCTGAACCTTCTGCTCTCGCTCCAGGGATCGACCGATGTGACCCCGCTCGAAGCACTGATCTCAAGCTGGGACGGCGATCCCGGACGCTCCGGACCGCTTCTCATCATCAGCCACTACACCAATATCGAAGAGCTGACGCAGTTCCGCGTCTTCGAGGGTGAAACGCTCGTTCTGGACCCGGACCGGGACAACCTCGTCCTTGGCTATGTCCGCTTGCGCTCCGCGGCGCCGGATGTGGGCCATTTTGCGGATGCCTTGGCCTCGCCTCTTCTGGACAGGGACATGGCCCTCGACATGGTGGACCGCTACTACGAGGCGATAAATACCTCCGATGACGGCGGCATGATGGAGATGCTGGCCGAAGACTGGGTCGGCTACGGCCTTGCGGGCGGCACGACCGAGATCGACGCCGAGGGCCTGCGCAGCGTTCTGGACGAATACCGATCCGGCATGAGCAATATCCGCTTTGACGTGGATGACGTGCATGTCTCAGATGATGTGGTCACGGTGATCGGGCGCGTCAGCGGGACGCATACGGGCGAGATCCTCGGCCAGATCGCCACGGGCCGCGATATCAGCTTCAAGGCCATCGCCGTTCACCGCGTCGAAGACGGGCGCATCGTGGAATCCTGGCAATCGAGCGACCGTCTGGATCTGCTCAAGCAACTCAAGAACTAGCCCACGACAATGCGTTGACATTGCCGCTGCCGTGCGGGGAACGGATTGACCCGCAAACTCCCGACAGATGCCTTGTCCTCCGGGCCCTACCCGGCCTCTAAAAGCATCTCCCCCCGCTTCGATGGCGGAATGGAAAAGCCCGCCCCGACCGCAGCCCGCAACAGCCAGTCCCAGTCGGCATAGATGAAGGCGTGACCTCGGTCCGGCACCTCCGTCAGGGTACCGTTCGGCAGCCGCTCCGCCAGCGCTCGGGCGCCGTCCAGCGGGTTGATCTGATCGCAGGCGCCATGAAACAGCGCGATCGGCACATCCAGCCTTGTCACATCGAAATCGAGCATCTGCGCCGCGATCCGGTATTCTTGGATCAGCCCGTTCATGCCTTGGGCGATCCGCTCTTCGAGCATCTCGCGAGACCTTGTGCGGACAACGGGATCAAGCAAGATCGCCTTTTCCTGCGCGCAGCGCGCCTGCGCCGCCGCCCGATAGGCGTATCCGTCGACATTCTGCAGAACCGATTTCGTCAGAAACGGAATGACCCGCCGGTGCAACCCGGGCCACCGGCGCCCGATCATATGCGTGACCTGATAGAAGAAATCCCGCTCCCGCCAGTCGCTGGCAACGAAATCCGGATAGCAGACCGAGGCAAGAACGACGCGATCGACCCTCTCCTGCAGCTCGAAGGCCGCGCCCAGTGCCGCGATGGATCCGTAGGAATAGGCAAGGATGGAAAATCGGTCGATCTCCAGCGCCTCGCAGATGATCTTCAGATCCGCCGCATAGCCGCTGGCCCCGCAGAGATGGCGATAGCTCGATCTGAAATGACCGGGCCGGCAGGGCAGGATGATCCGCGCGCCCAACCTCTCGAGAACGGGCCGATACCGCTCCGGATGCCCCAGCAGATCGAGGGCACCGCCCGAAAGCGCATCGAAATGTATGATCGGATAGGCATCTTCCCGGCCAAGCTGGAAAATCTCGATCTGCCCGCCCTCGGGATGCTCGATCAGGCGCCGCACATCCGGGCGCCCCGCCTGATCCGCCTGCGCGCGCAGCAGGCGCGCGGGATTCAGCAGAACGCGGCGAAGCAGCTCGACCTGCCCGCTCACGCCGACCTCCTCGCAGATATCCTTGAAATAGGTGCGCGCCGTCTCGTAGCTCAGCCCCTGATCTTCGGCCGCACGGCGAAGATTGCCATGGCGCAGGAACCCGCCAAGGAGCTTTTGACGCGACGGGCGCAGAGGCAGATCCCGGCCGATGCTCGCCGCGATCTCCTCGGGCGCATGGGTCAAACCGATCCGCGCAGAGGCCACTCGCGGCGGCAGGCCAAGCTCCTTCACGCGCTCCGCATCCAGAACGAAGGTGTGGGCACTGCCCTGATCGACCAATCCTGCCCCCGGCGCGGCGCCAAGCACGCTTAGACGGTCCCCGTCATGCCCGAACAACTCCACCCGCAAGGCGATCTTTTCCAACAGACGATCCTGCAGATCAGTCCTCTCCTGCAATTCGAGCATCCGTTCGGAGATCTGGAGCCCCTTGGCCAGGTGAACCTGCAGATCCCGCAGCTTGGCCGGGGCCGAGTGCGGATCGTCGCTGTCCTTCTCGAAGGCGTCATAGACCTTCAGAACCATCTCCGGCCAAAGCGAATTGTCGATCGCGGTATCGTAAATGAGATGAATGAGATCTTCGGTCGAGGCGGTACTCTCATCATCGGACCCAAGCGGCTGGCGTCTGTCTGCGATCTTGTTCATGGCCCGCCAGTGTCCCATGCGCGACAGCGCCTGTCGACACGATTGTTGCGAGCGCAACGACCGGATGTCACAGCGAAAAACCAGTCCATGCACCTCCCCGACCGGCCTGGCAGAGCCCCGTCCCGGACCCGTTGCACGTCCGCGACAGAACCCAGACAGGCGCGCGCAGGGGTCCCCAATTGGGAACTACTCAGACCCTGAACCAATCGTTAACGCCTGCTCTCAGGGGCGTTTCGTATTGGTAATTTGACGGACAGGACGAATGAAAAAAATTGCTGCAACCTGGGCGCAGATTCTGCGGTCCATGGTCCTTGGGCTCGTGATCCTGACATGGGGAGCCGGTGCGGCGCAGGCCTACGATTCTCCCGGAATACGCGAGACCGCCGCTTTCGGGACCTGCACCGCAGAGGCGGTTGTCAGCACACCGGACGGCAACGCGTTCATACGGTTGGAAAGCGGCGTGACACCGGGATCGTATGTCTATCCCTTCGGGTCGGCTTATCTGGGAGGCGTTCGCGCAAACAGCCTGCCCCCCATCCGATCGAACTGGGTCAGCGAAAACTGCGGCCTGACTGTTGTCAGTATTCCCAGTCAGGGTCGGGGAGACAGGGTACCTTTTGAAGAGGCAGGCGGCTTTCTTGACAACTTCTTTGTTGAAATCATCGCAATTGTCCCATCGACGGGCCGTGTGCTGAACCTCGACCTGGAGGTAAGCGGTGTGACCAACAGCACCGCGACCGCCGATGTGCGCGACACCGGTACCGCGCCGACGGCCACCATCGGGCCTCTTCAAGGCCCTGTGGATGGAAAATACACCGCGCAGATCACGATCGTTTCGGACGGTCCGTTTTCTAGGTTGCAACGTGACGGCCTGACGCTGACCAACGCGACGGCTACATTGGTCGGAAGCGAGCGCAGCTATACCGCAACGCTGACCCCGTTGTCCGAAGGACCCGTGTCGATGGTTATCGAGCCAGGCGCAGTCGTTGCTCAGACCCTGACGTCAAGAGACTTGTTCTTCATTCGAAATGTCCTGCCCTCCAACACCGTCTCGGCTACATTTGCACTTACGCCCCCTGCCTTCACTCTGCGACTGGCAGAGGCGCCCAGCCTGACCAGCCCGAACTACGTCGTTTTGGCAGAGTTCAACGAACAGGTCGCGTTCGAGGGTCCGTTGAGACCAAGCGCGGGCAGCGTTTCGCCGTCAACATCGGACTTCACCACATGGCGGTTCGAAGGAACACTGCCGCCCGGGCCGGGCGCAACTCTGGAATTTCCAGCAGGCGCATTCACGAACGGCGCCGGCGCTCCGTCAGAGCCGGCAAGCCTCTTCATTCCTCGCTCAGAGCCTCCGACCGCGACCATCGGTGAGTTCACGCGCAATGCAGATGGCACCTTCAGCGCGGCTGTTACCCTCTCACAAGCTCCGGCGCCGGGTGAACTCAGCCTCGTGGACTTCACCGTCAGCAACGTGTCCAGGCGAAGCTTCGGCATCCAAGGCCGGACCGGCACACTGACGATCACTCCCATCGCCGAGGGCCCCTTCAGCGCAACCCTGCCTGCAAACACCTTCCGCAATGCTGTGGGTGTCCTGAACGCGCAGGCATCGAATATCGCTACGGGGATCTTTGATCTCACGGCGCCCACGCCGAAGCTCCGAACTCCCAGCAGCAGTGTCGCAACTGGCGGACGTTTCGATGTCACTGTCACGTTCGACGAAGCGGTCACCGGGCTGACGGCTGATGATTTCGACGTGGGCAATGGCACCCTCACACTTGAGACGATCGCGGCCGGAACCGAATTCCGCGCGACCGTCTCCCCCACCGGATCCGACGATGTCACCGTCGCCCTGCCCGCCGGAGCAGCGCAGGACAGCTCGGGCAATGCCTCTGCGGCCTCATCGACCCTAAGGGTTCCCGTGCGCCCCGTTCCGACGGCAACGATCGGCGCGCTCACCGGCCCGGTGGATGGCCGCTACACGGCGGTCATCACGCTGAACACGCCAAGCGTGACCTTCACCGTCGAGGATCTGGCGCTGACCAATGCCACCGCGACCCTTTCGGGCAGCGGCAGCAGCTATACCGCGACATTGACGCCAATCAGCGATGGCGCGATCTCTGTCTTCGTACCCGCAGGACGCTTTTCAAACGCGAACGGCGATCCGAATGCCGACCCCTCGAACACCGTCTCGACGACCTTCGACGGCACCCGCCCCACCCTCACGATCGCAAGCGAAGACGTGCAAAACGACGGTCTAACCCCCTTCACCGTGACCTTCACCTTCAGCGAACCTGTCACCGGCTTCGAAGAGACCGATATCCTGGTCGAAAACGCGACGATCGAAAGCTTCTCGGGCTCCGGCGCAACCTACGAGGCGGTGCTTCTGCCCGCAGGCCGCAATGACGTCGTGATCAGGGTCGCCGAGGATATAGCAGAGGATACCGCCGGAAACGGCACCCTCGCGCCGCCGCCCTTCGTTTTGGATATCCGTCTGGCGCCGACCGTCACCGTCGGGGCGCTCTCCGGGCCCAGCGGTGGGGTGTTCACCTCCGCAATCACCCTCAGCGTGCCCAGCACCGATTTCACGGTTGAGGATCTGTCCCTGACCAATGCGGCGGCAACGCTCGCAGGCCGCGGCACGCGCTATATCGCAACGCTGACGCCCCTTGCCGATGGTGAAATCTCCCTGTCTGTGGCGGCCGGCGCATTCTCCAGCACGGAAGGCGTCTTCAACGCTGCCGGGTCCGGGACGGTCACGGCCAGCTTCGACGGCACCGCGCCCACCGTCGAGATCACAAGCCAGACTTCCGATATCACCGGCCGCACCACATTCCCGATCGCGATCCGCTTCTCCGAAGCCGTCACCGGGTTCGAGGTCAGCGACGTCACCGTCACGAACGGCACCGCCGGAAACCTGACCGGCGCCGGGGCGGATTACACAGCCACGATCAGCGCCACAGGCGGCGGCGATGTCGCGATCAGCCTGGCCGCCAGTGTCGCAACGGACGCAGCCGGAAACGGCAACGCAGCCTCCGATGTGCTGGTGATCGGCAACCAGATCGTAGCGCGGACCCGGGCCGCGATCTCGAAAATGATGGAGGCCCGGTCCCGCCAGCTCCTGGCCAATCAGCCCACGCTGTCGGGCCTGTTGACCGGAGGCGGCTCTGGCGCCTTCAGCCTTAAGGCAAGCGGTGAAGACGGGGCGCTCGCCTTCTCCAGCCCGATGGGGGCCGATCGGTCAGCCTGGATGACGCTCAGCACGAACTGGTCCGATCTGGACGGGGCCGACGGGCGCTACACTTTCGCGGCCGTCGGCGCGCATACCCGCCTATCAAAGGACATTCTGGTCGGGATGATGGTCGAGCTCGACCAATTCCGCCAGACCGAGGACGAAACAGAGGTCGAGGGCGACGGCTGGCTCGCCGGGCCCTATGTCGTGATGAAGCCTCTCGACCAGCCGATCTTTCTCGAAGGGATGTTCCTGCAAGGCGCCAGCTCCAACACGATTTCGCCGCTCGGGACCTATCGCGACGACTTCGACACCGAACGCCAGCTTGCCCGCCTGCGCCTGTCGGGCGAAGCGGTCTACGGGAGCACCACGCTCTTTCCGAGCCTGAGCTACTCCAACGTGCAGGACCGCCAGAAGCCGTACACCGACAGCCTCGGAAACCGGATCGGCGCACAGCGGCTCGAGATCGAGCAGCTCTCGGTCGGTCTCAACTTCGCCCATGACATCGCCCTGACGGATCCCGCCAAGCGCCTCGAGGTCACCGGAGGGCTCGAACTCCTCAGATCGGCCATCCGCGGATCACGAGCGGATCAGCCCTTCCCCTCGGACGACAGAACCGAAGGCGGCCGCATCAATCTGGGCACCGACTATCAGTTCAGCGAACATGGGCAGTTCAACATGAGCACCTATTACGACTGGAGCGGGTCCGCCGACTACGAAGGCTATGGCCTCAAACTGGGCGTCAGCCTCGATTTCTAGACCGTCAGACACCCCGTCTTTGCATGCCCGTGGCAAACGTGCAGGACGAGGACCCGTAAAGGCAGCTCAGCGTCCGATCGGACCGCAGGAAGAATGACACCGTCACGGAGAAACTCGAGCGCTCCCTCTTTCAAGATGTTTGCGGGGATGTGTGAGCAGTGGCCGCTAATTAGCCTAAAGCGACACCGGTTTTCTGACGGGGAAGACCCCGATCGTGATCAATTGGCCAGCCGCGTTCAGACAGTGACCGTAGTCAGTTTAGTCAAACTCTGAAATTCTAACTCACCATTCGCGTTGGCAAAGGGGGACAAGAGCTCCCAAAGTTCTTTGTCAAAGTTACCAAGATCATTTCCTAACTTTGAAATTGCGAAAGTATCCCGGGAATGTTGGCACAAAATAAAATCTTCGATACTTTGATAAAAGGGTTCAGAAACGACCTTATGAGTCTGTTTTACCTCGACGTAATCGAGATACTTGTTCCAAAACGGCCAATCTGTACTCGTATGAAATGGCTTGCCAGTAAGCTTTGGGATCCACTTTGCTAAGAAAGCTTGCCAATCGCTCTCCCAAGGCGGTTTATGAGCGCCGTCACCTTCGATAACTGCAAATAGATGGTTCGTTTTCAGATGCTTAGCCAATTTTGCAAAGAGAACCTCATGGTTCATCCAATGGATGCTAAGAGCAGCAACAACGGTATCATACTGACCTGTCAGTGGTGCCGTCTCTGCATAGCTTTTGACCCATTCAAGGTTCGGTTCAGTTCCAAATTCAAGAGACTTTCCAAGCGTGATCATGTTTGCTGATGGGTCTACTGCCGTCACTGAGCTGAAATGTTGTGACATAGGTCTCGCAATTTTGCCGTGCCCGCACCCCAGGTCCAGAATACGATCCATGCTTGGGGATTGATCAATAATCAGATCATATATTCTCTGGGGGTATGGTGGGCGATAGAGATAGAGGTCGACAACTTCTTTCGTTTGAAACGAGGTTCCGATGTCCTGTCTCATTCAATTATCCCTATCGACATGTGTCGTAAATCGTATATTGTGTGTAGGATTGGTCCTCAACGGCTCGCTTTTTCCGCCTAGCCGTCGCCCCCTCATCCCCGCTGCCTCGACCCGGTCCGGCAAACGATCGGCGGCTTTCGTGGCGAGCCCCGAGATCTTCGTATCCGGATCCATAAGCGCTCGCTTATAGATTGGCGACACGTTGCTTCTCAGAATCCCGACAATCAAAAGTCGAACCGGCCACCGTCCCGGTATGAGCACCGCCCGGTCCGTTAACCAGGGGACCGGGGCGATTTGCCTCCTCCCATATGCCGACTGGATGCCGCCCGGATGCCGCATGCTCAATTCGCCCGATTTTTCCGCATTTACCTTTGAGTCGCAGGCACCCCGCCAAGCCGGCGCTCTAAACGGTTGCCTCCTGCTGCGACCGGACCTAGGTTCCGGTCTAGATCGACGGGAGAACCGGACTATCCGGTGCCGAAGGAGCAACCGCCCCCGGAAACTCTCAGGCCCCATGGACCGCCGATCGCAAGACAGATCTGGAGAGAGGCGCAAAAGCGTCCGCCGAAGGGATAACGATCTCAGGCAAAAGGACAGAAGGGGGCATCACTCCAGCGGTCATCCGCTGATTATCACGTGATGCCGCAAGCCTGTAAAATACAGCGCGGTCAGGGGGTTAAAGGGCCGAATGTCCGAACTGAAACATACGCCGCTGCATGCGTTGCACCTTGAGCTTGGCGCCAAGATGGTCCCCTTCGCGGGCTACGAGATGCCCGTCCAATACCCGCTCGGCGTGATGAAGGAACACCAACAGACCCGCACCAAAGCGGGCCTCTTCGATGTCAGCCATATGGGCCAGATCCGCATCGATGGCGCCGATTACGAGACCATCGCGCTGGGCCTTGAGGCGCTGATCCCGGTGGATATCCTTGGCCTTCCCGAGAACCGCCAGCGCTACGGCTTTTTCACAAACGAGGCCGGCGGGATCGAGGATGACCTGATGCTCGCCAACCGAGGCGATCACGTCTTCCTCGTCGTCAACGCGGCCTGCAAGGATGCGGATATCGGGCGTCTAAAATCCAGCCTAACCAAAGACTTGACTGTCACGCCCCTTCCGAAGCGGGCGCTCCTCGCGCTGCAAGGTCCGTCCTCCGAAACGGTGCTCTCAACCCTCGACAGCCGCGCCAGGGGCATGTCCTTCATGGACGTCGCGACCCTCACGTTGGACGGGGTTGAGGCCTGGGTGTCCCGCTCCGGCTATACCGGAGAAGACGGCTACGAGATCTCGGTTCCGGCAGAAAACGCGACCCAGATCGCCCGCCTCTTTCTCGATCACCCTGATGTCGAACCAATCGGCCTCGGCGCCCGGGACAGCCTCCGGCTCGAGGCGGGTCTTTGCCTTTATGGTCATGATATTACGTCCAAAACCACGCCTGTCGAGGCCGCCCTGACCTGGGCGATCCAGAAGGTCCGCCGCCAAGGAGGCGCCCGCGCAGGCGGCTTTCCCGGCGCAGATATCATCCTGCCCCAGATCGGCAATTCCGTCCCTCGCAAACGCGTCGGTCTCAAACCCGAAGGCCGCGCTCCCATGCGCGAAGGCGTCGAGATCTATGCCTCGGAGACGGCGGAAAGCCCAATCGGATCAATCACATCCGGCGGCTTCGGCCCCACGGTCGGCCATCCCGTCGCCATGGGCTATGTCACCTCCGAACACGCCGCCCCGGACACCACCGTCTACGGCGATCTGCGCGGCAAACGCCTGCCGCTCACCGTGACGAAGCTGCCCTTCACCCCCGCCAATTTCAAACGCTGAGGAGACCCTGATGAAATACACCGAAGAGCATGAATGGCTCCGCGTCGACGGCGATATCGTCGTCGTCGGCATCACCGAACACGCCGCCACGCAACTGGGCGACATCGTCTTTGTCGAGCTTCCGGACACGGGAACCGAGGTTGAAAAAGACGGCGAAGCGGTCGTGATCGAAAGCGTCAAGGCGGCCTCTGACATCTTAGCCCCGCTGACCGGTGAAATTGTCGAGGTGAACGAGGCACTTGCGGATAATCCCGCTCTCGCCAACGAGGACCCGACCGGCAAGGGCTGGTTCTTCAAGATCAAGGCCGCCGACCTCAGCCCCATGGACGGCTACATGGACGAAGCCGCCTATAAAGCGATGATCGACTGATCCGACGAGGAGCGCCCGGATGACCTTCACCCCCACCGACTACCTGCCCTACGACTTTGCCAACCGCCGCCATATCGGCCCGTCTCCGGCCGAGATGGACGAGATGCTGGCCGTTGTCGGAGCTAAGGATCTGGACGCTCTCATCGATGACACTCTGCCGAGAAACATCCGCCAGAAAGAGCCGCTCGACTTCGGCAAGGCCATGTCGGAGCGTGAACTTCTGCACCACATGCGGCTGACGGCGGCCAAGAACAAGGTCCTCGTCTCGCTGATCGGGCAGGGCTATCACGGCACCGTCACGCCGCCTGCGATCCAGCGAAATATCTTCGAAAATCCAGCGTGGTACACGGCCTATACGCCCTATCAGCCCGAGATCTCCCAAGGCCGCCTCGAGGCGCTGTTGAATTATCAGACGATGGTCTCCGACCTCACCGGGCTCGATATCGCCAATGCCTCGCTCTTGGACGAGGCCACGGCCTGCGCGGAAGCGATGACGATGGCGCAGAGGGTGTCCAAGTCCAAGCTCAAGGGCTTTTTCATAGACGAGAACTGCCATCCGCAGAACATCGCCGTGATGAAAACCCGCGCCGCCCCTCTAGGGATCGAAATCACAATCGGAGACCCCGACACGCTTGATCCGACGCAAGTCTTCGGGGCGATCTTTCAGTTCCCGGGCACCCATGGACACCTGCGCGACGTGACGAGCGAAATCTCGAAGCTCCATGAAAACAAGGCCATCGGGATCATCGCCGCCGACCCTCTGTCGCTAACGCTTCTTAAGGAGCCGGGCGCAATGGGCGCCGATATCGCCGTCGGCTCGACCCAAAGGTTCGGCGTCCCGCTCGGCTATGGCGGTCCGCATGCAGCCTACATGGCGACCAAGGCCAACTATGCGCGCAACATGCCCGGCCGGATCGTCGGCGTCTCCATCGATAGCCACAGCAACCGCGCCTACCGGCTCTCTCTGCAAACGCGCGAGCAACATATCCGCCGCGAGAAAGCCACCTCCAACGTCTGCACCGCGCAGGCACTTTTGGCCGTGATGGCAGGCTTTTACGCTGTGTTCCACGGCCCCGAAGGGCTCAAGGCCATCGCCCAGCGCATCCACCGCAAGACCGTGCGCTTGGCGCGCGGGCTCGAGGAGGCGGGCTTTACCGTCGAGCCGAAATCTTACTTCGATACGATCACTGTCGAGGTTGGCCCGCTCCAGCTTGCGGTAATGAAATCGGCGGTCGATGAAGGCGTGAACCTGCGCGCGGTCGGCGAAACCAAGGTCGGCATCACGCTTGATGAGTGCACCCGGCCAGAGACGATCAAGAAGGTCTGGCGCGCCTTCGGCATCGAAGGGCGCGATACCGATCTGACCGCTGAATATCGCATCCCGGACGGCCTTGTCCGACGCTCTGCCTATCTGACCCATCCGGTCTTTCACATGAACCGGGCGGAGACCGAGATGATGCGCTACATGCGCCGCCTCGCCGACCGTGATCTAGCCCTCGACCGTGCGATGATTCCGCTTGGCTCTTGTACGATGAAGCTCAACTCCGCCGCCGAAATGATGCCGGTGAGCTGGCGCGAGTTCTCGTCCCTCCACCCGTACTGCCCCGCCGATCAGGCGCAGGGCTATGCCCAGATGATCGAGGATCTCTCCGCCAAGCTTTGCGACGTGACCGGCTACGACGCCATTTCGATGCAGCCCAACTCCGGCGCGCAGGGAGAATATGCCGGCCTTCTGAGCATTGCGGGCTACCACCGTGCGCTGAGTCAGGGTCATCGTAACGTTTGCCTTATACCCATGTCCGCACACGGCACGAATCCTGCTTCCGCGCAGATGGTCGGCTGGACGGTCGTCGCCGTGAAATCCGCCGAGAACGGCGATATCGATGTAGAGGATTTTCGCGCCAAGGCCGAACATCATTCGGAGAACCTCGCCGGATGCATGATCACCTATCCTTCGACCCACGGCGTCTTCGAGGAGACGGTGACAGAGGTCTGCAAGATCACCCATGATCACGGCGGGCAGGTTTATATCGACGGCGCCAATATGAACGCGATGGTCGGTCTGTCGCGCCCGGGCGATCTGGGCGGCGATGTCAGCCACTTGAACCTGCACAAGACGTTCTGCATCCCCCATGGCGGCGGGGGTCCCGGCATGGGCCCGATCGGGGTCAAATCGCATCTCGTCCCGCATCTACCGGGGGACCCCAATACCGGCGAGGGTGCCGTCTCTGCCGCGCCATACGGTTCGCCCTCGCTCCTGCCGATCTCCTGGGCCTATTGCCTGATGATGGGCGGGGAGGGTCTGACCCAGGCGACGCGCGTTGCGATCCTGAATGCCAACTACATCGCCAAGCGGCTCGAAGGGGCGTTCGACGTGCTTTACAAAGGGCCGACGGGCCGGATCGCACATGAATGCATCATCGACACGCGGCCCTTTAATGACAGCGCGGGCGTGACCGTCGATGATATCGCCAAGCGTTTGATCGATAATGGTTTTCACGCTCCCACGATGAGCTGGCCTGTCGCCGGAACGCTCATGATCGAACCGACAGAATCCGAAACCAAGGCTGAGCTGGACCGCTTCTGCGACGCCATGCTCTCGATCCGGGACGAGATCCGCGCAATCGAGAACGGCGAGCTGGACCAGGCCGACAACCCGCTCAAACATGCGCCTCACACGATGGAGGATCTCGTGAAGGAGTGGGACCGCCCCTATAGCCGCGAGACCGGCTGCTTTCCTCCGGGCGCCTTCCGGGTGGACAAATACTGGCCTCCGGTGAACCGCGTCGACAATGTCTGGGGTGACCGCAACCTGACCTGCACCTGCCCTCCGATGGAGGACTACGCCGAAGCTGCAGAGTGACCAGAACCGGCTCAACCGCTTACTCGATGAGACGCGGTGCCTAACTATGACTGCTGTCTCGCCCGGCACCGGCCGGGCGGACAGTCAACACAAGGATCTTGCCGGATCCGGTCCTCGATCGAGACACAACGCCTATCAGCTGAGGTAGCTCCGAAGAGCCTCTTCGACACCATCGGTATTGATCTTGGTCAGCCACCTCGCGAACGCCCCCGCAAAGCTCTTCGCCTCGGCAAGATCGCCATAGATCTTCTGCATCTCGAGCCAGACCGCGGGCGTCTCCCGGGCCTGCATCGCTACCCTGTTCAGCTCGTCCCAGTTGGGATCGTTCGGCTCGATCATGGTGCCATCTTCCCGAACCCCTTGACAGTACCGCGCCCAAAGCCCCGAGGCGAGCGCAAGGCCGGTCACGGGCGCGCCCGCCGTAAGCCCGTCGCGAATGGACGGAACGAGAAAGCCGGGATGCCGGCTTGATCCGTCGAACGCAACGCGACGGGTCGTGTCTTTGATGTCCGGATTGGAGAACCGGCGATCGATTAGGGTCAGATAGTTCTGCGGCGTCATTCCCGGAACGGGCTTCACATGTGGTACGATCTCTTCCGTGACGACCTTGTGCAAAAAGGCCCGGATCAGCGGATCGGCCATCGATGCGGCGATGGTCGCGATGCCGAGGATCTCGGCGGGATCCGCGATGATCTGGTGGCCGCCATTGAGGATCCTGAGCTTCATTGCCTCGTAGACATGCACCTCGTCGGTTATCGTGACGCCGGCGCCTTCAAGGGGCGGGCGGCCTGCACAAAAGGCGTCTTCGATTACCCATTGGCGAAAGTTCTCGTGCGTCACCGGCGCCGCATCCTTGATCCCGAAGCTGTGGGCGAGCGCGATTTCGGTCGGACCCGTCGCCGGAACGATGCAGTCGACCATCCCGTTCGGAAAGCTGCAATTGGCATCGATCCAATCCGCAAGCTCCGGGTCAGAGTGTCGGGCAAGCGAGACCACCGTCTGACGTAGGATTGCGCCATTGCCTTGCAGGTTGTCGCAGCTCAGACCGGTGAATGGTCCGTCGCCGCTATCCCGCCTCAGGCGAAGGGCGGCTATCATTGCTCCGAAAGCCGTTCGCGGCCTTCGCGGATTTGCCGCGTCATGCTGCATGTCGGCATGAGACGCGTCAAAACCGCCAGAGGCTGGATCAAGGTAATATCCGCCTTCCGTAACGGTCAGCGAGACGATGCGGATTGCAGGATCGGCCATCTGCCGGATAAGCGCGGCATTGTCCGCCTCGACCGGCAGAAAATCGATCATCGCGCCTGTGACCTCGGCCGATTTGCCTGAAGGGTCCAGCTCGATCAGCGTCGTCAGACAATCCTGCGCCAGAAGCCGGTCGCGCTGGGCGGCATCCGCAGGGCGCACGCCTGCGCCGATGATTGCCCAGTCATGCGCCTGTCCGGCCTGCATCAGCCTATGCAGATACCACGCCTGATGGGCCCGGTGGAAATTGCCGACCCCGATATGAACGATCCCGGGGGAGAGACGCCCTCTGTCATAGCTCGGGTAACTGACCGCCTCGGGAAGGTCCAGAAGCGCCTTGTTCGTCAAAGGCGTGAGTTTCGGGCGTTTCCCCCCCGATGTCGTCAGCTCATCCATTGCCCGCCATCCACATTGTAGCATTGGGCGACGATGTACCCGGCCTCGTCGCTGGCCAGGAAGACGGCCATACCGGTCAGGTCATCGGGTCGCGCCATGCGGCCGTATGGAACTCCGGCGGAGACCTCCTTTTTCTTCTGGCCAAGCGGTTTGTTCTCGTATTTGGCGAAGAAGGCGTCGACACCGTCCCAGTGCTCTCCGTCCACCACACCGGGGGCGATGGCATTCACATTGATGCCATGCTCGATCAGGTTCAGCCCCGCCGATTGCGTCAGGCTGATCACCGCGGCCTTGGTTGCGCAATAGACCGCGACCAGCGGCTCTCCGCGACGTCCGGCCTGACTGGCCATGTTGATGATCCGGCCTTTGATGCCGCGCTCGATCATATGGCGGGCCACCGCTTGCAGCGTGAAGAGGGTGCCTGCGACATTGATATCAAAGAGGTTTTGGTAGTCCTCGCGCTCGATCTCGACAATCGGCGCGGCAGAGAAAACCGCTGCATTGTTGATCAGGATGTCGATCTGCCCGAAGGCGTCGACGGTTGCGGCGACAGCCGCGTCTATGCTGGCCTGATCGGTAACGTCCATCTGAACAGCGATGGCGGCCTCTCCGGTCTCGGACGCGGCCGCTTGAGCGCGATCGATATCGATATCTGCGATAGCCACGCGCGCGCCCTCGGCCACGTAGGCCTTTGCAAAAGCCAGACCTATACCGCGCGCGGCCCCGGTGATCAGAGCGGTTTTTCCGTCCAGTCGCCTCATGCCATGCGTAGCCCGTCTGCACCGAAGCGGTGCATCACGTCCTCGCGCGGCGTCAGGGACACCCGGTCGCCATGGCTAAAGCCGACCTCGCCATCGGCTCGGACGGTAATCGTCTCATCAAGGCCGGTGTCATGGATATGGAAAAAGGTATCCGATCCCAGATGTTCCGAAACGCCGACCACGCCGCTCCAGGGGCCGCCCTCCGCCGACACCTCGATATGTTCGGGGCGAATGCCCAGCGTATGACAGCCATGTTTCTCGGCCTCGGGACCCGAGATCAGATTCATGCGCGGAGAGCCGATAAACCCGGCAACGAAAAGGTTGCGCGGCGTTCTATAAAGCTCGAGCGGAGAGCCCACCTGCTCGATATGGCCGGCTCGCAGGACCACGATCTTGTCGGCCATCGTCATGGCTTCGACCTGATCGTGGGTCACGTAGATCATGGTCGTCTCGAGCCGCTTGTGCAGCTCTGAAATCTCGAGCCGCATCCCCACCCTGAGGGCCGCGTCGAGGTTCGAAAGCGGCTCGTCAAAGAGGAAAGCGGCCGGCTCTCTTACGATCGCGCGTCCGATGGCGACGCGCTGGCGCTGACCACCCGAAAGCTGCCCGGGTTTGCGGTCGATGTAATCTGCGAGGTTCAGAACGCTCGCCGCGCCCTCGACCCGGCGGTCGATCTCGGCTTGATCCAGCTTGGCCATACGAAGAGGAAAGGCGATGTTCTTGCGGACCGACATATGCGGGTAAAGCGCATAGGACTGGAACACCATCGCCAGCCCCCGTCTGGCGGGCGGCACACTCGTCGCGTCGTTACCGTCGATGCGGATCTGGCCGCTGGTGATGTCCTCAAGTCCCGCGATCAGGCGCAGCAAGGTCGACTTGCCGCAGCCGGATGGCCCGACGAAAACGGTGAACTCGCCATCCTCGATGGTCAGGTCCAGCGGGGGGATCACCTCCACGTCGCCGAAGCTCTTGGTCACTTTATCAAGCGTGATACGTCCCATGTCTGCGTCCTATTTTACGGCGCCGAAGGTCAGACCCCGGACAAGTTGCTTTTGGCTGAACCAGCCAAGGATGAGGATCGGCGCAATCGCCATGGTCGAGGCGGCGCTGAGCTTGGCGTAAAAAAGGCCTTCGGGGCTTGAATAGCTGGCGATAAAGGCTGTGAGCGGGGCTGCGTTGGCTGCCGTCAGGTTGAGCGTCCAGAAGGCCTCGTTCCAGGCCAGGATGATGTTGAGAAGCACCGTGGAGGCGATGCCCGGGATCGCCATGGGCGTCAGCACGTAAAGGATCTCGGATTTGAGCGTGGCGCCGTCCATGCGGGCCGCCTCGAGGATCTCGCCGGGAATTTCCTTGAAGTAGGTGTAAAGCATCCAGACGATGATCGGCAGGTTGATCAGCATCAGCACGACCACCAGACCGGCTCGGCTGTCCAGGATCCCCATCCGAATGAAGATCAGGTAGATCGGATAGAGAACCCCGACAGCGGGCAGCATCTTGGTCGAGAGCATCCAAAGAAGGATATCCTTGGTGCGCTTGGACGGAACGAAGGCCATGGACCATGCGGCGGGCACTGCGATGATGATGCCCAGGATCGTGGAGCCGACCGCGATGATCACCGAATTCCAGAGAAACCGCATATAGTTCGACCGCTCCTGAACCACCGCGTAGTTTTCGAGTGTCCAGTCGAAGAAAAGGAATGACGGCGGGCTCGCGATCGCTTCGGCTTCGGTCTTGAAGCTTGTCAGGATCGTCCAGAGGATCGGAAAGAAGATCAGGAGCCCGATCGTCCAGGCAATGGCGGTATTGATCGCTTTCCGCCGGGCTGTGACTGTGCGTGCCATCTGCGATCCCCCTTCAGTTGTCCAGGTTCTTGCCGACGATGCGCATCAGGAAGAGCGCGACGATATTGGCAAGGATGATGGCGTAGACCCCACCTGCAGAGCCAAGCCCGACATTCTGGCTTTCCAGCACGCGCTGAAAAATCAGATAGGTGAGGGTTCGGGTCCCGAAGGCGCCGCCGGTGGTCACGAAGATCTCGGCGAAGATCGACAGCAGAAAGATCGTCTGGATCAGGATCACGATGGTGATCGCCCGGCTCAGATGGGGCAGGATGATAAACCAAAACTGCTTGAGCTTCGGCGCGCCATCCATTTCGGCGGCCTCCAGCTGTTCGCTATCGAGCGATTGGATTGCTGTCAGCAGGATCAATGTCGCGAAGGGAAGCCACTGCCACGAGACGATGAGGATGATCGACGGCATCGAGGCTTCGCTGAGCCAGGATAACGGCTCGGCTCCGAAAAACCTCCAGACATGGGCGAACAGACCGTTCACGGGATCCATGAACATGTTCTTCCAGACCAGCGCCGAGACTGTCGGCATCACGAAGAAGGGGGCGATCACGAGGACACGGACGATCCCCTGACCCCACATCGGCTGATCAAGAAGAATGGCGAGAAGCACGCCCAGGCAAACAGTGATGATTAGAACGCCGCCGACGATGACAAGCGTGGCCTGAACAGCGGGCCAGAAGGCCGATGAGGTGACGAAGCGAACGTAGTTGTCGAACCCGGTCCAGCCCTGATCTCCGCCGCGCAGCGGCAAATACCGCCGGAAGGAGAACCACAAGGTCATCGTCAGCGGCACCAGCATCCAGCCCAAAAGCAGGATCACGGCAGGGGCCATCATCAATCGAGCAGCGGAGCGTGAGGCTTTGGTCGCCATGGAAGTGCACCTCTCCTATGAACGCATTCTCGCGTTCTGTGGTTGAGCAATCGTGCAAAACTTCGGTCTGGGTGAGGGCGGCAGCGCAAGCTGCCGCCCTCGCTGGTCGCGCGGCTTAGTAGCCTGCGGCTTCCAGCTCTTCGGTCGCGATGGCCTGAGCCTTTTCAAGAGCCTCTTCCGCGGTCTGCTGACCGGCAAGCGCTGCCGACATCTCCTGACCGACCTGACCGGCCAGGCCTGCCCATTCGGGGATCGCGGCAAACTGCACGCCGATATACGGCACAGGCTCCACGGTCGGGTTGTTCGGATCGGCCGAAAGGATCGATTCCAGCGTCATCTGCGCGAACGGAACATCCTTGTAGTTGTCGTTCTCATAGAGCGACTGGCGGGCACCCGGGGGCACGTTGGCCCAGCCCTCGTTCTCTGCCACAAGCTCGATATAGTCTTTCGAGGTCGCCCATTCGATGAACGCCTTGGCGGCATCCTGTTTCTCGGTCCCGGCTGGGATCGCCAAGGCCCAGGCCCAGAGCCAGTTGGAGTTCTTGCCCAGCCCGGTATTCGGCGCCAGAGCAAAGCCCACGCTATCGGCAACGGTCGAGTCGTCGGGGTTCGTCACAAAGGACGCGGCGACCGTGGCGTCGATCCACATCCCGCATTTGCCCTGCTGGAACAGCGACAGGTTCTCGTTGAAGCCGTTGTTGGACGCGCCCGGAGGGCCTGCATCGTTCATCAGGTCGAGATAGAAGGTGAGCGTTTCGTTCCATTCGGGGCTGTCATACTGGGGCACCCAGTTTTCATCCACGAAGCGGGCACCGAAGGCGTTCGACATCGCGGTCAGGAAGGCCATGTTTTCGCCCCAGCCAGCCTTGCCGCGCAAGCAGATGCCATAGATCTCGTTGTCGCGATCCGTCATGGCGCGGGCGGCTTCGCCGATAAACTCCCAAGTGGGCGCTTCGGGCATTTCCATACCGGCCTGCTCCATCAGATCGGTGCGGTACATGATCATCGAGCTTTCGCCGTAAAACGGCGCGGCATAGAGCGTGCCATCATAGCTCAGACCCCCTGCCATGGCGGGCAGAATGTCATCGACATCGTAGTTGTCCGACAGATCGTCAAGCGGCACGAGCCAGCCGTTTGCGCCCCAGATCGGGGTCTCGTACATGCCGATGGTCATGATATCGAACTGACCGCCATTGGTCGTGATATCCGTCGTGACCCGCTGGCGCAGGACATTTTCCTCAAGCGTGACCCACTCGACTTCGTGGCCGGTCTTGGCCGTGAAGTCGTCGGTCAGACCCTGCATGCGGATCATGTCGCCGTTGTTTACAGTTGCGATAGTAATCGTTTCGGCGATTGCGCCTGTCGCAGTCAATGTGACAACCGCAGTGGCCGCACGAAGTGCGTTCCTCAAAGACATCCGAATCCTCCCTGACATTCGATGCTATGTCAGATGAGCGTAAGACGTGATTTGTGACCGCGTCAAATAAAAATTTTACGCGCGTAAAATTAAAGGCCAGTTCAGCAGGTTAAGCCGAATCCCTCATGATCAGTCTGGCCGGGAACAGCTTTTCGGTCCGCCGCTCCAGGCCGCCTCCACCATCGATCAGCTTGAAAAGCGTGGCCACGACCTCGTCCGATACGGCGCTGTAGTCATGTGCCGAAGTCGTCAGAGCAGGACATGTAAATCGAGAGAACGGATGATCATCGTGGGACGCCACGCGCAGATCGCAATCCGTCCCACGTCCGACCCTGACCCCGCGCTCAAAGCAGGCCGACAAAAGACCGATGGCAAGGCGGTCATTGCTGCAGAGGACCGTACCTGCGCCGAATGCCGTCTCATCAAGCGCCTTGAGCGCGCCCTGCCGCCCGATTTCCTCGAATGCCCAGCCGCTGCCTTTGATCCGGACAAACTTAGGCTCGACGTTCAGACGTTCCATCATCTCGATATAAGCCAGCCGCCTCTTGTTGGCGTTCGGATTGGCCGGTGTCTCCATTTCAAAAAAACACGGAGCCTCCCCGGTGCGGGTCAGATATTCGACCGTTTGCGAGACAAAGCTGCGATTGTCCGACCCGACGAAGGCCTGCCCGAAATCATCGAGGTTGCTGTCGAAAAGAACTGTTCGCACGTCCTTGCAGAAAGCTTCGATCGCCGATTTGTCCGACTGACGCCCCAGAGGAGCCAGAAGAACGCCAGCGGGCTTCATGGAGCGCAGGGTGTTGAGGATGTCGATCTCGTAGTCGCGCTCTCCATGCGAGTTGAAAAGAAAGGGGGACAGCCCCGCCTCCACGCATCGACGCTCGATCACCCGAACGATCTCCGCAAAGAAGGGGTCGGCAAGGTAGGGAACGACGATGCCGACATTCTTCGTCAGCTTTCGGTTCTGGTTCATCGCAAAGATGTTGGGACGGTAATCATACTGCTCGAGCGCCGCCTCGATCCGCGCACGCGTGCTAGCCCTGACGCTTGCGGGGTCATGAAAATATTTCGAGACCGTGGGGCGCGATAGCCCGCTGACCGCAGCAAAATCCTCCATGTTCCTGATCTTTGGCTCGGTCATGATGCGCGGTTCTTTTCTGATGCCTCGGTTCGGACAAGGTCAGCCTAGAACTTTACGCCTTTTGTTGAAAGTTGCCGCGCGGAAATATTTGATTGGGTTGCGTCGGCGAGATGTGAGGACTGCCTGCAGTTTTAATCAAGATCGATATGACGACCCGCCATAGTTGATCATTGCCTCGCATAAACCATTGAAATACTTACCTTTAGTTCCGGAAAGAGTCATTGCAGAAACCATTCGACCCATCACCCTTGATCACTCTCACAGCGAGAAAGCCGAGAGGCTAAAAACCAATGATTTTATGCGTGATATCGGGCAAAGAGGCCCTCAAATCAGCCGGGATCGGATCGTCGGAGCCGGTGAAGACGATGTCGATCAAGCCGTAGCCGTAGGTCATTGCGAGGCCTGACCCTACCATCGCGGCGATCAAGATACAGAGCCCGATATGGCCGGCCCGCGCGGCGGTCCTGAGCGCGGGTGTCCCACTATCTGCGGCTGGCGGTTGGGTCGTGGCGCGCCGGGTCAGAAAGCGCATCAGCAGCAGAACACCGATAACGGCGCCTGCGCTCATGTGGCCCTGGAGCGCCTCTGCTTTGCCCGGATCGTCGAGTGGCATGGTAGCGGTTCGTCTGGCGATCTCTGTTGTGAAACGTTTGTTGATACGGGCAAAATCCGGCCGGCCGGACTCGATGTCTTTCATGGGAAGCGTCGGATCGTTCAGCCGTTGATGGTCATAGCTGCCAAGCCAGTCGATCGCGTCTTGCGGGTGGATGAACCGCAACGGCCCATGCCCGCGTACCGCACCGCGCCGTTTTTCCTCGCGTGCGATCTCGGCCCAGTCAGCCGCTGAGATCGGCGCAGCACTGCCCGGAAGACCAGCTGCTCCGCGCTGGTTCGGATCGTCTGCAAGATCGCTCAGGATTGTGTTGGCTACGTCCTGTGCGTCGATCTTGTTGGCACCGATAACGCCAACGGGTCCCCGACGTGCCCAGCCGCAAGCATAGACATAGGCATAGGCAAGCCGTCAGTCCCGAGGATGCGGCCATGCGGTCCGACGGGCAGACGGCCGCGTTCTGCATCAAAAGGGAGACCGGGGATCTCGGCGCCCAAGAACCCAATCGCACGTAAGACGGCGTCGAAGGCGAGCGCTTCGGTTTGCTCGCGCCCTTCGTGCACGGCGCGGCCCTCGTGCTCGATCATGCGGGTCAGACAGAAAGTGCCGCCCGTGACATGGGTGTCGCCATGAATGGCCTGCGGGTCCCGGAAAAACAGGATGCGCACCGGACGCTTCGAGGGATCAATCGGCACCGAAGCCCATTGATGAAAGAGATCCAGGTTGCGGCGGCGCCGCCGCTCGACCTGCTCGTCCGGAAGCGATAGCGCCAGATCAGCCTTCAATTCCGCTGGATTGATCACGATCTGCACGCCGGGGACTTCGGACAGCTCGACGATCTCCTTTGGGGTAAAGCTGGTTTGAGACGGCCCGGTTCGCCCGATGATATCGATTTCCCTCACGCGGGTGGAGGCAAAGCGCACGGCGGCTTCCGGCATCATATCGGTGGTCACGAGCATCTCTGGATCGCTCATCAGCATTCGCGCCGTATCAAGCGCGACATTGCCGTGGCCAATAATCGCGACCCGCTGTCCAAGGCGCGGGTCGAGCGCGGCGAGATCGGGATGGGCGTTGTACCAGCGCACAAGGTCTGCCGCGGAATAGGAGCCCGGAAGATCTTCGCCCGGTACGTTCATCTTCCGGCTCGATCGAGCGCCGAAGCAAAGGGCTACAGCATCATAGGCCTGTCGAACGACATTAAACGCAATGTCCTTGCCAAGTTCGATCCCCGCAAGCAGCCGGATACGGGGATGTTCCAGCATACGGTCGAAAAGCCAGCTCTTGTTGCGGACTTCCGGGTGATCAGGTGCAACACCGTAGCGGACAAGGCCGTGTGGAAAGGGTAGCCTTTCGATCAAATCAACGCGGATCGTCGGGTCCCGATCGAGAAGCGTCCTGGCGAGATAGAATCCTGCTGCTCCAGCTTCGATAACGCCAATGCGCGGTCCGTGCATCTCACTGGATCGCGTCCGGATCGTCGAGATTGGGCCGGGTTTGGCTTTCGCGGCTTTGTGGGCCCGATGTACCTCTTCGTATCCGACATGGCTGAAGGGGCAGACCTTCAGGCAGATCGCGCAGCCAAGACTGCGGGCAAAGTAGTCGCGGCAGGCCGTGGCCCGGATCGTGCGCTGGTACCCGTTTAACTTTGGCTTGGGTTCGGGTTCAATCGCACCGGGAGGGCAGGAGCGGACACAGCGCCGACAGTTCGCACAGACATCGCGGACCCAGAGATGAGAGTTCCTGGCCTTTGGCAGGTTGTCGATCCCCACATAGATCGGGCAAAGCCGCATCCGCGCGCCTGCAATGGGCGAGATTAGCAGTCCATGATAGCCGATCGCGCCCAGACCGGCGGCCTCGGCGATTGCGGGATAATCGGATTGACCGCCCAGGTTGGTCCCTGGATAGGCGGCAAAACCCCGTTCGCGCAGCAAGTCGCATGTGGCCGTGGCAATCGCACCCAGATCGGCATAACGGCGCATCACCTCGGTGCTGGATTTGGCGGATGGCGAGGTTTCCATCGCCTCCTTGTCCATTTCGACGCTGAAGACGATGGCATGGCGTTCCGGCAGAACCTGCCCGGCAAAGATCAGTCGCGGGTCCATGTCGGGCACAAATCCAACATCGAGCGCACCCCTTTCTTTCATGAAGGCGACAAGATCGGCCCCCTCGGCCTCGGTCATCTCGCGCCGCCTTGGCTGAAAGGTTTCTTTCCAAAACTTCTGCCCGCGATTGGTATGCGCAATGAAGCGCGGACCCTGCGGCATCAACTCCATAAAATCGCGCCAGCCGATATGGGACATGGCCTTTTGGCGGAACGGAACATCGCTGGTGAAGGGGGTTCGACCGATGGATGTCTCATGGGCAGACACCGGGTCGGACCCGATGCCGCGATGATCCTCCAGCTTTGCGATCATCCGATCGGTGCTGGCTTCGACATCGACACCATCAAAGGCAAAGCCGAAACGGCTCGCCAGGCGCATCACGATCTCAATCGGACCCATCGGTGTCCTTCCGATTCGGCATCCATTCGCCACTCCGTCGGCAGCAATCCTTCGGGCGAGATCGCGCTGACCAGACAAACGACCACGCAGGCGCCGCAATCGATGCAAAGCGTCGGGTCGATCCAGTACCGGTCTCCTGCGTCGGAAATGCAGGCGACCGGGCAGACCGAGGCGCAGGATGCATCCTTGACGATTATGCAGGGTTCTCCGATCACATGCGTCATGGATCAGGACTGTCGCGACATCGCGTGATCGTAGGACGCCTGAACGACCGGTTTGACGATCTCGACTTCCTCGAGGTTGCGGGGTGCGAAGATCAGCATCTCCTTGACGCCCAAGTGATGATAGACGTGCGGAATGCCCCATTTTGCCTCCATGACGACCAGTTCGTCCTCCGTCGAGAGGACGACATGCATCGAGCCATCCTGGTAAAAATGCGTGAACTCGCGGCTGCCGGCCGGGGGCATGAAAGCATTGCTTGGCGTTGCGATACGCTCATTCAGCCAAAGCGCTTCTGACGTTGGTACCGAGATTCTTGTCGGCTCTTTGCGGGCGTGCTCAAAGGCTGCGAAGGCCCAAACCTTAAGGGCCGCCACAATTTCGGGTGGGCTTGTGTCGGAGTATTGAAGCTGCGGCGGTTGC
This sequence comes from uncultured Paracoccaceae bacterium, assembly GCA_947503775.1. GTDB lineage: Bacteria > Pseudomonadota > Alphaproteobacteria > Rhodobacterales > Rhodobacteraceae > Aestuariibius. The sequence continues at coordinate 6,360 of CANNFE010000002.1, read as the reverse complement.
TGCCCGGTTTCCGGTGCGGGGCCAACACGCATGGGCAGGATGAGAGACATGGTTTGTTCCTTAGGAAGGGGCTCTGCTTCGAAAAACTTGGAGAAGGGTTGAGGATGTGGCTGGAAGGAAGTGCTCTGGACCGTCGCCGTCTTGAAAGCCGCTGACATCCAGGACACGGACGCCAAGGGCCGATAGCGCTGCTGCGTCCGGTTCGTTTCCAACCCGGTCGCGGCCGCCGGACAGGATTGACGACAAGCCAAGAAGCCGATCATCCCGATTGATTGCCACGGCGAACAGCTCTGCGGGCAATCCGCTGCGGACCAGTTGAGCTTCGAAAAGGTCAATATCGAGATCGGGCGCGACCAGAACGATTTCCGAGACATGCCGCGCAAACATCCTTTGCGCGTCCGAGTTCAAAAGCGTCAGGGCCTCCATCAGAGACAAAGAGCCCATGGAATGACTGACGAGAACCAGGCGATCCGGCATCTCGGCTGCGACAGAACCGATCAGATCGGCAAGCGCATAGCGTGAGATAAGCGCGCGATTCCGGTCCGCGAGATAGGCCGAAGGCTTACCGGCTGAGGCCCAGAAAAACTGAATGGCAGCATCGGGCAAGGCCGTGTCATGCGCGATCTGCGCGTAGCGATAGATGCTCTCGATGAAGGTATTGTTGTAGCCGTGAACGAAGATCATCGCTCCCGGTTGCCCTTCGGTGCTGGCTTTGGCGAAGGCGTCGACCGTGTCGATTTCGGTAACGGCTTGCGTATGCCAATGGCGGTCCGGGTCAGGCTGCCCGTTCGCCAGCTCAAGCTGTCCTGGCTGATGGGCCGCAGGCACGCCAACGCGAACGATCCCAAAAGAGGCGTCATCGCTGTGGGTCCCGTTGAACAATTGGCCATTGTCGGATGGCACCCGTGTGGTTGCAAAAAAGACGTCCTTGCTAGCGGCGGATGGTGCAGTCATATCAATGGGCTCCGCATTTGAAGTGCCCGCGCATCCAGCGAGGCCCGACATCACGAGGGCCGCTACAACGCCCTTGACGCAGCTCGTTCGGTTGGCAGCTTCTGACCATAAATCATGCGCTAGACCTCGGCCAATGTGGGACCGACCGCATGGCGATTTCGTGCACGCCGAACCAGCACCAAGCGATACATGCACGGCGTGTAGACGTAGGCTACGATGGTCAAAAGCAGCAGAACACCGGCGAAGACCACCGCGAAGGGCGGCCACAAGTCTCCGCCGATCAGCATAAGCGGAATGAACCCGCCGGCCGTCGTGATCGTCGTCGACCAGATGTGGCGCGCGGTCGGACCGCAGACGACATCGATAATCCGTTCCACATCGCTGGACCTCACCGCGTCATCTTCGTCGAGAGCGGCGATCATCACGATGGACATGTTCAAACCGACCCCGATGAGGCCCATCACGCCGATGATGATAATGAAACCAAAGGCAAACCCGCTGAGCTTGAGAACCAGAAATGCAAAACCTGCGGTCAGGACCCCGGTGATGAGAACCACGCCCATCCGTCGAAACGAGTTGAAAGCCAGCACAAGGATCGTCAGAGCGAGCAATATCAGTGTCGTGACCTGCGCCATGAGCCGTGCAACGGCATCGGCGCGCTGCTCCTGCGCCCCTGTCACGGCAAAGCGATAGCCTGGCGGAAGCTCGAAACCCTGCTCTTCCAAAGCGCGTTCGAACGCGGCCTGCACGGGCGCTGCGATGGTCTGGTAGGTGACATTGGCTGAAACCGTCTGGATGCGTTCGCCGTCCAGGCGGTCGATATCGACCCAGGCCGGGACCAGGTCGATAGCTGCAAGCCCCGCGAGTGGGATACCGGCAGGCGTCTCGGCACCCGGGGCGGTGAAGGCGAAATCGCTCAGATCACCGACATTCGACCGGGCCCCTTCCGCAAAGCGAACCGAAATAGGGAGTTGTTCCGATCCCTCCACCACGAACCCGCCGGCCTGGCCAGAAAGCGTGGCATCCAGTTGCGCGGCAATCGCACTGGCGTCGAGCCCGACGAGATTTGCGGTTTCATCGTCCACCGTCACCTCGACTTGCACGGCATCGCGGTGCAGCGAGACATCGGCCCCAAAAACTTCGGGCACATTGGCGAGGATGCCCGCGGCGATGCGGCCATATTCCTCCAGTACCTCAAGTTCCGGACCGAAAATCTGCAACTCGGTCGGCGTGGCGCCGGGCGGGCCAAATCCGTAGCTGATGACGACAATCCGGGCCTCGGGAAACATATTGGACAGGCGATCCTGAAGATACGGGATCAGCTCATCTGTGCGGTCGTTCCGTCAGTGTTCACAATGAAATCTGCGAATGCCGGGTTCGCGCTCTCCGAGCTGATGGTGTTGAAATAAAGCTGCGGGGACGCCGCACCGATAGAGACCAGCGTTTGCGTGATACCCTTTGTGCGCAAAAGCTCGGCCTCGATCTGCTCGGCCACCTCCTGCGTCCGGGTAATGACCGTTGATTGCGGCATCATCACCTCGATGCGGAACTGGTCGCGGTCCATGGCGGGAAGAACTTCGTCGGCACGGTCGAGAGCAACATCACACCGATGACAGCCGGTGCCGCGCAGAAAGTCAGACCAACGAGAGGGCGGCGGACAAAAAGACCGACAAATGCGCGGAATGGAACCGAAAGCAGCCTGGAGGAGATGCCATTAGCCAGAAATCCCTTTCCGGCCGTACCCGATTTGAACAAAAACGGTGAGATCGCCGGAATGACGTACGTGGAGATGACGAAGGAGCTGAAAAGCGCGCAAAGCACGGCGACCGACAAAGGCCCGACAAACTCGCCTGCAGGCCCAAGAAGAAGCGAGGTGGGCGAGAATGCCAGCATCGTCGTGACCGTGCTGGCCATGAGCGGGAAGAACAGCTTTTTATACGCCCTCGACACGGCCACCCCGTGGTCCGCCCCATGCGCGAGATCCTCGCGGATGTCATTGGTCATGATGATCGCGTTGTCGACCATGAGGCCCAAGGCCACGACGATGCCGATGATGCTCATCTGGTGAAAAGAAATACCGGCGAGCGGGAAGATGGCAGCCGTCAAAAGCGCTGTCATCGGAATGGCGAGGCCGACCGCGAGGGCGGACCGAATGCCCATTGTAAAAACAGCACCGCCACAACGATCAACAGCCCCCGAAACATAGAGCTGACGACTGAAATCAGGCGGTCTTCGGTGTAACTCTGTTGTTCGAAGACCAGGTCGATATCGATGCCTTCGACCCGTCGGTCGGTAAAGTCCTCGATAGCGTCAGGAGCAGTCGGAACCCAAAGGTCGACGCGCAGGCCCGGCTCCATCCGTGCGCCGACAAGAATGGTCTCTTGCCCGTTGTGTGAGGCGCTTGCGACCGGCGGGCCGGCAACCACGCGCTGGATCGTCGCAACATCGCCAAGCACGAGCGTTCCCACGCCGTCGCGACTGATTGGGATCTGGCGCAGCCGGTTGAGGCTGTCGAGCGTGTTGTTGAGCTCCACCGTAAGGGCGGAAGCCTCGTTTGACAGGGTGCCCGCCGAATTGCGCGCATCTGCTGATGCCAAAGCGGCAGCGACCGCCCGAACATCAAGACCTGCGGCCTGAAGCGCGGTTTGATCGATCACGACCTCAACAACTTCCGGGCTCGTACCGTAGAGGGCCACATATTCAGACCCCGGCACCGCGAGCGGGGTGTCCGCAAGCGCCTCGGCGTAGCGTTGCAGGATCAGCCGGTCGATATCGCGCCCGTCGGACGCGTTCACTGAATAGAGGACCGTATAGGCATAGCCGCCGTCCTCGTTCAGGTTCGGCGCGGTCGTGCCCGCAGGCAGACGTGGAGCAACATCTGCAAGCCGGTCACGCACCAGCGACCAGATGGGTTCGACCTCGGTGATCCGGTCGACGAGCGTCACCTGTACGATGGACACGCCCGCCCGCGATGTGCTGGACAGTTCCTCGATCTCGGCCAGCGTGCGCAACTCGTCCTCGATCACCTGTGTGACCAGCGCCTCAACGCGCGTGGCGCTGGCGCCAGGGTACATCGTCGTGATGCCGGCGATCCTTGCCTTGATCGTAGGGTCTTCGGCGCGGGGCACCGTCTGAATTGCGCCGATCCCGATGGCCAAAAGGAACAGGGTGGACAGCGCAAGGATGCGCGGATTGAAAACCAGCTTGATCAGCATCAGCCGCCAGCTTCCACAGAGGCGAGCGTCACGGTCTGGCCGGGCGAGACGCGATTGGTGCCTTCGGTGACGATCCGATCGCCATTGCGTATCGCCCCGGACACAAAGGCGCGGATGCCGTCGCTGTAGTGGACGATGACGGGGGCGCGCGCGATTTGCAACTGATCCCCCACCGTTTCGGCCGCGATCTGAACGGCGAATAGTCCATTCAGATCAGAGACCAGCGCGCCCAGCGGGACCCAGACGCCCCGCTGCTCTACGACTTGTTCGGCAAGCAGAACAACGCGTTCGCCTTCAATGGCGGTGATGTCCGGCGGAAGCGCGACCACAAGGGTCATTGTCTGCGAGGCAGCGTTCACACGAGAGATCACATTGACAACCTCGACCTCGATGACCTCACCCCGGTAATGCGCCTGCGCGGTTTCGCCGACCTCAAAATCTGTTGCCAAAACAACAGGAACTCCGACTTGGGCTTCGGATCGACCATCGCCCGCCATCGTCAGGATCGCCCGGTCAGGTGCCACGACGTCTCCGAGGTCGAAGTCCATGGCGAGAACCTCACCTGCGAAGGGTGCGCGCAGCACCGTGTCTTATAGATCGATCTGGAGATTGCGCAGTTGCGCTTCAGCAGCTTCCACATCCGCCCGTGCGGCCTGCACGTTGGACAGCGCCTGATCCAAAGACTGCTGCGTGATCGTGCCTGACCCGCGAAGTGTCTGCGCGCGCGTAACTTCGGCTTCCTGCAGGTCGAGGACGGCCCGGGTCCGCGCAAGTCCGGCCTCGGCGCTTTCCAAAGCAGCCTCGCGACGGCGCTGATCCAGCGTCGCCAGAACATCACCGGCCTCAACCTTATCTCCGATATCCGCAGCGATCTTGGACACGCGTCCGTTGATCTCAAATCCGAACGTGTTCATCCGGTTCGGAACGACAGTTCCAAGATAGCGACGCGGAAAGACGTATGCGTCCTCGGCCGCAGCTGGTTCAGCCACCACCGGTACGGGATCTGGCACATGCAATCGCCCGGCGTCCTGAGCGGAGATGTCCGCCTCTGCGTGAATACGCTGATAGTCAAAGGCCGCGGCGGCCACGATGCCACCGGTCAATGCCAGGCTGGCCGTTGCTCGCAAGGCGCGCCGCCCGAGCAAGCGAACCCTGCTATCGCTCCGTCTGCCTTGATCCGGTTTAGGATCAGACTTTGCCGATTTTACCTTCTTTGCGTCTTGGTCCACTTTGGACATGACTGTTCTATCAGGTTGTCAAGTGAAGGCGACCCAGATACTACGGTACCGTTTTTATACTACACTTGCGTATTATTATGAAAGGTGGATCAATGGCTGTGGCGAAAAAAAGCAAGATGACCGCCGACGCGCTGCCCTATAAGGAGCGCAAAACAAGGGATATCTTGCGCGCGGCGCGAAAGCTGTTTTTTGAACACGGTGTTGAGGCCGTCACCATCGAAGAGATCGCGGAAGCCGCGGGGGTCGCGAAGACCACGATTTATTACAAGTTCGGTCGCAAAGAGGATGTGTTCGCCGCAGTCTTTGATCAGTTGGGCGAAGATGCGGTCGCTGATTTTCCCGGACAGGTCGACTTGGAGGCCTGCCCACGGGAGACGCTTCTGAAACTCTGTCGACAGCTTGTCACCGCGCTCGCGAACCGGGAGCTGATGGGTCCCGAGCCCCTGTTTCTTCTGGAGGCAAAGCGCAAACCGGAATTGGGGCGGAAGTTCTTCGAGATGGGGCCAGGCCGGATGCGCGCAGCCCTTCAGGACCTTATCCAAGTGTGGGTGGATCAGGGCAAGCTAAAGGTCGAGGATACAAAAGAGGCCGCAGAAGACCTGTCGGTACTTTGCCAGGGACTTCTGCCGATCGAGCTCCAGATCTTCCCGAACCTAACCCTAAGCAAAGAGGATATCGAACACCGCGTCACTAGAGGCGTTAATAAGTTCCTCAAGATCTACGGTACACAGGAGGGCTGAGTAGGTCTTCAGGGTATGTCACGGTCGTTGAGGCTTGCTTAGGCAGACCTTTTGGCGTTGCCCCTGCCTCCGGGTCGCTGATGTGTTAGTCATCCGTCCTGACAAAGGATGAGGCATGAAACTTAGGTGTTCAGGCCCGGCATCTGGTGGATCGGATTGACGATGAATCTGCTCGGCTCTGATGTCCAGATTTTGCAGATGTATTCGTAGGGC
>CANNFE010000001.1 GCA_947503775.1 uncultured Paracoccaceae bacterium | reverse complement strand
TACAAACGCCGGAACCGGATCGAGATCATGTTCGGCAGGCTCAAAGACTGGCGGCGCGTCGCAACCCGGTACGACCGTTGCCCCAAAGTCTTCCTGTCAGCTATCGCACTTGCCGCCCTCGTCATCTACTGGCTTTGAAACTCAATGAGTCCTGACCCTAGGCCCTTTTCTCCAAACCTGTTGAACATGAGGGGCGGTTTTCGAACCGGCCCTTTGTCTTTGCGGTTTGTCTGCAATCCAGTTTCTTTCCCCGGGCGGGGGATGCTCTATCCTTTCTCGCCATGGCCAAAGACCCCGTACTGACTTTCACCGACAAGGGCATCTATTGCCCGGCCGGTGATTTTTACATCGATCCCTGGCGGCCCGTGGACCGGGCCTTGATCACCCATGGTCATGCCGATCACGCGCGCGATGGGATGGGCCGCTATCTGGCGACAGAGGCGGCGGCGCCGGTGATGCGGCATCGGCTTGGGGAGATCTCGCTGGAGACTGTCGGGTATGGCGAGACGCGGCGGATCGGAGATGCGGCGGTGTCGTTTCACCCGGCGGGGCATGTGCCGGGATCGGCGCAGATCCGGGTGGAGCATAAAGGCGAGGTCTGGGTCGCGTCGGGCGACTACAAGACCGTGGCTGACGGCCTGTCCGAGCCGTTCGAGCCGGTGCCGTGCCATGCCTTCATCACCGAATGCACGTTTGGCCTGCCTGTTTTTACCTGGACCGATCAGGCGGTGCTGAAGGATGAGATCAATCGCTGGTGGGCTGGCAATGCGGCGGAGGGCCGGTTCTCGCTGCTCGGCGCCTATGCGCTGGGCAAGGCGCAGCGGCTTCTGGTGGGGCTTGATACGTCGATCGGGCCGATCCTGACGCATGGCGCGATCGAAAACACGAACGAAGTGCTGCGCGCGCAGGGCGTGCAGCTGCCGGAAACTATCCGGGTGACGCCGGATCTGGACGTGAAGGCGCATGCCGGGGCGATGGTTCTGTCGACGCCGTCGGGGCTGTCGACGCCCTGGGCAAGGCGCTTCGGTCAGGCCTCGACGGCCTTCGCGTCGGGCTGGATGGCGCTGCGGGGCGTGCGGCGCAGGCGGGCGGCGGATCGTGGGTTCATCATGTCCGATCATGCAGATTGGGCGGGGCTGAACATGGCGATCCGCGAGACAGGGGCGGAGAAGATTTTCGTCACTCATGGTTATACGTCTATCTTTCGCCGGTGGCTCGAGTCGGAAGGGTATGACGCGGCTATCGTCGAGACGGAATATGAAGGCGAGGCGCTGGATGCGGCCGAAGAGGTGGTGGAGTGAAACGGTTCGCCCGGCTTTTCACCGCCGTCGATCAGACGACGAAGACCACGCGGAAGGTCGATGCGCTGACCTCGTACTTTCAGGAGGCGCCGGATGAGGACAAGCTCTGGACCGTGGCGCTCTTTACCGGACGGCGGCCGAAGCGGTCGGTGAACACGACGCTGCTGCGGGAATGGGCGGCGGAGCGGGCGGGGATCCCGCTGTGGCTGTTCGAGGAAGCCTATCCGATCGTGGGCGATCTGGCGGAGACGATCGCGCTGGTTCTGCCCGAGGCGGAGGAAGACGAGGATCAGCCGCTATCCTGTTGGATTACTTACGTGAAGCAGCTTTCTGGCCTCGAAGAAGCAGAGCGGAAGGCGGCGGTTCTGGAGGCCTGGAACCGGCTGGCGGCGACGGAGCGGTTTCTGTTCAATAAGCTGATCACCGGCGGCTTTCGCATCGGCGTGTCGGCCAAGCTGGTCACGCGCGCGCTGGCGCGGGCGACCGAGCAGGACGAGGCGGAGGTGACGCATAAGCTGATGGGGGATTGGACGCCCGAGACGGTGACCTTCGAGAGCCTCGTTCTGGCGGACGATCCGACCTCGGATCTGTCGAAGCCTTACCCATTCTATCTTGCCTATCAGTTGGACGATTTAGATGATCTTGGGCCTTCAACAGATTGGAAAGCCGAGAGAAAATGGGATGGCATACGCGGTCAGTTCATCCTGCGGGAGGGGCAGCATCACCTGTGGTCGCGCGGCGAGGATCTGATGACGGACCGCTTTCCGGAGCTGGCGCGGCTGGTCGATTTCCTCCCAGATGGAACGGTGCTGGACGGCGAGGTTCTGGCCTGGCGGGACGAGGCGCCGCTGTCCTTCAACGATCTGCAAAAGCGGATCGGGCGAAAGACGGTGCCCAAAAAACTGCTGGCAGAGGCCCCGGTCATTCTCAAGGCCTATGATCTGCTGGAATGGGAGCGTGCGGATATCCGGCAGACGCCCTTTGCCGAGAGGCGGGCCATCCTGGCCGATCTGATTGGCGGGCTTCCGGGCGATGCTCCGATCCGGCTGTCGGAGGATGTGCCGTTCGAGAGCTGGAAGGGGCTGGCCGAGGAGCGGGAGCGCTCGCGGGATCTGGGGGCTGAAGGGCTGATGCTCAAGCGGGCGGGCAGCCCTTATCTGAGCGGGCGCAAGAAGGGCGATTGGTGGAAGTGGAAGGTCGATCCGCTGACGGTCGATGCGGTGATGATCTATGCGCAGCAGGGGCATGGGCGGCGCGCGAACCTCTTTACCGATTTCACCTTCGCGGTCTGGTCCGGAAACGATCTGGTGCCGTTTACCAAGGCCTATTCGGGGCTGACGGATGTGGAGTTTCGCAAGATCACCGCCTGGGTGCGCAAGAACACGTTGCAGCGCTTTGGACCGGTGCGGCAGGTGACGCCGGAACATGTCTTCGAGATCGCGTTCGAGGGGATCCAGTCAAGCTCTCGGCACAAGTCGGGGATCGCCTTGCGGTTTCCGCGGATGTCGCGGTGGCGCCATGACAAGCCGATACAGGAGGCGAATACGTTGACCGACCTGCACGAGATGCTCGAGACCTATGGTTGATCTGCCTTTGCCCAGAGCGCTGCGTTCGGCCTTGCCGGACGGTGCGGTCGACAGCCATGCGCATATCATCGGGTCCGAATTTGCCTTGGCGCCCCGGCGGGCCGAGGACCCGCCGGAGGTCGGGCTGGCGCAGGCGGTTGCGGGCTATCGTGCGCAATTGGCGGCCCTGGGATGCACGCGCGGGGTGCTGGTGCATTCGATCCTCTACGGGCTGGATAACTCGGTGACGGTCGAGGCGATCCGGCAGCTTGGCGTGGGCTTTGCCGGGATCGGGCTGGTCTCGGACGAGGCGGACGGGGCGGTGCTGGACCGGTTTCCCGAATGGCGCCTCAGGGGCGTGCGGCTCAACCATGTGCATGGCGGCGTGCTGTCCTGGGACGGGGCGGTCGCGCTGGCGCCGGCATTGGCCGAGCGGGATCTGCATATCGAGATGCTGCTGCATACGCATGCGCATCTGGCCGAGATGGAGGAGGATATCCGCGCACTGAGCACGCCTTTGGTCATCGATCATCTGGGCTGGCCGGATCTGAGCCTCGGCCCCGAGGAGCCGGGGTTTCAGGCGCTGCTTCGGCTGCTGGGCGAGGGGCATGTCCATGTGAAGTTGAGCGCGATCTATCGGCTCTGCGATCCGCCCTACGAGGCGGCGCAGCCCTTTGTCGAGGCGTTGGTGCGCGCCAATCCCGTGCGGTGCCTTTGGGGGTCGGACTGGCCGCATCTGATGCTGGGGGACGCTCGGATGCCGGATGCGGGCGCGCTGCTGGAGGCCGTGCTCGATGTCGTGACGGAGGAGAGGAGCCGCCAGCGCCTTTTCGTGGAGACGCCCGCGCGACTTTACCGTCTCTAGCCGATTTCTGAGCGAAAACGCGTTGAAAGAGGCGCTTGCCGGTTTTCCTTGGCCGCAAGCTCGCCTAGCTAGGGTGGAAAGGAGATGCCCGCATGAAAACCCGCACATTCGACGCCAATGCCACCTCTGGAGAGAGCCCGTTCGGGGGTCTGCCGGTCTGGGATCTGTCGCATCTTTATGAGGGGCAGGATGCGCCTGCGCTCAAGCGCGATCTGGACTGGTTGGAAAGCGCCTGCCGGGACTTTGCCTCTGACTATGAGGGCAAGCTGGCGTCGCTCGATGCGGCGGGGCTGCTCGAGGCAGTGCAGCGCAACGAGAAGATCGACATGATCGCGGGGCGGATCATGTCCTTTGCGGGGCTGTCCTACTATCAGAAGACGACCGATCCGGAGCGGGCGAAGTTTTATTCCGACTGTCAGGAGAAGATCACCGATTACACCGCGCCGCTGGTCTTCTGGACGCTGGAGCTGAACCGGCTAGAGGATGATCACCTTGAGCGGCTCTTGGGGCAGAATGCGGATCTGGCGCGGTATAAGCCGGTCTTTGACCGTCTGCGCGCAATGAAGCCCTATCAGCTGTCCGATGAGTTGGAAAAATTCGAGCATGATCTGTCGCCGACGATGGGGTCGGCCTGGAACAAGCTGTTCGACGAGACGATGGCCGGGCTGATCTTTACCGTGAACGGCGAGGAGCTGGGGCTTGAGGCGGCGACGACGCTGCTGACCGAGCAGGACCGCGCCACGCGCGAGGCGGCGGCGCGCGAGATCGCGCGGGTTCTGGGACAGAATATCGGTCTGGTCGCGCGGGTGCACAACACGCTGACCAAGATGGGCGAGATCGACCAGCGCTGGCGCGGATATGAGACGCCTCAGACGCCTCGGCACCTGTCCAACCATGTCGAGCCCGAAGTGGTCGAGGCGCTGCGCAATGCGGTGACATCGGCCTATCCTCGGCTGAGCCACCGCTACTACGCGATGAAGGCAAAGTGGCTGGGCCTTGACAAGATGCAGGTCTGGGACCGGAACGCGCCGCTGCCCATGGAGGATGACCGCAAGATCGGCTGGGACGAGGCCAAGGGGACCGTGCTGGAGGCCTATTCGGGGTTCGATCCGAAGATGGCGGAGCTGGCGCAGCCCTTCTTTACCGAAGGCTGGATCGATGCAGGTGTGACGCCCGGCAAGGCGCCGGGGGCGTTCGCCCATCCAACCGTCACGGATGTGCATCCTTACGTGATGCTGAACTACCTCGGAAAACCGCGGGACGTGATGACGCTGGCCCATGAGCTGGGGCATGGGGTGCATCAGCGGCTGGCGGCGGGGCAGGGGGAGTTTCTGTCCTCGACGCCGCTGACGCTGGCCGAGACCGCGTCGGTTTTTGGCGAGATGCTGACCTTCCGCAAGCTGCTGGCGGCGGCCAAGGACGATGCCGAGCGCAAGGTGCTGCTGGCGGGCAAGGTCGAGGACATGATCAACACGGTCGTCCGGCAGATCGCGTTCTACGATTTCGAGGTCAAGCTGCATGATGCGCGGCGGGGCGGAGAGCTGACGCCCGATCAGATCAACGAGATCTGGATGTCGGTTCAGGGCGAAAGCCTGGGCCCGGTCTTTGAGTTCATGGACGGCTATGAGACCTTCTGGGCCTATATTCCGCATTTCGTGCATTCGCCGTTTTATGTCTACGCCTATGCGTTCGGAGATGGCCTCGTGAACGCGCTTTATGCGGTCTACGAAGAGGGGGATGAGGGCTTCCAGGAGAAGTATTTCGACATGCTCAAGGCGGGCGGGTCGAAACACCACAAGGAGCTTCTGGCGCCGTTTGGCCTCGATGCGTCGGACGCGGCCTTTTGGGATAAGGGCCTGTCGATGATCGAGGGGATGATCGACGAGCTGGAGGCGATGGACGGCTAGCCCATCATCTCCTTGATGACCGCCAGCGGGCTTGAGACGCTGGCGGGCTCTGCCCTGGCGATCGCGGGGGTCCCCTTGATCCAGGCGCCGTCCTCCAAGCAGGTTAGCATGAAATGGGCGAGATCCGCATGGCGCGTGCGGATCAGGTTGTCGGGGATGACGTCCTCGCTGACGGTGTAGTCTTCGGTCAGCGGCTCTTCGAGAAGCCAGCCGGGGCGAACGGCGGTCCAGTCGAGGCTGTCCTTGCCGCGCAGATACCACTCCATCTGCTTCATCTGCTCGAAGATCGATTTAAGCCCGACGGCCGCCGCGCCCCGGAACCAGATCGGGCCGCGCGCGAGGGTCTGGGTGAAAGAGGCCGAGACGACGATCAGACGTTTGACGCCGGCCTTTTCCATCGCCTCGACGGTGCGTCTGGTCCCTTCGGTATAGAGCGGCGGAGGGTTGAAGACGGTATCCGGCCCGGCGGCGATCCCGAGACCGGAAAGAACGGCATCCGCGCCGTCCATCGCGTCGCTGAGGTCGTCTGTCATGACGTCATGTTCGAAATGGAGGACATTCTCGCCGTCGGCGGCCTCGAAGGGCGTGTTATGCTCGACCGCATGAACGCGGTGGCCGCGCGCCTTGGCCTGCGCGACAAGCTCCAGCCCGGTCTTGCCGCCTGCGCCCAGAATAACGACCGTCTTGCGGGGGTCGGACATGCTTCGCCTCCTCGTGGTTCGAGAGCTAACGGGCGACCTGCCGTTTCCGTTCCTTTCGTCTCTTTGCTTGATGTTCGGATCTGCGGGCGCGAGGGTCGCGCGGAGCGGATGAGGAGGATCAGATGGGCGAGCGGATTTCAGGGTTTCGGGCGCGGCTCAGGGGCCGGGAGCGGTTGGTGGGCACGTTTCTGAAGACCCCGGCGCATGAAATGATCGAGGTGCTGGCGCCGACGGGGCTCGATTTTCTGTGCCTCGATGCGGAGCATGCGTCCTTTGATCGCGGGCGTCTGGATGCCTGTCTTGCGCTGGCCCGGGCGATGGATTTTCCGGTCCTGGTGCGGGTGCCTGCGGGAAGGCCCGAGACCATTCTGATGGCGCTCGATGCGGGGGCGGTCGGGATCGTGGTGCCGCATGTGGGCCGTGCCGAGACCGCTTCCGCCGTGGCCAAGGCGGCGCATTTCGGTGAGGGCGGGCGCGGATTTGCCGGATCGACCCGCTGGGCGGGGTTCGCGACACGCGGGATGGGCGAGGTTCTCGATCAGTCGGAAGAAACGGTGGTGATCGCGCAGATCGAGGAGCCGTCCGGTGTGGAGGCCTGCGAGGCGATCGCGGGCGTGGACGGGATCGACGCGCTGTTCATCGGGCCGGCGGATCTGTCGGTGGCCTATGGCAAGCGGGACCTGTCTAGCGACGAGCTGGACGCGGCTTTCCGCAAGGTGGGGGAGGCCTGCGCGGCCAAGGGGCGCGGTTTCGTGACCTGGGTGCCGAATGCGGCCAAGGCGGCGGAGTGGAGCGAGTATGGTCTGACCACCTTTGTCGTCGGCTCCGAACATGCTTGGATGGCGCAGGGTGCTCGGGAGGCGGTGCGCCAGATCGGGGAGGCGACCGGTTAGGCGACGGTCGCGAGCGCCTTTGGCGGGTTTTCGATCATCTCGACCGCCTCGTCGATGATCCGCGACCGGATTTCGGCGCGTTCGACCAGAAGCTCGTGTTCGCCGCGATCTATCATTTCCATCCGGCCTCGAGGCCAGCGGGCCATGCGATCCTTGATCCGAAGCTTGTCGACGATGCGCTCGTTGTCACCTACGAAGGCGATGGCGGGGATGTCGGGCGACGGGCGGCTGGCGAGGTGGCGCATTTCGCGCAACGCCTCGTTTAGCCAGTGGAGGCTGGGCCCGCCAAGGGCGAGATCGGGGTGGTTGATGAGCTGCTCCTTGAGCAGATCGAACATTTCGGGATCCGAGGTGAGGGTGTTATCCTCGAAGGGCGCGCGCAGCACATAGGTCTCTCCGCCCTGGCCGGGGGGGTAGATGTGACCGAAACGCAGCGGGCGCGACAGGGTCGAAAGGCCCCATGCGACGGGGCGCAGCGGCGGTGTCAGGCGGATCCCCCACATCGGACCCGAGAAGGTCGCTGTGTCGACGGCCAGACCCTCCATCAGAGAGCGCAGGCCGATGCAGCCGCCCATGGAATGGGCGATGAGGTTATAGGGCGCGGGCAGCGACAGCGCGGACAGTGCGGCCATGACGGCGGCGACATCGAGCTGGTAGTCGGGAAAGCGCAGCACATGCCCGGTGGCGCGGTTGGGCAGAAGGCGATCGGCGAGGCCTTGCCCCCGCCAATCCACCGCGACCGACGAATAGCCGTGTTCGGCCAGTGCGGCGGCGGTGACGCCATATTTTTCGGCGTATTCCGTGCGCCCGGGGAAAAGAAGAACAGTGCCCTTTTGCAGGTCCGGAGAGGTCCAGACCGCGATACGGATCCGAAGATCGTCCTCGGTGCGCAGCCAGTAGGCCACGCCGCCGTCGGGGCCGCGGGAGACATCTTGGTGGAAGGGCGCCTGTTCCATCTGCGTCAGCTCAGCACGCCGGCCAGTTTCATCGCCTGGCCCATATCGCCATCGACGGAGAGTTTGCCGGTCATGAAAGCGGTTGTCGGGTTCTGTTCGCCGTCGAGGATCGCCTTGAACGTCTCGGTCGAGGCGGTCAGCGTGACCTCGGCCTCTTCGTCGGAGGCGTGGGCGCCGGTTTCGTCGATGATGATGGAGCCTTCATCCTCGATCACGAATTTGGCCTTGCCGTCAAAGCCGCCGTCCATCTTTGCGTTGAGGGCGGCGACCGCCTCTGTCACGACATCACTCATCTTTTGGATCGTCCTCTACATTTTGTGACGCGGTCAAGGCTGGCATCGGCCCCGTCTTCCGCTAATATCGATATCATGTATCGCGCTCTTGGACAGATCAAACATATCGTGACGGCAGGTGCCCTGCTGATCGGCAATGCAGCGCTTGCCGAGAATGCCAAGCTCGATGAGCTTTACGAGCAGCTTCGGGAGGCGACCGAAGAAACGTATCTTTCGATCGAAGAGCAGATCTATACCGAATGGGGCAAGTCCGGATCGGCCTCGATGGATCTGCTGGTCAGACGCGGCCGCGAGGCGATCGAAGAGGGCAATACCGATGCCGCGCTCGATCATTTCTCGGCGCTGGTCGATCATGCGCCGGACTTTGCCGAAGGTTATGCGGGCCGGGCGCAGGCCTATTTCGAGCTGGGGCTGTTCGGCCCGGCGCTCGACGATCTGCGGCAGACGCTGGTTCTGGAGCCGCGCCATTTCGGTGCGATGGCCGGGCTTGCGATCATGTTCGAGGCGATGGAGGATCCTGCGCGCGCCCTGCTGGCCTATGAGGCAGCGGCGGAGATCCACCCGCTCGAGCCGTCGATTGCCGGTGCGATCGAGCGGCTGGAACGCCAGCTCGACGGGCAAACGATCTGAACGGCGCCTTCGCGCCGGAGACCCCTATGACAGCACAGATCACGGCCGTTCTTGGCCCGACCAACACCGGCAAGACGCATTACGCGATCGAGCGCATGCTGGCCTATCCGACCGGCATCATCGGTCTGCCGCTGCGGCTTTTGGCGCGCGAGGTCTATGACCGGATCGTGGCGGTGCGCGGCCCGTCCGTTGTGGCACTGATCACCGGCGAAGAGCGGATCGTGCCCGAGCGGGCCGCCTATTGGGTCTGCACGGTCGAGGCGATGCCCGAGGGGATGGGCTGCGATTTTCTGGCGATCGACGAGATCCAGCTGTGCGCCGATCCCGAGCGGGGGCATGTCTTTACCGACCGGCTGCTGAATGCGCGGGGGCATAAAGAAACGTTGTTTCTGGGCGCCTCGACGATGCGCAGCGCGATTGCTACAATGGTGCCGAAGGTGCATTTCATGGGCCGCGAGCGGCTGAGCACGCTGAGTTACAGCGGGTCCAAGAAGGTCTCCCGCCTGCGGCCGCGGTCGGTGATTGTCGGGTTTTCGGTCGATAATGTTTACGCCATCGCCGAGCTGCTGCGGCGCCAGAAGGGCGGGGCTGCCGTGGTGATGGGCGCGCTGAGCCCGCGGACGCGCAATGCGCAGGTCGATCTGTATCAGAACGGGGATGTCGATTACCTCGTGGCGACGGATGCGATCGGGATGGGGCTGAACCTCGATATCGATCACGTCGCGTTTTCCAGTCTGACGAAATTCGACGGGCGGCGCATGCGGCCCCTCATGCCCAATGAGCTGGCGCAGATCGCGGGCCGGGCGGGGCGCGGGATGAGCAATGGGACCTTCGGCGTGACCGGTGAAGTGACCGAGATGGATCCCGGCGTGGTGGAGGCGATCACGAGCCACAGCTTTGCCCCCGTGCGCAAACTGCAATGGCGTAACGGTGATCTGCGGTTCGGATCGGTTGGTGCTTTGATCGCCTCGCTGGAAGAGCGCACGGACGACGAGTGGCTGACGCGCGTGCGTGAAAGCGACGATCTGGCCGCGCTCAAGACGCTGGCGCAGGAGGCCGAAGTGATGGCGCGGGCCTCTGACGTCCGGTCTGTGCGGCTGCTTTGGGATGTCTGCCGCGTGCCTGATTTTCGGGGGATCAGCGCGAGCGAACATGCCGGTTTGCTGAGTGACATCTATGGGTTCCTGCATCAGCACGGGCAGGTGCCCGATGATTGGATGGCCCGCCAGGTCAAGCGGATCGACCGGTCCGACGGGGATATCGACACGCTCTCCAAGCGGCTGGCATATATCCGCACATGGACCTATGTCGCGCAGCGGAAGGGCTGGACGCGCGATGAAATACATTGGCGCGGCGAGACTCGGGCGGTAGAAGACCGGCTATCGGATGCCCTTCACGGGGCATTGACCCAGAGATTCGTGGATCGCCGGACCAGCGTTTTGCTCCGGCGGCTCAAGCAGAAGGAGCGCCTCATGGCCGAGGTGAACGACAAGGGCGAGGTGACTGTCGAAGGACAGTTTGTCGGAAAGCTGGACGGTTTCCGGTTCCGGCAGGACAGCTCTGCCAGCCCCGACGAGGCCAAGACGCTGCGCGCCGCGTCGCTTGCCGCGATCGTGCCGCAGATGCATCTGCGCGCGGACCGGTTCTATAACGCGCCTGACACCGAGATCGATTTCACCGAGCAGGGCGGCCTGATGTGGGGCGAGATGGCGGTCGGCAAGCTGGTGGCGGGGCCTGAGCCGCTCAAGCCGCAGATCGCGGCCTTTGTCGATGACGAGGCAGGGGCCGAGATTGCCGAAAAGGTGAAGCGGCGGCTGCAGCATTTCATCGACCGCAAGATCGCGACCCTCTTCGAGCCGCTGCTGGCGATGTCCAAGGACGAGACGCTCACGGGGCTTGCGCGCGGTTTTGCGTTTCGGATGGTCGAGGCGATGGGGATCCTGCCGCGCTCCGAGGTCGCCTCGGAGGTCAAGGCGCTGGAGCAGGATGCCCGCGCGGCCCTGCGCAAGCATGGCGTGCGGTTCGGACAGTTCACGATCTTTCAGCCGCTTCTGCTGAAGCCCGCTCCGGTTCGGCTGCGGCTGGTTCTCTGGTCTTTGGCGAAGGATTTGCAGGAATTTCCCGAAAGCCCTCCGCCCGGGCTGGTGACGGTCCCTCTGGCCGAAGGTTTGCCGCCTGGCTATTGGACCGTCGCGGGGTATCGCGCGGCGGGCGACCGGGCGATCCGGATCGACATGCTGGAACGTCTGGCCGATCTGATCCGGGGGCAGGATACCCGCGCCGGGTTCGAGGCGAACCCCGATATGCTGTCGATCACCGGGATGACGCTCGAGCAGTTTTCGAAGCTGATGGAGGGTCTTGGATACAAGGCCGAGAAGGGCGAGCGGGTGAAGGTGAAGACCGCGCAGGCCGATCCGGCGCGGCCCGATCAGCCCGACGAGACCCTGCCCCAGACGCCCCAGGAAACGCCGGTCGAAACGCCCGATACGCCGCCGCCCTCTCCTCCGGTGGAAGACCCGCAGCCAGATGCGCCCGTCGAGGTGCCCGGCAGCGTGTCCGAGATGCCTCCCGATGCGCGGGCGATGTCCGCTGCCGCAGCCCAGCCGGAGGCGGAGACCTCCGTTGCGCCCGATGCCGGTGCCGAGGGCGAAAGTGCGGCAGAGGCCGTGCCGGATGCGGATGAGGGCCCCGAGATGGAGGTCTTTTATACCTTCACCTGGGGCGGCAACCGTCCGTCCCGCCAAGGGCAACGCCCAAAACAGGGCGGACGCTCCAAGCCGCAGGGCAAGGGGGCGCCGCGCGGGAAGGGTAAGGCCGATCAAAAGGCCAAGAACTTTGCCGCCAAACCGGCCAAGCGCGAGAAGCAGATCGATCCGGACAATCCGTTCGCGGCCGCCTTGCAGGGTTTCAAGACCGAGTGACGGATGATCCGGCGCCAACCATCCGGGTAGACAAATGGTTGTGGCAGGCGCGTTTTTTCAAGACGCGGAGCCTTGCGACGCGGCTTGTCAGCGACGGGCGGCTTCGCGTCGATGGAACGCCGATCTCGAAACCGGCGCGGATGGTCGGGCCCGGCATGGTCCTGACCTTTCCGCAAGGACGCGCCGTTCGGGTCGTGCGCATCCTGGCCGTCGGAGAGCGCCGCGGCCCTGCCACCGAGGCGCAGGCGCTTTACGAGGATCTGAGTCCGCCGCCTCCGCCAAAGCGCGAGGCAAACCCGTCTTTTGACGGCAAAGGGCGCCCCGGCAAGAAAGAACGCCGCGACATAAACCGTCTTCGCCGGGATAGCGGCCCGGGCGATCTTGAATAGGGCGGCCAATATGCGTAGGTCGCTATGGGGTCCGACAATCGGGAAGGCATTATGACCTATATCGTCAACGACAATTGTATCGCCTGCAAATACACCGACTGCGTCGAGGTGTGCCCGGTCGACTGTTTCTACGAAGGCGAGAATATGCTCGTCATTCATCCAGATGAATGTATCGATTGCGGTGTCTGCGAACCCGAATGCCCTGCCGACGCGATCCGGCCCGATACCGAGCCGGATATGGAGAAGTGGGTCGAGTTCAATCGCAAATATTCTGAGATCTGGCCGGTGATCATCACCAAGAAGGATCCGCTGCCGACGGCCGAGGAGATGGACGGCAAGGAAGGCAAGATGGAGCTCTTTTCCGAAGCCGCCGGAGAGGGCGGCTGATTCGCGGCCAGGGCAGGCGCGACGCAACGTCGAGCCTTTGCTCAACGGGTATTGGTCAGCGCGCGCGCATCAACCGGTAGCGAAGAGGCCGTTTTTGTGCTATAAGGCACTTAATGCTGTCCACCAATTGAACTGACATCGCGACACCTGGGCCGACGGAGATGTATCTCCGGCGGTTTGTTGTCGCCTGATATCAGGGTGAGGCCGCCGAGGTGACCGAGGAGAAAGACCGGTATGACTAAGTCGAAGAAAAGAGATTTCAGCCCGGATGAGTTTGTCGTCTATCCGGCGCATGGGGTCGGCAAGATCGTTTCCATCGAAGAGCAAGAAGTGGCCGGGATCACGCTGGAGCTGTTCGTGATTTCGTTCGAGAAGGACAAAATGACGCTTCGTGTGCCGACCCATAAGGCGACCGAAGTGGGCATGCGTTCGCTCAGCTCGCCCGATGTGGTCTCTGCCGCGATGAAGACGCTGCGGGGCAAGGCCAAGGTCAAGAAGGCCATGTGGTCGCGCCGGGCGCAGGAATACGAGCAGAAGATCAATTCGGGCGATCTGATCGCCATCGCCGAGGTCGTGCGCGATCTGCACCGCGCCGACGATCAGCGCGAGCAGAGCTATTCGGAGCGTCAGCTTTACGAAGCCGCGCTTGAGCGTCTGACGCGCGAGATCGCCGCCGTGGGCAACGGGGACGAGACCGATGCAGCCAAAGAGATCGGTGACGTTCTGATCAGCCGCGCGGCATAAATCCTTGGACGTTTGACGCAGAAGCGCCGCGCCTTTGCAAGGGCGCGGCGCTTTTCGTTTGCGCCTCAGGGCAGGGCGCGCCAGCCGATATCGCTACGGAAGCGGCCTTCGGGCCAGTCGATGCGCCGGGCCAGATCATAGGCCTTGTCGTGCGCCTCTTGCAGGGAGGCGCCGCGGGCGGTGGCCGTCAGAACGCGCCCGCCCGTTGCGAGGGTGGCGCCGTCCTCAAGGGCGGTGCCGGCGTGAAAGACCATTCGGTCGCTGGTCTGAGGAAGCGCCGATAGCCCGTTGATGCGGCTGCCTTTTTCATAGGCCCCCGGATAACCTTCGGCGGCGAGGACTACGCAGAGCGCGTGATCGTCCGCCCAATTGACGCGGGCCTCCTTGAGCCGCCCTTCGGCGCAGGCCTGCATCAGATCGAGTGCCTGTGCGCCGAGCCGCATCATCAGGACCTGCGCTTCGGGATCGCCGAAGCGGACGTTGTATTCGATAAGCTTCGGCGCGCCGTCCTCGATCATCAGGCCGGCATAGAGGATCCCCTCGAACGGGGTGCCGCGCCGGGCCATCTCGGCCAGGGTGGGGCGGATGATTTCGTCCATGGCGCGGGCCGTGACGGTTTCCGTCATGACCGGCGCGGGGGAATAGGCGCCCATGCCGCCGGTATTGGGGCCGAGGTCGCCGTCGAAGGCGCGTTTGTGGTCCTGCGCTGTCCCCAAAGGCAGGGCGGTTTCGCCTTGGCAGAGGACGAAGAAGGAAGCTTCCTCTCCGGTCAGCATCTCTTCGATGACGCAGGATCCGCCCGGATCGGCGAAGAGCGCGTCGAGGGCGTCATGGGCAGCCTCTGCCGTTTCAGCGACGGTGACGCCCTTGCCGGCGGCCAGACCGTCGGCCTTGACGACGATGGGGGCTCCGACCTGGTCGATATAGCTGTGCGCCGGGGCCGCATCGTCAAAGCGCGCCCAGGCGGCTGTCGGAACCGAGGCCGCGTCGCAGATCCCTTTGGTGAAGGCCTTGGAGCCCTCGAGCTGGGCTGCTGCGGCGGTCGGACCGAAAACCGTGACACCCTCGGCTTTGAGGCGGTCGGCGACGCCCGCGACGAGCGGTGCTTCGGGGCCGACGAGAACCAGATCGATCTTTTCGCGCTTCGCGACGGCGGCGACGCGCGAGGCATCCTCGATATCGAGCTGGGCGGGGTCGGCGATCGCGGCGGTTCCGCCATTGCCGGGCGCGACGATCAGGCGATCGCATTTGGGGTTCTGCCGAACGGCCCAGGCCATCGCGTGTTCGCGGCCACCGCCGCCCAGGATCAGGATGTTCATGCGCTCTCGCCTTGGCCTTGCCTGGGGCGCGTTCTAGGGTGAGCTGAAGCCCCAGGCAAGGAGCGGCGCGATGGATCTGATTGATGAGGGCCCGGCGGGGAATGCGCCGGAATTCACGGTTAGTGAGCTCTCGGGGGCGGTCAAGCGCGTCGTGGAGGGCGAGTTCTCCTTTGTGCGCGTGCGCGGCGAGGTCGGACGGGTCTCGCGGCCCCGATCCGGGCATCTTTATCTGGATCTCAAGGACGACCGCGCGGTCATTGCCGGTGTCATCTGGAAAGGGCGCGCGCAGGGGCTTGCGACCCAACCCGAAGAGGGGATGGAGGTCGTCGCGACAGGGCGGCTGACGACGTTTCCGGGCCAGTCCAAGTACCAGATCGTCATCGAGGAGATCGCGCCCGCCGGTGTCGGCGCTCTTATGGCGATGCTGGAAAAGCGCAAGGCGATGCTGGCCGCCGAGGGGCTGTTCGAGCAAAGCAGGAAGCGGCCCTTGCCCTATCTGCCGGAGGTGATCGGGGTTGTGACCTCGCCGTCGGGGGCCGTCATTCGCGACATCCTGCACCGGCTGCGAGACCGGTTTCCGCGCAAGGTTCTGGTCTGGCCGGTCGCGGTGCAGGGGCAGGCCTGTGCGCCTGATGTCACGCGGGCGATCCGGGGCTTCAACACGCTGACACCCGGCGGGGCCTTGCCGCGTCCGGATTTGCTGATCGTGGCGCGGGGCGGCGGATCGCTTGAGGATCTGTGGGGGTTCAACGAGGAAAGCGTCGCGCGCGCGGCGGCCGAAAGCGAGATCCCCCTGATTTCGGCCGTCGGCCACGAGACCGATACCACGCTGATCGATTTCGTCTCGGACCAGCGGGCGCCGACCCCGACCGCGGCCGCAGAGCTGGCAGTGCCGGTTCGGCTGGAGCTGCTGGCCTGGACCGGAGAGCAGGAGGCGCGGCTCTCGCGCGCGCAGGCGGCGGCGATAACCCAGCGGCGGCAGCGGCTGAGGGATCTGGCCCGCGCCCTGCCGCGCAGCGACACGCTGATCCAAGGGGCGCGGCAACGGCTCGATCTATGGGACATGCGGCTGCCCGATGCGCTGCGCCGAACGGCGCAGGTTCGCCGGATCCGGCTGGGCGAGGTGGCCGGATCGCTCAGGCCGGGGCTGCTGCGCCGGGCGATCGGGGCCGAGGCGCAGCGGCTTGCCGATCGCGGGCAGCGGCTGGCACCGGCCCTGTCGCGCCGGATCGCGATGGACCGCGAGCGGCTGGCGCGGCGGTCGGACGGGCTGCGCGCCGATGGCATCGTTCGGGATCTGGAGCGGTCGAAAACGCAGCTTGCCGAGCTTGAGCGGCGGCTTTCCAGCGCGGCAGGCCGCGTTATTGCGGAGCGGTCCGCCAAGCTGGACGGACTTGCGCGCCTGCATGAGACGCTTGGCTATCGCGCAACGCTCGAGCGGGGCTATGCCGTGGTGCGGGACGGGGATGCGGTTCTCACCCGCAAGGCGCAGGCGGAACAGGCGAGCCATCTCGAGATCGAGTTCGCCGATGGGCGGCTGCCCTTGGGCGGCAAGCCGCGAAAGGCGTCCAAGAAGGCGCCGCCGCCCGAGCAGGGAACGTTGCTTTAGGCCGCGTCAGACCCCGACATCGGGTCCGAGGCACAAAAGCGGTTCGGTCGTTTCCTGGGCGGTGTAGCCGGTGACGTTCGGCACGCTGCTGCGGAATGTCGCGCGCAGCCCGTCGCCGTCGGGGAAGAAGGCCCAGCATTGATCGGCGATATTGTCCTCGTAGGCAAAGCAGATATCGCCGTTCTGTTCGTACCACACGCCTTCCATACAGTCCTGCTGCTCTTGTCCGGCGATGAATGACCAGCGCACCCGCTTGCCCGAGCGGTATTGCTCGGCGCCGAACAGGACGCCGTTGCGGTAAAAATGGAGGGTCTTGCCTTCGGTGAAGGCCTCGAATTCGTCTCCCGTCATCGGGGTTTCGGCCAAGGCGGGCAGGGCGACGGCGACGGCGAGGGCGGCGAGGATGTGTTTCATGGGGCCTTTATGGCAAGCCCCATCGCCGGTGGCCAGTGCCCGGCTACGGCACCCGCAGCTTCCTGCTGGCCCCTGCGTTTCGGGACGTCATCCGGTCGCTTTTGGCGTGGTGGCCTGGCCCGACATCGCTAGACTGGCGACAGTCGTGCGGAGGATATCATGGCGCTTGACGGCGAAAAGCAGAGTGGCGGCGTCTGGAAGTCCGGGCGCGGGAAGGGGCGGCACCGTCCGAAGGGCCGCGCGCTTGACGATCAGGCGCTGGCCGAGCTGCGCGACCTGCTTGGGGGCCGTCCGCGCCGTGCGGATCTGCTGATCGAGCATCTGCATCTGATCCAGGACCGCTTTGGACATCTGTCGAGCGCGCATCTGCGCGCCCTCGCCGAAGAGATGCGGCTGAGCGAGGCGGAGGTCTATGAGGTTGCGTCCTTTTATGCGCATTTCGATATCGTCAAGGAGGGAGAGACACCTCCGCCTGCGCTGACGATCCGGGTGTGCGATAGCCTGTCGTGCGAGCTTGCCGGGGCCGATGCGCTGAAAGCCGCGCTGGAGGCGGAGCTTGATCCGGCGGATGTGCGCGTCGTCCGGGCGCCCTGCATGGGCCGCTGCGACACCGCGCCGGTCTGCGAGTTGGGGCACAATCATCTGGATTTCGCGACGCCCGAGATGGTTCGCGACGCGATCGCGAGCGGCGCAGTGCATGCGCATGTTCCCAGCTATCAGGATCTGGCCGCCTATCGCGCGGAGGGCGGTTATCAAGCCTTGGCGGATCTGCGGCAGGCGGGCGACTGGGAGGCGGTGCAGGATCGCGTTCTGGCCAGCGGGCTGCGCGGTCTTGGCGGCGCGGGCTTTCCCAGCGGTCGCAAGTGGAGCTTTGTGAAGGCTCATTCGGGGCCACGCTATCTGGCCGTCAATGGCGACGAGGGCGAGCCCGGCACCTTCAAGGATCGCTACTATCTTGAGCGGGTGCCGCATCTTTTCCTCGAAGGGATGCTGATCGCGGCTGCCGCGATCGAGGCGGAGCGCTGTTATATCTACATGCGCGACGAATATCCGGCCGTGCTCGAGATCCTCGCGCGCGAGATCGCGGCGCTTGAAGATGCCGGTCTTGCGGCGCCCGGCTTTATCGAGCTGCGGCGCGGCGCTGGGGCCTATATCTGCGGCGAGGAAAGCGCGATGATCGAGTCGATCGAGGGCAAGCGCGGTATCCCGCGTCATCGTCCGCCCTATGTCGCCGAGGTCGGGCTTTTCGGGCGACCGACGCTGGTTCACAACGTCGAAACGCTCCACTGGGTGGCCCGGATCTGCCGGGAGGGTCCCGAGATCCTGTCCTCGGTGGAGCGCAACGGTCGGACCGGCCTGCGCAGCTATTCGGTGTCGGGCCGCGTCGCCCGCCCCGGCGTGCATGTGCTGCCCGCCGGATCGACGATCCGCGATGTGATCGCGGCCGCCGGCGGGATGGCGGAGGGGCATGTCTTCAAGGCGTATCAGCCGGGCGGGGCGTCCTCGGGATTGCTGCCGGCCTCGCTGGATGACGTGCCGCTCGATTTCGAGACGCTTCAGCCCCATGGCAGTTTCATCGGATCGGCAGCGGTCGTGGTGCTGTCGGATCAGGACAGCATTCGCGCGGCGGCGCTGAACATGCTGCGGTTTTTCGAGGATGAAAGCTGCGGGCAATGCACGCCTTGCCGGGTGGGATGCGAAAAGGCGGTCAAGCTGATGCAGGCCGATCGCTGGGACACGCCGCTACTTGAGGATCTTGCGCAGGTCATGCAGGACGCGTCGATCTGCGGGCTGGGGCAGGCGGCGGTCAATCCGTTCCTGCATGTGATGCGATATTTTCCCGATGAGATCTGAGTGTTGCGCCGCGTGGGCTTGAGAGCGGGCCTTTGCGGGAGTAGGTGAGGCGGGTCTCTCAAGCCAAGGCGCGCGCTCCATGTCGTTTTTCGGAAAGCTCAAGGACCGGATGTTCAAATCCTCCTCGAAACTCGAGGAGGGGATCGAGGCCATCGTCGACGAGGGCGCCGCGGTAGACGACACGCCGCCCCCGATGCCGATCCCGTCGCCCGAGCCGCTTCCTCAGGTTGCGGTCGAGCCTGCTCCGGAGGCCGAGAGCGCGGGGTCCGGCGGGTTGCTGGGGCGCCTTTTCGGGCGCACCGAAGATCCGGCCGTGCCGCGGCGGGTCTTTGACAATGCGATGCTCGAAAGCCTCGAAGAGGTGCTGATCCAGTCGGATATGGGGGTCGAGACCTCCTTGCGGGTTGCCGAAAATCTGGCCGAAGGGCGGTTCGGAAAGAAGGTGTCCACCCGCGAAATCAAGGGCGCACTGGCGACCGAGGTGGCCCGGATCATGGAGCCTGTCGCCAAGCCGCTGCCGATCTATGCCAAGCGGCCTCAGGTCGTTCTGGTCGTCGGGGTCAACGGATCGGGAAAGACCACGACGATCGGCAAGCTGGCCAGCCAGTTTCGCAGCGCTGGCAAGTCGGTCGTGATCGCGGCGGGCGATACGTTCCGGGCTGCGGCGGTGGAGCAATTGCAGGTCTGGGGCGAGCGGGCGGGCGTTCCGGTTCTGACCGCGCCCGAAGGCTCTGACCCTGCGAGCCTGGCTTACGATGCGATGGCGGTAGCGGAAAAGGACGGGGCGGATCTGCTGATGATCGACACAGCCGGGCGGCTTCAGAACCGGCAGGATCTGATGGAGGAGCTCAGCAAGATCGTGCGCGTCATCCGCAAGCGCGATCCAGAGGCGCCGCATAACACGCTGCTGGTGCTGGATGCGACGACGGGCCAGAACGCGCTGGGTCAGGTCGAGACGTTCCAGAAGCTTGCCGATGTGTCCGGCCTGGTGATGACCAAGCTGGACGGGACGGCCAAGGGCGGCGTTCTGGTGGCGCTGGCCGATCGGTTCGGGCTGCCCATTCACGCGATCGGGGTGGGCGAGCAGATCGACGATTTGTCGCCCTTCGATCCCGAGGAATTCGCAGCTGCGCTGGTAGGCGTGGGCGAGTAGGCAGTCGTGACATCCATGACGACCCTCCGGATCTTCGAGGTCAGCAGACGCGGTTGACGGACTGGCTGATCTCTCTGGAGGGCACCTCTGGTGGTCATCGACTGGCGCTGGCTCTGGCGCTATCGGCGGCCTTTCTGCATGCGATCTTCGGAGCGCTGCAAAAGGGGCGGCACGATCCCTGGCTCAGCCGCGGGGCCATAGATGCGAGCTATTGCCTGATGGCCGCGCCCTTTGCGCTTTTTGTCGTGCCCTGGCCGGGCGATCACATGTGGCCGATCTTTGCGGCGGTCTTCGTGATCCATGTGGGTTATAAGCTGCTGCAGGGCTTTGCCTATTCCAAGGGCGCCTATACGGTGGTCTATCCTGTCGTGCGCGGGACCGGGCCGCTTTTCACGGTGATCGGCGCGAGCCTTCTCTTTGCAGAGACATTCACGCTGGTCCAATGGCTGGGCGTGGCGGTGCTGCTTGCCGGGATCTTTGGGCTGGCGGGATATAATCTGGCGCATGCGACCGTGCCGATCGGGCAGCTTCAGACGGCGCTGGGGCTGGCCTTTGTGACGGGGCTTTTCGTGGCGCTTTACACGACGATCGATGCTTACGGGATCCGGGCGGCCGCCAATCCGTTCACTTTTCTGGCCTGGTTCTTTTTCCTAGATGGTCTGTGGATGCCTGTTGTGGCCGCGATAAGGTGGCGCCGGATGGAGGACCCGCCGGCGCTGGGACCGCTGATGGGGCGGGGTGTCTTGGGCGGGTTGATCGCCTTTGGATCCTTCGGAGCGGTGATGATGGCGACCCGGCTGGACAGTGTGGGCGAGGCGGCGGTGCTGCGCGAGACCTCGACGATCTTTGCCGCGCTGATCGGGTGGCTTATTCTTGGAGAAACGGTTGGCCCGCGACGGGCAGGCCTGATGGGACTGATCGCCATTGGCGCGGTAATCGTGGAATTCGGAGGCTAGATGGCGAAGAAAGAGGTAAATCCATTCGTAAAGCAGATCCTGGAGCTGGGCCCGACGGTCGCGTTCTTTATCCTTTACATGCGGATCCGGGACGAAAGCTTTGCCTTTGGGGGCGTGGATTACTCGGGGTTTATCGTGGCGACGCTGGCGTTCGTGCCGATCCTGCTGATCGCGATGGGCGTCTTGTGGTACCTGACCGGTGAGCTGAGCCGGATGCAGATCTTTACCGCCTTCATGGTCATCTTCTTTGGCGGGCTGACGGCCTGGTTCAACGATGAGCGGTTCTTCAAAATGAAGACGTCTATCGTTTATGGCTGTCTGGCGGCGATCCTCGGGATCGGGCTGCTTCGGGGGAAAAGCCCGCTTGCCTGGGTGATGGGAGAGATGCTGCCCATGGCCGAGGAAGGATGGATGATCCTGACGCGCCGCCTGGCCTTGTTTTTCCTGGCCCTTGCAGCGGCGAACGAATTCGTCTGGCGCACGATGGCAGAGGAGACCTGGGTCAAGATCGAGACCTTCGGATTTCCCGCAGCTCTGTTCGTCTTCATCTGGCTGCAGATCGTGTCCTTGCAGAAATACATGCCGGAGGATGAAACGACGGAATAGCGGTCAGCCGATTTCCTGAAAGCTGTGAACCTTGCGCAGCTTGCGATTGGTCTGACGAACCGTCTTGGGTTTGCGGATCGCATCGAACTGGCGCATGTCGAGCATAGTCTCGAACGCGATGCCGGTAAGTTCCCCGGTTTGCCACATGACGGTGGCCGTCACGTCGCGGTTGAGGATCTTAAGCGAGATCGTTTCCCCCTGCTGCTGCCGGGGCAGGCCTGCAATCCGCGCGCCCTTGCGCGTGACGTTCAGGATCTGCGCGCTGGTCGCCCCGGACGGGGTTTGGACAGCGACGTCGAAGCGGCAGGGCAGCCGGCGATCACGGAAGTTCATAGCAGCCTCCAGATTCAGGTCGCCCTGACGTCTAGAAGCTTGAGATTAAGATAATCTTAGCGGAACCTAGCTTTTGTTTCCGAAAAGAACGGATTGCGCCTCTCGGTCGGTCTGGATGTCGCCTCTTTTGTCGGCGGCGACCGCGCGACCCTTCTGAACCCCGTCGCGGGCGCCGACGCGGTCGAGCCAGCGGGCCATGTGAGGCTTGTCATCGAGGGTTTGCTGCTGGCCTTCCCAAAGCGAGGCCCACGGCCAGATCGCCATATCGGCAATGGTGAACTCGGATCCCGCCACGTAGTCATGATCCGCGAGTTGCCGGTCCAGTACGCCATAAAGGCGCGCCGTCTCGGACCTGTAGCGGTCCTTGGCGTAAGGCAGATCGTTCGGCGGATCCATCGCGGGGGCGTATTTCAGGAAGTGATGCGCCTGACCGGCCATCGGGCCAAGGCCCCCCATCTGCCACATCAGCCATTGATCGACCGCGATCCGCTCGCGCTCGGTCCCGCCGCCGAACTGGCCGGTCTTGCGGGCGAGGTATTGCAGGATCGCGCCGGATTCGAAGATCGAGATCGGCGCGCCGTCCGGTCCTTCGGGATCGACGATGGCCGGCATGCGGTTGTTCGGCGCGATCTTGAGGAAGTCGGGCGCGAACTGATCTCCATTGCCGATGTCGATGAGGTGCAGATCGTAGGGCAGCCCCATCTCTTCAAGCGCGATGGAAATTTTCCAGCCATTGGGGGTGGGCCAGTAGTAAAGATCGATCGCCATGGAGCCTCCCTCGGGTCAAGTTGTCCGTCAGGATGGCGTCTTTGGCGCAAAGGGCAAGGGCAAGGAGTGCGGAGGCGCCAGTAGGCGCGTCCAGCGGCGGTGGTGCCGTTCCGGCAAGGCGGTGCGCAGAACCGGGAGCGGCAGCTGCTCGGGCCTGCGCAGAAGCGCCTGATAGAACGGAAAAAGACCCGGACGCAGATAGGCAGACCAATGGCAGATCCGGCGCGCCGGTTGGGCCAGGGAAAAGCCGAAGCCGCGCAGGGCGGCGATGGTCTCGGGCTGGTCGATTTCGATGTCGAGCCAGTTGGCATGCGGATCGCGGAGCCCATGACCCAGTGCCCGCCGCCAGATCCGGAAGGGGGAGAGGCACCGCTCGGCCATGAGGTCGAAAAGATCGTTTTCGCGGGTCGTGATGTTGAGGACCTCCACGGTGCGCCCGGCCGGGCTGGCCATGGCCAGGGCCGCGCGATCCCTGAATTCGGCGCCTGTCAGCAGGATGATCCGGCCCACATCCCGTTCCTTCAGATGGGGCAGGGCCGACAAAGCGACCCGGGCGCCGAGCGAATGCGCGAAGATGTGCACGGGCCGCGCCGGGTTCGCGGCCTTCAGCGCGGCAATCTCCCGGGCGAGGTGCAGACCGGCCTCTCCGGCTCTTCGGTAGGCCTGCCCAAGCGTGCCCCGGGCCGGCCAGGCGAAGGCGAGCGCGGTGCCCTGAGAGGTCTGACTTCCGAAACCCAGCCTGCGCGGCCAGCTGATGACACGGTCGCACGAGGCTCTGGGCGTCAAGGAGAGCAGCAGATCATGTGGACAAGCCTGTGGATGATCCGGTGCATATTTGTAGCCATGGATCATCACGATCACGGGGCCGGTCGCGCTGGCCCGGTGCGCTATGCTGTGGCTCTCTGCTCTGCCTGCGTTTATCTTGATAAGGGTCATCGTCCTCACCACAACATCTTGAGGGCGCACTAAGCCATGGATGTTTCGACAGGGTGACGGGGACGTTTCAATAAGATGACAACCCGCCGCGCGTTGCTTGACCGCCACGTCCGGCGGCGATAGGCAAAAGATCGTGGCGATTTGTTACCGGATTGCGGGCCACGTTAAACATGCCGCTAAAGAGGTGCAGGGTCAGCCCCGGTGCCTTTGTCGGTCCGGGGTTTTTTCGTGGGCGGATGCCGCCTTCAGGGAGAGAAATATGGCCGAGTGGTCCAGCCGCACCAAGGCGGTTCATGCCGGGATCCGGCGCAGTCAGTATGGCGAGGTGAGCGAGGCCATCTATCTGACGCAGGGCTTCGTCTATGACACGCCCGAGGCGGCCGAGGCGCGGTTTCTCGAGGCGGGGCAGGATGAGTTCATCTATGCGCGCTACGGCAACCCCACGGTTGCGATGTTCGAGGACCGGATCGCAGCGATCGAGGGGGCCGAGGATGGTTTTGCCACGGCGAGCGGGATGGCGGCCGTGAGCGGGGCGCTGACCTCAATGCTGAAGGCGGGGGATCACTTGGTGTCGGCGCGGGCGCTCTTCGGGTCGTGCCTTTATATCCTCGAGGAGGTGCTGACGCGCTACGGGGTCGAGGTGACCTTTGTCGACGGTACCGATCTGGCGGAGTGGGAGGCGGCGATCCGGCCGGGGACCAAGGCGGTCTTTTTCGAGAGCGTTTCGAATCCGGTTCTGGAAGTCATTGATATCGAGGCGGTTTCCAAGCTGGCCCATGCGGTTGGGGCGCTTGTACTGGTCGACAATGTCTTTGCCACCCCGGTCTATTCGCGCGCCTTGGCGCAGGGGGCGAATGTGGTGATCTACTCGGCGACCAAGCATATCGACGGGCAGGGCCGGGCCTTGGGCGGGGTTATCCTGGGGCGCACGGAGTTCATCCGCAAGACGGTCGAGCCCTATCTCAAGCATACAGGGGCGGCGATGAGCCCGTTCACTGCGTGGATGATGCTCAAGGGCCTGGAGACGATGGATCTGCGGGTCCGGGCGCAGGCCGAGACGGCCCTCAGGGTTGCGTCAGCGCTTGAAAAAATGGGCGAACGGGTGATCTATCCGGGACTTCGGGCGCATCCTCAGCATGCGCTTGCCATGGCGCAGATGGGGTCGGGCGGGACCGTTCTGGCGGTCGATCTGGGATCGAAGGAGCGGGCCTTTGCGGCGCTGAACGGGATGGAGATCTTTACGATTTCCAACAATCTGGGCGATGCCAAGAGCATCGTGACGCATCCGGCTACGACGACGCATCAGCGTCTGCCGGATGAACAGAAAGAGGCGCTGGGTATTACGCCGGGTCTGATCCGGATCAGTTGCGGTCTGGAAAGCGCGGAGGATCTGATCACGGATTTCCAGAAGGCTTTGAAACGCATCTGAGCGAGAAAAAGTTGCATAAATCTTAAGCCTTCGTTGGAAATGGGCGCGGCACGAGCCATATGTGAAGCCTTGTCCATCGGACGGAGGGCACGATGAACCTTATTTCACAAGACTTTGACCGCGAACCGGACCGCGAGGCCGCTGAGCAGGCGCTGGCGTTGCTTCGGCAGTGGGCAGGCGCCGCAACGGCCGAGGAAGTGGCGGATCTTGATCCGATGGTCGCGCGGCTTTTGCCCGGTCAGGAAGTGTCGAACTACCCGGCTTTGGCGCGGACCTACCCGGCCGATTTCAAGGTCGATGCGGCTTACAAAGCCTCGCTGCCGGACCTTCAGAACGGGCCATCCTCGCTGATCCGGGGGGCCAAGCAGGCGATCCAACATGTTGGAATCAGTAACTTTCGCCTGCCGATCCGCTTTCATACGCGGGACGATGGCGACCTGACGCTCGAGACCAGTGTGACCGGAACGGTCAGCCTCGAGGCCGAGAAGAAGGGCATCAATATGAGCCGCATCATGCGGACCTTCTATCGCAGGGCGGAAGAGACGTTCAGTTTCGAGGTGATCGAGGCGGCGCTCGACGACTACAAGACGGACCTTGAGAGCTTTGATGCGCGCATCCAGATGCGGTTCTCTTTTCCGATGAAAGTCAGCAGCTTACGGTCGGGTCTTGAAGGCTATCAGTATTACGATATCGCCCTTGAGGTGGTGGATCAGAACGGGGTGCGCAAGAAGATCGTTCACCTTGATTATGTCTACTCTTCGACCTGCCCCTGTTCGCTGGAATTGAGCGAGCATGCGCGGCAGGTGCGGGGGCAGTTGGCGACGCCGCATTCGCAAAGATCCGTTGCGAGGATTTCGGTGCAAGTCGATGAAAAGGCGGGATGTTTGTGGTTCGAGGATCTGGTGGAGCTTTGTCGCCGGGCGGTGCCGACCGAGACGCAGGTCATGGTCAAGCGTGAGGACGAGCAGGCCTTTGCGGAGCTGAACGCGGCCAATCCGATTTTCGTGGAGGATGCGGCGCGCTCGTTCTGCCAGGAATTGCTTGCGGATCAACGGGTTGGCGACTTTCGGATCATAGCGAGCCATCAGGAGAGCCTGCATTCCCATGACGCGGTGAGCGTTTTGACGGAAGGGCCGACCTTTGCGGCCGAGAGCATGGATCCGAAGCTGTTTTCATCCCTGATCGCAGTCGGTTAGGTCCCAATACTAATCTGATGAAAGGCCCCGATCCCGCCGGATCGGGGCCTTTTGCGGTCTATGAAGGTTAATTCGCCAAAAGTTCGGAAATCGGCCGGGCGGCATCCGGTCGGAGGGACGTCGGCATCCGGTCGGAGGCGTTGCCGCGTTTTGCCCCGTTAACGGATCGCGCGCAGGCTTTTGGCGCAACGGACAGAGAAGATCTGCGGGCCAGGCTGGGCTTTCATAAGCGATCACTTAATCGTCTTGAGCCACTCCGCCATCGCGCCGCGGACGCTCATATCGCCCCGGGTGCGGGCCTCGTCGATGACGGCCTTGGCATCATCGAGATTGACGCGGCGCAGCAGGTGCTTGACCGGACCAATGGAGGCCGGGCGCATGGAGAGGGCGCGCAGGCCCATCGCGGCAAAACAGACGGCCTCGATCGGGCGGCCCGCATCCTCGCCGCAGAAAGAGAGCGGGGTGTTGGTGTCCTTGCAGCGCTCCACCACCATTTCGAGATAGCTGAGGAACGAGACGTTGAGCGTATCGTAGCGGCGGCGGACGCGTTCGTTTTCGCGGTCGGCGGCGAAGAAGAACTGCTTGAGGTCATTGCCGCCGATGGAAAGAAACCCGACCTCTTCAAAGAATTTCTTTGGTGCGAATCCCAGCGACGGGGTCTCGAGCATCGCGCCCACCTTGACCTCGGACGGGAGGGGATGGCCGAGGATGCGCTCGCGCTCGATCGCTTTTTCCAGCTCGGCGCGGGCGGCGGTGTATTCCTCGTATTGCGCGATAAAGGGGAACATGACCGTCAGCGGGCCGCCATCGGCGGCGCGGATCAGGGCCTGAAGCTGCATCCTGAGAACGCCTGGCTTGTCGAGGCCGACACGGATCGCGCGCCATCCAAGGGCGGGGTTCGGTTCGTCCTGCGGCTTCATGTACGGCAGGACCTTGTCGGAGCCGATATCGAGCGTGCGG
Organism: uncultured Paracoccaceae bacterium; assembly: GCA_947503775.1. Classification (GTDB taxonomy): domain Bacteria; phylum Pseudomonadota; class Alphaproteobacteria; order Rhodobacterales; family Rhodobacteraceae; genus Aestuariibius. Next base: position 606,048 of record CANNFE010000001.1, on the reverse strand, counting down.
AAGACGACGCGCTTGTCGCCGGCGGCTTTCAGGACGCGCTTGTAGATGTCCACCAGTTCGGTGCGGGTGGGCATCTGGTTGCGGACGAGAAATTGAAGCTCGGTCCGGAAGAGGCCCACGCCTTCGGCGCCCGAGCCGACTAGAGAGGGCAGATCGGCGATCAGGCCCGCATTCATCTCGAGCCGGACGACAGAGCCGCATTTGGCCTCGGCGGGCTTGTCGCGCAGCGAGGCGTAGCGCTCCTGCGCGCGGGCCTGCATGGCGATCTTGTCGCGGAAGGCCCCCTGAACGGTATCGTCAGGGCGCAGGTGGACGATGCCCTGATCGCCATCAACGAGGATCGGATCGTTGTTGAGCGCCTCGGTCAGAACGCCCTTGGCGTTGATCACGAGCGGGATCGCCCAGGCGCGGGCGACGATGGCGGCATGCGAGCCGACGGAGCCTTCCTCGAGCACGATGCCGCGCAGGGTCTTGCCGTAGTCCAGAAGCTCTCCGGGGCCGATATTGCGGGCGACGAGGACGGGATCGGAGGGCATCTCGGCGCCGGTTTCCTGGCCCTGGCCGGTGAGGATGCGCAGGAGGCGGTTCGAGAGATCGTCGAGATCGTGGAGCCGTTCGCGCAGATAGCCGTCGCCCGCCTGTTCCATCCGGGCGCGGGCGAGGGATTGCTCTTTTTCGACGGCGGCTTCGGCGGAGAGGCCGCTTTTGACGTCGTCCTCCATCCGGCGCAGCCAAGAGCGGGAATTGGCGAACATCCGGTAGGCCTCGAGAACGGCGGCCTGTTCGCCGGTGCCCAATGTGCCGGACAGCATCTGATCGACGGAGACGCGCAGCGTGTCGACGGCCTCGTTGAGACGGGCGAGCTCCTGCGCCTCGTCGCCCGCGAAGGGGTTGGTGACGACGACGCGAGGTTCGTGCAGGAAGACGCAGCCTTCAACCGCGCCTTCCTGGGCGGAGACACCGCGCAGGAGGGCTGGTTGCTGATGGCGCACGAGCATGCCGTGATCGCCGCCGGTGAAGGCGCCAAGCTCGGCCATTTCGGCGAGGACCATCGCCGTCACCTCGAGCGCGTAGACTTCGTCGGGGGTGAACTGGCGCGCCTCTTTGGATTGAACGACGAGGACGCCGAGCGACTCCCCGAGCCGCTGGATCGGAATGCCGAGAAAGGACGAGAAGCGTTCCTCTCCGGTCTCGGGCATGTAGCGAAAGCCTTTTTGCGCAGGGGCGTCGGCGGTGTTGATGACGGTCTTCTGGCGCGCGACGCGGCCGACCAGGCCTTCGCCCAGACGCATGCGGGTCTGGTGGACGGCCTCGGGCGCGAGGCCGCGGGTGGCGCACAGCTCGAGCGTTTCGGCGTCGCGGAAGAGGTAGATCGAGCAGACCTCGGTATCCATCGAGGAGGCGATGAGATCGACGATCCGGTCGAGCCGGGCCTGCCCGCCGCCCGAGCCATCGGCCATGGCATCGCGCAGGCGGCCCAGAAGGGCGCGGCTCGATGTCTCGGCGCGATGCGGCATGGCGGTCGGTCCCCCAGTCAGGCCCCGGAGTGGCAGGGCGCGGCTTTGGGCTTACAGGCTGCGGGGGGGCGGCGCAACGACGGGTGTGTTAATGGCGCAGGAGGCTGCGCGGGAGGGGCCGGTGCGTTGCGCGCTGATCGGGGAGGGGATTGGAGAGGAAAGGGATAAAACTGCGATAGAAGCTGAGCGGGGGCCGCTTTCGTCCGTTGAGCGCTAGGCCCGTACGTGTGGTCGAGACCTCGATTCCGACCGACAGGAGATAGTATTCCTGAATCATCGTGGCCTGCTGCTCGATATTCAGATCCTCGAAGGAGCAGACCGTGTATTCGAAATCGGATTTCATATAGTCGTAGTCGTCGCGTTCATAGTCCCGCCAGCACTGCAACAAGTGCTCCCGGCTGTTGAACATCTCCCTGACATCCGCGCGTTCCCAAAGAATCTCTGACAACGGGCGTCCCCAATCGGTCGAAAGAAACCCTGGGCTGCCAACCGGGATGATCTCCTCGGCTTCGTCTTTTGACATCCAGTCGGTGCGAGGCCCGCCCCATTTGGATTTGTTGTTCAATCTGGCATCGAGAGAGTCGTAGCGCTTCCGCGCCTCCTTTAGTTCCTGTCTGATGGAGTCCACCGACCGGGTGATTTTCTTGTTGAGCTTCTGCATTTTATTGAAGTCTGCGTCGGACAATTTCCCGGGCTTGAGCTTGGCCATTTCCTTGTCCCAGACCGCATTGGTGGAATCCTTGGCATACTCGTTGCGCTCGATGTCCCAGCCCGCATATTGGTAGTCCCGCCGGGTGGTCGTCTTTCCCGGGATATTGTTCTGATATTGCCAGACATGGGCGAGTTCGTGGACCAGTTTGCTGCGTTCGATCGGGTCGTCGCCGTAGAGATCATCCTTATAGCTCTTGCCCGGTAGATAGATATGGCCCGCGCTATGATACATGCGCTCACCTAATGTCGGGTGGACCGTCGTCTTGTGGATCTTGATCCGAGTACAATCCAAGGCGTGGCCGAAGACGCTTTTGGCGAGATAGACCTCTGACGTCGTCATGGGGCGTTCGAGCAAAATTTCGACAGACTTCGATGCGGTTTGCACGGAAAAGGGATCCTCTTAAATCAAAGCTCAAATGAGTTGCCGAATTGGTAGCGCGTCGGGATTTGCCAGTCCAGTCCCCCTGATCGGGCGGGGTTCAGGGCCTGTTCTGCGCGATCGCCTGTCCGGCCGCCCAGCCCGAGGACCAGGCCCATTGGAAGTTGTAGCCGCCGAGCCAGCCGGTGACGTCGACGGCCTCTCCGATCATGTAAAGGCCGGGGACGGTCTTCGATGCCATCGTTTTCGAGGAGATCCCGTCCGTGTCGATGCCGCCGAGGGTCACTTCGGCGGTGCGGTAGCCTTCGGTCGCAGTGGGGGTGATCTGCCAGGCGGCGAGCGCGCGGGCCAGATCGTCGAGGCGTGTGTCGGGCTGGTCGGCGACATTGCCTGAGAGATCGAGGTCGGCGGAGAGGTGATCGACGAGGCGCTGCGGCAGGTGCTGGCCAAGCGCCGTTGTGAGGGCCTTGCGTCCGTGGGTTCTTTTCTGGGCCTTCAGATCGGCGGCCAGATCCGTGCCGGGTAGAAGATCGATCCAGAGGGGCGCTCCGTCGGTCCAGTAGGACGAGGCCTGCAGGATCGCCGGGCCCGAAAGGCCGCGATGGGTGAAGAGGACGGCTTCTTCGAACGGCGCGCAGCTGTCTGTCCAGACACGGGCGGGGGCGCTGGTGCCGGCGAGCGGCTTGAAGCGCTCCTCGACCGTCAGCGGCACGAGCGCGGGGCGGGTGCCCGTGACGGCGTGGTCGAACTGGCGAGCGATCCGGTAGGCAAAGTCGGTCGCGCCCATCTTGGGGATCGACTTGCCGCCGGTGGCGAGAACGACGGTCTGCGGCGTGATCGTCCGGCGCTTGCCTTGGGTTTCGAGCGTGACGCGAAAGCCGGTCTCGGATTTGGCGATGTCGATGGCGGAGGTATGAAGGGCGAGGGTGGCGCCTGCCTTTTCCATCTCGGCCAGCAGCATCGCGATGATGTCGCGCGCCGTGCGGTCGCAAAAGAGCTGGCCCAGCGTCTTTTCGTGCCAGGGGATCTTGTGGGCCTGCACGAGGTCGAGGAAATCCCACTGGGTGTAGCGGCTGAGGGCCGATTTGGCGAAATGCGGGTTTTGCGACAGGAAATTCTCGGGCGCCGCATGCATGTTGGTGAAATTGCAGCGCCCGCCGCCCGAGATGCGGATCTTCTCGCCCGGGGCCTTGGCGTGATCGATCAGCAGCGTGTCCGGCCCGGTCTGGGCCGCGCACATCAGGCCTGCAGCGCCCGCGCCGATGATGAGAGTGCGTGTCATGGACCCGCGAGGTGGCAGAGTGGGCACGCGAGGACAAGGGGCAGGGTGGCGTCTATTGAACTGCCAATGACGCGGAGGTACGGGGGCAGGGCATTTTGAACGGAGACATACGGGAATGGCATTTCTGAGGGGGTCGCTTTGTCTGGCGGCAGTCGTCGCGCTTGCGGGCTGCAAGGAGGATCTGGAGGATCAGTTGGCCGCGCTCGAGGCGGAGCAGACCGAGATCCAGGAGCGGATCGCCGGGGTCGAGGACGAGGCGCTGCGCGATGGGTTCAACGGCGTCTACAGGATGATGTACTGGATGCGCGAGAGCCGCCTGCGCGCGCAGGAGCCGCCCGAGGAGGTGCAATACACGTCGCCCGAGCTTGCGCTGGTCGAAGACTATGGCTCGCCTGCCGAGATGGCTTGGGTCTATCTCGATACGCTGGCGGTGGAGCGGTCCTGGACGGGAACGGTGATCCCGATCGAGGCCTTCGATCCGCCCGCAGGATCGGAGATGATCTGGCAAAGCGTGACGCTCGAGGATGGGCGGCAGATCCCGGTGAAGCGCCAGCAGGACTACGACGACACGGATCCGGGCCTTCAGGCGATCTTTGACGGCAGCTGGCTGCGGATCTTGTACAATCTCGAAGGCACGACGCCCGAAGATGCGTCTTTCGCCGCCCAGGTGCAGGGGGTCTTTCAGGGCGATCTGCCCGAAGAGATGCTGCGCGCGGAGTTCGGGCCCGGCGATATCGGCGAGACACGGCAGGTCGGCGCCTATGAGGTGACGTTCGAGGCGCAGGAGGATCATCAGGTCTTCGTCCGCGTCGCGCGCAGCGACGGGGCGCCTCCCGAGATCGAGACGAGCGCGATCTATATCGAGGCGCGCGACGAGACCGAGCAGTATCTGTCCCGCAGCACCGGCAGCTGGGGCAATCCCGAGCAGATGGAGACCCTGACCGGGATCCTGGACGGCCTGCTGGAGGCGGCGCAGGCGGGCGATCTGGCCGAGGCGGATCTTGACGCTCTGGTCGATGCCGAACTGGCCGAGCGCGGGATGGCCGCGCCGGTGGCGCTTTACGGTGTGGGCGGGTTTCGGGGGATCCCGCAGGACGTGACCGTGACGCTTCTGCCGCCCGAGGGCGGGGCGCAGATGTATGAGACGGTGGTGCTGGATGTGCTGGATTTCGACCTGCTGGACGAGAGCGGCACTTTGCCCGACATCCCGCTGGGCGGGCCGGTCTATCAGGGGGGCGGGTTCAGCGCCTTGCTGGATGCCGCGCCGGTCGAGATCCCGGCCGATCAGATCGCCGATGGCATCGAGCCGAGGCAGAGCGAGTATTCCGCCAACGTCGCGTTCGACTATCCGTCGACAGTGAGCGGGATGTTTCTGGACGCCTTTGACCGGTACGACCATGACGACGATGTCGTAGAGACGGTCTTTCTCGATGCGGCGGGCGAGCCGATCACAGTCGGTGAGGAGGCGTTTGACTGGACGGTGAACCGGGTGGAATACGAGATCGCCGCGTTCCCGGTACGGCCCGAGCGGGTCAGGGGAGAGCTTTTGGTGAATACGATGCCCCAGATCACCCGGCAGCGGCTGGCCGGGGATGCATTGCCCGACTGGCTCTCGATCGACGGCAACCGGCTGATCCTCGAATCCGAGGACGTGCCGAACGGGTCATCTGTCTGGAGATACTATGCGCGGTCGGGTGGACGCTATCTCAAGCCGTTCAAATCGTTGACGTATCGCGATGAGGGAACCGGCAAGCTGCGGCTTGTCGAGTTCCATTACGGGCAGATCGAGGAGGTCGAGCTGTTCCGCCGGGGACCTATCGTGCAGGTGCCCTATGCGTTCGATGTGGAACTGGTGATCCCCGAGGAGAGCTGACGCTTTCGCGCGGCGGGCTGGCCGGGTTAGGATCGGTCTGTCAGAGGAGAGGGGCGATGCAGACGCGATCGGTTGATACGCCGCTGGGATGGCTCTCCCTCACCGAGGAGGACGGGGCGATCACATCAATCCGCTGGCGCCGGGACGGGACGGCGGAGACGGCGCTCTTGCGGGAGGCGGAGCGGCAGATCCAGGCCTATTTCGCAGGCGATCTGACGGTGTTCGATCTGCCGCTGCGGCCGTCCGGGAGCGCATTCCAGCGGTCCGTCTGCGCGGCGATGCGGGCCATTCCGTTCGGGCAGACGCGGGAATACGGGCAGATCGCGCTGGATCTGGGCGCGATGCCGCAACCGGTCGGAGCGGCCTGCGGCGGCAATTCGATCCCGTTGGTCATACCGTGCCACCGCGTGGTCGGCGCCTCGGGGCTGGGCGGGTTTTCGGCGCCCGGAGGGATCGAGACGAAGATCGCCTTGCTCCGCCATGAAGGGGCGTATTCGCTGCTGATCTGAGAGCTGGCCGTCGGGGCGGGCGCAAAATCTTCTAGAAGATTTTGGCGTCAGGATTTTCTAGAAAATCCTGCCCCCGTGGAGAGGGTGCGCGTTGACCCATGGTCAGCCGGGAGTTGCAAATTGCGGCCTATGGCTCAATTTTCCTTGGCCTTGCGCCCGATTTCGGGCTAAGCCCTTGGTCAGATCCCGAAAAGGGACAAGGCAGAGGCAGTAGGCAGAACTCCATGACGGAAATGGTCTATGGAGCGGCTCCGATCCGGAGCGGCGATCCGATTCTTCCACGGTGGTGGCGGACAATCGACCGTTGGTCGATGGCCTTCGTGCTGGGGCTTTTCGGCATGGGATTGCTTCTGGGCTTTGCCGCATCCCCTCCCTTGGCCGAGAAGAACGGGTTCGAGCCCTTCCATTACGTAACCCGGCAGGCCGTCTTTGGCGCGGCGGCGCTGATCGCGATGGCGATCACCTCGATGATGATGCCGGTCGTCGTGCGGCGTCTGGCGGTGCTGGGCTTTCTGGCCGCCTTCGTGGCGCTGATCTTCCTGCCTGTCTTTGGCACCGATTTCGGCAAGGGCGCCGTGCGGTGGTATTCGCTGGGCTTTGCAAGCCTGCAGCCGTCGGAATTTCTCAAACCCGGCTTCATCGTCGTGGCTGCCTGGTTCATGGCCGCCGCCGGCGAGATCGGCGGGCCTCCCGGGCGGACCTATTCCTTCGTGCTCGCCATGACGATCTGCGCGATCCTCGCCTTGCAGCCGGATTTCGGGCAGGCCTGCCTTGTCATGTTTTCCTGGGGCGTGATGTATTTCGTGGCCGGGGCGCCGATTGCCCTTCTGGTCGGGCTGGGGATGCTGGCCGTGATGGCGGGATCCATTGCCTATTCGGGATCGGAGCATTTCGCGCGCCGGATCGACGGCTTCCTGAGCCCTGAGATCGATCCGACGACGCAGCTGGGATACGCCACCAATGCCATCCGCGAAGGCGGCTTCTTTGGTGTGGGTCTGGGCGAGGGGCAGGTGAAGTGGTCGCTGCCCGATGCGCATACCGATTTCATCATCGCCGTCGCCGCCGAGGAATACGGGCTGATCTGCGTTCTGGTGATCATCGCGCTTTACGCGGCCATCGTCGTGCGCTCGCTCACGCGGCTGATGAAGGAGCGTGATCCCTTCATCCGGCTGGCCGGCACGGGGCTGGCCTGTGCCTTCGGCGTGCAGGCGATGATCAATATGGGCGTGGCCATACGGCTTCTGCCCGCCAAGGGGATGACGCTGCCGTTCGTCAGCTATGGCGGCTCGTCCATCATCGCAAGCGGGATCGCCATGGGGATGCTTCTGGCCTTTACGCGGACGCGGCCTCAGGGTGAGATCTCGGATCTGCTGGGGCGCGGGAGATGAGCCGTCTGATCGTCATCGCGGCGGGCGGGACCGGCGGGCATATGTTCCCCGCGCAGGCTTTGGCCGAGGCGATGCTGGCCATGGGCTGGCGGGTGATCCTGTCGACCGATGAGCGCGGCGCGCGGTATGCGGGCGGTTTTCCGGCAGCGGTGGAGATCCGCGAGGTCAGGAGCGCGACCTTTGCCCGGGGCGGCCTCATCGCCAAGGCGATGGCGCCTGCGCGGATCCTGGGCGGGAGCGTTTCGGCGTTGCAGCAGATGCGGCAGGATGCGCCTGCGCTTGTGGTCGGCTTTGGCGGCTATCCGTCGATCCCGGCGCTGGCGGCGGCGACGCTGCTGGGCATCCCGCGCATGATCCACGAGCAGAACGGGGTTCTGGGGCGGGTGAACAAGCTTTTTGCCAAGCGTGTCGATGCCGTGGCCTGCGGGACCTGGCCGACCGAGTTGCCTGAGGGCGTCGAGGGCGAGCCGATTGGCAATCCGGTGCGCAACGCGGTGCTGGAGCGTGAGGGCGCGCCTTACATTCCGCCCGGCGATTATCCGATGCAGCTCTTGGTGATCGGCGGCTCGCAGGGCGCGAAGATCCTGTCGGATGTCGTCCCCGGCGCGATTGCCGCCTTGCCCGAGGCGATGCGGCGGCATCTGAAGGTCAGCCATCAGGCGCGGGCCGAGGATGGCGAGCGGGTTGCGGCCTTTTACGACGAGCATGACATCGGCGCCGATGTGCAGCCCTTCTTTGACGATATCCCGGCGCGGATGAGCGAGGCGCAGCTTGTCATCAGCCGGGCGGGCGCCTCGTCGGTTGCGGATCTGAGCGTCATCGGGCGGCCTGCGATCCTGGTCCCCTATGCTGCTGCGACGGCAGACCATCAGACGGCTAATGCGCGGAGCCTTGTGGAGGCGGGGGCCGCGATCCTCGTGCCGGAATCTCAGCTTAATGCGCAGTCTTTGTCGGAACAAATCGCTCTGGTTCTGGGTCATCCCGATGGAGCGGTGAAAATGGCCCATGCGGCGCTGGCTTCCGGACGGCCCGACGCGACGGAGCGTCTGGTGGCTCTGGCGGAGCGTGTCGCGGGCGGATAACGGAGAACACGAACAATGGATGGAACGCTTATGGCCGCCGCAACGAAAGTCCCCGTCGATGTCGGGCCGATCCATTTCGTCGGGATCGGCGGGATCGGCATGTCGGGGATCGCCGAGGTTCTTCTCGATCACGGCTATACGGTGCAGGGATCGGACCTGAAGTCCTCCAAGATCACCGAGCGGCTCAAGGAGCTGGGCGCGATCGTCTATGAGGGGCAGCGGGCCGAGAACCTCGACGGGGCCGAGGTGGTGGTCGTCTCGACCGCGATCAAGCCGGACAATCCCGAGATGGCCGAGGCGCGCAGGCGGGGTCTGCCGGTCGTGCGCCGGGCCGAGATGCTGGCCGAGCTGATGCGGCTGCGCTCGAACATTGCGGTGGCGGGCACGCATGGGAAGACGACGACGACGACCATGGTCTCGGCGCTGCTGGATGCGGGCGGGCTGGATCCGACGGTCATCAATGGCGGGATCATCCATGCCTATGGCTCGAACGCGCGCGTGGGGCAGGGCGAATGGATGGTGGTGGAGGCCGACGAGAGCGACGGCACCTTCAACCGGCTGCCGGCGACGATTGCGATCGTGACCAATATCGACCCCGAGCATATGGAGCATTGGGGCGATTTCGACAGCTTGCGCCGGGGCTTTGACAGTTTCGTGTCGAACATTCCCTTCTACGGGCTGGCGGTCTGCTGCACCGATCATCCCGAGGTGCAGGCCTTGGTCGGGCGCATCACGGACCGGCGGGTCGTGACCTTTGGCTTCAATGCGCAGGCCGATGTGCGGGCGGTGAACCTGCATTACAAGGCCGGGGTGGCGCATTTCGATATCGAGCTGCGGTCGGATGGATCGGTGATCGAAGAGTGCAGCCTGCCGATGCCGGGCGATCACAACGTCTCGAACGCGTTGTCGGCTGTGGCCGTGGCGCGGCATCTGGGCATGAATGCGGACGAGATCCGCGAGGCGCTGGCCAAGTTCGGCGGTGTGAACCGGCGCTTTACCAAGGTTGGCGAAGTGGATGGCGTGACTATCATCGACGATTACGGGCATCACCCCGTCGAGATTGCCGCCGTCCTGAAGGCCGCGCGGCAGGCCAGCGAGGGCCGGGTGATCGCGGTGCATCAGCCGCACCGATATTCGCGTCTGTCCTCGCTTTTCGAGGAGTTCTGCAATTGCTTCAGCGATGCGGATGTCGCGGGGATCGCCGAGGTGTTCTCTGCCGGGGAGGATCCGATCGAGGGCGCGTCGCGCGACGATCTGGTGGCGGGGCTGATCCGGCATGGGCACCGCCATGCGCGGTCCGTCACCGGAGAGGACGATCTGGTTCGGCTTGTGAAAGAGCAGGCAAGGCCAGGCGACATGGTTGTCTGTCTTGGGGCCGGTACGATTTCGACCTGGGCGAATGCACTGCCGGAGCGCCTTAAGGCGGGCTAAATCTTCTGGTAGTATCGGTCAAAGCTGTCTCCCCTTTTTGGTGAGGGGAGACAGGTCGATGCAACCGAAGCGACACAAGGACCGCCCGTGCCCGTCAGCTTGCCGATCCTTCTGATTTGCCTTTGGGTGGTGATTGCCACCGCGGTCGCCTTCCTGCCGATGCGCTGGCAGTATCCACCTGGGATCATGCTGCTCATTGCCGCTCCGATCCTGATCGGCTGGGTCTGGATCGCCGATGGCTGGCTTTGGGGGCTGGCCGCTATGGCCGGGTTTGTGTCGATGTTCCGCAACCCGCTGATCTTCTTCTGGAAACGCTTCCGGGGGGAGCAGCCGAGGGTTCCGAAGTGAATGTTCCTCTGATCCTCATGCTGATCTGGTTCGGGGTGGCGAGCATCGGGGCGATGCTGCCGACCAAGGACCATCACTGGAAGCTGGCCTATTGGCTGATAGGGACGGGGATCCCGCTTTGGATCTGGTTCGTGGTGGAGAACGGGATCGGCTTTGGCCTTCTGGTTCTGCTGGGGGCGGCCTCGGTGCTCCGCTGGCCGCTGCGGTATCTGGGGCGGTGGGTGTTGCGTGTGACGGGGCTGCGGCGGGATGATGTGTGACCGTAGGTTGGTGTCCGGAACCTTAGCGGGCCGTTTGACTTGACCACAAAGCCCGCCGGGAGAGATCGGATGAAGATGACGGATATATCAAGCCCGCGCGGCGCGCTGACAGCGGAGCGGTCTTTGGCGGATCTGACCTGGCTGCGTGTGGGCGGGCCGGCTGAGTGGTTTTTTCAGCCCGCCGATCGCGAGGATCTAAGCGCGTTTCTGGCGGAGCTTGCCCCAGAGGTGGCGGTGTTGCCGATGGGGGTCGGCTCGAACCTGATCGTGCGGGATGGCGGCGTGCGCGGGGTCGTGATCCGGCTGGGGCGGGGCTTTAACGGGATCGAGGTGGAGGGATCGCGGGTCCGGGGCGGGGCGGCGGCGCTCGATGCGCATGTGGCGCGCAAGGCGGCGCAGGCCGGGGTGGATCTGACGTTTCTGAGAACCATTCCGGGCAGTATTGGCGGGGCGGTGCGGATGAATGCGGGCTGTTATGGCTCTTATGTGAAGGACGTTCTGGTCGAGGTGACGGCGGTTCTGCGCGACGGATCGGTGGTGACACTTCCTGCGGCAGAGCTGGATCTGGCCTACCGGTCGAGCCGCGTGCCGGACGGGGCGGTGATCGTGGAGGCGGTTTTTGAAGGGCCGAAAGGCGAGCCCAAGGCGCTGGCCGAACGGATGGAGCAGCAGCTGGCCAAGCGCGACGAGACGCAGCCCACCAAGGACCGGACGGCGGGCAGCACCTTTCGCAATCCGGCTGGGTTCTCCTCGACCGGCAAGGCGGACGACACCCATGATCTGAAGGCCTGGAAAGTCATCGACGAGGCCGGGATGCGCGGCGCGCGGCGCGGCGGGGCAGTGATGAACGAGAAGCATTCGAACTTTCTGACCAATGCGGGCGATGCCACGGCGGCGGATCTGGAAGAATTGGGCGAAGAGGTCCGGAAAAAGGTTTACGATTCCAGTGGTCTGACGCTAGAGTGGGAAATCATGAGGGTCGGCGAACCGGCCCCGGATTAAACGCCCCGCAACAGGGGCATACACGGCCGAAAAACGGCCGGAAATTTGAGGCACTTGGGCATGTCGAGCAGGACAGACCCCAAGGTGGCGATGTTGATGGGCGGACTTTCTGCGGAGCGGGAGGTCTCTCTGAGTTCAGGGCGCGAATGCGCGGCCGCCTTGCGGGCGACAGGATGTGAAGTGATCGAGGTCGATGCGGGCCGCGATCTGTGTTCCGTGCTGGATCAGATTTCTCCGGATGTGGTGTTCAACGGTCTGCATGGCCGTTGGGGCGAGGATGGCTGCGTTCAGGGGCTGCTGGAATGGATGCGGCTGCCCTATACGCATTCGGGCGTCTTTGCCTCGGCGCTGGCCCTCGACAAGGAGCGGACCAAGGCCGTCTATCGCGAGGTCGGGCTGCCGGTCGTGGAGAGCGTGCTGGTCCCGAAGGCCGAGGTTGCGGCGGGGCATGTGATGGCGCCGCCTTATGTCGTGAAACCTTATAACGAAGGCTCCTCGGTCGGGGTCTATCTGGTGGAGGCGGGGGCCAATCGCCCTCCGGCTTTGGGCGAGGAGATGCCCGAGACGGTGATGGTCGAGGCCTTTGCGCCGGGGCGCGAGCTGACGACGACGGTGGTCGGGGATCGCGCGCTGACGGTCACGGATATCCTGACCGATGGCTGGTACGATTACGATGCGAAATATGTCGAGGGCGGCTCGCGGCATGTGGTGCCTGCGGAGGTGCCTTCGGAGATTTTCGAGGCCTGTCTGGATTATGCGCTGAGGGCGCATGAGGCGCTGGGTTGCCGGGGCGTGACGCGCACGGATTTCCGCTGGGACGCCGCGCGCGGGCTGGACGGGTTGATCCTGCTCGAGACGAATACGCAGCCGGGGATGACGCCGACCTCGCTGACGCCTGAGCAGGCAGCGGCGACGGGCATGAGCTTTCCGGATCTGTGCCGCTGGATGGTGGAGGATGCGTCATGCGACCGCTGACCCCTCCGTTGAAGCGTGGTGGCGATGCGTCCGGCGGGCGGGCCGAGCCGCCGGTCAAGCGCGATCCGGCGCCCTCGCGGTGGAGCTACCGGCTGGAGCGGATGATGCTGACGCCGTTCTATCTGTGGATGCTGCGGCGCGGGCTGCCTTTGCTGGTTCTGGGCGGGCTGATCGCCGGATGGGTCGGGCAGGAGAGCAACCGGCAGATCGTGATCGATGCCGTGGCCGAGGCGCGGTTGCAGATCGAGGGGCGGCCCGAATTTCAGGTCGATCTGATGACGATCGACGGTGTGGACGGGCCGCTCGCCGATGGGGTGCGTGCGGTGCTGCCGGTGGAGTTTCCGATCTCGTCCTTCGATCTGGATCTGGAGGAGATGCGGCGGACGGTCGTGGCGCTGGATCCGGTCAAGGATGCCTGGCTGCGGGTGAAGCCCGGCGGGGTTCTGTCGGTCGAGGTCGAGCCGCGCGTGCCGGTCGCGATCTGGCGCTCGCGCGAGGGGCTGCAACTGCTGGATGCCGAGCATGTCATCGTCGGCCCGCTGGCGACCCGGATCGAGCGGCCGGATCTGCCCTTGATCGCAGGCGACGGGGCGGCCGATGCGCTGGAAGAGGGGCTCGCCGTCTTTGCCGCCGCCGATCCGATTCTGCGGCGCGTGCGCGGTCTGGTGCGGATGGGCGAGCGGCGCTGGGATCTGGTGCTCGACCGCAATCAGCGGGTGATGCTGCCCGCCGAGGATGCGGTCGCGGCGATGGAGCGGATCGTGGCGCTGCATGAGGCGCAGGACGTGCTGGAGCGGGATGTGACGGTGGTCGATTTCAGAAACCCCGCGCGTCCGACGATCCGGATGGCGCCGCAGGCGGTCGAGACATTGAGGGATGCAAGAGCGATGACGAGGACGAGCGGGCAATGACGGAGCTTTACGAGAACCAGCGGGCGATGCGGCACATGCGGCGGGCGGCGATGCAGCGGGGCGTGATCGCCATTCTCGATGTGGGCACGTCCAAGATTGCCTGCCTGATCCTGCGCTTTGACGGGCCCGAAACCTTCGGGGTCGAAGGGGTGGGCTCGATGGCCGGGCAATCCTCGTTCCGGGTGATCGGGGCGGCGACGACGCGGTCTCGCGGGGTCCGGTTCGGCGAAGTCGATGCGATGACCGAGACCGAACGGGCAATCCGCACCGCTGTGCAGGCCGCGCAGAAGATGGCCAATGTGCGGGTCGATCACGTGATCGCCTGTCTGGCGGGGGCGCGGCCGCGCTCTTACGGGCTGGCGGGCGCCGTCGAGGTCGAGGATGCGCAGGTGCAGGAGATGGATATCGGCCGGGTTCTGGCCGCGTGCGATGTGCCCGATATCGGGGATGGGCGCGAGGTGCTGCACGCGCATCCGGTGAATTTCGCGCTGGATCATCGGACGGGGCTGAGCGATCCGCGCGGGCAGATGGGCAATGTTCTGGCCGCCGATATGCACATGCTGAGCGTGGATGCGACGGCGATCCAGAACATCCTTTACTGCATCAAGCGCTGCGATCTGGAGCTGGCCGGGGTCGCCTCGTCCGCCTATGCGAGCGGGATTTCCTCGTTGGTCGAGGACGAGCAGGAGCTGGGATCGGCCTGTATCGATATGGGCGGCGGGGCCACGGGGCTGAGCATCTTCGTCAAGAAGCACATGATCTATGCCGACACGGTGCGGATGGGCGGCGATCATGTGACGTCCGATATTTCGATGGGGCTTCAGGTGCCGACGGCGACGGCGGAGCGGATCAAGACGTTCTATGGCGGTGTCGTGGCCACGGGCATGGATGATCGCGAGATGATCGAGATCGGCGGCAATACCGGCGATTGGGAACATGACCGGCGCACGGTCAGCCGGGCCGAGTTGATCGGGATCATGCGGCCCCGGGTCGAGGAGATCCTCGAGGAGGTGCGCGTTCGCTTGGATGCGGCGGGGTTCGAGCATCTGCCGTCCCAGCAGATCGTGCTGACCGGCGGGGGGAGCCAGATCCCGGGGCTCGACGGGCTCGCCTCCAAGATCCTGGGCCAGCAGGTGCGACTTGGACGGCCCTTGCGCGTCCAAGGATTGCCGCAGGCCGCGACAGGGGCGGCCTTTGCCTCGGCTGTGGGGCTCTGCCTTTTTGCGGCGCATCCGCAGGACGAATGGTGGGATTTCGAGATCCCGGCAGAGCGCTATCCGGCGCGCTCGCTCAAGCGGGCTGTGAAGTGGTTCAAGGATAATTGGTGAGGTGTGATACTTTCCCTGTCATCCTCTTGATGGGTAGTTACAAAGTATCTCGCCTTGTTCATGATGCGGCACGAATGCCAATCTGTAATCTCGGTCAGGTCTGAAATTACCCAAATACATAAGATCTCGAAAATAGACTGATTCAGAGGGGCTGGGCTTCGGTGGTTGTTCAATCACTGGTGGACACGATCTCTTATTGTCTCGAAGCTTGAGCTTTTCTTCGGCAGACCAATCCATGACCTTGATCCCCTCTTCAAAATCCAGCTCGATGAGATAGATATTTGTCTGCAGGACAAGCTTGTCTGCCTTGGACCGATAAAGGTTACCCCCGACTACTCCGAAATAATGAGTGAAAAGCCTTTGAACACAATTGGATCGTCCTTGCTTGCAGTATCTGAGGCGAAATGCGCCAGATCCGTCACCTAGCGCCTCGTAGGCAAAAATAAATTTGAGTGTTTCCCCGTCACTAAGAACGGTTTTGGCTGAGGCATGGCCGCCGATAAGGCGAAGTCGAAGGTCCGGACTAAATTCCAAATAGATAAAGGAGAAGAGCAGAAGAACTAAAGTCAGCACGGAAATGAAAAGATACTTCAAAATTCTGAAAAATAGCTTCAGCATTGGCTTGCCCGGTCTGTTGCTTCCTATTCGATCTTCAGTTGGAGGCCTGCAGAATTTCTCTGTCGTTGTGCGCACTTTTCTGCTGACAGTTGCGTCTCGCAGGAGTACCTTTTGCCAAGACGGCAATCATAATGCCGACGGTATGGCGCGAGCAGTGCTGGCCTGACATCGATGATCGAGAGCGGAGTAGACCCGCGGAGCGCTTTGGGGTTGGGCGCTCTTTAGTCGTGTCTTGGTACTGCTCCGCTAGATCTCGGTGGGTGGGCCAAATCCCGCCGTTTGCTTCACGAGAGCTGCAATATTTTGTAGCAAATGCGCTGTTTAAGCGTGACGTAGGGGGCTTTGCGCTTTAAAGTCAGGACAAAGCAGGCAGATCCGACGGCGCGTCAGACGTCGCGGGCGACATAACAGGCGGAGCAGATATGGCACTTAATCTTACCATGCCCGGGCAGGACGACCTTCGGCCGCGGATCACCGTGTTCGGCGTTGGCGGTGCCGGTGGCAACGCGGTCAACAATATGATCGAAAAGGAGCTCGAGGGCACCGAGTTCGTCGTCGCCAATACCGACGCGCAGGCGCTGCAAAGCTCAAAGAGCCCGAGCCGGGTTCAGCTGGGCGTCAAGGTGACCGAAGGGCTGGGCGCCGGGGCGCGGCCCTCGGTCGGGGCAGCTGCCGCCGAGGAGAGCATCGAGCAGATCGTCGATCATCTGGCCGGCGCGCATATGTGTTTCATCACCGCCGGAATGGGCGGGGGCACCGGGACCGGCGCCGCTCCGATCATCGCGCAGGCGGCGCGGGAGCTGGGCGTTCTGACGGTCGGTGTCGTCACCAAGCCGTTCCAGTTCGAAGGCGCCAAGCGGATGCGGCAGGCCGAGGAGGGCGTGGAGGCGCTGCAGAAGGTCGTCGATACGCTGATCATCATTCCCAACCAGAACCTCTTCCGGCTGGCCAATGAGCGGACGACCTTTACCGAGGCGTTCGGTCTGGCCGATGACGTTCTGTATCAGGGTGTGAAGGGCGTGACGGATCTGATGGTCCGGCCCGGTCTGATCAACCTCGACTTTGCCGATGTGCGCGCCGTGATGGACGAGATGGGCAAGGCGATGATGGGAACGGGCGAGGCCGATGGCGAGAATCGCGCGATCGAGGCCGCCGAGAAGGCGATTGCCAACCCGCTGCTCGACGAGATCAGCCTGAACGGCGCCAAGGGCGTGCTGATCAACATCACGGGCGGCTATGATCTGACGCTGTTCGAGCTGGACGAGGCGGCCAACAAGATCCGCGAGAAGGTGGATCCCGATGCCAATATCATCGTTGGCTCGACGCTCGATGATACGATGGAAGGGCAGATGCGCGTGAGCGTCGTGGCCACGGGGATCGATGCGGCCGAGAGCCATGCCGAGACGCCGCTGCCGCGCCGGAGCCTGTCGGGCCCGCCGCTGACGGACAAGGTGTCGCTTGAGACGCAGGACGCGCCTGTGGCTGAGCCGGCGCCGGAGCCTCAGATCGCCCTCGTTGCCGAAAGCGAGCCGCAGGAGGAAGAGCCGGAGCTTTTCCCCGGTTATGCGCCGGTCGATGAGCCTGCCGCCGAGTCGCTGTGGTCCGAAAGCGATATGCCACCCCCGGCCTATCAGCCCGAGCCCGAGCCGGTTCAGCATGCCGCGCCGGAGCCTGTCGTGATGCAAAGCGGCGAGGTTCCCGGGCAGCCGTCTGCCGAGACGATGGCGCGGCTTCAGCATGCGGTTCAGAAGGCGCCCGGCGCGGCCGAGCCGGCCGCCGAGCCGGAAGAAAAGCCGCGTTTCGGGATCAATTCGCTGATCAACCGGATGACCGGACAGCCTCAGGACGAGGCCGATTTGCCGCGCGTTCAACCGGGGATGAGTCGTCCCCAGCCGGCCGCTCCGGTGGAGCCAGCGGCCGATCCCGATCAGGAACGGATCGAGATTCCCGCCTTTTTGCGGCGTCAGGCCAACTGAAGCCGGTCACAATCTGAAACGAGAAAGCCGTCCTTTCGGGCGGCTTTTTTACATTGGTGTCAAGGGCTTGGTGGGGCAAAAGCAAACTATTGCCACTGTGCGGCCACCTCTGTTTCAGCCCGTTGCAAAGCGTGAATTGTACTGCGCGGGCCGCTCCCATAGCTGACGATGAGCGAAATCTTAACCAATCGTCCGAGGCGATCCCTTGCAAACCACTTTGAGAACGACAGCGCAGTTCAACGGCATCGGCCTTCACAGTGGCCGCCCCGTTCGCATGTCTATCTCTCCGGCGGGGCCGGATCATGGCATCTGGTTTCACCGGCTCGACAAGGGTGTGCGGATCCCGGCGCTTTGGGATCGGGTGGCGCAGGTGCCGCTTTGCACGCGTCTGGTGGGCGAGGACGGTGTCGACGTCTCCACGATCGAGCATGTGATGGCCGCCCTGGCCGGGTGCGGGATCGGCAATGCCGAGATCGAGCTGGACGGGCCCGAGGTTCCGATCCTTGATGGGAGCGCGGCAGGTTTTGTCCGCAAGTTCCTCGATGTGGGGCTGACGCGGCTCGATGCGCCGGTTAAGGCGCTTGAGATCCTCCGGCCCGTCGAGGTGAAGGCCGGGCTGGCGACGGCCAAGCTGCTTCCGGCGGATGGTCTGGAGATCGATTTCACCATCGATTTCCCGGATCCGGCAATCGGGCGCCAGCGCAAAGTGCTCGATATGGGCAATGGCACGTTCATCCGCGAGCTTTGCGACAGTCGGACCTTCTGCCGCCAGTCGGATGTCGACGCGATGCGTGCCGAAGGGCTGGCGCTTGGCGGGTCGATGGACAATGCGGTCGTGGTCGACGGGGCCTCGGTTCTGAGCCCTGGCGGTCTGCGACATGCGGACGAGGCGGTGCGGCACAAGATGCTGGATGCGCTTGGCGATCTGGCGACGGCGGGCGCGCCTATCCTGGGCCGCTATGAAGGCGTGCGGGCCGGGCATGCGCTGACGAATGCGCTGCTGCGGGTGCTCTTTGCGACGCCGGGTGCGGTGCGGGTCGTGACCTGCGATCGCGCGCAGATGCGGCGGCTGCCCGGAACCGGGATTGCTGTTGACGATCTGCGGCTTGTGGCCTGATCCTGCTCTGACGCCGGATCGGTCGCAAAGGCATTTTGCCCCGGATTTTTTCATGCTAGACGGTCTGCCAAGGGTAGCGGTGTGAGGCCGCGCGACGAACGAGAGGTCACCGGGAAATGAGCTGGGGCAGGGCATGGGCCCGGATGGCAATGGCCGTCCTGCTGATGGGAACGCTTGCGGCCTGCGGGGGCAACCGTGCGCCCGACGCCGAGGGCGACGATCTTGAGGCGTTTTCCGCGCAGCAGATCTATGAGCGCGGAGAATTCGAGCTTGCCGATGGCAACGAGGATGACGCGGCCTTCTTCTTTGGCGAGATCGAGCGGCTTTATCCCTATAGCGAATGGGCCAAGCGGGGCCTGATCATGCAGGCCTTCGCCTATCACCAGGCGCGCGACTACCCCAACAGCCGGGCGGCCGCGCAGCGCTATATCGATTTCTACCCGGCCGATGAGGATGCGGCCTATGCGCAGTACCTCTTGGCTTTGTCCTATTATGATCAGATCGATGAGGTCGGGCGCGATCAGGGGCTGACCTTTCAGGCGCTTCAGGCGCTCAGAACGGTCATCGAGCGCTATCCCGAAAGCGATTACGCGCGGTCCTCGATCCTGAAATTCGATCTGGCCTTCGATCATCTTGCGGGCAAGGAGATGGAGATCGGGCGCTATTACCTCCGCAAACGGCATTATGCGGCGGCGATCAACCGGTTCCGCATCGTGGTCGAGGATTTCCAGACGACGTCCCACACGCCCGAAGCGCTGCACCGGCTGGTCGAAAGCTATCTGTCGCTGGGTCTGACGGACGAGGCGCAGACGGCGGGCGCGATCCTAGGCTACAATTATCGCGGCACGGATTGGTATCAGGACAGCTTTGCGCTGCTCACGGGGCAGGGGCTGCGGGCCGAGCCGGTAGGCGATAACTGGCTGTCGCAGGTCTATCGTCAGGTCGTGCGCGGCCAGTGGTTGTGACGTCCGGTCGACGCGGGCGGATCAGTCGGATCTGACATGCTGCGCGGGCTCGACATCCGGGACATGCTGATCATCGACCGGCTGGAGCTGCGGTTCCAGCCCGGTCTCAATGTGCTGACCGGAGAGACCGGGGCGGGCAAGTCGATCCTTCTGGATGCGCTTGGATTTGTCCTGGGCTGGCGCGGTCGGGCCGAGCTGGTGCGCGCCGGGGCCGAGCAGGGGGAGGCGACGGCCTGGTTCGATCTGGCGGGCGATCATCCGGTGGCCGAGGTGTTGGAAGAGGCCGGGATCGGCTTTGACGGAGAGCTGATCCTGCGGCGCGTGAACGGGCGCGACGGGCGCAAGACGGCCTGGGTCAACGACCGGCGGGTCTCGGGCGAGGTCCTGCGGGCGCTGTCGGACCGGCTGGTGGAGCTGCATGGCCAGCAGGACGACCGGGGGCTTTTGAACCCCAAGGGGCATCGCGCGCTGCTGGATCAGTTCGCGGGCGCCGGCGCGGAGCGGCAGGCGGTCAGGGCTGCGTGGCGCGCGCGGCGCGAGGCGATGGCGGCGGTCGAGGCGGCCGAGGCCCGGCTCGAGGAGGTTCAGGCCGAAGAGGAGTTCCTGCGCCATGCGGTGGCCGAGCTCGATGCGCTGGATCCGCAGGCCGGGGAGGAAGCGAGCCTCGATACCGAGCGGCGTCTGATGCAGGCGGCCGAGAAGATCCGCGAGGATATCCAGCGCGCGGAGCAGGCGCTTGGCCTGCAGGGCGCCGAGGGGCAGATGACCGACGGTTTGCGCTGGCTCGAAGGGGTCGCGGGAGAGGCGGAGGGGCGGCTTGATGCGCCTTTGGCCGCTTTGGAACGCGCGATGGTCGAGCTGAGCGAGGCGCAAGGCGGCGTTGCGGAGGCTTTGGACGGGCTGTCCTTCGATGTCCATGCGCTGGAGATCACCGAGGAGCGGCTTTTCGCGATCCGGGGGCTGGCGCGCAAGCACGGCGTGGCGCCCGATGAGCTGGGCGGCTTTGCCGATGAGATCCGGGCGAAGGTTGCTGCATTGGACAGCGGGACCGGGCAGATCCGCGCGTTGCGCGAGGCGGCGGAGGCGGCCGATGAGACCTATCGCGCCGCGGCCCGGATCCTGAGCGCCGCGCGGCGGGAGGCTGCGGCCCGGCTGGATCGGGCAATGGCAGACGAGCTGGCACCGCTGAAGATGGAGCGGGCCGTGTTCTCGACCGAGATCGGGGAGGCGGCCGCCGGGCCGGAGGGGGTCGATGACGTGGCCTTTGTCGTGGCGACCAATCCGGGCGCGCCCGCCGGGCCGCTTGCCAAAATCGCGTCGGGCGGGGAGCTGTCGCGGTTCTTGCTGGCGCTCAAGGTCTGCCTGACGGGCACGGGATCAGGCCTAACGCTGATCTTCGACGAGATCGACCGCGGGGTGGGCGGCGCGACTGCCGATGCGGTCGGGCGTCGGCTGGCCGCGCTCGCCGAGGATGGGCAAGTTCTGGTCGTGACGCACTCACCTCAGGTGGCCGCGCGGGGCGGGCATCACTGGCGGGTGGAAAAGCGGCAGGAAGACGAGGCGACGCTGTCGACGGTCACGCCTCTGGAAGAGGGCGACCGGGTGGACGAGATCGCGCGGATGATTTCAGGCGACCGGATCACGCAGGCCGCGCGCGAGGCGGCGCGGGCCTTGATCGAGGCGCGGTGATCGGGCCGCTCAACTGCAAGGGGTGATTTGAGTGTGCAGTCGGGGATGCTCTATTTTAATGTGAACACTTTGTTTCCAGCCCGAGGGCGCCTGATTTTCGCCGTTTTTTGAAAATTCGCGCGGCTGGCCCTTGTTTGGTGGGCGACGAAAAAGGGCGGCTCCGCTTTGGAGCCACCCCGATATGCCGTTTTAAAATTGGCAGCAAAAACAAGACTTTATCCCGTCTTTCCTTCCCCAGTAGTATAATCGGTGGGCGACACTTTGGCGAAAGAGGCCGCCGCCCTTATGAGATAATAATTAACAAAAGATGTATTAATCCTCAATCCCCCCCAAGGGGGGATGATGCGGGGATGACGCGTCATAAAAGTGTTTTCTCTGTCAAAGGTTGCATCCCCTTTGTCCCGCGATTCGGTGACAGAACCGGCCAAGATCCCGCTTGGAGCGCCCGGCGCTTTCCCCTAGCATGATCGCGGGGAGCCGGTCTCCGGTTGATTTTGCGCAGTCTCCGCCCCGGCGCGCCTGAACGAGCCCAGAGCCAGTGACGCCTTCGGATCCGCCTTCCTCTTCCGGTTTTCTGCGCGGCTCTGCGCGGATGGTGCTCAAGTCCTGCCAAGACGGGATCCGGGTGGTGCGCCACAAGGGGCCGTCGCAGATCCAGTTCTGGTTCATCGCGCTGACGATCGGGATTGCGGCGGGCTTTGCTGCGCTTCTCTTTCGCAAGGGGATCGATGCGCTGCAGGCGTTTCTTTACGGCACCGACGACGTCAATCTGCTGCATTCCTTTGCCGCCTCGCTGGACTGGTACTGGGTTCTGATTATTCCGGTGCTGGGCGGGGCGGCGGTGGGGATCATCCTGCATCTTTTTACCGATGACGGCCGGGTCCGGGGCGTGGCGGATGTGATCGAAGGGGCGGCGCTGAGCGATGGGCGCGTGCAGCGGCGACGGGGGCTAGTTTCGACCCTGGCCTCGTTCATCACACTTTCGACCGGGGGATCGACCGGGCGGGAAGGGCCGGTGGTCCATCTGGCGGGCGTGATCTCGACCTATGTGTCGAACGCGATCCGGGCCGACGGGATCACCGGGCGGGACCTTCTGGGCTGCGCGGTCGCGGCGGCGGTCTCGGCCTCGTTCAATGCGCCGATCGCGGGCGCGCTGTTCGCGATGGAGGTGATCCTGAGGCATTTCGCCGTCCATGCCTTCGCGCCGATCGTGATTGCCTCGGTCGCAGGGACGGTCATCAACCGGCTGGAATTCGGCGGTCTGACGGAATTCGTGCTGCCCGAGCCGAATGCGCTGATCTTTTACGTGGAATTGCCGGCCTTCCTGATCCTCGGCCTGGTCTGCGGGCTGGTCGCGGTTGTGCAGATGAAGGCGATTTTCTGGGCGGACGATATCGCCAATCACGTGCAGGCCCGCACGCGGCTGCCGCGCTATCTGCGGCCTGCCGTGGCGGGGCTTTTGCTGGGCGGGCTGGCGATCTGGTATCCGCATATCATCGGTGTGGGCTACGAGACGACGTCGCTGGCCCTGATGGGAACGCTGGGGTTTCGCGAGGCGGTCGTTTTCGTGGTGCTGAAGGTTGTTGCGGTAGCGATCACGATGGGCGGGCGGATGGGCGGCGGGGTGTTCTCTCCGTCGCTGATGATCGGGGCGCTGACCGGGCTGGCCTTCGGGCTGGTCGCGACGGGGGTGTTTCCGAACGTGTCGGGGACGGGGACGCTTTATGCGCTTGCCGGGATGGGCGCGGTCGCGGCAGCGGTGCTGGGGGCGCCGATTTCGACGACGCTTATCGTGTTCGAGCTGACGGGGGACTGGCAGACGGGGATCGCCGTGATGACGTCGGTGTCGATGTCGACGGCGGTGGCCTCGCGGCTGGTCGATCGGTCGTTCTTTCTGACCCAGCTGGAACGGCGCGGGGTGCATCTGGCGGCGGGGCCGCAGGCCTATCTGCTGGGGGTCTTCAAAGTGGCCAGCGTGATGCGGGGACCGGATCATCCCAAAGCGGCCTCGGAAGAGCACTGTCGCGACATGATCGCGAGGGGGGTCGTTCTGGATGCCGATGCGACGCTGGAGCAGGCGATGCCGATGTTCGAGGCGGGCAATTACGCGTTCGTTCCGGTCGTTCAGCGGGTGCAGGATGGCCCGCCCGAGCTTTGGGGCGCGCTGTTTCAGGTCGATGCGCTGAAGGCGTTCAACCGGGCGCTGGCCGCAACGGCGGCCGAAGAGCATTCGTGATGCCGGCTGAAGCGGGGGGAAGGATTTTCTAGAAAATCCTTCAAATTCTTCTAGAAGAATTTGGCGCGCTAGATCTGCTCGACCGCGACACGATCGGTGTAGAAGGCAAGATGATCCTTGATGTCGGCCACGTCTGATTTGGGATCCTCATAGGACCAGGCCGCGTCATCGATCTGGCCCGACTTTGCGACGATGTGAAAGTAGCGGGCCTCTCCTTTATGCGGACAATAGCTGGTGCGGTCCGATGGATCGAGAAAGGCCATCGCGATATCGCTGCGGGGAAAATACATGACGGCCGGGTAGTCGCCTTCGCTGAGCTCGAGGACGCCCGCGCTTTCGCCGAGGACCGCTCCGCCGGCGCGGACGGTCCATGTTCCAGATGCTTTTCGGATCTTGATGTGATCGGTCATCTTTTGGTCCTTCCCCCGGTGATCGCGCTAACAGTGACGGCTCAGCCGGATTCTGTCAAAGGGGCGCAGGCCTTGGCGAGCCAGTTGGTTTTGGTCACGCGGTTTGCGATTTTTTCCATGATGTCAGCGTGATAGGCGTCGATCCAGTCGCGTTCGAACCGGGCGAGGGCCCCTATATCGATCAGGCGGCGGTCGAAGGGGACCCAGGTCAGCGTCTCAAAGCCAAGCCAGTCGCGGTCGTCCTGTCCGTCTATCGGGTCTGGCGCATGGACGGCGACGAGGTTCTCCAGGCGGATCCCGAACGCCTCTGCGCGGTAATAGCCCGGCTCGTTCGAGACGATCATGCCGGGCTCCAGCGGGATTTCCGAGGCTTTCGACAGGCGCTGCGGGCCTTCATGGACGGAGAGGTAGACGCCCACGCCGTGGCCGGTGCCGTGGTCATAGTCCCGGCCCATGCGGCGCAGGGCGGCGCGGGCCAGCGGATCGAGATCGCGGCCTGCTGTGCCTTTGGGAAAGCGCGCGGTCGAGATCGCGATGACGCCTTGCAGGACGGCGGTATAGGTTTTCCGGTGATCCTCGGTCGGCTCACCGATCGGAACTGTGCGAGTGATATCGGTTGTCCCGTCGATATACTGGCCACCGCTGTCGATCAGAAAGAGCTCTCCGGGTTGGGCGGTGCGGTTTGTCTCGTCCGTGACGCGGTAATGGACGATGGCCCCGTGCGGGCCGGAGCCGGCGATGGTCTCGAACGAGATATCGAGCAGTTGGCCGGTCTGGCGGCGGCGGGTTTCAAGCTCGGTCACGGCCTGGATTTCCGTTACGGTCCCCGGGGCTTGCGCATCGAGCCAGGCGAGAAAGTCGATTACGGCCGCCGCGTCGCGCAGATGCGCCTCGCGGGTGTTGGCCAGTTCGGTCTCGGTCTTGCGGGCCTTGGGCAGAAGGCAGGGGTCGGGGGCGTGATGGGCGGTGATATCGGCCTCGGCGAGGGTGGTCGCGATCAGATCGGGCAGGGTGTCGGGATCGATCTGCACCGGACCGCTGAGCTTTCTGACACGGCGCAGAAGCTCATCGGGATCGTAGCGTGTGATGTCGGCGTCGAAGTGATCTTCGAGCAGGGCGACTTTATCCTTGGCTGCGAACAGATCGAGATGGCCGTCCTCGTGCAGGATCGCCATCGCGTGCGGCACCGGATTGCGCGGGATGTCGGAGCCGCGGATGTTCAGCAGCCAGGCGAGGCTATCGGGTTGGGTCAGGATCGTGGCGGAGCGGTGATCTTCGCGAAGTTTGTCCGATATCTGGTTGATCTTGCCCGCGGATGTCTGCCCGGCGAGATCGTCGGGATAGGCGCTGAACGGCTCGGCCGGCGGCTCGGGCTGATCGCCCCAGATCAGGTCGACCAGATTTTCGGATGGGACCAGCGCAAGGCCGGGATCGAGCGCCTCTCGAAGCTTGGACATCTGGCCGGCGGTGTGAAGCCAGGGATCATAGGCGATGCGGCCCTTGCCGATCTCGTCGGTGAGCCAGTCCGAAAGCTTGGTGCCCGGAACGGAGACGATATCGATTTCCTCCGGGGTCTGGCTGCGGGCCTGGATCGTGTAGCGGCCGTCGGTGAAGAGGGCGGCCTTGGACGGTGTCACGACGGCGAAGCCGGCCGATCCGGTAAAGCCCGTCAACCAGGCAAGGCGTTCATCGGCAGGGGCCACGTATTCGCCCTGGAAGCGGTCGGCGCGAGGGATGAGGAAGGCGTCGAAGCCCTTTTCGTCAAGCAACTGCCGAAGCTCGGAGAGGCGGGGCGGCGCCTGATCGGGAGAGGTCGAGGGAGCGAAGGTCTGGAACATCGGCGCGGTCTTTCCTGACGGGATATCCTTTGCTGCCCCGGGGGGCGCCAAATGTCGAGTGTCTTGCCCGGCTCCCGGGGCGGTGCGGCAGGTTAGGGGACCGGGTTTCGCCGGGCGGTCCTGCGCAGTTCGGTCGCGGCGAGGGCTGCGCCGAGGAGAATGAGAGGCAGGGCGGCGGCGAAACTGGCGGAGAGCGGAAGGCGGAAGATCAGAAGATCGGCGAGGATTGGCCAGAGGATCGCGATGTATTCGAACGGGGCGAGCCGCGTCGCCTCGGCATAGCGGAAGGCGAGGGTCATCGTGATATGGGCGAAGCCGCCGAAGAGGCCTGCCCCGATCAGCATCAGGAGGGTCCAGCCGCCCGGCATCACCCATCCGAGCGGCAGGGTCGCAAGGGCGCCGATCATTGCCGCGAGGACGAAGTAGAAGGCAATGGCGCCAGGGCTTTCGGTTCGGTTCAGGCTTCGGACCAGGATCAGGGCAAGCGCGGAGAGGGTGGCGGATAACAGCGCCAGCAGGACGCCCGCCAAACGCGTATCCGTTGCGCCGCCTGCGCCAAGCTCGGGCCAGACCAGCACGACGACGCCTGCAAACCCCAGGGCGAGCCCGCCGATCCGCCAGAGCGTCAGGCGCTCTCCGAGCAGGGCGACGGCGGCCATTGCCATGAGGATCGGGGAGAGTTGCGCGATCAGGATCGCTTCGGCGAGGGTCAGCCGCGCGATGGCGGCGAAGGAGGCGAAGAGCGCCAAGGCGCCGAAGCTGGCCCGCAGCAGGTGGCCGAGGGGGCGTTTGGTGGCCAGCCCGCTGGGGAATTCGCGCCTGAGCCAGAGAAAGACAATGAGCGGGATCAGCGCGAAGGCGGATCTGAAGAAGACGATTTCGCCCAGCGGGATCTCTTCGCTAACGGCTTTGACGCAGACGAACATCCCGGCCATCAGGATGCCGGAAAGGATGCGCAATCCGATGCCGAGGCGGGGATTGGCGGGAGCGCTCACTGGGGGGCGTCCTCTTTGGTCAGGGCATCGCGCAGGGCGTCTCCGCTGAGATTGATGGCCAGAACGCAGATCACCACCGCAAGGCCGGGCCAGATCATTTGCAGCGGGGTGGAGCGCATATGGATGCGCGCATCCAGCAGCATCGTGCCCCATTCGGGCATGGGCGGCTGCACTCCGAAGCCCAGAAAGCCGAGGGCGGAGATGCCCAGGATGGCGCGGGCGAACATGCCGGTCCAGACGACCATCAGCGAGGGCAGAAGCGACGGCAGATAGTGCCAGCGGGCGATCGCCAGCGAAGACAGGCCGGCAAGCTGCGCCTGCACGACATAGCCGCGGCTGCGCAGCGACAGCCCGATCCCGCGGGCGACGCGGGCGTAGCGCATCCAACCGGTGACGGTCAGCGCGAAGATCAGGCTGCCCGTTCCTGCGCCGAGCACGCCTGCGATGACGACTGCCGCCACGATTTCGGGGAAGGCCAGGAAGATGTCCGTCACGCGCATCACCGCCCAATCTACCGGTTTGCCGCCCTGCGCGGCGACGAGGCCCGCGACCGTGCCGATGCACAGCCCGAGGATGGAGACCAGGAAGGCGAGCCCGAGCGACCAGCGCGCGCCATGCAGAAGGCGCGACAGGATATCCCGTCCCAAGGCGTCCGTGCCCAGCCATCGCTCGGCACTTGGCGGGCTCAGGCGGTTCGGGATGTCGATGGCCGTTGGATCGTGCGGCGCGATCAGCGGTCCGATCAGCGCGAAACACAGAAGGGCAAGCGCGACGGCGAGGGCGCTACGCATCCTGCGCCCCGATCCGGGGGTCGAGGGCGCGGTAGATCAGGTCGATCAGCAGGTTCACCGTCACGAAGAGGAGAGCCGTCAGGATCACGACGGCCTGCACCTTGGGAAAGTCGCGAGCCTCGATCGCGTTGATCAGAAAACTTCCCAGCCCCGGCCGGGCGAAGATCACCTCGACCATCACGGCGCCTTCGAGCAGAAAGGCCAGTTCGAGCCCGAAGATGGTCACGACCGGGATGGCGGCATGGGGGGCGACGTGATCGCGTTCGATCGCGCGGTGCGATACGCCGCGGCGCCGGAAGGCTGGCAGGAAGGGCTGCTCTCGTGCCTCCAGAAGGCCAGAGCGCAGGATCCGGGTCAGCGATGCCGCAACGCCCAGTCCCAGTGTCAGAGCGGGCAGGATACTATGGGCGGGCGTGCGCGCGCCCATGGCGGGCAGCCAGCCCAGTTGAACGGCGAAAAGAAGGACCAGCAAGAGCCCGAGCCAATAGGCCGGGATGGCCGCACCGATGGAGGCCAGGGCCACGGCGCAGCGATCGAGCCAGCCGCCCGGTCTTTGCGCCGCAAGAACAGCCAGAGGGACGGATATGAGGATGCCGACAAGCAGACCCATGAGCGCAAGCGGCGCGGTGTAGGAGAGGGCCGTGGTGACCTCGGGCCAGACCGGCCGTCCGGTGACGGAGGATTGCCCGAAATCCCCGGTGAGAAGCGGCATGATCCAGGCTTTGAAGGCGGGCCAGAACCCGGCATCCAAGCCGGCCTCGGCGCGGATCTGGTCGATCACCTCGGCGGGCACAACCGCGTCGTATCGGGCGATCGCGATTGCAAGAGCCGGATCCCCGGGGGCGTGCCAGAGCAGCGCGAAGGTGGCGACCGCCGTGCCTGTCAGGACCACGGCGGCGCGCAAGAGAAGCCCCCGGACAACGCGGATCATGCCACGCGTTCCAGCGCGCCGAGCGAGAAGGCGGCATCGCGCAAGATCCGGCCATAGTCGGTTTGCGGCGCATCGATGAAGGCGCGGGAGGCGGTCTGCTCTTCGATGCGGCCGGCGCGCAGCACGGCGATGTCGTCTGCGAAGGCTGCGGCATAGCCCAGATCATGGGTGACAATGAGAGCGGCGAACCCCTCCTGGCGTTGCAGATCCGCGATCAGGCGGGCGGTGTGTTTTTGCGTGACGGCGTCGAGCGCCGAGAGCGGTTCGTCAAACAGCACGAGTGGCGGCGCGCCGATGAGGGCGCGCAGGATGCCGACCCGCTGGGCCTGACCGATGGAGACCTGGGCCGGGCGCCGCTCCAGCAGGTCGGGCGGGATTTCGAGGCCGTCGCAGAGGGTTTTCAGGCGGTTGTCGTCAAGGCGCGCCCGCCGGGCGGTCAGCGGCTCCATCACGGAGCGGCGCAGCGACAGGACCGGATTGAAGGCGCTGCGCGGCTCTTGCATGACGAGCGCGGGCCCGCAGCGGCGCACGGGCGCCCCGGCCCAGAGGATCTGGCCGGAGGTGCAGGGCGCGAGCCCGAGGATCGCGGCGATCAGCGTGGATTTGCCTGCCCCGCTTTCGCCGACGACGGTGAGCGTTCGGTTTGGCGCAAGCGACAGCGAGATGTCTTCGAGAACGAGGGTCTTTCCTCGCTCGACCGAGACGTGCTCGACCGTCAGCACGGCAGTTCGAGCCAGTTGCGATGGGCGCAGAGCGCCCGGGCTGCCGGCGTTTGCGGGGCCGAGAGGACCTGCATGGTGGCTGCGTCTTCGACAAGGCGGCCCCCCTCCATGACCAGCAGGCGCTGCACCCGCTTGGCGGCCAGGCCAAGATCATGGGTGATCAGCAGGAGCGCGGTCTGCCGGGTGGCCAGATATGTATCGAGCAGATCCATTGTGCCTGCCGCCACCACCGGATCGAGCGCCGATGTCGGCTCGTCCATCACCAGCAGGTCCGGCGTGCCGATCAGGGCCATGGCGATGACGAAGCGCTGCTGCATGCCCCTGCTCCAGCCCCAGGGGCGCTTGCGCAGATCGCCGCCTTCGATGCGGAGCGCCGCGAAAAGGTCCCGACGCCGCGCCGTATCGGCGGGCAGGTCCCGCGCGCTTTCCGCCTCGCGCCAGTGGAACGCCATGGAGCGAAGCGGATCGAGCGCCTCGTCCGGGCTTTGGGGAACATGCGCGACATGACGGCCTTGCGTGCGCAGAGCGTCGATCAGGGCATGTCCAAGCGTCGACTTTCCCGAGCCGGAGCTGCCGACAAGCCCGACGCGTTCGCCGGGCTCGATCTTCACATTCGTCGGATGCAGGATGGGGCGGCCTGAGCGGGTCGCGCTCAGGCCGGTGACTTGCAGCGTCATTCCGTCAAGGCAGTCTCGTGCGTGATCCAATAGGTTTCCGTCGGGTGGACGGCATAGCCCGTGAGCCCAGCCCGCGCGACATTGGTCTGGCTGACGTGAAAGACGGGGATCATGGCCGCCTCTGCCGCGATGATCTCTTGGATGCGATCATAGATCGCCTTGCGCTCCTCGTGATCGAAGGTCGTGCGTCCCTTTGCCAGAAGCTGATCGAGGTCCGGATTGGAATAGCCGCCCGCATTGGAGCCGCCGGTGGATTTGAGCAGCGCCTCGAGGACGGCGCCGGGATCGCCTTGCGGTGTGGTCACCCAGGCTTGCAGGAAGAGATCGGCGGTTCCGTCCGCGATCGCGTCGTTGCTTGCCCCGTATTCGCCGACGCGGATCGTCGAGCGGATGCCGATCGCCTGAAGAAAGGCCTGTGTCAGCTCTGCCGTGGGGCGCAGGGCGGCACGGGAGGCGTAGGTGACGATGTCGATCTCGAGCGGCGCGCCGTCCAGCCTCCAGGCGCCGCCCTCCTTGACCGCGCCGGCCTCGGTCAGCAGCTGCTCGGCCAGGGCCGGATCGTAGACCGGGTCGATATCGGCAGACCAGCCGGTCCCGTCCGGATAGACGGTGCCTGCGGGCATGCCGCCGACGCCGGAGAGGACGGCATCGACGATGCCCTGCCGGTCGATCGCCGCGGAGACGGCGCGCCGGATCAGCGGATTGGCCAGCGGACCGTTGGAGGCGTTGGCGGTGTAGAAGTAAAGCCGGGCGGTCGGGGCAGAGAAGCCCAGGGCGCCGGTTTCCTGAATGCGGGCGAAATCCGTTTCGGGGTAGTTAATCACCATGTCGACTTCGCCCGCTTCGAAGGCCAGGGCGGAAGCGCTGGGATCGGGGATGCCGACGACGCGCACTTCCTCGAAACCCGGCGCGCCAAGGCGATAGTTTGGATTGGCCTCGACCCGGTAGAGTTGTTCGGGGATCGCTTCGCGGAAGATGTAGGGGCCGGTCGCGTTGATCGGAAAGGCCTCTGAGGCGGGGCCGAGGACCGCCAGGCCGGGCTCTGACAAGGTCCAGGGGAAAGCGGCATTGGGGCTGTTCGTTTCGAAGACGACAACGTCGCTGCCATCGGCGGACAGGGATGCAAGATCGAGCAGGTTGGCGATCCGCGGGTTGTGAGCCGGATGACCGTCTTCGGAAATCGGTGTGATCGCGTCGACCACGGCTTGCGCTGTCACGGGGGTGCCGTCGTGAAAGAGGAGCCCCTCGCGCAGGGTCACGCGCCATGTGGTCGGCGAGGTCTGGTCGATGCTCTCGGCCAGACGGGGATAGAGGCTGAGATCGTAATCGATGCCCATCAGCGTCTCGGTGACCCCGGTCTGATTGGACATCCATCCGTTATACTCGGCCCGCGGGTCCGGCACCTCGGCTGTCGGGCCGAAGCCGACAGAGATCGTGAGGCTGCCGTCCTGTGCGGCCATGGGCAGGGCTGCCGACACCCAAAGGATTGCCGCAGCGGCAAGCCGTGTCACGAAAGACATGGGAAACGCTCCTTATTGTCTTGATGGTTCTGGAGAGACTGGCTGGCGGATCGCGCGCTTTTCGCGCGCCAGCGTATTGGTTTCGGCCTGACCCAGCAAGGCAAGCGCGTCATCGGCGCTGAGACCTCTGGCGAGAGCGCGGGCCCAGACCCGCCGAACCGAGGCGGGCGACCACGGCAGGATGGCTTGGGAGAGCCACTGGCGCAGGGGGGCGGGCAGGGCGTCGTAGCTTCGCATGGGATCGCCGGTCCGGCGTTTGCGCCTGAGGCCGGTTTC
The DNA here is from genome assembly GCA_947503775.1 of uncultured Paracoccaceae bacterium. Classification (GTDB taxonomy): domain Bacteria; phylum Pseudomonadota; class Alphaproteobacteria; order Rhodobacterales; family Rhodobacteraceae; genus Aestuariibius. Next base: position 574,291 of record CANNFE010000001.1, on the reverse strand, counting down.
CCCCAGGTTGCGGCTCATTCGGGATCCTCGGCATCAAAGATCGGATCGAGCACGAGCACGAAGCGCGTCTCGCCTGTGCCTTCGATGGGCGGAGACCGGTGTAGCAGACCGCAGGCGGGCTTTTCCGGCCAGAGCGAGCCGCGCAGCAAGATGCGCGCCCCGGTCGGGACGGTGAAGATGCGGGAGGGATCCGAGCCATCCGTCGAGATGCCATATTGCGTGCCGGTGCCGCGATAGGTGCAGACCAGCCGCGCGGTGATCGCGTCGACGTGGAACTTGCGGCAGGCATTGGAGGTGACGGCCTGAAGCCGAAGGCGCAGAGCCCTCGCCTGCATCAGATCGGCGAAGATCTCTGACAGGGCCGTTATGTCGCCGATCAGCTGCTCGCGTTCGGGAGTGAGCGGGGTTCGCGCGCTCTCGCAAAGTTCCGTGACCGTCTGGCGCACCCTGTCCCGGGACAGGATGATCCGTCCTTGCGGAAGCCGGTCCAGGTCGATGGCATCGATCCATGCCTGCACGCCCTTCAAGGCCTGCCTGCGCCAGATCGCCGCCGCGCAGCCCGGTTTCAGGAAGGCTTGCAGATCGGCCGGTTCATCCGCCACCGCAACCCCGATGGCGGCGTCCTTGACCCGCTCGCGCAGGAGCGTCACGCCGCATCCTCCGCCCGGCGCCAGACCGGGAAGGGATCGGGGTAGTCCGGCAGATCGTCCGGGCCGGAGGCGGCCAGGGCCGGAACGAGGCAGCTGTCGAGGCGCGCCTTCAGGGCAGGCCAGTCGATGCTTGCGCCGATGAAGACGAGTTCCTGACGCCGATCGCCCCACGGCTCTTGCCAGTGGGCCTTCATGTAGCTTTGCGCGCCGTCATGGTCCGGCCAGCGGCCCTTTGGAACCGAAGCCCACCAAGTGCCCAGCGGCTTTACGCTCGACAGGGCGCCGGCCAGCGAGAACTCGGCCACCCAGCCCGGGCGGGTGGCGATCCAGAAATGGCCCTTGGCCCGGATGACGCCCGGAAGATCGCCGGTCAGCACGTTCATGATCCGCTCGGGGATGAATGGCTGGCGCGCGCGATAGACATAGGAGGTGACGCCGTATTCCTCGGTCTCGGGCACGTGATCGGCAAACCCGTAGAGCTCTTTGGCCCACATCGGGTGCTCGTGGGCCTTTTCGAAATCGAAAAGCCCGGTATCGAGGATTGCGTCCGCGGGCACATCGGAATGATCGGTTTCGATGATCTTTGCATCCGCATTGAGGCTGCGGATGATCTTGCGGGCCGCGTCCACACGCTCGGGGCCTGCATCCTTGACCTTGTTGAGGATCACGATATCGGCAAATTCGATTTGATCGGTGAGCAGATGGACCAGCGTGCGGTCGTCCTCCTCGCCCAGGGTTTCGCCGCGATCCCGCAGGAAGTCGTGGCTGGAATAGTCGGTCAGCAGGTTCGCGGCATCGACGACCGTCACCATCGTATCAAGGCGCGAGACATCTGACAGGCTGTCGCCATCCTCGTCGCGGAATTCGAAGGTCGCGGCGACGGGCAAGGGTTCTGAAATGCCGGTCGATTCGATCAGCAGGTAGTCAAAGCGCCCCTCACCGGCCAAGCGGCGCACCTCGTCCAGCAGATCGTCGCGCAAGGTGCAGCAGATGCATCCGTTGGACATCTCGACCAGCGTTTCGTCCGTCCGGCTCAGTTCGGTATCGGCGCGCACCAGATCGGCGTCGATATTCACCTCGGACATATCGTTGACGATGACGGCGACCCGGCGCCCCTCGCGGTTGTTCAGCACCCGGTTGAGGAGCGTGGTTTTTCCTGCGCCCAGAAAGCCGGAAAGGACCGTGACAGGAAGGCGCGTATCGGGCATGGCTCACTCCAAGATCTGCTTTGCAAGTCACGTAACCTACTCAGTTACTAGACCAATGCAACCGCAAAGGTTACATTTGATATTCCTTCGGAGAACGTGCGCTGATGAAACGCAATTCGCGGCTGTCCCTTGCTTTGCATACGCTTGGTCATATGGCCGTCGATCCGGCACGCATGCGGACCTCGGCGGATATCGCGGCGCATGCGGGCACGAACCCTGTTGTCGTGCGGCGCGTTCTTGGAAAGCTTCGCGAGGCGGGGCTCTTGGCCTCTGAAAAGGGTCATGCGGGCGGCTGGCGTCTTGCCCTCCCGCCTTCCAAGATCACGCTGGCGGATGTCTATCTCGCGCTGGATGAACGCCTGATCGCGGCCGGCGACGCGGAAGAGGCGCCCCGGTGTTCGGTCGAATATGCCCTGCAGCGCAAGGTGGCCTCGGTGATGGAAGACGTCGAGCGCAGCTTGATCGAGCGGCTTTCCGGCACGACGATCGCGGAGATGCGCGATGTCGAAGATGCGGCGCACGGCTAGTCTTGCGGGGGTCTGAGCATCGGTGAGATCCGGTTCATCGTTCCTATCGCGCTCAGCGAGGTGATGGAGCGGCTCGCGCCCGACTTCGAGCGGGCTTATCATGTCTGCTTGATCATGACCCATATGCTCAACCCGGACGTGCCGGGGCATGTCGCGACAGGTGCGGATTGGGACATTGCCATCACCAACCCTTGCCATGTCGATGACATTGTCGCGGCCGGCCATGCGGAGCGGTCGGCGTGCCGTCCGTTTGCCCGCACGCCGCTGGCCTTTGCGGCGCGGGGCGCGCGGGGTCCTGTCGCGCGATCGGTCGAAGGGCTGATTGCCCTGTTGCGAGCGGCGCGGAGCATTGCGCTGACGGATGTCGGCACGAGCGGGGGCGCATTCCGGCATCTGGCGCGCAGGCTCGGTCTTTGGGAGGATCTGCGCGACCGGCTGCTTTGTCTGGAGGGCGGAGGTCCGATGCGGGCGGTTCTCGAGGGACGCGCGGAGCTTGCTGCGCTGCCGCTGACGAACATCGCTCCGGTCGAGGGGGCGGCGGTCGCCGGGATCTGCCCGGCCGAGCTTGAGGCGGAGATCGCCTTGTCGCTTTGTCTTTCACCGGGAGCGAGCGCGTCGGCCCGTCTTTTTGCCGATTGGCTGCTCGATCCCGCGCTCGATGAGCGGCTTGGGGCGATGGGCGCGATGCGCGGTATCAAGCGACCTGGCGGATCCCCATGACGCGGGCCCGGGCGCGGGGATCGGGATCGAAGAGACAGGCGAGCTGTTCGGTCATGGCCCCTGCGAGCTGTTCGACATCGGTGATGGTGACGGCCCGGTCGTAATAGCGGGTGACGTCGTGGCCGATGCCGATGGCCAGAAGCTCGACCAGCTTCTTCTTCTCGACCATGGCGATCACATCCCGCAGGTGCTTTTCGAGGTAGTTCGCGGGGTTCACCGACAGCGTGCTGTCATCGACCGGCGCGCCGTCCGAGATCACCATCAGGACCTTGCGGCTTTCGGGGCGGTGGACGAGCCGGCGGTAGGCCCATTCGAGCGCTTCGCCGTCGATGTTTTCCTTGAGCAGCCCCTCTTTCATCATCAGCCCGAGATTGTCCCGCGTCCGCCGCCACGGGGCGTCGGCGGATTTGTAGATGATGTGGCGCAGATCGTTGAGGCGGCCCGGCTGGGAGGGGCGGCCTGCGGCGAGCCACGCTTCGCGGCAGGTGCCGCCTTTCCAGGCGCGGGTGGTGAAGCCGAGGATCTCGACCTTGACCTGGCAGCGCTCGAGCGTGCGGGCGAGCACGTCGGCGCAGATCGCGGCGATCGAGATGGGGCGCCCGCGCATGGAGCCGGAATTGTCGAGGAGCAGCGTGACGACCGTGTCGCGGAATTCGGTGTCTTTCTCGACCTTGAAAGAGAGCGGCGTCGTGGGGTTGGCGACGACGCGGGCGAGGCGGCCTGCATCGAGCATGCCTTCCTCGAGGTCGAATTCCCAGGCGCGGTTCTGCTGGGCCTGAAGGCGGCGCTGAAGCTTGTTGGCGAGCCGCGAGACGGCCCCTTTAAGCGGGTCGAGCTGCTGGTCGAGATAGGCGCGCAGGCGTTCGAGCTCGGCCGGATCGGCGAGATCCTCGGCGCGGATTTCCTCGTCATGGGCGGTTTCGTAGACGTCGTAATTGGGATCGGCCTCGGAGACGGGCTGGGGCGCAGGAGGCTCGAGCGGGGCCTCGCCTTCGGGCATCTCGGCCTCGTCGCCCATCTCGCTTTCGGCCATGTCGTCCATTGAGACCTGGGCCTGGGAGGCGTCCTGCTGGTCCTCTTGGGACTGCTCGGGGGCGGCGTCCATCTCGTCGTCGCGCTGGTCGTCGTCCTGCCCGGTGCTATCGGGCTGGTCGTCGTCCTGGCCGCTGTCCTCGGCGTCGTCCTCGGAGGCGTCGTCGCTGTCATCGGGATCGTCGCCCAACTGGTCGCCGTAGCCCAGATCGTCGATGATCTGGCGGGCGAGGCGGGCGAATTGCTGCTGGTCGCCAAGCGCGTCCTGCAGGGTCTCGAGCGATCCGCCGGCCTGTTCCTCGATATAGCCTTGCCAGAGTTGCATCACGTTGTCGGCGGCAGGCGGCAGGGTGCGGCCCGTGGCCAGATGGCGGATCAGGTAGCCTGCGGCGACGCTGAGCGGCGCCTCGGCCGGATCGCGGATCTGGTCGTAGCCGCGGCGGGTCGCCTCGGAGCCGATCTTGGCGTCGATATTGCCTGCCGTGCCGGGCATGTGGCGGGCGCCGACGGCTTCGATCCGGGCGGTTTCCATCGCCTCGTAAAGGTCGCGGGCCATCTGGCCGGCGGGCGCGTATTTCTGAAAGGTGCCGTCGTCGTGGTAGCGGTGGCGCAGCGCGAAGGCGTCGGCCGTGCCGCGGGTGAGCAGCACCTCGTCGGCGGTCATCCGGCGCGAGACCTGCGGCAGGCGGATCGTGTCGCCCGTCTGCCCCGGGGGATCGACGGAATAGGTGACGCCCAGATCGGGATCGTCGGCGAGCGTGCGGGTCGCGTCGGCGAGCGCCTTCTTGAACGGGTCGGCGGGGTGATCGGTGTTCTGGGCCATGACCTCGATATGTCAGTCAGCGGGGGTGGCTGGCAAGGGCGCGCGACCGAGCATCGCGGTGCAATGGGCCAGATCGAGGGTGACGAGATCGCCGTCGCGGACGGGCCGCCCGGTTTCGATGAAGGCCGTGGAGAGGCGGACCTGATAGCTGACCGACATCAGCTCGATCCCATCGGCGATCGGCGAGGGCGTGGCGGAGGAGAAGAAGCGGTCCTCCTGCTCGGGCTGGCCTGCGCCGATGCGCCAGGCCTGGATGGCGGCGGTTTCGAAGTTCTCGGCGAGGGTTGCGGCATTGCCCTCCGCTCCCAGTGCGGTGGGCGGCAGATCGAAGCGGTCGAGCGCGTCATAAAGCGCGGCGCAGCGGATGGCGCGATAGGAGGGCCAGACGTCCTCTTCCGTAAGCTGGGTGAGCGGGATCAGATCGGGGAGCGGGTCGGGGCCGAGATCGAGGTCGGCCAGAACGGGAGAGGCCAGCGCCAGAAGGAGGGCGGCGGATCTGGATATTTGAGAGGCAAAGACGGGCATGGGGCAGCTCTTCTCCGGGCGAGGGGGCGTTAGGGTTAATCTGGGGGTCAGGGTAAGGCCTGGGAAGGGGGAGTGCGAGAGGCTGGCTGTCCGCCCGGCCTCGCGAGGCGGGCCGGGCGGACGGGATCAGGAGGCAAGCGGCACCAGACCGCAGGCGCGGGCCGCCGCGCGCGGATCCGCGCTGTTGGCCAAAAGCCAGCCTTGGATTTCGGCGGGGCTGAAGCGGTGTCCTTGCAGACGGTCCTGAAACTGGCGTCCAAGCGGAGCCTCATCGGGGAAGAACCGGTCGAAGAGCCGGGTCGCCGTGGCCGCGTTCACGAGGCCGAGTTCCATATGGACATCGGCCCGGCCCGGGCGGATCAGGGCGGGGTCCAGTTTTTCCTTGTGGTTCGTTGTCATGATCAGCGCCCGTCCTTCTTGCGCGGCGACGCCATCGATGGCGTTGAGAAGCCCGGAGAAGCTGACCCCCGACCGGTTCTGGGCACTGTCCCTTTGCCGGAAGATGGCGTCGACATCCTCGATCGCGATGAGCGATCCCTTGGGAGCGAAGGCCATCGCATCCCGCAGATCGTCGTCGCTCAGCGTCGGGCGGCCCACGTCCAGCGTTGCGATGTCGCGCGACAGCTCGGAGGCGAGCGCCCGGATAAGGCTCGACTTTCCGGTCCCCGGAGGGCCGTGGAAGAGATAGCCGCGCCGCCAGGGTACGCCGCGATCCGCATACCAGTCGCGGGCGGCGTAGAACCAGCGCATGTCCTCCAGTACGCGATCGATCCGGTCGTCATCGACGAGCACGGTGTCGATCCTGCGCCGGGGCACATCGCCAAGACTGTCCCAATAGTCGCCCTTTAGGATGTGCAGCCCCGGCCCGATCCGGTCCTTGGCACCGGCGATCTCGCAGCCGTCCTCGATCCAGCGCAGGACGGTCCTCACATGGCCGAAGAGCACCGTGATGTGCAGCGTCTCCATCGGTCTTTGGTCATACCCGCCGCCGATCTTCGACTTCTCGCTGATGTCCCGGTCCAGACGGCAGATCCGCCCCTCATAGACGAACCAGTGCCGTCCGGGGGCGGGCGCATAGCCTTTCGTGCCGCTGGCCCAGCGGTCATCGGTCATGCGCACGTGGCGCGATCTGGCGAGAACGTCGTTATGCTCCATCCAGATGTAGAAATGGCGATAGCTCGTGCTGCGGTTGTCGAGGGTCAGGCTGACCCAGAGGCGGCGCATGACGGCGCCATAGAGCGCCCCGCTGCACAGGCGCAGGACCGCAAGCACGATGCCAAACGCGCCAAGGGCCAGACCGCCCGCGAAGAAGTCGCTTTGCACGGCGCTGGTGAGGATCGTGGTCAGAAGGTCCATGATCTGCCCCTTTCCTGCGGGCGGGTCGTTTCCGGGACATAGCAGATGGACCTCCCGCGTGGTGAGGCGGCAGGGCGCTGGTCCTGGATCCGGGTGGTGGACGTATAGGATTTCGGCAGGACGGCCCCGCCTGGGATAGCGGGTGCGCGTCCCGGGACAACGGAACTGTCCATCGGATCGTACCTGATGCACGAGAAAAAATGGGTCGGCCGGGGAGCCGATATGGGATCACAGGGCCCGGGGGCGGCCTCAGGCTGTGATCGGGCCTCGAAGGGCGGATAAGCATTTAAACATGGTCTGCCCTTTCCAGGTTGAGGGGACCGGTTGATTGCCCCGGAGGTGTGTCAGGCCATCCTCCTAGAGGGCGATCGGGGGTGCGGCAAATGCTTTCTCGCCGCCTTGCCGGAGGATGTGGTGAAACGGCAACGAAGGTGTCGTCGGCGGGGCTCAGGAGGTCAGGAAGCCCCGCCGGATGCCTTGTTTCTTGATGATCTGCGCCATGGTGTCGTCATGATTACGTGGTCTCGTGCCGCCCCAAGGGATGTAAGGGGTTTGTCATGAAAAGAAGATCCGTTCTGACAGGATTGGTTGGAGGGGCCGGCATGGGTTTGGCGGCGCCGGCGCTGTCGCAAGGAACGCGTGTCCTGACGATGCTCACGGATCGCGCGGAGGATGCGCAGATGCTGGCCCGGCGGATTGACCGGTTGTCGGACGGGCGCGTCAGGGTCGATCTTTCGGTCCAGTCTGCGAAAGAGGCGGCCGGGTTCCGCCAGGGCGTCGGTCAAGGGGCGGCAGACGTTTATCTGACCTCTGAGGCGCACTTTCTGGGCGAGGAGCCCGGGCTGGCGCTTTTCTCGGCGATGCCGGGCGGCATGGCCCCCCAGGAGATGGAGGCCTGGATCTATGTCAGAACGGGCGGCGTCACCTGGGACCGTTTGGGGCAGACGGCCAATGTCACCTGTTTTCTGGCGGGCGATACGGGACCGATGCCGATCTGGAGCCGGGAGCCGATCTTGTCGGTTGCGTCGATCCAGGGGCCGATTGCCAGCACGGGCGCAGGGCTGACCGCGTTGGAGCGGATGGGCGTGCCGGGAGTGGCGCTTGACCAGGATCTGACGGAGGCGTTTGGGATCGAAGGGCTATCGGTTCAGGAGATCGTGGAGCGCGATCTTCACCGGACCTTTCCCTATCTGTGCGCGCCGAGCGCGGGCCTTCCCAGTTCCGCCATCGCATTTGGGATGAACCGGGATCTGGCCGTGGAGTTGGGTGAGACCGAGATCGGTCTGATCGAGCGCTGCGTAACGGCCCATAACGGTCAGGTCAGATCGCAAGCTGCCTATCGGAACGCGCAGGCCTTTGTCGGGATCGCGTCGGGTGTCACGGTGTCGGGCGACGCATCGGAGCTGTGGCAGGCCCAGATGGAAGCTGGCCGGGCCATCCTGACGGATCTGCAGGCGCTCGATGAGAGCCGGGCCGCTGCGGTGGAGGCCTACCTTTTCTTTCTCAGGGACGTCGCCGGTTGGAGCAACATCGGGGAGGCCTCCTATTTCGAAGGCCGGAAACGCATCCTGTCGGATGTCCTTTAACGAGTGGGGTTTTGAGAATGTCGATTGAGAACCATGCAGCACGCTCCACACGCCGGTCCGTCATCCGCGCCGGGCTTGCGGGCGCGGCCGGATTGCTTGCCGCGCCGGCTATCGCGCAGACGGCCGCGACGCGGACCGTTCGGATGGCCACGTCCTGGCCCGCAGGCCTTGGGGGGCTCGCCGACAGTGCGGTGCGCGTTGCGCAGAACATCACCGAGATGAGCCAGGGCCGGTTGACCGTCGAGATCTACGGCCCCGGCGAGCTTGTCGGCGCGCTGGAGGTGCATGATGCCGCCGGAAACGGCGATATCGAGATGTATCATTCCGCCGAGTATTACTTTCAGGGCAAGCATCGGGGCCTCAACTTTTTCACGACGGTTCCTTTGGGCCTGACGATGGTTGAGCAGGCCTCTTGGCTGTCCTATGGGGGCGGTCAGGCTTTGTGGGACGAGGTGAATGCGCAGTTTGGCGTAAAATCCCTGCCGGTGGGCGGCACCGGCGTTCAGATGGGCGGCTGGTTCGACAAACCGATCCAGAGCGCCGAGGATTTCAATGGTCTGATCATGCGGATGCCGGGCCTTGGCGGGCAGGTCATCTCGGAGCTGGGCGCCGAGGCCGTGGTGCTGCCGGGCGGCGGGATCGTGAACGCGCTCTTCGATCAGTCGATCGATGCGACCGAATGGGTCGGCCCCTATAACGATCTGGATTTCGGCTTTCAGAAGCTGCTGAGCACATACATGTATCCCGGCTTTCACGAGCCCGGAACGATGGCGGCGCTGGGTTTGAGCAAGCCGTTCTGGGACGGTCTGGACGAGCGCGACCGCTATGTGATCGAAACGGCCTGCGAGGTCGAGATCTCGCGCCATTCGTCGGATTACTACGGCAATAGCGGGATCGCGCTGACGCAGATGATCGAGGAATACGGCGTCGAACCGACGCTTTTGCCTGACGATGTGTGGGATGCGGTCGCGGCGAAGTCGCTTGAGGTCGTCTCGGGCGTGGCGAATGACGACGATCTGGCGCGCCGGATCTTCGACAGCTTCGACGCGCATCGGTCGCTCATGCTGGGCGGTGCCCCGCTGGATCAGGCGGAGTATCTGGCGCGCAGGCGGACCCTCGATCCTTTGTGGGCATCCGCTGCTTTTGACTATCTCGACCGGTAGGCGGCCCGGCGACGCGGCATTGCCAGGGACGTGCGGGTCTCTGGCAATGCCGGTCCGGTGAAATCCTATCCCAGCGCCATGCTCACAGCGCTTTCGGGAAGCTCTTCGTCAAAGCAGCGCTGGTAGAATTCGGCGACTGTCTGGCGTTCGAGCTCGTCGCATTTGTTGAGAAAGGACAGCCGGAAGGCGTAGCCGATATCTCTGAAGATCTCGGCATTCTGGGCCCAGGCGATCACGGTCCGGGGGCTCATGACGGTCGAGAGCTCTCCGTTCATGAAGGCGGTGCGGGTGAGGCCCGCGACGGTGACCATCTGGTCGACGGTCTTGCGGCCCTTCTCGGTGTTGTAATGCGGGTTCTTGGACAGAACGATCGCGGCCTCGGCATCGTGGCTGAGGTAGTTGAGCGTGGCCACAAGGCTCCACCGGTCCATCTGGCCTTGGTTGATCTGCTGGGTGCCGTGATAGAGGCCCGTCGTATCGCCAAGGCCCACCGTGTTGGCCGTCGCGAAAAGGCGGAAGGAGGGGTGCGGTTCGATCACCTCGTTCTGGTCGAGCAGCGTGAGCTTGCCATCGACCTCGAGCACGCGCTGGATGACGAACATGACGTCGGCGCGGCCCGCATCGTATTCGTCGAAGACGATGGCGCAGGGATTGCGCAGCGCCCAGGGCAGGATGCCTTCCTGGAAGTCTGTGACCTGCTTGCCGTCCTTGAGCTTGATCGCGTCCTTGCCGATCAGGTCGATCCGGGAGATGTGACTATCGAGATTGACGCGCACGCAGGGCCAGTTGAGCCGGGCGGCGACCTGTTCGATATGGGTCGATTTGCCGGTGCCGTGATAGCCCTGGATCATCACCCGGCGGTTCCAGCCGAAGCCTGCGAGGATCGCGAGCGTCGTGTCGGGATCGAAGCGATAGGTCGGATCGATTTCGGGCACCCGGTCGGTGCGCTCGGCGAAGCCTTTGACCTTCATATCCGTATCGAGGCCGAACGTGTCGCGGACCGAAATGTCCTCGGTCGGTTTCGAAGCGGGCGTCTGGGTGCCGTCGGCCATGGCGGGAGGCTTTCGTTCTGGGAAGATCGGATCGGGGATGCAACATATCGCGGGGGCCTTCAAGGGGAAGGGGCGTCGCATCGGGCGCTCTCTGCGGAAAAGCTGCACGAGAGGCCCAAGCGCATATGCGGGTTTGGCCGATGATCTGCCGCAGAATTGGCACGACGGAGGGATAACAATGACGATCTGGAATTATGCAGCCCTCAGCCTTGCAATGGGGCTGACTGCCGTGATCTGCGTATCGATCGGATTTTGCGGGATCGGAGAATGCCCGGGGCGCTATCGAGAGGCGAGCCTGATCACCTCTTTGGCGGGCATGGGCGGTGTGATCGGAGGGATCGCGGTGGCCGCACTCTTTGGTCGAGACGGCCGGGCGGGTTGGGTTCTGGCGCTGGTCGGCGCGGTGCTGGCGACATGGATCGGCAGCTTGACGGCATCGGTCGGAGTGATGCTTACCACAGAGACAACGCTTCGATGGCTTGCGCGCGATGCATTCGAATTGTCCTTTGCGGGACCGATCCTGTTGATTCTGATCTGGCCTGCGGGTTTGACTTGGATTGCGCTGATGAGCGGGATCCACATCTTTGCGCGTCGGATGAGGCGCCGCTTCGATCACAATCCTGCGGCTGCCTAGCCGCAATCGAGGCGAAAGGCTGTCAGAAAGGTGGCTGAAACTGACCGTTTCTGTCTGGTTTAGCCGAAACCCGTTCAAAGCCTGGCGGATTCGCGCCAGAACCGCTTTCAAGGGTTCAAGTTCGGGTTTTGTATGGGACGTGAGACGCGCGGCATCTGGGGGCGCAGCTTTGGTCAATTGCGCCGCAGGCGCGTGATGCTGGCCATCGCGCTCTTTGGCGGGCTGATTGCTTATATCGCGGTTCAGCAGATGCGCGGCTCCTTGATGAGCGAGCTTGGTCCGTATGATTTCTGGATCATTATCAGCGGTATGTTGGGAGGGGCGATCGCCTATCGAACGGGCGAGGCGCATCTGGGATTTCCGGGCTGGCGCGGCGCGGTGCGGGCGCTGGCAACGGCGGTCTGGATCACGCTTTTCGGGGCTGTGGTCGCTGGCACGCTTGCCTTGCCCGGATACGGCACGATCTACGGCCCGATCTCGGTGGCCGTGACATTGGTGAATACGCCGATCCTGCTGCTTGTTCTGGCGGGACTGCTGATCGGGGCGCATCTGATCCTGGTGGATCTGCGCGCTGCGGAGGCGGAGGACGAGGGCGAGGAGATCTGACCATCGGGACGTCGGTACGGCGCTCGCGCTTGGCCTGCGGCCTCGCGCCTCGCCCCGCCCGCCGTCCCGTCGGGTATCTTTTCTGCTGCTGCCGTCCGGCCGATTGACCTGAGGGTCGGGCTTACTCTTTGAAGTTCCGGCTGCTCTTGATCTGATCCCAGGCCCAGACGACCTCGGCGAGCTGCTCTTCGTGGCCGCGATCGCCGCCGTTCATGTCCGGGTGCAGGACCTTGATGAGCGATTTATAGGCCTTGCGGATCTCGGGTTTGGACCAGTTGTCCTTGGCCTCGAGGATATCGATGGCGCGGCGTTCGGTTGGGGGCAGCTTGCGGCTGCCCGCACCCTTGCCGGGATTGCGCGTCGCGTTCTCGCCGAGGACCTGATGGGGGTCGTCCACGCCGAGCCGGGCCCAGGCGCGCTGCTCTTCGGAGCGTTTGCCGAAAGGTCTGGTCTCGCGTTCCCAGACGCGGTCCTTGTCGGCCTGTTCGAGATATTCCGCCTCGGTCGCGCCGTCGAAGAAGTTCCACTTGGTGTTGTATTCGCGGACATGTTCCTTGCAGAACCAGTAATAGTCATCGAGCACATCCGGACTTTTCGGAGCGCGGTACTTGCCTGCTTCCTGGCAGCCGGGATAGTCGCAGACGCGCGTCGAGGTCTCGAACGCGCCGGACATGCCCCTGCGGGCCCGGGGGTTCTTTTTCTTGGCTGACGACACGGACATGTCGAACCCGAACGGATCGTCTTTGGACATCTGCTCTGCCTCGCTTTTCGACTCGAGCGTGGGAGTTTAAACATCAGGCTCGAGGATTGAAGAGGCCGGAGGAAAATAATTGGCGGTTGCAGATGAGATATATGCGCGATTGATCGCAAAATGGCCCGGGGCTGAGGTGAGCGTACGCAACGATAGCGCAAGCCACGCTGGACATATGGGCGATGACGGCAGCGGAGAAAGCCATTTTCACGTGACGATTGCCGCGCCCGCGCTCGGCGATATGTCGCGCGTGGCCCGGCACCGGGCGGTGCATGCGGCGCTCGGACCGGACCTGATCGGGCGGATCCATGCGCTGGCTTTGGATATCCGCTAGCTGTCGGTGTCGCGGCGCGTTGCGGTAATCTGCGGGCTGGGGCCTTCCGGCACATCGTCGAGCGTCGCGGCCAGGCGCGAGGGATCGACATCGGGGTCGTCGTCGTCGCGGCGCGCGGCCAGGGGGGGGTGCTCCGGCTCCGGCTCGGCCGCCTCAGGAGGCGCGATGGCGAGGATTTCCTCGCGCGTCTCGTCCGAGATCTCCTCGGCCTCACTTCGGGGGCGGCGGAAGACGAGTAGGTTCTGGAAGCTGGTGCTTTTCGACATCAGCCCGTCGCGTTCCTCGAAGGGGAGGGTGTCGGTGCGGACATAATCCCAGCCCTCAGCGGCCAGATCGTTGATCGCAGTCTCCAGCGCATTGGCGAAACGGGCTTCGCCGCCTTTGACGCCCTTGCCCTTAAGGCCGCGCTTGGGCGCCGGGACGACGCGGTATTCGTAGAGGGTCATGGGGTTCTTTCCTGTATGCGCCGCAGGGTCTAGCAAATTGACGGAGGAGGTCCAATCGCTATGGCGTGCGCCGGGCGGGATGGTGCCGGGGAGGGTGGGGCTTGAGTAGCGGGGTATCGTGGCTTGATCTTTTGTGTTCAGCCTTGGGTCAACTTTGAAATCCCCTTTCAACCTAAACACGAAGGTACAAAATGGAAAAAGTGCAAGCGCTATTGAAGACCTTTGAGGACTTCTCAGCTTTACCGATCTTTGAGAACCAATCCTTCTTGAGTCTAAACACTTGCGAATATGCAGCCTCGGCAGAAATCAACGGTCTAACGATACAGAAGTATCTTGAAAGCGGCCAGCAGGGCGTTTTCCCGGGAGGATTTGTTTCACGGATATGCACGAAGTACGGTAGGTTCGATCTGACCCAACGTGAGACAGAAGCGCGAGAAAGAGCGCGAGTGATATTAAGGCAACTTTTCCTACACAAAGAAGCAAACCTCAATGACTTCTTCGAGAACGCCATCCATCAAGAGATCGCTTTGGCTATCAAACCGATGATAAAAAAACAGGTTTTTTGGTGTGGAATTGGCTACGCTTTACGTGACGAAACTGCTGAGTATGATATCAAACTCAAATTGAGTGGTTTTGACTACGAAAATCACTTCAAAGGGTCATTCTACAGCGCGAGTTCAGCTCCTGTAGATGTGTGGATCTTATACCTTCATGGATACTTGGCACACAGTGATCAAGATAAGCGGAAACTGTGGGATGCGCTATGTGAGGATTATACCGAGGTGAACCTTATGAACTTCATGGATATATTCATAGTTCAGATGTTTCACCTATCGCGGCTAATATTCATTCCATGTCTGAAGGGGTGCATTGAGAGAAACTCTTACATCGGGTCAGCGTAAGTAGTCCCGTAATTGCTAACCTCGGTCACGGCGCTTCATCCTCGCAGGGGGTATTAGTGGTGGTTTGGCGAAACCCGTTAACCTGCCATAGAGCAACACATAACTAGTGGGATAAGTGCTGCATATACCAAATCGCTACGGCGTGTTGTTCCTCTCGTGCCCTCAACCGACCAGCTTTTTCGCCACGATCTCGTTCACGGCTTTGGGGTTGGCTTTGCCGCCGGTGGCTTTCATCACCTGGCCGACGAACCAGCCGGAGAGCTTGGGATTGGCCTTGGCCTTTTCGACCTGATCGGGGTTGGCGGCGATGACTTCGTCGACGGCGGCTTCGATGGCGCCGGTGTCGGTGACCTGCTTCATGCCGCGCTCTTCGACGATCCGGGCGGGGTCTCCGCCTTCGGTGTAGACGATCTCGAAGAGGTCCTTGGCGATCTTGCCTGAGATGTCGCCCTTGGTGATCAGCGCCACGATCGTGCCGAGCTGGAGCGGGGCAACGGGGCTTTCGGTGATGTCCTTGTCGCCGTCTTTCTTGAGGCGGCCGAAAAGCTCGTTGATGACCCAATTGGCGGTCAGCTTGCCGTCATTGCCTGCGGCGGCCGCTTCGAAATAGGCGGCGGAGGCGGCCTCGGCCGTCAGGACGGAGGCATCGTATTCGGACAGGCCGAACTCGGTGACGAAGCGGGCGCGTTTCTCATCCGGAAGCTCGGGCAGGGTGGCGGCGATGTCGTCGACCCAGGCTTGCTCGATCTCGAGCGGGAGCAGGTCGGGGCAGGGGAAGTAGCGGTAGTCATGCGCCTCTTCCTTGGAGCGCATGGAGCGGGTTTCGTTTTTGTCGGGGTCGTAAAGGCGGGTTTCCTGCACGATCTCGCCGCCATCTTCGAGGATGGCGATCTGGCGGCGGGCCTCGTAGTCGATGGCCATCTGGATGAAGCGCATGGAGTTCATGTTCTTGATCTCGCAGCGCGTGCCGAGATGGGAGAAATCCTGCGTTTCCTGATAGCGCTCGTATTCGCCGGGGCGGCAGACCGAAACGTTGACGTCGGCACGCAGGTTGCCGTTTTGCATGTTGCCGTCGCAGGTGCCGAGATAGCGCAGGATCTGGCGCAGCTTGACGACATAGGCGGCTGCCTCTTCGGGGCTGCGGATATCGGGGCGGGAGACGATCTCCATCAGGGCGACACCGGTGCGGTTGAGATCGACGAAGGACATGGAGGGGTCCATGTCGTGGATCGATTTGCCGGCATCCTGTTCGAGGTGAATGCGCTCGATCCGGACGAGGCGGGCGATGCCCGGTTCCATGTCGACGAGGACTTCGCCTTCGCCGACGATGGGATGGTAAAGCTGGCTGATCTGATAGCCCTGCGGCAGGTCGGGGTAGAAGTAGTTCTTGCGGTCGAAGGCGGAGTGCAGATTGATCTCGGCCTTGAGGCCGAGGCCGGTTTTGACGGCAAGTGCGACGCAGCCTTCGTTGATGACCGGAAGCATGCCGGGCATGCCTGCATCGACGAAAGCTACGTTGGAATTGGGCTCGGCGCCGAACTGGGTGGAGGCGCTGGAGAAGAGCTTGGCGTTCGAGGAGACCTGAGCGTGGACCTCGAGCCCGATGACGAGCTCCCAATCGTCCTTGGCGCCGTGGATGACCTTGGGTTTGGGGGCCTCGTAGGTGAGATCGAGCATCGTGTCCGCCTTTGGGTTGAGCGTGTTTCTCCTAGCGCCGGCGGGGGGCGGCGGCAAGATGGGACGGATCAGCTTTGCTTGCGGCGCCTGAGTGCTGCGATCGCCAGCCAGAGGAGGGCGATGACGATGCCGAGAGCCGTGCCGGAATAGAAGCTGCCGGGAACGAATAGGGCAAGGGCTGCGATCCAGAGCGCGAGGAGGATGAGCGTGATGATAAGGCGCATCATGCGGTGGCGGCCTCGGTCAGGGCGATCAGGGCGCAGAGTTGGACCTCGGTTCGGCTGAGGAACCAGCCAGCGATGTAAAGGGTGTCTGCGTTGACAAGGTCTGCCTCGATACGGGTGTTCCAGTGGCGGGAGAGAACGGCTCCAATGGAGGGCTTCGGCAGGCCGAGCGCAGTCGCGATAGCGTCAGGGTCTGCCGGGAGGGTGCCCTCGGCAAGAGCGGCCCGACCAATGGCGCGGGCATCGGCCAGCGCCTGGGATGCGGGGGCGGCTCGGACCGTTCCGGCGAGGGCGGCAAGACAGGAGGACAGGATGAAGTCGCGACGTTGCATCAGAGGCTCCCTGACCGTGTGCTGGATTTGAGATGGTCGGCGAGGCGGACTGACAGCGCGCCAATCGTTAGCGTGGGGGTGGCAAAGCCGTTGGTCGGAAAGACCGAGCTGCTGGCGATATAAAGGTTGTCCATGCCGTGGACGCGGCAATTGGCATCGACGACGCCCGTCGCCGGATCGTCCGACATACGGGTTGTGCCGCAATGGTGCTTGCCGCGGGCGACATAGGGCGGCCAGTCGTAATCCTCGCGCAGCACATCGGTCCAGACGCGTCCCAGACCCAGTCTTGTGGCTTCGCCCGCAAAGATCTCGGTCGCGCGCTTGACGGTCTGCATCTCCTGATCGGTGAACTGCCAGTCGAGCGCGATGCGGCGCTGGCCGAAGCGGTCGATGTCGTCCACCAGGTGCACCCGGCTGTCGGGGTTGGGCACACATTCGAAGGAGAGCCATGGTCCGAGCCAGTCGCGGTCGATCAGAGGATCGCGGGTGTCGGCCAGTTGGCTATGGATCGCGTTCACCGCGCCGTCGAAATCGGTGAAGAGATTGGCGATTTGCGAGGACAGATACGGGATCTCGTCGCCGTTGCGGGCATTGCGGTAGAAATTGGTGGCGGCCAGCGATCCCGGGGAGTGGCGGTCGTAGAAGAGATTGAACATGAAGCCCGGAAGCTCTTCGCGCCGGGCCAGTGCCTCGGAGCCCATGACCGCGCAGTAGAGGGTGCCGTCCTCGACGCTGTGGGTCGTGGAATAAAGGTCCAGATCCGGGGCGCGGCGGCCCATCAGGATGCGCATTGGCGGACGGATGGCGGGATGATCGGCGAAGAAGCGGCCGACGAGGCCCGCCTCGTTGCCGATGCCGTTTCGCGCGACCCGGTCCGAAAGCAGCATGAGGCGCGGGATTTCGATGCCGCCCATGGCGAGGACGGTTTGCCGCGCCTCGACCCGCAAGGTGGGGCCGTCGATACAGGCCACGCTGAGCGCGGTGACGCTGGCTGCGTTGATGTCCGTTTCGATCTCGAGAACGTTGGCGTTGAGAAAGACGTGCAGGTTGTCTGCCTGGCGCAACGCCTCCTCGTAGACATGGCCGAAGGCGGTGGGCGGGCTTTCATTGGCGCCCATATTCACCATCAGATCGGGATCGAGATCGAGGAGCGGCAGGTTCAGCTCGTTCGACCAGTGGTCGATGTCGTAGGGGCGATCCGTCGGGATCTCGAAATAGGGCTGGGCGCGGTCATAGAAGGGGTCGAGATCGTCGTAGCCGATGGGCCAGCCCGAATGGGGCATCCAGTCGAGCTGTTCGAAATCGATCGGGCGCAGGCGCATGCAATTGCCCGCCCAGTGGTTCGAGGAGCCGCCGAGAAAGCGCAGTCGCGCCTCGTCGAGGGGGTCGTATTGAAAGCCCAGATTGGGCCCCTGATAGAGCGCCTGGGTTTCGGGATCGGGGTGCAGATCGCCGCTTTCCAGAAGGACGACCTTGAGCGGTGTGTCGCGCAGTTCAAGGGCAAGGGTGATTCCGGCGGGGCCGCCTCCGACGATGCAGATATCGGCATCGATGAGGTCACCTTCGGAGAGGGAGCGGGCTTCAAACATCATCTACTCAACCAACTTTTTACAAATGACATGGGGACCTTTTAAACGAGCGGACCCCTGCCGGAGCATCTGGACGGCCGCCTTGGAAATAGGGCGCGGCCTGCGGGGAAAGCGGCCGGGCAGATGGCCCGGACCCGTATGGAGAGGGTGGCGCGCTGACGCCGATTCGTCAACAATTCCGGGCGGATCGGTGCCTTTGTCTGACCCCGGTGAATTGACATGGGAGGCGATCCCGGCCCAGATCTGTCACAACACAGACAGGCTAAAGCCCGGAGAGACACGTTATGAGACGACTGATGATGCTGGCCGTTGCGGTCCTGCTTGCCGGATGCGCGGTGGAGGAGCCGCCAGAGGCACCGCCGGCCCTGCCGCTGATGGCGTGGGATCACCGGTCGGATTCGGACGAGTTGACGCTGGCAGCGCTGACCGCGCTTCGGGGGCACGGGGCGGCGCTGGTGCAGACGGTGCCTGCGGATGTGACGCGCTGGTGCCCGGCCTATCCGGAGGCGGATGCGTCTGATCGGGCGGCGTTCTGGTCGGGGCTGTTCTCGACCCTGGCCGAGCATGAGAGCACGTGGAACCCGCGCGCGGTGGGCGGAGGCGGGCGCTGGTTCGGGCTGGTGCAGATCGATCCGGCGACGGCGCGCGGTTACGGCTGCGCCGCCAAGACGGGCGAGGCTCTCAAGGACGGGCCTGCCAATCTGAGCTGCGCGGTGCGGATCGCGACCCATCAGGTGCAAAAGCGCGGGACGATCGCGCGCGGGATGCTTGACTGGGGGCCGTTCCATTCCAGCGAGAAGCGGGCGGAGATGCGCGCTTTCACCCGCGCGCAAAGCTATTGCCAGCCGTGAAGGCCGCGCGTCTTGGGGCGCTTCTGATCTGGGGGATGGCCGGGGCGCTGGGCGCGTCTCCGCAGTCGGAGGGCGAGACGGTCCTCGCCGTGCAGCCGCAGGTGGCCACCGTGCGCCCGGTGGCGCGGACGGTCGGCATTCCGCGGACGCGCTGGGATTACCGACCGAACGGGCGGCTTTGGGCCCGGGCGGCCCTGCAATCGGTGAAGACGCATGGCGCGATCCTCGAGCGGACGGTGCCGCAGGATATCGAGACCTGGTGCCCGGCCTACGAAGAGAACACGCCCGAGCAGCGCCGGGCCTTCTGGGTGGGGCTGATGTCGGCTTTGTCCAAGCATGAGAGCACGTATAATCCTGCGGCCGTTGGCGGTGGCAATCAGTGGTTCGGGTTGCTGCAGATCTTTCCTCCGACCGCCCGGTCCTATGGCTGTCACGCCAGAACGGGCGCAGCCCTGAAGGATGCGACCGACAATCTGAGCTGTGCGGTGCGGATCATGGCGGTGACGGTGCCGCGCGACAATGCGATTGCGGTCCATGACGGGCGCTGGCGCGGGATTGCGGCCGATTGGGGACCGATGGTGAGCTCGGCCAAACGGCGCGAGATGGCCGCGTGGACGCGGCGGCAGACCTATTGCCGCCCGCTGAAAAGCGTCCGGCCGGTTGCGCGGGGGGATTGACGCATCGGGCGGGGCGACTGCGCTTGCGGCTTCGCCTGAGCGACACCCGCCCGCCCGAAGCCTTCGAGCGGACTTGAGTGGAGAGCGACATGAGAAGAGTTTTAGCTGCTTTTGTGTTTACGGCGATGGGTGGCGGAGCCGTGGCTGAGCCGAGCCATGGCGACGTTCTGGCGCTGGCGTCGGAGGATCTACCTGTGATCGTGGGGCTATCGACACCCTCCGCGCGCGAGATCGAGGTTTTTCTGCCGCCGTCTCAGCCGGAGGGCGATCCGCTGATCGATCTTGGATCGGTGACGAAATTCGTGACCGCGATGACGGTTCTGCATCTGGTGGAGGAGGGGCAGCTCGATCTTCAGGCGCGGCTGGGCGATCTGCTTCCGGACGTGCCTGCTGAGAAGGCCGGGATCACCGTCCACCAGCTTTTGACCCATACGGGTGGGTTCGTGGAATCGGTCGCTGATGATGCTGAGGATCTGGGCCGGGAGGCGTTTCTGACGCGCGCCTTCGAAGCGCCGCTTCTGGATGGGAGTGGCTATGCCTATTCCAATGTCGGCTATTCGGTGCTGGCAGCGATTGTCGAGACCGCCTCGGGTCAGTCATTCGAGACCTATCTGATCGAGCGGGTTCTGGCGCCGCGCGGGCTTGGGCCGATCGGATATGGGGCCGTCTACGACGAGGCGCGATCCTTGCGATCAGAGCGGAGCGCGCGCACGCTTTACCGGCAGCGGCCGATCGAAGCGGCCAGCTGGGGCCGCCCGTCGCCGGGTTGGGCGCTGATCGGCAATGGCGGGGCCGTGACGACGGCGGAGACATTTCTGGAGGTCTGGTCGGCGTTCCTGGAGGGGCGGATCGTGGGGCCAGATCTTGTCGCGCTGGCGCTGACGCCCCATGCCGATGAGGGCGGCGGTGAAAGCTTCTATGGATACGGGCTGGTCGTCGAAGAGTCGGAGGATCTGGGCCTGATGTACTGGCATGACGGAGGCAACGAGATCTTCTCGGCCGAGTGGCGGCATTTCGTACGGGACAGCACGACGTTTTTGGTCGCAGGACCAGGCGAGAGCGCCTTTGAAGCGGCAGGTCTGTTGATGGAACGCGGCCGGTAGCTCTCAGGCGGATCTGCGGATCGGGCGCTTGTAGACGAAAGGGCTGTCGTTCGGGACGGCGAGGGCCATTGTCGCTTGTTTGAGCAGCGCGATGCCCTTGTCGGGGTCGGCGGGGATGGCGGAGGGGGAAATCGGCTCTCCGACCGTGAGGCGGAAGGGCTGGCGGTCCTTGTTCAGCGTCTCGTTGAAAAGCGTGATGTCCCGCAGCGTGGGGTGAATCAGATCGAAGAGATAGAATAGCGCCGAGTTGCGTGCGCGGACATGGACCGGGATGACCGGCAGGTCGAACTTCTTGGCCAGCCGTGCGGCGGAGGCCATCCAGGGGCGTTCGTGCAGTTGCAGGCCGCGCCGTTTTGCCAGCCGCCCCGAAGGGAAGATCACGCCGAGGCGGCCCGCATCCACGGCCTTGCGGGTGAACTGCAGAGTTTCGCGGGCGCTTGCGGGGCTGCGCTTGTCCTCGCGCCATTCGACGGGGGCGATGATATCCTCCATCTGCGGCAGGACGCGCAGGATATCGCGGTTAGCGTAGTAATAGGCATCGGGCCGGACGCGGCGGATGAGATGGTGCAGCATGATGCCGTCGGCGATGCCGGTCGGGTGGTTGGCCACGATCAGGGCCGCTCCGGAGCGGGGGATGTTCGTCAGGCCGGTCAACTCCACATCCCGGGCCAGGCGGCGGGCCATGGCATCCATGATCTCACGGCTGGAAGCATCCTTGAGAAGGGTCGCCAGCGCGATCGTGGCGGGATAGGCCAGAGCACGTTCGAGAGGCCGATGGGATATCGAAGAGAGGAGGCCGGGGCGGTGAAGCCACGGCGCGCGCTCTGCGATAAGAGGATCGATGCGCGTTTTCATAGGCGCCCTCAGATCAGTGTTTTGTGACAAACAGGCGACAATGATCAAAGTTCCCACAGATTAGGCATGGGAGCCAGAGGGCGGGCGCGGATCGGCGAAAAGAGGCTTGTCGGTGGCCCAGGTCCAGCGGTGCGGGACCCGGGATCTTTGGTCAGGCGGCGATGGTCTGGGGGCTGCGGGCCTCGATCTCTTCGATGATCTTCGAAGAGAAGGCGTTTAGGTCATCCGGATTGCGGCTGGTGATCAGGCCGCCATCGCTGACGACGGGCTCATCGACCACGTCGGCGCCGGCATTTTTCAGATCTGTGCGGATCGAAGGGTAGGCGGTCATGCGGCGGCCATTCGCCAGACCGGCCTCGACCAGCATCCAGGGGCCGTGACAGATTGCGGCGACGGGCTTGTTCGCCGAGTGAAAGGCTTTGACCAGCGATACGGCCTCTTCCTTCGTGCGCAGGATGTCGGGGTTGATCTGGCCGCCCGGCAGGACGAGCGCGTCGTAGTCCGAGGAGGCGATGTCTTCGATCTTGTGATCGGAGGCGATGCTGTCGCCCCAGTCATCTCCGTCCCAGCTTTTGATCTCGCTGCCGTCGGGGCTGGCGATATGGACCGTGGCGCCGGCCTTGCGCAGATCCTCTAGCGGCTGGTGCAGTTCGGAGCGCTCGTAGCCGTGCGTAGCCATGATCAGGATTTTAGCATCGGTGATTGCGGGCATAATAGGTTCCTTTCCGGACGTATTGCGTTCGGGCAGGAGAACGGGCCGGGCTGGCCCGATGTTCCGCAAAAGGCCGCTGACGGAACGTTAACGAATGCGAAACGCGCGCTTGATTTCGTCAAGCGCGTCGCGCTGGCGCTCGCTGAGGCCCTCGGCGCCGGCGACATCCTTGAGCATCGTCAGAAGCGTGTCGAAAGAGCTGGAGCCGTCCATTTTATAGAGCTTGCGTGCCATCCGGGTGATCGCCGCTTCGGGCGTTCCGCATTGCTGCTGGAGCCACCGGCCGAGGACCTGCATTTCCTCGGCTTCCGCGTCGCTGGCGTGAAGCTCGCGGCGGATGGTCACGGTCAGGCGGCCGCGCTGCTCTTGTGTGGGGAGCTCGTCCAGTTCGAGAAAGGATTGGGCGATGGCGGCCACGGCGATGCGCGGATCCTCGATCCCCTCGACCGGATGGGCGCCGGTCTGCTTGCGAAATGCGAGCCGTCTGGGCGCGTTGCGGACGGTCGTGACGACGTCCTCGGCGGTATGAAGCGCATTGCGCGGATTGGAGCGGATATACCACCAGATGGCGCCGCCAACGGCGCCCAGAAGAGCAATTAAAATAGGCATCGTTCAAAAGTCCTTGGTCTGTCCCCTGAGGAAATCCTTAGGGGGAGATAACGGCATGATTTTGACCGCAGGGCGCGATTCTACAAGGGCTTTGACGAGAGCCTCCGATCGCGCTTGTCGTTTGTTATGTTATAAAATAAATTGCCGATGAGGATGAAAGGGCAGGCCGATGAGAAAGTGCGCAACCGCACGGCAGGATGATGTTCTGAACGTGCTGAAGGCGCGCGACAAACCGATGACGGCCTATCAGATCCTCAAGCAATTGCAGTCCGATGAGCCGGAGATTGCGCCGACCACCGTCTACCGGACCCTGTCGGCTTTGACCGAGCAGGGACGGGCGCACCGGCTGGAATCGATCAAGGCCTTCGTGCCCTGTCGCTGCGAGCATATCGAACGCATCCCGGTTTTGACGATCTGCGAGGACTGCGGATCGGTGGAAGAGCATGATGGCAGCGATCTGGTGCCGAAGCTGACGGCTTTGATGGAGGCCAGTGCCTTTCAGGCGGGCCGGCATATCGTTGAGATCCGCGGCCAGTGCGGAGCCTGCGCTGAGTGACCCCCTGACCCTGAAACCAACGGAGACTTTTCGAGCATGAAACATACGCTTTCTGTCGTCGCCCTTCTGGCCGCCTGTCCTGCGCTTGCAGACGAAACGCGTCAGATGGAGGCCCATGAGCATGGGGTCGCGGCGTTGAATATCGCATTTGACGGTGAGACCGTGGCGATCGAGTTCATGGCGCCGGGGGCGGATATCGTCGGGTTCGAATATGAGGCCGAAACCGAGGAGGATCGTGCGGCTGTGGACGAGGCCGTTGCCACGCTCGCGCGTCCGCTTGATCTTTTTGTCCTGCCCGATGCGGCCGCCTGTTCGGTGACGCAGGCCAGTGCAGAGCTGGAAGGCGATATTGATCATGACCACGATCACGAACATGCGGCGGATGAGGGCCATGGCGATCATGATCACGATCACGAGCATGATGAGGCGGCTGCGCATGACCACGAGCACGATCATGAACACGGCGAGGAGCATGCCGAGCATGATCACGAGGAGGGCGCGACCCATAGTGAATTCCATGCAGAGTATACGCTGACCTGCGGTGCGCCGGAGGCTTTGGACCAGATCACCTTTGCGTATTTCGACATGTTCGAGAATGCGCGCGAGCTGGAAATCCAGGTGATCACCGCATCCGGAGCGCAGGCCTTCGAGGTGGAGCGTGACGCGCCGACGCTTGATTTGCAGGGTCTTTTCTGAATTGAGCAATGCCGTTCTGCAGGTGAGGGATGTCCGTTTTCGCTGGCCGGGCCGGGCGGGATTTGCCGTTTCGGTTCCGGACTTCGCGGTCAAGGCTGGCGAGACGGTTCTGCTGCTGGGCGAGAGCGGGTCGGGTAAATCCACGCTGCTCTCGTTGATCTGCGGAACGATCCTTCCCGATGCCGGGACGGTCCATGTCGCCGGTGTCGACATCACCGCGCTCTCCGGCGGCAAGCGGGACCGCTTCCGCGCCGAGCGGATCGGGGTGATCTTCCAGCAGTTCAATCTGCTGCCCTTTGGGACGGTCGCCGATAATATCCTCCTGCCGCTTCGTTTCGCCCCGGAGCGGCGGGGGCGGGCGCAGGAGACGGGCGAGACCGCCGAGGCGCTTTGTGCCTCCCTTGGTCTGCCTAAGGGGGTGACGGCCTCCAGAGCCAGCACGCTGAGCGTTGGCCAGCAACAGCGGGTGGCGGTGGCGCGTGCGCTGATCGGGCAGCCTCCGCTTCTTATTGCGGACGAGCCGACCTCGGCGCTTGATGCGGACAGTCAGGCGGCCTTTCTCGATCTGCTGTTCGAGCAGACTTCCGCCCATGGCACGTCGCTCTTGATGGTCAGCCACGACCCGCGTCTGGGCGAGCGGTTCGACCGCATCGTGCGGATGGAAGATATCTCTCAGGTCGAGCAGGCTGCTGCATGATCCTTCGGCTTGCGGTTGCCTCTCTTTTTGCGCGCGCGCTCACGGTTGGGATGACGATCCTCGCGATTGCCCTATCGGTCGCGCTGTTTCTTGGGGTCGAGAAGGTGCGGACGGGCGCGAAGGCCAGCTTTGCCGACACGATCTCGGGGACCGATCTGATCGTCGGCGCACGGTCGGGATCGGTGCAGCTTTTGCTTTATTCGGTCTTTCGGATCGGCAATGCGACGAACAATGTCACCTGGGAGAGTTATCAGGATATTGCCGCCCGACCTGATGTGGACTGGATCGTCCCGATCTCTTTGGGCGACAGTCACCGTCAGTTCCGCGTCATGGGGACGACGCAGGCATTTTTCGAGCATTACAAGTATCGGCAGGGGCGGTCTCTGGAGGTCGCGGATGGTCTGATCATGGACGATCTGTTCGATACCGTGATCGGGGCGGATGTGGCGGCGACGCTGGATTATGAGGTGGGCGATCCGATTATCGTTGCGCATGGTATTGCCTCTTTCGTTGAACACGAGGACCAGCCGTTCCGCATCTCGGGGATCCTTGAAAAGACCGGCACGCCGGTCGACCGCACGGTCATTGTCAGCATGGAGGCGATCGAGGCGATCCACGTCGACTGGAGAGGCGGGGCGCAGATCCCGGGTCAGTCGACGCCTGTTGAGGTGATCCGCCAGATGGATCTGGAACCGCAGGCCGTGACGGCCGCTTTGATCGGAGTGCAGACACCGCTTCAGACCTTTGCGCTGCAGCGGGCGATCAACGACTATCCCGAAGAGCCGCTGCTTGCGGTCTTGCCCGGCGTGGCGCTGCAAGAGCTTTGGGGCATCGTGGGCATCGCCGAAACCGCGCTTTTGGCGGTGTCGGCCATGGTTGTCGTCACGGCATTGATCGGGATGATGGCCACGATCTTTTCGAGCCTGAACGAACGCCGTCGCGAGATGGCGATCTTTCGCGCCATGGGGGCCCGGCCGATGACGATCCTTGGACTGCTCGTCATCGAGGCTATGTTGATTGCAGCGATCGGGGCATTGCTGGGTCTGGCGTTGGTTTATGCGGCACTGGTTGTGGCGCGGCCCATCGTCGATACGGCATTCGGGCTCTGGCTGCCTGTGGAGGCGCCGTCGCTGCGCGAGGTCTGGGTTCTTGTCGCCGTCGTGGGTGCTGGCGCAATTGTGAGCCTTGTTCCGGCCTTGCGCGCCTACAGACTATCGCTGGCTGATGGTATGATGGTCAAACTGTGATGCAGAGAGCTTGATCGAAGATGATGAACCGCAGATCTACGTTGCTCCTTTTATCCGCGTCCCTCGCGGCGCCCCGGACAGCCCTTGCCGCTGAGCCGAAAGAGATCATGTGGGAAGATCTCATCCCGCCCGGCGTACCTTATTCCGAGATTATCGGAGAGGGCGACATGGATGTCATCAACGATACCTGGGCCCCGATTTACGACGCGAACGGGATCAAGCTGAACGAAGAGCTGGATGGCGCTTTCATCAAGATGCCGGGCTTTATCATCCCTCTTGAGATCACGTCGGAAGGTGTGACGGAATTCATGCTGGTGCCTTATATCGGCGCTTGCATCCATGTGCCGCCGCCACCCGCAAACCAGCTTGTCATGGTCAATTCCAAGCAGCCCTGGCCTAGCGACCAGCTTTGGGATGCGGTTTGGGTCATCGGGACGATGCGCACGCAGCTGCAATCGACCAGTCTGGGCCAGACCGGGTATTCGCTAAGCGCCGAAGAGCTGGAAATCTATGTATGGTAGGGTGCGGTCTGCACCGCAGGTCGGTTCTTGCGGGGCTTGCGGCAACGGCCCTGCTGCCTCGGGGTGCCGTCGCCGATGAGGTCATAAGCCTTGGATGGAACGATCTGCTTCCCGAAGGAAAGACCTATATCCCGAATGGGCTGCGCGGGCTCATCGATCATGACGTTCCGCCGATATCGGTTCAGCAGCCCGCCTCCAGCGGGGTTCGCAGCGAGTGGAGCGGTAGTCTCGTCCGTCTGCCGGGTTTCGTCGTTCCGATAGATCATCGCGGCACGGGGCTGGTGGCGTTTCTGCTGGTCCCTTATGTCGGGGCGTGCATCCATGTGCCGCCGCCGCCGGCCAATCAGCTTGTCTTTGTCACGACCGAAGAGCCCTTCGAGAGCGCAGGTCTTTTCGAGGCCGTTACCGTGACCGGTCGCTTTGGTGTCTCGTCGCTGTCAACCTATCTTGCGGATGTCGGATATGCTCTTTCTGCCACGAGGATCGAGCGCTACAGCGTGTGATCCGGCCCGTCAGGCGCCCCTGATACGCGAGATCATCTCGGTCAGGTCGCGGGACAGATCGCTTTCCTCCAGAAGACGGTCCAGCTGGGTTCGGATGAGGTTCTGGCGGCTTGTGTCATAGCGTTTCCATGTCTCGAAAGCGGCGGACATCCGGGCGGCAAGCTGCGGGTTCTTGGCATCGACACGCAAGAGCCAGTCGGCAAGGAATTCGTATCCTGCGCCATCTTCGATATGAAAACCCGCCGAATTTGCGATCAGCCCGCCCATCACCGCGCGGAAGCGGTTGGGATTGGTCCAGTCGAAATCGTCGCGGTTGGTCAGCATCCGCGCGGTGGGAACGGCGGCGTCAGGCGCGGCGGTGCTGGTCTGGGCCGAGAACCACTTGTTCATCACGAGGCGATCCTCGCGCCATTGCGCTTCGAACTCGGCCAGAGCGGTCTGGCCGCGGTCGATGCTGAGAAGGGCATAGAGCGCGGCAATCTGGTTCGTCATGTTATCGGCGCGGTCGAACTGGATCTGGGCGGCGGTCCCGTTATCGAGGCGGGACAGCAGGCCGAGCAGACGGTTGGCCAACGCGCGCTTGCCGGTATCGCTTGCCTCGGGGCTGTAGACGCCGTGGACCTGCATCCGGGCATAAAGCGCGGGCAGAAGATCCTGCAGACGCTGCGCGACGCGCAGGCGAAGCGCTTCGGAGGCGCGGTAGATCAAAAGCGGATCGGGGGTGCCGCCTGCCTCGAAGATCGTTTGCGCGATGTCGTCCTGCGAGGACTGGCCGAGGATCAGCGCGCGATAGGCCGGATCGAGGGCCTCGTCCTGCACCAAACCGGCCAGCGCATCGAAATAGGCGTCGTCGGGGCCGTCGCCGCCGGTCGCCAGCGAGATCAGCCCATCGCGCGTGAGAGATCGCGCGGCCTCCCAGCGGTTGAAGCTGTCGGTTTCGTTGGCCAGCAGGAAGAGGCGATTGTCGGTCAGCGATGTCGTGTCGAGGATAATGGGCGCAGCGAAACCGCGATTGAGCGACAGGACCGGTTTGCGCTCGAGCCCCTCGTGGCGCAGAACGGTGCGCGGCTCGGTCAGTTCGGCGAGCACCTCTTCGCCCAGCTGCGCGCCAGTGGTCGGATCGAAGAGCGCGAAGGCCAGCGGGATATGGTGGGGATGCTTGTTCGTTTGGCCCGGCGTGTCGGGGATGGTCTGTTCGAGGATGATCTCGTGGGTGCCATCCTCGAAGGTTTCGGTGACGGTCAGGCGGGGGGTGCCAGCCTGGGAATACCAGAGCATGAATTGCGACAGGTCGCCGTCGATCGTGTCTTCAAAGACCTTTATCCAATCCTCGATCGTGGCCGCGTCGCCGTCGTGGCGGTCAAAATAGAGATCGAGCGCGCGGTAATAGGCGTCGTCGCCGACGAGCCGCTTGAGCATGCCGATCAGCTCGGCGCCCTTTTCGTAGACGGTGACGGTGTAGAAGTTGTTGATCTCGACAAAGCTTTCGGGGCGCACCGGATGGGCGAGGGGGCCTGCATCCTCGCGGAACTGGCGGGAGCGCAGCAGGATCGCATCCTCGATCCGCTTGACCGGGGCGGAGCGCATGTCGGAGGTGAATTGCTGGTCGCGAAAGACCGTCAGCCCTTCCTTGAGGCACAGCTGGAACCAGTCCCGGCAGGTGATGCGATTGCCGGTCCAGTTGTGGAAGTATTCATGCGCCACGATCGCCTCGATCCGCTCGAAATCTGCGTCGGTCGAGGTGTCAGGACTGGCGAGAACGGCGGAGGCGTTGAAGATGTTGAGGCCCTTGTTCTCCATCGCGCCCATGTTGAAATCGTCGACCGCCACGATGTTGAAAATGTCGAGGTCGTATTCACGACCATAGACTTCCTCGTCCCATGTCATCGACTTCTTGAGCGCGTTCAGCGCCCAGCCACATTTGTGCTCATCGCCCTTACGCACCCAGACGGCAAGCTGCACCTCGCGGCCTGATTTAGTCGTGAACGTGTCGTGGACGTCAAGAAGATCTCCGGCGACGACGGCGAAGAGATAGGCGGGCTTCGGCCAGGGGTCATGCCACTCGCTCCAGCCTGGACCGCGTCCCATGAGGTTGCCGTTCGACAGAAGGACCGGCAGATCGCTTTCGATCCGCACCGTGAAGGTTGCCATGACATCGGGGCGGTCGGGATAGTAGGTGATGCGGCGAAAGCCCTGCGCCTCGCATTGGGTGCAGTACATGCCGTTCGACAGATACAGCCCCTCGAGCGCAGTATTCGTCTCGGGTGAGATCTCGACCTCAGCCTCCCAAATGAAGGGCGCTTCGGGCACGCTGAGCGTGAGGCCATCCTCGGTGAAGGCAGGATCCACCCGTTCGCCGTCGATGCTGGCCGAAATCAACTTGAGATGTTCGCCATGCAGCGCGAATGTGCCGGGCGCTTCGGGGTTCGGGCGAAAGGCGATGCGGCTTTTGACCCGCGTCGCCGTGGGGCGCAGATCGAAGGTCAGATGCACCTCGTCCACCAGATAGGCGGGCGGCGTATAATCGGAGAGGTGAATGCGCTGGGGCGTGCTGTCCTTCATCGGGCTCTTCTCTCCATCGGGAACCGGGAATGTTGCAGCACGTTAGGTCTGTGACTGCCGGGCGACAACCCGGCCATGCCCCCAAAGTTCAGGAGACCTGTCATGTCCGCACCCGATACCGATCTTGAGAAGCAGGAGAAAAAGCACAAGGGCCCGCTTGTCGGGATGGGGGCCGCCGTCGGATTCGGCGTTGTGCTGCTTATCGTCTTTGTCGGCTATCTTGTGATCTCGGGCGGCGCGCCAAGCGGGGCAGAGGATCAGGTCGATGGCCGCACTGGCGCCGTGGTGTCCGAGTAGGCCATGCCGCGATCGGCGGGAAAGGCGGTTCGGAAAGGAGATCTTCCGACCAAGATCTGCCCCGTTTGCGGCCGCCCGTTCGCCTGGCGCAAGAAGTGGGCCGCGGTCTGGGACGAGGTCCGCTATTGCTCTGACCGGTGCCGGAAGGCGCGCTAGCGGTTGCCTCCGGAGAGGTTGCCGCTAATGTCCGGCGCAGGACGGCAGATCTCTGGGAGGATGACGATGACGGACCGGGTCGCGCGCGGGCGCTTGAGTGTGGACGCCGTTCTGGCGCGGTTTCTGGATGAGGAGGCTCTTCCGGGGACCGGCATCGAGGCAGAGGCATTCTGGGACGGATTCGCGCAGCTGCTGTCGGATCTTGCACCCCGGAACCGCGATTTGCTGGCCCGCCGCGAGACGCTTCAGTCGCAGCTTGACGATTGGCATGTAGCGCATCGCGGGGCGGTTCATGACGGCGCCGCCTACCGCGCTTTCCTTCAGGAGATCGGATATCTGGTGCCGGAGGGGCCGGATTTTCAGATCGAGACGGAGGGTGTCGATCCCGAGATAGCGAGCCTCCCGGGGCCGCAGCTTGTCGTGCCGATCACCAATGCGCGGTTCGCACTGAACGCCGCGAATGCGCGGTGGGGCAATCTTTACGATGCGCTTTACGGCACCGATGCGCTGGGCGATCTGCCTTCGGACGGGGGATATGACACGGAGCGCGGAGCGCGGGTGATTGCCTGGGCGAAGGGTTTTCTGGATCAGGCAGTGCCGCTTGCAAGTGGATCCTGGAGCGATGTGACGGAGCTGGGTGTCTCGGATGGAGCTCTTTCCTTGCAGCAGGGCGGCGGATCGGCGGGACTGTCGGATCCGGTACAGTTCCTTGGGCATACGGAGTCCGGCGGCTTCGGGATGTTCCTTTTTCAGAACAACGGCTTGCGGATCGAAGTTCTGGTCAATCGCGACAATCACATCGGCAAGGATGATCCCGCCGGGATCGCCGCGGTCAATCTTGAGGCGGCGTTGTCGACCATCATGGATTGCGAGGACAGCGTCGCTTGCGTGGATGGCGAGGACAAGGCGCAGGCCTATCGCAACTGGCTCGGCCTGATGAAGGGCGATCTGAGCGAGACCTTCGAGAAGGGTGGCGAGACGGTCACCAGGGAGCTTTACGGGGATGTCAGCTATACGGCACCGGATGGCTCGGCCGTTCCGGTGAAGTGTCGGTCGTTGATGCTGGTGCGCAATGTGGGGCACCTCATGACCAATCCGGCGATCCTGCTGGAGGATGGCTCGGACGTGCCGGAGGGGCTGATGGATGCGGTCTGCACGGTGCTGATCGCGATGCATGATCTGAAGAAAACGGACGGGCCGCGCAATTCCGAAGCGGGCAGCGTCTACGTGGTGAAGCCGAAGATGCACGGGCCAGAGGAGGTTGCCTTTGCGGTCCAGACCTTTGACCGGGTCGAGGACATGCTGAGGCTGCCGCGCAATACCGTGAAGATCGGGATCATGGATGAGGAGCGCCGGACTTCGGTGAACCTCAAGGAGTGCATCCGGGCGGCTAAGTCCCGGGTGGCCTTCATTAATACTGGCTTCCTCGACCGAACCGGAGACGAGATCCACACCTCGATGGAAGCTGGGCCGATGGTCGAAAAAGGCGCGATGAAAGAGACCGCCTGGATCAAGGCCTATGAGGATCGCAACGTCGATCTCGGGCTGGCCTGCGGGCTGAAGGGGCGCGCGCAGATCGGCAAGGGCATGTGGGCGATGCCGGACCGGATGGCGGATATGCTGGAGGCGAAGATCGGGCATCCCGAAGCCGGGGCGACCTGCGCTTGGGTGCCGTCTCCGACGGCGGCGACGTTGCATGCGACGCATTATCATCAGTTGGATGTTTTGGCGCGCCAGAAGGAGCTGGCCGAGGGCGGCGCGCGGGGCACGCTGGCGGATCTGCTGACGATCCCTGTGGCCGAGGGGCGCAACTGGTCCGATGAGGAGATCACGCGAGAGATCGAGAACAACGCGCAAGGGATCCTGGGCTATGTCGTGCGCTGGATTGATCAGGGTGTGGGCTGCTCAAAAGTGCCTGATATCAATGATATAGGGCTGATGGAGGACCGGGCGACGTGCCGGATTTCGTCGCAGGCGCTGGCCAATTGGTTGCATCACGGTGTTGTCTCGGGCGATCAGGTGATGGAGGCGATGCGCAAGATGGCGGAGGTTGTAGACCGTCAGAACGAGGCCGATCCGGCCTATCGGCCGATGGCGCCGGGCTATGACGGGCTGGCATTTCAGGCGGCATGCGACCTTGTTTTCAAGGGCCGCGAGCAGCCGTCAGGCTATACCGAGCCGGTGCTGCATCAGCGTCGGCTGGAGCTGAAGGCGGCGGGTTAGGCGGCTCGGTGGGGCGAGGCTGTCCGCCTTTCGAATCAGACGTTAACGAGGAGCGATTGCGAAAATCGGGCCTGCGGCATCCGGGCGGCATTTGGTCGGCATCCGGGAGGAGGCAAATTCCGAAACCTGCCCGTTAACGAAGCGGACGGGGATCGCTGGCGCGCAACGCTCGGGACAATGACGGGCTGATCGGTCATCCACCGCTTATATCGAGAGTTGATCACTCGGAGCGGTCATTGCCGACTCTGCACGATTAGCGGACGAGCACCGGCAGATCTTGCGATGAAGATCGTCAGGGCACTGGCGAGGCGGAAGATGCGGTCTCAGGAGAGGGTGGAGATGGCGGAGGCCGACCTGAGCCTTCTTGAAAGCGGGAAGGTGAAGGGATTTCGGTTCGCGACGCTCGAGCGGATTTGTGAGGCGCTGAACTGTCAGCCGGGAGATCTGATCCGGTGGGAGCGGGACGTGTGAGGACATTTCGAGTTGGGGCAGAAGAGGGGGATGGCGCTGGCTTTTTCGGAAAGCTTCGGTCTTTCTCCGCCGTAGAGGTCCCGGCTCAAGGCCGGGACGGCGGGGGAAAAGGTGGGGAGGGCCGCCTTTACTCTGGGGGTGGAAGACCCACGGCTTAGCGGCCGCCCTTTGTCTTGAGGGAGAAGTCGGTGCCGGCGTAATCCGCTCCGTCCGGGCCGCAGAGCCAGGCGATGGTTTTGGCCACCCAGCCCGGCGGGATGTGATCGGACCAGTCAAGTTGGCTGACGGGGTTGAGGCCGGAGGCCTTAATCTCGCGTTGCATGTCGGTGGCGACCGTGCCGGGGCTGACACCTGTGACGAGGATGCCGTGTTCTGCATATTCCGTGTGAGCGCAGCGTGTTAGCGAGAGGACGGCGGCCTTGGAGGAGCAATAGTGGCTCCAGCCTGCGAGCGCGCTGGTGGCGGCGCCGGAGCTGATATTGATGACAGTGCCGCGACCTTGACCCAGCATGATCGGCAGGACGGCACGCAGGCCGTGATAGACGCCTTTGGTGTTGATATCGATGATGCGGCCCCACTCTGCCGGGTCGCTTTCGGCGATCCGGGCGATGGGGTCGATCAGGCCGGCGTTGTTGACGAGGATATCGATGCTGCCGAAGATCTCTTTCGCCTTTTCGGCAAGGATTTCGACCTCGTCATATCGCGCGACATCGCAGGGGATGGCGATCGCTTTGCCGCCCGAGGCGGTGATGTCGCTTGCTATGCGGGTGATCGCCTGCGCGCTGCGGGCGGCGAGGACGACATGCGCTCCCTCGGCGGCGAGATAGCGGGCCGTGGCCTCTCCGATGCCGCGGCTGGCCCCGGTGATGATGGCGGTCTTTTCGGTGAGATGTCTCATTCGTCTTCCTTTCAGGCGGCGATCCGGGCGGCGTGATCGATCGCGGCGGCGACACTGGCCCGGACGGTGTCCTCGTCGGCGGTCGTAGACTGGGCCGAGACGATCTGAACGTCCTTGATGCCGATGAAGCCGAGAAGGAAAGTCAGATAGGGCGCGAGGAAGTTGGCGGCGGCGAAGGGTTCTCCTTCGAGATAGCCTTGCGCGCCATAGGCGCAGACGACGATGGCGCGGCGGGTTCTGGCGAGGCCCTCGAAGGTTCCGTTTTCGTAGGCGAAAGTGTGATCGATGCGCACGATCTGGTCGATCCAGGCTTTGAGCGCGGCAGGAACGGTGAAGTTGTAGATCGGCACGGTGATAAGAAGCGTGTCGGCCTCTTGCAGCTCTGCGATCAGGGTGTCGGAGAGGGCCGTTGCGGCCTCAAGCGCGGGGGACATGTCGGCGGGCGCGGTATAAAAACCCGTGATTGTGTCCTGCGAGATCAGCGGGATCGAGCCATCGGCAACGTGGCGGCGGAGGATCCGGCCCTCGGGATGGGTCCTGCGCCAGGTGGCCTCGGCGCTGTCGCCGATGGAGCGGGAATAGGAGCCGTCCCTGCGGGAGCTGGCATCGATGCGGAGAAGCGTGGTCATTGGGATCTCTCTTTGCTGGTGATGCCATCCGGTGTAACTGGTGCGAAAGAGTGGAAAAATGATCGCGTCTGCATTAGATTCATGCGAGATCTGCATGAATGGAGATTGCATCTCTAAGAATGCTGGTCGCGGTGTCGCGCCATGGCAGCTTTGCCGCAGCGGCGCGGGCAATGGATGTGGATCCGTCTGCCGTCTCGCGGATCGTGGCAGGTGTCGAGGCGGAGCTGGGGCTGCGGGTCTTCCAGCGCACGACACGGCGGCTGTCGGTCACGGAAGAGGGGGCGCGGTATCTGCAGAGCATCGCGCCGGTGCTGGACGAGCTGGATCAAGCGCGCGACCGGGCCGTCGCGGCGCGGGTGCGGCCTTCCGGGACGGTGCGGCTGACTGCCTCGGTGGCGTTCGGGCATGAGTGCATCGTGCCGCATCTGGGGGCGTTTCGGGATGCCTTGCCCGGGCTCAAGCTGGATCTGATCCTGACGGATCAGAACGTCGATCTGGTTGAGCGTCATATCGATCTTGCGGTGCGGCTGGCTCCGGCGCCCGAGGGGGATCTGATCAGCACGCGGCTGATGGGGACGCGGTATCGGGCCTGCGCCGCGCCCGCCTATCTGGAGCGGGCCGGGCGGCCTGGGGTGCCAACCGATTTGAGCGATCATGACTGCCTGCGCTATGATCTGCCGGGCTTTCGAAGCCGCTGGCTGTTTCGCGACGGTGGCCGGGTGACGGAGGTGCCGGTGGGCGGGACTTTCGTGATCTCGAATGCGCTGGCCCTCCGGCGGGCGGCGCTGGAGGGCGTTGGGGTGGCGCTTTTGGCCGAGCATTTCGCGGGGCAGGCGTTGGCGGCGGGCGATCTGGTGGATCTGTTCCCGGCGCATGAGGTGACAGCGACCGCATTCGAGACAGGGGCGTGGATCCTTTATCCGAGCCGCGCCTATCTGCCCGCGAAAGTGCGGGCGACGATCGACTTTCTGAAAGCGCATGTGCGGGGGGCTGGTTGACGCGGCTGGCCTTTGCCGGGGATTTGGCGGAAGAAAGGCCAATTGCGGTGCAGGAGGATGAGACCCATGGCAGAGATCACGCTCGAACAGGCACGGACGATGGTTCAGGCGACACTGGCGAAGGGGCGCGAGAGGGGGCTTAAGCCGCTTTCGGTCGTGGTTCTGGATGCGGGCGGGCATGTGAAGGCGTTCGAGCGCGAGGACGGGGCGTCTCCGGGGCGATTCGGGATCGCGCAGGGCAAGGCCTATGGGGCCGTGATGCTGCATATGCCGGGCAGCGCGCAGATGGCGCGGGCCGAGCAGCAGGCCTATTTCATGGCCGCCGCGAACGGGGTTTTCGGCGGGCAGGTCGTGCCCGTTCCGGGCGGGGTGCTGATCCGCGACGATGCGGGAGCGGTGATCGGGGCGCTTGGCGTGACGGGTGATACATCGGAGAACGATGCCGAGGCGGGGCTGGCCGGGATTGAGGCGGCGGGGCTCAAGGGAGAGGCGTAGCGCCCCTCCCTGTCGTCTTGCAGGCCTAGAGGAACTCGAGGCTGTCCGCGATGCTGGTCTCGAGCCTGTCCTGTTCGACCCACCGCTGAAAGGCTCCGGGGTTGCTGGACAACTCTCCGTTCGGCAAGACGATGCCGTAGTCGGGGCCCTCAAGAGGGGGCTGAACCGGCATGATGTCGTCGGGATCGACGCCGTCCGGCGAGACCCACCACGGTCCGGGATTGATGACGAATTCATCGTTGAGTTCTAAAATCATGATGTACTCCACTACTTTTTTTAAAAAAACAGGATCTAACAAATGATCCTGATGTCTGTGCTATCGGTTCGTGTCATGAACCGGCAGTCCGGGATTCCGGACTTGCAGGGGCACTGTGCGAAAATAACGGATTTTCGCGGCTCGGAAGGTGCTTAAGTTGAGCTTTGAAGAGGCAACGGAGGTTTGACATGACCCGCCCGGTCATTGGCATCATCGGTAATTCGTATCTCGTCAATGACGAGTATCCGACCCATGCGGGCGGGACGATCAATACATGTGCGGTGGCCAATGTTGCCGATTGCCTGCCTCTGATCGTGCCGTCGGATCCGTCGATGGCACGGGCGGATGAGTTGATGAAGGTCTGCGACGGGTTTCTCTTTACCGGGGGGCGTCCGAATGTGCATCCGGAGGAGTACGGAGAGGACGAGACGCCGGCGCATGGGGCCTTTGACCGCAGCCGCGATGCGCTGACGCTGCCGCTGATCCGGGCGTTGGTGGAGCGGGGGCAGCCTTTCATGGGGATCTGCCGGGGGTTTCAGGAGGTGAATGTCGCGATGGGGGGCACGCTGCATCCCGAGATCCGGGATCTTCCGGGGCGGGACAATCACCGGATGCCGCCTGATGGGACGCTGGAGGAGAAATTCGCGCTGCGCCATGTCGTGACCCTGCGCGAGGGGAGCGCGTTTCATCGGCTCTTCGGCGCGCGCGAGGTGATGACCAATTCGCTGCACGGGCAGGGGATCAAGACGCCGGGGCAGCGGATCGTGATCGACGGGACGGCTCCGGACGGAACCGCCGAGGCGCTGCATGTGGAAGGGGCGACGGGGTTCACGCTGTCGGTGCAGTGGCATCCGGAGTGGAATGCGGCGGCCGATCCTGTCTCTCGGCCATTGTTCGAGGCGTTTGGAGAAGCCGCGCGGGTCTGGGCGGCCGGGCGGGACGGACGGGTGCGGCTGTCGGCGTGACCTGTCATTTTTGGGAAGCTGAGACATGAAGCGTAGCCGGATCAATGAGATCATGGCCGAGGCCGAGGAGATGATTGCGCGGCACGGCTTTGTGCTGCCGCCTTTTGCGCGCTGGTCCGAGGCCGAGTTCCGGCGGCCCGAGGCGGCGGCGATCGTCGAGCGGCGGTGCGGTTGGGATATTACCGATTACGGGGAGGGGCGGTTCGATGAGATGGGGCTGTTCCTTTTCACCCTGCGCAATGGCCGACTTGAGGATCTGACGGCCGGGCAGGGCATGTGCTATGCCGAGAAGCTTTTGATTTCACGGCGCGATCAGCTGTCGCCGATGCATACGCATGTGATCAAGGCCGAGGATATTATCAATCGCGGCGGCGCGACTTTGGCGGTGGAGCTATATGGCTCGGACGCCGAAGGGGCCTTTGACGAGCGCGCGGGCGGGCGGGTCTTCTGCGACGGGATCCCGCGGGATTTTGCGCCCGGTGAGGTTTTGAAACTAGCCCCGGGGGAAAGCGTGACGCTGATGCCGGGGGACTGGCATGCCTTTTGGGGCGAGGGCGGCGATGTGCTGATCGGGGAGGTGTCGACGGTGAATGATGACGAAACCGACAATGTCTTTCGCGAGCCGATCGGGCGGTTTGCCGAGGTCGAGGAAGACGCGCCGCCGCGGCATCTTCTGGTGAGCGATTACGCGTCCCGGCTGTAGGGCCGCGCCATGTGGAAGGTTTGCAGAGTTTGTCCGTTGCGCTCTTCGCTGGCGTCGCCGGTGACCTGCCATCCGCCCCGTTCGAAGAACGGGCGCGCATAAAGCGAAGCGCGGACGGTGAGCGTTTCGGGCTTTGGGTCGGGGAGGGCCGCGAGGAGGCCATCGTAGATCTGACCGGCGAGACCCGTGCGGCGCTTGTCGGGGGCCACGAAGAGGAAGTCGATATAGCCGTCCCGCCGGATCGTGCCGAAGCCCGCGAGCACGTCAAGTTCGGGCAGGACCTCGTAGGCCATGAGAGTGATGTGATCGGCGACGCGGTCGCGCCATTCCGGCTCTGGCGTGGGGGAGGCGGACCAGGCGCGACGTTCTTCCTGCGAGTAGAGCTCGGCGGCGCCGATGCGGACGGCATCGTGGAGGAGACGGCGGGCCGATGCCGTCTCGGAGACGTGGAACGGGCGGATCTCGATCATGTCAGGTGACGGCCTTGCGGATCTTGTAGTCGTCCTGTTGGTATAGGCCGGATTTCATAATGGATTCAATCCGCTCAGCGGCTATCTTGATGTCCTCTTCGTCGATGAAGAGGGGCGTGATGCCAAAGCGCAGAATGTCGGGTTCGCGGAAGTCTCCGATCACTTTATCTGCGATGAGGGCCTGCATTATGGCGTAGCCGTCGCGATGCCGGAAGGAGATGTGGCTGCCACGCTCCGTCGCGCTGTGGGGGCTGGCGAGGGTCAGATCGGGGCAGCGGGTTTCAACCTCGGCAATGAAGAGATCGCATAGCGCGGCGGAGCGGGTCTGGAGGGCGGCCAGGTCGATGTCGTCCCAAATGTCGAGCGCGGCGTCGAGGGCGGCCATTTGCAGGACGGGAGGCGTGCCGACGCGGAAGCGCTCGATACCGGGGCCGGGGCGGTAGTCCGGCTCGAACGCGAAGGGGGCCGCGTGGCCGAGCCATCCGGCGAGGATCGGATCGACCTTGTCCAGATGGCGTCCCGCGACGGAGATGAAGGCGGGCGCGCCGGGGCCTGCGTTGAGATATTTGTAGGTGCAGCCGATGCAGATATCGGCGCCGGTGCCGGTCATGTCGACGGGGATGGCGCCCGCGGAATGGGCCAGATCCCAGATTGCGAGGGCGCCATGGGCGTGGGCCTTGCGGGTCAGAGCGGCCATGTCGTGGCGGCGGCTGGTGCGGTAGTCGACCTCGGTCAGCAAAAGCGCGGCGGTCTCTTCTGTGATGTGGCCGGCGATCTCCTCGGGCGGGACGATCTTGAGGCTGTGGCCCTGGCCCGTTGCGTCGATGAGGCTTTGCG
This sequence comes from uncultured Paracoccaceae bacterium, assembly GCA_947503775.1. Lineage (GTDB taxonomy): Bacteria > Pseudomonadota > Alphaproteobacteria > Rhodobacterales > Rhodobacteraceae > Aestuariibius. The sequence continues at coordinate 535,167 of CANNFE010000001.1, read as the reverse complement.
CCATGTAGAGATCGGTCGGGAAATTGCCGGTGCAGCTGAGGATCTCGCGCCGGTCGGGGCGCAGTTGCAGCGCGGCGGAGAGGGCCTGGAAGACCTTGATCGAGAGCGTGTCGCCGATGGTGGTCGTGCCGGGTTCGGCTCCGATCAGGCGGCCGATGCGGTCGCCGAGGCGGGTCGGCTGCTCCATCCATCCGGCGGCGGTCCAGCCGCCGATGAGCTGGGCGCCCCATTCGTCCTGCAGGGTTTGCGCGACGCGCGCGGCGGCGGTTTTGGGCAGGGGGCCGAGGGAGTTGCCGTCGAGGTAGATCATGCCTTCGGGGATGTCGAAGAGCGTCTTGGTCCGGGTGAAGTCGGTCACGCGACCTGGCCTCCGGCGATCTGGATGGTCTGGCCGTTGACCGACCGGGCGGCGTCCGAGCAGAGCCAGAGCGTTGCCGCCGAGATCTCGTCGGCTTGAAGAAGGACGCGGTGGCGGTTGCCTTTGGCGAAAACCTGGGCGGCGTCTTGTTCCGAGATCTCCATCCGCTTGGCGACTGCGGGGATCTGATTGCGGACGATATCGGTTTCGACATAGCCGGGGCAGACGGCGTTGAAGGTGATCTGGCTGCCCATGTATTCTTCGGAGAGGCCTCGGATCAGGCCGATCATGCCGTGTTTGGAGACGGTGTAGGGGATCGCGCCCTTGAGGCCGCGCACCCCGGCGATCGAGCTGATGGCGATCATCCGGCCCCAGCTATCGCGATCGAGCGTGGCCATGGCGGCCTGCAGGGTGAGGAAAGCACCGTCGAGGTTCGTGGTGAGAACGCGGCGCCAATCCTCGAGCGTGACGCCCGCGAAGGGGCCGCCTTCTGCGATGCCCGCATTGGCGATGCAGATCGCAACGGGCCCATGATCGGAGGCGGCTTGCGCGATGCCGTCCCGGACGCTGCCTTCGTCGGAGACGTCCATGGTGAGGGGATGGATGCGCTCGTGCCGTTCTGCGATCTTTTTGAGGAGGCTGGTTCGGCGGCCCGTGATCGTGACCGTGGCGCCTGCCGCCGCGAGGTCCTTTGCGATTTCGTATCCGATGCCGCTGCCGCCGCCGGTGACGAGGGCGTGGCGTCCTTGATGTTCCATGAAACCTCCCTTTGGACCTGACGCCAGAGTGGCGGTGCGGCGGCGTGGAGGCAAGGGCGCCCGGCGATATGACGGCGCGGCATGCAATCGTATTCCTTTCGCAAAGCGGGGTGGCCGTCTTGTGAAAGAAAATTACCTTGGCTAAGCAATGCGCGGTCCGGTTCGGACACTAAGACGGAGGACGCCCCTTGAAGATCGGCACACCCAAGGAAATCGCGGATGGTGAAGCCCGCGTCGCGATGACGCCCGCGAGTGCGAAGGAACTGCAAAAGCTGGGGCATGACTGCCTGATCGAGGCCGGGGCGGGGCTTGCCGCGGGCTTTGACGATGCGGCCTACGAGGAGGCGGGCGTGACCGTTCTCAAAGGTGCGGCGAAGGTCTGGAGCGAGGCGGATGTGATCGCCAAGGTGCGCCCGCCGACCGAGACGGAGGCCAAACGGCTGAAGGATGACAAGACGCTGGTGTCGTTCTTTTATCCGGGATCGAACGAAGCTCAGATGAAGACGATCGCCAAGAAGGGCACGACGGTCGTCGCTATGGATATGGTGCCGCGGATCAGCCGGGCGCAGAAGATGGATGCCCTGTCGTCGATGGCCAATATCGCGGGCTATCGCGCGGTGATCGAGGCGGGCAACAATTTCGGGCGGTTCTTCACCGGGCAGGTGACGGCGGCGGGCAAGGTGCCGCCCGCCAAGGTGCTGGTCGTGGGCGCAGGCGTGGCCGGGTTGGCCGCGATCGGGACGGCGACGTCGCTGGGGGCGATTGTCTATGCGTTCGATGTGCGGCCCGAGGTGTCCGAACAGATCGAGTCGATGGGGGCGGAGTTCGTCTTCCTCGATTTCGAGGACAGCCAGGATTCGAGCGCCTCGGGCGGCTACGCGGCGCCGTCCTCGCCCGAGTTTCAGGAAAAGCAGCTCGAAAAGTTCCGCGAGATGGCGCCGGAGATCGATATCGTCATCACGACGGCCCTGATCCCGAACCGGGATGCGCCGGTTCTGTGGACCAAGGACATGGTCGAGGCGATGAAGCCGGGATCGGTGATCATCGATCTGGCCGCCGAGCGGGGCGGGAATTGCGAGCTGACGGTCAAGGACGAGAAGATTGTCTCGGATAACGGCGTGACGATCGTCGGCTACACGGATTTCCCAAGCCGGATGGCCGCGCAATCCTCGACGCTTTATGCCACGAATATTCGCCATCTGATGACTGATCTGACGCCCGAGAAGGACGGCGTCATCGATCACGACATGGAAGACGACGTGATCCGGGGCGCGACCGTGACCCATGGCGGAGAGGTGACCTATCCCCCGCCGAAGCCGAAGGTGGCGGCGATTGCGGCGGCTCCGAAGAAGGAAAAGCCCAAGGAGCTGACGGCGGAGGAGAAGCGCGCGCAGGAGACGCTGGCCTTCCAGCAGCAGACGAAGTTTCAAGTGGGCCTTCTGGCCGTGGGCGGTGTGCTGCTTCTGCTGGCGGGGCTTTATACGCCGGCGAGCTTCATGCAGCATTTCATCGTCTTCACGTTGGCCTGTTTCGTCGGCTTTCAGGTGATCTGGGGCGTGGCGCACAGCCTGCATACGCCGCTGATGGCGGTGACCAACGCCATCTCATCGATCATCATTCTGGGGGCGCTTTTGCAGATCGGATCGGGATCGGTCCTCGTGATGCTGCTGGCGGGCCTCGCGGTCTTTATGGCTGGGATCAATATATTCGGCGGTTTTCTCGTGACACGGCGCATGCTCGCCATGTTCCAGAAGTCGTAAGGAGACGCTCGTTATGGAACTTGGATTCACCAATGCGGCCTACGTGGTCGCGGGCGTTCTCTTCATCCTGTCGCTGGGAGGGCTGAGCAGTCAGGAAAGCGCCAAGCGCGCGATCTGGTACGGGATCGTGGGGATGGCCGTCGCCGTTCTGGCGACGCTGGTCGGGCCGGGATCGGGGCTATGGGTGGCCTCGCTCGTGCTGATCGCTCTGGGCGGAGCGATCGGTTATCAGCTGGCGACGCGGGTGCAGATGACGCAGATGCCGGAGCTGGTGGCGGCGATGCATTCGCTGGTCGGTCTGGCGGCTGTCTTTGTGGGGCTGAATGCTCATATCGAGATCGGCCGCGTCGCGGCAGCCTTTGCAGAGGCCGGGCAGATCTTCCCCCGACCCTATGATGTTGCAGTCACACCCGAGGCGCTGGCCGTGGCCGAGCAGTTCCGCGGCTTTGGCGCCGTGGTCGCCAAGAAGATCCCGGTGGAGATCACGATCCTGCAGATCGAGCTTGCCCTGGGCGTCTGGATCGGCGCGATCACGTTTACCGGGTCGATCGTGGCCTATGGCAAACTGTCGGGCAGCTCGAGCCTGCTGCCGTTCGAGATCGACACTTCGGCCAAGCAGCTTCCGGGCGGGCATGCGCTGAACGCGGGGGCGGCTGCGCTGTCGTTGATTTGCCTCTTCTGGTTTCTCGGCTCGGGCGGGACGTTCCCGCTTGTCATTCTGACGCTCGCCGCGCTGTTCATCGGGTATCACCTGATCATGGGGATCGGCGGGGCAGATATGCCGGTCGTCGTTTCGATGCTGAACAGCTATTCGGGCTGGGCGGCCGCGGCGATCGGGTTCTCGCTGGGCAATGATCTTCTGATTACGGTAGGCGCCCTGGTGGGCTCGTCCGGTGCGATCCTGAGCTACATCATGTGCAAGGCGATGAACCGCTCTTTCGTGTCGGTGATCCTGGGCGGCTTTGGCGGCGCGTCTGGGGAGCAGATGGCCGTCGAGGGCGAGCAGGTTGCGATCGAGGCGGACGGGGTCGCGTCGGCCCTGAACGAGGCGGACAGTGTCGTGATCGTGCCGGGTTACGGCATGGCCGTGGCGCAGGCGCAGCAGGCGGTCAGCGAGCTGACGCGCAAGCTGCGTGCGGCGGGCAAGGAGGTGCGGTTTGCCATCCACCCGGTCGCGGGGCGTTTGCCGGGGCATATGAACGTGCTTCTGGCCGAGGCAAAGGTACCTTACGACATCGTGCTCGAGATGGACGAGATCAACGACGATTTCCCGTCGACGGATGTGGTGATCGTCATTGGCTCGAACGATATCGTGAACCCCGCGGCGCAGGACGATCCGAACTCTCCGATTGCAGGCATGCCGGTTCTGGAAGTGTGGAAGGCCAAGCAGGTCTTTGTCAGCAAACGCGGGCAGGGCACCGGCTATTCGGGGATCGAGAACCCGCTGTTTTTCAAGGATAACACGCGGATGTTCTATGGCGATGCGAAAGCGTCGGTCGACAAGCTGCTGCCGTTGATTGACTAGGCGTCGCGCCACTCCCCGGGGGGCAGATCGTCGAGCGTCCAGTCGCCGATGCTCCAGCGCACGAGGCGGAGGGTCGGGTGGCCGATATGGGCGGTCATGCGGCGGACCTGTCGGTTGCGGCCTTCGGTGAGGATGAGCTTGATCCAGCTGTCGGGGATGGATTGGCGCACGCGTATCGGCGGATCGCGGGGCCAGAGATCGGGCGGGTCGATCCGGCTGGCTTTGGCCGGTCTCGTTGGACCGTCCTTGAGCGTGATGCCCTTGGCCAGCGCGGTGATCGCGTCGTCCGAGGGGAGGCCCTCGACCTGGATAAGATAGGTTTTCGGCGCCTTGAACTTCGGCGAGGAGATGCGCGCCTGAAGGCGGCCGTCATCGGTGAGGACAAGCAGCCCCTCGCTGTCGCGGTCGAGGCGGCCTGCGGGATAGACGCCCGGCACGTTGATGTAATCGGCGAGCGTTGCCCGGTTGCCGCCATCGGTGAACTGCGACAACACGTTCATCGGTTTGTTGAAAAGGATCGTGCGGGCCATGGGGGAAGCTGTGCTAGAAGGGCAGGTGAAGTAAAGTGGCTGTTCACGCCCCTCAGTCAGACTAGGTAACGCTCATGCCGAGAGACGCCCATACCAGTCCGGTCGCGGATCACGATCTTCGCTACAAGCTGGCGAACGAGCTGCATGCGCGGCCCTTTCCGACGCTTGAGGCGCCCTGCCATGCGGCCTATCTCGCGATCAAGCGGCCCGAGGATGCAGCATCGCGCGACAAGGGCGAGGATCGGGCGCATCTGATCGCGCTGCTGGACCGGCATGGCGCGCCGCATCCGTCGCCCGGCGCGACGCATTGGTTCGGGCAGCTTGGGCGCCATCAGCTCAAGTGGGAAGCGCATACGGAATTCGTGACCTACACGCTGTTCGGGGACGGTCTGGCGGAGCGTCCGTTCGACGGGACGACATTCGCAGCGTTCCCCGATGACTGGCTTGCGGCCTCTCCGGGGGTTCGCATGACCTCGGCTCTCGTGCGGGTCGAGACCTGGCCGGGGGAGGAGGCGATCGCGGAGCGGATGGCCGAATGGTTCGTCCCCGAGAGCCTTGCCGCGAGCCGGGTTCTGGACGACAGCGCGACGATTGCGGGCGATTTCCGCATCGACGAGAACGGGCATATGCGCTTTGCCGTCTTCGTGCAGGACGAATGCGGATCACGCCGGATCGGGCGGATCGTGCAGCGGCTTTGCGAGATCGAGACCTACAAGACGATGTCGATGCTGGGCTTTGCGCGGGTGCGCGATATGGGTCCGGATCTGACGCGCGTGGACGAGGCGCTGACCGATCTGGTCGGAGAGATGACCGGCGATGTGGCCAAGCCGGATGCGACGCTGAAGTCACTTCTGGCCGTCTCGTCTGAGCTTGAGGCGATGGGTGCGCGCAGCTCTTACCGGTTCGGGGCGACGGCGGCCTATGAGGCCATCGTGAACCAGCGGATCGAAGTGTTGCGCGAGGAACGGTTCGGCGGGCGGCAGACCTTTGCGGAGTTCATGATGCGCCGCTATGACCCCGCGATGCGGACGGTGAAGGCCGCGCAGGGGCGGCTGGCGGCGATGTCAGAGCGGGCCTCTCGCGCGTCGTCGCTGCTGCGGACGCGGGTCGATGTGGAGCGGTCGGCGCAGAACCAGTCGCTGCTCGAGAGCATGGACAAGCGGGCGGATCTGCAATTGCGGCTGCAAAAGACGGTCGAAGGGCTGTCGGTCGTGGCGATCAGCTATTACGCGGTCAATCTGGCGCTATATGTGCTTGAGCCGCTGGCGCAGGGAGTGGGTCTGGGCAAGCTTGCTTTGACCGCCATCGTCACCCCGATTGTCATTCTGGGCGTCTGGTGGATGGTACGGCGGATCCGCAAGCGGATCTGAGCGCCCTCTTGCGTGGGCTGATGGATTTGCGGCACCCTAACTGTGATTGAAGGGAGGACAGCCATGACCCTCGAGGCCAAGATTGCATCCCGGATCGATCTGAGCGCGGTGCCGGAGGTGGTGCCGTTCTTCGATGCGGCGACCAATACGATCAGCTATGTTGTGGTCGATCCCGCGACGCGCCACTGCGCGGTGATCGATAGCGTGATGGACATCGACTATGCCGCCGGGCGGATCACCAGCGATCATGCAGACCGGATCATCGCCCATATCGCGGCGCAGGATCTGACGCTGGACTGGATCATCGAGACCCATGTCCATGCCGATCATCTGTCGGCGGCGCCTTATCTGCAGGAGCGGATCGGTGGGAAGATCGGGATCGGGGCGCGGATCCTCGAGGTGCAGGATGTCTTTGGGAAGATCTTCAACGAGGGAACGGAGTTTCAGCGGGACGGGTCGCAATTCGACCACTTGTTCGAGGAAGGCGACAGCTACCGGATCGGTGATCTGGAGGCTTTCGCGATGGCGACGCCGGGTCATACGCCTGCCTGCATGACGCATGTGATCGGGAACGCGGCTTTCGTGGGCGATACGCTTTTCATGCCCGATAGCGGCTCGGCCCGGGCGGATTTTCCGGGCGGGGATGCCGGGCAGCTTTACGACAGTATCCAGCGCGTCCTGAGCCTGCCGGAGGAGATGCGGCTTTTCATGTGCCACGATTACGGTGCGGGCGGCGGGCGCGAAATCGCGTGGGAGACGACGGTCGCCGAGGAGCGGGCGTCGAACATCCATGTTGGCAAGGGGCAAAGCCGGGACGAGTTCATCGAGATCCGCGAGGCGCGCGATGCGACGCTGCCGGTGCCCAAGCTGATCCTGCCGTCCTTGCAGGTGAACATGCGGGCCGGGCATGTGCCGCGCGACGAGAAGGGCCGCCCGGTGCTGAAAGTTCCGGTGAACGGGCTTTAGGCGGGCTGCGGCAGAGGCGGCAGTTCGACGCCGTCCGGCAGAGTTCCGGCGGCGCGCTGCTCTTCAAGAAGCGCTCTGGATCGGCCTTCGATGGCGTCCTGAAGGCGGGTCATGAACGCCTCTTTATCAAGGCCGGGCGGGATCGGTTCGAGAAATTCGAGCGTGGCGGGGCCGGGGACGGTGAACGTGTCGTGCTGCGGCCAGCGCACGCCAAGGTCGGTCGCGGCGGGCACGACCGGGCAGCCATAGGCCTCGTACATGTGATAGACGCCTTTGCGAAAGCGCTCGGTCTCGCCGACGGGGACGAGACGTCCTTCGGGGTAGATCAGCAGGTGGCGGCCTTCGGTGCGGGCGGTGTCGAGGCCGTTGCCGGTGACGCTGTCGCGGGCGGCATCTCCGCCGCAGGAATCGATGACGATGGCGTCGATCTTGCGCAGGATGGGACCGACGAGCGGGTAGTTCAGAATGCGGTTGTTCGTCACAAAGCCCAGATCCGGGATCTGCGAGAAGGAGGCGAAGCCGTCGCCCCAGCTTTGATGTTTGGGGGCCAGTATGAAGGGGCCGTCCGGCAGGTTCTCGTGGCCCTTGAAGGTCAGATCGATGCCGCCGAGATGGCGCATCACCCCGACCATCGTCCGGGCATAAAGGCGCAGCCATTTCATCAGAGGTTTGCGGCTTGGCAGGATCAGGAGCGGCGCCGCGAGCAGCGTGAAGAGGATCGACGTGATCCAGTACCCGATGGGAAAGAGATAAGGTGCAAACATGGTCGTCCTCCGTCGTCTTGCCCGATATTCGTGAACATTGTTCAAAATAGCAACAAGCATTAGAGGTGACGTAGCGTCACGAGCGGATAGGACCAGCCGTTTGGGTCAGAGGCCGCGGATGCGGGGATCGAGGGCGTCCCGCAGGCCGTCTCCGATATAGTTGACTGACAGCACGACGACAGAGATGAGCGCTCCCGGCCAGACGACGCGTTCGGGGTATTGCTGCATGTATTGCACCCCGTCGTTCAGCAGGCGGCCCCAGGTTGGAAAGTCCGGCGGAAAGCCAAGGCCGAGGAAGGAGAGGGCGGATTCGGTGATGATGGCAGTGGCGATCCCGAGGGTGGCCGAGACCATGATCGGGCTCATGACGTTTGGCAGGACGTGCCGCAGGATCATCCGGGCAGGCCGGGTCCCGATAGAGCGGGCGGCGAGGACGAATTCACGCTCCTTCAGGGCGAGGACGTCGCCGCGCACGATGCGGGCGGTGGGCATCCAGGAGGTGATGCCGATGCCGCAGACGATGAGGATGAAGATGCCGCCTTCGGGGCCGAATGCGCTTGAGAGACGCTCGCGAAAGAGGAGAACCATCACCAGCAGAAGCGGCAGGAGCGGGAGCGCGAGGAAGAGATCCGTGAGCCGCATGAGCGGGCCGTCGATGCGGCGGAAATAACCTGAGAGGATGCCGATCAGCGTGCCGAGCAGCAGCGCGATCGCCATTGCCGTCAGGCCGACGGCCATGGAGATGCGGCCTCCGAACAGGAGCCGGGCGAGCGTGTCGCGGCCGATATTGTCCGTGCCGAGCGGGTGGACCCAGGTGACATTGACGGCGGCGGTGTCGGGGGAGGTAAAGCAGCTCGCGATCTCTCCCCACGGGAGCGAGAAGCAGGCGAGGATATGGCGCATATTGCGCGAGCGGAAGTCCTGATAGCCGGGATCGACAGTCCAGATATAGGGCCCGAAGAGGACGGTCGCGACGATGGTCAGGAAGACGCCTGACCCGATGAGCGCCCCTTTATGGGTGCGGAACTGCGCCCAGACATCAGCCCATTGGCCACGCTCCTTGGCGGCTTTGACGGGCGCGGGGTCGGCTGTCGCTGTTTGATCAGTCATAGCGGATCCTGGGGTCAAGGACGCCATAGAGCACGTCGGCGATCAGGTTGAAGAGCACGATGAGGAAGGCGAAGATGAAGGCGACCGTCAGGACCATCGGCAGATCGTTCGCCTTAAGCGCAGTGATGAAGAGCTGGCCGATGCCGTTCACTTTGAAGATCTGTTCGGTGATGATGGCCCCGCCAAAGATCGAGGGCACGCCCAGCGCGATCACGGTCACGACGGGGATCATGGAGTTCCTGAGGACGTGGATCAAAACGACCGTGCGTTCTCGCATGCCCTTGGCGCGGGCGGTCCGGACATAGTCCTGTCCCAGATTGTCGAGCATGGAGGCCCGCATGAAGCGGCTGATCTGGGCGGTTGTCTGCAAGGCGAGGACCATGACCGGCATGACCATCTGGCTGATCTGGACCTTGAATGTCTCCCAATCGACGACGCGGTGGGTGGTGTCGTAGATCGAGGGGAACCAGCCAAGCTGGACCGAGAAGATGACGATCACGACCACCCCCGAGAAGAAGGGTGGGATGGAAAAACCGATCATCGACACGAAGGTGCCGACCTGGTCAAAGACGGAATATTGCCGGTAGGCCGAGATGATCCCGATGGGCAGCGCGATTAGGACGCCGATGACATAGGCCATACCGACGACCCAGAGGGTTTGGGGCAGGCGCTGGACGATGATGTCCATGACCGGAGAGCGGGTCTGCCAGGAGATCACGCGCTGCTCCCCGCTGTAAAGCGCGGTATCGGGAAGCCAACCGAGAAGCCAGCTGTCGCGGGTCATCCAGTCGATAAAGACCTTGGGTTCGATCCAGAACATCTGGACCAGCCATTTGTAAAAACGGACGGGGACGGGCTCACCAAGGCCGAGGGCCTCGCGCATCCTTTGCTTCACCTCGGGGGGCACGGTCAGGGGGACCTGCGCCATGGGATCGCCCGGCGCCAGCTCGAGCAGCAGAAAGATCACGAGACTGATAAAAAGCAGCGTCGGGACCGCCGTGAGGAGCCTGCGGATGGTGAAGGTCAGCATGGGCCTGATCCGTTGAACGAGGAAAGTGGCCTTGGGAGGCTTGTGCGGGGAAGCTCCAGAAAAGACGGCGCCTGGTGGGCGCCGTCTTCTGTCTGATCATCCGTCCTGGCGGTACCAGTCCTTGATGTTCCAGATTTCCGCATCCCAGTCGTTCATCTCGATCCCGCCGAGCGAATTGGCATGGGCGGATGGGTTTCCGCGATGGACGAGCGGAATGATCGAATAGCTCTGCATGATCATGTCGTTCATCTGCTTGGCCAGCTCTGCCCGCTCTTCCAGACCGGCGGTCTCGGACATTTGGGTGACCAGAGCATCGTACTCTTCGGAGCAGAAGCGCTGGATGTTGGAGCCCTGCCACTGGGTTTCGGGCGAGGGGATTTCAGAGCAGCGCCAGTTGGCCATGTAGGCTTCGGGATCCACACCGGCGAAGTTGTTGGTATACATCTCGATATCGGCGAAGAACTTCTGGAACGTGTCCGGGCTACCCGGATCGCCGCCGAAGAAGACCGACGCGTCGATATTGCGAAGCTCGACCTCAACGCCGAGCTCTTCCCAGAGCTGTTTGATGATCGCCTGGGTGTCCTGACGGACCGCGTTGGTCGAGGTCTGGTAGAGGACCGACAAGCGCTCGCCGTCCTTTTCACGGACGCCGTCGCCATCCTCGTCGGTCCAGCCTGCCTCTTCGAGGAGCGCCTTGGCGCCTTCCATGTCCTGCGTCTTGCAGGCGTCATTCGCGGTCGACGCATAGGCTTCGGGAGCGGGCAGGACGTTGCAGGTGACCTGTCCGGCGGCGCCATAGCCGACATCGACGATCAACTGGCGGTCGATGGCCATCGAGAGCGCCTGCCCGACGCGCGGATCCGTGAGGAAAGGATGGGGGTGATCCATCGTCGCACGGCCTTCGCCGAGGCTGGCATCGGGGTCGGTTTGGTTCAGGTGCAGACGCTCGACCGAGGTGGCGAAGGCAGTGACGACCTGGCCGTTGCCGGCGGCGGCGAGCTGATCGAGGACTTCGGGCGCCAGCTGAAGATTCCAGGCGTAGTCGAATTCGCCGGTTTCCAGCACCGAACGGGCTGCCGCGAGAGCGTCGCCGCCGCCTTTGAAGTTGACAGAGGCGAAGGCGGGCTTGCCCTCTTCACGGAAGTTCGGATTGGCCTCGTAGGTGACGACGTCATTGGGACGGAAGTCGGTTACGACGAACGGGCCGGTGCCGATCGGGCCGAAATTGGCGTCGGTGCATTCGGGCGCGCGCGCGCCGAGGCACTCCTGGAACTGGGCCTTCTGGATGATCGGGCTCTCGGAGCCGACGAAGGCCGTGTAGGGGAACGGCTTTGGCGAGGAGAATTCGACGCGGATGGTGCGATCATCGACCGCCACAACGTCGGAGACGCCGTCGAAATAGCTCGACTGGGCGCAGCCGCCTTCGGGGTGGGTGCAGTATTCCCAGGTGAAGATCACGTCTTCGGAGGTGAGAGGCGTGCCGTCGGACCACTGAACGCCTTCCTTGAGGGTCCAGGTGATCGAGGTCAGATCCTCGGCCACGCCGCCATTTTCGACGGTCGGAATATCCTCTGCGAGCCAGGCCACCATTTCGCCCTGCGGGTTGAAGCGCACCAGAGGCTCGATGATGAGCGAGGCGCTTTCGACCTCCTTGGTGCCGCCAGACAGGAACGGGTTCAGGGTGGAGGGGGCTTGCCAGTAGATGATGTTGAGCTGACCGTCGCGTCCTCGCTCGCCTTCATGGGCGTCGGCCCATGCGCCGGTGGCGGCGATCGAGGCCGCGGCGCCGAACAGGGCTGTTCTGAGTTTCATGTCTCTCTCCTTATTGGACTTCCAGTTGCTCTTGTTGTGCCTCGGGCGCTTCCGCGTGATCGGAAGTCTCGTTGTAAAGATGGCAGGCGGCGAACTGGCCGGGGGCAAGCTCGCGCATTGAAGGTTCTGTCTTGTGGCAGATATCCATGACCTGCGGGCACCGGGTGCAGAAGTTGCAGCCCTGCGGCGGGTTCGCGGGGGAGGGCACGTCGCCCTGAAGGATCGTCCGCGCGGTCCGGAAGGCGGGATCGGGTTCGGGGACCGCGCTGAGCAGGGCCTGCGTGTAGGGGTGTTTGGGCGCCTCGTAAAGTGCCTCTCGCGGAGCGATTTCCACGATCTTGCCGAGATACATGACGGCAACGCGGGTCGCGATATGGCGGACCATGGACAGATCGTGGCTGATGAAGAGATAGGTCAGGCCGAACTGGCGTTGCAGATCCTCAAGAAGGTTCACGACCTGCGCCTGGATCGAGACGTCGAGGGCCGCGATGGGCTCGTCGCAGACAATGAATTTGGGGTTAAGCGCGAGGGCCCGGGCGATGCCGATCCGCTGGCGCTGGCCGCCCGAGAAGGCATGCGGATAACGGCCCGCGAACGCGCGGTTGAGCCCGACCGCATCCATCAGCTCGCGCACCTTTTCGCGTTTCTCTGCGGTGGTCATGGTGGTGTGTTCGTCGAGGGGTTCGGCGATGATCGCCTCAACCGTCATGCGCGGGTTGAGGCTGGCCTGCGGGTCCTGAAAGACCATCTGCATCACCGGGCGCTTTGCGCGCAGGTCCTTGTGGTTCAGGCCCGCGATATCGGTTCCGTCGATGCGGATCTCGCCTTCGGTCGGATCGTAGAGCCGCAGGATGGCGCGGCCGCAGGTGGACTTGCCGCAGCCGGATTCGCCTACAAGACCGAGCGTTTCGCCTTCGGCGATGTCGAAGGAGACGCCATCGACGGCCTTCACTTCCCCTACCTGGCGGCGGAGGAGTCCGCCGTGGATCGGAAAGTGCATCTTGAGGTTCTGGACCGAGACCAGCGGCAGGGTCGAGCCGTCAGGCATGGGCGGGCTCCTCGGTCAGCAGGAAACAGGCGGCATCGTGATCTGGGGCGACGGCGAAGCGGGGCGGGTTCTCTTGCTGGCAGCGTGCGAAGGCCACCGGGCATCTTGCGGCGAAAGAGCAGGCGGCGGGCGCGGCCGAGAGGATCGGCGGCTGCCCCTCGATCACGGTCAGCTTGTCGGCGCGGGCGCCGCGGATATGCGGGATCGTGGTGAGAAGCGCCTGAGTGTAGGGGTGTTTGGGCTCGGTAAAAAGCTCGTGGACCGGGGCCTGTTCGACGATCTGGCCGCCATACATGACCAGAACGCGGTCGGCGATGCCGGCGATGACGCCCAGATCGTGGGTGATCCAGATGACGGCCATCTTGAGACGCTCGCGCAGCTCGGCCATCAGATCGAGGATCTGCGCCTGGATCGTCACATCGAGCGCGGTCGTGGGCTCGTCGGCGATGAGGATCTGGGGATCGCAGGCCAGGGCGATGGCGATCATGACGCGCTGGCGCATGCCGCCGGAGAACTGGTGCGGGTAGTCCGAAAGCCGCCTGCGGGCATCGGGGATGCCGACCAGTTCCAGCAGCTCGCAGGCGCGGTCCTGCGCGGCCTTGTTGCGCAGACCCATATGCTTTCGCAGCGGCTCGCGCAGCTGGTATCCGACGGTGAAGACCGGGTTGAGCGACGTCATCGGGTCCTGAAAGACAAAGCCGATGCGGGCGCCCCGGATATGCCGCAGGTCCCGGTCGGGGGTCTTGAGCAGGTCCTGGCCGCCGAACATCACCGTGCCCGCCCGGATCTCGGCAGGGGGCTGCGGCAGAAGGCCGAGCAGCGACATCATCGTCACCGACTTGCCCGATCCGCTTTCGCCGACGACGCCCAAAAGCTCTCCGGGGCGCAGGTCGAAGCTGACATCGTTGACGGCATGAACTTCGCCGCCGCGGGTGCGGAAGACGGTTTTCAAGCCGGATACATCAAGAATGACATCGCTGCGCGAAGCGGCGCCATCGGCCATAGAAACCCTCCCGTCCGGCTTCTTATACGCTTTTACTGACACACTTCCCGTTACCGAAGTGTGAATAGGTCAAAACGTTAGCAGTTACTCTGCGGCCCGCAAGCCTATTTAGGTGCGAGGAGAGGGGTGATGGGGATTAACTGCGCGGCAATTGGGCAGTGCTCTTGACCTATGCCGGATCGCATCGCAGCCTGTGGGCGAGCTATTGCGAAGGAGACGACATGGCATCTGATATGACGGCGCGCGATCTTCTGGAGGCGCTTGTCGCCTTTCCGTCGGTCAGCCGGGATGGAAACCTGCCTCTCGTCGATTTCGTCGAAGAGTATCTGGCCGGGCATGGGGTCGTATCGCACCGGGTTTACGACGAGACCGGAACGAAGGCCTCGATCTATGCCAATGTCGGACCCGAGGTGGAGGGCGGCGTCGTTCTCTCCGGGCATACGGATGTGGTGCCCGTCGATGGTCAGGACTGGTCGACCGACCCGTTTGAGGTGACAGAGCGGGACGGCCGTCTTTACGGGCGCGGCACCTGCGACATGAAGGGCTTTGATGCGCTGGCCCTTGCGGCCGTCCCCAAGGCGCTGGCCGCGGGGATCAAACGTCCGCTGCAGATCGCGTTTTCCTATGACGAGGAGGTCGGCCTGCTTGGCGCGCCGGGGCTGGCCGCCGCGATGAAGCAGGATCTGCCGCAGGCGCGCGCGGTCATCGTGGGAGAACCCTCGCGGATGAAGGTGGTGACAGGCCATAAAAGCTGTGATGGCATCGAGGTTCAGGTGCGCGGGCACGAGGTGCATTCGAGCCTCATGCATACGGGCGTCTCCGCCGTCATGACGGCGGCGCGGCTGGTCGACTGGATCCGCCTGCAGACCGAGGCCAATATGCGAAAGACGCCGAGCGAGATCGAGGCGATGTTCGATCCGCCCTTCACGACCTTGCATGTGGGGGTGATCGCGGGCGGAACGGCACAAAACATCACCGCGCGCGATTGCCGGTTCGGGGTCGATGTGCGCTGTGTTCCGACCGAGACGGCGGAGGAATGGCTGGAGCGGCTGCGCGCCGAGGCGGCCCGAATCCAGACGGAGATCCAGCACATCGCGAGCGAGGCGGCGATCCGGGTCGATCTGTCTGTTCCGGGGCCGGGCCTGAAGCCGGAGACGGAGGGCGCTTCCGAGACGCTGCTCCGGCGATTGACGGGGGATAACGGTGTTCACACTGTCAGTTACGGGACCGATGGCGGGCATTTTCAGGCCGCCGGCTATTCGGTCGCGATCTGCGGGCCGGGTGATATCGCGCAGGCCCATCAGCCCGACGAGTTCATCGAGATCAGCCAGTTCCGCGCAGGCGAGGCGATGCTGGATCGGTTGATCGAGGATCTGGCCGCCCCAGCTTAAGTTTTGCCCCGCTTAGGGTTTGATTGAGAATTTGGGCCTAGACCCTTGTTGCCGAACCTCGCCTGGGTCAGGGTCCGGCCATAGCTTTCGGAGGATATTCATGCCGATCAAGAACCGTTTCGCCGACCTTCATGCAGACATCACCAACTGGCGCCGGGATATCCATGCCCATCCCGAGATCCTGTTCGACACCGAGCGGACCTCGGCCTTGGTCGCGGAAAAGCTGCGGGCCTTTGGCTGCGACGAGGTGGTCGAGGGGATCGGCCGGACCGGAGTGGTCGGCGTCATCAAAGGCAAGACCGATGGCGGGCGCACGATCGGGCTGCGGGCCGACATGGATGCGCTTCCGATCCACGAGGCGACGGGCGTGGACTATGCGTCCAAGAGGCCCGGCGCCATGCATGCCTGCGGCCATGACGGGCATACCGCGATGTTGCTGGGGGCGGCGCAATATCTGGCAGAGACGCGGAATTTCGATGGAACGGCCGTCGTGATCTTCCAGCCCGCCGAGGAGGGCGGCGGAGGCGGCCGGGAGATGTGCGAGGACGGCATGATGGATCGTTGGTCCATCGACGAGGTTTACGGAATGCACAACTGGCCGGGCAAGCCGGTGGGATCCTTTGCGATCCGTCCGGGGGCGTTCTTTGCGGCCACCGATCTTTTCGAGATCGAGATTGAAGGCAAGGGCGGGCATGCGGCGAAACCGCAGGAGGTGGTCGATACGACCGTTGCAGCCGCCTCTATCGTGACGGCGCTGCAGACGATCGCCAGCCGCAATGCGGATCCGACCGAGCAGATCGTCGTGTCGGTCACGTCGTTTCAGACATCGAGCACCGCGTTCAACGTCATCCCGCAGACGGTGCATATCAAGGGGACTGTCCGGACCATGTCCACCGAGATGCGCGATCTGGCGCAGGACCGGTTGACCGCGATTGCGACCGGGCAGGCCGAGGTTTTTGGCGCGGTCGCAAAGGTCGACTATCACCGGAACTACCCGGTCATGGTCAATCACGAGGCCGAGACCGACTTCGCCGCCGAGGCGGCGCGGCGTGTCTCGGGGCAATGCGATCCGGCGCCGCTGGTGATGGGGGGCGAGGACTTTGCCTTCATGCTCGAGGAACGTCCGGGGGCCTATATCCTTGTGGGCAACGGGGATACGGCGGCGGTGCATCACCCGGAATACAATTTCAACGATGAGGCCATTCCGGCAGGATGCTCCTGGTGGGCGGAGCTTGTGGAGATGCGGCTCCCGGCGGCGTGAGCGATGGGCTGGTTGAGCGGGTAGGAGCCTCCGGCGGAGGTATTTTTGGCAAGATGAGGACGGCTTCGTTTCATGGACGGCGTTAACCTTAATGCCGCGTTACCTGATCTCCTTGGCGGCATGGCAGGAGTGGTTGTGTGACGCCTGCGCTTGTGGCCTGCATCAAATGGGGCTCGCTTTACGGGCCGGAATACGTAAACCGGCTTTATTCGGGTGTGCGCCGGCATTTCGATCGGCCTGTCCGGTTTTTTTGCATGACCGAGGATGCGGCCGGCTTTCATCCGGATATCGAGGTTCTGGATCTGCCGGACGAGCCGTTCCGGGCCGAGATGGACGCGGCTTTGGCGGTGGCCGATCGCAAGGGGGCGATGCGGAAGGTCTCTCTTTTCCGGCCCGGGGTTTTTCCGGTAAAGGGACCCGTTCTGGGTTTCGATCTGGATGTGGTGATCACCGGGCCGCTTGCTTCGATCCATGATGGGGCGCCGGGGCGGGTCCGGATGCGCCACGATTGGGTCGAGGCGCGCCGGGGGCGGCCGACCGGGCATGGGTCCGTTTTTCGTTTCGATCCTGGCGAGCACGGGTTTCTATATGACAGCGTCACCGCCGATCCGGCCGGAGCGGTGGGCAAGGCCCGCGGCTCAGAGCAGCGGCATACGTCGCATGAGGCGATGGAGCGGGATCTTTTCGACTATATTCCCGAAAGCCAGGTCGTCAGCTTCAAGCATGATTGCATGGACCTGCCGCCCCTGAACTATGTGCGGATCCCGCGGTTTCCGGCGGGCGCGAGCGTCGTCTGTTTCCACGGACATCCGAAGATGGACGAGGTGGTCGCGGGCTATCGAGGCTCGCTTTTGCGCTGGTGCCGGGCGACGCCGTGGCTGAAGGAGCACTGGATCGACCGGGCGCGCGCCGATCTTGGAGAAGACTGGGCCTAGCCGCCGGTATGGCTCATGTGACGGGTCATCTTGCCGCCTTCGGTCTGGCGCGAATAGTCGAAGTCGTGCCCTTTGGGCTTAAGCGCGATGGCGGCACGGATCGCGTCTTCGAGATGGGCGTCCTCTTCCGAGGCGCGCAGCGGCTTGCGCAGGTCCGATTTCCCCTCCTGGCCGAGGCAGGTGTAGATCTCGCCGGTGCAGGTGACGCGGACACGGTTGCAGCTTTCGCAGAAATTGTGGGTCAGGGGTGTGATCAGGCCGACCTTCTGGCCTGTCTCTTCGAGCCGCATGTAGCGCGCTGGACCGCCGGTGCGTTCGGCCAGGGGCGTGACGGTATAGCGTTCCTCGATCCGGCTGCGCAGATCGGAGAGGGGCCAATATTGATCGAGGCGGTCCTCTTCGAGATCACCCATCGGCATCACCTCGATGAAGGTGAGATCCAAGTCGCGGGAGGCGCACCATTCGGTGAGCGTGAAAAGCTCGTCCTCGTTGAAGCCCTTGAGCGCGACGGTGTTGATCTTGATGCGCAGACCAGCCTTCTGGGCGGCGTCGATGCCGCGCATGACCTGCGGCAAACGGCCCCAGCGGGTGATATGGGCGAATTTCTCCTCGTTGAGCGTGTCGAGGGAGATATTGATCCGGCGCACGCCCGCATCGGCAAGATCGCTCGCGAATCGCTCGAGCTGGCTTCCATTGGTGGTCAGGGTCAGCTCGTTCAGCGCGCCGCTGTCCAGATGGCGGGACATTGCGCGAAAGAATGTCATGATCTCGCGCCGGACAAGCGGCTCGCCGCCGGTGATCCTGAGCTTTTTCACGCCCAAACCGATGAAGGTCGAGCAGAGGCGATCCAGCTCTTCGAGGGTCAGAAGCTCCTTCTTTGGCAGGAAGGTCATCTGCTCGGACATGCAGTACAGGCAGCGGAAATCGCACCGATCCGTCACCGACAGGCGCAGATAGTCGATCGTGCGGTGAAAGGGATCGATGAGGGTGTTCATGTAAGGGACCGTATGCAGGGAAGTTAAACTCTTCAAGTGCGCCAAAGGTCTGCGGGGCTTGTTCGTCCCTCGGGGTCATCCTAGCGTGCCGGTATGAAATCATATGCCCTTCTTCTTTCGATCGGCCTGGTTGCGGGATGCGATCAGGTGCGCGAGGCCGCGATGGCGCCGGGATCCGGTCCTGCGCCGGAGGCTGCTCCTCCGAGGACGCTGGATCCGACCCCGCCGCCGCCGCCTCCTGCCGCAGCGCGGACCGTTGACGAGTTCGATACGACATCCGCCGAGGACCGGGCCGAGGCAGCGGCCGCTCCGGCGCCCGAGGAAGCGGCCAGCGAACGGCGGCTTGGGACGACCATTGCCTCGCTTGGATCACCGACGGAGCCGGGGTTCTGGCTGGAGACGCCGCTTGTCAGCGAGGTGACGCCCGGGCGAGTGGAGCTGAGCGGGGGCGCGAGGTCCGCCAATGTGGAGCTGCGCCCGTCGGGCGGGTCCGCCGGGTCGGGCAGCCAGATTTCCTTGGCGGCTTTGCGCCTTCTGGAGGTGCCGCTGACCGATCTGCCGGAGCTGACGGTCTACGCCGACTGATCAGCCGCTATTCGACTGTTACCGATTTCGCGAGATTGCGCGGCTGATCGACATCCGTGCCTTTGGCGACGGCGGTGTGGTAGGCCAGAAGCTGAGCCGGGATCGCGTAGAGGATCGGTGCCAGAAAGGCGGAGACGTCGGGCATCTGGATCGTGCGCCAGACGCCGTCTCCCGCGGTTTTGATTCCCTTCGCATCACTCACCAGAAGGATGCGACCGCCGCGGGCCATCACCTCCTGCATGTTCGAGATCGTTTTCTCGAAGAGCGCATCGCGCGGGGCCATCACGATGACCGGGACATGGTCGTCGACAAGGGCGATGGGGCCGTGCTTGAGCTCTCCGGAGGCGTAGCCTTCGGCGTGGATATAGCTGATTTCCTTGAGTTTCAGCGCGCCTTCAAGGGCGAGGGGGTACATTGCACCGCGCCCCAGAAAGAGGATGTCGCGCGCTTCGGCCAGATCGCGGGCCAGCCGCTCGACCGGATCGCCGATGGTCAGCGCCTGATTGAGCAGGCCGGGCAGGGCGCGGACATCCTCGAGCCGGTCCTCAAGCTCTCCTGCGGTGATCTCTCCGCGTTGGCGGGCCGCTTCGAGCGCCAGAAGGGCAAGGACCAGAAGCTGGCAGGTGAAGGCCTTGGTCGAGGCGACGCCGATTTCGACGCCCGCATGGATCGGCAGGGCCAGATCGCTTTCGCGGGAGATCGAGCTTTCGGGCACGTTGACGACGGCGAGGATCCGGTCGGCCTTGCCCGCGCAGTACCGCAGGGCGGCGAGGGTGTCCGCCGTCTCGCCCGATTGGCTGACGAAGAGCGCGGCGGTGCCTTTGGAGACGGGAGGTTCGCGGTAGCGGAATTCGGAGGCCACATCGATCTCGACAGGCAGGCGGGCCAGCTGTTCGAACCAGTATTTCGCGACGTTGCAGGCATAAAAGGCGGTACCGCAGGCGACCATGGTCAGACGGTCTATGGCGGTAAAATCGATCGCTTCGGGCAGAACGACGCCCTCTGCGCCCGCGGGCAGGTAGCGCGAGATCGCGTCGGCGAGGACGGTGGGCTGCTCTGCGATTTCCTTGGCCATGAAGTGGCGGTGGCCGCCCTTATCGATGCGGGCGGCATCGATGCGGATCGTCTTGAGCGGGCGGTTCGCGACGCGGTTTGCGGCATCGCGGATCTCGAGACTGGTGCGGGTGACAATGGCCATGTCGCCCTCTTCGAGATAGGTGATGCGGTCGGTCATCGGCGAGAGAGCGATGGCGTCGGAGCCGACGAACATCTCGCCGTCGCCATGGCCGATGGCAAGCGGGGAGCCCTTGCGGGCAGCGATCAGCAGATCCTCTTCACCTTCGAAGAGGAAACAGAGCGCATAGGCGCCGTCGAGGCGGGACAGAGTGAGCTGGGCCGCGTCGCGCGGGCTGTTGCCCTGATCGAGGTAATGCTCGGCCAGCAAAGCCACGGTTTCGGTGTCCGTATCGGTCTGGGGGGTGATGCCGTGGCTGGCCAGCTCCTCGCGAAGGTCCTGATAATTCTCGATAATGCCGTTATGGACGACGGCGACCCGTCCGGCCTGATGGGGGTGGGCGTTGCCTTCGGTCGGAGCGCCATGGGTCGCCCAGCGGGTGTGGCCGATGCCTGCCTTGCCCGAAAGCGGCTGGTGCACGAGAAGATCAGAAAGGTTCACCAGCTTGCCGACCGCGCGGCGGCGGTCGAGCTGGCCGTTGCGGACGGTTGCGATCCCGGCGCTGTCATAGCCGCGATATTCGAGCCGCTTGAGCGCATCGACCAGAATGGGAGCTGCTTCGTGATCGCCGAGAACGCCGATGATACCGCACATGGGCCTAGTCCTTTTTCGCCGCGCGCAGCCGCGCAAAGAGCTTTCGGGCCAGGCCCGGCTTGTTGGTCTGACGCGCGCGGCCAAGGGCCAGATCGCCCTCGGGCACATCGGAGGTAATGACCGATCCGCTGGCCGTCATCGCCTCGTCTCCGATCCGTACCGGCGCCACGAGCATCGTGCTTGACCCGATGAACGCGCGAGCGCCGATTTCGGTTCGGTGTTTGGAGACGCCGTCGTAGTTGCAGGTGACGACCCCCGCGCCGATATTGGCGTTCTCGCCGACGCTTGCATCGCCGATATAAGTGAGGTGATTGACCTTCGCGCCTGCTGCGATCTCGGCATTCTTGATCTCGACGAAGTTGCCGACTTTCGCGCCTTCCGCGATCTCGGCGCCGGGGCGCAGGCGGGCATAGGGGCCGATCACGGCTCCGGAAGAGATATGGGTGCCTTCCAGATGGCTGAAGGCGCGGATGACGGCCCCGTTTTCGACCGTGACGCCGGGGGCGAAGACGACATTGGGTTCGATCGTGGTATCGGGGCCGATGGCCGTGTCGAGCGAGAGAAAGACGGTGTCGGGCGCAGTCATGGTCACGCCTGCCTCCAGAAGATCGGCGCGGGCCTTCGTCTGGAAGGCGGCTTCGGCGGCGGCGAGATCGGCGCGGGAATTGACGCCGAGCGTTTCGGCCTCGTCGCAGATCACGGTCGTGGCCGACAGACCGCGCGCGCGGGCCAGGCCCACGATGTCGGTCAGGTAGTATTCGCCCGCCGCGTTGTCGTTCGTCACGTCGTCCAGCAGGTCGAAGAGGGTTTTGGCATCGCCGGCGATAACGCCGCTGTTGCAAAGGGTAATTGCACGTTCGTCGGGCGAGGCGTCCTTGAATTCGACGATACGCTCGAGCGTATCGCCTTGCATGACGAGGCGTCCGTAGCGGGCGGGATCGGCGGCCTCGAAGCCGAGGACGACGACGGCATGGTCCCGGCGGGCGCGGGCCATGGCGTGCAATGTCTCGGGGCTGACGAAAGGTGTGTCGGCGAACATCACAATGACGTCGCCTTCGAAGCCTTCCAGAGCCGTGCGAGCCTGAAGAACAGCATGGCCGGTGCCGAGCTGTTCGATCTGGAGCGCCGTCTGCGCATCGGGATCGAGGGAGAGGGCGGAGGCCTTTACCGCCTCGGCCTCGTGGCCTGCGACGATGACGATGCGAGCGGGCGAGAGCGCCGATCCAGCGCGCATGGCGTGATGCAGAAGCGGCGCACCGGCGAGTTCGTGCAGCACTTTGGGACGGTCGGATTTCATCCGGGTGCCCTTGCCCGCAGCGAGGATGATAAGTGCCGTTTCCATATGCTGCGTCCTGCCTCGCGACGATTTTTGTCGGTCTTGACGGCAAAGCCCCCTTGGCGCAAGGGCTCGGCGCTTCACATCACGTTTCGTATGATTACGGGCCAAGGGAGACAAGCATGCGCACGGTTATCTTCGATCTCGACGGGACGCTTGCCGATACGGCGGGCGATTTGCTGGCCGCGGCCAATGCCTGTTTTCGGGATCTGGAGCTTGGCGATCTGCTGAGCCGGGGCGCCGATGACGGCATTGCCCATCGCGGCGGGCGGGCCATGCTGGAGGCCGGCTTTGCCCGGGTGGAGGGCGACTGGTCCGAAGAGATCGATCGGCAGTATCCCCGGCTGATCGACTATTACGACGCCGATATCGACAGGTACACGGTGCTTTATCCGGGCATTCGCGAGGCCGTCTCGATCCTTGGTGAGATGGGATATGCGGTCGGAATCTGCACGAACAAACCCGAAGGGTTGGCCGAAAAGCTGATGACCTCGCTGGAGTTTCGGGATGCTTTTGCATCGCTCGTCGGCGCCGACACGCTGCCGGTAAAGAAACCCGATCCCGCGCCCTTCATCGAGGCGGTGCGCCGGGCTGGCGGCGATCCGGAGCGGGCCTGTCTTGTCGGCGATACCAAGACGGATCGCGATACCGCCGCCGCAGCCGGGGCCCCCTCGATTCTCGTGACCTTCGGGCCCGATGGCGATGAGGTTGGGCAACTCTCTCCCGATGCGCTTTTGGCCCATTACGACGAGCTGCCGGGGATCGTGGAGCGGTTGGCGCTTTAGAGGAAATGTCGACCGTCGCTGCGAGGTGCTGCGAGGTGCTGCGGGGCAGAGCCATGAAGCGGTTCGATGGCAGTTTCTCTTATCAGAAGCCGATTTCGTGGCCGCAATGGACGTTCCGCGCCATTGACGGCTGCACCATTAAACACCGCCCTGAGGCGAGGCGGGAGAGGCCGCTTTACTCGAGGGGGAGTGCGTTGCCTTTATCGGAGCAGGCTAGTGCTTTGTTGCAAAAACGTGTGCGCCTATCGCTGAGATCATCTGCGATGAGTTGAAAATCAGCATAAATGGCCTGGGCACCGTCGGAATAGCGCCTCGCGGTCGTATAACAGAACAGAGGCCGGGAAGAGCACCAGCCGCCTGAACGAAAACATGAGGTCACAGATGAAGCGGTTCTTGTTGGCACTGGCGGTCCTTTTTGCCGGACCGGTGCATGCGCAGACCCTGTCGAACCAGATTGCAGAGGCGCGCGCCGCGGCAGCGCCCTACGAGGAGTTTCGGACAGCGCGCCGGACCGGTTGGAAGCCATTTGGCGGCGAGGCGCCGTTGATGGGGCGGCACTATTATCACAAGGACAATCCAGACTATACGCATGGTGAGCAGATCGATTTTCTTCGGCCTTCCAACCTTGTTTATGCGACTGTCGGCGGGCAGCAGCGACTGGTCGCTTTGGCCTACAATATGCGGATTGGACCGAACGAACCCGTTCCAGAGGGCTTTGCCGGATCGCAGGATATCTGGCATGTCCATGATGGCGTGAAATTTCTTGCTGCCATGCGCGAGGCGCATCCGCTGATCGGCGGCATTGCGGAGCGTTGGTTTCAGGGCAATATCGTTCAGCAGGATGGGCGCGGACGGCTTGCGATGGTGCATGTCTGGCTGATCCCCAATCCCAAGGGTCAGTTTGCGTCGCACAATCCGGCGCTCGTCTACTATGATCTGCGGCTGCCGCCCGAATGGGCCAACGACGCGGATATGCTCGCCGCGCGGGGTCTTGCCTTGGCGCAGAAGGACGGGTGCAAGAATGCGCTTGATGCCGAGCTTTTTATTGCGGGCGTCGATGGCCGCCGGAAACGGCAGCTTTTCGCGGTTTGCCGTGAAGGCGCTGCACGCGTGGCCGCCGAACTTGGAAGCGGCGAGCAGAGGCTTGAGGCGGTCGCGCGTGGTGCGTGGCGGCGGCTAGAGGATACCCGGTATCTGCTTCTGACCGCTGAGGAACACTCGCGGATCGCCGCCTTTGTCGAAGACGGCCCGGGGGTCTGCCGGTAGAGGATCGGCGAATGTGTTGACCGATTGTACGGCTCCGCCTAGTTATTGAACACTTGTTCAATAACG
Source organism: uncultured Paracoccaceae bacterium (assembly GCA_947503775.1). Lineage (GTDB taxonomy): Bacteria > Pseudomonadota > Alphaproteobacteria > Rhodobacterales > Rhodobacteraceae > Aestuariibius. The sequence goes on along the minus strand of CANNFE010000001.1, from coordinate 510,685 downwards.
GAGCCGCCCATGTTCACCTCCTCCATGTCATTCGATCTGGGCGAGGACGTGAACGCCCTGCGCGAGATGGTCCATCGCTGGGCGCAGGAGCGGATCAAGCCGATCGCGGCCGATGTGGACAAGGACAATACCTTCCCAAACGATTTGTGGTCTGAAATGGGAGAGCTGGGGCTTCTCGGGATCACCGTGCCCGAAGAGGATGGCGGATCGGGTATGGGCTATCTGGCACATACCGTAGCGGTCGAGGAGATCGCCCGGGCCTCGGCCTCGGTCTCGCTGTCCTACGGGGCGCATAGCAACCTTTGCGTCAATCAGATCGCGCTGAATGGCGATGCGGAGCAGAAGGCGAAGTATCTGCCCAAGCTGTGCAGCGGCGCGCATGTCGGCGCGCTGGCCATGTCCGAAGCTGGATCGGGCTCGGACGTCGTGTCGATGAAGCTGACCGCGCAAAAGCGCAACGATCACTACCGGCTGAACGGGACGAAATACTGGATCACCAATGGGCCGGATGCGAGCGTGCTGGTCGTCTATGCCAAGACCGATCCCGATGGCGGATCGAAGGGGATCACGGCCTTTCTGATCGAGAAGGAGATGACCGGTTTTTCGACGTCGCCGCATTTTGACAAGCTCGGCATGCGCGGCTCGAACACGGCCGAACTGGTCTTTGATGATGTCGAGGTGCCGTTCGAGAACGTGCTTGGCGAAGAGGGCCGGGGCGTTCAGGTTCTGATGTCGGGGCTCGATTACGAGCGGGTCGTTCTGGCCGGGATCGGTCTGGGGATCATGGCCGCCTGTCTGGACGAGATTATGCCCTACATGGCCGAGCGCAAGCAGTTCGGCAAACCCATCGGGTCGTTCCAGCTGATGCAGGGCAAGATCGCGGATATGTACACGGCAATGAATTCGGCGCGGGCCTATGTCTACGAGGTCGCCAAGGCCTGCGATCGCGGGCAGGTGACGCGGCAGGATGCGGCGGCCTGCGTGCTCTATTCCTCGGAAGAGGCGATGAAGCAGGCGCATCAGGCCGTGCAAGCCATGGGCGGCGCGGGCTTTATGAACGACAGCCCCGTAAGCCGCCTCTTTCGGGACGCCAAACTGATGGAGATCGGGGCGGGAACCTCCGAGATCCGCCGGATGCTGGTGGGCCGCGAGCTGATGGGGGCGATGGGGTGAGGATTAGGTTCCTCATTCTTTTCAGCGCTTTGGCGGCGCCTCTTGCGGCGCAGGATCCGCAGTTTGATATCGCGCCGGTTGAGGCGTGCCTGTCTTCGGCAGAGGACAAGCGCAGCTGCATCGGTCGTGCTTCCGGAGCCTGCATGGAGACGCCTGAGAATGAGGATGGCTCTTTGCCGGCCGGATCGACCACCGTCGGAATGATATATTGTCTCGGCGAGGAGCTGGACTGGTGGGATGCGCGATTGAATGCGGCTTATCAGGAGCGTCTGGCCCAGTCGCGGGACGCCGATGCCGGCATGGCAGACATCGGGGCGACGGCGCCCTCGCAAGCTGATGCGCTTCGGGACATGCAGCGGGCGTGGATCGCCTATCGGGATGCCTCTTGCTATTACGAGCGGTCGCGTTGGGGCGGCGGGACGGGCGGCGGACCCGCGATATCCGCCTGTCTGATGCATCAGACAGGGCAGCAAGCGCTTTATCTCGAGACAGGCTCGCGGCCGGAGTAGACAGGAGGGCGCATGAGTTTCAGGAGCCTTCGGGCACTATACATCAACACGAGCCTCAAGCGGCAAGTCTCTGAGAGCCATACGAAATTGCTATTGAGCGCCTCCTCGGCGATCATGGAAAAGAACGGCGTCGCGGTGGAGCATGTCCATATGCTCGACCACCAGGTGCCGCCGGGGGTCTATCCGGACATGACGGAACATGGCTGGGCGCGTGATGACTGGCCGGCGCTGTGGGAGAAGGTGCTGGCGGCGGATATTCTAGTGATCGGCACGCCGCTCTGGCTGGGCGAGGAGAGCTCGGTCTGCCGGGTGTTGATCGAGCGGCTTTACGGGATGGGCGGCGAGCTGAACGACAAGGGGCAATCGGTTTTCTACGGGAAAACAGGCGGCTCAGTGATCACCGGGAACGAGGATGGGATCAAGCACGCGGCGATGACGATCGGCTACGCGCTGAGCCATCTGGGCTTTACCATCCCGCCCCAGGCCGATTGCGGCTGGATTGGCGAAGCCGGGCCGGGGCCGTCCTATGGGGACGAGGTCGACGGCGCGCGGGCCGGGGTAGACAACGAATTCACCCAGCGGAACCTGACGATCATGACGTGGAATCTCATGCACCTGGCGGCGATGCTGAAGACGGCGGGTGGCTATCCGAATGAAGGCAATGACCGGCGCGGCTGGGAGGCCGGGTGCCGATATGACTACGAGAACCCGGAGTACCGAGCGTGAGGATGGTTCTGGCCTTTCTGGCTTACGGGATGCTCGCCACGGAGTCCCTGGCACGTCCGGACATTATGGCCGAGCAGGGCATTGCACTTGGAGCCATCCAAGACTGCTTGATTGAGAAAGCGGCGGCTGAGGCTCCCTTCCGGGAGTGCAAGACTGTCGAGTTCAATCATGGTTGCCTCGATCGCGGCAATTCCTTGAATGTTTGCTTGGACGCTGAATCTTCAGTGTGGAATATCGTTACGGAAGAAGAATTTAGGCGAACGTTTGTATACTCTGCAGAGGAAGATAGCAGGGAGACGTCCGAGCAGTATTCGCGACGCATTACGGCTTTGTGCAGGTCGCAACGTGCCTGGCGCGAGTACAAGCAGGCGGAATGTGACCGGAGAAGCGCCGCATGGGGGCAAGGCAGTATGCGACGCACCGAGAGACTTGGCTGCTCAATGAACATGAATGTCGATCGAGCCTTTGAATTGCGAGCTACCCGCCTTCGTTTGCCGCAGCAGATCGACACGTTTGGGGACGCTCCTCTGGTCTCTGCGGAGGAGTTGGAGGCCCGGTTCGAGACTTGGTGTCCTTTTGAGGAAGAGCGGCCATGAAGATCGGGAGCGTTGCGGCGCCGGGGGAGCACCGGGCGGTGCATTTGGAGTTTCTTCAGAGAGTTGAAGAGGCGGCCAAGAACGCCGCCGCCGGCGGGGGTGAGAAGGCGCGGGAGCGGCATGTCTCTCGCGGAAAGATGCTGCCGCGCGAGCGGGTGGCGGGGCTTTTGGATCCGGGCTCGCCGTTTCTGGAGGTGGGCGCGACCGCAGGGCATGGGATGTATGACGGGGCCGCGCCCTGCGGCGGTGTGATCGCCGGGGTGGGCCGGGTCGCGGGCCGCGATGTGATGGTGGTGTGCAACGATGCGACGGTGAAGGGTGGGACCTACTATCCGATCACCGTTAAGAAACATCTCAGGGCGCAGGAGATCGCGGAGCAATGCGGGTTGCCCTGCGTTTACCTCGTCGACAGCGGCGGGGCGAACCTGCCGAACCAAGATGAGGTCTTCCCAGACCGGGACCATTTCGGGCGGATCTTCTACAATCAGGCGCGGATGAGCGCGCAGGGGATCGCTCAGATCGCCGTGGTTATGGGATCCTGCACGGCGGGTGGCGCCTACGTGCCCGCAATGTCGGACGTGTCGATCATCGTGAAGGAGCAGGGGACGATCTTTCTGGCTGGCCCTCCCCTCGTGAAGGCCGCGACGGGAGAGGTCGTCAGCGCTGAGGAGCTGGGCGGCGGCGACGTGCATACGCGGCTCTCCGGGGTCGCGGATTACCTGGCCGAGGATGACGCCCATGCTCTGGCGCTGGCGCGGCAGGCGGTGGCGTCGCTGGGGCCTGCCGCGGCTGTTGCCGAGGGCGGTGCGGAGGCTCCGGTGTATGACGCCGAAAGCCTGCTCGACGTCGTGCCCGCCGATCTGCGGACGCCCTATGATGTGCGCGAGGTGATTGCGCGGCTTGTGGATGGATCGGAGTTCGACGAGTTCAAGGCACGGTTCGGAGACACGCTCGTCTGCGGCTTTGCGCAGATCGACGGGCTGGCGGTGGGGATCGTGGCCAATAACGGCGTGCTGTTCTCGGAGGCGGCGCAGAAAGGCGCGCATTTCATCGAGCTGTGTTCGCAGCGGAAGATCCCGCTTTTGTTCCTGCAGAACATCACCGGCTTCATGGTCGGCAAGAAATACGAGAACGAAGGCATCGCACGGCACGGGGCGAAGATGGTGACGGCGGTGGCGACAACTTCGGTCCCGAAGGTGACGGTGGTCATCGGCGGCTCGTTCGGGGCGGGCAATTATGGGATGGCGGGACGCTCCTATGGTCCGAATTTCATGTGGTCCTGGCCCAATGCGCGGATCTCGGTCATGGGCGGAGAGCAGGCGGCGGGGGTTCTGGCGACCGTTCGGCGCGAGGCGATGGAACGCCGCGGCGAGGACTGGAGCGCCGAGGACGAAGCGGCGTTCAAGAAGCCGGTGATCGATCAGTTCGAGGAGCAGTCGCATCCGCTTTATGCCTCGGCCCGGCTTTGGGATGACGGGGTGATCGATCCGCGCAAGACGCGGCAGGTCGTGGCGCTGTCGCTGAGGGCTGCGCTGAACAAACCGATAGAGGAGACGCGGTTCGGCGTCTTTCGGATGTGAGGAGCGCGCCCTGGGTTCAGGTCACCCCGGCCGAAGCGGCCGCCCATCCTAAGGGGCGGCCCGGTCTGGTGCTGTGGTTGATCGCGGGCTGGTTCGCGGCGACCGGCGCCTTCGAGGTTGTGCTTGCGATCTGGGCGGGCGCTTCGATCTGGTGGGCCTTTTTCGGAGGGTTGGCTCTTGTCGCGGCGCTCGGGCTCGCGATAGGCGCGCCCTGGTCGATGGTTTTGAGCGTCCTGCTCGCCGCGCGGCAGGTGATCGGGCTGGCCCGGGATGCCAAGCTGGTGGGCTCGATCGCCGTCACCGACCAGCTGTTGCCGTTTCTGGTGCTGGGGCAGGCGGTGATTGCGGCGGGCATCGTGTTCTATCTGCTGGAGGGCGACCGCCCCAACCTCATCTTCCGGCACCGCTACAGGGCCTATTCGGAGGCGGATCATGACGCTTGACGAGCTGCAAAAGACCTATCCCGGCGCTGTCGGATTCACCTTGGGTGATAGTCGCGAGCTGAATGCCGAGCTGATCGCTCTGATCCGTTCGGGCGTCAAGACGGCGACCTGCGGAGCGGCGCGGGACTTCGAGGAAGACGATGAGGATCTTCCCGTCGAGGGACGCTGCGATATCGCGCTCGACTGGGACGGCGTACCGCAGCTTCTGGTCGAAACGGTCGTGGTCACGCGGCGGCGGTTCTGCGATGTGACCGAGGACTTCGCGGTGGCCGAGGGCGAGGGGACCTATGACGACTGGCGGCGCGGTCATGAGGCGTATTTCGGGCGGAATGGCGGGTTCGACCCCGAGATGGAGCTGATCTGCGAGCGGTTCCGCGTGGTGGAGGATTTGCGGTAATGTTCTCTAAAATCCTGATCGCGAACCGGGGAGAGATTGCCTGCCGGATCATGCGGACTTGCGACCGGCTGGGGGTGCGGACGGTTGCAGTGTTCTCGGATGCCGATGCAGGAGCGCAGCATGTGGCGATGGCAGGGGAGGCGGTTCGGATCGGGCCTCCGGCGCCCGCCGAGAGTTATTTGCGCGGCGATGCGATCATAGAAGCGGCGCTTGCGACCGGGGCCGAGGCGATCCATCCGGGATATGGATTTCTGAGTGAGAACCCGGATTTCGTGGAGGCTGTCGTGGCAGCGGGTCTGGTCTTTATCGGGCCGTCGGCCAAGGCGATCCGGGCCATGGGGCTCAAGGATGCGGCCAAGGAAGTCATGGAAAAGGCCGGGGTGCCGGTCGTGCCGGATTATCGTGGCGCCGATCAGGACGTCGGGCGGCTGGAAGAGGCAGCAGAGGCCGTCGGATACCCCGTTCTGATCAAGGCGGTCGCGGGCGGCGGCGGTAAGGGGATGCGGCTGGTGGAGCGGGCCGGGGACTTTGCCGAGGCGCTGGAGGCCTGCCGGTCGGAGGCGGCGAAGGCCTTCGGGAACGACCGGGTGCTGGTCGAGAAATTCATCGAGCAGCCGCGGCATATCGAGGTGCAGGTCTTCGGGGACGGGGCGCGGGCGGTTCATCTTTATGAACGCGATTGCTCGCTGCAGCGGCGGCACCAGAAGGTGATCGAGGAGGCGCCCGCGCCAGGGATGACCGAGGAGGTGCGGGAGGCGATGACTGGCGCTGCGGTCCGGGCCGCAGAGGCGATTGGCTATGCCGGGGCGGGGACGGTGGAGTTCATCGTGGACGGCTCGGGGCCTTTGCGGCCTGACGGGTTCTGGTTCATGGAGATGAATACGCGCCTTCAGGTCGAGCATCCGGTGACGGAGGCCGTGACCGGCGTCGATCTGGTGGAGTGGCAGCTGCGCGTGGCCTCGGGCGAGGCGATGCCGGAGGTTCCGCCTTTGACGGGCCACGCGGTCGAGGCGCGGCTTTATGCAGAGGACGTGCCCGCCGGGTTTCTGCCTGCGACAGGACGGCTGGATTATCTGGCCTTTCCGGATGGGATCCGGGCCGATAGCGGGGTGCGGTCAGGCGATGAGATCAGCCCGCATTACGATCCGATGATCGCCAAGGTGATCGCCCAAGGAGACACCCGCGCTCAGGCGCTGGCGCGGCTCGAGCGGGGGCTGTCGGAGACGCAAGTCGTTGGAACCGTGACCAATCTGGGGTTCTTGCGCCGTCTGGTGCGGCATGAGGACTTCGCGGCGGCGCGGCTCGATACGGGGCTGATAGACCGCCATTTGGAGACGCTGGCGGTCGAGAATGTGCCATGCAGCCGGTCGCGGTCTCTGGCGATTGTAGGCGCCGCGATGCAAGGCGGGATGCCGGACTTTGCCGGGTTCGCTTTGTGGGAGCCGCTGGAGCGGCGGATCGATCTGATCTGGCGGGACGAGGAGATCGAAGGGCGGCTCGCGGTTCTTGGGCTCGATCGTTTCGAGGTTCGGATCGAAGATGCGCGCCATAAGATCGAGCGGCGGCAGGAGCGCTGGTTTGTCGACGGCCAGCAGGTGCCTGCGACTGTTCTTGTGGTAGATCCCTGGGTGACCGTTCTTTGGGGCGCAAGTTATGGGTTCCGCATTCCTGATCCGCTGGCGCGGGGCGGTGCGGAGGCGGCGCTTGGCACGGTCGAGGCGCCGATGCCCGGGCTGGTCAAGGCGGTCTATGTCGAGGCGGGCGCCGAAGTGGCGGAAGGCGACCGATTGGCCGTTCTGGAGGCGATGAAGATGGAGCATGTCCTGAAGGCCGGGCGCGCGGGACGGGTCGCCGAAGTGCTCGCCAAGGCCGGGGATCAGGTGACGGCAGGCGCTCCCTTGGTGCGGCTGGAAGACGAGGAGCAGTAGGGTTTGGATATTCGTCTGCATCACTGCCCGCAGACCCGTTCGATGCGGACGCTCTGGCTGTTGAACGAGATCGGGGTGCCCTTTGAGATTGTACTCCATCGCTTTGGAAAGGCGCTGCGAGCCCCTGATTTCCTTGAGAAAAGCCCGGCGGGGCGGGTTCCGGCGCTCGAGATCGACGGGGATGTGATGTTCGAGACAGGCGCGATCACCGAATATCTGTGCGAGCGCTATCCCAAGGCTGGTCTGGGGCGTCTGCCCGGCAAGGCGGAGCGGCGCGACTGGCTGGTCTGGGTCCATTTCGCAGAGACGATCAGCCAGCATGCGGCGACGCTCACGCAGCAACATGTGATGCTTTATGAGGACGCGATGCGCTCGCCCATCGTGATGAAGCTGGAAGCGGCCCGGATCGGCAAATGCTATGAAGCGATCGAGCAGGCTCTGGGCGGACAGGACTGGCTGCTGGAGGGCGGATTTTCGGCCGCCGATATCTCGGTCGGGCAGGCGGTCTACATGGCGCGGCATTTCACGGAAATCGAGCCTTTTGAGGAGCTTGCCGCATGGTACGGACGCTGCGCCGAGCGCGAGGCCTTCCAGGCGAGCCTGCCGGGAGAGGGCAAGCGGCTTTATGAGCGTGACTTCTACCCCGCCTGGCCGGCCCAGCCGGGCGCCTGATCGCGGGTGCCGGTCATGCATATTTATGACAAGATGAAGAGAGCCCCGTGATGGACGGGGTTCGGATCTACGAGATGGGGCCGCGGGACGGGCTTCAGAACGAGGCGCGGATCATCCCGGTGGGCGAGAAGCTGGGGTTGATCGAAGCGCTGGCCCGGACCGGTCTGAGCCGGATCGAGATCGGCAGTTTCGTCTCGCCCAAATGGGTGCCGCAGATGGCGGGGACCGCCGAGATCGTGGCGGCGGTGCCGCGTCTGGACGGTCTGCGGTACGGGGTTCTTGTGCCGAACCTGACAGGCTTCGAGCGGTATCTGGAGGCCGTTCAGGAGGGGTTCGACGGGGAGATCGCGGTCTTTGTGTCGGCGACGGAGGGGTTCAGCCGAGCGAACCTGAATGCCTCGATTGACGAGAGTTTTCAGCGGGTTGGTGCAGTTGTGGAGGCTGCCCTTGCGGCGGGTGTGCCGGTGCGGGGCTATGTGTCCTGCGTGATCCGCTGCCCGTTTGACGGGGAGGTAGCGCCGGGGGCGGTGGCGTCTGTCGTGGCGCGGCTCAGGGCGCTGGCGCCGATGGAGGTCTCGCTGGGCGATACGATCGGGGCGGGCGATCCGCAGAGCGTGTCGAAGATGCTCGATGCGGTTCTCGAGGTGGCTCCGGCGGCGGCCTTGGCGGGGCATTTTCACGATACCGGGGGGCGGGCGATCGCGAATATCGAAGCCTCTCTGGAGGCCGGGCTACGGGTTTTCGACGCCGCGGTGGGGGGCCTTGGAGGGTGCCCTTATGCGCCTGGCGCGCCGGGGAATGTGGCGACCGAGGCGGTTGTGGCGCGGATGGCGGCGCTTGGTCTTGAGACCGGGATCGACCGGGATGCGCTGGCGCGGGTCGGGGAGAGAGCCTTGGCGATGAAGGCGGGATAAGCGTTAAGGTTAATGAACGAAGGAATTTCGTTCTGGATGTGGTGCGGGCTGCGAATCGGGTCTTGCAGGGTGGATTTTGGGGCAAAGACGTTAACAGGTTCCGCAAGCGGCGGACGGAGGGCAGATGAGCAAGACGGTACGGGTCGACATGGATGGGCGCGGCGTGGCCCGGGTGACGCTGGATCGCGCCGACAAGCACAATGCGCTGTCGGCGCAGATGATCGCGGAACTGCGCGCAATTGCTGGGGATTTGAGCTCTGACCCCGCGGTGCGCGCCGTGGTTTTGACCGGGGAGGGCCGGTCCTTTTGTGCGGGCGGGGATCTGGGCTGGATGCGCGAGCAGATGGCGGCGGATGCGCAGATTCGGGGCCGGGAGGCGCGCAAACTGGCCGAGATGCTGGGAGCGTGGGATGCGCTGCCCAAACCGGTGATCGGGCGGGTGCAGGGCAATGCCTTTGGCGGCGGAGTGGGCCTTGTTTCGGTCTGTGATGTGGCGGTCGGGATCGACGGTCTGAAGATGGGGCTGACCGAGGTGCGGCTGGGACTGATCCCGGCGACGATCGGGCCTTATGTGGCCGCCCGGATGGGCATCGCGAAGGCGCGTCGGGTGTTCTTTTCGGGGCGGCTTTTCGATGCGCAAGAGGCTGTTTCGCTTGGACTTTTGGCCAAAGCGGTGCCCGCGGCAGAGCTGGAGAACGCCGTCGAGGCGGAGGTTGCGCCCTACCTTGAGGCCGCGCCCGGAGCAGTGGCGGATGCGAAGGCGCTTTTGCGGTCTTTCGGGCAGGCCGATGATGTCGAGCGGTCGATTGCGGCCCTGGTCAAATGCTGGGATGGCGCCGAGGCCGAGGAGGGCACGGCGGCGTTTTTCGACAAGCGCAAGGCGTCTTGGATGCGCGGCGAGGACCGGGCGGGTTAACGGCCGTTTCGGGCCGAAATCGGCATGTCGGAGAGACGTCGGCATCCGGTCGGCATCCCGGAGGAGGCAAACGCGCCGGAGGGCCGGGTTAACGCGGCGTACGGTGGCGCCTGGCCGGGAGCGGGCCCGTCGCAGGCAAGCGATCCATAAGCGGCGGCTTATGGATGGCCAAAATGGGTTAACCGGCCGCGGCCCGGGACATTGACCCTTTGCCGGGGGCGGCGTAGGAACCGGAAGCGGAATTGCGGATAAGGATCCGGTCCATGGAAGACCTGCTGAGAGACTACCTGCCCATCGTGATTTTTCTGGGACTGGCCATCGGGCTGGGGCTGGTGCTGATCCTTGCGGCAGTGATCCTTGCGGTGCGCAATCCCGATCCCGAGAAGGTCAGCGCCTATGAATGCGGGTTCAACGCGTTCGACGATGCGCGGATGAAGTTCGATGTCCGGTTCTATCTGGTGTCGATCCTCTTCATCGTCGTCGATCTGGAGCTGATCTTTCTGATGCCCTGGGCGGTCGCGTTTCAGGGGATTTCGGAACTGGCCTTTTGGTCGATGATGGTCTTTATCGCGGTTTTCGTCGTGGGCTTTGCCTATGAATGGAAAAAGGGCGCTCTCGACTGGGAGTGAGCCTGCGGCCGGGCTATTGGCTTTGTCTTGACGTCTTAGATGCGGCCATGAGGGGCGCTTGCGAGCCATGAGATGGCTCCGGCGGCGGCTTCGACGACGTCAATGACCGGTGCGCTCAGGGCCGCGCGCAGTCTGGGCGAGAGGCTGGCCATGCCCGCGCAGCCGAGGACGATGGCGGTGATGTCGTCGTCTTGAAGGGCCGCTTTGGCCTCTGCCAGGATCGCATCGATGGCCTTGGCGGGATCGGTTTCAAGATCGAGGACAGGCACGCCCGAGGCGCGGACGCGGCCAAGCGCGCCGGATAGACCGTAGCGCGCGATATTCCCTTCGATGATCGGCACCGACACGGGGAGCGTCGTGACCACGCTGAACCGCCAGCCGCGCAGGGCGCAGGCGTGAAAGGCGGCTTGTCCCAGGCCGATCACCGGGCAGCTTGCGAGGCGGGCTGCGGTCTTGAGCGCGGTGTCGTCGAAGCAGCCGATGACGATGCCGGAGGCGCCGGTTGCATCGGCGCGCCGGATCAGATCCAGAAGCGGCGGAGTGGCGGCGTCTCCGTCGGCGGCGCCCTGGATCGCGGCGGGGCCGTGATGGGAGGTCCAGGCGTCGAATACTGTGCCGGGCGCGGTTCTGCGGGCGACGTCCAGCATGGTGCGGGTCATCGCCTCGGTGCTGTTGGGATTGATGAGGATGACCGTCATGGAGCGGGTTTGCCCGTCTCTGATCCAAGGCGGGCGCGGCGGCGTCCCATGAGCCAGAAGACGGCGAGGAAGATCCCGATCACCCCGAACGAGAAGGCCGTCGTCAGCGTGCCCAGCGCGAAGATCACCGGGGTCGTGACATTGGTGGTCATGCCGAAGATTTCGAGCGGCAGGGTATTGTAGCTGCCGGCCGTCAGCAGGGTGCGGGCGAATTCGTCATAGCTGAGCGTGAAGCCGAAGAGCGCGACGCCGATCAGGGAAGGGGCGATGATCGGCAGGACGACATGGCGGATCGTCTGCCAGGGGGAGGCGCCAAGATCGCGGGCGGCCTCTTCGAAGGCGGGATCGAAGCGGTTGAAGACGGCGAACATGATCAGAAGGCCGAAGGGGAGCGTCCAGGTGAGCTGTGCGCCGAAGCCAGAGGTGGACCAGTGGACCGGGATCCCCGCCTGGGAAAAGATCAGGCCGACGCCGAGAGAGACGAGGATCGAGGGGATCACGAGCGCGGTGACGATCAGGTAGAAGAGAAGGCCCGATCCGGCGAAGCGTTTGCGGAAGGCCAGCCCGCCCATGACCGAGACGAGGATGGTCGTGACCATGACCATCAGGCCGAGGACGAGGCTGCGGCGGAAGGCGCCCCAGATGTCTCCGACCGCCTGCTGTTCGAAGAGATCGCGGAACCAGTGGAGCGAGGTGCCGCGCATGGGAAAGGTGAGGCCGCCCTGGGGGCCCTGGAAGGAGAGGATCGCGATGGTCAGCGTCGGACCGTAGAGGAAGACGAGAAAGAGCGCGAAAAAGGCGGTCAGCGCGTAGAAGCTGCGGGGGCGGCGCTTCATCTCAGAGCTCCTTTCGGATGTCGACGAAGCGCAGCAGGATGCCGATCACCATCAGGACCGTGATCAGCAGGATCACCGCCGTGGCGGATGCCGAGGGGTATTGCAGCAGGCCGATATCGTTGGAGATCAGGCGGCCGACATTTGCCGATTGCGAGCCGGACATGAAGCGGACGGTGATGAAGTCGCCCATGACCAGCGTGACGACGAAGATCGTGCCGATCATGATGCCGGGTTTGGTGAGCGGGACGATCACGTGCCAGAGGACCTGCCAGCCGGTCGCGCCCGCATCGACGGCGGCTTCGATCAGGGATGTGTCGATCCGCATCATCGTGTTGAAGATCGGCACCACCATGAAGAGCGTGTAAAGGTGAACGAAGGCCAGGATCACGCTGAAATCGCTGAAAAGAAGCCAGTCGAGCGGGGCGTCGATCACGCCCCAGGACAGGAGCGCGGAATTGGCGATCCCCTCGCGGCCCAGAAACGGGATCCAGGAGATCATGCGGATGATGTTCGAGGTCCAGAACGGGATCGTGCAGAGCAGAAAGAGCGCGATCTGCCAGGTCAGGCTGCGGATGTGGAAGGCCAGGTAATAGGCGACGGTGAAGCCGATCAGCAGGGTGAAAAGCCATGTGATCAGGGCGTATTTCAGCGTGTTGCCGAAGACGCGGTAGGTCACGTCCGAGCCGAAGAGAAAGGCGTAGTTGTCGAACTGGAAGGCCGGGTAGATCGAGAATTCGGTGGCGCCCCAGAAGCTGACGATGGCGATCATCAGGATCGGCAGGACCAGAAAGAGGCCGAGGACCGCCGCCAGCGGCGCGGCCAGAAGCCATCCGGCCGCATGGCGCGAGGGCGCGCGCCGGGGCTTGGCCCGCGCGGCGGCGGGGGCGTCGAGGGAGGCGGTCTGCTCGGTCATTCTGGGCCTGTCGGAGAGGGATGCCCCGGCCCCGGAGGTGGGCCGGGGCGGGGACCGGGATGGATCAGGCGGCGATGAACTCGTTCCATTTGCGGACCATGTACTGGTTTTCGTCCATCACCGCGTTCCAGCAGGCGACGGCGCCCATACGCTCTTGGAAGGAGCCGCCGTCGCGCACCTCGCCGGCCTGGGCCAGCGCGTCGCCGGTGGGGGAGGTGATGACGTCGGTGGCTTCCTTGCCTTCGAACCAGTAGCCCCATTCGTTTTCGGTCATGAAGTCCCTGGAGGTCTCGGGCACCGCAGAGTAATAGCCCTGCCGCATCAGATAGCCGCCGACCCAGCCGGAGAGATACCAGTTGATATAGTCGTAGGCCGCATCGAGCTCCATGCCGCTTAGATTGGAGGAGAGGCCGATGCCGCCGCCCCAGCTGCGATAGCCCTCTTCGAGGGGCTGGTAGATGCAGGGGATGCCGCGGGATTTGACGGCCGTGATGGCGGGCGACCACATGGACTGGATCACGACCTCGCCCGAGGCCATGAGGTTGACACTTTCATCGAAGCTTTTCCAGAAGGCGCGGAACTGGCCGTTCTGCTTGGCTTCGGTGAAGATCGCGATGGTCTGGTCGATCTCCTCGCGGGTCATGTTGCCCTTGTCGGCATAGGTGATCTCTCCCATCGATTCGCAGACCATGGCCATGTCCATGATCCCGATGGAGGAGATGTCGAGGATCGACGCCTTGCCCGCGAATTCGGGGTTCAGAAGCTCGGACCAGTTGGAGATCGGGCGGCCGATCAGGTCGGGGCGGATGCCCAGCGTATCGGCGTTGTAGATCGTGGGGATCAGCGTCATCCAGCCGGATTCCTCGTCCACGAATTCGGTGCCGCCGGGGCCTTCGACGAACCCCACCGTATGGGGCGCGGTGCCCTGGGCGATGGTGCTGTCCGGGGTCAGAAGCCCGTTGCGGAAGATGCCGACGATCTTGTCGTAATTGGCGATCCGCGCGGTCTCCATCGCCTGCAGGTTGCCCGTGGGCCAGACCTTCTTGCAGATCCAGTATTCGATATCGGCGATGTCGAAGCTCCCCGGCTGGGTCGCGGCGCGCTGGGTGACGCTGTCGGAATCCAGTGCCGTCATTTCCAGCGTGAAGCCGAGATCCTCTTTGACCTTGTTGGCCACGTCGTTGAGGTTCGACACGCCGGTGCCGAACTGGCGCAGGGTGATGTCCTTTGTCTGCTGACCCCAGACCATGGGGGCGGGCAGGGTGGCGCCTGCCATGGCGGCGGCGCCGGTCTTGAGCATGGAGCGGCGCGAATAGCGGACCTTTGAGATGGATGTCATAGTCGTGTTTCCCGTTGGTTTTTTCGTTTTTTGTCAGGCGTGCAGCTTGTGTGCCGCCCGGTCGTCCCAGCCGAGGCCGACCGCCTCGCCCGGCTCCTTCGGCGCGCCGAAGAAATCCCTGTCCGTCAGAAGGGCCGTCACTTCCTGATCGCCGGCGATGGCGGCGGTCAGCGCGACATGGGTGCCCTGATATTCGATGCCGGTGATGCGCCCTTCGAGGCGGGCGGCCTGAGGCGCGGTCAGGCGCAGCTCGTCCGAGCGGATGGCGATGCGCCCTTCGGCCAGCGCGATGACGTTATGGGCCCCGATGAAGCGGGCGACGAAGGCGGTGCGCGGCGCGTCGAAGACCTCGCGCGCTGGCCCTGCCTGTTCGATCCGGGCGTCGTTCATCACGACGATCTCGTCGGCGAGCGCGAGCGCCTCGTCCTGACCGTGGGTGACATGCAGGAAGGTGATGCCAAGTTCGCGTTGCAGGCGCCGCAGCTCTGCGCGCATGCGCACGCGCAAGAAGGGATCGAGCGCGCTCAAGGGCTCATCAAGAAGGAGAACCTGCGGTTCGGTGATCAGGGCGCGGGCGAGCGCGACGCGCTGCTGCTGGCCGCCCGAAAGCTGGGCGGGCAGGCGGGGTGCGAAGGCGGTCATGTCCACGAGCTCTAGCAGCTCCATCGCGCGGGCATGGCGGGCGGCGGCGGGCATGCCGGACATCCGCAGGCTGAAGGCGACGTTGTCGCGCACGCTCAGATGCGGGAAAAGCGCGTAGTTCTGGAACATCATCGCGGTGCCGCGCTTGGCGGGGGGCAGGTGCGAGATATCGCGGCCCGCCAGAAGGATCGCGCCGTCTGTCGCCGCCTCGTGGCCCGCGATCATCCGCAGGGTCGAGGATTTGCCGCAGCCCGAGGGGCCGAGCAGGCAGACATAGCTGCCGGTGCGAAAGAGATGGTCGATCCCGTCCACCGCGACGGTGTCGCCATAGCGCTTGGTCAGGCCGACCAGTTCGAGGTCGAGATCGGATCGCATGTGAGGTCTCCCGCTGCTTTCGCAGTCTTTGCGGAACGGCGCGGATTGGCGACGGGTTGGGGCATTCGGGGAGCTGCCCGTGCGACGATTGCCCGTTTCCTGAGCGGCGCCGTCTTGCGAAAGTGTGCGAAATGGGCGTGGATCGTATACGATTTTGACGGAAGGCGCTGTGCGGGTGGCATGCGCATAAGGCGCTGCGGGCGGGCGACGGGGCCGAGGCGGAGAGGCTGATGAAGGGATATCTGGTGGATCCGAGAGAGCATCGGACGTTGTCGCTGCGCGGGGCGCTTGGCGGATGATCCGGCACCGGAGGATGGACGTGCGCGATCTTGAGGCAGTGCTGGACTGGGCGGCGGAGGAGGGGTGGAACCCCGGTCTGGAGGATGCGGAGGCGTTTTTTGCCGCCGATCCGGGCGGGTTCTTTCTGGCCGAAGAGGACGACAGGCCGGTGGCGGCGATTTCGGTGGTGAACCACAGCGCCGCATTCGCCTTTCTGGGGCTTTATCTTTGTCTGGCGTCGCATCGCGGGCGCGGGATCGGGTACGGCCTTTGGCGCCATGCGATCGCCCATGCGGCGGACCGCGTGATCGGGCTGGACGGGGTGCCGGAGCAGCAGGGCAATTACCTGCGCTCGGGTTTTGCGCAGGCGGGCGAGACGGTTCGCTATGGCGGAGAGCTGCGAGGGCAGCGCGAGGCCGGGATCCGGCCTGCGGCGGAGGCGGATCTGCCGGCGCTGATCGCGCTGGAGGCGGGGGCGTCGGGGGCGGCGAAACCGGCCTTCATGACCGCCTGGTTCGCAGAGCGCGAGACCCGGCGGACCTTCGTGCATGAAGGCGGCGGGGGGATCACAGGGTCGGTGACGATCCGCCGGTGCCGGAGGGGCGCGAAGATCGGGCCGCTGGTCGCGCCGGATGTGGAGGCGGCGGTGGCGCTGCTTTGTCATGCGGCGGCCGAGATGGGGCCGGAGGTGATCGTGGATCTGCCCGGCGGCTCGGACGGGCTGGCGGAACGCTGCCTTGCGATGGGACTGGCGCCGGGCTTTCGGACCGCGCGGATGTATCGCGGCACGCCGCCGCCCCGGGGCGATGCGGTCTATTCGGTCGGAACGCTGGAGCTGGGCTAAGACGGCGCGGCGGCGGCAGGCATATGCCTCTTTGATCGGCAGATCGGGCCGGTTCCCGGCATTTGCCCTTGGAAAAGGCGCCTCCCGGCGTCCCGGTTTCGCCGCAGGGACAGCAGATCTCGTGCCGCTTCGCCCAAAAAAGCGGCAATCCCCGGCGGCGTCCCGTTGATGGGCCCCCGCGGATTGCACCCACGCTCCTCATCCTGTCGGTTTTTCCGGCACAGGGTTCGTGCACCGTTAGAAGGGGAGTTTTTCGATGATCCGACACATGCTTTGCGGCGGGGCCGCCGTTCTTGCGCTGTCTTCCGCAGCCGCCGCCCAGGAGGCCAGTTGCCCGATCAAGGTGGGCGTTCTGCACTCGCTGTCCGGAACGATGGCCATTTCGGAGACCACGCTGAAGGACACGGTCGAGATGCTGGTCGAGCAGCAGAACGAGGCCGGTGGCCTTCTGGGCTGCGATCTTGAGGCGGTGGTCGTCGATCCGGCCTCGGACTGGCCGCTGTTTGCGGAAAAGGCGCGGGAGCTGCTGACTGTCCACGAGGTCGACGTGATCTTTGGCAACTGGACGTCGGTCAGCCGCAAATCGGTGCTGCCGGTGATCGAGGAACTGAACGGGCTGCTGTTCTACCCGGTGCAATATGAGGGCGAGGAAAGCTCCAAGAACGTCTTTTACACCGGGGCCGCGCCCAATCAGCAGGCGATCCCGGCGGTCGATTACTTCCTTGAAGAGCTGGGCATCGAACGCTTCGCACTTCTGGGCACCGACTATGTCTATCCGCGGACGACCAACAACATCCTGGAGGCCTATCTGGGCCAGAACGGCGTGGCCGAGGAGGATATCTTCATCAACTACACGCCTTTCGGTCATTCGGACTGGGCGACCATCGTGTCGGACGTGGTCGCGATGGCCGATGAGGGGCGTCCCGTCGGCGTCATCTCCACCATCAACGGCGACGCCAATGTCGGCTTTTACAAGGAGCTGGCTGCGCAGGGCGTCGATGCCTCCGACATTCCGGTTGTCGCCTTCTCGGTCGGTGAGGAAGAACTGTCGGGCCTCGATACCGCCGATCTGGTCGGTCATCTGGCCGCCTGGAACTACTTTCAGTCTGCCGATACCGCCGCCAACGAGGAATGGGTCGCCGCCTGGAAGGCCCGGATGGGCGAGGATCGTGTGACCAACGATCCGATGGAGGCCCATTATATCGGCTTCAACATGTGGGTGCAGGCCGCCGAGCAGGCAGGCACCGTAGAGGTCGATGCCGTGCGCGATGCGATGTATGGTCAGGAGGTCGAGAACCTGACCGGCGGCACGGCGGTGATGCTGCCCAACCACCACCTGACCAAGCCCGTGCTGATCGGCGAGATCACCGAGGACGGTCAGTTCGACATCGTCAGCCAGACCGAGGAAGTGCCGGGCGATGCCTGGACCGATTACCTGCCCGAATCGGCGGTTCTCACCTCCGATTGGCCGGGTCTGGGCTGCGGGATGTACAACACTCAGACCGAGAGCTGCGTGCAGATCCAGTCGAATTACTGACCGGATCCGTGGTTCAGGCCCCGCGCCGCGTTTTATGGGCGGCGCGGGGTCTCCTTTTGGTGGCCCGGGACGAGACATGACCCTGATCCTTCGCCTTGCACTTGCCCTGATGCTGCTGGGGCCTGGTCCTGTCCTCGCGCAGGATCTGCAACCGGCGCTTCAGGCCGAGGCCGAGCGGGTGGAGCGCGCCTCGCGCCGCCATGTCGAAGAGGTGCTCGAGACGCTGGCCGCCAACGGCTCGCCGAACCTGCAGCCCTTTCTGGAAGCCTGGCAGGACAAGGGCGTCGTGCGCGCCGAGGACGGGCTTTTTTACTACGGCCAGCGCGAGGGCGATGTCTGGGCACTGACCGATATCGACAGCGGCGCCGAGGCCGGGACGGTGGACCGGCGCGCGGCCAGGCAGCTCAAACCGAATGCGGGCGTGCGCGGGGTGATCGCGGCCGCTTTGGTGCAGTTCCAGCTTTCCGATCCTCGGCCCGGCGCGCGGCGGGCCGCGCTCGCCTCGCTCGAGCGGGATCCCGACGCGGCGCTGCTGCCCGCCTTGCGCGCCTCGATCGAGGACGAGCCCGATCCGGCGATCCGCGCGCTGAAGACCGATCTCGAGCGGCGCCTGACGGCCCGGTTCGGCGAGGATCCCGCCGCGCGCATCGCCGCCATCGACCGGCTGGGCGCGTCGGTTCAGGATCGCGCCGTCCTGTCGCGGATCCTTGCCACCGATCGCATCGTCGCCGAAGGCGGCGCGGCGCCCGAGGGCGCGATCGTCGCCGGCCCGTCCGATCTGGACGAGGCCGAGCGCCTGGCGCTGCTGGTCGAGGCCGGTCTGGCGCCTGCGCCGGTCACGCGCATGGCCCGCGATATGGCCCTGACCGTCGCGATCACCGATGGGATGGTCGCCGGGCGGCCCGTCGCCACGTTGGAGAGCGAGGCCGCCCGCTGGGAGGCCTATGAGGCGCTGGCCGCAGGCGGCGCCGCCCGGCCGCGCCCGGCCGAGGCGGCCATCGCCGAGGCGCTGGCGTCCCACGCCGTTCTCGATATCTACCGCGAGGCCGATGCGGGCGTGATCGCCGCAGCCGAGGCCGCCAGCGCCGCGCAATCGGCGCGGCTGGCGCGGCATGGGGCGGTGGATCTGGGGCTCGATGCGCTGTCGCTGGCCTCGATCTATTTTCTGGCGGCGATCGGATTGGCCGTCACCTTCGGGGTGATGGGCGTCATCAACATGGCCCATGGTGAGTTCATCATGATCGGCGCGTATACCGGCTATGTCGTGCAGACGATCATCCCCGACTACACGCTCAGCCTGATCGTGGCGCTGCCGCTGGCCTTCTGCACGGCGGGACTGGCGGGCGTGGCGCTTGAACGGCTGGTGATCCGCCATCTGATGCACCGCCCGCTCGAGACGCTGCTGGCGACCTTCGGGATCTCGGTGGCGCTGCAGCAGATCGCCAAGAACGTCTTTGGCACGCAGGCGCGGCCCCTGACATCGCCGGACTGGCTGGCGGGCTCGTGGATCATCTCGGATGCGATCTCGATCTCCTGGATCCGGGTGGCGATTTTCGTGCTGGCGCTGGTCTTTCTGGCGGCCATCGTTGCCCTACTGCGCCGGACCCGGCTGGGGCTCGAGGTCCGGGCGGTGACGCAGAACCCGGGTATGGCCGCCAGCATGGGCATCGATCCCGGCCGGATCGGGATGCTGACCTTCGGGCTGGGCTCGGGTATCGCGGGCGTGGCGGGCGTGGCGATCGGGCTTTATGCGCAGGTCACGTCCGAGATGGGGGCGGGCTATATCGTGCAAAGCTTCATGACGGTCGTCGTGGGCGGCGTTGGCAGCGTCTTCGGCACGCTGGCGGGCGCCGGCCTGATCGGCGGGCTGCAAAAGGGGATCGAGTGGCTGAACCCCTCGAACACGCTGGCGGCGCAGACCTTCATGATCCTCTTCATCATCGCCTTCATCCAGATCCGCCCCCGCGGGATCGTTCCGCAAAAGGGACGCTTCGCGCAATGATCCTCCTCATCTTGCCAGAAATACCTCGGGGGAGCGCGCCTCGCGCGCGGGGGCAGCGCCCCCGGCCCGGCCTGCCAAGGGGCGCAGCCCCATGACCCGCACGCCCCTCATCCGCCGCCCGGACGTGATCGCCGTCCTGTCCTGCCTGGCCGTCCTGACGCTGGGGGCCACGTTGATGGCCGAGGCGGGCCTGATCTCGACCTCCTTCGTCAAGACGCTGGGCAAGACGCTGTGCCTGTGTCTGGCCGCCGTCGCGATGGATCTGGTCTGGGGCTATACCGGCATTCTCAGCCTCGGGCACATGGCCTTTTTCGGGATCGGAGGCTATGCGATCGGCATGTGGCTGATGCGCGCGCGCACCGAAGACGTCGTGGCCGCCCAACTGGCCCAGAGGCCGCTGCCGCCGACCCCGGCGGAGGTCGATCAGGCGGCGGCGACGCAGATCTTCGGTGTCGTCGGCTCGGACACGTTTCCGTGGATGTGGGTCTTTGCCGATATGCTCTGGGTGCAGCTTCTGGCCGTCGTGCTGGTCCCCGGCCTTCTGGCGCTGGTCTTTGGCTGGCTCGCCTTTCGCAGCCGGGTGACGGGGGTCTACCTGTCGATCCTGACGCAGGCGGGCACGCTGGCCCTGTCGCTCTGGCTCTTTCAGAACGATAGCGGGCTGCGCGGCAATAACGGCCTGTCGGGTCTGCAGAACATCCCGGGCCTGACCCATGTGCCGCAATCGACGCTGTCGCTGTGGTTCCTCTGGGCCTCTGCCGCGGCGCTGGGGGGCTTTTACGTTCTTGCCCGCTGGACGGTGGCCGCCCGCTTCGGCTCGGCCTTGCGGGCGATCCGCGACGACGAGGCGCGGCTACGGTTTCTGGGCTATGACGTGGAAGGCTTCAAGCTGGTGGTCTTTACTGGCACCTCCATGGCCTGCGGCGTGGCGGGGGCGCTTTATTATCCGCAGGCGGGCATCGTGAACCCGGCCGAGATCGCGCCCATCGCCTCGATCTATCTGGCGGTCTGGGTCGCCATCGGCGGGCGCGGGCATCTGTGGGGCGCGATCCTGGGAGCGGCGGCGGTGTCGCTTCTGTCGTCGTGGTTCACCGGGGGCGGGGCGCCGGATATCGATCTGGGCGTCTACGTCATCCGTTGGACCGATTGGTGGCTCGTGCTGCTGGGGCTTGGCTTCGTGGCGGTCACGCTGCTCGCGCCCCAAGGGCTGGCGGGGCTTGTCCTGCGGCTGGCGCGTCGCCGCCCCGAGGCGCCGGCGCGGACGCTGGAGGCTGCCCGGGCAGAGCCGGGCGAATGAGCGCGCTGCTTGAAGTGTCGGGCGTGTCGAAATCCTTTGACGGGTTCAAGGCGATCGACGGTCTGTCTTTTGCGATCGGAGAGCCCGAGATGCGCGCCGTGATCGGCCCGAACGGAGCGGGCAAGACGACCTTCATGGATCTGGTCACCGGCAAGACGCGGCCCGATAGCGGGACCATTCGCTGGGGCGAGCGGATCCTCGATCTGACGCGCCTGTCCGAAAGCCGCATCGCGCGCGAGGGGATCGGGCGCAAGTTTCAAAAGCCCACGGTCTTCGAGGATCAGAGCGTTTGGGAAAACCTCGCCCTTGCGCTGAGGGCGGTGCGGCGGCCCTTGCGCGTTCTGGCGCGGGCGGGGGCCGACCCGGAGCGTATTCCCGCGCTGGCGGCCGATGTGGGGCTGAAGGGGGCGCTGGATCGCCGGGCGGGCGAGCTGAGCCACGGGCAAAAGCAGTGGCTCGAGATCGGGATGCTTCTTGCCTCCGAGCCGCGCCTTTTGCTGGTGGACGAGCCGGCTGCCGGGATGACCCCGTCCGAGCGCGAGAAGACAACGACGATCCTGCGCGAGGCCGCCAAGACGCGCGCTGTCGTCGTCGTCGAGCATGACATGGAATTCGTGCGCCGCCTGAATTGCCGCGTGACCGTTCTGCATGAAGGGCGGGTACTGGCCGAGGGATCGCTGGATCACGTGACGGCCGATCCGCAGGTGATCGACGTCTATCTGGGGCGGGGCTGATGCTGGAGGCGGATCATCTGACGCTGGCCTATGGCGGTGCGACGGTGCTGAACGGCGTCGATTTCGGTGCCCGCGTGGGCGAGGTGACGGCGGTGATGGGTCTGAACGGGGTCGGCAAGACCTCGCTTTTGTCGGCCTTGGCCGGGCGGCATCCGTCGGGCGGGCAGGTGCGGCTAGATGGGGCGGCGCTGCCGCGCGGGGCGCAGGCCCGGGCGCGGGCGGGGCTGGCTTACGTGCCGCAGGGGCGCGAGATCTTCCCGCTGCTGACCGTGCAGGAAAACCTCGAGACCGGGTTCGCCTGTCTGCCGCGCGCCGAGCGGGCCGTGCCCGAGACGGTGTTTGAGCTGTTCCCGATCCTGCGCGAGATGGCGGGCCGCCGGGGCGGGGATCTGTCGGGCGGGCAGCAGCAGCAACTGGCGATCGCGCGCGCTTTGGTCACGCGGCCCCGGGTTTTACTGCTGGACGAGCCGACCGAAGGCATCCAGCCCTCGATCATCGCCGAGATCGGGCGGGTGATCGCGCGTCTGAAGGCGCAAGGCGACATGGCCATCGTTCTGGTCGAGCAGCGGTTCGAATTCGCCTGGGAGATCGCCGACCGGATCGTCGTGATGCGCGGCGGGGCGGTGATCCATGATCGCCCCCGCAGCGAGGCGGATCGGAGCGAGGTGCTGGGGCTGGTCTCGGTCTGAGGCTGCGCCCCTCCGGGCCGCAACACCCACCGCGCGGAGCTGTCAGGGCTCGTTCAGGCTTTGCCGTCAAAACCTCTTTCAACGACGCGGAAACGCGAGGTCGGGATTCGAGGAGACGGGCATGTTCGACTTTCTGAAGCGCAGCGCACCCCAGGCGAAAGCCTCGGCGACGGGCCGGGTGATCGCGCATGCCAGCGCGGGCCGCGTGGCGTGGAGCCCGCGCGATGCCGCCTCGCTGACGCGGACGGGATTTTCCGGAAATCCGGTGGGCTTTCGCGCGGTCAAGCTGATCGCCGAGGCCGCGGCGACGCTGCCGCTGGGCCTGCAGGACCGGCAGACGCGCTATGCCGAACATCCGATGATCGATCTGCTGGCGCGGCCCAATCTGGGGCAGGGCGGCGAGGCGTTCCTCGAGGCGCTATACGGGCAGATCCTGCTGACCGGCAACGGCTATGTGGAGGCCGTGGGCGAGGAGCGTCCGGTGGAGCTGCATGTGCTGCGCTCGGACCGGATAAGCCTGGTGCCCGGCGCCGATGGCTGGCCGGTGGCTTACGAATATGCCGTGGGCGGGCGCAAGCATCGGTTCGATCTGAGCGGCGGGGTCTCTCCGATCTGCCATGTCCGGAGCTTTCATCCGCAGGACGACCATTACGGGCTGAGCCCGATGCAGGCGGCGGCGCAGGCCATCGATGTGCATAATGCGGCGTCGCGCTGGTCGAAGGCGCTGCTGGACAATGCGGCGCGGCCCTCGGGCGCGATCGTCTACCGGGGTATCGATGGGCAGGGGCAGTTGTCGGCCGATCAGTTCGACCGGCTGCAATCGGAGATGGAGAGCCAGCATCAGGGCGCGCGCAATGCGGGGCGGCCGATGCTGCTGGAAGGCGGGCTGGACTGGAAGCCGATGGGCTTTTCGCCATCGGATATGGAATTTCAGCAGACCAAGGAAGCGGCGGCGCGGGAGATCTCGGTCGCGTTCGGGGTGCCTCCGATGCTGCTGGGGATCCCCGGGGATGCGACCTATGCCAATTACGCCGAGGCGAACCGGGCCTTCTACCGGCTGACGGTGCTGCCCTTTGCCAGCCGGGCGCTGGGCGCGCTGGGCGACTGGCTGTCCGATTTCATGGGCGAGACGTTGACGCTCGCGCCGGATCTGGACGGCGTGCCGGCGCTGTCGATGGAGCGAGAGGCGCTTTGGCGGCGCGTCGGGGAGGCCGAGTTCCTGACAGAGGCCGAGAAGCGGCGTCTACTGGGCTTGCCGCCGCGGGAGATGGAGACGTGAGCGAGGAGCGTTTCGGGTTCGAGGCTTTCGATTGCGCGCCCGGTATGCGGATCGCGGCGCATGAGCGGATCGCGGCGCTGCAATTCGCGCAGCTCGATACGCGGCTGGAGAAGATCGAAGCGATGATGGAGCGGCTCGACAAGCGGCTGTGGCTCACCGTCTACGGCGTGGTGGGCGTGATTTTGGCGCAAGCGTTTCAGTCGATCCTGACTGTGGCGCCATAGGGGGAACGAGCATGGATCTGGAACACAAATTCTGCCGCCTGGGCGGCGAGGTTTCGGTGCGCGAAGCGGCGGCCGGAGGCGCGGTGATCGAAGGCTATGCCTCGCTTTTCGGGGTCTGCGATCAGGGCGGCGATATCGTCGAGGCGGGGGCCTATGGCGCGTCGCTGACGCGGCTGACGGAGGCGGGCGGACGGGTCAAGATGCTGTGGCAGCACGATCCGGCGCAGCCTATCGGCGTCTGGGACGAGGTGCGCGAAGACAAGCGAGGCCTTTACGTCAAAGGACGCCTTCTGGACGAGGTAGCGCAGGCGCGGGAGGCGGCGGCTTTGGTCGCGGCGGGGGCTATCGACGGGCTCTCGATCGGCTACCGGACGGTGAAGGCGGGAACATCGGCGAAGGGCGAACGGCTCTTGTCGGAACTGGAGCTTTGGGAAGTGTCGCTGGTGACGTTCCCGATGCTTCCTCAAGCGCGCGTGGACGCCAAGGGAGAGGATCCCGAAGCGGCCCGGATGCGCGATCTGGCGGCGGCGATCGAGGAAGGACGCCGTCTGCTTGCCGGGACCTGAGCCGGCACTCTCGAAACTGACAGAGGATCAAGAATGAGCAAGACCGAGATGAAGGCTCGGGCCGGGGAGCTTGTGTCTCCGGCCAGCGATCTGGCGGCCGCGATGAGCGGGTTCGCCAGCGAGATCAAGACGTTCAAGGACGACATTCAAACCAAACTTCAAAGGCAGGACGACCGTATGACCCTACTCGATCGCAAGACCCTGGCGGCGCGCCGCCCGCTTCTGGACACCAAGGCCGAAGAGGGCCAGCCCCATCAGAAGGCCTTTGCCGCCTATCTGCGCTCGGGCGATGATGACGGGCTGCGCGGGCTGGAGCTGGAAGGCAAGGCGCTGGGCACCTCTGTTGCGGCTGATGGCGGCTATCTGGTCGATCCGCAGACCTCCGAGACGGTGAAATCGACGCTGAGCTCGACCGCCTCCCTGCGGTCTATCGCCAATGTCGTGCAGGTCGAAAGCACATCCTTTGACGTGCTCGTCGATCACACCGAAATGGGCGCAGGCTGGGTCGCCGAAGCGGGCGGCGTGACGGAGACGGATACGCCGCGCATCGACCGGATTTCGATCCCGCTCCATGAGCTGTCGGCTCTGCCCAAGGCGTCGCAGCGGCTGCTCGATGATGCGGCCTTCGATATCGAGGGGTGGCTCGCGGGCCGGATCGCGCAGAAATTCGCCCGCTCCGAGGCGCAGGCCTTCGTCTCGGGCGACGGTGTCGACAAGCCCAAAGGGTTCCTGGGTCATCCCATCGTGGCCGATGGCACCGAGGAATGGGGCGAGCTGGGTTATGTACCCTCGGGCAGCGATGGCGACATCACGGATGCCGATGCGATCATCGAGCTGGTTTATGCGCTGGGCGCCGAATACCGCGCCAACGGCACATTCGTGATGAACTCCAAGACGGCGGGCAAGATCCGCAAGCTCAAGGACAATGACGGCCGCTTCCTGTGGTCCGACGGTCTGGCCGCCGGAGAGCCTGCGCGGCTGGTCGGCTATCCCGTTCTGATCGCCGAGGACATGCCCGATCTGGCGTCCGGATCCCACTCGATCGCCTTCGGCGATTTCGCGACCGGCTATACCGTCGCCGAGCGGCCCGACCTGCGTATCCTGCGCGATCCGTTCTCGGCCAAGCCGCATGTTCTTTTCTACGCGACCAAGCGTGTGGGCGGGGATGTGAGCGATTTCGCTGCGATCAAGGTCCTCAAGGCGTCGACCACCTAAGCGGGACCTGCGGATGGGGTGGTCCGGCTCGGTCAGAGCCGGTCCATCCCGACGGGCGCACGCCATGAGGCAAGCCGCACCGTCTAGCTGCTTCCTTCCGTCCGAGGGGTGCGGTGGCGTGCGCCCACCTGACCTGAACGGCCTTTTGCTGGAGACCGACGATGATGTTGACCGAAGAGACCGCCGTGCCCGTGGGCGCGCTGCCGGTCGCGCAATTCAAAGACCACCTGCGGCTTGGCACGGGCTTTGGCGAGACCGGATTGCAGGATGGCGTGCTGGAGAGTTTCTTGCGTGCCGCGATTGCCGGGATTGAAGGGCGAACCGGCAAGGCGCTGATCACGCGGGACTTTTTGCTGCGTCTGACGATGTGGCGCAATACCGGCGCGCAGCCGCTGCCCTTGGCACCGGTGCAGGAGATCACGTCGGTCCGCGCGGTGGCGCGGGACGGATCGGAGAGCGCGGTTGCCGCCTCGAGCCTTCGGCTGGAGCCGGATGCGCAGGTGCCCTGGCTCGTGGCGGTGTCGGGCGCGTTGCCCGCGATCCCGGTGGGCGGGGCGGTGATGATCCGGCTGCGCGCGGGCTATGGCGCAAGCTGGGACGCGCTGCCGTCCGATCTGGCGCAGGCGGTGCTGCTGCTGGCCGCGCATTACTACGAATACCGCCACGAGACCGCTTTGGGCGATGGCTGCATGCCGTTCGGCGTGACCGCGTTGATCGAGCGCTACAAGGCCCGCCGGATCGGGCCGGGAGCGGCGCGATGATCCCGCATCTGAACCGCGCGCTGGTTCTTGAGCACCGGGTCGAGGCGCCGGATGGGGCGGGGGGCTACAGCTCGAGCTGGGAGATCCTCGGATCGCTCTGGGCCGAGATCACGCCGGGGCGGGGACGCGCCAAGGCAGGCGTGACGACGGCGGTCTCGGCCGTGCCCTACCGGATCACCGTGCGGGCCGCGCCCGTGGGTGCGCGGTCGCGGCCTGCCCCTGGGCAGCGGTTCCGCGACGGCGGCCGGTTCTACCGGATCGATGCGGTCGCCGAGCGCGATGCGAGCCGCCGGTATCTGGTCTGCAGCGCCGAGGAGGTGACCGTATGAGCTATGCCATCTCGCAGGCGCTGCAGGCCGCCGTTTACGGGGCGCTGGAGGCGATCAGCGCGCCGGTTTTCGATGCGCTGCCCGCCGGACCTCTGCCCGAGCTTTACGTGACGCTGGGCCCGGAGACGGTCCGCGACCGGTCGGGGGCGGGCGCGAAGGTCGCGCGGCACGATTTCACTGTTTCGGTGATCAGCGATGCCAGCGGGTTTCGCGGCGCCAAGGCGGTGGCCGGAGAGATCAGCGATCTTCTCTCGGATGCCGATCTGACGCTCGAGCGCGGCACGCTGGTCGCGCTGGATTTCCTGCGAGCCCGGGCGCGGCGGACCTCTCAGGAGGGGGTCCGGCGGATCGATCTCATCTTTCGCGCGATCGTCGACGACGACGCTTAATCAACGACTTATGGAGTAAAGTTCATGGCGGCTCAGAACGGCAAGGACCTTCTTATCAAGATCGACATGACAGGCGATGGCCTGTTTGAGACCGCCGCCGGGTTGCGGGCGACGCGGATCAGCTTCAACGCGGAAAGCGTCGATGTGACCTCGCTGGAAAGCCAGGGCGGCTGGCGCGAATTGCTGGGCGGCGCGGGCGTGAAAAGCGCGGCGCTCTCGGGGTCGGGCATCTTCAAGGATGCGGCGACGGACGAGCGGATCCGGCAGGTCTTTTTCGATGGAGAGGTGCCGAACTTTCAGGTCATCATCCCTGATTTCGGCACGATCGAAGGCGCGTTCCAGATCGCGTCGATCGAATATGCGGGCCAGCTTCAGGGCGAGGCGACCTATGAGCTGAGCATGGCCTCGGCCGGTGAGCTGAGCTTCGTGGCTTTGTGATGGGCAATCCCTTCGCAGGAGAGGTGAGCCTGGTGATCGATGGCCAGCGGCATGTCTGCAAGCTGACGCTGGGCGCGCTGGCCGAACTGGAGGCCGAGCTTGAAAGCGAGGGGATCGTCGATCTGGTCGAGCGGTTCGAGGCGGGCGGGTTCCGCGCGGGCGATGTCATGGCGCTGGTCGTGGCGGGCCTACGCGGTGGCGGCTGGCAAGGGCGCCGGGCGGATCTGCTGACCGCCGAGATCGAAGGCGGCCCGGTGGGCGCGGCTAAGGCGGCGGCGGCGCTTTTGGCGCGGGCTTTTTCGCAGCCATGAGGGGGCTCGACTGGCCCGGCCTGATGCGGGCCGGGCTGCATGGTGCCGGTTTGCGGCCGGCAGAGTTCTGGGCGCTGAGCCCGGCAGAGCTGATGTTTGTGCTGGGACGCAGCGCGGCTGAGGCGCCGCTGGGGCGGTCCCGGCTTGAGGAACTGGCGGCGGCATATCCCGACGCGGACGGAGGACAGGATGGCGGACTATGACGAGCTTGGCTCGGAGCTGAACGGGCTGGAGAGCGATCTGGGCGAGGCAAGCCGCATGACGGCGGCCTTTGGCGCCGAACTGGCGAGCCTGCGCGGCGGGATGGACGGCACGGTGCGCGATCTGGGCAATCTGGAAA
This sequence comes from uncultured Paracoccaceae bacterium, assembly GCA_947503775.1. Taxonomy (GTDB): domain Bacteria; phylum Pseudomonadota; class Alphaproteobacteria; order Rhodobacterales; family Rhodobacteraceae; genus Aestuariibius. Next base: position 482,165 of record CANNFE010000001.1, on the reverse strand, counting down.
GCGGGATCAGCCGGGGCCTCAGGCGCGCCTTTGATGGGCTGGCCTTTGACGGGATGAAGCTGGCCGATGCGCTTGATGTGCTGGGCCGGTCGATCATCGACACCGCCTACAACAGCGCGATGCGTCCGGTGACGGATCATTTCGGCGGGCTGATCTCGGACGGGATCAACTCGATCGTCAGCGGGCTGATGCCGTTCGAGAAAGGCGGCGCCTTCACCTCGGGGCGGGTGACGCCCTTTGCCAAGGGCGGCGTCGTCAGCGGGCCGGTGACCTTTCCGATGCGCGGCGGCATGGGCCTGATGGGCGAGGCGGGGCCCGAGGCGATCATGCCGCTGACGCGCGGCGCCGACGGGCGTCTGGGCGTGCGCGCGCAGGGCGGCGGCGCGTCGCAGGTCGTCATGAACATCACAACACCCGATGTCGTCGGGTTCCAGCGCAGCCAGGGTCAGATCGCCGCTCAGATGAGCCGGATGCTGGGCCGCGGCCAGCGCAACGCATGAGGAGCAGTAGATGAGCTTTCACGAGGTGAGATTTCCCGCCGCGCTGAGCTTTGGCTCGGTCGGGGGCCCCGAGCGGCGCACGGAGGTCGTGACGCTGGCCAACGGGTTCGAAGAGCGCAACACGCCCTGGAGGGATTCGCGCAGGCGCTACGATGCGGGCGTGGGTCTGCGGTCGCTGGATGATGTCGAGGCACTGATCGCGTTCTTCGAGGCGCGTCAGGGGCAGCTGTTCGGGTTTCGCTGGAAGGACTGGGGGGATTTCAAGTCGAGCCTGCCCTCCAAGGAGGTGACGGCCTTTGACCAAATTATCGGGTATGGGACGCCTGATCAGCAAGATGTCTTTCCCCTGATCAAGGACTATGCGTCGGGCGAGCAGTGCTATGCCCGTCCGATCCGCAAACCGGTTGCGGGCACGGTGCGGATCGCGCTGGGGCAGGTCGAGCTTCAGGAAAGCATCGATTTCGAGATCGACCTGGCGACGGGGCTTGTGTCCTTTACCGAACCGCCCACCAAGGGGGCGACGATCCGGGCCGGCTTTGAATTCGACGTGCCGGTGCGGTTCGATATCGACCGGATCCAGACCTCGGTCGCCAGCTTTCGCGCGGGCGAAGTGCCGAACGTGCCCATCGTCGAGGTGCGGGTATGAGCGCGCTTCTGGAGCATCTCGGGACCGGGACGACCACGGTTTGTCGCTGCTGGGCGGTGACGCGGGCGGACGGGACGGTTCTGGGATTTACCGATCACGATGTCGAGTTGAGCTTCGAGGATATCTCGTTCCGGGCCGATAGCGGTCTGACCGCCAAGGCGCTGAGCCAGACGACCGGCCTGTCCGTGGACAATACCGAGGCGATGGGCGCGCTGAGCGATGCGTCGATCCGCGAGGCCGATATCGAGGCGGGGCGCTTCGATGGCGCCGAGGTGCGCGCCTGGCTGGTCAACTGGTCCGATGTCAGCGAGCGGATGCTGCAGTTCAAGGGCTCGATCGGAGAGATCCGGCGTCAGGGCGGCGCCTTCCACGCCGAGCTGCGCGGTCTGGCCGAAAAGCTGAACGAGCCGATGGGCCGCGTCTTTCAGCGCGGCTGCGGCGCGGTTCTGGGCGATGAGGACTGCCGCTTCGATCTTAGCGCGGACGGCTATGTAACGACCCAAATTGCGAGCGCGGAGACGGAGGGTCAGGTTTTTCGCTTTCCCGGTCTTCTGGATTTCGAGGACCGCTGGTTCGAGCGCGGCACGCTGACGCTGACGAACGGCGCGGCCGTGGGGCTGTCGGGTGTCATCAAGCATGACCGCGTCATCGACGGGGTGCGCGTGGTGGAGCTTTGGGCTCCGATCCGGGCGGATGTGGCCGAGGGCGATACGCTGCGGATGACGGCAGGCTGCGACAAGCGGGCCGAGACCTGTCGGCTCAAGTTCAACAACTACCTCAACTTTCAGGGCTTTCCGGATATCCCCGGCGAGGACTGGCTGATCAGCGTACCGACGCGTTCGGGTGACAATAGCGGCGGGAGCCGGACGCGATGAGCGCGGTCGTCGCGGCGGCGCGCGATTGGATCGGCACGCCTTACCTGCATCAGGCCTCGGTCAAGGGGGCGGGCACGGATTGCCTTGGCCTGCTGCGCGGCGTCTGGCGCGACTGCTATGGATCCGAGCCCGAACGCGTGCCGCCCTACAGCGCCGACTGGTCCGAGCCGCAGGGCGACGAGGTGCTCTGGCGCGCGGCTGTGCGGCATCTTGAGGCGCGCGATCTTGTCGATGAGGCGCCCGGAGATGTCCTCCTTTTTCGGATGCGGCCCGGCGCGGTGGCCAAGCATCTTGGGCTTCAGGCGCGCATCTGCGCCGAAGCCTCGTTCATTCACGCCTATTCCGGGCACGGCGTGGTCGAAAGCCCGCTGAGCGCACCTTGGCGCCGCCGGATCGTGGCGCGGTTTGCCTTTCCTGAAAGGACTATCTGATGGCGACACTTGTTCTTTCCGCGGCGGGCATGGCCATTGGCGGCACGATCGGCGGATCGGTCCTTGGCCTTTCGACAGCCGTCATCGGGCGGGCCGCCGGGGCGGCGCTTGGCCGGGTGATCGACCAGCGCCTCATGGGATCGGGCAGCCAGACGGTCGAGGTCGGGCGCGTCGACCGGTTCCGTCTGACGGGCGCCAGCGAAGGGACGGCGATCCCGCGCGTCTTCGGACGGATGCGGATCTCTGGCCAGGTGATCTGGGCGTCGAAGTTTCGCGAAAGGACGAAGACATCGGGCGGAGGCGGCGGCGGCAAAGGCGGCGCGCCGAGCCAGCCCAAGACCAAGGAATACAGCTACTACGTCAACATGGCGCTTGCCTTGTGCGATGGCGAGATCAGCCGCGTCGGGCGGGTCTGGGCCGATGGGATCGAGATCGCGCGCGACGATCTGAACATGCGCGTCTATACGGGCAGCGCCGATCAGCTTCCCGACGCCAAGATCGAGGCGATCGAGGGGGCGGGCAATGTCCCCGCCTATCGCGGGACGGCCTATGTCGTGCTCGACGATCTGCCGCTTGGCCAGTTCGGCAACCGGATCCCGCAGCTCTCGTTCGAGGTGATGCGCCCGGTGCCCGAGGATCTGCCGCCCCAGGATATCCCGCAGATCGTGCAGGCTGTCGCAATGATGCCGGGCAGCGGTGAGTTTTCGCTCGCCACCTCTCCGGTGCGGCGGCAGATCGAGTATGGCCGCACCGAGATCGCCAATATTAACACGCCGTCGGGCAAGACCGATTTCGTCACCTCGGTCGAGGCGCTGGTCGAAGAGGTGCCGAAATGCGTCTCGGTCTCGCTGATCGTGTCGTGGTTCGGGGACGATCTGCGGGCGGGCAATTGCCGGCTGAAACCCAAGGTCGAACGCTCGGATGGGGGCGGAGGCTGGCAGGTTTCGGGAACCGGTCGCAGCCAGGCCGAGGTCGTGCCGACCGAGGAGGGAAGGCCGGTCTATGGCGGCACGCCGTCGGATGCGTCGGTGATCCAGTCGATCCAGCATCTGGCGGGCCAGCAAAAGCGCGTCGTCTTTTATCCGTTCATCCTGATGGAGCAGCTTGCCGGAAACGGACGCGCAGATCCTTACAGCGATGCGCCCGATCAGGCGGTGCTGCCCTGGCGCGGGCGGATCACGACGCTCAAGGCGCCGGGCCAGCCCGGCTCGACCGATGGCACGGCGGCGGCCGACGCCGAGGTCGCCGCGTTCTTTGGCGAGGCGCGCCCCGAGCATTTCCGCCGCGATGGCTCGACGATCACCTATTCCGGACCGCCCGAATGGTCCTATCGCCGCTTCATTCTGCATTACGCGCATCTTTGCGCGGCGGCGGGCGGGATCGACAGCTTTTGCATCGGCTCCGAAATGCGCGGCCTGACGCAGATCCGCGGGGCCGGGAACAGCTTTCCGGCGGTCGCCGAGCTTGTCCGGCTGGCCCGCGAGGTGCGCGCGATCCTCGGGCCCGAGACCAATATTGGCTATGCCGCCGACTGGTCGGAATATTTCGGCTACCATCCCCAGGATGGATCGGGCGATGTCTTTTTCCATCTCGACCCGCTTTGGGCGGATGACGCGATCGATTTCATCGGCATTGACAATTACATGCCGCTCTCGGACTGGCGCGATGGCGAAGATCACGCCGATGCCCATTGGGGATCGATCTACAACCTCCAATACCTGACCTCGAATATCGCGGGCGGGGAGGGCTACGACTGGTACTACCATTCGCCCGAAGCGCGGGCCGCGCAGATCCGCACGCCGATCACCGATGGCGCCTATAACGAACCTTGGGTCTTTCGCTACAAGGATCTCAAGGGCTGGTGGTCGAATGCGCATCACAACCGCATCGGCGGGGTGCGCCAGTCCGATCCGACCCCTTGGGTGCCGGGATCAAAGCAGATCTGGTTCACCGAGCTGGGCTGCGCGGCCATCGACAAGGGCACCAACCAGCCCAACAAATTCGTCGACCCGAAATCCTCGGAATCCAGCCTGCCCCGCTATTCGAACGGGCTGCGCGACGATTTCATGCAACTGCAATATCTGCGGGCGATGTTCCTTTTCTATTCGCAGGAATGGAACAATCCGATCCTGCCCGAAACAGGCGTTCGCTTGCTTCGGTTCAACCGGTCCCATGTCTGGGCCTGGGACGCGCGGCCCTTTCCGTTCTTCCCCAACGACCGCGACACCTGGAGCGACGGGGCCAATCACGCGCGCGGTCATTGGATCACGGGGCGCGCGTCGGCCCGTCCGCTTGCCTCGGTGGTCGAGGAAATTTGCGAACGTGCAGGCCTCAGCGACTACGACACGTCCGAGCTGTGGGGGCTCGTGCGCGGCTATGCCCTCAGCGATGTGACAACGGCGCGGGCGGCGCTTCAGCCGCTCATGATCGCCTACGGCTTCGATGCGGTCGAGCGGGACGGCAAGATCGTCTTTCAGACCCGGACCGGGCGCGAAAGCCGGGCTGTGACGCTCGATCATCTGGTACAAGAGGCGGATGCGGACGGACCGGTGGAGGCGGTGCGCCTGCCCGAGGCCGAAACATCGGGCCGCGTGCGGGTAAGCTATGTCGAAGGCGATGACAGCTATGCGGTGGCCTCCTCCGAAGCGGTCTTTCCGGGCGATGGGTCGGCCTCAGTTTCGCAATCGGATCTGTCCTTGGTCCTGACCCGCGCCGAAGGGCAGCGGATCGCCGAACGCTGGCTCTCCGAAGCGCGGGTGGCGCGCGACACGCTCACGCTCACGCTGCCGCCCTCGCGGCTCGATGTGGGCGCGGGCGATGTCGTTCAGGTGCCCGAGCGCGGGCTCTTCCGGGTCGACCGGGTCGAGCAGACAGAGGCCCAGATGATCGAGGCGACGCGGGTCGAGCCCGAGACCTATCGCCCGCATGAATTGCTCGAGGAGGGCGTTCCAAAAAGCGCCTTCCTGGCGCCGGTGCCGGTTGCGGCCACCTTCCTCGATCTGCCGCTTCTGAGCGGGGACGAGGCTCCCCATGCGCCGCATGTGGCCTTTACCGGGGTGCCATGGCCGGGATCGGTCGCGCTCTATGGCTCGACGCAGGACAGCGACTACGCGCTGAGCGATATCTTCGCCGCGCGGTCCGTGGTCGGGATTACGCAGACGCCGCTCTTTCAGGCCAGACCCGGCGTGCTGGACCGGGGGGCCGGGCTCAGGGTCAAGCTGGTCCGTGGAGAGTTGAGCAGCGTCGCGCTGGAGCGTCTCTTCTCGGGCGCCAATGTCGCGGCCATCGGGGACGGATCGCCGGATCGCTGGGAGGTCTTTCAGTTCGCTACCGCGACCCTGGTGGGCGAGGAGACCTATGATCTGACGCTGCGCCTACGCGGTCAGGCGGGCAGCGACGGGATCGCTCCGGCGGATTGGCCGCCGGGATCGCGGTTCGTGCTTCTTGATGGGGCGCCCCGGCAGCTTGAGATGCCCGCGTCGCTGAGGGGGGGCGAGCAGCATTTCCGCTATGGACCGGCGCAGCGGCCCATCGACGATCCGGCCTATGATTATCTTGTCCAGACGTTTCAGGGGAACGGTCTGCGGCCCTATCGCCCGGGTCATCTGTCCGGCGCTCTCTCTGGCACCGATCTGGATCTGACATGGATCCGCAGAACCCGGATTGACGGGGACAGCTGGGCGGGTCTCGACGTGCCGCTGGGCGAGGATCGCGAGCAATACATCCTGCGGGTCTACCGGGCCGAAGCGGTTCTGCGCGAGGTCCTGCTGGACGCGCCGAACTGGCGCTACACGGCGGCCGCGCAGGCGGCGGATGGCATTGCCGGATCGGTCCAGATCGGCGTGGCGCAGGTCTCGGACCGGTTCGGGCCAGGGCCCTTTGTCCGGCGGACCTTCGCCTTGTGATGCGCGCGGTTCTTTCTGTCGATATCGACCTTGCGGCGCGGGCGCTTTTGCGCCTGCCCGCGCCCGAGCGGCCCGCCGCGATGCGCGCCTTATGCGAACGCGCGCATATGGCCGATCTTTGGCGCCGGCGGACAGGGCGGGCCCATCCCGATTGGGGGGACGGCACGCTGGCGGCGGCCGCGCTGGCCGGCGCTCTGGCGCCTGCGCGGCCTCGTTACGACCCCGTCTGGACCGATATCCTGCGCACCGCGCTGACCGGTCTGGACGATTGGAGGCAGGTTCCCGCCCGCCGCAGCGACCGGCATTCCAAATCGTGATATCCTTGTCCACATCTTTGATCTTGGCAGCAAACGCCTATTTGCCATAATCAGGGACACGAGCGAGGAGATCCCGAGATGGCGACCGTCAAAAAGAGCCTGGCCCAGATCGATCCTGTCTGGTCCCGTATCGAGACCGAAGCCGAAGAGGCCGTTCGGTCCGAGCCGCTTTTGGGCGGCCTTGTCCATTCCTCGATCCTGCATCACCGGTCTTTGGAGGGCGCGCTCGCCTTCCGGATTTCGCTGAAACTGGCCTCGGCGGAGATGTCCGAGCAGATCCTGCGCGAGTTGGCTGACGAGGCCTTCGCCGAAGATGGAGCGTTGATCGCGGCCGCGCGCGCCGATCTGGTGGCGGTCTATGAACGCGATCCCGCCTGCCACCGGCTGATGCAGCCGCTTTTGTATTTCAAAGGATTTCAGGCGGTTCAGGCCTACCGGCTGGGCCATTGGCTGTGGGAGGAGGGGCACCGGGATCTGGCCTATTTCGTGCAGATGCGCGTGAGCGAAGTCTTCGGCATCGATATCCATCCGGCCGCCCGGATCGGGCGCGGGATCATGATCGATCACGCCCATTCCATCGTCATCGGAGAGACGGCGGTCGTGGGCGACAATGTCTCGATGCTGCATTCGGTGACGCTGGGCGGGACCGGCAAGGAGGATGACGATCGTCATCCCAAGATCGAGAACGGCGTGCTGATCGGCGCGGGGGCGAAGGTGCTGGGCAATATCACCGTTGGCCATTGCAGCCGGATCGCGGCCGGATCGGTGGTACTGGAAGACGTGCCGCCGATGAAGACCGTGGCGGGCGTTCCCGCCCGGATCGTGGGCGAGGCGGGCTGCTCGCAGCCTTCCGTGACCATGGATCAGCTTTTGGGCCAGTGATCCGCCGGAGTGGCTGCGCCACGCGAGATCCTTTTGCGTTCAGGCCACGCAGGCCTTCAAGGGGCGCTGCCCCTTGAAAATCCCCGGCATATTTCGCGCCAGGTGAAGATGGACCTCAGGCCAGCATGACGACCGGGTTTTCGAGGTTGTCGACCATGGCCTGCAGGAACTCCGCCCCGAGCGCGCCATCGATGACCCGATGATCGACGCTGAGCGTGACCGACATGACGGTGGCGGTGGTGAGCTCTCCGTCCTTGCCGACGATCGGCTTCTTGGTGCCCGCGCCGACCGCCAGGATCGAGCCATGCGGCGGGTTGATGACCGCGTCGAAATTGTCGATCCCGAACATCCCGAGGTTCGAAATCGCAAAGCTGCCGCCCTGATATTCATGCGGTGCGAGCTTGCGGTCGCGGGCGCGGGTGGCCAGATCTTTCATCTCGGCGGAGAGCGCCGAGAGGGATTTGAGATGCGCGTCCCTGAGGACAGGGGTGAAGAGACCGCCTTCGATGGCAACGGCGACCGCGACATCGGAGGGTTTGAGCTTAAGGATCCGGTCCTCGGCCCAGACGGCATTGGCGTCGGGCACGGCTTGGAGGGCCAGGGCCCCCGCCTTGATGATGAAATCGTTGACCGACAGCTTCACGCCGCGGCCCTCGAGCTGTTTGTTCAGATCGCCGCGGAATTTGAGCAACGCGTCAAGCTGGATATCGCGGCGCAGGTAGAAATGCGGGATCGTCTGCTTGGCCTCGGTCAGGCGGGCCGCGATCGTCTTGCGCATCCCGTCGAGCGTGACCTCCTCGGTGTCGCGATCCTCGTACATTTTGAGCACGGCCTGCGCTGACGGACCGGCGGCTGCCTTAGGGGCCTCGCTTGCGGCGCGGGGTGCGGCCTCGGACGCCGGGACGGATTTGGACGGCTCGTGGCCCTCCACATCCGCCTTGATGATCCGCCCTTTCGGCCCGGATCCCTTGATCGCGGCCAGATCGAGCCCCTTGTCCTTGGCGATCCGGCGGGCGAGAGGGGAGGCGAAGACGCGGCCTGACGGGGCGCGCCCCGGACTTGATCCGGGGTCTCTTTCTGCATCCTGCGCTGCGCCATTGCGGCCATAGCCCTCGGCCGGTTCGGTCTGCGCCGACGGCTCCGCCGGAGCGGCTTCGGCGGAGGCAGGCGCGTCCTTCGGCTCGGAGGAGACGTCGCCGATATCCTCCGCGCTTTCGCCATCCTCGAGGAGCACCGCGATGGGCGAGTTCACCTTGACGCCTTCGGTGCCGTCCGCGACGAGGATCTTGCCGACCGTGCCCTCGTCGACGGCCTCGAATTCCATCGTGGCCTTGTCGGTCTCGATCTCGGCCAGAAGATCGCCCGAAGAGACGGTGTCGCCCTCCTTGACCAGCCATTTGGCAAGCGTGCCCTCTTCCATAGTGGGCGAGAGCGCGGGCATCAGGATTTCAGTCGGCATGGGTCGGCTCCCCGATCAGGGTGAGAGTATCATAAGGTGCGCGGGGCGTCCGGCCTGCCAGGCGAGCCTCGGTCGCGGCGGCGATGGCGGCGCTGCGGCTGGCGATGAAGTCGTAGGCCGTCTGGTGCGACGGAGCCTGCCCGGCCAGTCGCTCCGGCAGCGCCACATCGACCGGACCGCCCGGCAGAAGCACGGTCAGCCGGTAGGTCTCTGCCGCCGCATCGCGGCCCCTCACATCGATCCGGACGCTCACGAATAGGTCACCTTCCGCGCCGCCTCGACCACTTCGTCGGTGGTCACCAGCGCCAGCTTTTCGAGGTTGGCCGCATAGGGCATCGGCACGTCCTTGCCTGTGCAGTTGATGACCGGCGCGTCGAGATAGTCGAACGCCTCTTCCATCAGCACCGCCGAGATATGGTTCCCGATCGAGCCGACAGGCCAGCCTTCCTCGACCGTCACGCAGCGGTTGGTTTTCTTGACGCTTTCGATGATCGCGCCGCGATCCATCGGGCGCAGGGTGCGCAGGTCGATCACCTCCGCCTCGATCCCGTCGCCTGCCAGCCGCTCGGCCGCCTCCATCGCATAGGTCATGCCGATCCCGAAGCTGACGATCGTCACGTCCGAGCCTGTCCGGGCGATCCGCGCCTTGCCGAAGGGGACCGTGAAATCATCGAGCACGGGCACGTCGAAGGAGCGGCCGTAAAGGATCTCGTTTTCCAGAAAGATCACCGGGTTGGGATCGCGAATGGCGCTTTTCAGAAGCCCCTTCGCATCCGCGGCCGTATAGGGCATCGCGACCTTCAGGCCGGGGACCATCGAATACCAGGCCGCGTAGTCCTGGGAATGCTGCGCGCCCACCCGGGCCGCCGCGCCATTCGGGCCGCGAAAGACGATGGGGCAGCCCATCTGACCGCCTGACATATAGAGCGTCTTGGCTGCCGAATTGATAATCTGGTCAATGGCTTGCATGGCGAAGTTGAACGTCATGAACTCCACGATCGGGCGCAGGCCGCCGAAGGCCGCGCCGACGCCCAGACCGGCAAAACCGTGTTCGGTGATCGGTGTGTCGATCACCCGCTTGTCGCCGAACTCGTCCAGCAGACCTTGGGTGATCTTGTAGGCGCCCTGATATTCGGCGACCTCCTCGCCCATGACGAAGACCTCGTCGGTGCTGCGCATCTCTTCGGCCATCGCATCCCGCAGCGCCTCGCGGACCGTCATCGATTTCAGCTCGGTGCCCTCGGCCCAGTCCGGCGAGCGGTCGACCTGCGGCTCGGGATGGCTTTTTGCGGCGGCAGGCGCGGTTTCGGAGGATTGCTCCTTGTCGGCCGGGGCAGGGGCCTGGGCCGGCGCCTCGGACACCTCGACATCGGAGGCGTCCTCTCCGTCCTCGACCAGCACGGCGATGGGGGCGTTCACCTTGACCCCCTCGGTGCCTTCCTCGACCAGGATCTTGCCGAGGATGCCCTCATCGACGGCCTCGAACTCCATCGTCGCCTTGTCGGTTTCGATCTCGGCGATGATATCGCCCGAAGAAACCGCATCGCCCTCCTTCTTGAGCCATTTGGCGAGCGTGCCTTCCTCCATCGTCGGGGACAGGGCGGGCATGAGGATTTCAGTTGCCATGGAAGATCTCCGAAGAGGGGGGAATGCCAGGATCCGCCGTTACAGGCCCGAATGGCCCGAAAACATCGCGGACACGATCGCGAAAAAGAGGAAAGCCAGCCCGGCCTGCACGCCGAGCGCCGTGACCACGCCCCAGATCGTGGCGCGCCCGGTTGGAGTGCCCCCCGGCACGTGCCGCCCGATCAGGTATCGAAACGTCAGCCAGTAGGCGAGGATGCCCAGCGGCGCGCCACCCGCGACCGATGGAAAGACGCGGCTCAGCCCCGTCAGAAAGAGCAGGAGGGGTGCGATCACCAGCGCGGTTACCATCCAGGCGAGCAGGGCGGACCCCACGATTTCCAGCGTCTGAGCAAAGGGCAGATCGACCTGCGGGCGCATCACCTTGCGAACCACCAGAGCGACAACCGGAGAGATGACCACGACAAGTGCGATGCCAAGCAGCAGAACCCAGAACGGCGGAAACGGGATCGATGGCAGGTCGGAGGGCTCCACGGATCAAGCCGATACCTCCTGCGGCACTTCGTCGGTCAGGATATCGGTCCAAAGCTCGCTGACATCGGGCTCGGGGCTTTCCTTGGAGAACTCCGCCGCTTCGTTGACGATATCCTTGATCTCCTTGTCGATCGCCTTGAGATCGTCCTCGCTGGCATGTTTGCCGGTCAGCAGCATCTGCTTGACGCCCTCGATCGGATCGCGCTCCTCGCGCATCTTCTGGACTTCCTCGCGGGTGCGGTACTTGGCCGGATCCGACATCGAATGGCCGCGATAGCGGTAGGTCTTCACCTCGAGGATGTAGGGGCCCTTCCCGGCGCGGCAGTGCGCGACCGCCTTCTCTCCAGCCGCCTTGACGGCCAGCACGTCCATCCCGTCGACCTCTTCGCCCGGGATGCCATAGGCCGCCCCACGCTCCCACAAGGACGGCGACTTGGTCGACCGCTTGACGGAGGTGCCCATCGCATATTGGTTGTTCTCGATCACGAAGACGACCGGCAGATCCCACAGCTCGGCCATGTTGTAGGTCTCGTAGACCTGCCCCTGATTGGCCGCCCCGTCGCCGAAATAGGTAAACGTCACGCGGTCATCGCCCCGATACTTGTCCGAAAAGGCAAGCCCCGCGCCGATCGGCACCTGCGCAGCCACGATCCCGTGCCCGCCATAGAAATGCTTTTCCTTCGAGAACATATGCATCGAGCCGCCCTTGCCGCGCGAATACCCGCCCTCGCGGCCCGTCAGCTCGGCCATGACGCCCTTGGGATCCATGCCGCAGGCCAGCATATGCCCGTGGTCGCGGTAGGATGTCACGCGCTTGTCGCCCTCCTCCGCCGCCGCCTCAAGGCCCACGACGACCGCTTCCTGACCGATGTAAAGATGGCAAAAGCCGCCGATCAGCCCCATCCCGTAAAGCTGACCCGCCTTCTCCTCGAACCGCCGGATTAGGAGCATCTCCCGGTAGTAATGCGTCAGCTCTTCGGCCGAGATATTGGGCTTTTTCGTCGTCTTGCGTGCGGCCATTCGGCACCTCCCTGGGGCGAGGTTTGAGGATAGTTTAACGCTAAACAATCCCTAGCCCAGCCTTTTCAGGATTGCGACCCCCAATTCCTTCGGTCGCATTTCCCTTGGCGAGACAAGCCTCTCGTGCCGGTCCGGTTCCTTGAAAATGGGGAGTTTCTTCAGCGAATAACGATCTCGTCTGCGCGCACCATGCCCAGCATGTCGCGCGCGCGCTCGTCCAGCAGATCCAGGTCCAGAAAATCGTCCGACAAGCGCCGGGTGAGGATCTCCATCTCGGCCACGTCGTGGTTCAGCGCCTCAAGCTCGGCCGTCAGTTGCGCGGCCTCGGCATCGATCTCGGCCCGGCGAAACAGGCCATAATCGCCTTGCACCGCGGCAAAGGTAAAATAAAGCGCCAGAAGCAATGTGCCTCCGCCGTAAAGAAGACCGCCCAACGCCGATCGCGACCGTACTGTCATAACCTGCCAATGCCTCAGTGCCGAAGATCTGAACGCCTTCGGTTCAAGGCAGACTCGCATATCCGATTCGCTTTGTGAATCCCCTTTCGCTAGGCTTTGCGCATGTCTGCCACGCATGAGGTTTTCAACCAGCCGCACCGGACGGGGCCGCGCGATCCCTGGGCGGACGATCCGACCCTTCAGCAGCACCTCGCTGCCCAGGGCGGCATCCCGCAAGAGGCGTTCGGGCGCGCCGCCGCCGAACTGGATGCCTGGACGCTCGGGGAAGAAGCGCGGCGCATGCCGCCCCGGCTGATCGCCTTCGACCGGACCGGGCGGCGATCCGACGTGGTTGAGTTTCATCCCGCCTATCACCGCCTGATGACGCTGGGGATGGAGGCGGGCTACTCCGCCGCCCCCTGGACCGGCGGCAGCCACGCGACCCATGCTGCGCTGGTCTATCTGGTGACCCAGATCGAACCAGGCGTCTGCTGCCCGATGACGATGAGCTATGCCGCCGTGCCCGCCCTGCGCGCCGATCCCGATCTGGCGGCCACGTGGATCCCCAAGCTGACCGCGCGCGGCTATCACCCCGCCGCGCGGCCTATCGAGACCAAGGGCGCCGCGACGCTCGGCATGGCGATGACCGAAAAGCAGGGCGGCTCGGACGTGCGCGCCAACACGACCCGGGCCGAACCGGCGGGCGATCACTACCGGCTGACCGGCCATAAATGGTTTTGCTCGGCGCCCATGTCCGACGGCTTTCTCACCCTGGCGCAGGCACCGGCCGGCCTGACCTGCTTTCTCGTCCCCCGCTGGCTGGATCACGGTCCCAACGCGATCCACCTGATGCGGCTCAAGGACAAACTCGGCAATCACGCCAACGCCTCGGCCGAGATCGAATATCACGGCGCCCTGGCCTATCGCCTCGGGGAGGAGGGACGCGGCGTGGCCACCATCATCGAGATGGTCCATCACACCCGGCTCGACACCGCCATGGCGCCCGCCGGGATCATGCGCGCCGCACTCGCCGAGGCCCATTGGTGGACCGCCCGTCGCACCGCCTTCCAGCGCAAGCTCATCGATCAGCCGCTCATGCGCCGCGTCCTCGCCGATCTCGCACTCGATTGGGAGGGCGCGACGGCGCTCGGTCTGCGCGTTGCCGCTGCGTTCGACGATCCCGCGCAGCGCCCCTTCGCCCGGATCGCAGTGGCGCTGGCCAAGTACCTCTCGAACAAGCGCTGCCCGGTCGTCACCGCCGAGGCGATGGAGGTGCTCGGCGGCATGGGCTATGTCGAAGAGACCCCGATGCCCATGCTCTACCGCGAGGCGCCGCTCAACGGGATCTGGGAGGGCTCGGGCAATGTCATCTGCCTCGACGTCCTGCGCAGCCTTACCCGCGATCCCGAGGCCGCGGAGGCCCTCCGCCTGGACCTGGCCGCCGCCACCGGCGCGGACCGGCGATACGACGCCGCGCTCGCCGCGCATGACGGCCGGTTCGGGGGCGGGGTAGAGGAAATCGATGCCCGCCTCTTTACTGAACGGGCCGCGACGCTTCTGACGGCATCCGTCCTGCTCAGAACCGCGCCGGGTCCGGTCGCCGACGGTTATATCGCAACCCGCCTCGAAGCTAATCGCGGCCTCACTCCGGGCGCCATGACCGGGATCGATGACGATGCAATTCTGGAGCGTCTCGGCCCGGCCTAACCGGCGATGGGCGGGATAGATAAGCGACGACTTATGCAAAACCGCATCCATAAGCCCGCGCTTATGGGTTTTACCGGTTTCAGCCCCGTTTCGGCGCCAAACCGGCGGTTTGCCACAATTGCCTCCTCCCGGATGCCGCCCGGATGCCGACGCAATGCCGCCTGCCGGAGTCAGGCCTTGTCGCGGTAAATATCCACCAGCTTGCCGAGCATCGTGAGCGCGTCGTCCCGGCTTCTCTGGAACGAGTTCCGCCCGATGATCGAGCCGTTCCCGCCCCCGTCCCGGATCGCCCGCGCATCGTCGAAGACGTCGTCTTCGCCCTTTTTCGATCCGCCGGAAAAGACCATAATCCGCCGCCCGTTAAAGGCCGACTGCACGCAATGGCGCACGCGCTCTGCTTGCTCCTTGATGGCTATCCCTTGGGATTCGTAGACTTTTTTCGCCTCGGGCAGCGACAGATGATCGGTCGAGAGCTTGATCTTGATGATATGCGCCCCCAGCAAGGCGGCGATCTGCGCGGCATAGGCCGCAATGTCGATCGCCGTCTCACCATCCTTGTCGAGCGCCTCGCCGCGCGGATAGGACCAGATCACAGTCGCCACGCCTTTCGACTGGGCTTCGCGCCGCATCTCCTTGATTTCCTGAAACATTTCCAGGCCCGAGGACGAACCCGGGTAGATCGTGAACCCGATTGCCGATGCCCCGATCCGCAACGCATCATCGACGCTTGCCGTAATGGCCTGATCCTTGGATTGTGCGTTTGGCATCAAGGAGTTAGCCGAGTTCACCTTGAGGATCGTCGGGATCTGACCGGCAAAGGTATCCGCCCCCGCCTCGAGCATGCCAAGCGGCGCCGCATAGGCATTGAGCCCCGCATCGAGGGCCAATTTGTAGTGGTAATGCGGGTCATACCCATCGGGATTGGGCGCAAAGGATCGCGCAGGCCCGTGCTCAAACCCTTGATCTACCGGCAAAATTATCATCTTGCCGGTGCCGCCAAGCTTGCCGGTCATCAGCATCCGGCACAGATTGGCCTTCACGCCCGGAGCTTCACCTTCGTAATTCGCCAGGATCTTCTGTACCGCGCGCGTCGCTTTCATAGCTCTACCCTCTTTTGCCGTGTTCCCTGCCGTCCTGACCCGCGACGGGGCCAGTTGCAAATGGTTAGCGCCAACAGAAGTCCCTGTTTTCGCTAACATCTTCCGCTCACTCGGACGACAGCGCCTCCGGCAGATCGCGATCGATCCATGTCTGAAGGGCCGCGCGGCTGATCCGGGCCGCGATCGGCTGCCACGCCTCTTCAGCGCCCCGGGCGCGCATCATCTCGTCTATCTCGTCCCTCAGATCCGCCGACGGGCGGTCCCCCGCCGCAGCGGCCAGAACCGCCCAATAATAGGCCCGCTCATAGCTGCGCGGCAGGCGCGTCCCGATAAGTCGCGAAAGGGCCTGCTGGCGCATGGCCCCGACCGATCCGTAGATCGACGCATCGATCTGGTCCGTGCTTTGAAGCCTCACAAGATCCTGAAAAGTAATCTTTTTTTCAAAGCGATCCATGAGGCTGAGGGCTTCCCCCATCCCTGTGGCGGCGGCGGTCCTCGCATAAAGATAGGCCTCGTCGCGATCCTCCGTCAGCTCGGCCATCAAGAGGGCCGCCTCGGGCGAGGCGTCCGCGATCGGCGCGAGGATATCGCGGGCAAGGCTCTGATCACGCGGCGCCCCGACCCCGCTGGCAAGCGCCGTCCCGATGTCGAGCCGCTCGCCATCCTCAAGATCACCCGAGATCGCGCTTTCCAGCAGATCCAGCGGCAGCGCTTGCGACAGCTCCGGCAGTTGCGTTGTCAGCTGCGGGTTCAGATCCGAGAACAGCCCCTTGGTGTCAAAGTCCTCTTCCGGGCCTATCCGGATGGGGCCTGACGGCTGCATATTCAGAATGATCCGGCGAGGCTCTGTTTCGAAATCGGATGCGATATCAGTGGCTTGCGCGATAAATTGAACCTGCTCTGGCGACAGGTCGGGATCGAGAGGATCGTTCGATCCGGTGAACGCATCGGTTAGAATATCTTCAACAAGCTCCGCCAATGCCTCCCCGCTGCGCGCCTCTTGCGGGACAATCTGCTCCACCCGGCTCCAGATCCCCTGATCCTCGATGCTGAGCCGCAGCCCCTCCAGATCGACCCGGATCCTCGTCTCGCCGGTCTGGGGAGCCATCCGATAGCTGACATAATCGGCATCCATATGGCCCGAGATCGAGATGAGGTCGGCGACATCGGCGATCATGGAGGTTTGAACCTGCCCGGATGGAATGTGGTATTCGATATCGAACCGCAGCCGTGGAATGCCGATATCCTCAATCCCCGCCATGCCGACAACAGGACGAACTTCGCGTGGTAAGCAATCGTAATCAATGACAACTTCATCCAACGTCGCGGTCAGTCGGATTGTCTCGATCGAGGTGAGGGGCGCGCCGCTGAGGATCAGACGCTCGGTCGAGATCGAACAGTCTGCCCCGGCGATGTCCTCCAGATCAGGGCGCACCACCAGGCCGACAAGGCTGTACCGGCTGGTATAGGGATCGGCGCTTAGACCGTCATAGGTGATGTCGGCAACGGATCGCGCCATCGACACGCCGCTTTGCAGAAAACGCGTGGCCAGCGACTCGAGCGTGAGCAAATCCAGCAGGCTGGGCTGATCTGTTTCCTGCGCCTGCAGCGCGGGCGTCCAAAGGGCGAAAGAGGCCGCTGTGAGAGCGTAAGTTGCTAATTTCATGTACAAAATCCTTTTGTAATATATTAGGAAAAGTCGAAAAAACGTATCAGCGCGTTTGCAGAGCCGCGACTCCGGGCAAGGTCTTGCCTTCCATCCATTCCAGAAAGGCCCCGCCCGCCGTCGAGACATAGCTGAATCGCTCCGCCACCTCCGCAGCGTTGAGCGCGGCCACCGTATCTCCTCCCCCCGCGACGGAAACCAGTGCACCCTCGGCGGTCCGGTCCGCCGCATGCCGAGCTGCGGCGACGGTCGCCGCATCGAAGGGCTCAAGCTCGAACGCGCCCAAAGGACCGTTCCAGATCAAGGTCTTGGAGCTGTCGATCGCCGTCTTGATCTCGTCCACGGTCTTTGGCCCGGCATCGAGGATCATCGCATCCTCAGGGCAGGTGGAGGCCTCGACGGTCTCGTGATCGGCATGGGCCTCAAAGGTGCGGGCGACGACGATATCGACCGGCAAGAGGATTCGGCACCCGGCCTTTTCCGCCGCTTCGATGATCTTCAAGGCGGTGTCCGTCATCTCTCTTTCCGCAAGGGATGTCCCGATCTCGTGCCCTTGAGCGGCCAGAAACGTGTTCGCCATACCGCCCCCGATCACGAGCGTATCGACCCGGGTGACGATATGCGACAGCAGATCGAGCTTGGTCGACACCTTGGCCCCCCCGACCACCGCGATCAGAGGACGTTCGGGATCCTCGAGCGCCTGTTCGAGCGCCTTGAGCTCACGCTCCATCAATCGGCCTGCCGCAGACGGCAGCAGGCGCGCGATACCTTCGGTCGAGGCATGCGCACGGTGCGCGGCGGAAAAGGCATCGTTGACATAGGCCTCCCCGATCTTTGCAAGATCGGCGGCAAAATCCGGATCGTTGCCCTCTTCCCCGCTGTGAAAGCGTGTGTTTTCAAGAAGAAGGACCTCTCCTGCCGGCAGAGCGCCGGCCGCCGATTGTGCTTCGGCTCCGATGCAATCTGCGGCAAACCGGACCGGCACGCCAAAGGTCTCTTTGAGTGCGGGCAGAAGTGGTCGCAGCGACATCTCGGGCACCCGTTCGCCCTTCGGACGCCCGAAATGCGCAAGCAGGATGGGGCGCCCGCCCTTCGAGAGAATATCGGCTATCGTGGGTGCGATCCGTTCGATCCGGGTCGCATCGGTGACGTTGCCATCCTCCATCGGCACGTTGATATCGACCCGCACCAGAACGCGTTTGTCCGCCAGATCGAGATCGTCGAGGCTGGTCCATCCCATGCCGAGGCTCCTTCTTGATGTTAAGCGGTTGATCGCCCGAGGATGGGCATCGGTCAAGGTCTCAGCCTTGGCAAAGGAGGGGCTGGGCCCTAGGTTCGCTCCAACTGAAAGTTCAAGGAGGCCCAGATGGCCGACATCAAAGACCCCGAAAATACGATCATCATCGAACTGAAGGATGGCCCGGTCATGATCGAGCTTTATTCCGACGTGGCGCCCAAGCACGCGGAACGGATGAAAGAGCTTGCCCGGTCCGGAGCCTATGACAACGTGGCCTTCCACCGGGTGATCGACGGGTTCATGGCGCAGACGGGTGATGTCGCGAATGGCAATATGGAGAAGGATTTCAACATCCGCTCTGCCGGGACGGGCGGGTCGGATCTGCCGGATTTGCCTGCCGAGTTTTCAAAGCTTCCGCATGACAGGGGAACGCTTGGCGCCGCACGCTCGCAGAGTCCCAACTCGGCCAATTCGCAATTCTTCATCAACTTCAGTGACAACCATTTCCTGAACGGACAATACACCGTCTATGGCCGTGTCATCGAAGGGATGGAGCATGTCGACAAGATCAACCGAGGCGAGCCGCCCATGAGCCCGGACCGGATGGTCAGCGTGAAGGTGGCTGCCGATGCGTAGTGTTCTGATCCTGGCGATGCTGGCGGCCGGTCCGGCCGCGGCGACGGGCCTGCAGATCGAGGTTGCCGGAGAAGCGAAAGGCACGATCACCATCGATCTCTTCGAGGATGTGGCGCCGAACCATGTCGAACAGATCACCGCCTTGGCCAGCGAAGGCGCCTATGACGGGGTGGTCTTTCACCGCGTGATCGACGGCTTCATGGCCCAGACGGGCGATGTCGAATTCGGTCTGGCCTCGGGTGATCTGAACCGGGCTGGCACCGGCGGATCGTCGCGGCCGGATCTTGAAGCGGAGTTTTCCGATCGCTCCTTCGATCGGGGAACGGTTGGGATGGCGCGCAGCCGGGATGATCTTAATTCGGCCAACAGCCAGTTTTTCATCATGTTCGACGCGGCCCCGCATCTGAATGGGCAATACACAGTTGTCGGCGAAGTCACCGACGGGCTGGAGACGCTTGACGCGATCAAGCGCGGAACAGGCGGCAACGGCGCTGTTGTCGGCGAGGCGGATGTCATGCAATCCGTGAGCGTCACGGAATAACGAACGATCCCCGCAGATCATATGCTCTGCGGGGATCTATCGGCTGCCGTGACGCTGGTGGCGTCAGTCCTCCAGCCGGATCAAGGCGTGCCGCTTTTTTCCGGCGCTCAGCTTAAGCGGTGAGGACAAAGCCTCGCGGTCGAAGAACCGGCCTGTATCCGTCAGCGGTTGGTCATCCAGCCGCGCGCCGCCGCCTTCGATCATGCGTTTGGCCTCCTTGCCGGAGGGGGCAAGCCCCGACCGCACCAGAAGCTGAACCACGGAAATGCCGTCGCCCAGATCGTCCGAGCTAAGCGATAGCGTTGGAAGATCATCTCCAACCCCGCCTTTTTCGAACACCTCGCGCGCCGTCGTCTCGGCCGCCTTCGCCGCCTCGGCTCCGTGAAGAAGCGTCGTCACCTCGTTGGCAAGACGGATCTTGGCTTCGTTGATCTCGGCCCCCTCGAGCGCGCCGAGCCGTTCGCAGTCCTCGATAGGAAGCTCGGTGTAGAGCTTGAGGAACCGGCCCGTATCGGCATCGGTGGTGTTGCGCCAGTACTGCCAGAACTCGTAGGGCGACAGCAGATCGCTATCCAGCCAGACTGCGCCGCCGGCCGATTTCCCCATCTTGCGCCCATCGGACGTCGTCAAAAGAGGCGAGGTCAGCCCATAGATCTCGTGATCGAGAACCCGGCGGGTCAGGTCGATGCCGTTGACGATATTGCCCCACTGGTCCGAGCCGCCCATCTGCAGAAGGCAGCCATAGCGCCGGTTGAGCTCCAGGAAGTCATAGGCTTGCAGGATCATGTAGTTGAATTCGAGGAAAGACAGTGATTGCTCGCGATCCAGCCGCGACTTGACACTGTCGAAGGACAGCATTCGATTGATCGAGAAATGCCGACCGATATCCCGCAAGAAATCGAGGTAGTTCAGATCGTCCAGCCATTCGGCGTTGTTGATCATCATCGCGTCCGTTGGACCGTCACCATAGGTCAGATATCCCGCAAAGACCTTGCGGATACCGGCGATATTCTCGTCGATCTGCTCTGGTCCAAGGAGGGGACGCTCATCCGAGCGGAAACTCGGATCGCCGACCTTCGTTGTGCCGCCGCCCATGAGCGTGATCGGCCTGTGACCGGTCTTTTGCAGCCAGCGCAAAAGCATGATCTGGATCAACGAGCCGACATGCAGCGAGGAGGCAGTCGCATCAAAGCCGATATATCCCGCAACGGTTCCCTTGGCCAAAGCCTCGTCAAGGCCCTGATAATCTGTGCAATCGGCGACGAAGCCGCGCTCCATCATGATGGCGATGAAGTCCGATTTCGGATGGTATGTCATGGGACCGTTCTCTAGATTTGCGGGTGAGGCCTTCTATAGTGGCGGTCCGTGGTCAGGGAAAGCAGCATGTCGAAAGGGTCTGTCCGGCGCGTTCTTGGGTCCATGTCGGGCACATCGCTCGACGGTGTCGATGCCGCAGTGATCGAAACGGACGGGGAGCGGATCATCTCCTTTGGGCCAAGCGATTATCGCGAATATACGGAAGAGGAGCGGGACGTGATCCGGGCGGGCTTCGGGCTTTGGGCGGGTCCTGAGGTCGATGCGGCGGCGGATGTCGTGACCTCGGCGCATATCGACCTTCTGTCGCGTTTCGAAAAGATCGAACTTGTCGGCTTTCATGGGCAGACATTGTCCCATGATCCGGCAAACGGCAGAACTTTGCAGGTTGGCTCTGGCGACCGGCTTGCCGAAAAGCTGGGCGCGCCCGTGGTCTGGGATTTCAGATCGGCGGATGTCGCGGCCGGGGGGCAGGGGGCGCCGCTGGCGCCTTTCTATCACCACGCCTGCGCCCGCTGGATGGGGGCGGACGAGCCTGTCGCCTTTCTCAACCTAGGGGGCATCGCCAATCTGACCTGGTGCAATCCCCGGATCCTGGATCCGGCAGAGGACGGGGCGCTGCTTGCCTTTGACACCGGGCCCGCGAATGCGCCGCTCAACGATTTGATGACCCTGCGCTGCGGTCTGCCCGAGGATCGCGACGGCCAGCTTTCCGCAACCGGCCGGGTCCGCGAGGATATCGTCGCCGCTGTCCTGACCGACCCGTTTTATGCGAAGGTCCCGCCAAAGTCATTGGATCGTCTGGATGTCGCCGACCTGACGGAGCGTGTTGGGGCTTTGCCCGATGCGGATGCCGCAGCAACGCTTTGCGCCATCACCGCTGCAACCGTGAGTGCAGGGTTCGCCCAATGCCCGTCCCGCCCGAACCGGGTGCTGGTCACCGGCGGCGGGAGGCGCAATCCGGTGCTGATGTCGATGATCGCGGAGCGGGCCGGAACGCTTGTCGACCCTGTCGAGGCCTTCGGTCTTGATGGTGACATGCTCGAAGCGCAGGCCTTCGCCTTTCTCGCCGCGCGAAGCGTGCAAGGATGGCCCATATCCGCACCCGGATCGACAGGCGTCGCGGCCCCGTGCTGCGGCGGATCGATCACAGATCCCGAAAATCTGTCAAAAATCGCTTTCTAGCCGGGTCCCCGATTCGCTTTTCGGCTCTTTCAGATCGGCCAAATCCGGCCACGCGCCGCTCAGACCTCCTGTTTTTCATGGTGTCAATCCGCCGAAAAAGGCCCCCGGACCCCCTTCGCGCGGAAAGCCGCGCCTCAAAAATGGGCCGTCAAGCGAAGCTCCGCGTGGATATCGTGCAATCGGTAGTCGGGGTGGCGATGCGGTGCGGGCTGCTGTCAGATTGATCTCGAGGACGCAGATACAGGCGGTTCTCTTAACAGTGATCAACAGGAGTACTTACAATGAAAAAGCTTGTCTTGACCCTTGCTGCAATTGGTTTTGCCCTTCCCGCCATCGCTCAGGAAGTCGATCCGGCGATCGATACCGATGGTGACGGGCTTTACAGCTACCCCGAGCTGACCGCTGCATATCCCGACATGACGGAAGACCTGTTCACGGCAATCGACGTGAACGCCGATGGTGCGGCCGATGTCGAGGAAATGGCGGCAGCCGAAGCCAACGGTCTCGTCCCCTCGGGCGGCTAAGACCGACTTCCGCCGCCTTCCCCTCTCTATCTTCCCCCCGGGAGGCGGCGGATTTTAACCTCGCGACAAGGCGGCAACACCGGTTCGCGCAATATCCGACAGACCAAGCGGACGCATCAGATCGATGAAGGCATCGATCTTTTCGGGTGTTCCGGTCAGCTCGAAAACAAAGCTTTCCAGCGTGCTGTCGACGGCCTTGGCCCGAAAGATATCGGCCATCCTCATCGCCTCGAGCCGTTTGTCGCCCGTTCCCTTCACCTTTAGCAAAGCCAGCTCCCGCTCCACGGATGGTCCCTCCACCGTGAGATCGTGAACCTCGTGCACCGAGACGATCCGGCCAAGCTGCGCACGGATCTGCTCGATCACCTGCGGCGTGCCGGTCGTGACGATCGTGATGCGCGAGCGGTGCCCCTCATGATCGATTTCGGCGACCGTCAGGCTCTCGATGTTGTAGCCGCGTCCGGAGAAAAGCCCGATCACCCGCGCCAGAACGCCCGGCTCGTTGCCGACGACGACCGCGAGGGTGTGCCGCTCGATCGTTTCGGAAAAAGCAGGCCTCAGGTTATAGGCAGAGTGGCTTGTGGCGCCTTTTTTGATCTTTAGGGCTGACATATCTCATTCTTCTTCCTTGTTATAGTTCCGCAAACCCATTCGGATCAGCGAAACGCGGCTTCGGCCGGAGGGGGGCTGACCAGCTGTTTCATCAAGTAAAGCGCGCTCTTCGGTGCGCTGTGCTCTGCGTTTGGCTGCGTTCTCGGTGCCCCAGTGTCTGTCTTTATGGCGATGGGAAGGGCGAAGGGCATCCGCATATTCTTCAGGACGTTCCGCAAGACCGACCTTTCCGATCCGCCTGATACGACGGTTCTCCATTGCCTTTAGCTTTCTGGCATGCTTGCGGGCGGCCTTGTCAGAGCTGTTGGCCGCGATCTTGCGTTGACGCGCATTGTCTTTTGCTTTGCGCCTTGCGGGGTCGAAACCCTTGGAGCGATCTTTCTTCTCGATCATCTCTTCGGGACCCCGGACTGCTGAGGGAGCTGCAAATCTTGACTGAGGCGAATTGCTATGGCCACGTTGAAGCTTAGACTTAGCATTTCAGCAGCCTCGCGTCCCGAAATACCGGCTAAAGGTACCGCTCAACTCGCTGCTTTCGGGCACGCATAGGACGTCGAAGAACTTTCTATATGTTGCAAGATCGTTGATGCGGCGAACTCTGAAGATGTCATGAGGGCCGTTTCGGTCGAAATCGTTCACGTAAAAGACGTATCCGAGCTTCTTCATGAACGCATCGAGGTCAGTCAGTTTTGTTCCGAAACTGCCCATCGCATGTCTGGCAACTTCCATGTAGATCAGCGGCTTGGTCGCTGAAACATATGTGGAGGAGCCAAGAAGCAGACCTTCTATACTCTCCAGGTCGATCTTGATGTAATCGGGCCGGAAATATTTCTCGACAAGCTGATCGATCCCGAACTGCGGGATCTCTGTTTCGGAACCTGCCCCGTGTTGTTCCAGAGAAAGCCTGCTGGCGCCGGTATTGGTCTCGTTCTCTGCCAGGGAGAACCGGTCTCGGGACGGGACCATTAGGGCGTTTAAGACCGTAACGTGCGGTCGCTCATCGATCTGGGTTCCACTCGCCGTCAGCGTTAGACGGTTGATATTTCGACTTAAAATAGCCGCGGTGGCAGGGCTTCCCTCGACCGCCAAGATCTGCGCTCTGGAGGACATCTTGGCCATGGCTGTCATCGAGAACGTGCCGATATGCGCGCCAAGATCGAACATCTTGGTGTGGGGCGTCACGACACTCGTTGCGAAGGCGAATTCTGGTCTGGTGAGATTCCCGAATTGCTCGAGATGTTCGGTGATGAGGTCGTTCTCATAGGCTTCGATCGGACCGAAGCAGGTGTCTACGGTCACGATCTCTTTCTGTTCGAGGGTCGATGTCTCGCTCATCCGATCACCTTTACTAGACAAGCACTGCCCCCGTGGCCGTGATCTGACCTTGGGTCTGAGCATTGGCAAGCAGCATCTCGTTATGCGCTTTGCCCGAGGGGATCATTGGGAAGCAGTTCTCGTGTTTCTCCACCAGGCAATCGAAGAGAACCGGGCCGTCGTGATTGATCATCTCTTGGATCGCGTCGTCCAGATCGGCGGGGTCCGACACCATGATCCCCTTGGCCCCAAAGGCCTCGGCCAGTTTGACGAAGTCGGGCAGGGCCTCAGACCAGCTTTGCGAATAGCGCTCGCCATGCAGCAGCTCCTGCCATTGGCGCACCATGCCGAGCCGCTCGTTATTCAGGATGAACTGTTTGACGGGCAGGCGGTATTGGACCGACGTTCCCATCTCCTGCATGTTCATCAGCCAGGACGCCTCGCCCGCGACATTGATGACGAGCGCATCGGGATGTGCCAGTTGCACGCCGATGGAGGCGGGGTGACCGTAGCCCATCGTCCCGAGCCCGCCGGAGGTCATCCATCGGTTCGGCTCTTCGAAGCCAAGATACTGCGCGGCCCACATCTGGTGCTGGCCGACCTCGGTGCAGATGTACCGATCATGATCCTTCGTCAGCGCCTCGAGCCGTTCCAGAGCGTATTGCGGTTTGATCGACGGACCTTCCTGGGTGAAGGCCAGGCAGTTGATCTTGCGCCATTCCTTGATCTCGTCCCACCACGCGCTGATATCGGCGGTTTTCGATCCACGCTCTTTCCAGCGCGCCAGAACGGCCTTCAGCACGGTCGCGACATCGCCCAGGATCGGGACATCGACATGGATGACCTTGTTGATCGAGGAGGGATCGATATCGATATGCGCCTTTTTCGATTTGGGACTGAACGCATCGGTGCGCCCCGTGATGCGGTCATCGAAACGGGCGCCGATATTGATCATGAGATCGCAGTCATGCATCGCCATGTTGGCCTCGTAGAGGCCGTGCATCCCCAGCATGCCCAGCCAGTTCTTGCCGGAAGCGGGATAGGCGCCGAGCCCCATCAGGGTCGAGGTGATCGGAAAATCGGTTTCGGCGACAAGCTCGCGAAGCAGCTGGCTCGCCTCGGGGCCTGAATTGATGACGCCGCCGCCCGTATAGAAGACAGGGCGCGTCGCTGTCTCTATCAGGTCGACGAGCGCATCGATCGCCTCGGGATCGCCGTCGGTCCGCGGAGCGTAATGCGTTTCGACCGCATGGGCCGGGCTGTAGGCGCCCGTTGCGAATTGAACATCCTTGGGAATGTCGATCAGAACCGGCCCCGGACGGCCGTGGGTTGCGACATGGAACGCTTCGTGGATCGTGGCGGACAGACGGTCGGTCTCTTTGACCAGCCAATTGTGCTTGGTGCAGGGGCGGGTGATCCCGACTGTGTCGGCCTCCTGAAAGGCATCGGAGCCGATCATGAAAGTCGGAACCTGCCCGGTCAGCACGATGATCGGGATCGAATCCATCAAGGCATCCGTGAGGCCGGTGACCGCATTGGTCGCCCCGGGGCCGGACGTGACCAGCGCAACGCCCGGCTTTCCGGTCGAGCGGGCATAGCCTTCGGCGGCGTGGACCGCACCTTGCTCGTGCCGGACAAGGATATGCTGGATCTCGTTCTGCTGGAAAATCTCGTCATAGATCGGAAGGACAGCGCCACCGGGATATCCAAATACCGTGTCCACGCCCTGATCCTTCAGCGCTTGAACCACCATTTTTGCTCCGGTCATCTGACGTGTCATCTTGAAGATCTCCGTTTGTCGTCAGTTTTGCGCGTCATCATACATGCGTTGGGCAAAAAAAAGCCCCCGATTGTATCGGGGGCGCATGGGAACCGGTCTGGTTGTCGATTATCGACCCATGCGCCTTTGTCCTACAAGAATGAGTACGAGCTTCATCATCTTCTCCATCGTGAGATGCAGCTATGCCGGTCTTCCTCATTAAGGTCAACAGCTCTTTGGAGATTGTGTCGCAGACGTGCGATTTTTCGCAATTTCCTTTCAGGCAGGTCAATGTGAGTGCCGAATCTGGAAATGCGTGCTCTTTTCGACCGAGGCGCGGTCTGTGATCGCTAACATGAGGTGTCTCTTCAAATATCGATGAAAGATCAGGCAAATGCGCCAAATGGAAGCGCTTTTCAGCTATTTACACCCCGGTCTCAGACGCTAGTCTCGCGCCACTTGCAACGAGTTGGCCAGTCCCCGGGGGAGGGGGCAGGTTCTTATAAAAATGGGAGGATACCACCTATGGATCGTCGTTCTTTTCTGAAGACGTCGGCTCTGGGCGGCTCGGCAGCAGCAGCGACCACGCTGGCAGCACCGGCTTACGCACAGGGCAATCGCACATTGACCATGGTCACCACGTGGGGCCGCGGACTTGCTGGCGTCTTTGATGCGGCTCAACGTGTCGCCGACACGATTACCGAAATGTCCGATGGCCAGCTGACCATCGACGTCAAAGCCGCCGGCGAGCTCGTTGGCGCATTCGAAGTTTTCGACGCCGTGACCGCCGGTCAGGCGGACATGTATCATGGCGCTGACTACTACTTCGTCGGTCAGCACCCGGGCTACGCGTTCTTTACCGCCGTGCCCTTCGGCATGACAGCGCAGGAATTGACCAATTGGTATCATTTCGGCGGCGGCATGGACCTGCACGACGAACTGGGTCAGATCTTCGGTCTGAAGTCGTTCCTGGCGGGCAACACGGGTGCGCAGGCTGGCGGCTGGTTCCGTCAGGAGATTACCGGACCGGGCGATTTCAACGGTCTGAAGTTCCGGATGCCGGGTCTTGGCGGCGAAGCACTTGGCAAGATGGGTGCATCGGTTCAGAACCTTCCGGGTGCGGAAGTCTATCAAGCGCTCGCTTCGGGTGCGATCGACGGCACCGAATGGATCGGACCCTGGGCCGACGAAAAGGCCGGTTTCCAGGAAATCACGCAGTTTTACTATGCTGCAGGCTTCCACGAGCCCGGCGCAGGTCTGTCGCTTGCGACGAACCGCGACGTCTTTGACGAGCTGACACCCGCGCAGCAGAAGATCATCGAGATCGCCAGCGCCGAAGCGCACCAATGGAACCTTGCTCAGTTCCTCGCCAACAATGGTTCGGCGCTTCAGCGTCTGCAGTCCGGTGGTGTGAAGATCCTCGAATTCCCCGACAGCGTCTGGGATGCGATGGGCACTGCGGCTGAGGAAACGCTCAACCAGTATATGGATGACGAGCTTTACGCTCAGATCCATGGAAGTGCGATGGAGTCGATGCGCTCCTCTTCCAACTGGATCACGCGCTCCGAGGGTGTGTACCGGACCCAGCGGGATCGTATCCTGGGCTGATTGCCCGGATAAAATCCGCACGACGATCGCGTCAGGCCCTTTCCATCCGGGAAGGGCCTGACGAAAAACAAGACCGCAGGGATGCACATAGTGCTTGGAGCGGCCTTGTTCTATCGGGGGCTTTACCATGGAAAACGAAACCGCCTGCACCGGATTTTTTCGGGCCCGCGATGAAGACACGCTCAGCTGTCTGGATGCATTTCAAGAGAGCGGCGCGATACAGTGGTTTTTCGGCAATCTTCTTGAAGCCTTCTACAACATAGGCGCGGCACTCGCGCAGCCTGCGGCCTGGCTCAACTGGTCTGACAAAGAAGCGCTCATGCGTTTCATCTACTTCGGCGGCTCGGTCGAATTTTTCTTTGCGGTGCTGCTGATCGTATTGGTGATCGCGATCATCGGGTTCATCCGAAATGAATTCATGTGGGGCGTCGTGCGAGGCCTCGAAGGAGGGGCGAACCTGATCGGTCGCATCTTCGCCTGGGCCGGTCTTCTGATGGTGCTCCAGCAGATCCTTATCGTTTTCATGCAGCGGATTTTCACGGCGTCGCAGATCTCACTCGGTATCGGCACCTCCTTCACAAAGGATATCAGCTGGTGGGCTGAAATGCTGAAGTTCGAGAACGCGCTCGTGGTGACATTGTGCTGCACCTACACCTTCGTGCAAGGCGGCCATGTGCGCGTCGATCTGGTCTATTCCGCCATTGGCCACCGGGCCAAGCGGGTCATCGATATGTTTGGCTCGCTGGTCTTCATGATGCCAGTTGCCATCCTAGTCTGGCTCTATGGCTGGTTCTTCCTCTGGCGCCACCTGGTGACACCGAACCCATCGGCATCGGACACGCTGGATCGGCTGATGATGAAAAGCCGCGCCCTACGCTGGAATGTCGAGACAATCGGCTTCTCTCCCAACGGGTTCGACGCCTACTTCCTGTTCAAAGTGCTGCTAGTGGCCTTTGCAGGCCTCGTCTTTCTGCAAGGCATTGCCTTTTTCTTCCGCTCCTTCCTGGAGTGGAAAGAGGGCGAAGACAGCGCCGGCAAATATCTCGACAGAGACGTTCTTGAACCAGGTGAGGTCGAAATGGCCGCGCCCGAGCATCTCGCACGGCAATAAGGGGCGGACGGTATGCTATTCGGTCTAGACGGAGTTGAAATCGGGCTCCTCATCGTCTTTCTGACGCTCTTTGCCGGGATCCTGTCGGGTTTTCCGGTGGCCTTTGCCATTGGTGGCTCTGCCATCATCTCCTTTGCCATCATAGCGGCGCTCGACAGCGCGGGCCTGCTGATCCATCAGGCTATCGATACCTCGTCCGAGCAGTATAGGGCTCTTGTCGCTGAGGGATTGAGACCCGACACGATATCGGTTTTCCGATACCCAGACCTGCCGCGGATCGGAGAGCCTGTTTTCATTCAGGGCTGGGAGACGGCGCTGGACCGCAATGTCTCCTTTATCGTGAACCGCATCAACGAACGCGTGCTGGCCGGTCAATCCATCGAGACGCTTTTGGCCGTTCTGATGTTCGTTCTGATGGGCATCACGCTGGAGCGGTCGCGGATCGCCGACGATCTTCTCAAGACCATGGCCCGGGTCTTTGGCCCGCTGCCCGGCGGTCTGGCCGTTTCGGTCGTCGTTGTGGGCGCTTTCCTTGCCGCCTCGACCGGCATCGTCGGGGCGACCGTGGTGACGATGGGCCTTCTGTCGCTGCCGACAATGCTCAAGAACGGGTATTCGCCGCAGCTTTCCACGGGCGTGATTGCCGCCTCCGGTACGCTGGGGCAGATCATTCCGCCCTCCATCGTCATCGTTCTTCTGGGCACCTTGGCCGGGGATCTCTACTCGGCCGCCCAGGAACAGCGCGCGCAGGATGTCGGCTGTTCGGATGCGCTGACCTATCTGGGCGAGCCTGCAGTCGTCTCGGTTGGAACGCTCTTTCAGGCGGCATTGCTGCCGGGGATCCTGCTTGCGCTTCTCTACGGCCTCTATGCGTTTGGATATGCGCTGCTCAATCCGTCCAAAGCGCCCGCGGTCGAGATGGGCAGCGCCAATGGTGAGATTATCACCCGGAACGAGGCGCTCACCTGGTTCCTCGGTATTCCTGCCGCCCTGATCATCGGCGTGATCGCTTTGGGGCAGGTCAATATCGTCGGCAGCCAGTCCATTCGCGTCGACAGCTTTTCGGATGCCGGTCAATCCGCGTCGTTGCGCACGAATGTCTCGCCCCAATGTGCGGAGGCCATGATCGAGCTGCATGGGCAGAGCGCCTGGGATACTGCCTTGGCCGAGCAGGCCGCCATCAACGAGGCCGGCGGCGTCGAGCAGGCCAGAGAGCTCACGCCCGAAGAACGGCTCGAACGGATGCAGGCGCGGATCGACAACGCACCACCCATCGGCACGGGGCTCGCCGTCGGGTTCCTTTTGCTCGCCCTGTGGCTGACGGTTGCGCGCGGGGTTGCCCCGACCGCTGATCCAAGGCCGCTGATCATCGGCGGGATCGGTATTGTTCTCGCTCTTATCGCGGACATCGTCCTGATGGGGCCGACCATGCGGCCGGGAGTGCGAACGCTAATCCTCGCCATCCCGCTGATGCTCGCTCTTTACGGCTGCGCCAAGGCGGCGGTTCTGCTGGGCCGGAACGAGCTTTTGCGCGTCGTTTTCCCGCCTCTCGTTCTGATCGTCGCGGTTCTCGGCTCGATCCTTGGAGGCATCACCAACCCCACACCCGCCGCCGCGCTCGGCGCCGGCGGAGCGCTTCTTCTGGCGGCCTACAGACGCCTCAAGGACCAGGATCGGTCGGGTATAATCGTCATTCTGACGACGCTTGCGATCGTGACGATGATCCTCATCGGAGTGAATTTCGACCTGCGCGTGAACCGGCCTGGCGCGGATTTCCAAAGCTGGGCAGCCTTCCTTGCGGCTTTCAGCTGCTTTCTCTTCGCCATGTTCGGCATTCTTTACAGCTGCGCCGTCCTTTGGCTCGGCGGCGTTCTGACACCGGTTGTGCGCGAGACGGCCAAGGTCACGAGCATGGTCTTTACGATCCTTATCGGCTCTCAGTTGCTGAACCTCGTCGTGATCTCTTTCGGCGGAGAGCATTACATCCAGCAATTCCTCAGAAGCTTTGACAACGAATTCACGGTTTTTCTGATCGTGATGCTGGTCCTCTTTATCCTGGGGTTCGTGCTCGATTTTCTTGAGATCATCTACATCGTCGTTCCGATCGTAGGTCCCGTGATCTATGGGGGTACGATGGATCCCAAATGGGTGACGATCATGATCGCGGTCAATCTTCAGACCTCTTTCCTGACGCCGCCTTTCGGGTTTGCGCTCTTTTATCTTCGGGGCGTTGCGCCCAAGGAAGTGACCACGGGCCATATCTATGCGGGAGTGATCCCCTTCGTTTTCATCCAGGTGATCGGCCTGACTTTGCTGGCCCTCTTCCCGGGGGTGGTGACGATCGTTCCCAATCTCCTGAACTAGCCGTCGGGGGGAAGATTTTTCTAGAAAAATCTTGGACCACTCTCCTTCCTGGAAGGAGAGTGGCTACAAAATCTTCTAGAAGATTTTGCCTGCGCCCGGATGTGGTAAGCCTTGCTCTAGAAGCTGCAACAGATCCCAGCGATTTCCAAACGGATCGCGGAAAACGGCCACCGTTCCGTAAGGTTCGTGCCGGGGCGTTTCCTCAAAATCGACGCCTGCCTCGACGAGCCGCCGATGCTCGCTGCTGAACTCATCCGTATGCAAAAAGAATCCGACCCGCCCACCGGTTTGCCGGCCGACAGCAGCCGACTGCTCCGGTGTGACCGCCCTCGCGAGGAGAAGCCCGGTTTCGGCACCCTTCGGGCCGACGATCACCCACCGTTTGCCGCCGCCCAGATCCTCATCGCATTTCAGGTCGAACCCCAGCACATCGACATAAAACGCGATCCCGGCATCGTAGCCCGGAACGACAAGAGCAACCGCGTGCAGATGAGACCGCGTCACTTGCTGGCGGGGCGACTGTCCGGCAGTTGGATGCGGGCCACTTGTTCGGCGATCGGATCGACAGAGAGCGGATGCGCTTCTCTGGCAAAATGCGATGGATCGGTCAGACGCTGCCACTCTCCTCCGCGATAGACCTCGAGCGCGCCGAACCGGCTTTTATATCCCATCTTGGGCGATCCGGGGACCCAGTAGCCCAGATAGACATATGGCAGCTCCGCCTCGCGGGCGATGTCCACATGATCGAGGATCAACTGGGTTCCAAGCGATCGTTTCTCCAGCCTGGGATCGAAGAAGCTGTAGACCATCGACAGACCATCCTCGAGCACATCTGTCAGGCAGACGCCGCGCAGCACGTCCTGTTCATGATATTCGACAACCCGGCTGCGGATCGGCGTTTCCTCGATCATCGCGGCAAATTCGTAGATATCCATATCCGCCATGCCGCCATCGGAATGGCGGCTGTCGAGATAGGTTCGAAAAAGTGCGTACTGATCGTCGGTCGCCCAGGGAGAGCTGACCTTGCGAATGAGATCCCCGTTGCGTTTGAGGATGCGGCGCTGGCTTTTCGAGGGTTTGAAGTCGGCCACGCGGATCCGGGCCGACAGGCAGGCCGTGCATTCAGAGCAGGCCGGCCGATAAAGGACATTCTGGGATCGGCGAAATCCCTGCCTTGAGAGCGTGTCATTCAGCTTTTCCGCATTGTCGGTTTGCAAGGCAGTGAACAGCTTCCGTTCCATCCGGCCATCAAGATACGGGCACGGCTGGGGGGCCGTGACGTAGAATTGAGGGGCAATTGGAAGAGTGTGGCGCATAACACTTCTTAAGGTTGATCCCCAAAGACTAGCGCGCCGTTTCTCAAAGGCCAAGATGACTTTGCCTTTAAGCTTAAATGATCCTTAAGCCTTTGGTCGCATCCCGCGAACCTGAAGGGCGACCTACACCGTCCGGTTGAGCATGGCCGTTCCGAGGACCAAATCGGGCAGGCCTTGTCCGCGCGGCGTCATCAGGATCGAGACGACCGAGATAAGCTGAAGCGGCGCCACAAGAACTGCGCCAGTGTAAATCGCCGTGTGCATGAAAGCCTGGTCACTGCTCAGACGGTCTCCGTCGCTGTTTCTCAGCTCGATCCCCATCAGCCGCATGCCCCATGTGCCCGAGCGGGCCGAGATCGTCACCCACCGATAGATCCCCCCGACAACAAGCATCATCGCGGGAAAGACGAACAGACCCAGAAATGCCGTGAACGGAAGAAGCAGAACGCAAAAGATTGCCACGAGGGTGACATCGACACCCCAGGCCAGGGCTCTTTTGATCGTGACGCTTTCGTAGAAATCCGGCGCATGAACCGGGTCGGGCAGGCGGGTCAGAATAGCGGACATTTCAGTCTCCGGATCATGGGGCTTGAGCGGCCCATATAAGGGGCCGCTCGTCATATCGTAAGATCAGGCAGGCTGACCGTTCGGTGTCTCTTGGTCGTCCTCGTCCTCATCGTCGCGGCGGCGGGCGCGTTCATCCATGAACTGGTCGAACTCGGCCTTGTCCTTTGCATCGCGCAGACGCTCGAGGAACTGCTCAAAGCTGGCCTGCTCGTCCTCGAGGCGGCGCAACGTGTCGGCCTTGTAGGCGTCGAACGCGCTATTGCCTGTCGACCGGCGCGGGTGATGCGTTCTGCGAGAGGCGCACCCATGGCCAGAGAACATCCGCTTGCCAAAGATCATATAGGCCAGCAGCGCGAGACCCACGGGCCAGACAAAGATGAAGCCCAAAACCATCGCGGCAATCCAGGCGCCTTTGCCGCGCTCGTCGAGCCAGGCTTCGGATCGGGCAAACCAGTTCGGCCGACGCATCGGAGCGGTTTGCGGGTAAGTCGAGGCGGTGTACATTCAGGTCTCCTTTGTTGAGCAAAAGTGCGGTGCAGTTCTATGTGAAGGTGTTTCACATCCATGAAGATGGGAACGGGTATTCTCTCGATCAAGAGGCAATGTGAAAGTTTTTTACATTGAACGCGATAGAAACGCGTTGACCCTGGATCGACAGAGCCGTCACACTTGATTTCATGAGCTTTGCCGCACGGATCACCCGAAGCCCGCGCCCGTTCGATCCCTCCCGTGGGGACGATATCGCGCTTCTTTTTCCCGATCAGAAACCTGAGCTTAAGGCGCTGTTGCGCGGTGCGGCGGGATGCAGTCCCTACCTGTCAGACCTTCTGCGCCAGGAAGAGGCGTGGTTCCGCGCGGCGCTGGAACACCCTGAAGAGGCCTGCCGAACAGAGCTTGATACACTCTGCGTTCCGCTTGCCGATCTTGGGCCGCGTCTGCGGCAGGCGAAACGCCGGACTGCGCTCATGACGGCGATTGCCGATCTGGGCGGGGTCTGGACGCTTGATCAGGTGACAGGCTGGCTGACCGATCTTGCGGATGCCGCCATCGCTGCGTCTCTGCCGGCTTTGATCGACGCAGAGCGCCGGCGAAAGCGGCTGCCTGGTACTTCTCAGATGGCCGGTTTGACCGTTCTGGCCATGGGGAAGATGGGCGCGAGAGAGCTGAATTACTCATCGGATATCGATCTCATCTGTCTCTTCGATGAGACGCAGTATGACCCGTGTGACTATGCCGATGCACGCGCGGCCTTGATCCGCGTCACTCGAAAGATGGCGGCTCTTTTGAATGATCGCACGGCCGATGGTTATGTCTTTCGCACCGATCTGCGGCTGCGTCCGGATGCCAGCGTCACCCCGGTCTGCCTTTCTATGGAGGCGGCAGAGCGTTATTATGAAAGCGTCGGGCGTACCTGGGAACGCGCCGCCTATATCAAGGCGCGGCCCGGCGCCGGCGATCTCGAGGCTGGCGCGCGGTTTCTGAGGACACTGACCCCGTTCGTCTGGCGCAAACATCTCGACTTTGCGGCGATCCAGGATGCCCATGATATGCGGCTCAAGATCCGCAAGCACAAAGGGCTGCATGGACGCAAGCTTGATGGATATGATCTTAAGCTGGGACGGGGCGGTATTCGCGAGATCGAGTTCTTCACCCAGACCCGGCAACTGATTGCCGGAGGACGCGATCCGTCCCTTCGTGTGCGCGGAACGGTCGAAGCGCTCGGCCGCCTAGCGGAAGCAGGGTGGGTCCCGCCCGAAACGGTTGCGGCGCTGATCGATCATTATCGGGCCAATCGTGAGGTCGAGCATCGTCTGCAGATGATCCGCGATGCCCAAACCCATGTCCTGCCGACGGGGGACGAGGGGTTTGATCACCTTGCTGCCTTCATGGACAGGGATGCAGCCGATCTGAAGGCGGAGCTGAAAGACAGGTTCGACGCCGTCTTGGAGCTGACGGACGACTTTTTCGAACCCGCAAAGGGGCACACTTCGCCGGTGCCGGATTTCGGGGCAGAGATGGTGGATCGATGGACCACTTACCCCGCACTTCGGTCGCTGCGCGCGGTCGAGATTTTCGATCGGCTCAAACCCGACCTCTTGGATCAACTGCGCCGGGCGGCCCGCCCGGATGAGGCGCTGAACCAGTTCGACAGTTTTCTGCGCGGTCTTCCAGCAGGCGTTCAGCTGTTTTCGCTTTTCGAGGCCAATCCGCAACTTGTTTCGCTCATCGTGGATATCTGCGCGACCTCTCCGGCGCTTGCGGCCTATCTGTCGCGCCATTCCGGTGTGCTTGATGCGGTCATTGGCGGGGAGTTCTTTGTCGCTTGGCCCGGTGTTGAGGGGCTGTATGCTTCACTGCTGCAAGTCCTTGACGCCGAAGGAGATTACGAGCGCAAACTCGACACGGCCCGCCGCTGGGCGCGGGAGTGGCATTTTCGCGTCGGCGTTCATCACCTGCGCGGTCTGATCGATGCCGATGAGGCGGCTGCAAGTTACGCCGATCTGGCCGATGCGGTCGTGCGGGTGCTTTATCCGGTCGTTTCGGATGAATTCGCCGCCAAACACGGGCGCGTTCGGGGTGGGGCGGCCCTTGTCGTTGCGATGGGATCGCTCGGGGCGCAATGGCTGACTGCGACATCGGACCTTGATTTGCTGGTGATTTATGACGCTGCGCCTGATGCGGAGTCAGACGGCCGGCGTCCCTTGGCGGCCCGGGTTTATTATGCGCGACTGACGCAGGCCCTGGTGACGGCCCTGTCTGCGCCGATGGCGGAGGGCCGCCTATACGAGGTCGATATGCGCCTGCGCCCGTCCGGGCGACAGGGGCCTGTGGCGACGGGCTGGACGGCGTTTCAGAGCTATCAGCGGAACGAGGCCTGGACGTGGGAGCACCTTGCGCTCACCCGCGCCCGGGCTGTCGCGGGGCCTGATGAACTGAGCACCGAATTCGAGGCGTTCCGCAGGGACCTGCTGGCCGATGTTGGTCGGCGGGAGGCGGTTCTGACCGATCTTGCCGATATGCGCCGGCGGCTTTTCGAGGCGAAAGCAGGGGATGCCTGGAACTTTAAGGACGGACCGGGACACCTTCAGGATATTGAACTTTTCGCTCAAGCAATGACGCTTCGATCCGGCTCTGCGGAGCGGAGGATCGCGCCTCAGCTGACCGCTGCCGGGGAAGACAGGCTTGCCGAGATTGCTGGATTTCTGCGGACGCTTCAGACCGGAATTCGGCTGCTGACTGCGGGTCGCTTCGATCCCGATACAGCGGGAGAAGGCGCCAGAACATTCCTGCTTAGAGAGACCGGGTTCGAGACGATGGAGGCTTTGAAAGCGGCCTTGGACGAACGGACCGATGACGCAGATGCCAGGATTTCCGCTGCCCTTGCCGGGCCCTGAGGGGCGCCCTAAGTCATCCCTCAGCAGGGGAAAAACGCCATGACAAACAAGGACATCGATCCCAAGGGTCTGATGCGCGAAGCCTATCGCATAGAGGGCATCACGTTGCCTGAATGCCGGTCGATCTTTCTTGACTGGGTTCTCAATGTGCCGGACGGGGAACCGGTCAGGCCGCGGATCGAGACCCTGTTGATGTCCTATGGAATACTCGAGCCAGACCATCCGATGACGCAGGTTCTGCGCGATGGGCTGGGCGCGATGGCCGAGCCGCGACGGCGCGGGGGGCGGCGGGCTAGGACAGGCGAGTGACGGCCTCTTGGGCCAGATTTTCTATTTCTTTCCAATCCTTTGCCTCAACCGCTTTGCCGGGTGCGACCCAGCTTCCGCCGACGCAAAGCGTGTTGGAGAGCCCCAGATAATCGGGCGCATTGGCCAGGCTGACGCCGCCGGTCGGGCAAAAGCGGATCTGCGGAAGCGGAGATGAGAGCGCCTTGAGGGCCGGGGCGCCTCCATTGGCTTCGGCGGGGAAGAATTTCTGGATTCTGTAACCCTTTTCAAGGAGTTGCATGGCCTCGGTTGCGGTTGCAGCGCCCGGCAGGAGGGGCAGGTCATTGGCCTGGGCTGCATCGAGGATCCGGTCTGTCGCGCCGGGAGAGACGCCGAAGGTCGCGCCCGCTTTCTTTGCGTTTTCAACGTCTTGCGGGGTCAGGAGCGTTCCTGCGCCGACCTGTCCGCCCGCCACTTGCGCCATCTCGGCGATAACCTCCAGAGCGGCATCGGTGCGCAACGTAACCTCAAGACAGGGCAGGCCGCCAGCGACGAGAGCCTCGGCCAAGGGTCTGGCATCACTGACTTTTTCGACGATCAGAACCGGGATGACCGGGGCCTTCCGGCATAGCTCTTCGGTGGCGTTGCTCATGTCGTCCGGGGTCATCGGGGGCTCCTTCTTTTATCGCTAGACGTAACGGATTGGCTGCCAGATGGAAGGGCAAGACGCATCGACGCTTAGCCGGGGAGCGACATGACGGTTAACGCCGCGGCATCGGGAAAATCAGGCTGTCGGCATCCGGGCGGCATTCCGTCGGCATATGGGAGGAGGCAAATCGCACCGATCCCGTGGTTAACGAAGCGCACGATGCGGATTTTCCCGAATATAGTGACAATGTTGGATATGCGGTGGGATTATCGATATTTCTGAAATTCTCGCTCTGCTGTCCCATAAGTCGGCGCTTATGCGTCAGGTAAAGCGATCTTGTGGCCCGGGGGGATGACCGCTTGATCTTGGCGATGTCGGTTGGGCGACCATGGATGGCGGTCGCTCGGCGGGCGCAGTCGACATGCGCAGTTTTTGTCGGCGGTGCGGCGCAGCGAGCGCAATCCGGGGGTGTTTCGCGGAGCCTCCGCTGCTGTGATCCAAGGCCAATGCAAGGATCGTATGGTACATAAATCATCCATCGACGTTCGATCAGTCCATTCAAGAAAATCGAAACTGATCAATGTCTCTCAAATTTTAGCAAGTGTAAGGTCTGTTAAATCAATCTCTACGAGGACGTTGGACGTGACTGGACCGGGACGGCTTGAGCAGCTTGAAAGGCTACTATCTGAATATATCGAACGCTATGGGCCGATCCCAGCTGCGATGGAGTACTTTGCGGAGATGTCCCGCGGGGGAATGACACCTCAATCCGAGCCTCCGACGCCGGGGTCCTGTCCGTCGAACTGACCTCGGCCCGGCTCGTCTGGACGGCGGGCCTGCGCAACTGGCTCAAAAGGGCAGGTTGAGGCGATCGTTCCTTCTGGTCCGTTCGCAGCTCTTTGCGCTCAGCGAGGACAAAACACGGTTAGCGCGTCGACAGATAGTCGGCGGAGACGTAGCCGGTGATCCTCGGGGCGTCGGTGAGGGAGACGCGGCACCAGAGTTGGCCGACCTCGGTGACGCAGTCGCGGCGGTTGAGCGAGGTTCCGTCGGGCAAGCCCAGGATGACGCGGTGACCAAGGCCGGGGCCGGCCCGGAGCTTGAGCAACTCGTCCGGTCCGGCGCCCTGGACCACCGTGCGGTCGGCGGGCATCGGGGTGCAGCCTGCGATGAGGATGGACGCCAGAAGGATAAAGAGGGGCGTGCGGCGCATGATCTGACCTTGTTCTGCTTTTTCAGATCAGTAGACCGGCTTGGGACCGGATCCTAGCCATTTTCCCGGCGGAGCAGAGTTCTGACGGCGCGCCTTGGCAGGCCTGCAACGGCCTTTGGATGCGCTTTGGTTTGACGACGTCCCGGGGGCCGGATCGCGCCTACCACATCGTCTTGGCGGCGCGGGCAGGCCAGGCTGCGTCATAGGCGGGGCCGCCGACCTCTCCTTCGCTCATGGTGGACAGGATCTCTCCCGGGCTGGGCAGGTCCGGTGCGTCTTGCCCGGTCCAGAGGCCTGCGCGCAGAACGGCGCGGGCGCATTGGAAATAGACCTCGCGGATCTCGATGAAGAGAACGCTGCGCGGCTCTGCGCCCTGAACGGCGAAGCGGGCGAGCGTCTCGGGATCGGCGGCGATGCGGCCGGTGCCGTTGATGCGGATCACGGTGGCCGAGCCTGGGACGAGGAACATCAGCGACAGGCGCGGATCGCGGATGATGTTGCGCAGCGTGTCGAGCCGGTCGTTGCCGCGCCGGTCGGGCAGGGCGAGCGTGGTGTCGCCGACGATCTGCACGACAGCACCATCATCGCCGCGCGGGGAGCAATCGGTCCCCTCGGGCCCGACAGTGGCCAGAGCGCAGAACGGCGCGGCTTCGATCCAGGCGCGGTATTCTGGGGTGAGGTGGCGGGCGACCTTGACCGTTGAGGCGGGTTTCGGCGTGCCGTAGAGGGCGACGAGGTCGGCTTCGGAGGTGAGGAAGGTGGGCATGGAGGTGGTTTAGCCGAAGTGGGGGTGGGGGGGTAGGGTTTGGTGGAGACAGTTGCAATGGGTCCGCGTGTGGTAAGAGAGAGATCCGGGGTCAGGTCCGGGACGTCAAAGAGGCTTAAGTGTGTGTGGACCGGTCTGTCCCGCGATCTGTGGTGGATTTGAATGATGGGTGAAATCACCCACCATATGGTTGTTGAGGAGAAGCAACGTCATCACTGAAAGTTCCATTTTGCCATTGCAGACATCTTTTCGCAGGTTGGGTTATCTCCCCGGACAATAGTTACATTAAAAAAAATGTGTTCCTCTAAAGGTTCATCTATTCCAGAGAAAAAAGGAACAATGCCAACTTTGCCAACATCGTTTCCTAGTGAAATTAGTTCGTCGATCGCCTTAGCTGCCTCACCGCAACTAAAAAATTTGGACCTACGATAAATGTTTACATGAATTGGTGCGGTTTCCGTTACGATTCTTCCGTTCTCAAGCCCCTCTGTGTCAAAACTGCCTAGCTCGCTCTTTTGCTTCTGCGTTTCTGATAGCTCGCCGTGAAAGGTTCGGGTCTCGAATTGCGCTATTGGCCCTTGAGTTGCTCCGCTGTATCCAAGAATACGACCAGGACCTCCTTCGACACCTACGATCACTGTACCGCTAAGCGTAACCGTAAAATACTTGATACCTTCAATAGAGGATGGAATTATTACTGCTTCCATCAAAATATTGCTATCGTCGAGGCCCTGCAGGCCATGAACAAATGCAGACTCAGGCTTGAGTATGCCCGCGAGTACCTCTATTTCTCTTTTCGCGTCTTTTATTGCGCTGTCGAAGAGGCTAGTATTCCAAGTATTAAAGCTAAGTGATATAAGAGTAAATAAGCTGGCAAAAATACCAATAGTCCACACTCCCTTATGCTCTTTTGTATGAATACTT
This sequence comes from uncultured Paracoccaceae bacterium, assembly GCA_947503775.1. Classification (GTDB taxonomy): domain Bacteria; phylum Pseudomonadota; class Alphaproteobacteria; order Rhodobacterales; family Rhodobacteraceae; genus Aestuariibius. The sequence continues at coordinate 441,800 of CANNFE010000001.1, read as the reverse complement.
GAAAGTAAACTATCTATCGTCTCAATCTTCGCTTCGACCCTCGCTAGCTCAATATCTCTAATATTAAAATTTTGCGCCTCTTTCTCTTCCAATGCTCGCACTTCCAAAAAAATGAGTCTAATATCTTAGAATCAACCACTAAAACATAACTAGTAATCGGTCATACGTATTAACAAAACGTTAACTTCTAACCTTGAGCACTTGACTTCACACCACCACCCCCGCGCCTGCGCTGGCCATGCCGCAGTTCTTGCGGAAGGCCTCGAACAGCTCGCGGCCGACGCCGGTGCCGTTGCCGCTGAGGTCGGGTTTGGCGGGCTGGCGGGCAGTCAGATCGGCGTGGGTTTCGATTGTGCCGGTGGTGGCGTCGAGGCGGACGATGTCTCCGTCCTGGAGATAGGCGAGGGGGCCACCCGCCGCCGCTTCGGGGCAGACATGGATGGCGGACGGGACCTTCCCTGAGGCGCCCGACATGCGGCCGTCGGTGACGAGGGCAACCTTGAGCCCTCGGTCCTGCAGAACGGACAGGACGGGCGTCAGGGCGTGCAGTTCCGGCATGCCGTTGGATTTAGGGCCCTGGAAGCGCAGGACGACGATGGTGTCGGAGGTGAATTCTCCGTTCTGGAAGGCGGCCTTGACGGCGTGCTGGTCGTGGAAGACGCGGGCAGGCGCCTCAATGATGTGGCGGGAGGGGTCGACGGCGGAGGTCTTGATGACGCCGGTGCCGAGATTGCCCTTGAGCTGGGTGAGCCCGCCATGCGGCGAGAAGGGGTCGGAGGCGGGGCGGAGGATGCGGTCGTTCTGACTTTCCGTGGGGCCGGGGCCGTAGGTGAGGGTGTCTCCGTCGAGCTTGGGCTCTTGCGTGTAGAGCTCGAGGCCGTCGCCGGCCGCGGTGCGGACGTCCTCATGCAGAAGGCCCGATTTGAGCAGGTTGCCGATCATGTAGGCCAGCCCGCCGGCGGCGTGAAAGTGGTTCACGTCGGCAAGGCCGTTCGGATAGACCTTGGCCATCTGCGGGACGGCTTCGGAGATGTCGGAGAAATCCTCGAGCGTGATGTGGATGCCGGCGGCGCGGGCCATGGCGGGCAGGTGGATGACAAGGTTCGTGGAGCCCCCGGTGGCCATGAGGCCCACGAGGCCGTTGACGAAGGCTTTCTCGTCGAGGACCTCGCTGACGGGGGTGTAGGCGTTGCCGAGCGCCGTGATCTCGGCGGCACGCTCGGTAGCGGCCTTGGTCAGCGCATCACGCAGCGGTGTGCCGGGATTGACGAAGCTGGCGCCGGGCAGGTGGAGGCCCATGAACTCCATGAGCATCTGATTGGTATTGGCGGTGCCGTAGAAGGTGCAGGTGCCGGGGCCGTGATAGGAGGCCATCTCGGCCTCCATCAGCTTGTCGCGGCCGATCTCTCCGGCGGCGAACTGCTGGCGGACCTTGGCCTTTTGGTCGTTGGGCAGACCCGAGGTCATGGGACCGGCGGGCACGAAGAGGCCGGGGATGTATCCGAAGGTGGCGGCGGCGATGATGAGACCCGGGACGATCTTGTCGCAGACGCCGAGATAGAGCGCGGCGTCGAAGGTGTTGTGCGAGAGGCCCACGCCTGCGGCCAGCGCGATGACGTCGCGGGAGAAGAGGGAGAGCTCCATGCCAGTCTGGCCTTGCGTGACGCCGTCGCACATGGCGGGCACGCCGCCCGCGACCTGGGCGGTAGCCCCGGCTGCGCGGGCGGCCTCCTTGATCTGGTCGGGATAGGTGGCGAAGGGTTGGTGGGCGCTGAGCATGTCGTTGTAGGCCGTGATGATGCCGATATTAGGCGCGGTGCCGGTGAGCGCGTCCTTGTCCTCGCCCATCGCGGCATAGGCATGGGCCTGGTTGCCACAGCTCAGATGCGCGCGGCGGGGGCCGTCCTCGGCGGCGCGGGCCATGTTGGAGAGGTAGGCCGTGCGAGTGTCGCGCGAGCGTTCGCGGATCCGGTCGGTGACGCGGGCGATGGTGTCGTCGAGTGGCATGGGGCTGCTCCTGAAGGGAGGGATCGAGCGGAGTTTAGCATGCGGTGTTTGCGCTAACAACGGTTGCCGAATCCTGTTGTGAGCCCAAGGTCCCGACGTCCATGATGCAAAGAAAAAGGGGAGCCATCGCCCCCCTTCTTGTGATATCTGCGATGGATCAGGCTTAGAAGTGATACATCACGCCCAGCTTGGCCATGGTGCCGTCGGCATCGCTTTCGAGGTCAAGATCGTCGAATTCGAGATCGACTTCGAAGTTCATGACTTCGCCGCGCACGGAAACCTGCGGGGTGGCGAAATACTGGGCGCCGATACCAAGCCCGGTGCCGCGGCTGCCATCCTCGAACGAGACGCTTTGACCGAAGCCTCTGCCTTCAAGTTCGTAATCGATCGCCATCGAGCTGACCTTGCCGTAGAGGACGAAGTTCGGAGCGACGACGCCGCCCAGCATGGCGCTGACGATGAATTTGTCTTCTTCCTTAAGCTCAACCTCGACGCCGCCGGATTCATCTTCGCCGCTCACGTCCGAGAAGGCATATTCGATCTCGAGACCGCCATAGAGACGGTTTCGCGTGCCTGCGAAGCCCGCAACGAGACCGAACTCGCCTCCATCGACGTCAACGTCCCCCTCGTATTGGGTGCTGCCCAGCGTGAGGCCTACATATGGGCCGGTCGGGATGCCGAAGCTGTCTTGCGCGGATAAAAGCGCGGGTACTGAAATCAGAATTGCTGCTAAACCTGTAAAGCGTGTCATCGTTGTTGTCCTTTTGCTCGATTGACGCTTTCTACTGTAAGTGGATCCGATGTTTGCTGCATCCACCATATGTTCCTTCTTCGAGGGATGTGGTGGCAAAGGCACAGGCCGGGGCGTCGGCTGCTCCATGGCGTCCATCGGCGCGGGGCGGATCAGAGCGTCCTGTGCTTTTTCATTTGGAAATCAAGGGATCGCTGGGTAACCTTCGGCTGTTTTTACAGCCGTCAGCGTTTGTTTCTTTTACGACATTTCAGAGATCTGGAGATCTTCATGCGTTTCATACCTTTTTTGATCGGGGCCTTCATGGCATTCGCGCCTGGCCTGCAGTCGGAGGAGGCGCCCGGGGGGCGGGTTCTTTTCATTTTGGACGGGTCGGGGTCGATGATGCGCTCGCTCGATGGCGTGTCGAGGATCGCTGCGGCCACGGATGTCATGGCGGGGCTGATCGATGGCTTGCCCGACGAGATCGAGGCGGGGCTGATGTCCTATAGTCACGAGCGGCCCAGGGCGTGCGATGGCGTGACGCTCATTGCCGCTCCGGGGGCGATGTCGCGGGAGGATATGCTTTATTCGCTGGCCTATGTCAGGCCCGGAGGGGGAACGCCGATCGCGGCGAGCCTGCAGCGCGCGGGGGCGGTGATCCGGCAGGGCGACACGGCGGTTTCGGTCGTTCTGGTGTCCGACGGGTTCGAGACCTGCGGCGGCGATCCCTGCGCGGTGGCGCGCCAGCTGCGCCGCGAGGGGGTCGACGTCACCATTCACGTGGTGGGGATCAGGGTGGATGCGAGGATGCGCGAGAGCCTGAGCTGCGTCGCGCAGAGCACCGGGGGCGCGTTTCACGGGGTCGAGACGATGGATGCGCTGTATCAGACATTTGATAGGCTGCGGGAGAGGATTGTCCGGGACGCCGCCCTTCGTTTGCCGGAAGAGAGGGCCGATGCGGTTGCGAAGATCCGTTTGGGCGGCGATGTGACCGGGCCGGTCGATGTGATCGACGCGTCGAGCGGGACGGTGCTGACGCGTCTGTCCAAGACCGCGTTCGAGCCGCTGCCGGCGGGGGCGTATCAGTTCGTCTTTGCCGATTACACCTCGCCGCCCTTCTTTGCCGAGCCGAACGATGTTCGGACGATCTTGGCGCGGGATTTCGGGCTGGCGCGCATCGGCGTGCTGGTGCCCGGGGTGGAGGTCGACCTGCGGCGCGCGGACGGGCGGGTCTTTCACATGAAGGGTCACCCTTTGATGCAGATCCCAGCGGGCGCTTACACGGTCGTGCTGGACGGGGTTGAGGTCGAGACGATCGTGCTTGCACCGGGAGAGATGCATTTTCTGGATCCGTGGTGATCGAGGTGCGCTTGGGGATGCCAGAGGTGTCGTGATGTGCAAAAGGGGCGGCGCGATCCGCCCCTTTTTGGGTCAGCCGGCCTTTGCCTCGGGGTCATAGGTCGGGGCGTGCAGGCCCATCGCGCGGGCGGCGCGGATGTCGGCCTGCAGGTCGCGCTCGGCGGCCTCGAAGAGCTGATCCGCGTCCTCGAGAACGAAATAGATCGGCTGGTGGATGTCGATGCGGTAGGGGGTGCGCAGGATATCGATGACGTCGAAGGGTTTGCGCTGCGGATCCGTGCCGGCTACCGCGTGGATCAGTTCGGTGGGCGAGGAGGCGAGCCCCGAGCCGAGCGCCTTGATCGCGTTGCCCGAATGGATGAGGCCGAATTCGATGGTGAACCAGTAAAGGCGGATCAGCCAGGCATAGTCGGCGCTGTCGCAGGCGCGGCCGGTCTCTCCGATCTTTTGCGAGAAGGCGGCGAAGCGGGGATCGGTGAGAAGCGGCGTGTGGCCGTAGATCTCGTGAAAGATGTCGGGCTCTTCGATATAGTCGAAATCCTCGCGGCGGCGGATGAAGGAGGCGGCGGGGAAGGTCCGGTTCGCGAGCATGGCGAAGAACTGCTTGAAACCGATGAGCGCGGGGACGGGCTCGACCTGCCAGCCGGTCAGATCGAGGAGCCGGGCCGAGACGTCCTTTCATTGCGGAATGCGGGTGTGCTGCAGGTCGAGCTTGCGCTGGCCAGCGAGATATTCGGGAGCCGAGAACCGGTCGACATTCGGTTGCTGACGGGCGACGAGATCGGCCCAGACGGCATTTTCGGCGTCGGTATAGGGGATCTGGCCGCTCTCGTCCGGTATCTTGGCGGTGTAGCTCGTGGAATTTGGCATCGGATCCTCCCTGACTGGTCTGAAGACAGGATATGATGTTGAATGAGGAGGGTTCTGTCTGTTGTTGACGGTTTTGCCGAGATCTGAGGTGGGTTTTGCCGCTGAGGCGCAAAATGGGGGAAAGATCATGCTGGATGTCTATGAGCGCCGGATCCTGCGGGAGCTTCAGCGGAACGGGCGGGCAAGCATGCAGGATCTGTCTCAGGCGGTCGGGCTGTCGCCATCGCCGTGCTGGCGGCGGGTCCGAAAGCTCGAGGAGGAGGGGTATATCCGCCGCTATGCCGCCATTCTCGACGGCAAGAAGCTAGGGCTGAAGGCGTTTGCCTATGTGCATATCTCGCTGACCGATCACAGCGAGGTGTCGGTCGAGACGTTCAATGCGTTCGTGGACGGGAGCGCTCAGGTAATCGAGTGTGCGTCGATCACCGGGGAGAGCGATTACGTACTGAAGGTGGCCGAGACCGATCCCGAGGCGCTGGAGCATTTCATCATGAAAGAGGTGTTGCGGCTGGGTGTGGTGCGCAATGCGATGACCAATTTCGTGCTGCGCCAGACCAAGGTTGCGGCAGCCCTGCCTGTTTCACTGGCGGAGCCAGACGGGGGCTAGGGTCCGAGGGCAATCGGCCATTGCCATTGCGGCTGACTTTACGTCACCATGCAAGACGGTGCCCGTCGAGGTGCCGGAAGGGGGCCGCTGCCAGAGCCCCGGTTCGACAGGAGAGACGATGATGAAGACCTGGATCGCTGCCGTCGCGGGGATGATGTTGAGCGCGGGCGGGGCCCTGGCTCAGGCCTGGGATATGCCGACGCCTTATGGGGATGCCACGTTCCACACGCAGAATATCGCGCAATTCGCCGATGATCTGAGGGAGGCGACGGATGGCGCTTTGGACATCACGGTGCATTCGGCCGGATCGCTCTTTCCCCATGCCGAGATAAAGAATGCCGTACGCTCGCGGCAGGTGCCGATCGGGGAGTTTCTGCTGAGCCGTCTGTCGAACGAGGATGCGGCTTACGGTCTGGACACGCAGCCGTTTCTGGCGACCAGCTACGAGCAGGCGCAGAAGCTGTGGGAGGCGCAGAAGCCGGTGATCACGGAGCTGCTCGCCGAAGAGGGGCTGATGCCGCTCTTTTCCGTGCCGTGGCCGGCGCAGGGGCTTTACACGAATGGAGAGATCGCGGGCGTGGACGGGCTGGGGGGATTGCGGTTCCGGGCCTATAACGCCTCGCTGGAAGAATTCGCGCAGATCGTGGGCGCGGCGCCCGTGCAGGTGGAGGCGCCCGACATTCCGCAGGCCTTTTCGACGGGTCAGGTGGAGGCGATGATCACGTCGCCCTCGACCGGGGCCAATTCCTCGGCCTGGGATTTCGTCAGCCATTTCAGCCCGATCAATGCGTGGCTGCCCAAGAATATCGTCGTGGTGAACCAGCGGGTCTTTGACGGTTTGGACGAGGCGACGCAGGCGGCGGTGATGGAGGCCGCTGCGGCGGCCGAACAGCGCGGCTGGGAGATGTCGGCGGCCGAGGCCGAGGGGAAGACGGCGGTGCTGGCCGAGAACGGGGTCGAGGTTTACGCGCCGAGCGATGCGCTGATGGCCGAACTTTTGGACGTTGGCACGCAGATGCTGGAGACTTGGGAGGATGCGGCGTCCGATCAGGCCAAGTCGATCCTGACGGGCTATCAGAACAACTAGGGCGGGCCTTATGCGCAGGATCCTCGACGGGGTCTATCGCGGCGCCGGGTTTCTTGCCGGTGTGATGATCCTTGGGATCTGTCTGCTGATCAGCGCGCAGATCCTGCTGAACCTGTCGGCGCGGATTTTCGGACCCGTTCTGCCCTCGACCATCCCGTCCTATGCCGATTTCGCGGGCTTCATGCTGGCGGCGGCGACCTTTCTGGCGATGCCGCATACACTGCGGGAGGGCGCGCATGTGCGCGTGACGCTCGTCACGGACCGGTTCGGGCCGGGTGTTCGGCGCTGGCTGGGCGTGGCGGTGCTGGCGCTCGTTGCGGTGGCGGGGGGCTATGCGAGTTTCTACGCGGGCAGTCTGATCGAGGAGAGCCTGCGCTATGGCGATACCTCGACGGGAATCGTGGCCGTGCCGCTTTGGATCGTGCAGGTGCCGCTGGTTCTGGGGCTGGGACTGTTCACCGTCGCGGCTTTGGACAGCGCGATTGAGCTGGTGCGCCGTCCGGCAGAGCTTCGGTCCTGCAAAGCGTGGAAGATCTGAGGTGAGCGATCCCGTTACCGCCTTGGTTCTGCTGGGTGTGCTGTTCGCGCTGCTCGCCTCGGGCGTCTGGATCGCGGTGGCGTTGGGGCTGGTTGCGTTCGTGGCGATCACGCTGTTTTCGGGCGCGCCTGCGGGGCTGATCCTGGCGACGACGCTGTGGGGGCATAGCCACAGCTGGGCGCTGGCGGCGCTGCCGCTTTTTATCCTGATGGGAGAGATCCTGCTGCGCTCTCGGCTCTCCGAAGACATGTTCTCGGGGCTGGCGCCGTGGCTGGTGCGCGCGCCCGGGCGGCTTTTGCATGTGAACGTTCTGGGCTGCGCGATCTTTGCCGCCGTTTCGGGATCGTCGGCGGCGACGGCGGCGACCATTGGGCGGATGTCGGTGCCGGAGCTGACCAAGCGCGGCTATCCCGAAGGGCTGATCCTGGGCACGCTGGCGGGATCGGCGACGCTGGGGCTGCTGATTCCGCCCTCGATCATCCTGATCGTCTATGGCGTGGCAACCGAGCAGAGCATCGCGCGGCTTTTCGTGGCCGGGATCCTGCCGGGCCTGATGCTGGTGCTGCTTTTTGCGGGCTATGTCGCGGTGCGGGCCTGGTCGAACCCCGATCTGATCCCGAGCGAGGCGCTGCGCACGACGTTTCGCGAAAAGCTGCGCGCCTCGCGCAACCTGATCCCGGTGGCACTGCTGATCGGAGGCGTGATCGGGTCGATCTATACCGGGATCGCCTCTCCGACCGATGCAGCGGCGTTGGGTGTCGTGTTGGCCACGGTGCTGGCCTGGGCGTCGGGGACCTTTTCATGGGGCGCGTTCTTCGAGGCGCTGATGTCGGCGACGCGGACCTCCTGCATGATCGCGGCGATCCTCTTGGGCGCAGCCTATCTGTCGGTGGCGATGGGGTTTACCGGCCTGCCGCGCAATCTGGCGGAGTGGATCGGGACCTTTGGCCTCTCGCCCTATGCGCTGCTGGCGGTGCTGACGCTGTTCTTCATTCTGCTGGGCTGTTTTCTGGACGGGATCTCGGTCGTCGTGCTGACCACGTCGATCATCATGCCGATGGTCACGGCGGTGGGGATCGATCCGCTGTGGTTCGGGATCTATCTGGTGATCGTCGTGGAGATGAGCCAGATCACGCCGCCCGTGGGGTTTAATCTGTTCGTCATTCAGGGACTGACGGGGATCGATATCCTGCGCATCGCCAAGGCGGCTTTTCCGTTCTTTCTGCTGCTTCTGCTGGGGGTGATCCTGATCACGGTTTTCCCGCAGATCGTCACGGTTCTGCCGGATGCGATGGGCTGAGAGCGACGTTAACCGGTCGCTTACGGACCATGGTCTAGACTGAGTCGATAGCCGCCGGACAAGGGGGGCGAAAACAAGCCGCAAACCGTCGTTTCAGACCTTGCCCTAATGGCGATGCGGGCATAGGCGGCAAGAGAACACCTGCCCGCGAAAGGCCACGCCATGATACAGGTTCTCGGCTCGAGCTGGGCTCTCCTTCTGGGGATGTTCATGCTGATGGTGGGCAATGGTCTGCAAGGCACGCTTTTGGGCGTGCGCGGCGGGATCGAGGGGTTTTCCACGTTCGAGATGTCGCTCGTTATGTCGGCCTATTTCGTCGGCTTTCTGGGCGGCTCTTGGTTCACGCCGCAGATGATCCGCAATGTGGGGCATGTGCGGGTCTTCGCGGCGCTCGCCTCGCTGATTTCGGCGGTGATGATCCTTTATCCGGCGCTGACCTACTGGCCCGCCTGGACGGTCGGGCGGATCATCATCGGGTTCTGCTTTTCGGGCGTTTACGTGACCGCGGAAAGCTGGCTGAACAATGCCGCCGACAATTCCAACCGGGGCAAGGCGCTGTCGGTCTACATGATCGTGCAGATGGCCGGGATCGTGCTGGCGCAGTACCTCTTTTTCGGCTTCGACGCGTCGGGCTATGCGCTGTTCATTCTGGCTTCGGTGCTGGTCTCGGTCTCTTTCGCGCCGATCCTTTTGTCGATCTCGCCGACGCCCGCCTTCGGTGCGGCCAAGCGGATGAGCCTGCGCGAGCTGATCGGCACGTCGCCCTTGGGCTGCGTGGGGATGTTCCTGATGGGCGGGATTTTTGCGGCGCAGTTCGGTATGGCGGCCGTTTTCGGGACCGAGGCGGGGCTGAGCGTGCCGCAGATCTCACTTTTCGTGTCGGCGTTTTATATCGGGGCGCTGATCGCGCAATGGCCGATCGGGTGGCTGTCGGACCGCATCGACCGGCGGCTTTTGATCCTGCTGATGGCGGCCGCCGGAGGGGTCGCGGCCATCGTCGGGTTCGTCTTCTGGCAAAGCTATGCCGTCCTGCTGATCGCGGCCTTCGTGGTTGGCGGCGCGTCGAACCCACTTTATGCGCTTTTGATCGCATATACGAACGATTTCCTGGAACACGAGGATATGGCCGCCGCCTCGGGCGGGCTGGTCTTTATCAACGGAGTCGGCGCCATTGCCGGGCCGCTGGCCATCGGTTGGCTGATGGGCGTTCTGGGGCCGTCGGGCTTTTTCGTGCTGATCGCGGTGCTTCTGGTGGCGCTGGCGGGCTATGCCGCCTGGCGCATGTCGCGGCGTCCGAGCGCCACCCCGGTGGAGGAGACCACGCCCTATGCGCCGGTTCTTGCCACCGCCTCTCCGGTGGCTGTGGATATGGCGCAGGAGGTCTATATCGAGGCGGAGCTGAGTGACGGGGAAGACGCAACCTGACGCGAAGGCAACCAATCGGCTTGTCAGGCAGTTTGGTTGCTGAAACAGTTTTATGACGATTGCTGACACACGCGATGACGAGGCCCGCGATGACCCGCCCTGACGACGTTCTGGGATACTGGCTGGATGAGGTCGGCGAGGCCGGGTGGTACGAGGCCGACGACGCGCGCGACGCCGAGATCACGGACCGGTTCGGCAAGGCTTTGAAGGAGGCCAAGGACGGCGCGTTTTCGCTTTGGCTGACCTATGCGAGCGGTACGCTGGCCTATCTGATCCTGACCGACCAGTTCTCGCGCAACATCCATCGCGGCGCGGCGGAGGCGTTCGCGACCGACCGGGTCTCGCGCGCAGCGGCCAAGGCTGCGATTGGACATGGATGGGATTTCAAGATTCACGAGCCTGCGCGGCAGTTTTTCTATCTTCCTTTGATGCATTCTGAAAACCTGTGCGATCAGGACCGGGCGGTGCGGCTGATCTTGACGCGGATGCCCGATCAGGGTGCGTCGAACCTTCTGCATGCCAAGGCGCATCGCGAGGTGATCCGCCTTTTCGGGCGGTTCCCGTTCCGCAACGCGGCTTTGGGGCGCGAGACGACCGAGGCCGAGCAGGCGTGGATCGATGCGGGCGGCTATGGCGCGACGGTCCGGGACTTGAAGGAAGCGGCGTAAGTCGCATCTTGAGGGGAAGGGCTGTTCGCCTGCCGGGTGACAACCCGGGCGCGCTGTGGCAGGACTTGTTCAACGTTAAACAATCTCTCGCCGCGAGGACTGCGCCATGGCCGATACTTCCTACGATCTTGTTGTCATCGGTGCGGGGCCGGGCGGCTATGTGGCGGCGATCCGGGCGAGCCAGCTTGGGCTGAAGACCTGCATTGTCGAGCGTGAGCATATGGGCGGGATTTGCCTGAATTGGGGGTGTATTCCGACCAAGGCAATGCTGCGCTCGTCGGAGGTCTTTCATCTGATGCACCGCGCCAAGGAGTTCGGTCTGAAGGCGGATGGGATCGGCTATGACCTTGATGCCGTGGTCAAGCGGTCGCGGGATGTGGCCAAGCAGCTTAATCAGGGGGTGGGCCACCTGATGAAGAAGAACAAGGTCACGGTCGTCATGGGCGAGGCGCGGCTGACCGGCAAGGGCAAGGTCAGCGTCAAGACCGACAAGGGCGAGGAGGCGTTGTCGGCCAAGAGCGTGATCCTGGCCACCGGCGCGCGGGCGCGGGATCTGCCGGGGCTCGAGGCGGACGGGAAGCGGGTTTGGAATTACAAACACGCGTTGCAGCCGCCACATATGCCGAAAAAGCTGCTGGTGATCGGATCGGGCGCGATCGGGATCGAATTTGCCAGCTTTTACAACACGCTGGGCGCCGAGACGACGGTGGTCGAGGTGATGGACCGGATCCTGCCGGTCGAGGATGCGGAGATTTCGGAATTTGCCAAGAAGCAGTTCGAGAAGCAGGGGATGACGATCCTGCCGAAGGCGATCGTCAAGGAGCTCAAACGCGGCAAGGACAAGGTGACGGCCAGTATCGAGAGCGGCGGCAAGGTCGAGACGCAGGATTTCGACACGGTGATTTCCGCGGTCGGGATCGTCGGCAATACCGAAGGGCTGGGCCTGGAAGAGGCAGGCGTAACGGTCGAGAAGTCCCATGTCGTGACGGATGACTATTGCCGCACCGGGGTCGAGGGGCTTTATGCCATCGGCGATATCGCGGGCGCGCCCTGGCTGGCGCATAAGGCGAGCCATGAGGGCGTTATGGTGGCCGAGCTGATCGCGGGCAAAAATAACGTGCATCCGGTGCGCAAGGAGGCGATTGCGGGCTGCACCTATTGTCACCCGCAGGTCGCCTCTGTCGGGTTTACCGAAGAGCAGGCGAAGGAGAAGGGGCACGAGATCAAGGTCGGGCACTTCCCTTTCATCGGCAACGGCAAGGCGATTGCGCTGGGAGAGCCGGAGGGCATGGTCAAGACGATCTTTGATGCCAAGACCGGAGAGCTATTGGGCGCCCATATGATCGGGGCCGAAGTGACCGAGTTGATCCAGGGCTATGTGGTGGGCCGTCAGCTTGAGACGACGGAGGAAGACCTGATGGAGACGGTCTTCCCCCATCCGACGCTGAGCGAGATGATGCATGAAAGCGTGCTCGACGCTTACGGGCGGGCGATCCACTTCTGATCCGGCATCTGATCGAGCGCTCCCAGAAGGAGGGGCGCGTCGGTATCGCCGATCAGGTCGGTTGCGGGTCGCGCGTCCTGCCCGGACATCACGGCAGCTGTCGTCAGCCCGATCCAGAGGATCGTGGAGAAGAGACCCGCCCGCCACTGGGTATGGGGGCTGAGGACCGTGATCCGGGCATAGACCATCGCGTGCAGGATCAGCGCGCCCAGAAGGGCGATCTTGGCCAGAAACCAGCGATTGCCGGTATAGGCGGCGGGATCGACGAGGACGAGGAGGATCCCGGTCAGGATCGCGAGCGCCATCCCGATATACCAGATCGGCCTGAGATGGCTTGCCATCTCCTCGATCGACGCGATGCGCGAGACCCGAAGCAGCCGCAGATCGAGCGCGAGCGCGCTGCCGACGAGGGCGGCCATGGACAGGATGTGGAGCACCAGCACAGCGCCATAGGCCAAGGTCGATGCCGAGAGAAACTCAATGGCGGCCATCCAGGGCTGAGTCGCGGACCCGCTCATCGGATCGCCCGCCCGGCGGAGTGTGATGGATCTGCACCGGGTCCTGTGCCTGTCTGGCCTGGCCGCATTTCAAGATCCCGGTCGGGGATGGACGTGGTCACAACATATGTCGGTTTGAAATCAAACATTCGAAAAACTCCCTCATACCCTGCGCCTGATCTTTGCACGGAGTGCTAAGCCATGGGAAGATATTGCAAAGTCGTTGAGGGTCCGGGCAAAACAGCCCCTCACGCCCGCTCACGGGTGACGTGGTCTTTGATACAAGCTGATACAAAGACTGGCAAAAATTGGCCGATGCTCGGCTTCTTTGCGCTGAAAGTCACCGCTCTCTTTTCGGATGCATGGCAATTTGTCGGGCATGCTCTTTTAAGTCCGCTCGGCAGTAACCAAACTAATCGGTACAGCAATCGTGCCGAAGAAGGAGCACAAAAAATGCGCATTCAAACGCGTCGCCTGACCACCACGACCGCACTGGTCGCCCTGATGTCCGCCCCCGCTTTCGCAGGCGGTCTTGTCGAGCCGGCTCCCGAGCCGATCATCGCAGCGCCCGCCCCGGTCGCCCCTGTTTCCCCGATCTGGGATTTCGCAGGCGCCTATGTTGGTGCCGGTGTTGGGACCGGTACGTTCACCGCGGAAGGTGACGACGATTTCGAAGACGGAGCCGATGACTTCTTTGATGCCATCGACGATGATGACAGCGCCGCCTACTACCAGCTTCACGCCGGTTATAACTTTGTGCGCAACAATATCGTGTTCGGCCCGGAGCTCGCGCTGTTCAACGGCGAAAGCGAGTTGTCGGATCAGGTCGCGACAGCCACTGGAACGGAAAACGCGGATGCCGAGGTCGATTTCGGTGCGCGCCTCGTCGGGCGGGCCGGCTATCAGTTCGGTCGGTTCATGCCATATCTCAGCGTCGGTCTGACCTATCTCGAAATCGAGGCTGATGGCGACGATCTGAGCGATACGGGCCTTGCGGTCGGTGTTGGTGCCGATTTCCTGGTCACCGATCAGTTCATGGTCGGTGTCGAATACATGCAGAACGACTTTGACGAGTTCGACGACAGCGACGCTAATGTCGACTACGAGACGATTGCTCTCAAGGGATCGTTCCGCTTCTAACGACCAAGCGAGCCTGAACGCTTGGATGGGGCTGCCGGGAGATCGGTGGCCCTTTTTTCTTGCGCGGCTTTCGTGAGCGATTGACGCGGCGGCATGGCGGGCGCAGGTAGCGGCCATGCAGACCGAGCGGACGTCCTGGCCGATGATCTTTCTTCTCTGGCTCGCCGGGCTGGGGGCGGCGGCGCAATATGGCAAGGTCAGCGTGATCTTCGACCGGCTGCCTGCCCTTTACCCCGAGGCGGGCGGCGCGATCGGGCTGACGGTGTCGCTGGTCGGGGCGACGGGGATCGTTCTGGGCGTTGTCGCCGGTTTGCTGGTGGCCGGAGTTGGTTTGAGGCGGACGCTGATCGGCGGGCTTTTCGTCGGGGCGGCGATGTCGCTTTATCAGGCGAGCCTGCCGAGCTTTGAGATGTTTCTGATCTCGCGCCTGATCGAGGGGCTGTCGCATCTGGCGATCGTGGTCGCTGCGCCGACGCTGATCGCGCGGCTGGCGGCGCCCCGGGACAGCGGCGCGGCGCTGACGCTTTGGGGGTCGTTTTTCGGGGTGGCCTTTGCGCTGCTGTCGTTTCTGGGGGTTCCGCTGGCTGAACGCAGCGGGGTCGCGGCGCTGATGGGCGCGCATGGGATCTATATGGCGGTTTTTGCGGTCGCGGTGCTTTGGCTGGTTCCTGCGGATGGCGCGCGGGTGCGGCCGAAGCTGTCCTTGCGCCATATGCTGCGAACGCATGGGAGGATCTACGCCTCGCCCTGGATCAGCGCGCCGGGTATCGGATGGCTCTTTTATACATTCTGTTTCGTCAGTTTCCTGACGCTCGTGCCGCCCTTCATCGACGAAGCCGTGCGGGCGCCGGTGATGATTGCGCTGCCGCTGATCTCCATCGTCTCGTCGCTGACGCTTGGGGTCTTTTTGCTGCGGTGGTGGCCTGCGATCCGGGTCGTTCTGTTGGGCTTTGCGGCCTCTGCGGTCTGCGCGGTCGCGCTGGCGGTTTTTCCGGGGGATCTGGTCCTGTGCTTGGCCTTTGCCGCATCGCTGGGGCTGATTCAGGGGGCAAGCTTTGCAGCGGTGCCGCAGCTCAATGAGGCGACGGACGCGCGCGCGAAGGCCAATGGGGCGATGGCGCAGACCGGCAATATCGGCAATACGATCGGCACGCCGCTGCTCTTTGTCGTTCTGGCCGCCGGGGGAGCGGGCGCGATGATGATCGGTCTTGCGCTGGCGCTGGTGGCGGGCGGTCTGGCGCATCTTGCTCTTTCTGTCCGCAGGCGTCAGGAGCGTTACGTCTAGTTCGCCTTTCGTTCTCATTTTTCGATTGGAGAATCCGGGCCCAGCCCCTATTTGGTTAAGCTGACACGGGACCCGGGGGCCGAGATGCCAGAGCTGAAGAAGATCGAGGTTCGCGGCGCGCGCGAGCACAATCTCAAGAACATTGATGTCGATATTCCCCGCGACGAGCTTGTGGTGATTACCGGGCTCAGCGGGTCGGGCAAGTCGTCGCTGGCCTTTGATACGGTCTATGCCGAAGGGCAGCGGCGCTATGTGGAGTCGCTGTCGGCCTATGCGCGGCAGTTCCTCGATATGATGGAAAAGCCCGATGTGGATCACATCTCCGGCCTCTCTCCGGCAATTTCCATCGAGCAGAAGACGACGTCGAAGAACCCTCGCTCGACCGTCGGCACGGTGACGGAAATCTACGATTATATGCGGCTTCTGTTTGCGCGGGTCGGCACGCCCTATTCGCCCGCGACCGGGCTGCCCATCGAGGCGCAGCAGGTGCAGGACATGGTCGACCGGACCATGGCGATGGAGGAGGGCACGCGCGGTTATCTTCTGGCGCCGATCATCCGCGACCGGAAGGGCGAGTACCGCAAGGAGTTCCTGGAACTGCGCAAGCAAGGGTTTCAGCGCGTGAAGGTCGACGGGGAGTTCTACGAGCTGGACGAGCCGCCGACGCTCGATAAGAAGTTCCGGCACGATATCGACGTGGTGGTCGACCGGATCGTTATTCGCGAGGGGCTGGAGACGCGGCTGGCGGACAGTTTCCGCACGGCGCTGGATCTGGCGGACGGGATCGCCATCCTCGAGACGGCGCCGAGCGAGGGCGATCCCGAGCGGATCACGTTTTCCGAGAATTTCGCCTGTCCGGTCAGCGGCTTCACGATCCCCGAGATCGAGCCGCGGCTCTTTTCGTTCAATGCGCCGTTCGGGGCCTGTCCGTCCTGCGACGGGCTGGGGGTGGAGCTGTTTTTCGACGAGCGGCTGGTGGTGCCGGATGTGACGCTCAAGATCTCGGACGGGGCTTTGGCGCCGTGGCGGAAGGGTAAGAGCCCTTATTTCCTGCAGACGATCGAGGCGATCTCGAAGCATTACAAGTTCAACAAGAATGCGCGGTGGAAGGATCTGCCGGAGAGGGTGCAGCAGGTCTTTTTGCGCGGCTCGGGCGATGAGGAGATCCAGTTCCGCTATGACGAAGGCGGCCGTGTCTATCAGGTCAAGCGCGCCTTTGAGGGGGTGATCCCCAATATGGAGCGGCGCTATCGCGAGACGGATTCCAACTGGATCCGCGAGGAGTTCGAGCGCTACCAGAACAACCGTTCTTGCGGGACGTGCGACGGCTACCGGCTGCGGCCCGAGGCTTTGGCTGTCAAGATTGCCGGTCTGCATGTGGGGCAGGTCGTGCAGATGTCGATCCGCGAGGCATTTGAGTGGTGTCAGGCCGTGCCAGACGCGCTGACGGCACAGAAGAACGAGATCGCGCGGGCGATCCTGAAGGAGATCCGCGAGCGGCTTGGGTTCCTGAACAATGTGGGGCTTGAGTACCTGACGCTGAGCCGGAATGCCGGGACGCTGTCAGGCGGGGAAAGCCAGCGTATCCGGCTCGCCTCGCAGATTGGGTCTGGTTTGACCGGGGTTCTTTACGTACTGGACGAGCCGTCCATCGGGCTGCACCAGAGGGACAATGATCGGCTTTTGACGACGCTCAAGAACCTGCGCGATCAGGGCAATACGGTGATCGTCGTCGAACATGACGAAGAGGCGATCCGCGAGGCGGATTACGTTTTTGATATCGGCCCGGGTGCGGGCATTCACGGCGGGCAGGTGGTCGCCCATGGCACGCCGTCCGAGATCATCGCCCATGAGAAGAGCGTGACCGGCGACTATCTGGCCGGGCGGCGCGAGATCGCGGTGCCTGCCACGCGGCGCAAGGGCAACAAGAAGAAGGTCACGGTCAAGAAGGCGACGGGCAACAACCTGCAGGAGGTGACGGTCGACTTTCCGCTGGGCAAGTTCGTCTGCGTGACCGGCGTTTCGGGCGGGGGCAAGTCGACGCTGACCATCGAGACGCTGTTCAAGACGGCCTCGATGCAGCTGAATGGGGCGCGTCAGACGCCAGCGCCATGCGAGACGATCAAGGGGCTGGAGCATCTGGACAAGGTGATCGACATCGACCAGCGGCCCATCGGGCGCACGCCGCGGTCGAACCCGGCGACCTATACCGGGGCGTTCACGCCGATCCGCGACTGGTTCGCGGGTCTGCCCGAGGCGAAGGCGCGCGGTTACAAGCCGGGGCGGTTCAGCTTCAACGTCAAGGGTGGGCGCTGCGAGGCGTGTCAGGGCGACGGGGTTATCAAGATCGAGATGCACTTCCTGCCGGATGTCTACGTGACCTGCGAGACCTGCAACGGGGCGCGCTACAACCGCGAAACGCTGGAGATCAAGTTCAAGGGCAAGTCGATTGCCGATGTGCTGGATATGACCGTCGAGGATGCGCAGGACTTCTTTAAGGCGGTCCCGTCGATCCGCGAGAAGATGGATGCGCTGGTGCGCGTGGGGCTGGGCTATATCAAGGTGGGCCAGCAGGCGACGACGCTGTCGGGCGGCGAGGCGCAGCGGGTGAAGCTGTCAAAGGAGCTGGCGAAGCGGTCGACGGGGCGGACTTTATACATCCTCGATGAGCCGACGACGGGGCTGCATTTCGAGGATGTTAGAAAGCTGCTCGAGGTGCTGCACGAGTTAGTCGAGCAGGGCAATACGGTCGTGGTGATCGAGCATAACCTTGACGTGGTGAAGACCGCAGACTGGATCATCGATATCGGGCCCGAGGGAGGCGATGGCGGCGGCACTCTGGTCGCCGTGGGCACGCCCGAAGAGGTGGCCGAGGTCGAGGAGAGCCATACGGGCCACTACCTCAAGCCGATGCTGAGCGCGCGCAAGATGGCGGCGGAGTGATCCGCCGCGCTTGCTTGGGCCGTCGAGTGCGCCTGTCAGTCGAGCGCGACCCCGAGCAGCACCAGGGCGACCAGACCGGCGGCGGCATAGGCCCAGCCCGGTGCGGTGATCGTGAGGTCGGATTTCATCCAGGTGGTGAGGCTGGTCTTATTGGTGTCGGCAGGGTCTTGCATGTGAGGCTCCTTTTCCTAGCGTTTCTGTAAGAAAATCTGGGGTCGGCGGGCCGGGATGCAAGAGAGAGTCGGTCGTCAGGCTAGGGGTTCGGCGTCTAACCGCCGGTTGAGGGTCCTGGAATGCTTTGCGGGGCGGGACCTGAAGGAGCGCTACCGCGCATGTCCATTTATAGCGGGAGGGCGGCGCGACGCGTTGGTTCGGGCGCGGCGCGGTTTGCCTGGGCCCGAGTGTTCGCTGAGACGCCGTTTGCTGGCAGGTCTGCCAACAAACAGGCCAGATCGAGCGTGAGGCCGCTGACCGGAGCCTCAAGGCCGAGCCGCGCTGGCGCGCGGAGCCTGCGGCTGCCTTGACCCGCCGGTCAGCTGCGGGAGCGGCCTTCGAAGCGGGGGAGCATGGCGCTGAAGTCGCGGCCAGCGCCGTCTTCGGCTTCGACAAATTGCGCGTAGAGTTCGGCGGCCCTCGCGCCCATCGGGGTGTCGGCGTCGGCGTCTGCGGCGGCCTGCTGGCTGAGGCGGAGGTCCTTGAGCATCAGCTCTGACGCGAAACCCGGTTGATAGTCGTTATCCGCCGGGCTTTGCGGACCGATGCCGGGGGCGGGGCAATAGGCGTTCATTGACCAGGAATAGCCCGAGGAGGTCGAGACCACGTCGAACATCGCCTGCCGGTCGAGGCCGAGTTTGTCGGCGAGGGCGAAGGCCTCGCAGGTGGCGATCATGGTGACGCCGAGGATCATGTTGTTGCAGATCTTGGCCGCCTGACCGCCCCCCGAGGGGCCGCAATGGACGGCTTTCTGGCCCATGATGTCGAAGAGCGGCCCCGCTGTCGCAAAGGCCTCGTCCGGGCCGCCGACCATGAAGGTGAGCGTGCCTGTGGTGGCGCCGCCGACGCCGCCGGAGACGGGGGCGTCGAGGCTGGGGATGCCTTTGGCCTCGGTTTGGTCGGCGACGGTACGGGCGCTGGCGACATCGACGGTGGAGCAATCGAGGAGGATGCTGCCGGGGCTCATATGGGGGAGGAGGTCGCTCGCGACCCGGCGCAGGATCTCTCCGTTCGGGAGCATGGTGATCACGATCTCCGCGCCGTCGGCAGCCTCCGCGAGGGAGGAGGCTATAGTGATGCCTTCGGGGGTCGCGGCCAGGTCGAAGCCGGTGACGTCGTGGCCTGCGGCGATCAGGTTGCGGGCCATGGGGGCGCCCATATTCCCAAGGCCGATGAAACCGATTTTCATGGGGTCTCTCCTTCTTTGAGGGGCGGATTGGAGACGGGCGCGAACATGCGGGCCAGATCGTCTCCGCTGACCCCGCCGATGGTGTGGCGCCAGTTCGGGGTGCTGCCTTTTTCGATGATCGCAGCCCGGATGCCTTCGAGGAAATCGCCGTAGCGGGCCGCGCGGGAGGTGAAGCGGTATTCCCAGTTCAGCGCCTCGGCCAGCGTCGAGCTTTCGGTCAAGCGGCTGATGAGCGTGAGCGCGCAGGACATGGAAAGGGGGGAGTTCTTGCGGATCTGGGCAGCGGTCTTTTCGGCGAGGTCGGTGCCTGCGGCGTCCAGGGCGTCGAGGATCAGCTCGACGGTGCTGGCTTCGAAGAGGGCGTCGATCTGGGGTTGGGTTTTGGCGAGATCCGAGGGCGGCGGCGTCTCGGGCTGGAGGGCGGCGATGTCACCGGTGTGGCAGAGATTGGTTTTGAGAGCGTCCCAGCCTTGCTGCGGGAGGTAGTGATCGGCAAAGCCGCAATGGATGGCGTCTGAGGCTGACATGCGGGCGCCGGTGAGGCCGAGATAGAAGCCAAGGCGGCCCGGCGCGCGCGCCAGCAGGAGCGAGCCGCCCACATCGGGGATCAGGCCGATGCCGCATTCAGGCATGGCGATGCGGCTTGTCTCGCAGACGATGCGGTGCGCGCCGTGGCAGCCGATGCCGACGCCGCCGCCCATGGTGAAGCCCTGCAGGAAGCTGACGATGGGCTTGTCGTAGCGGGACAGTTTGATGTTGAGGCGGTATTCGTCGGCCCAGAACTGCGCGCCGTAGTCGAAGTCTCCGCGTTGGCCGGCCTCGTACATCTCGGCGATGTCGCCGCCGGCACAGAAGGCGCGGTCGCCTACGGCGTCGATCAGGACGAGGGCGATGTCGGGATCGGTGCGCCAGTCCTCGAGCGCGGTGTCGATGGCGCGGCACATGTCCCAGGTGAGGGCGTTGAGCGCGCCCGGACGATTGAGGGTGATATGGCCCGCGCAGGCGGTCTTGCGGAGGAGGATATCGGGCATGGGGCGGTCTTGCCTTTGAGCGGGAGGTCCCGGGGCAAGCCCGGGACGGCGCGCGTTTAGCTAAGAAGGTGGCGCGCGGTGATCAGGCGCATGATCTCGTTCGTGCCTTCGAGGATCTGGTGGACGCGCAGATCGCGGACGATTTTCTCGATCCCGTAATCGGCCAGATAGCCGTAGCCGCCATGCAGTTGCAGGCACTGATCGGCGACGCGGCTGCCGACCTCGGTGACCTGTTTCTTGGCCATGGCGCAGAATTTGGTGGCATCGGGCGCGTTCTGGTCGAGCTTCCAGGCGGCCTGGCGCAGGAAGGTGCGGGCCGATTGAAGTTCGATCTCCATATCGGCGAGGCGGAACTGGAGGCCCTGGAAATCCTGCAGTTTGCTGCCGAAGGCGGTGCGCTCGGACATATAAGCCAGCGTCGCATCAAGAGCGGCCTGTGCGGCGCCAAGCGAGCAGGCGGCGATGTTGAGGCGGCCGCCATCGAGGCCCATCATCGCGTAGCGAAAGCCGTGCCCTTCTTCGCCGAGAAGGTTCTCGGCGGGGATCTTGCAGGCGTCGAGCTGAACCTGGCGGGTCGGTTGCGAACGCCATCCCATCTTGTCCTCGAGCCCGCCGAAGGAGAGGCCGTCCGCGCCATCCTCTACGATGAGAGCAGAGATGCCCCGGGGGCCCGCCTCGCCGGTGCGGGCCATGACGATATAAGCGTCCGAATAGCCGCCGCCGGAGATGAAGGCCTTTGTGCCGGTGAGCGTGTAGCCGTCATTCGTGCGCTCGGCGCGGGTCTTGAGGGCTGCGGCATCCGAGCCGGAGCCGGGTTCGGTCAGGCAGTAGGAGAGGATCGTCTCCATCGTCAGCGCGGGCGGCAGCAGGCGGTCCTTGAGCGCATCCGAGCCGAAGGCGTCGATCATCTTGGCGCACATGTTGTGGATCGACAGGAAGGAGGCGACGGAGGGGCAGGCCATCGAGAGCGCCTCGAAGACCAGCGTCGCATCGAGCCGGGAGAGACCCGCGCCGCCGCGATCCTCGCTGACATAGAGGCCCGCAAAGCCCAGCTCGGCCAGATGCGGCCAGAGGTCCCGGGGGATCGTGCCGTCCTTTTCCCAAGTCTGGGCGTGGGGGGCGATATGCTCGCCTGCGACGCCGCGGGCCATGTCGAAGATGGCCGTTTGCTCCTCGCTTAATCCGAAATCCACGGCGTCTCCTCCCCCGCAAAACTGAACGCTCGTTTAATTCATGGGCCGAGCCGCTGAGCTTGGCAAGGGTTGCGCTCTGTTTCGGGGGCTGTAGGAGGAAGGAATGACTCAGATTGCCGTTGCCGCCGTCACCCATAAGAGGCCGGAGATGTTCCGGACGCTGCTGACGTCTTTTGCGGCGATGGAGCGGCCGGAGGGGGCTGAGATCACCTTTGTTTTCGTGGAGAACGGCGAGGTGGCGACGGTGGGCGATATCGTCGAGGCCTTTCGAGGGGAGGTGCCCGAGGAGGTTCTGTTCGACATCGAGCCGCGGCCGGGGATCCCGATGGTGCGCAACCGCGCGCTTGAGATCGCGCTGGAGCGGGGCTGCGATTACATGACCTTTGTCGATGACGACGAGCGGGTGACCGAGGACTGGCTGGTTCGCATGATCGGCGCGGTGAAAGAGCGGGAGCTCGATCTGGCGGGCGGGCCACTGGTGCTGGAGGCCGCCGAGGACGAGATCGGGGCCTGGCCAGCGGCGTTTCTGGAGCATCTTCAGGAGCGGGCGAAAAAGCGGAACCGGCAGCGGGCCGAGGGGGTGCGCGCGGGCACGGATGACGCGTTCAACATCTATACCAACAACTGGTGCGCGAGGCTGGACAAGGTGCGCGAGACCGGGCTGCGGTTTGACGAGGCGTTGCAGTTTACAGGTGGGTCGGACACGAAGTTCAGCCGTGATTTTACCGCTGCCGGAGCGCGGACCGGGTGGGTGCCGGAGGCGCTGGTCTATGACCGGATCCCCGAGCGGCGGCTTCAGGCGGGGTATCATTACCGGCGGGCGCGTGATCAGTCGACGAATGCCTATGTGCTGAACCGCAAGCCTGCGGGGCAGGCTATCGCGCAATCGCTGTCGCGGGCGATCGAGGGGGTGGTGCTGATGGTCGTGTCCCCTCTTTTGGGGCGGCGGCATGCGGCGAAGGCGGTTTACAAGTTCGGCTATGCGGCCGGACGGTTTCGCGGGATCCTGGGGCGCGGGAGCCGCCATTACGATCCGGCGAAGGCGGCGGCGCATCGGGAAGAGTGAAGCTCACTCCGCTGTAGGCGGCGATCTCTTCGGAGGAGAGATTGAGGGGTGAGACCCGATCCGCCGGAGGCGGCACTCTCTTCGGGGGAGAGATTGAGGGGTGAGACCCGGTCCGCCGGAGGCGGCACTCTCTCCGGGGGAGAGAATGAGGGTCGAACGGGCGGAGCCCGGAGTTCTGGTGGTACGGGGTTATTTGCGAGCCGCCCAGGATTGCGACCGGGTGACCGCCGCAGTTGCTTCGCAACCGCTTACCGGCACGCGTCACATGCGGGGCATGTGACGTAGAGGTCCTGGCTCAAGGCCGGGACGTGTGGTGTAGGGTGGCGGGCGGTGCACCTAGGATTGCTACTGGGTGACCGCCGCATTTGCTATCTCAAACGCTTACCGGCACGCGTCATTGCTAAAGCAATGACGTTGACGTCTATTCCATCACCGGGATTGAAAACTCTCCGCCTTCCTTGATGCCGGAGGGCCAGCGGGCGGTGACGGTTTTGGTGCGGGTGTAGAACTTGAAGGCGTCGGGGCCGTGTTGATTGAGGTCTCCGAAGGCCGATTTCTTCCAACCGCCGAAGGTGTGATAGGCGAGAGGCACGGGAATGGGGACGTTGATGCCGACCATGCCGACATTGACGCGATTGGCGAAGTCGCGGGCGGCGTCTCCGTCGCGGGTGAAGATCGCGGTGCCGTTGCCGTATTCGTGGTCCATCGCGAGGGCCAGCGCCTCTTCGTAGGTCTGGGCGCGCACGGTGGTCAGGACGGGGCCGAAGATTTCCTTTTGGTAGATCTCCATGTCTTTGGTCGCGTGATCGAAGAGGTGCGGGCCGAGAAAGAAGCCGTCTTCGTAGCCCTGAAGGCTGAAATTGCGGCCATCGACAACGAGCTTGGCGCCTGCGTCGATTCCGGACTGGACGAGCCGTTCGATATTCTGCTTGGCGGCGGCGGTCACGACGGGGCCGTAATCGACATCGGTGCCCGAGGTGTAGGGGCCGACCTTGAGCGCTTCGATGCGGGGGGTGAGCTTGTCGATGAGGCGGTCGGCCGTCTCGTCTCCGACCGGGACCGCGACTGAGATCGCCATGCAACGCTCGCCCGCCGCGCCGTAGCCTGCGCCGATCAGCGCGTCGGCGGCCTGGTCCAGATCGGCGTCGGGCATGACGATCATGTGGTTCTTGGCGCCGCCGAAGCACTGGACGCGTTTGCCGTTCGCGCAGCCGGTAGAGTAGATATATTCGGCGATCGGGGTGGAGCCGACAAAGCCGACCGACTGGATGACGGGGTGATGGAGGATCGCATCGACCGCCTCCTTATCGCCGTTGACGACTTGCAGAATGCCCTTGGGCAGGCCCGCTTCCTCCATCAGCTCGGCCAGCATGAGGGGGACGGAGGGATCCCGTTCGGACGGTTTGAGGATGAAGGCATTGCCGCAGGCGATGGCGGGGGCGAACATCCACATCGGGATCATGGCGGGGAAATTGAAGGGCGTGATCCCGGCGGTGACGCCAAGCGGCTGGCGCATGGAATACATGTCGATGCCGGGGCCAGCGCTGTCGGTGAATTCGCCTTTCAGCATCTGGGGCGCGCCGATGCAGTATTCGACGACTTCGAGGCCGCGCTGCACGTCTCCGGCGGCATCGGGCAGGGTCTTGCCATGCTCGCGGGAGAGCGCCTCGGCCAGCTTGTCCATGTCGCGGTTCAGAAGGTGGACGAACTGCATCAGAACGCGGGCGCGGCGTTGCGGATTGGTGGCGGCCCAGGCGGGCTGCGCCTCGGCGGCGATCTGGACGGCACGGTCCATCTCGTCCGAGGAGGCGAGCGGGACGCGGGCCTGAACCTCGCCGGTGGCGGGGTTGAAGACATCGGCGAAGCGGCCCGATGTTCCGGCGGTGTGGCTGCCGCCGATATAGTGGGTCAGGTCCTGCATGATATCCTCCCGTACGTGCAATTTGCGCGACCATAGTCGCGGGGCGCCCGGAGGAACAAGGGGCCGCGCTTGACAGGGCGCTCGCGGGAGTTGACGCTGGGGTAAAGGGATACGGCCTTGAGAGGAGGAGCCCATGCTCGTCAAACAGATCCTGAAGATGAAGGGAAGCGACGACGTCGTGACGGTAAGGCCCGATCATACGGTGTCCGACGTGGTCAAGATGCTGTCGGAGAAGCGGATCGGGACCGTCGTGGTGTCGGGAGATGGATCGCATGCGGACGGGATCCTGTCAGAGCGCGATATCGTTCGGGAAATCGGCAAGCGCGGCACCGAATGCCTGCTGGAGAGAGCGGGCGACATGATGACGAAGAACCCGACGACCTGCGCGCCAAGCGATACGACGGATGCGGTATTGGGCCAGATGACGGAGGGGCGGTTTCGCCATATCCCCGTCATGGACGGAGACCAGATGGTCGGGCTGATCTCGATCGGGGAT
This sequence comes from uncultured Paracoccaceae bacterium, assembly GCA_947503775.1. Lineage (GTDB taxonomy): Bacteria > Pseudomonadota > Alphaproteobacteria > Rhodobacterales > Rhodobacteraceae > Aestuariibius. The sequence goes on along the minus strand of CANNFE010000001.1, from coordinate 416,728 downwards.
GTCGTCAAGGCGCGTCTGTCCGAGCTAGAGGGCGAGAAGACCGCCCTTGAGAGCATGATCATGGGATACTGACCGGGCCGCCGTTTTATGGGTTGCCATCGGCGGCGCAATAATGTTGCGTGCGGCCACTTCTTTGTGACGTTCAAGGACGACCCATGCGCATTGGCCTTTATCCCGGAACTTTCGATCCGATCACGCTTGGGCATCTTGATATCATCCGGCGGGCGATGCTTCTGGTGGATCGGCTGGTGATCGGGGTTGCCATCAACCGCGACAAGGGGCCGATGTTCGATCTGGATGAACGGGTCGCCATGGTCGAGGCGCAATGCGCGCAGATCAGCGCCGAAAACGGGGTCGAGATCGTGGCCCATCCGTTCGAGAACCTGCTGATCGACTGCGCCAGCGATGTGGGCGCGCAGATCATCATTCGCGGGCTCAGGGCCGTTGCGGATTTCGAGTATGAATATCAGATGGTCGGCATGAACCGAAAGCTCGACGACAGCATCGAGACGGTGTTCATGATGGCCGAGGCCGAACACCAGGCGATCGCCTCGAAACTGGTCAAGGAGATTGCCCGGCTCGGCGGGGATGTGTCGAAGTTCGTGCCGCCGGATGTCAACGAGGCGCTGATCCGGCGGGCGCGGTCCTAGCCGTAGACGGCCTTTGAGGCGATCCGCTTGGCATCGGCGCGGTCGATGTCGAGATCGAGGGCCACGTCGAGGGGCAGCTTTCTAATCTCGGACACGGTCCGGCGGTAGGCTGCGCGCTTGCGGGCTTGATCCTTGAGTGTGGTGATGAGGGACATGTGGCTCTCCTTTCTGGCGCGGGATTGCGCCGTCTGTTGAGCCCTATCTAGACAGCTTTTCCCATAGCACTAGATGCCGGTTTTCGATAGCCGCTATGACGTGAATGCAAAGCAGATTAGGCGCGGGGGTCGAACCAAACGGCGGGTTCCGAGTTGGCTAGAGAGCAGATAACATAGAGGTTTTTTAGATGACCCGCTTCCTAGCCCTTTCCCTTGCCGTTTGTGCGGCAGCGCCCGCTTTGGCGCTCACCCCCGAAGAGATCAACTCTGCCACGTTCGATGGCGCCCCGCTGGCCGATGGGCAGACGGCCTTGGCGGTGAAGACGCAGGTTCTGCTGGACCGGGCCGATATCTCTCCGGGGGTCGTCGATGGCTATAAGGGCGGGATGGTCGAGAGTGCCTTGAAGGCGTTCGAGCGGCGGGAGGGGATAGCCGTGGACGGGGAGCTCGATGCCGAGGTCTGGAACGCCCTGGGGGCGGGCAGCGGCGCTCCGGTAGCCGGGACCTATACGATCAAGGCGGCGGATCTTGACCATGTGGGCGGCGCGCTGCCGGAGGATTACGCCAAGCTCGCCGAGATGGATCGGCTGGGCTACGAGAGCGGGGCCGAGGCGCTGGCCGAGAAGTTTCACATGGACGAGGATTTCCTTGTGACGATGAACCCGGACGCCTCTTTTACGGAGGGCGAGACGATTTCGGTCGTCTATCCCAAGGCGGATGCGACGGGCGAGGTGGCGCGGATCCTGGTGCAGAAGGCGACCGGGCGGCTTGAGGCGCTCGATGCGACGGGGGCGGTTCTTGGCAATTATCCAGTGGCCGTCGGATCGGACGCGACGCCGTCCCCGTCCGGCACGGTCGAGGTGAAGGCCGTCGCGGTCGAGCCGACCTATACCTACAATCCGGATGTGAACTTTCAGCAGGGCGACAATGACGAGGTTCTGACCCTTCCGCCGGGCGCGAACGGGCCGGTGGGGCTGGTCTGGATCGATCTGTCCAAGCCGACCTACGGCATTCACGGCACGCCTGAGCCTGCGAAGCTGTTCGTCAGCCAGAGCCATGGATGCGTCCGGATGACGAACTGGGATGTGCAGGAACTGGCGCAGATGGTCACGCAAGGGGTGAGCGTGGAGTTCATCGAGTGAGGGCCGCTTTGGTTCTAATCTGCCTGGCGGGACCGCTTCTGGCGCAGGATCTGGCGCCGGATACCTCGCTGACGCCGGTGGCTCGGCCCGATCCCGAAGAGCGGGAGGAAATCGTTGCGCCCGATGCCGAGGATGCCCTGACGCCGCCGGTCCGGGTGGCGTTGACAGAGACGGAGGATGCATTCTCGGCCTGTCTGGCGGAGCTCGATGGGTTCGGCACGGTTTACGAGACGCGGGGATCGGTTTCGGATCCCTCCGATAGCGATTGCGGGATCACGCAGCCTATCATGGTTTCAGAGATCGTGCCCGGCCTCGTCTTGCAACCCGATTCGATCATGCGGTGCGAAACGGCGGTCGCCCTGGCGGAGTGGACGGCGCGGATTGTCCTGCCTGCGGCCGAGATGATGGGAGAGAAGGGCGCCGTGACCGGGATCGATCACGGTTCGACCTATATCTGCAGGCGCCGCAACAATCTGCCGACCGGCAAGCTGAGCGAGCATTCCTTTGGGAATGCGGTCGATGTGATGGGCTTTCGGTTCGAGGATGGCAGTTCGCTCCCGATCGAACCGCGGGCGGATGCGGGGACGATTGAGGAGAGCTTTCAACGCGCGGTGCGAGGTGGGGCTTGTCTTAGCTTTACCACGGTGCTGGGACCGGGGACGGATGCGACCCACGACGATCATCTGCATCTCGATGTGAAGGCGAGAAGCGGCGGCTACCGGATTTGTCAGTAGGCGAGAGGCCCCGGCGCAAGGCCGGGGCTTTTTCGTTGTCAGAGGTATTTGCCCATTTCGACTGCGGTGTCGGACATACGGTTCGAGAAGCCCCATTCGTTGTCGTACCAGGTCAGGATCCGGCACATCGTGCCATCAAGGACCTTGGTCTGGTCGGTCGCGAAGATCGACGAATGCGGGTCGTGGTTGAAGTCGGACGAGACAAGCTGATCATCGACGATGCCCAGAATGCCCTTGAGCGGTCCAGCGCCTGCGGCCTTGCGCATCGCGTCGTTGATTTCTTCAACCGTGACAGTGCGTTCCGGCTCGAACGTCAGGTCGACAACCGAGACGTTGGGCGTCGGTACACGGATCGCAACGCCGTCGAGTTTGCCGTTGAGTTCGGGCATGACGAGGCCGACGGCCTTGGCCGCTCCGGTGGATGTGGGGATCATGTTCACCGCGGCGGCGCGGGCGCGGTAGAGATCCTTATGCATCGTATCGAGCGTCGGCTGGTCGCCGGTATAGCTGTGGACCGTCGTCATGAAGCCGCGCTTGATGCCGAACGTGTCGTGCAGAACCTTGGCCACCGGCGTCAGGCAGTTCGTGGTGCAGGAGGCGTTCGAGACGATGACGTCGTCGGCGGATAGGCTGTCGTGATTGACGCCGTAGACAATTGTTTTGTCGGCATCTTTTCCGGGAGCGGAGATCAGGACGCGGCTGGAGCCGTTTTCGAGATGGGCCTGGCAGGCCTCTTTGGAGGTGAAGATGCCGGTGCATTCCATGACGATATCGACATCGCCCCAGGGCAGATCGGCGGGATTGCGGATCGCGGTGACGCGGATGGGGCCGCGACCGACATCGATACTGTCCTCGGTCGTGGAGACCTGAGCGGGGAAGCGGCCGTGGACGCTGTCGTAGCGCAGGAGGTGGGCATTGGTCTTGACCGGGCCCAAGTCATTGATCGCAATGACGTCTATGTCGGTGCGACCCGATTCCACAATGGCGCGCAGCACGTTGCGGCCGATGCGGCCGAAGCCATTGATGGCGACTTTGACGGTCATGAGACATCCTCCTTATTGACAGGTTGAGGCCACCATTGCGATCAGGGCCGAAAGGTCAACGCCAGAAGGCGAGGTATTCGATAAGCTCGAACGCCTTTCTGCCCAGAAAGAGGGGCGCGTCCAGCTCGAGCACGTAATGATCGAGGGTGAAAAACCCAACGATTAGAAGGAATAAGCCGATGGCGATGCTGTTGGTCATGGGATCCTGTGTCCCGTTGGGCGCGCCTGGTGCAGGCAAGGCGGGCGGGGTTTCGCCGGTGGGCAGCGGAGAATCGGGTGAACGGGGCCGGGATCGGTGAATCGGTCCGGCGGCATCCGGTCGGAGTGCCGTCGGTATCCGGGAGGAGGCAAATGATAGGGCCGCCGGGTTAACGAATCGTTCACAAGGGCGCGGCGCAACGGGCGCGCTTGAGAGAGGGCGGGCCGCTGCGAGGGGGCCCGGGCGAGAGGCCCCAGCGCGCGGCCGGGGCGGTCTGGAGCGAGGCGATCAGAGAAGATCACGGACCTTCTGCGCGGCAGCCTCGGCCTTGATGCCGAACTTTTCAAAGAGCGTTTCGGCGGGCGCGGAGGCGCCGAAGCCGGACATGCCGACAAAGCCCGATTTGGCCTCGCGGCCCCGTTCGCCGGACAGATAACGGTCCCAGCCTTGCTGAACGCCCGCCTCTATGGCGACGCGGACCGGCGCGCCGCCCGGGAGGACGCGTTTGCGATAGCTTTCGTCCTGGGCGGCGAAGAGCTCGAACGAGGGCATGGAGACGACGCGGGTGCCGATCCCGTCCGTCTGCAGCAGATCGCGGGCGGCGAGCGCCACGGAAACCTCAGAGCCGGTGGCCATGAGGATCGCCTGGCGCTTGCCCTCAGCCTCGGCCAGGACATAGCCGCCCTGGGCGGTCAGGTTCTTGGTCTTGTGTTCGGTCCGGACGGTGGGCAGCCCCTGCCGCGAAAGCGCGAGGATCGTGGGTTTGTCGGTGGTCTGAAGCGCAATCTCCCAGGCCTCGGCGGTTTCGACGCCGTCGGCGGGGCGGATCACCTGAAGGTTGGGGATCGCGCGCAGGGCAGCGAGATGTTCGACCGGCTGGTGGGTCGGGCCGTCTTCGCCCAGGCCGATGCTGTCATGGGTCATCACGTAGATCACGGGCTGTTTCATCAGCGCGGAGAGGCGGATGGCGGGGCGGGCATAGTCGGTGAAGACGAGGAACGTGCCGCCATAGGGGCGCAGGCCGCCATGGAGCATGATGCCGTTCATCGCCGAAGCCATGCCGTGTTCGCGGATGCCGTAATGGATGTAGCGGCCCTTGCGGTTCTCGGGCGAGAAGATCGTCATATCGCCCGACTTGGTGTTGTTCGAGCCGGTCAGATCGGCCGAGCCGCCGATGGTTTCGAGAACGATCGGATTGATGACCTCGAGCGCGTTTTCCGAGGATTTGCGGGTCGCGTGCTTTGGCGCGGTTTCGGAGATCTGCTTTTTGAGGGCCTTGATCGTGGCTGAGAGTTTGGCCGGGACCGTGCCAGTGAGGGCCGCGTCGAATTGCTTTCGTTTGGTGGCGGAGAGATCGTCATAGCGCGATTGCCAGTCGGCGCGGGCCTTGGCGCCGGGCTCGCCCAGGCTTTCCCACCAGGATTTGATATCGCCGGGCACTTCGAACGGGCCCGTGGTCCAGCCATAGGCCTGTTTGGCATCGGCGATCAGATCGGGATCGGTCAGCGCGCCATGGGCCTTTGACGTGTCCTGCGCGGTCGAGCCGTAGCCGATATTGGTGGTGCAGTTGATCATCGAGGGGCGCGGATCGGCCTTGGCGGCGGTGATCGCGGCGTCAATCTCGTCGGGGTCGTGGCCGCTGATGTCCTGCACGTGCCAGCCGGAGGCCTCGAACCGGGCGGTCTGATCCGTGCGGTCGGCCAGATCGACGGTCCCGTCGATGGTGATGTTGTTGTTGTCGAAGAAGACGATCAGATGCGAGAGCTTTTGCATGCCGGCAAAGGCGATCGCCTCCTGGCTGACACCCTCCATCAGGCAGCCGTCACCGGCGATGACATAGGTGTGGTGGTTCACGACGCGGTCGCTGAACCGGGCGCGCAGGGCTTCCTCGGCGATGGCGAAGCCGACGGAATTGGCGATGCCCTGACCGAGGGGGCCGGTGGTCGTCTCGATCCCCGGCGCCTCGCCATGTTCGGGATGGCCTGCGGTGCGGGCGCCCCATTGGCGGAAGTCCTTGATTTGCTCGAGCGTCATCGCCTCGTAGCCTGTGAGGTAGAGCAGGCTATAGAGCAGCATGGAGCCGTGGCCCGCCGACAGGATGAAACGGTCGCGGTCGGGCCAATCGGGGGCCTTGGGATCGAAGCGCAGGTGCTTAGAGTAGAGGACCGTGGCAACATCGGCCATGCCCATCGGCATGCCGGAATGGCCGGAATTGGCGGCGGCCACGGCATCGAGCGTCAGCGCGCGAATAGCGGCAGCGCGGGCGAAATGATCGGGATGGGCGGCGCGGAGGGTATCGATATCCACTGGAAACGGTCCTTTCGGAAAGCGGCAGAGCTTGGCCGATTGCATAGCAGGGGCGACGCGGAGCGCAACCGCGCGGCCCGGTGATTTGCGGCTCTGGCGTCAATCGGCGAAACTTTGAGACAGGCCCGGCGGCGAATCGGGCAGCAGGCCGCTCTGGACTTTTCCGGGCGGCGGGAAAGGTGAAGGCAGGCGGATGAGCGAAAGCAGCGAACTGGAAGCCCGGCTGGAGCGCGCTTTGGCGCGGATCTCGGAGGGTCTGGATCAGCTCAGGCAGATGGACGAGCTGGAGGCGTCGCTGTCGCGGCAGGCCGAGGAGATGACGCGGCTCGATAGCGATTTGCAGCGGCTCAGGGCGACGAATGACGCGCTTCGGTCGGTCAACACGCAGCTGCGCGAAGCGAATGCGGCGGGTCTTGCCGATGCGTCGCTGGTGAATGCGGCGCTGGCGGCGGAGCTTGATGCGCTTAAGGCGGCGCGGGCGGCGGACAAGGCCGAGGTAGAGACGGTTCTGGCCGCTTTGGAGCCTGTGATCGGGGAGGATGCGTGATGGCGGTGGTGAAGCTGACGATCGGGGGCCGGACGTTCGATGTGGCCTGTCAGGACGGCGAGGAGCCGTCGCTGGAGGCGGCTGCACGCATGCTCGACCGGGAGGCGCAGGCCTTTGCGAGCCAGTCGGGCCGGATGACGGAGACGCAGATGCTGCTGATGTCGGGGCTGATGCTGGCGGACCGGGCGTCGACCGAAGGCGGGGCCGCGCCGGTCAGCGCGCCGGATGTGACGGGCTTGCGCGCCGCGACCGAACGGGCCGAAGCGCTGGCCGAAGCGATCGAGGCGCGTCTGGAGAGCTAGGCGTTGGACTGGCGGATCTGGTCGGCCTTGGCCTTGTCGAAGGCGATCTTCTTGTCGTCGAGCAGATCGTCCAACTCGCCCGAGAGCGTCATCTCAGTGATGATGTCGCAGCCGCCGACGAACTCTCCCTTCACATAAAGCTGGGGAATGGTGGGCCAGTCGGAATAATCCTTGATGCCCTGGCGCAGGCCTTCATCGGCGAGCACGTTCACGTCCTTGAAATCGACGCCCATGAAGTTCAGGACGCCCGCCACGCGCGAGGAGAAGCCGCATTGGGGCATCTCCTTGGTGCCTTTCATGAAGAGGACAACGTCGTTCTGCGCCACGGTGTCCTTGATCTGGGCTTCGGCGGTGGGGGTGTCGGTGGTCATCGGGTCATCGTCCTTTCGGATATCGGTCAGAAGAGCGGTGTCTGACTACTTTTTCTGGTGCGGAAGGCGCTTGCGGCCTTCGTCCTTGCGGATGCGGACGGGCTGGCGGTCTTGCCGGGGGGCAGACTGCATCGAGAGGATCAAAGCGCCTGCGACGGCGGCTGCGAGGAGGAGGATAAGCATCATTCAGGCACCTTTGTGGTGAGAGCGAGAGCGTGAAGTTCTCCGTTGCTGCCGTCCATCTTGCCCTTGAGGGCCGCATAGACGGCGCGTTGTTGCTGGACCCGGTTCATGTCGCGGAAGCTTTCGTCGATCACTTCGGCGGCGTAGTGGTTGCCGTCTCCGGCCAGATCGCTGATCGTGATCTTCGCCTGCGGGAAGCTTTCGCGGATCAGATCTTCGATATCGCGCGCCTGCATGGCCATCCGGTGTGGGTCCTTTTCTTACGTTAATTCCAAGGTAGGGCCCGGGGCGCGGGGCCGCAAGGGGATGTGGCGCGATGCCTCTGGATCGGGAGAGGGCTGTTTGGGGGATGGAGGTGGGTTTGCGTGTCTGATGGCTGCTTTGAGCCCACCCTACCGATGCTGCGTGATGCATGAACGGCGGAGTTTAGAGACAGCGCCAGCCTACAATACGACGTCCCTATCTCTGCCTCTCGCTTGTTTTCCTCAAGTCGGACAAGGAACCACCCTGGCTTTGCAGCGCACCGGAAGACCCTGGTCCATGCTTTGCCGGGGCCTCGGGATCAACGTCTCAGGCGCGTTTTGCGTTAGCCGCCGAGCGTGGCCATATGGCTCTGGAAAATGTTCACAAGCACCATCGAGTAGTCGTAGCTCGCCGTCGTGGCCTCAAAGCCGGGTACGTAAATGACCCTTCCTTCGCGACAGGCTGTCATAGCCTGGCACCACCCCGGAAAGGCCTGTTCCATGGCGTCATAGGCAGCCTGCGGGCCTGGTTCACGAGGGTAATAGTAGGGCAGCACAATCCAGTCCGCATCAAGCTGCTGCAACTCCTCGGCGCTCAAGGGGATATCGTCAACGCCTCGCTCGAACGTTGCGAAAATCTCTGGAAACCGAAATCCAGCGTCCTCGAGCACCTGCCCCACGATCATGAGCGGATGCAGGACTCGGATAGTGCCGTCGAAAGCGCGGAAAGTGCTCACGGTCGTATTTTCCGTATCGACGATGGCTTTGAGTTGCGCGATCTGCGCCTCATAGCGCGCATCGAGAATGGCAAGGCGGTCCTGTGTATTGGTCAGCTCCGCCAGGAACGCGCCCAAGTCTTGACCGACGCGCGCATCGATGTCGACATATACGGTCGGTGCGATTGCTTCAAATTGGCTCATGTCGTTATCGGCCAGCCAATTGGCAAAGATTATGAGGTCGGGCTTTGCCGCCGCCACTGCTTCGACGTCAATGGGATAGGTCCCGAAAAACGCGAGATCGGTATCGCCCATGAACGTGCCTGTAACCGTAGGACCGGCGTCCAGCATGATCTCCTGGTTCACGGTTCGAGCCTGCGTTCCGATAGGTGGCGCGCCGAGTTCGATCAGCAGGTTCGTGACGAGCTTTCCGTCTAGCGATGCGATCCGCTTTGGCTCCGATGGAACCTCGACCGTGCGGCCAAGGTCATCGACAACGGTGCGAGTTTCCTGAGCGACAGCTGGACAGGCGAAAGCCAATAAAGCCGCAAAGGCAGTGAAATGATGTCTCATGGTCAAGCTCCAGATGAGGGGATCAGCTGGCATCTGGCTGGCTTCATCCGTGAAATTCCATGAAGGGTTGGTGGGGTCAACTATGGCAATGCGACCCAGCATTGCTCAGATCGTTTCGCCGCCTACCGCCAAGATAACAGACCTTCGGTCGCACTTCGCGAAAGCCCGGTTTGTCCCGCATAGCTGACGTCTTGGCGGTAGGGTGCGGGATGCAGATCTATCACGGATCAGAGTGACAGGGCTTTGGTAAAGGCGGTTTCGTAGAGGGCTTTCAGCTCGTTCAGCGGGGCCTCGGTGGGGCCGAGGCGGAGGGTGTCTCCGGCGGCGTGGCCGATGGGGGTGATGGGGATGTCCGATTTGGCGGCGGCGATCATGAGGGCTTCGGCCTGGTCGAAATTGCAGGCGACGAGGTAGCGGGCCTGGTCCTCTCCGAAGAGGGTTGGAATGTCGGAGGGTTCGAGCGTGAGGCCGACCTCTCCGGCGATCGCCATTTCGGTGGCGGCCAAGGCGAGGCCTCCGTCCGAGAGGTCGGTGCAGGCGCGGATCAGCTCGGCATTGTCGCGGATGAAGGTGCCGTGACGCTGCTCGGTCTCGAGATCGACCGGCGGGGGCGCGCCTGTCTCTTGGCCGAGCGTGGCCAGAAGAGCGGATTGGCCGAGATGGCCCGCGGTCTTTCCGATCAGAAGGAGCGTGTGGCCGTCGCGGAGCGTGCCGTCGATCATCTGCTCGGGCGTCTCGATCAGGCCGACCGCGCCGATGGTGGGGGTGGGCAGGATCGCCTGGCCGTCGGTTTCGTTGTAAAGCGACACGTTGCCCGAGACGATGGGCATGCCGAGCGCGGTGCAGGCTTCGCCAATGCCCTGGATGGCGCCGACGAGCTGGCCCATGATCTCGGGCTTTTCGGGGTTGCCGAAGTTGAGATTGTCCGTGGTGGCCAGCGGGGTGGCGCCGCTGGCGGAGAGGTTGCGATAGGCCTCTGCGACGGCCTGTTTGCCGCCGAGGATGGGGTCGGCGCGGACGTAGCGCGGGGTCACGTCAGAGGTGAAGGCGATGGCTTTGCCCGTGCCGTGGATGCGGACGATGCCCGCGCCCTGGCCCGGCGTGCGGAGCGTGTCGGCCATGACGGTTTGGTCGTATTGCTCGTAGATCCAGGCCTTGGAGGCGTGGTTGGGATCGGAGATTAGACGTTTGAGCGCGTCGATGGGATCGAGGTTCGGCGCAGCGGGCGGCTCTGCCTCGGGGGGCTTCGGGATCTGGTAGGGGCGGTCGTATTCTGGAGCTTCGCCGGAGAGCGCCTTGAGCGGCAGGTCGGCTTTGCTTTCGCCATTGTGGAAAATGAGGAAGCGGTCTTCGGGAATCGTTTCGCCTACGATGGCGAAGTCGAGGTCCCATTTGTCGAAAACGGCTTTGGCCTCGGCCTCTTTATTGGGGTCGAGGACCATGAGCATGCGCTCTTGGCTTTCCGACAGCATCATCTCGTAGGCGGACATGTTCGGCTCGCGGGTGGGGACCTTTTCGAGGTCGAGCCGGATCCCGAGATTGCCCTTGTCGCCCATTTCGACGGCCGAGCAGGTGAGGCCTGCGGCGCCCATATCCTGGATCGAGATGACGGCGCCGGTTTCCATCAGCTCGAGGCAGGCCTCCATCAGGCGCTTTTCGGTGAAAGGGTCGCCGACCTGGACAGTGGGGCGTTTGTCTTCGATCGTGTCGTCGAATTCGGCGGAGGCCATGGTCGCGCCTCCGACGCCGTCGCGGCCGGTCTTGGCGCCGAGATAGACCACGGGGCGGCCGACGCCTGAGGCGGCGGAGTAGAAGATCTTGTCGGCGTCGGCGAGGCCCGCGGCGAAGGCGTTGACGAGGCAGTTGCCGTTATAGGCGGCATGGAACCTGGTTTCGCCCCCCACCGTGGGCACGCCGAAGCAGTTGCCGTAGCCGCCGATGCCCGCCGTGACGCCGGCGACGAGGGATTTCGTCTTGGGGTGGGATGGATCGCCGAAGCTGAGCGCGTTCATCGCGGCGATAGGGCGGGCGCCCATGGTGAAGACGTCGCGGAGAATGCCGCCAACGCCGGTTGCGGCGCCCTGATAGGGTTCGATGTAGGAGGGGTGGTTGTGGCTCTCCATCTTGAATACGAGGGCCATTTTCTGGCCGTCCGGGCCTTCGCCGATATCGATGACGCCTGCATTCTCACCGGGGCCGCAGATGACCTGCGGGCCGGTCGTAGGCAGGGTGCGGAGCCATTTCTTGGAGGATTTGTAGGAGCAGTGCTCGTTCCACATCGCCGAGACGATCCCAAGCTCGGTGAAGGTCGGCGTGCGGCCCAGAAGCTGGAGGAGGCGGTCGTATTCGTCTGTGTTGAGGCCGTGGGCCTCGATGAGGTCCGGCGTGATCTGGGGCTCGCGCATGAGCGGGACGGTCCTTTGCTGCTCGGGTCGGAGGGGTTCTAGGGCAGGCCGGGGCGCGGGGGAAGGGTGAGAAATCCGTGGCACACCTGTCGCGTGTCCTGTGACATAGCGAGCGCGGGCCGGGCGGGGGACATTTGTAAAGACGTCTCATGGGGATGAGACCGTGCCGGCACACGTATTGCGGATAGCTTGACGCGTGAGGAACTCAACCAAGGCGGGAAATCGCCGATGGGTGCTTTTATGGTGCGGAGCTGGATGGTTTGCCCGGCGCCGAAAGGGGGGGGGCGGCTGTTTGTGGTCTGGCGCATCGCTGCGAATGTGGTGTCCCAACGCGCATAAGGTGCCGTAGGGCAAAGGGGCTGCGGGTCGGTGCCGCATGCCTTGAAGCGCTGCGTTTATTACTTGATCGGCTCTTTCCGCGGGCGGCCGAAGATCGGTTGGCCTGCCCGCATGGGCAAAAAAAAAGCCGGGCACGAGGCCCGGCGAAGTCCAACAGGGAGGTATGAAGGGTCGCCCCTTCGCTATTCGAGGTAGAGTCGAATTGGGGCGCAATCAAGTCCGAAGATCGATTAATTATCACAAACCCGGCATGCGTTGCATGCATAGCTCACCTTGGGTCAATTTCGCAGCGTTTCAGGCGATCAAACGGGCTTTGCGGCGATGGGCCTGAATCTCGTCCTGTACGAAATCGCGGAAGGCGGAGATGCGCTTGGATTGGCGCAGCTCTTCGGGATAGGCGAGAAAAACCGGCACGTCGCCCGAGGAGATGTCGGGCAGGACGCGGATCAGGCCCGGGAAATCCTCGACCACGTAATCGGGCAGAACACCGATGCCGAGATCGTTGAGCGTGGCCTGAAGCACGCCGAAATAGTTATTCATCGTTAGAAGGCTGGGCACGTCATAGGTCAGAAGGTGCTGGACGAGCGACGCTCCGGCAGCGACTTGGAACGAGGAGGGGTTCTGGCAGATCAGGCGATGATCGCCGATCTGTTCGATCTGGGTAATGTCTGGCGCGCTGTCGAGATAGGCCTGCGAGGCGTAAAGCTGCATGGTGACGGTCATCAGGCGCTTGCGGATCAGATCGGCCTGGGAGGGCTCTTTCATGCGGATGGCGACATCGGCCTCGCGCATGGGCAGGTCGAGCACGCGTTCCTCGAGCATCAGGTCGATCTTGAGATCGGGATATTGTGCATAGAGCCGCGACAGGCGCGGGGCCAGCCAGATCGTGCCGAAGCCGGTTGTCGTGGTGACTTTCAGCTCGCCGAACACTTCCTCTTCGCTGTCGCGGATGCGGGCGGAGGCGGTTTCGAGCCGCTTGCTCATGCTTTTGGTGGCATCAAAGAGCAATTCGCCCTGTTCGGTGAGGATCAGGCCGCGGGCGTGGCGGTGAAAGAGCGTGGTGTTCAACGTCTCCTCGAGCGCGCGGACCTGCCGGGAGACGGCCGATTGCGACAGGTGCAGGGTATCGCCGGCCGCGGTCAGGCTGCCGGCATCGGCCACGGCATGAAAGATGCGAAGCTTGTCCCAATCCATCGGTGCGGTCCTTTGCGTCTGGCGCTTTATCTAGCAATTCGGTGTGGCGAATGAAGGGCAAAGCTCTGTCGGGGTAGGCAGAAAAAGCTTTCTAGGTCAGGGTGTGTGACCTATACTCCACGATCAACAGGGAGGAGCTTACCGATGGCACGTCAGGATGTTTCGCTTCACGACCGGTTCGATCTGGAAAAATCCCCTGTTTTATTGAACGGAACGCAGGCTCTGGTGCGGCTGATGCTGATGCAGTCGGCGCGCGACCGGGCTGCGGGGCTGAACACGGCCGGGTATGTTACCGGGTATCGCGGATCTCCGCTTGGGGCGGTCGATCTGCAGATGGCGCGCGCGAAAAAGCACCTCGAGGCGGCGGATGTCCTGTTTCAGCCGGGTCTGAACGAGGATCTGGCGGCCACGGCGGTCTGGGGGACGCAGCAGGCGGAGCTGCGCGGTGAGGGCACGCATGATGGCGTCTTCAGCCTGTGGTACGGCAAGGGCCCTGGCGTGGACCGCTCGGGCGATGTGATGCGGCATGCCAATATGGCGGGCACGTCCCCCATGGGCGGGGTGCTGATGGCGATGGGCGACGATCATACGGGCGAATCGTCGACCACCTGTCACCAGTCAGACTGGGCGATGGTCGATGCCTATATGCCGATCGTCTCGCCTGCGGGGGTTCAGGAGATCCTCGATTACGGGATCTATGGTTGGGCGCTGAGCCGCTATGCGGGCGTCTGGGTGGGCCTTAAGACGATGAAGGACACGGTGGAGGTCACCTCCGTCGTGGACGGGCGGCCGGACCGGATGTCGTTCGTGATGCCGCAGATCGCGCTGCCCGAAGGCGGGCTGAACATCCGGCTGGGCGATCACTGGGTGGAGCAGGAAGCCCGGATGATCGATCACAAACGCTTTGCGGCAGAGGCGTTTTCGCGCGCCAATGGCATGGACAAGCGGATGTGGGGCAAGCCGGGCGCAAAGATCGGTCTGGTGGCCGCTGGCAAGAACTGGCTCGATCTGGTCCATGCGCTGTCGCTTCTAGGGATCGATGCCGATGAGGCCGAGCGGCTTGGCGTGACGACCTACAAGGTGGGGCAGACCTTCCCGCTGGATATGGACGGGTTCCACGACTGGGCCGAGGGGCTCGATCTGATCGTGGTGGTCGAGGAAAAGCGCAAGCTGATCGAGGTGCAGGTCAAGGAGGCGATCTTTGACGACCGGGACGGGCGCCGCGTCTATGGCTGGCACAAGGGCGACAATTACGAGAACGGGCGGCGGCTGGAGCTGTTTCCGACGCGGTATGCCTTGGATCCGGTGATGATCGCCGAAAAGCTGGGCGAGATCCTGATCGAGGAAGGGCGCCGGACCGACCGGATCGAGGGCGGTCTGCAAAAGATCGCGGAGGCCAAGCGGGCGGACAATGCCAAGGAGATGGCGGCGCGCACGCCCTATTTCTGCTCGGGCTGTCCGCACAATTCCTCGACCAAGCTGCCGGATGGCAGTCGCGCCTATGCCGGGATCGGCTGCCATATCATGGCGCTTTGGATGGACCGCGAGACCTCGGGATATACGCATATGGGCGGCGAGGGCGCCAACTGGATCGGTGAGGCGCCGTTTTCGAAAACGCCCCACGTGTTTCAGAACCTGGGCGATGGGACCTATAACCATTCAGGGCTGATGGCGATCCGGGCGGCGGTCGTGGCGGGCACGACGATCACCTATAAGATCCTTTACAATGATGCCGTCGCGATGACCGGAGGGCAGACGAATGAGGGCGATCTGAGCGCCGATCAGATCTGCCGGGAGCTTCAGGCGATCGGGGTGGAGACGATTGCTCTGGTGCATGATGCCAAGGAAGATGTGGATCTGTCGGTCTTTCCCAAAGGCCTCGATATTCACGAGCGGGCCGAGCTGCCGGATGTGCAGGAGAAGATGCGGGGCGTCGAGGGTGTATCGGCCATCGTCTATATCCAGACCTGTGCAGCCGAGAAACGGCGACGCAGGAAGCGGGGGACCTTCCCCGATCCGGACCGGCGGATCTTTATCAACACGGATGTCTGCGAGGGCTGCGGCGATTGCGGGGTGCAGTCGAACTGCGTGAGCCTCGTGCCGGTCGAGACCGAGCTGGGGCGCAAACGCGCGGTCGATCAGTCGTCATGCAACAAGGATTTCTCGTGTGTGAACGGGTTCTGTCCGTCCTTTGTCAGCATCGAAGGGGCGAAGATCCGCAAGGAGGCGTCAACCTCGATCGAGATTGGAGAGCTGCCTTATCCGGATCTGCCGAAGATCGAGGGGACGCATAATGTCGTGATCACCGGGGTCGGCGGGACGGGCGTCGTGACCATTGGCGCGATCCTGGCGATGGCCGCCCATGTGGACGGCAAGGGCGCGGGGATGATGGAGATGGCGGGGCTCGCCCAGAAGGGCGGGGCGGTACATATCCATTGCCGACTGGCCAAGCGGCCTGAGGATATCGCGGCGATCCGGGTCGCGACGGGCGAGTGCGATACGCTGATCGGCGGCGATCTGGTGGTCAGCGCGGGCGCCAAGACGCTGGGGCTGATGCGCACGGGGCATACGGTCGGGGTCGTCAACAGCCATGAGATCGTTACGGGTGATTTCACACGGAATGCGGATTTCAAGCTGCCGACAGAGCGTCTGGAGCTGGCGCTGGAGGCGCGGCTTCAGGACCGGATCGCCATGTTCGACGCGTCGGACTTTGCTAAGGCCGTGATGGGAGATTCGATCTTTTCGAACATGATGGTGTTCGGCGCCGCCTGGCAGGCGGGCGGGATCCCGGTCTCGCTCGCGGCGATCTTTGACGCGATCCGGCTGAACGGGGCGGCGGTGGATCGCAATATCGAGACGTTCGAATACGGGCGCTGGGCCTATCTGAACCCCGAGGGCGTGACCAAGGCGCTGGGGCCGAGCGTGGTGGAGCTTCCCAAGACTTTGGAGGAGAAGATCGCTTTTCGGGTGGAGCATCTGACGGCCTATCAGGGCAAGCGCCTTGCGCGGCGGTATCGCGAGACGCTGGAGCGGATCGAGGATATGCGGCTGCGGGAGGCTGTGGCCAAGGGTTATCACAAGCTGCTGGCCTATAAGGACGAATACGAGGTGGCGCGGCTTCTCAAGACGACGCGGGCCAAGGCGGAGGCGGCGTTCGAGGGCGATCTGAAGCTGACCTATCATCTGGCCCCGCCGATGCTGCCGGGCGAGGACGCGCTGGGCCGTCCGAAAAAGCGGGCCTTTGGTGGGTGGATCGAGAAGGTCTATCCCTGGCTGGCGCGGCTCAAGGGGCTGCGGGGTACGCCGCTCGATCCGTTCGGGCGGACCGAGGAGCGCCGGATGGAGCGGGATCTGATCGCCGAATACGAGGCGGATCTCGAAGAGGTGCTGAAGGCCCCCAAGGCGGTGGCCGATGCCTGTGTCGCCTGGGCCGAGCTGCCGCTGACGATCCGGGGGTTCGGGCCGGTCAAGCAGGCCAATCAGGCTGTGGCGGCCAAGCGGCGCGAGGAGCTTTTGACGATCATTCGCGGCGGCGGGCTGCATCTGCAAGAGGCGGCAGAGTAGCGCGACGCTTGATCGGTCGGGGCCCTCGCCATAGATCTGAGGGCTATGAAAGTGACCCGAAAGTCCGAGACGGCTTTGGCGCGGGCCGAACGGGCCGTCGCGCGCGATATCAGTTATGCGCATTCGGCGGCCACGCGTGGCGGTCGGACGATGATTCGGTTGATGGAGAATGCGACGGGCCGCGTCAGCCTTATCCGCAAGGCGCGCGGCTACGAGATGGATGTCGCGGGCGGAGCCGACTTCTGGCAGGTGATCACCCAGCGCTACGGCATGACGCTTGATATCGTGGGGGGCTCGCTGGAGAGCATTCCAAAGGACGGGCCGCTGATCGTGGTGGCCAATCATCCTTATGGTATCCTCGACGGGCTGATGATGGGCTATATCCTGTCGGTGACGCGGGGCGATTTCCGCATTCTGGCCCATCAGGTGTTTCGCAAGAGTCCGGATCTGGAGCGGGTGATTCTGCCGATCTCGTTCGACGAGACAAAGGAGGCGGCGAAGCTGAACCTGGGGACGCGGGCGGAGGCGCTGCGCTATCTCAAGGACGGCGGGGCGATCGGGATCTTTCCGGGCGGCACGGTGTCGACGGCGCCCAAGCCGTTCGGGCAGGCGCTGGATCCGAAATGGCGGTCATTTACGTCGAAGATGGTGGCGCGCACGGATGCCACGGTGGTGCCGGTGTTTTTCGAGGGCGCGAACAGCCGATTGTTTCAGCTTGCCAGCCACTTGCACTCGACCTTGCGCATGAGCCTTCTGATCCGGGAGTTCCGGGCGCGGATCAATACGCCGGTGCGGATCGTCGTCGGGGATCCGGTTGATCCGGCGGAGATCGCCGCCCGGAAGGGCAATCCGAAAGAGTTGATGGATTTCCTGCGCAAGACGACATATGCGCTATCTCCGAAACCGATGCGGGCCGACAGGCTTGGCTATGAGTTCGAGGAGAAGCACAAGGATGGCGGTCGGCATCTTCGATAGCGGATTGGGCGGGCTTACCGTGCTGGATGCGGTCGCGAAGCGGCTGCCGGACGTGGAGTTTCTGTATTACGCCGATAGCGAGAATGCTCCGTACGGGGTGCGGACCTCGGAGGATGTGCATGGGCTGACCAAGCGCGCGGTTGAGGACCTTTGGGGCCGCGGGGCCGATCTGGTCGTGCTGGCCTGCAATACGGCCTCTGCCGCGGCTTTGCGCCGGATGCAGGAGGCGGGCGTGCCCGAGGGCAAACGGGTGCTTGGTGTGTTCGTTCCGCTGATCGAGGCGCTGACGGAGCGGGAGTGGGGCGACAACTCTCCGCCGCGCGAGGTCGAGGTCAAGCATGTGGCCTTGTTCGCGACGCCGGCCACAGTGTCCTCGCGCGCCTTTCAGCGGGAACTGGCGTTTCGGGCGATCGGGGTCGACGTGGAGGCGCAGGCCTGCGGCGGCGTCGTCGATGCGATCGAGGAGGGGGACATGATCCTCGCCGAGGCGCTGGTGCGGAGCCATGTCGATGCGCTTAAACGGAAGATGCCGGAGCCGGATGCCGCAGTGCTGGGATGCACGCATTATCCATTGATGGCCGAGGTCTTTCAGGATGCGCTGGGCGCGGATGTGAAAGTGTTCAGCCAGGCCGATCTGGTGGCAGAGGCGCTGGCCGATTACCTTGAGCGGCATGAGGGTATGACAGGCTCGGGCGAGGCTGGGTATCTGACGACGGGCGATCCCAAAGCGGTCTCGAGCCGCGCCACGCAGTTCCTGCGACGAAAGATCGAGTTCACTGAAGCTTGAGGGGGCGGCTGCCCCACCTTACATCTTTCGTCGACACGAGGTCGTCATGACATATTCTGCCGTTATTCTAGGGGCGTCGGGTTATACCGGGGCCGAACTGGTCCGCCTGATCGTCACGCATCCGTCCTTGCGGATCACGGGGCTGAGCGCGGACCGCAAGGCCGGGATGGCCATGGGCGCGGTGTTCCCGCATCTGCGCCATCTGGATCTGCCTGAGCTGCGCAAGATCGGGGATCTGAGCTTTGACGGGGTGGACATCGTCTTTTGCGCTTTGCCCCATGCGACGTCTCAGGCGGTGATCAAGGAACTGCCGACGGGTCTGAAGATCGTGGATCTGTCGGCGGATTTTCGGCTGAGGGATGCCGCTGAGTACGAGCGCTGGTACGGCAAGCCCCATGGCGCGCCGGAGCTGCAGAAAGAGGCCGTTTACGGGCTGACCGAGTTCTATCGCGATGAGATTGCCGGTGCGCGGCTTGTCGCGGGCACGGGGTGCAATGCGGCGACGGGGCAATATGCGCTGGTGCCGCTGATCCGGGACGGTGTGATCTCGCTCGACGATATCGTGATCGATCTTAAGACAGGCGTGTCGGGGGCCGGGCGGTCGCTGAAAGAGGGATTGCTGCATGCGGAGCTGTCAGAAGGGGCGCATGCCTATGGGGCGGGCGGGGTGCATCGGCATCTGGCGGAGTTCGATCAGGAGTTTTCGCGGGTCGCGGGGCGCGATGTGAGGGTTCAGTTCACGCCGCATCTGATCCCTGCAAACCGGGGGATCCTGGGGACGGTCTATGTCAGCGGCGAGGCCGAGGCGGTGCATGGCGCGCTAGAGGCGGCCTATGCGGGTGAGCGGTTCATCGAGGTGCTGCCCTTTGGGGAGCTGCCGTCGACGCGGCATGTGCGGGGCTCGAACTTTTGCCATCTGGGCGTCGTCGGCGACCGGGTGCCGGGACGGGCGACAGTGGTCGCCGCTTTGGACAACTTGACGAAAGGGTCCTCCGGGCAGGCCCTGCAGAATGCGAATCTGATGCTTGGGATCGAAGAGGAGGCGGGTTTGATGCTGGCACCGGTTTTTCCATGAGAGGGCTGAAGAAGCAGCGGCGTATCCAGATCATCGCGCTGGCGGTGGTGGCGCTGGCGATCTCGACCGCTTTGATCGGCTATGCGATGCGCGACGGGATCAACTTTTTCCGCTCGCCGTCCGAGATTGCAGCCGCGCCGCCTGCGCCGACGGAGCTGTTCCGCATTGGGGGACTGGTCGAGGACGGGTCGGTGTTGCGCGGGCAAGGCACGAAGGTGACCTTTCGCGTGACCGATGGCGGCGCGTCGATCCCGGTGAGTTATGACGGAATCCTGCCCGATCTCTTCGAGGAGGGGCAAGGCATGGTCGGGCAAGGGCGTTACATCGATGGTACGTTCGAGGCTGTTGAAATCCTTGCCAAACATGACGAGACCTATATGCCCGCCGAGGTGGTCGACGCCCTGAAGGAGCAGGGCGTCTATCGCGAGAGCGACGAGGGTCCGGCGATCAACTGACCCTGCCGCGCGTTGCGGGAGGGTTTGGTTAACCGGACCGTACGCAGGGTTCAGAGGTCCGAAAGACCGGCACTGGCACAGCTTTCCGCGAGCAGCAGCGGGAGCAGAGCCATGCAGAGCGTCAGAGAGATCGCAGAGGGGATCGTCGGCCGGGAGGGCGGGTTCGTGAACGACCCGGATGATCCCGGAGGGGCCACGAAGTACGGTGTGACGATCCACACGATGCGGCGGCTGGGGCTGGATCTGGACCGGGACGGCGATGTGGATGTCGCCGATGTCCGGGCGCTGAGCCGGGAGCAGGCGGTCGATATCTTCATCGAGCATTACTTCGTGCGGCCTCGGATCGATGCCCTGCCGCGCCCGCTGCATGGGAGCGTCTTCGACATGTATGTGAATGCGGGCGCCAATGCGGTGAAGATCCTGCAGCGGCTCTTTCGCGATATGCGGATCGAGATTGCAGTCGATGGCGTGGTCGGCCCTCGGACGATCGCGGCGGCGGAAACGGCGATGGCGGCGGCGCCGGATCATCTGGTGGATGCCTACGGGATCGCGCGGCGCAACTATTACTATCGTCTGGCCGATCAGCGGGCGGCGAGCCGGAAATATGCGCGGCGGCGCGATGGCGGTAAGGGCGGCTGGATCAGGCGGGCCGAGGAGTTCATCTCAGCCCGGTATCATCTGAGCGAGGCGGAGCATCGGGCGAGGGTCGAGGCATGGGGTTGATCGAACGGATCATGCAGCTGGCCTTTGGCGGCTCGCGGAACGTCGTGAAGGATACGGCGGAGGTCTTTCGCGAGAATGCGGAGGCGGCGGGTGCGCGGCGGTCGGTGCTGCAAGGGCAGACGCTCGAGCAGTTCGCCGCCGAGTTCGGAGCAGGGCGGACATGGTTCGATGCGGCGATGGACGGGCTGAACCGTCTGCCGCGACCGCTGCTGGCGTTTGGGACGCTGGGGCTCTTTGTCGCGGCGATGGTCAACCCGATCTGGTTTGCCAGTCGGATGCAGGGGATCGCACTGGTGCCCGATCCGCTTTGGTGGCTGATGGGGGCAATCGTCAGTTTCTACTTTGGCGCGCGGCATCAGATCAAAAGTCAGGAATTTCAACGCTCTGTCGCGGCGACGATGGCGCAGGTGCCGCAGGTCGTGGCCAATACCAAACAGCTCGAGGCGCTTGCGCCGCGCCCGCCCGCAGATAGCGGGGGCGATGCGCAGCTGTCCTTGTCGGTGATCGAAGCGGGAGATAACGCGGCTTTGAGCGAGTGGAGACAATCGCGGCAGTGACCTGGTGCCACATCCGATTGGCCTTCCTCTGCGGCCTGCCTATAACGAGGGCATGGTTGCAGAGCTCGGACATTTCGCGCTGATTCTCGCCTTCGTCGTGGCGATCGTTCAGATGATCGTGCCTCTTGTCGGGGCGCAGAAGGGCTGGCGCAACTGGATGGCGGTGGCCGATCCGGCGGCGACGCTGCAATTCGGTCTGGTCGCGCTGGCGTTCGGGGCGCTGACCTATTCCTTCGTTGTCTCGGATTTCTCGGTTCGGCTTGTCTGGCTGAATTCGCATAGCGACAAGCCGATGCTTTATAAGGTGACGGGCGTTTGGGGGAACCATGAGGGCTCGCTGCTTCTCTGGGTGCTGATCCTGACGCTGTTCGGAGCCTGCGCGGCCTGGTTCGGGCAAGGCCTGCCGGAGCGGCTGAGAGCGCGGGTTCTGGCGGTTCAATCGAGCCTGGCCGTGGCCTTCATGGCCTTCATGATCTTCACCTCGAACCCGTTCTGGCGCGAGAGCTTTCCGCCGCTGAACGGGCAGGATCTGAACCCGCTCTTGCAGGATCCGGGTTTGGCGTTTCATCCGCCGTTTCTCTATCTGGGCTATGTCGGGCTTTCGATGACGTTCTCCTTTGCGGTCGCGGCCCTGATCGAGGGCCGCGTTGATGCCGCCTGGGGGCGCTGGGTGCGGCCCTGGACGCTGGCGGCCTGGATGTTCCTGACAGTCGGCATCGCGCTGGGGTCCTGGTGGGCCTATTACGAGCTGGGCTGGGGCGGCTTCTGGTTCTGGGATCCGGTGGAGAACGCGTCCTTCATGCCGTGGCTCATTTCGGCGGCGCTGCTGCATTCGGCGATCGTGGTGGAAAAGCGCGAGGCATTGAAGGCCTGGACGATCCTGCTGGCGATCCTCGCCTTCGGGTTCTCGCTGATCGGGACGTTCATCGTGCGCTCGGGCGTGCTGACAAGCGTGCATGCTTTTGCCAACGACCCGTTTACGGGCACATTCATTCTGGTGATCCTCGCGATTTTCATGGGCGGGGCGCTGACCCTTTTTGCGATGCGGGCCGATCGGATGGAGGCGAAGGGCGTCTTTGGCACGGTCAGCCGGGAAAGCGCGCTGGTTCTCAACAATATCCTGCTGGCGGTCTCGGCCTTCGTGGTCTTCATCGGGACGATCTGGCCTTTGGTGTCCGAGCTGGCCTTTGACCGGGTTCTGTCCGTGGGACCTCCGTTTTTTGAGCTGGCCTTCACGCCGTTTTGGGTGGCGCTGGCGCTGATCCTTCCCGTGGGATCGATCCTCGCCTGGAAGCGCGGGCGGCTGGACAAGGACCGGCGGGTGCTGACGGCTTTGGCCTGTTTCGCGGTGGCCGTGGGCGCGCTGGTCTGGGCTTTGCAGACAGGGCGCACTGCGCTGGGGCCGGTCGGCGTCGCGCTGGGGATCTGGGTAATCGGGGGCGCGGGTTACGATCTGATCAAGCGGACCGGCAAGAGCGGGCTCGGGCGGCTGTTTCGCCTGCCGAGGGCCGATTGGGGCAAGTCCGTCGCCCATGCCGGGATGGGTGTGACGGTCATCGGTGTGGCCGCGCTGATGGCTTGGGAGACCGAGGATATTCGCGTGGCACAGGTGGGCGACAGCTACGAGGTGAGCGGCTATGAGGTGACGCTTGTCGATGTGCGAGAGCAGGTTCGAGGGCCGAATTTCATCGCGACCGAGGCCGATATCGCCATGGCGAAGGACGGACGGCAGGTCGCGCTGCTGACGCCGGAAAAACGGATCTATCCGGTGGCGCAAATGCCGACGACGGAGGCCGCGATCGCCAACGGCTTTTGGCGCGATCTTTATGTGGTGATCGGCGACCGGCAGGAGGCGGGTGGCTACGCGGTTCGGGTCTATGTCAAACCCTTCGCCAACTGGATCTGGGCCGGCTGTATCATCATGGCGCTTGGCGGGATCCTGTCCCTGAGCGACCGGCGGCACCGGGTTGCGGCGGGCGCGCCGAAAATGCGCGCGGTGCCGGCGGAATGAGGGGCTGGCTTGTCGCTTTGATGCTGCTGGCCGCGCCGGTCTGGGCCGTCGAGCCGGGCGAGATGCTAAAGGATCCCGCGCTGGAGGAGCGGGCGCGCGAGCTGTCGAAGGGGTTGCGCTGCCCGGTCTGCCGCAACGAGAGCATCGATGAAAGCAATGCGGAGCTCGCCGCCGATCTGCGGCTTTTGGTGCGCGAGCGGCTCGTCGCCGGGGACAGCGATCAGGAGGCGCTGGATTTCATCGTCGGGCGGTACGGGGAATATGTGCTGCTGCGGCCCGGTTTGGGGGGCTCCGCCCTGATCCTGTGGATCGCGGGGCCTTTGGCTTTACTGGCGGCGCTGGCACTTGGCTGGCGGGTCATCCGGGGGCGCGGCGGGTCGCCCGAAGAGGCGGCGCTGACGCCTGAGGAAGAGGCGCGCCTGCGCGATCTTCTCAAAGAGTAACGTACGGTTTCGTCTGGTCAGCCGCGTTCGCGTCGCTATCGTGATGGCGCATACGACATGGGAGGCAGCGGATGGACTATCAGGCGATCAAGCTCGACATAGCGAACGATGTGGCGGTGCTGACGCTCAACCGGCCCGACGTGATGAACGCGCTCAACACGCAGATGCGGGCAGAGATCACCCATGCGATGAAGGATGCGCAGGAGAAGGCGCGGGTCATCGTGATGACGGGGGCCGGTACTGCGTTCTGTTCGGGGCAGGATCTGAGCGACCGGGGAAATGCGGCGAACCTCGATCTGGAGCGGACGCTTCGGGATGAATATGTGCCGATGCTCAACGCGATCTTCGAATGCCGGGTCCCGACGATTTCGGCCGTCAATGGCGCTGCCGCCGGGGCGGGGGCCAATCTGGCGTTGGCCGCCGATGTCGTGATCGCCACCGAGAGCGCGGTCTTCATTCAGGCCTTCACACGGATCGGGCTGATCCCGGATGCGGGCGGGACCTATTGGCTGCCGCGGCAGATGGGCGCGGCCAAGGCGATGGGTGCGGCGCTTTTTGCCGACCGGATCCCGGCGCGGCAAGCCTCGGATTGGGGAATGATCTGGGAAGCGGTGGCCGATGACGCCTTCGACGCGCATTGGCGCAGTCGCGCGGCGCATCTGGCGAAAGGGCCGACCGAGGCCTACCGCTATGTGAAACAGGCCGTCCGAAGCTCGTTCGAAAACGGGCTGGAGGATCAACTGGCGCTTGAGGCGAAGTTGCAGGGCAAGAGCGGCAAGACGCGCGATTTTCAGGAAGGCGTGATGGCGTTTCTGGAAAAGCGTCCCGCGCGCTACGAAGGGCGTTAAGGTATCCCGGCTATTGCGCCGGGATCTCCTTTTTGAACCGGGAGGTCCCGGCTCGGGGGCCGGGACAGCGTCGGCCTCAGCGGTTCTCGATGTCGATGTAGTCGCGCGCGGTCTCGCCCAGATAAAGTTGGCGCGGGCGGCCGATCTTGTTCTGCGGATCGCCGATCATCTCTTTCCATTGTGAGATCCAGCCGACGGTGCGGGAGAGTGCGAAGATCGGCGTGAACATCGAGGTCGGAAAGCCCATCGCATCGAGAATGATGCCGGAATAGAAATCCACGTTCGGGTAGAGTTTCTTTTCGGCGAAATAGGGATCTTCGAGCGCGACGCGTTCGAGTTCCTTGGCGACCTGGAGCGTCGGATTGTTGTCGACGCCCAGAAGCTCGAGCACCTCGTCGGCGCTTTCCTTCATCACCTTCGCGCGCGGGTCGAAGTTTTTGTAGACGCGGTGGCCAAAACCCATCAGGCGGAATGGATCGTCGCGATCCTTGGCGCGTTCGATGTATTCGGGAATGCGGTTCGGCGTTCCGATCTCGCGCAGCATCTCGAGGCAGGCCTGGTTGGCGCCGCCATGGGCCGGGCCCCAAAGGCAGGCGATGCCGGCGGCGATGCAGGCAAACGGGTTGGCGCCCGAGGACGAGGCGAGGCGAACGGTCGAGGTCGAGGCGTTCTGTTCGTGATCGGCGTGGAGGGTGAAGATCCGGTCCATCGCGCGGGAGAGGATCGGGTCGGGGTGGTAATCCTCGGCGGGGACGGAAAAGCACATGCGCAGGAAGTTGGTCGCGTAGTCGCAATCGTTGCGCGGATAGACCATCGGCTGGCCGATGGAATATTTGTAGGCCCAAGCCGCGATCGTCGGCATCTTGGCGATGAGGCGGATGGAGGCGACCTCGCGCTGCCAGGGATCCGAGATGTCGGTGCTGTCGTGGTAGAAGGCCGACATGGCGCCAACGACGCCGACCATGATCGCCATGGGATGCGCGTCGCGGCGGAAGCCCGAGAAGAAGTTCTTCATCTGCTCGTGCAACATCGTGTGCATGGTGACGCGCTGCTCGAAATCCTCGAGCTGTTCGGCGGTCGGAAGCTCTCCGTAAAGCAGCAGGTAGCAGACCTCGAGATAGTGGGATTTTCCGGCAAGCTGATCGATGGGATAGCCGCGATGCAAAAGCTCGCCCTTGTCGCCGTCGATGAAGGTGATTGTGCTGTCGCAGGAGGCGGTTGAGGTGAAGCCTGGATCGTAGGTGAAGATATCGGCTTGCCCGTAAAGCTTGCGGATATCGATGACGTCGGGACCTGCGGTCGGGGAGTGGATGGGCAGCTCGTAGCTTTGGCCGTCGACGGTGAGTGTTGCGGTTTTTGTCGTGTCGCTCATTCCAGTGTCCCCCTGGGTCAGCTCGCGTTGCCGGTCAAGAGGCCACGCTGAAATCTACTAGTCCTGTAGCTGGACCGAGTGGTTGGGTCCGGTACTACGCGGTTGCATCCTCGAGCCTTGCGATGGTTTCGTCCCGCCCGAGCACAAGCATCATGTCGAAGACACTGGGGGTGACAGTCCGCCCGGCAAGGGCTGCGCGCAGGGGCGCTGCAAGCTTACCGAATTTCAGGCCATTCGCCGCGGCAATCTGGCCCGTGACCTCCTCCAGAGTGTCGCGGTCCCAGCTAGCATCTTGCAGCTGCGGCGTCAAATCCGCGAGTATACCTTTGGATACCGGATCGAGGGTCTGGGCGGCCTTTTCGTCGAGATCGAGCGGACGGCTGGCCAGGACGAACCTTGCTTTATCAAGGAGTTCCGGCAAGGTCTTCGCGCGTTCTTTGACATGAGGCATGGCGCGAAGAAGTCCGTTCCGCTGACCTTCGGTCAAGGAAAGCTGGCCGGTTGCGGTCAGGAAAGCGTCGGTTTCTTGCAGCAGTGCAGCATCGTCTGAGGCCGCGATGTGCTGGCCGCAGAGATTCTCGAGTTTTTTCAGATCGAACCGGGCCGGCGATTTGCCGATGCCGTCCAGATCGAACCAGTCGCGCGCCTGCGCGTCGGTGAAAAACTCGTCGTCCCCATGGCTCCAGCCGAGGCGGGCGAGATAGTTACGCATGCCCGCTGCGGGATAGCCCATCGCCCGATATTCGGCGGCGCCGGTGGCGCCGTGGCGTTTCGACAGCTTCTTGCCGTCGGGGCCGAAGATAAGGGGAATGTGGGCCCAGACGGGTTCGTCCCAGCCCATGGCGCGGTAGATGCCGATCTGCCGGGCGGCGTTTGCAAGGTGATCGTCGCCGCGGATCACATGCGTGACGCCCATATCGTGATCGTCGACCACGACGGCGAGCATGTAAGTCGGCGTGCCGTCTGAGCGAAGCAGCACCATATCGTCGAGTTGGTCATTGCCCCATGTGACGTCGCCTTGCACGCGGTCGCGGATGATCGTGGTGCCGTCCTGCGGGGTCTTGAGGCGGACCGCGAAGGGGGTATCGGGGTGGTCGGCCTCGGGCACATCGCGCCACGGGGACTGGAAGAGGGTCGAGCGGCCTTCGGCGCGGGCCGCCTCCCGGAAGGTTTCGATCTCGTCTTGTGTCGAGAAGCACTTGTAGGCGGTGCCTGCGGCGAGCATCTGATGGGCGATCTCGGCATGCCGATCGGCGCGTTCGGCCTGGCTGATCGGCGCGCCATCCCAGTCGAGGCCGAGCCAGCCGAGCCCGTCTAGGATTGCTTGCCGGTTCTCGCTGGTGGAGCGCGCCTTGTCGGTATCCTCGATCCGAAGCAGAAACGTGCCGCCTTTGCCGCGCGCATAAAGCCAGTTGAAGAGCGCGGTTCTCGCCCCGCCGATATGCAGCATGCCGGTCGGGGAGGGGGCGAAGCGGGTGACGACGGGGGAGGGCTCTGACATCGGGATATTAACCTTTCGTTCACCACGCGGGCGTTAGGAGGGGTCCTACTCGACCGCGCGGAGGGAGGACAAGTGCCGAGCTGGACCGCACCTCTCGATGCCGTGGCGGCGCAGCGGGGGCACCTGTTTTTATGGGTGCCGGTGGCGTTCGGCCTTGGGATCGGCTGGTATTTCGGGGTCAAGGCCGAGCCGGATCTGGCGCTTTACGGCAGCTTTGCCGGATTGGCAGTGCTTTGCGCCGGGCTGGCGCGCTGGGGCAACGAGGCTGTGGCGCCGTCTTTTGTGGCTCTGGCGGTCGTGCTCTGCGGATTTTGCTGGGCGGGGCTTCGGGCCAATTCGGTGGCCGAGCCGGTCCTGGGCTGGCGCTATTACGGGCCCGTCGAGGGGCGCATCGTCAAGATCGACCGATCGCAAAGCGACAAGGTGCGCCTGACGCTCGACCGGGTCGTGTTGTCGCGGGTGTCGCCCGAGCGAACTCCGGACCGGGTACGAATGTCGCTCCATGGCGAGCAGGGGTTTATTACGCCAGAGCCGGGGCTGACGGTGATCCTGACCGGGCATTTGTCCCCCCCGTCGGGTCCGGTTGAGCCCGGGGGCTTTGATTTTCAACGGATGGCATGGTTCGCCGGGATCGGGGCGGTCGGGTATACGCGCACGCCGGTTCTGGCGCTTGAGCCGGCCGAAGACGGGCAGGCGGGGCTAGGGATCTACAGGCTGAGGCGGGCGGTGTCGGCGTATGTGATCGAGGCCGTCGGAGGCGAGCCGGGCGCGGTGGCCGCCGCGATCGTGACAGGGGATCGATCGGCGATGAGCCAGGAGACGCTCGACGCGCTTCGCGCCTCCAATCTGGCGCATCTGCTGGCGATTTCGGGACTGCATATGGGACTGCTGACGGCCTTTGTCTTTGCGCTGGTGCGGACGGGACTGGCGATGGTCCCGGGGCTGGCCTTGTCCTGGCCGATCAAGAAGATGGCGGCGGTCGTGGCGCTTGTCGCGGGGGCCGCCTATCTGGCCATGTCGGGGGGAAATGTCGCGACGGAGCGAGCCTTTATCATGGTCGGGGTGGTGTTTCTCGCGGTCCTGCTGGGACGGCGGGCGCTGACCCTCAGGGCCGTGGCGCTGGCGGCGATGATCGTCCTGCTGCTGCGACCCGAAGCGCTCTTCGGGCCGGGATTTCAGATGTCCTTTGCCGCGACGACGGCGCTGATCGTCGTCTTTCGTGCCTTGCGGGATTTCGAACGTGTCCGAGTTCCGAAATGGGCGCGTCCGGTTCTGGCCGTGGTGATCTCGTCGGCCGTGGCGGGCGCGGCGACGGCTCCGTTCTCGGCGCTGCATTTCAATCAGATCTCGCATTACGGGCTGCTGGCCAATGTCACGACTGTACCGTTGATGGGCGTTCTGGTGATGCCTGCGGCGGTTCTTGCCTTCTGCCTGGCTCCGCTGGGTCTGGACTGGATCGGGTTCTGGGGGATGGAGATCGGTCTGCGCTGGATCCTGTTCGTCGCGGATTGGGTCGCGGGGCTGGACGGCGCGCTTGGGCATATCTGGACACCCGTCCCGCTGGTCCTGCCGGTTCTGACGCTGGGTCTGCTGTGGATCTGCCTTTGGCGCGGGCCGCTGCGATGGGCGGGTGTGGCGCCGGTGGCAGCGGCCTTTGTCCTTTGGGCCCAGACCGAGCGGCCTGCTGCCTTGATCGATGAAAGCGGGGCGCTCATCGGTGTGATGACCGAGGCTGGGCGGGATCTTAACAAGGCCAAGGGACAGGGTTTTGCCGCGCGCAGTTGGCTGGAGAATGACGGGGACGGCGCGGAGCAGGCGAGCGCCTATGACCGGGCGGGGCTTGAGCAGGAGGCAAAGCGGTCGCTGGCACGTATCGGATCTGTGCCGGTGCTGCATGTCGCCGGAAAAACGGCGGCTGCGGCCCTGGAGGGCTGCGGCGGGGCGGATGTTCTGGTGCTGAGCGTTCCGGCGGAGCGAGCGTTTTCCTGCGAGGTCTATGATCCGGTGCGGCTGCGAGACACAGGCGCGCTGGCGCTCTATCCGCTGGAAGACGGTTTAAGGATCGTCACGGCGCGCGAGAGATCCGGGTCACGGCTTTGGAACACCTCGGAGATCCGGCGCCGGGAGATGGATATCGGGCTCGCCTGGCTTCAATAGCTGCGGATAAGACCCACGAGACGGCCCTGAACCTTGACCTGATCGTCGCGGAAGACGCGCGTTTCATAGGCGGGGTTTGCCGCCTCGAGCGCGATGGCGCTGCCCTTGCGGCGAAAGCGTTTGAGCGTCGCCTCGTGATCCTCGACCAGAGCGACGACGATATCGCCGTTATCGGCGACATCGGTTTCGCGGATCACGACGACGTCGCCATCATTGATCCCGGCATCCTTCATCGAGTCGCCGCGCACCTCGAGCGCATAATGCTCTCCGGACCCCGAAACCATGTGGCCGGGGACCGAGACGTTATGCGATTGCTGGTTGATCGCCTCGATCGGGACGCCTGCGGCAATGCGGCCCATCATCGGCACATCGATTGCGCCGGTATTTTCAACGGGCATCGCGTTGGCGGGCTGTTCGGGGCGTGATCCTTCGATGACGCGCGGGGTAAAGCCGGTCGACGGGGCCGGGCTGGCCTGCATCGCATCGGGCAGCTTCACGATCTCGATCGCGCGGGCGCGGTGGGCGAGGCGGCGGATGAAGCCGCGTTCCTCAAGCGCCGTGATCAGGCGGTGAATGCCGGATTTGGAGCGTAGATCGAGGGCATCCTTCATTTCGTCAAACGAGGGTGGCACGCCATCCCGCTGCACCCTGCGGTGAATGAATTCGAGCAGATCGAGTTGCTTCTTCGTCAGCATGATATCCCTCAAAGCAGTGGCGGCGCCAATTCTGGCTTACCCTACTCGTGTTCTATTCATGTTCATGTTTTGTGTCAACATGTTCCCGAATCGGCTGTCAGAGTAGGACAACGGGGACGGGCGTGCCTGTCTTGGCCGCAGGCGCATTGGGGGGACGCACCACCAATGCATTGGAGCGGTGCAGGACGTTGAGGAGGCTGCTGTCCTGCTTGGTGAAGGCCTGCACGGCGCCGTTCGCCAGTTCGGCGCGCATGTAGTGCTCGCGCGGGCCGTTGGCGGGCAGCGGAGCGGCGAGAGGGACGGGCCTGCGGGCGGCCGGTTCGGCGGCCAGACCCTGCATTGCGGCAAGAAGCGGCAGGACGAAAATCCGGCCGCAGACCATCGCAGAGACCGGATTGCCGGGCAGGCCGATAATCGGCGTACCATCGATGCGGCCCGCCATGAGCGGTTTGCCGGGGCGCATCGCGACCTTGTAGAAGGACGGCTCCATCCCGCGGGCGCCTGCGACGGGCCGGACGAGGTCATAGTCGCCGACAGAGGCGCCTCCGATTGTCACGATGAGATCGGCAGAGACGGCCAGGTCAAGCGCGGTGGACAGCGAGGTGGCGGTGTCGCGGGCGATGGGCAGAAGGCGTGGCTGCGCCCCGGCGGCGCGGAACATGGCGTGCAGACCGTAGCTGTTGGAGGCCATGATCTGATCGGGTCCGGGGGTCTCTCCGGGGGCGACAAGCTCGTCACCGGTGGCGAGGATCGCGATGGTCGGGGGGCGGTACGTGACGATCTGGCCCGCGCCCATCGAGGCCAGCAGGGCGATATCGTTGGAGCCCAAACGCCGGGGGGCGGTGAGCGTGAAGTCGGCGGAAAAATCGCTGCCCGCGAGTCGGATATAGGGCCCTTCGTCCGGATCGGGCTGCAAACGAAGGATGTCACCGTCGCGGTCCATGTCTTCCTGAATGAGGATGCGGTCTGCGCCGTCGGGCACGGGGGCGCCGGTGAAGATGCGGACAGCCTGACCCGTTTGAACAGAGCCGTCGAAGCGGCGCCCGGCAGCGGATTCGCCGATCACGGTCAGGGGGACGTTGGGGGCGATGTCGGCAGAGCGCACCGCATAGCCGTCCATCGCGGAGCTGGGAAAGGGCGGCTGGGCGCGCAGCGCGGTGACATCCTGAGCCATAACGCGGCCCTGCGCTTCGGTCAGGTGGACGGTTTCGGTGTTGGTCAGGGCGCTGAGCGCGAAGATATGCGCGAGCGCCTCATCGACGCTGATCACGGCGCTTCGAAGCGGCCCGATTTGCCGCCATCCTTGAGAACGATCCGCAGTCCGCTGATCTCCATCGTTTTTTCCACCGCTTTTACCATGTCATAGACGGTCAGGGCGGCGGTCGAGGCGGCGGTCAGCGCCTCCATCTCGACGCCGGTTCGGGCGGTTGTCTTGACGGTGGCGGTGAGGCGCAGCCCGGGCAGTTCCGTGTCCGGTTCGATCTCGATCGCGACCTTGGAAATCGGCAGCGGATGGCAGAGCGGGATCAGATCGGGGGTTTTCTTGGCGCCCATGATCCCGGCGAGGCGGGCGATACCGATGACGTCGCCTTTCTTGGCGTCGCCTTTGAGGATGATGTCGAGGGTTTCGGGCTGCATACGGATCACGCATTCGGCGGTCGCGATCCGGGCGGTGACGTCCTTTCCAGAGACATCGACCATATGGGCCTGCCCGGAGGCGTCGAAATGGGTCAGCTCTGGCATCACATCCCTGCCGAGACGGGCGGATCGGCGAGCAGGCGGCGCGTGGCCTTGGCCACATCGTCCTGGCGCATCAGGCTTTCGCCGATCAGGAAGGATCTGGCGCCGAAACGGGCCAGATCGGCCAGATGATCGGGCGTCGAGAGGCCGCTTTCGGCAACGATGATCTTGTCCTCAGGCGCCAGCCGGGCAAGCGAGCGGGTCGTTTCAAGATCGGTTTCGAAGGTCCTGAGATCGCGATTGTTGATGCCCAG
Organism: uncultured Paracoccaceae bacterium; assembly: GCA_947503775.1. Lineage (GTDB taxonomy): Bacteria > Pseudomonadota > Alphaproteobacteria > Rhodobacterales > Rhodobacteraceae > Aestuariibius. Next base: position 384,469 of record CANNFE010000001.1, on the reverse strand, counting down.
AAGCGGGGAGGAGAGGGTGCTGGCGCGCTCAAGCTCGGTGGCGTCGTGGATTTCGACGAGGACATCCATGCCCCAGTCCTGCGCTGCGCTTTCAAGCTCGTGGGCGAGCGCGTCGTCGACGGACGCCAGGATGATCAGGATGCAATCGGCGCCCAGCGCGCGGGATTCGGCGACCTGATAGGGATCGTAAAGGAAGTCCTTGCGCAGGACCGGTAAGGCCACGGCCTCGCGCGCGGCGACAAGATAGCTGTCATCGCCCTGAAAGGACGGGCCATCCGTGAGGACCGAGAGGCAGGCCGCGCCGCCTTCTTCATAGGCTTTGGCAAGGGCTGGAGGGTCGAAATCAGGGCGGATCAACCCTTTGGACGGGGACGCTTTCTTGATCTCTGCGATCAGTCCGTAGCCTTCGCGGGAGGCATCGGAGAGGCGGTCTGTAAAGCCCCGGACCGGCGCGGCGGATCTGGCGCGCGCCTCGATCTCGGAGAGCGGAGTTTCCGCCTTTCGCGCTGCGATCTCATCCAGCTTATAGGCCTTGATCCGGTCCAGGATCGTGTCGGTCATGGTCAGATCATCCTGCTTGAGTGATGGAGGCGAGCGTTTCGACGGCTCGTTTCGCTGCGCCGCTGTCGATGCTGTCCTGGGCCAGGGCGGCCCCTTCGATCAAGGTGGCGGCGCGACCCGCGATGACAAGGGCGGCAGCGGCGTTGAGGCAGACGGCGTCGCGGTAAGCGCCTGTCTCGCCATCCAGAAGCGCACGGAAGGCGGCGCCGTTTTCCTCGGGCGTGCCGCCAAGGATCGCCTCGAAGGGATGGACGGGCAGGCCGGCCTCTTCGGGGTGGATCTCTTTCATTTCGATTTGCCCGTCTTGGAGCGCAGCCACCGCGCTGCTGCCCGAGATGCTGAGCTCATCGGTGCCGTCGGAGCCGTGCACGAGCCAGGCGCGGTCCGATCCCAGCGCCGCCAGCGTTTCGGCCATGGGGCGGATCAGATCGGGCGAGAAGGCACCGGTCAGCTGGCGTTTGACGCCGGCGGGGTTGGTGAGGGGGCCGAGGATGTTGAAGATCGTGCGGGTTCCAAGCTCGGCCCGGGTGGGCATGACGTGCTTGATTGCGGGGTGGTGCATCGGGGCCATCATAAAGCCGATCCCGGCCTCTTTGATTGCCTTTTCAACGACATGCGGACCGACCATCACCTCGATCCCCATCTGGCCGAGCGCATCGGCCGCGCCCGATTTGGAGCTGAGATTGCGGTTGCCGTGTTTGGCGACCGGCACGCCTGCGCCTGCCACGACGAAGGCTGTCGCCGTAGAGATGTTGAGCGTGCCCTTGGCGTCACCGCCGGTTCCGACGATGTCGATGGCGCCCTCCGGCGCGGTCACCTTGATGCATTTGTCCCGCATGACGCGGGCGGCGGCGGCATATTCCTCGACCGTTTCGCCGCGTGTTCGAAGGGCCATCAGAAGGCCGCCGATCTGCGAGGGCGTGGCATCCCCTTCGAAAAGGCATTCAAAGGCGGTTTCCGCCTCCTGGCGGGTCAGAGGGCGGTCTGCCGCGGTGCCGATGATCGGACGTAACGTGTCGCTCATGCAGGCACGCTGATCTCGGCGAGGAAATTGCGCAGAATGGCGTGGCCGTATTCGGAGCGGATGCTTTCGGGATGGAATTGCACCCCATGGATAGGCAACTCGCGATGGCGCAGGCCCATGATGGTTCCGTCCTCCAGCTCGGCATTCACGATCAGGCTGTCTGGCAGGGTGGCGCGATCGACGACGAGCGAATGATAGCGGGTCGCCGTTAGCGGCGAGGGCAGGCCCGCGAAAACGCCGGTCTTGTCGTGGTGCATCGCGCCAAGCTTTCCATGGACGATGTCGCTATGCTGGACAACCTTGCCGCCGAAGGCTTGCCCGATCGTCTGATGGCCGAGACAGACGCCCATGAGGGGGATGCGCGTTTCGGCCGCGGCTTGGGTCAGCGCAAGGCAGATCCCCGCCTTGTCCGGATCGCAAGGCCCCGGGGACAGCAGGATCGCCTCGGGGCGCAGCGCCATGGCCTGCTGGACATCGATCGCGTCGTTGCGTTCGACCCGCACCTCGGCGCCCGCCTCGCCCAGATAATGAACGAGGTTCCAGGTGAAGCTGTCGTAGTTGTCGATCAGGAGAAGCATGATTGTGACATAACGTGATTTCAGGGCTACCACAAAGGGGTTAGGCCGGGATATACATGCGGCGGGAGAAGAGTGACCGTCAAGGTCGCCTGTGGTGCTTTGAGGCGCTGGCTTCCGGAGAGCAGGATCAGCAGCGAGGGCCGGCCGATGGCACGAGGCGTTCTTTCAGGAGTTTTGGCAGGGGCTGTCGTCAGCATCGGATCCGCCGTGGGATTGTCGATCGTCGTGCTGCCGCCTGCGCCATCCATGCGGCTGGACGAGACAGCCGGAGCTGGAGAGCGCGAAGAGGTCGTGGTCGCAAACCGGGTGCAGTCGGAGATAGGCGAGGTTGATCAGCCGCGTGTCGAAGGCTCTGCCGGTGTGGCGGTTCCCGATCCGGGCCGGGTTCGCGTCGTGCGGGATATCGACGTGGTGCCCGCCATTGCCGCGCCCGAGGCGGATCTTGTCGCGCAGTCCGCGCCGGACCGGCCCGCTGTTGTTCTGGCCGGGCGGCCAGATGCGCTTGTTCAGCCGTCCGAAGGCGGGCGCGATTTGCCTTTATTGAGCGCGGTTGCGGATGGGACGAGCGTGGTTGATCTTCCGGCTGCGCCGGCCCTTGTCTCAGAGGATGTTGCGCCGGATCGGCCCGATGCCCTGTCCGCACCTGCCGCGTTAACCGCGGCGCTGGCTGCGCCACAGGTCAGCATCAGCGATGTGATCGAAGGGGTTGATATCGAGCCGCTTTCCCCGGCTCCCGTGATTGAGGGCCAGCCGCAGAGACTGGCGCTTGGCGTCTCGGAGGATGTCCGCCCGGTTCTGCCAGATGCGCCCGAGGCTCCGGAGGTCAATCCGGCCATGGTCGTGGCGGCGCTGCCTGAGGCGAGCCTCGAGCCCGACAGTCTTGTGGAGCAGATCGACGTCTCGGATTTGACCAGCGCTTCTGTGCCGGAGCGGATCGTCCTGAGCGGGCAGGTTCTGGGCAGCGCGCCGGACCAGACAAGCGGGATTCGGCCTGATCCGGCGCTTGTCTCGGTTGGACTGGCGCCGGTTGATCTGCCGTCCGAGACGGCGCTGACGCGGCCGTCGGGGGCGACTTTCCTGCGTGTGGATCCAGGTCCGGCAGAGCCGCCAGCAGAGGGACTTGTCTTTCAGGAAGTGCATTCCAATCAGTCTGTTGCGGTCCAACTTGCGGCGACTGAGCAAAGCGACAGATCGCAGCCTGCCGACATTATTCTGGCGCAAAGCCAGCTGTCTCCGGTCGATGAGGCGACGGTGCAGCCGCGGGTGAGCGGCACGCAGGAAGAGGCGCCGCCGGCCATCGTGATCATCCCGCGCCGGGTCGAGGACCGAGTCGAATCGGTCGAGATCGACCGGGGTGAGGCTGGTCTGAGCGGGCAGGTCATCAGCGAGTCGGATGATCCGGTCTTGGCGCAGGCCGATCCGGAGCCTGCCGAAACGCCTGAAATCCTGACGCCGGGGACGGGTAATCGTCTGGTCCAGGGCGGGCAATCGGGGTTCGGAAATCTGGCGCCGGACGTGCGCATCCTGCGTCCCGGTCAGGACGATGCGACCGAAGAAACGGTGGCCCAGCCTGACGTCGAGACCGAGGTCGAGGATGTGCCGGCCACCTCTCTTGCGCGCTATGCCGCGCGCTTTGAAGGGGCGGCGGATCAGCCTTTGGTGTCCATCGTTCTTATCGACGATGGAGCGCTTGGAGGCGGGCCGGATGTGCTGCAGGAGCTGGGACAGCCGGTGACGGTGGGGCTTGATCCGGGACGTGCGGATGTGGGCAAGGTGATGACCTCCTATCGTGCAGAGGGTTACGAGATTGCGCTGATCCCGAACCTGCCGAGCGGGGCGAGCCCAATCGATATGGAGCAGGCCTTTGGCGTCTATCAGGACCTGATGCCCGAGACGATGGCGGTTCTGGATGCCGGTCAGAACCGGCTGGCCGAAGATCGGCGTCTTTTGGCGCAAGCGGCGGATATTCTTGCTGAAACGGGGCAGGGCTTTATCGCGCAGGCGGCCGGCCTGGCCGATCCCGTGCGTCCCCTGCGGTCTGAAGGGGTTCCGGCGGCGGTCGTACATCGTGATCTTGACGAGGCGCAGAACAACGAAAGCGAGATGCGCCGGATGCTGGATCAGGCGGTGTTCGAGGCCCGGCAGACCGGCAGCGCGATCGTTCTGGGCGAGGCCAATCCATTGACGCTTAAGGTATTGAGTGAATGGCTGACCGGATCCGAAGCTGGGCGGGTCACGCTTGCTCCGGTATCGGCAATTCTGAAGGGCGTGGCGGAGGAGTGATCTCCGGGTTCGGGTGAACCGCCGCGAAGTATCAGAGCAGTTGGACGTAGCGGGGCGTTTTGATGCGGTCTTGCTCTGGACCACTTCCCGAGCATGAATGGGTGCGTTTTGCGGGGCCGCAAGGTCTCGAGTGCGGTGGACTACATCTTCTTCTTTTTGGTATACGAATGTATGCAAGCATGAGAGGCGGTCATGAAAGATGATGTCGAAGACTATCTGACGGTCGCGGTGGCTGAACTGGGAGCGGCGAAACGGGTGCTCGCCGAGGCGATCCGCGCGTATCCGACGCCCATCTCGGGATGCGATGCGCAGTTCAATCACCTGCTGTCGCAACGCAAGGCGGTGGATCGGGCCTTGGGAGCGCTTAGATCGGAGCCGTTCATTCCGACACCGCGTCTGCCGGATGCGGGCGCGCGGGTCGAAAGCCGCTAGGATCCGCTGTTGCCCGACCCAAAGCGGGCCGCGTCTTCGGCGGCACGGCGCAGGGCGGCGGCCTTGTTGACGGTTTCCTGCCATTCGGCGGAGGCGTCGCTATCGTGAACGACGCCTCCGCCCGCCTGGATATGCAGCGCGCCGTCCTTGAGAACCGCCGTGCGCAGGGCGATACAGATATCCATATCGCCGCCTGACGAGAAGTACCCGACGCCGCCGCCATAGATGCCGCGCTTTTCAGGCTCAAGCTCGTCGATGATCTCCATCGCGCGGATTTTGGGGGCGCCGGAGACAGTGCCCGCTGGCATGCCCGCAAGGAGGGCGGAGAGGGCGTCGTGATCTTCCGACAGCTCGCCGACGACATTCGAGACAATGTGCATGACGTGGGAATAGCGTTCGACGATGAATTCCTCGGTCGGCTTGACCGTCCCGATCTTTGCAACGCGGCCGACATCGTTGCGGCCCAGATCGAGCAGCATAAGGTGCTCTGCGCATTCCTTTTCGTCAGCTAGAAGATCGGCTTCGAGCGCGCGGTCCTCTTCGGGTGTCTTGCCGCGATGACGGGTGCCTGCAATGGGGCGGATCGTGACCTCGTTTCCCATGACGCGCACGAGGATCTCGGGCGATGCGCCGATGACCTGAAAGCTGCCGAAGTTGAAGAAGAACATGAAGGGCGAGGGATTGGTGCGGCGCAAAGACCGGTAGAGCGCGAAAGGGTCTTCGGTGAAAGGCTGGGTCCAGCGCTGCGACGGGACGACCTGAAAGATGTCGCCTGCGCGGATGTAGTCGCGGGCCTTTTCGACGGCCTGTTTGTAGTCGTTCTTGGAGAAATTCGAGACCGGCTCTTCGGTGGGATGCGCCTCGCCCAGCGTGCGGGTCGCGGCGATGGCGGGCCGGTCAAGGGCGCGGCGGGCTTCCATCACGCGCTCGGCGGCTTGGGCATAGGCGGCCTTGGCGGAGTGATCCGCGTTGGCCCAGGCGGGGGCGACAAGCGTGACCTCGCCCTTGACACCGTCGAGAACCGCGATGACGGAGGGCCTGATGAGGACCGCGTCGGGCAGGTTCAGCGGGTCGGGGTTGATATCCGGCAGATGCTCGACCAGCCGGATCATATCGTAGCCAAGATAGCCGAAGAGACCGGCAGAGGCGGGTGGCAGGTCGCCGGGCAGATCGATGCGGCTTTCAGCGAGCAGGTTCCGGATTTCGGTGAGAGGATCGGCGCTGCATTCTTCGAAGCTTTCCGCGTAAAGAGCTGCGCGGTTGACGCGCGAGGTCGTGCCGCGACATTCCCAGATCAGATCGGGTTTGAGCCCGATCATCGAATAGCGTCCGCGCACCTCGCCGCCGGTGACGCTCTCGAGCATGAAGCTGTTCTCGCCCGCCGCCGCGAGCTTGAGCATCAGCGATACCGGCGTGTCGAGATCGGCGGCAAGGCGGGTATAAACGACCTGGTTGGCGCCTGCTTTGTAGGTGGTCTCGAACTCGGGAAAGGCCGGTTCAACGGGCATTGGCGGAAAAGTCGGAATGGACGGATGTGACCGCCGCTTCGTTGATGCTGCGATCCGCGTTCGTGACGACATATTGGGTGAAATAGGTCAGGATGTCGTCCGAGATCGCTTGCGCGCCCTGACTGGCGAGTGCATCGATCTGGGCTGCGGTTTCCTCGTCATCGGTGGCAGCTTCGTTGATGGCGTCGACGCGCAGAACGATGACGGTATCTTCAGCAGGTAAGATCGCGGTGTTCCCGGGGGCGGTTTCGAAAATCGTCGGGATCATCGCGGGCGGTGTGCCATCGAGAAATCCCTGACGGGCTTGCGCCATCTGGCTGTCGACGGTCAGTCCATCGAGCGCTGTATCCTCGCCTGCCTCAAGCGCTTGGGCCACGGTTTCGGCGCGGGCCTCAAGCGCCTCGAGGAGCGCCTCTCGCCGCCAGCCTTCGGTGACTTGCGGCATGACCTCCTCGATATCCGGCAGGCGGGGTGCGACGGTCTCGTCAAGACGGATGGCGAAAAGACCGCCATCCTCCGTTTCGATGGGTTCGGGAAAATCGTCTTCGGTGAGGATCGCGGCGGCCTCGCGGAAGGCCTGATAGGAGGCGATATCCTCGGTGACGCCCTCGTCATAATCGATCTGGCCGAGGATCATGTCGGTTTCCGCCGCGACGTCCTCGAGCGTGGCGCCGCCGACGAGCAGATCGTCGATCGTATCCCGGGAGTCCTCGATCATGCGGCGGGCGCGGGAGATGGCCAGTTCCTCGCGCAGATCGGGGCGGGCATCATCGAAGGTGATTTCCTGTCCGTCGAGCACGGCGTTCATGCGGAAAAGGGCGGGGCCGAGATCGGTGTTGATCGGTGCGGTCACATTGCCCGGCTCGGTCGCGAAGACGGCCTCTCCCGCCGCGCCGAGATCTTCGAGCGCGACATCTCCCAGATCGATATCAGAAAGGGTGATGCCGCGGTCTTCGACGACGGTCTCGAACTGGGCTTCGCCGGAGAGGATCGATTGCGATGCGGCTTCGGCGGAGGCCATGTCAGGAAAGACCAGCCGTTCGACCAGCCGACGTTCGGGCTGGATAAACTGGTCAATCCGACTTTCGTAAAGATCGCGCAGGCTCTCCTCGTCCAGTTCAACTTCGTCGGCGAGCATACCCGGGCTGATCCAGGCATAAGTGATGCGCTTGCGTTCGGGTTCGGTCAGAGCGTCTGCGTTTGCCTCGTACCATGCGGTCAGGTCCTCTTCGGACGGGGCGGGGAGCGGGTCTGCCAGATCGTCTTCGGTCAGGGTGACCCACATTACGTCGCGGGTCTGTCCCAGATAGCCCGCGATAATCTCGCCATAGACGTCCGTTTCGGGAATGCCGGTCGAGACGGCGGCCTGAAGAAGCGTGCGGGCGCGGTCAAGACGTAGCCCATCCTCGTAATCGGCTTCGCTGAGGCCCTGGCGGCGTAATTCGAAGCGGTAGCGTTCACGGTCGAACTCTCCGGGGGTGAGCTGAAAGGCGGGTTGAGCAAGGATCACGTCGCGGATCCGGTCGTCGCCGACGGAGAGGCCGCGTGCCTGCGCTTCGGCCTCGAGCGCGGTCTGGGAAATGAGCTGATTGCGGGCGATCAGATCAAGCTCAAACGAGAGGGCTTGCGGGAAACTGATGGGCGTTCCGAATTGCTGCTCGGCGCGGGCGATGGTCTGCTGCAACGCATTCACATATTCGGTGCGCGTGATCTCGATATCGCCGACGGATCCGATCGTGCGTCCACCGGTAGACAGTCCGCCGGTGCCAAAGCCAAGAAGACCCACGGCAGCCAGGCCCACGATAACGTAGCCGATCGTTCTGGATTTACTGGCCATGGATCCCTCTTTGCGCGTCGCCGTCTTGTCGCGCAGCAATAGGCCGGGCAAACCGGGCGTGCAAGCGGTGACGGCCCGCTAGGACAGGGCGATCAGGCGGTTCGCGAGCTCTGCGATCTGGGGCCGGTCGATATTGGCGAAGGCGATGCGCAGGTGGCGGGCTGCATCGGCATCGCCCACGGGCGCGAACATGGTGCCGGGCAGGGCGAGAATGCCCGCATCCTTTGGCAGGCGTCTGGCCAGATCATCCGAGCGTTCGGCAAAAGGATGTTCGAGATAGGCGAAGTAGGCGCCGCAGGATTTGAGGGTCCAGCCTGCATTCTGCAGGGCGGGGCTTGCTTCGGTCAGAGCGGCGCGGCGGTCGAGGATGTCGAGACGTTCGGTTGCCAGCCAGTCCTGAAGGTTGCGCATGCCCCAGAGGGCCGCGCGCTGGCCGATCTGCGGCGGGCAGATCGCGACGGTGTCGAGAAACTTCTCGACCTCGGCGAGGCGGCCGGCGCTTGTCAGGATCGCTCCGGTGCGGTGACCCGTGAGGCGATAGGCCTTGGAGAAGCTGTAGAGCTGGATGACCGTTTCGTCCCAGTCGGGATCCGCAAAGAGATCGTGCGGCGGTTCGGTCCGGCTGTCGAAGTCGCGATAGGTCTCATCGACGATGAGCGCAATGGCGCGTTTGCGGGCGAGAGTGGCGAAATCGCGGACGAGGTCGGCAGGATATTCGCGGCCGGTCGGGTTGTTGGGTGTGACGAGGACGATGGCCATGGTGCGGTCTGTGATGCGGGCTTCGGCAACATCGGGATCCGGCAGCAGATCAGGCGTCGCGGGAAGCGGGACGGTTTTGACCCCGGCCATGTCGTTCCACATGCGATGGTTGAAGTAGTAGGGGAGCGGCAGGAGCACCTCGTCTCCTTCGTCACAGAGGGTGGCGATGGCGGCGGCATAGGCCTGATTGCAGCCTGCGGTGATGGCGACCTGGGTGTCGCGCAGCGATCCGGCATAGGCGGCCGACCAGCGGGAGGCGATTTCGGCGCGCAGCTCGGGCAGGCCGAGGACGGGGCCGTAGAGATGTGCCTCAGGATCTGTGAGGACGATGTCCGCCATCGCGCGCAGGAGCGGCTCTGGAGGAGGGGCGGTCGGTGCGGCCTGGCTGACATTGAGCAGGGGCCGGTCGGTCGGCGGAAGGCCATCCAGCCAACGGCGCGCCTCCATCACGGGAGGAGGGAAGGTGGCGGTGGTGCGGCTCATGTCCGGATCGAATGATGCGAGGCTGGTGAGGTGGGAATTTGCATATTTTTGGCCAGATGAAGGGGGAGCGTATCGCGTTTGGTCTTGGCGGTTTGGTCAAGGGAGCGGGCATTAGGGTTAACGCAGCTCTAACGCCGGTATCTGGTACGGGTATTTCATGCTTTTGAGTTTGCCGGAAGGCTGCATTGAGGCGAGCGGCATTAAGGTTAACGTGTTGAAAGATGAGCACCTACGAAGGGGCCTGATTGGACCTCCTTGGATGTTTTGCGTCTGAGCCAATGGGGGGGGCCGAGCAGGCTCAAACATATCGGCAAATTAAGGTTAACGGTTGCAAGGGTTAACCTAAAGGTCTCTCTGGTTTGATCGGCGTGACGAGGCTGACCCGGGAGATGGCGGACGCAATTTGTGGTGCGTGACGGTGAATAGCTCGTCGCTCAACTTGCGGAGGGTCGGAAAGGGTTTGCTGGATTTGATTGGCTTTGCGCGGCGCGTCAGAGGTTCGGTTTGCTGCCGCGCCGGATCAGTCGGTGCCGCGATAGGGCTGGACGTATTGCAGCGCCATGTCCCATGGAAAGAAGATCCAGGTGTCCTGACTGACTTCTGTGATGAACGTGTCGACCTGGTCTCGGCCCTTCGGTTTGGCGTAGACGGTCGCGAAATGCGCCTTGGGCATCATGCTGCGGACAAGTTCCAGCGTTTTGCCGCTGTCGACGAGATCGTCGATGATCAGAATGCCGGTGCCGTCGCCGACAAGGTCGCGATCAGGGCTTTTGAGAACCTTGGCCGCGGACTGGTCCTGATGGTCGTAGCTTTTCACGCTGATCGTGTCGACAGTGCGGATGTCGAGCTCTCGCGCGACGATCATGGCGGGGGCCATGCCGCCTCGGGTGATGGCGACGACCGCGCGCCAGGCCCCGTCGTCGGGGCCATGTCCGTCAAGACGCCAGGCAAGCGCGCGGGCATCGCGGTGGATCTGGTCCCAGCTGATATGGAATCCTTTTTCGTGAGGCAGACGGTCGGTCATGGCAGCTCCGGTCAGGGGGTGGCGATCTTGGCGCCGAGTAGGGCGACGATGCCGCCGAAAGCACGGTCGAGCCAGCCTTTGGCGTGGGCATAGGCGCGGCGCGGGGTGGGGCGTGAGAAGACGAGGGTGAGGATCGCGTACCAGATGAATTCGATGGAGAAGATCATCGCGAGGATGAGGGCCGCATCGGTACCGGTCGGATCAGCGGGCATGATCCCGGTGAAGACGGCGGCGAAATAGGCGAGGGCCTTGGGATTGGCGAGGTTCGTCAGGAGGCCGAGGCGGAGAAGAGCTATGGGGCTTTTCAGACGAGCGGCCGAGATCTCGGGCATCGGCTCTGAGGCTTTGCGCCAGAGCGATATGCCGATCCAGATCAGGAAGGCTGCTCCGATCAGGCGGAAGGCCGTTTGCAGATAGGGGGCGATCTCAAACAGGAGGGAGAGGCCTGCCATGGCGCCGAAGGCCCAGACGAGGATCGCAAGCGCCAGACCAAGCGACAGCAGCAGCCCAGAGCGCGCGCCTTCCGCGGCAGCGGTTTTGATCGTCAGGACACCGGCGGGGCCCGGGCTGATGGCGATGAGAGCCTGCAATCCAGCGAGGGTGAGGAGGGCGGAGAGGGTCATGGCGCACGTGTCGCAGAGATCGTTTCGATCGTGACGACTTGCGCTCCGTTTCTCTTCCAGTGTTCGAGGCGCAGATACCCTTTCATGGATGTCTCATCGACAGGCCGAAGGGTCAGGATGATGTCGCCTGGACGGTCATCCACGATGGTTGTTGCCGTCGCCCGAATATCGGAGATCTCCTCGTTTCGGCACAGGGTGTCATCGTCAAGCTGGAACGCGAATGTATTCAGGCCTCTTTCATACTCGATCGCGTCCGCCGGTCCAACGAGCCTCAGATCGGCTGCGAGACCGTCTATTGAGGCGTCGCGCAGGAAGGCCCCTATTGCGAAAGATGCCTCACGCCTGGGAAGATTGAGCCGTGCCGTCGTGCCTTCAATCCGGGCTCCTCGTTCGATCTGGAGGTGCCAGTCCGTTTCCGACAGATGGTTTGCCAACTCCGCATCATCCACCCACGGGCAGCTTTCGGCGGTTTGAGCGATCCCGTCGCAGGCGAAAGAGATGAGGGCGATGGTGCAGATGGATCGTGCGATCACCCCGCCGCTCCTCCGTCTCCTGCCGTGCTCTTGGTGACGTCAGGCGCATCGACGGCCTTCATGCCCACGACATGGTAGCCGGCATCGACGTGAAGAACTTCTCCGGTGACAGCCGATCCTAGGTCTGAAAGAAGGTAGAGGGCAGAGTTGCCGACCTCTTTCTGGGTGACAGTGCGGCGGAGGGGAGCGTTGTACTCGTTCCACTTCATGATGAGGCGGAAATCGCCGATGCCGGATGCGGCGAGCGTCTTGATGGTCCCGGCCGAGATCGCATTCACGCGGATCGCCTTTTTACCAAGGTCTTCGGCCAGATAGCGCACGGAGGCCTCGAGCGCGGCCTTGGCGACCCCCATGACATTGTAATGCGGCATTACCTTTTCGGCACCGTAATAGGTGAGCGTCAGGCAGGAGCCTCCGTCGGTCATCAGCTTTTCAGCGCGCTGGACGATGGCGGTGAAGCTGTAGACGGAGATGTCCATCGACATGCGGAAATTGTCGCGCGAGGTGTCGACATAGCGGCCGCGCAGCTCGTTCTTGTCGGAAAAGCCGATGGCATGAACGACGAAATCGAGCGTACCCCATTTCTTTTCGAGCGCCTCAAAGAGGGCGTCCATAGAGGCCTCGTCCCCGACATCGCAGGGCAAGACGATATCGGAGCCGACAGAGGCGGCCAAAGGTTCGACCCGTTTTCTCAGCGCGTCGCCCTGATAAGAGAAGGCCAGTTCGGCGCCTTGTTCAGCCAGGGCCGACGCGATCCCCCAGGCGATGGATTTGTCGTTGGCAAGGCCCATGATGAGGCCGCGTTTTCCATCCATCAATCCGGTCGTCATGGTGCGTCGTCCTTCGTTTCGGATCGGTCTAGGCGATCGGATGAGGCGCTTCAAGTTGGATTGGCGTTGGGTTCGCCCGGGAATGTGGTAGAATATGCGTATGGGGAATGAAGAACGGCACACTGATCGTGATGGGATCTTTGCGGGATCCGATCCTATTGCACTGGCGGCAAGCTGGCTGGCCGAAGCGGAGCGATCCGAGGCGGAGGATGCAAATGCCATGGCTCTCGCAACGGTTGATCCCGCGGGTCTTCCGAATGTGCGGATCGTTTTGCTCAAAGAGATCGAGCCGGCAACCGAGAATGGCGGTGCGTTTTTGTTCTACACCAATTACGAAAGCGCAAAGGCCCAGGAGATCGAGGCGGCGGGGCAGGCGGCGTTCGTTTTGCATTGGAAATCGCTGCGGCGGCAAATCCGAGTGCGCGGCGCTGTGACCCGAGAGAGCGGGGCGAAGGCCGATGCATATTACCGGTCCCGCGCGCCCGGAAGCCGGTTCGGGGCATGGACGTCTCAGCAATCGAAGCCCTTGGTCTCGCGTGAGGCTTTGCTCAAAGAGCGGGACGAGATCGCAGCGCGGTTGGGGTCCGATCCGGATCGTCCGCCGTTCTGGGGTGGCTTTCGGGTCACACCTGTCGAAATCGAATTCTGGGCCGACGGGGCCGACAGATTGCATGATCGGTTCCGCTGGGCCCGGCAGACAACAGCCGATCCGTGGACAGTAGGTCGATTATACCCCTGAATTTTCACGTCACGTGAACGACATGTCTCTTTAGACCCTTGTAATTCGAGTAAATTCAATTTGATCTGCACCAAGGCAGCGGCAATAGACTGGACTATTGTCGCAATGGACATCGAGAATGGAAGACGAGCAAACACAGACGAGCGGTATTCGAGGCCATGTGAAGTGGTTCGATCCTGGCAAGGGATTCGGGTTCGTCGTCTCAGAGGCAGGCGGCCCGGACATCCTTTTACATGCAAATGTACTCCGGAATTTCGGGCAGAATTCGGTCGCGGACGGATCGGCGATTGAGATCGAAATGCAAGAGACCGAGCGGGGTCTGCAAGCGACCACGATCCGCTGGATCGAACCGCCGGCACCGTCCGACGATCTGCCGCTCAGCGACTTCGAGATCTACGATCCCGAAGCGCTGGAACAGATCCCGGTGGAGCCCGCGCGGGTCAAGTGGTTCGACAAGGGGAAGGGCTTTGGCTTTGCCAATGTTTTTGGTCTGTCGGAGGACGTCTTCGTGCATGTCGAGGTTCTTCGGCGCTCCGGTTTGGCCGATCTGCAGCCGGGAGAGGCCGTCGGATTGCGCGTCGTGGACGGCAAGCGCGGCCGGATGGCGACGGCGGTTCTACCCTGGGATATGGCGGTCAAATAGGGTGAGAGCGGTTCTGACGGCTCTGGTGGTTGCAACCATGCCGGGTGCGGTCTTTGCCTGCGATCCGGACACTGTGACGGTCAAGGGCGATTTCGGACAGTTCGATTTCGCGATCGAACTGGCGCAAACACCGCAAGAGCAGGCGCGCGGGCTAATGTTTCGCGAGCAGATGGATCTTTTTGCGGGGATGCTCTTTGTCTACCCGAGCGCCCGGCAGCCGTCGTTCTGGATGAAGAATACGTTTATCCCGCTCGATATGCTGTTCGTGGACGAAACGGGCCGGATCACGCTGGTGCATCCCGAGGCGGTGCCCGGTGATGTGACGCCCATTCCGGGACCGGACGGCACGATTGCCGTTCTTGAGATCAACGGCGGTGTCGCGGAACGGCTGGGGATCGAGGAAGGCGACGTGTTAGGACATCCGGCATTCGATCAGGACATCGCTGCATTGCCCTGCGGCTGAGTTTTGCTCTTTTCAAAGCGGTGCGCACGCCCTAGAGACGGGCCGTGGTCCGGGGCGTGGCGCAGTCTGGTAGCGCACCTGTTTTGGGTACAGGGGGTCGTGAGTTCGAATCTCGCCGCCCCGACCACTTTCTTGCCTTTTATTGAGCAGCTCGCTGGCATGGTGTTGCGAGTGAAGGGCGGCGTAAGACTTGGCCATCAGGGTCTGCGCGCGTACGAGCTATGTCATGACGTTTGAAGCCGGAACGAGCGGGTGATCATTCATGGTGTTCGGATTGAAGAAGAGGATTGGCTTTGAGGCGCCGACCGCCTTTTTCCACGGTCGCGGGCCCATATTTGAGAACGGCAAAGCGGGGCGGATGGATTGCCTGAACCTGCTGCTGCAGATCTTGAAAGATCGCGGCTACGACACGCGCTGGCAGGAGATGTCGGATGACATCGAGGAACTGGCCAAGTCGGACAGGCGGCATTTGCATGTGATCCTCGACGATATGCCGCTTACCGGAGACAATATTGTATATTGCACCCCGTCGTACCTGCACGGTTTCTGGTATTTCGATCCTGTCGGGACGCGCAACAACTCATCGATGCGGACCTTGTCCTTTCGCCCCAAGTCGATGAGCCAGCCCTTTGCCACCAAATTTGCGGCTGCGCTCAGAGAGAGGTTCGTAGAGAGCAATCGGTCGAAATTCGATCAGAATATGTGGGATGGTTTCAGACCCGAGCCGGGCGCGATCTGTCTCTTCACGCAACGCTTCAAGGTGCCGAAATATCATCAGCACTACATGAGCTATCCCGAGCTGATCGAAAGCGTGATCGCCAGTCGGGGTGGGCGCTCGGTCTATATCAAACCCCATCCGCGCCAGAAGGCGAAAGGCCTTGAGATCCTGCAGCGGTATCATGATCCGGCCGCGGGCGTAGAGGTGACGACGCATTCCATCCACGGGCTTCTTTCGCAAGCCGCTGTGGCCGTTAGTCTAAGCTCAGCCGTGCTGATGGAGGCCCAGATGCATGCCGTACCGGGGCTGGTCGCCGGTCAGGTGGATTTTCATCACAACATGGTTCTCGTTCGTGATCCTGCCGGGATCGGCGCTGGTTTGGAGAAGGCGATCAACGGGACGTTTGAATATGAGAAATACCTGGTGTTCTTTTTCGCGCAGGGCATGGTCCAACCGCGTCTGCGGAAGAAAGCCGTTGAGCGGATGAACGCTGTCTTGGACGAGATTGGTGCGACAGCACAGGTCTGAGGCGCGCTTGCGCCCGATGTTTATGTGACCGGGCGTCCTCCGGCACCGGCGAGGATGCGGGCGAGGATCCGGTTGAAGCGGGCGTCATCGAGCCGGACCTCCTTTGGCGGGCCGCTGCGTTGCGGGACGCGGACAAAGTTGTCCGCCACGACTATGTAGCCTTCGCCCCGGCGTGTTGTCTGAAAATCGAATATCAGGATCGGCAGGTCATCGACCGTTCCGCTGAATTCCAGGATCAGGCCGGCCGTTGCGTCGGGCGGCAGAAGGCTTTCGCAGCGGATGCCATTGCGGTCGCGTTGAACGAGTCTGTCGCCGGGGCTGGAGCAAGCCTCGGCTGCGGCCTCGAGCAGATCGCCTGGATAGCTTGAGAAATAGGCCATCTGCGCGGCGGGCCGTCCTTCGATGGAAAAGGGGGTGCGGGGATCGAGAGGTTCGCATGCTGCAAGAGCAAAGATGACTGGAAGGGCGAGAAGAGCGCGCATGGAGATCTCCCGTAAGGTTGGGGGAACGGTCGCACGATGGCTAGGCAGGCGAAAGACCTTCCTGCATTTATGTTCTTCCTTCGGTCTGTCGCGATTTGGCTTGGATAGCGCTGTGGGGGAATCGGGGGACAGGTTTCGTTAAGTCCCGGTCAAACGAAAAATCTTCAAAATCTGCTGAAAAACCCGTTGACCGCCTTGGTGGAGATACGTCAAGTTGTGTGAGCTGGCACGATAGATACTAGATTTAGTAGCGGACAGCAAACGCTGGAAGACTTGGCAGGACCGCCTGTCGCGGTCGAGATAACTGTCTTGGCCGCGCTCGAGACGGGTTTGCCCGATAGGTTGTGACAGCCGGATCGCATGGGCGGTCAAAGGCAAGGTTGAGACAGTCGCCGCAGAGCGACAAAGAGAAATGGGACACTGACAATGAAGATCGATCGCAGGTTCACCAAAGCCGGAACGGACGCCTACGCAGCGTTGGACTTCTCAGAAACCACGTCGGAGATCCGAAACCCGGACGGAACGATCGTCTTCAAGCTTGAAGCCTGCGAGGTTCCTGCAAGCTGGAGCCAGGTTGCAAGCGATGTGATCGCGCAGAAATATTTCCGCAAGGCTGGCGTTCCTAGCAAGCTCAAGCCCGTCAAGGAAAAGGGCGTGCCGTCCTTTCTGTGGCGCCATGAAGCGGCAGAAGGCGCTGAGTTCGGGGGTGAGACCTCGGCCAAGCAGGTCTTTGACCGGCTGGCGGGGGCCTGGACCTATTGGGGTTGGAAGGGCGGCTACTTCTCGTCCGAGGACGACGCCCGCGCCTATTTCGACGAGATGCGGTTCATGCTGGCGACTCAGCGGGCCGCGCCGAATTCTCCGCAATGGTTCAACACCGGCCTGCACTGGGCCTACGGTATCGATGGGCCTGCGCAGGGCCACTACTATGTCGACTGGAAGAGCGGGAAGCTCACCAAGTCGAAAAGCTCCTACGAGCATCCGCAGCCGCATGCCTGTTTCATTCAGTCGGTCAGCGATGATCTGGTGAACGATGGCGGGATCATGGATCTTTGGGTCCGCGAGGCGCGGCTTTTCAAGTATGGTTCGGGCACCGGCACCAACTTCTCGTCGCTGCGCGGCGAGGGTGAGGGGCTGTCGGGTGGCGGCAAGTCGTCGGGCCTCATGGGATTTCTCAAGATCGGAGACCGGGCGGCCGGCGCGATCAAATCAGGCGGGACAACCCGTCGGGCAGCGAAGATGGTGATCTGCGACGCCGATCACCCCGATATCGAGGACTTCATCAACTGGAAGGTCATCGAAGAGCAGAAGGTGGCCTCGATCGTCGCCGGATCGAAGATGCACGAGGAGAAGCTCAACGGCATCTTCGCCGCGATCCGCGAGTTCGATGGCAGCGAAGAAGGGGCCTATGACCCTGCCAAGAACACCGCGCTGAAGGGCGCGATCAAGGCGGCCAAGAAAGTTGCCATTCCCGAGACCTATATCAAGCGCGTGCTGGATTATGCCAAGCAGGGCCATACCAGTATCGAGTTCGCGACCTACGATACGGATTGGGATTCGGAGGCGTATAATTCGGTCTCGGGGCAGAACTCTAATAACTCGATCCGCGTGACCGACGCCTTCCTCAAGGCGCTCAGGGAAGATGCCGATTGGGATCTGATCAACCGTGTCGATGGGAAGGTCTCGAAGACCATCAAGGCGCGCGATTTGTGGGAGCAGGTGGGCCATGCGGCCTGGGCCTGCGCCGATCCGGGCATCCAGTATCATGATACGGTCAACGCTTGGCATACCTGCCCTGAAGACGGTGCGATCCGCGGCTCGAATCCCTGTTCGGAATACATGTTCCTTGACGACACGGCCTGCAATCTCGCCTCTATGAACCTGCTGACATTCTACGAAAACGGGGAGTTTCAGGCCGAGGACTATATGCATGCGGCGCGCCTGTGGACGCTGACGCTGGAAGTGTCCGTCATGATGGCGCAGTTCCCTTCCAAGGAGATTGCGCAGCGGTCCTATGACTTCCGCACGTTGGGCCTTGGCTACGCTAATATCGGCGGTCTGCTGATGAATATGGGCTATGGCTACGACTCGGTCGAAGGGCGCGCGCTGTGCGGCGCGCTGACGGCGATCATGACCGGGGTGAGCTATGCGACCTCGGCCGAAATCGCAGGCGAGCTAGGCGCCTTCCCGGGCTATGAGATGAATCGCGATCACATGCTGCGGGTGATCCGCAATCACCGGGCGGCGGCCTATGGCTCCACTGACTACGAAGAGCTGGATGTAACGCCTGTGCCGTTGGATGCGGCGGGCTGCCCGGATCAGCGGTTGGTCGAGCTGGCCAAGTCGTCCTGGGACGAGGCTCTCAAGCTGGGCGTCGAGCACGGCTACCGCAACGCCCAGGCCACAGTGATCGCACCAACCGGGACGATCGGTCTGGTGATGGATTGCGACACGACTGGAATCGAACCGGATTTTGCTCTGGTCAAGTTCAAGAAGCTCGCGGGTGGCGGTTACTTCAAGATCATCAACCGCTCGGTGCCTGCGGCCCTGACCAAGCTAGGCTACGGATCGGCGCAGATTGAGGAGATCATCTCCCATGCAGTGGGTCACGGCACGTTGGGGAATGCGCCAGGGATCAACCACACCTCGCTGATCGGGCATGGTTTTGGCCCGGCGGAGATCGAGAAGATCGAGGCCGCGCTCCCCTCCGCCTTTGATATCCGATTCGTCTTCAACCAGTGGACGCTGGGCGAGGAGTTCTGCACCGGCACGCTGGGGATCCCGGCAGACAAGCTGAATGATCCGACCTTCGATCTGCTGGGCTCGCTTGGCTTTGCGAAGGCCGATATCGAGGCGGCGAACTCGCATGTTTGCGGGACGATGACGTTGGAGGGCGCGCCGCATCTCAACCCAGAGCATTACGTGGTTTTCGACTGCGCCAATGCCTGCGGCAAGACCGGCAAACGCTTCCTGAGCGTGGACAGCCACATCCACATGATGGCGGCGGCGCAGTCCTTTATCTCCGGCGCGATCAGCAAAACGATCAATATGCCCAACGATGCGACGATCGAGGATTGCAAGGCGGCCTACGAGCTGAGCTGGTCGCTCGGCGTGAAGGCAAACGCGCTTTACCGCGATGGATCGAAGCTGTCGCAGCCTTTGGCCGCCGCGCTGGTCGAGGATGATGACGAGGCACTTGAGGTGCTGGAAAGCGGCTCGGATCAGGAAAAGGCGGTCGTGCTGGCCGAGAAGGTGGTCGAGAAGATCATCATCAAGGAGATCGCCACCCGCGAGCGGGACAAGATGCCAGAGCGTCGGCGCGGCTACACGCAGAAGGCCATCGTCGGTGGTCACAAGGTCTATCTGCGGACGGGCGAATACAAGGACGGCTCGCTTGGCGAGATCTTCATCGACATGCATAAGGAAGGCGCGGGCTTCCGAGCGATGATGAACAACTTCGCCATCGCGGTGTCTGTTGGCCTGCAATACGGTGTGCCGCTGGAGGAGTTCGTGGACGCTTTCACCTTCACCCGATTCGAACCGGCAGGGATGGTACAGGGCAACGAGGCGATCAAGAACGCGACCTCGATCCTCGACTACATCTTCCGCGAGTTGGCGGTCAGCTATCTTGACCGGACCGATCTGGCCCATGTGAAGCCCGAAGGCGACAGTTTCGATGCGATGGGGCGGGGCGAGGAAGAGGGCAAGCGCAACTTCACCGAAGTGCCAGGCTCGCATGGCTCGTCCCCGCTCGAAGTGCTCAAGCAGGTTGCCTCGACCGGGTATCTAAGAAATCGCGTGCCGCAGGGCTTTACCGTAGTCGAAGGCGGCGCGGGTGAGACGGTCGCGGCCTTGCAGACACTGGTGCCCGAGGTCGGAGAGGTGACCGTGGCGAAGGTCGCAACTTCGGCCGTGGCGCTATCAGCCCGCGACAAGGCGAAGATGCAGGGCTACGAGGGCGATCCCTGTGGCGAATGCGGCAACTACACGCTGGTGCGCAACGGGACCTGCATGAAGTGCAACACCTGCGGCGGCACGAGCGGATGTAGTTGAGAAGATAAGAGACCCTGAGGGGGTGCGCTCCCTCTGGCGTTGTTCGGGCCGCAGGCAAAAAACGCGAGCGGTAGATCATAATTGAGCCTGAATGACGAAACTCAGAGGGACCTTCGGGTCCCTCTTTTTCTTTTGTGCGGGGGCGAGAACCGCCGCACATTTCGCGGACTCCCGGTCTTGCAGAGGGCTTTCGTGGAGGCTAGGACAGCCGAACTGGGCCGGTGTGGCGGAATGGTAGACGCAGGGGATTCAAAATCCCCCGATGGCAACATCGTGTCGGTTCGAGTCCGACCACCGGTACCAGATCTTCTTGAGAACAAGAAAAAAGGCGCCACAAGAGGGCGCCTCGTTTTCCGGGATACGGGGAGTGAAGCAGACCTTAGCGGCCCCAGGTGCGGACGGGCCCGCAATCCATATGGACGAAGTCAGAACCGGTATAGCGGCCCACGCCCCCGGCACGGCAGGCGGCAGCGGCCTGGGCCATCTGGCTGACGGAGCGGCTGTCGAGACGCAGATCGGCGGCCTGACCTTTGAGATGCAGAGAATTCTTGGCCACGCCGGACGAGCGGCTGCGCAGCATCGCATTGGTCTGAGGGGAGCGGTAGCCGGACAGAAGCATATAGGGTTCGCGGGCATCCATGAGGCGGTGGGCGGCAGCCATGATATCCACCGTACGGGTGTCGATGTTGATGCCGGTATTCGTGCGCCAGTCGCGCATGAAGTGGTTCACCTCAGCCAGGGCGTCGCCGACATATTTGCCGTCGATCCAGTAGACCATGTTCAAGTGCTCGCCCGTTCGGCCCGAATACATGCGCAATTTTCGCACATCTCCGCCGCCTCGAAGAAAACCTGCCGCCTTGGAATAGGTCGGTGCTGCGCAGATGGCTGTTGCCGCGAAAGCGGAGAGGAGCCCACGTCTAGTGAGGCCCGTCGAGCTGCTTTTTATCATGAATTGTGCGTCCCGTTTCTATACCCGTATTGGCCCGCTATTCCGCAGGTCCGGTTTGCCTAGCTATCCCCAGATGCATGATTTTTATTGCACAGGACGACTCACGGACCAAGGGATTGTTACAGCGAAGAGAGTTAACGAAGGGAGAATCGGCAGGAAATTGCGCAGATTCGTCTCGTTTTCACCAACAAATTTAGGTATGTGGCGAAATTGCGTCGGTCTTTGGGGACACGGATGGCATTTCTTGCATCCCGGTCTCGGAGTTGTGACTAGACGGATATGCTACTGGCTGCATTCGTGACATGGTCAGATATCTAGGACACGATTTTCATAGGAGGATGTCTTGATGAAGACGATCCTGAAGGGTGGGCTGCCGGTTCGCTCTCTTCTTTTTAGTCTTTCTCTCATGGTGGGTTTGCCTGCCGCAGTGAGCGCTCAAGTCACTCCGTTCAAACAGGCAGTGGCAGAAGCCGCAGCGCGCGATGATGCCCTTGCCCAGTTCTACCGTTCAGTAGAGTTCGAAGGCATCTGGACCGACAATGACGACCGGGCGCGACGTCAGGCGTTCCTGAGCGCGATGCAAACTGCCGAGGATCATGGTCTTCCTTCGGGCCGCTATGATGCGCAGCGCATGACCGCGTTGTTGCAGCAGGCCAATGACCCGGTCTCGCGCGGGCGCGCCGAGGTCGAGATGAGCCGTCTCTTTCTGCAATACGCGCGGGACATCCAGACCGGCGTTCTGATCCCGTCACGCGTCGATGGCGAGATCAAGCGCGAGGTGCCCTATCGCGGGCGGGCTGCGACGCTGGCTGCGTTCGTTCAGTCGAACCCGGGCGCGTTCATTCGGTCGCTGCCGCCTGCGGCACCGGAATATACGCGCCTTATGCGCGAGAAGCTGCGGATGGAGCGTCTGATCGCCGATGGCGGCTGGGGCGCGCAGGTGCCCGGCACGCTGGAGCCTGGGGCGAGCGGGGCGGCCGTTGTGGCCTTGCGCAACCGCCTGCAGGCGATGGGCTTTATGGGCCGAAGCGCCACAACCACCTATGACGAGACGATGAAGGCCGCCGTGCAGCAGTTCCAGCTGGCCTATGGGCTGAACCCCGATGGCGTCGCCGGTGGCAGTACGATCACCGAGATCAACAAATCGGTGCCCGAGCGGCTGCGCAACGTCATCGTGGCGATGGAGCGCGAGCGCTGGATCAACCGGCCCCGCGGGACGCGCCATGTCTGGGTGAACCTGACCGATTTCACGGCGGCGATCATCGACAGCGATCGCGAGACGTTCAAGACACGCTCTGTCGTGGGGGCCAATCAGAGCGACCGTCGCAGCCCCGAGTTCTCGGATGTGATGGAGTTCATGGTCGTCAATCCAAGCTGGTACGTGCCGCGCTCGATCGTGACCAAGGAGTATCTGCCGATGCTCCAGCGCAACCCGTATGCGGTAAACCATATCCAGATCACGGACAGCCGGGGACGGACGGTCAATCGCGGGGCGGTCAACTTCAATGCCTATACCGCGCAGACCTTCCCGTTCTCGATGCGCGAGCCGCCGAGCCAGGGCAATGCGCTGGGGCTGGTGAAGTTCATGTTCCCCAACCGGCACAACATCTATCTGCACGACACGCCGGCCAAGAGCCTTTTCGGGCGCGAGGTGCGGGCCTTCAGCCACGGCTGTATCCGCCTGCGCGATCCGTTCGACTTTGCCTATGCGCTGCTGGCGAAGCAGACAGCCAATCCCGAGGCCTTCTTTCAGGAGAAGCTGCGGACGGGGCGCGAGACGCGGGTCGATCTCGCCCAGCCGATCCCGGTTCACATCGTCTATCGCACGGCCTTCACCGATGCGCGCGGCACTTTGAATTTCCGCCGCGATGTCTACGGGCGGGATGCGCGGATCTGGAATGCGCTGTCCTCCCAAGGGGTGGCCATCCGGTCGGTCGGAGGCTAATCCCTTCCCTCGAATGAGAGGGCGAGATGAGCTTTACGGTCAAGGATATCGCAGCGGCGCTGGAAGCAGAGGCTTTCGGCGCCGTTTCTTTATCCGTGGAGGGGGTTGCGGAGCCTGCAAGCGCGGGGCCGGACGATCTGGCGCTGGCTCTGGCGCCGGCCTACGGCGCGGATCTGGAGCGGGGCGCGGCGCGTGCCGCGGTCCTTTGGCCTGGAGCTGACTGGCAGGCGCTGGGGCTCGAGGCGGCAATCATCGCGCCGCGCGGACGGCTGGCGATGGCTAGGCTGACGCAGCTGATGGATCCGGTGCCCGAGCCGGGGATCCATGCCTCTGCCGTGATCGACCCATCTGCTGAGGTTGGCGCGGGCGCAAGCATCGGGCCGCATGTGAGCATCGGGCCCAGATCGGTGATTGGCGCGGGCGCGCGGATTGCGGCGGGCGTTCGGATCGGGCGGAATGTGCGGATCGGAGAGCGCTTTGTCGCCCAGTCCAATGTCGCGATCGGGGGGGATGGGTTCTCTTTCGTCACCGCCCAACCCTCGGGCGCCGAGCTGGCCCGCGAGACGCTGGGGGAGGCCGAGATCACGCCGCCCGAGGATCCGACCTGGCATCGGATCCATTCACTGGGCGGGGTCGAAATCGGAGACGATGTCGAGATCGGTGCCAATAGCTGCATTGATGCAGGCACCATCCGGGCGACACGGATCGGGCGCGGGACCAAGATCGATAACCTCGTTCAAGTCGGACATAACTGTATCGTGGGAGAAGACTGCCTGCTTTGCGGTCAGGTCGGCATTGCGGGATCGGTGGTGATCGGCGACCGGAGCGTTCTGGCCGGCCGGGTCGGTGTCTCGGATAATCTGCTGATCGGAGAGGATGTCGTGATCGGCGTCGCCTCGGTCGTGATGTCCAACGTTCCCAAAGGCCGGATCATGCTGGGCTATCCGGCCACGCGGATGGCGACGAACCTGTCCATCTACAAGGCGCTTCGCCGCTTGCCGCGACTGCTGACCGACGTGACGGCGCTGAAGAAAGCGGTTTCAAAGCCGGGTGAGAGTGACTAAATCCCTGCCAAAGCAGACGAGACGGGGTGCAGGCAAATGGACGTCAAGACCAAGGTGATCGAGATCATCGCCGATCAGGCCATGCTCGAGACATCGGATGTGACGATGACCAGCACGCTTGAGGATCTAGGCGTCGACAGCCTTGGCCTAGTGGAAAGCATCTTTGCCATTGAAGAAGAGTTCGACATCTCGGTGCCGTTCAACGCCAACGATCCCTCAGAGAGCGAGTTCGATATCTCGACTGTCGCGTCCATTGTCGGCGCTGTGGAAGGACTGGTGCGCGTCCAGAAAGGCACCCCAGCTTGACCACAAAACGGGTTGTCATCACCGGCGCCGGGACCATCAACGCGCTTGGCCACGACGTGCCGAGTACGCTGGAGGCGATGCGGGAAGGGCGCTGCGGGATCCGCGCTCTTGATATTCAGGATGTAGATCGTCTGTCGGTCAAGATCGGCGGGCAGGTCATCGAGTTCGATGAGCATACCCATTTCAACCGCCAGCAGATCGCTCTTTATGATCGGTTCACGCAGTTCACGTTGCTGGCCGCCAAGGAGGCGATGACGCAATCGGGGCTGAGCGAGTTCGGCGGCCGTATGGCGGCGCGGTCGGGCGTGATCCTCGGCACGGCCGGGGGCGGGGTGAACACCTGGGACGAGAATTACCGGACCGTCTATGAGGCCGGGAAGAACCGGGTGCATCCTTTTGTGGTTCCCAAGCTGATGAACAACGCGGCGGCCAGCCATGTGTCGATGGAGTGGAACCTCAAGGGACCATCCTTTACGGTCGCCACAGCCTGCGCGTCGTCAAATCATGC
This sequence comes from uncultured Paracoccaceae bacterium, assembly GCA_947503775.1. Classification (GTDB taxonomy): domain Bacteria; phylum Pseudomonadota; class Alphaproteobacteria; order Rhodobacterales; family Rhodobacteraceae; genus Aestuariibius. The sequence continues at coordinate 359,596 of CANNFE010000001.1, read as the reverse complement.
GATGGGGCAGGCTTTCTGGATGATCCGGTCGGGCGCCGCCGACGTGATGGTCACAGGCGGATCGGAATCGATGCTATGCTTCGGCGGGGTAAAAGCATGGGAGGGTCTGCGGGTCATGTCCAAGACCGCGTGCCGCCCGTTCAGCGCCAATCGCGACGGAATGGTGCAGGGCGAAGGGGCAGGGATCTTCATCTTCGAGGACTACGATCATGCGAAGGCGCGTGGCGCAGAGATCCTTGCGGAGGTTGCCGGGTTCGCGATGAGTTCGGACGCATCTGACATCGTGATGCCGTCCAAGCAAGGTGCCGCGCGGGCGATAAGTGGCGCACTCGAGGATGGGCGGATCGCGCCGACGGATGTGGGTTACATCAACGCGCACGGGACCGGAACGGCGGCGAACGACAAGACGGAATGCGCTGCGGTGGCCGATGCGTTCGGCACCCATGCCGACAGCCTAATGATCTCATCGACGAAATCGATGCATGGCCATCTGATCGGGGGCACCGGGGCGGTGGAGCTTCTGGCCTGCGTGATGGCGCTGCAGGACGGGGTGATCGCCCCAACGATCGGCTATGAAGAGCCGGATCCGGAATGCGCGCTGGATGTCGTACCGAACGAGGCGCGCGATGCGAAGGTGGATGTGGTTCTGTCGAACGCCTTCGCCTTCGGCGGGCTGAACGCGGTTTTGGCGCTCAAGCGGCTGGCGTAGACGCCGCGCCGAAGGGGTCGGCGCGGCGGGTCTTGGTCACTGAGCTGCTGGGATCTCAAGGCTGTCGAAACCTGCGGTGAAGCCGGAAAGCGAGACCGTCAGTTCGACCTTTTGATTTGGATCGCCCGCGGGCACCATCGTCAGGACCGCGCCGTTTCCGCGCTTGAACTGATCGATCTCGGCCTGCGTGAAGCCGACGCGGCTGACGCAGCCGCCCCGGTTGCAGAAGGTGAATTCGTAAGTGCGGGGCTGGCCGCCATCGACGGTGAGCGTCAGATCCTCGCTGAGGAGTGTTTCGAGCGGCGTGATGATCGTCGCCCCGGCGGCGGCACGGCTGCCTTCGGGAAGGGGGATGATGCTGATCTCGGAGACCGCATTATCATTGGCGTCGCGCAGGAGCTGGTAGAGCGAGCAGGGATCCTGCTGACCTTCCTCGCGCTTGAGACAGCGGATCGACCAATCGCCCGATGTACGCGCGATGTATTCCTCGCCGACCTGTGGCTCGCCGCTTGGAGCGTCTTCGCCGACGGGGCGGCCCATGTCAAAACCATCCGCAGGATCTGCGGGAGCCTCAGCCTCTGGCTCGGTCTCGGGGGCCGTTTCGGTGGCAGGCGCGGTCTCGGCCCCTTCTTCGGTCTCGGGATTTGTCGGAGCTGCCGTATCTTGTGCAAAAGCAGGACTTGCCAGCGCGAGAAGAAACGCTGCGGAGAGCGGTTTGAAGTCAGTCCACATGGGTCAGGTTGTTCCTTTCGGATCCGTGAAATCGTGTCGTTGGCCGCTCTAGCATGGGGGATTGGCAGTGTCAGGGGCAAAGGCGGGATCTCGGGCAAGCTCTTGCCCATAGAACGGAATTGACGTTCCAGATGCCCTGAACTGGAAAAAGGGCCCGATAGAGGACCCCTTTTCACTTTTCTCCCTGCCGGACTAGGCCGACTTGCGGTGAGACGCTACGAAACGTGTCCTGACCCGTCAACAGCCAATTGGCTCAAAAGACTGTATCTTTTTCTCAATTCAGCGTGGGGTAAGGGCAGGGCAAGCCCAAGTCGGGGATCGGGGGTGGTCATGTGCCGTCAAGACGATATCGTCGCCCGGCGGCAAGTGACGTGAGGGAGATCGGGATGAATGGTGTTTTCATCGGCGGGGGCGGCGACGGATACGGGGAAAAGCAATATCTGCGGCTTGATCATGCGAACCGGCATGGTCTGATCGCGGGGGCGACCGGAACCGGCAAGACGGTGACGTTGCAGATCCTGGCCGAGGGGTTTTCGGCGGCAGGCGTTCCGGTTTTTCTTTCTGATGTGAAAGGCGATCTGAGCGGGCTCGCCGCATCGGGGAGCGCCGATTTCAAGCTGCATGAGCCCTTCATGAAGCGCGCGGAGACGATCGGGCTGGATCTGGACTATCGCGCTTTCCCCGTCGTGTTCTGGGATCTCTTCGGCGCGCAGGGTCATCCGATCCGCACGACCGTTGCCGAGATGGGGCCGCTTTTGCTCGCGCGCCTTCTGGAGCTGAGCGAGGCGCAGGAGGGCGTTCTGAATGTCGCTTTCCGGGTCGCAGACGAGGACGGGCTGCCGCTTTTGGACCTGGAGGATCTGCAGGCGCTGCTTGTCTGGTGCGGGCAGAACGCCAAGGATCTGAGCTTGCGCTACGGCAATGTCGCGAGCAGCTCGGTCGGGGCGATCCAGCGGTCGCTTCTGACGCTGGAAAACCAGGGAGGTGCCGCGTTCTTTGGCGAGCCTGCCCTCGACATCTCGGATCTGATCGCGGTGAACGCGGCGGGCGAGGGCCGGATCAATGTGCTGGCCGCCGACAAGCTGATGGGCTCGCCGCAGCTTTATGCAACGTTCCTGCTGTGGCTGCTGAGCGAGCTGTTCGAAACGCTGCCCGAGGTGGGGAATCCGGATAAGCCCAAGCTGGTGTTCTTTTTTGACGAGGCGCATCTGCTCTTTGATGACGCGCCAAAGGCGCTGATCGACAAGGTGGAGCAGGTGGCACGGCTGATCCGCTCGAAAGGGGTGGGCGTCTATTTCATCACGCAGAACCCCGGCGATGTGCCCGAGGACGTGCTGAGCCAGCTCGGCAATCGGGTGCAGCATGCCTTGCGGGCTTTTACCGCCAAGGATCAGCGCGAGTTGAACCGCGCAGCCGAGACGTATCGGCCGAATCCGGTCTTCGATACGGCCGATGCCATTCGCGAGGTCGGAACCGGCGAGGCCGTGACCTCGATGCTGGAGGAGAAGGGCGTGCCGGGGATCGTGGAGCGGACGCTGATCCGGCCTCCCTCGTCTCAGCTGGGGCCGCTGACGGCGGAGGCGCGCAAGGCGCTGGTCGCGGACTCTGCTCTGGCGGGCCGCTATGAGGAGCGGCTGGACCGCGAAAGCGCGGCTGAGATGTTGGCCGAACGGGCCAAGACGGCGGCGAAGGCCGCAGAAGAGGCCGAGGCCGAGGAGGAGCGTCTGGCTGAGAAAGAGCGCGAGTTCCGGACCGGTCGGCGCTATTCAGGGAAACAGGTCGAGCGATCAAGTTCACGCCGGTCGTCGCGCGGCGGCGGTTTCGGCGAGGCATTGACCTCGGTCGTCATCAAGGAGCTGAAGGGCACGACTGGACGCCGCATCGTGCGCGGCGTCCTTGGAGGCCTCTTCAAGGGGCGCTGATCAATCGCCCAGAGCGATCCCCTCGCGGCGGGGATCGGCACCACCGGTGAGCGTATCGCCGATAGCGATCATGTGCAGGCCAGAGGTCAGAGCACGGACATTTGTTTCGTATCCAAGCTGCTGGAGCGCGATGTCGAGGTCTGTCGCGGTTGTGCCCTCTTCGAGGTCATAGGTGCCGAAACGGTTGACAAGATGCGGCATCGAAACAGCCTCTTGCGGGTTCATGCCCCAGTCGAGAGCTGCGATGATCGATTGCGCGACATAGCCGATGATCCGGCTACCACCAGGCGATCCGGTCACGAGGATCGGCTCTCCGCCTTGCAGAACGATCGTCGGCGCCATGGACGAGCGCGGACGTTTGCCAGGCTCGAGCCGGTTGGCAATCGGGTAGCCGTCGGCATGGGTGCGGAAAGAGAAGTCCGTCAGCTCGTTGTTGAGCAGGAAACCTCGGACGAAAAGGCGCGAGCCGAAGCCGTTCTCGATCGTCGTGGTCATCGAGAGTGCGTTGCCGTCGGCATCGACAATGGAGATATGCGAAGTGGAGGGCAGCTCGAGGCTTTCGTCATCGGCGAGTTGCAGGAAGGCGTGGTCCCATTCGGGCGTTCCGGGTTCGACGTCGTCTTCGGAGAGGGCGTCGTTGCGTTGCAGAAGGCTGCCCCGGTCGGTGAGATAGGTCGGATCCACAAGGCCTTCGGTTGGTACGGGCACGTAGTCGCTGTCAGCCATGTAGCGGCCCCGATCGGCGAAGGCGAGCCGGGAGGCGTCCCCGATCAGCCGCCACGCGCGCGGATCTTCAGGGGTCATGGCCGAAAGGTTGTAGGCACCCAGCATGCCGAGGATCTGGCCGACGGTCAGCGCACCAGAGGAGGGCGGGCCCATACCGCAGACCTGCGCTTCGCGGTAGTCGGCGCATACGGCGGGACGCTCGATCACCTCATAGGCCGCCAGATCCGAAAGAGCGAGCAGCCCGGGTTTACCTTCCGCATTGCGGACAGCGCTGACAATATCCTCTGCAATCTCACCGCTATAGAACGCATCGGTCCCGCCTGTGGCGATGGCCGTCAAGGTCTGAGCGTAGTCTGGGTTAACAAGCGTGTCGCCTTCGGCCAGCGCATTGCCGCCGGGAAAGAAGTAAGCCTCGGTTGAGGGAAAGCGGCGCAAACGCTCGTCATCTCCGGCGATCAGAGAGGCAAGGCGGGGCGAGACAACGAACCCTTCTTCGGCCAGCGTGATCGCGTCGGCGAAGAGATCGGCCCAGTTGGCACGGCCCCAGCGGCGATGGGCGGCTTCGAGCAAGGCTGGCGTGCCCGGCGTGCCGACAGAGCGGCCGCCGACGACGGCATCGAAGAATTGCAGCGGTTCGCCGTTTTCATCCTGAAAATACGTCGGCGTGGCGGCCATGGGAGCGGTCTCGCGACCATCCAGGGTCGTGATCTCTCCGCTGGCTGCATCGTACCAGACGAGGAACGCACCGCCGCCGAGGCCTGAACTTTGCGGCTCGACCAGACCAAGGACGGCCTGAACCGCGACCATAGCATCAGCGGCAGATCCGCCTTCGCGCAGGATCCGTGCGCCCGCCTCGACGGCGAGCGGGTTTGCGGCGGCGATCATCCAGTTTTTACTCGTGACAGGCTCTCCGGCGCGCTTGGCGTCTAAGGCCGCTTGCGCAGCATCGGAGAGATCAGCAAAGGCTTGCGAGATCGGCGCCGGTGCTTCTGGGGCGACGCTGTCGGCAGCCTCCTGCGCGGCGAGAGGCATAGAGAAGCAGGCCAAGGCCAAAAGTGATGAGCGCAACATGGATGTCTCTCCCCGAGGTTGATTGACGTTAGGGACAGACTGCGCGCGCGCGGAGCGAAGGGCAAGCCCCCGAGGTCAGATCAGAGGGCGCGAATCTTGAGGCGCGAGAGGCGGTTCTGCTCTTTCTCGACCACTTCAAAGCGGAAGCCGTGGAAGGAAAAAACCTGACCTTCGATCGGAATCATCTGCGCCTCGTGGATCACGAGACCGGCTACGGTATTGGCCTCGTCATCCGGTAAGGACCAGTCATTCGCGCGGTTGAGATCGCGGATCGTCATAGCGCCGTCGATGAGATAGGCGCCATCGTCAGCGCGCGCGATCGGGAGGCCGTCACCCTGGTCGAATTCGTCTGTAATCTCTCCGACGATCTCTTCGAGGATATCCTCAAGCGTGATCAGACCCTGAAGCGCGCCGTATTCGTCCACGACCAGCGCAAAATGCGTGTGACGGCGCAGGAACTGGCGCATCTGATCATCGAGCGTCGTCGTCTCTGGAATGAAGTAGGGCGGCATTGCGACGTCCATCACCTCGAAGGCGGCCAGATCGGTCGCCTCGGTCTCCGGCGTGCCGCGGTGCTGGTAGATGGCCCGCAGCAGTTCCTTGGCGTGGATGATGCCGACGACATTCTCCTGCTCGCCTTTGTAGAGCGGCAGGCGGGTGTGGGGGCTTTCGAGGCACTGGCGCAGGATCTGGTCAGGCTCGGCCTCGCTGTCGATCATCTCGATCCCCGAGCGGTGGAGCATGATCTCCTCGACCGTGCGGTCGGCGAGATCGAGCGCACCCAGGATGCGGTCGCGGTCCTCTTTCTCGACCACGCCCTCGGAATGACCGAGCTGCAGCGCGCCCTCGATCTCTTCGCGAAGGGCCAGGACATTGCTGTCGGGGTCAATCTGCACACCAAAGAGGCTGAGGACGCGGCGCACGAGCCAGCGCACAGCCGAGACGATCGGAGAGAAGAGCGTGACCACGATGGAAATAGGCGCGGCCACGAACGAGGCGGCGGTTTCCGAATTTGTGATCGCATAGGTTTTGGGCAGTACCTCGGCGAAGATCAGAACGAGCAGCGTCATCACAAGCGTCGCCAGCGCGACACCGCTTTCGCCGAAAGCGCGCGTGAAGATGGCCGTCGCCAAGGAGGTCGCGAGGATGTTTACAAGGTTGTTGCCCAGCAAGACCGATCCGATCAGCCGCTCGCTATCCTCGGTGATCTTGAGCGCACGCTCTGCCCCGCGCGAGCCGCGGTCGGCCTTGGCACGCAGCTTGCCGCGCGACGCGGCGGTCAGCGCGGTTTCAGAGCCTGAGAAAAAGCCGGAGAGGACAAGAAGGCACAGGATCGCGCCAGAGGTCATCCAGAAGGCGGCGTCGAGGGTGGGGGCGTCCATTTGGTTCCTTAGGTCAAAGCGTGTGGCGCTTTATCTGTTGGAATTTGCGTTGGCATCAAGGGAGCTCTCCTGACGGGCGAGCGGATGATGGTCAAGCACAAGCTGCCTAAGGCGTTCATCGAGGATATGCGTATAGATCTCGGTCGTCGCGATATCGGCATGGCCCAAAAGCGTCTGGATCGACCGAAGATCGGCCCCGTGGGCCAAAAGATGGGTCGCAAAAGCATGCCGCAAGACATGCGGCGTCACCTTTGAAGGCGCAATTCCTGCTTTGACCGCAAGTTCCTTAAGGAGCGTGTAGAAGGCGTGCCGGGTCAGATGCCCTGTCTTGCCGCGTGATGAGAAAAGAAACCTAGAGAGTGGCTTTCCCTCCAGCCGTGCGGCGTCTTCGGCTGCATCACGGAGGATCAGCCATTTGGTCAGGCTATCCCGGGCATGGCCAGAGAGCGGGACCATCCGCTCTTTGTCTCCTTTGCCTCGCACCAAGAGCATGCGGGGATCGCCGCGAACGGCGGCAACCGGAAGCGAGACAAGCTCGCTCACGCGCATGCCCGTCGCGTAGAGAAGCTCCATCAGACAGGTGTTGCGGGCGTGGTCGTCCTCGGTTCGGCCATGGCCGCGGGCCGCATCGAGGAGGGCGTCGACCTCGGCCTCGCTGAGCGTTTTGGGCAGGCGCTTGTCGCGGCCGGGGCCGGTGATCTGGATCGCGGGATTGTCGCTGCGCCAGCCTTCCTCTACTGCAAATCGGTAGAGTTGTTTGATCGCAGAAAGCCGACGTGCCCGGGTGGCGCGGGCAAATCCTTGTGCATCGCAATGGATCAGGTAACTTTCGATATCGGCGCGCCCTGCGGATAGGAGCTGCAGATTCTGACCCGTCAGCCATGCCGCGAAATCCGTAAGGTCGCGGGCATAGGCCAGTTGGGTGTTCTTTGCCGCCCCAAGCTCTGCCGCCTGTGCCTCGAGGAAGGTCTGAATCCAATGGCTCGCCGGGCGCTCTTTCTCGCTCACAGCCCGTGGTCCAGAATAAGATACTGAAGCGCCGCGCGCCGGGCTGAGTCCTCAAGTCCGGCCTGCCGCAAAAGCGCGAGCGCATCGGTAATGCCGGAGGGATCGCCGTCCCGGCTGTCATGGAAGAGCTCGATGGCTTTCAGGATCACTTCACCCAGTTTGCTCGCATCGAGGTCAGCTTGAAACGAGGGCGATGTCCGCGCGCCTCCAAAGGCCGCTGCAACTGCCTGCTCTGCCGGTGTTGTCGCGCGAGCAGATTTTCCCGTGGCGACCGCGAGAAGAAGCGCGGTCTCGGGATTGGATGGGGTGACGGTCAGGGCATGCTCTTCGTAGCGATCGCTTAGCAATCCAACGCGAAGCGCGAGGGCCGCCTCAGCGCCGTCAAGATCGGCTGCCAGAAGCGCATCAGCATAGCGCGCCGCAAAGGCGGCTTCCGCATGGATCTGCCGCATGCCGGTCCAAGCGGGGAGAAGAGCGCGACCTATTGCGTCGTCATCCCCGGCAGCAATGGCCCGGTCGAGCGACTGGATTGGCGCGACGCGGTCCCAGACACCGCCGGACGCGGCTGGCCTGCGATCGCCATAGACCGCAAAAAACGTGTTCGGATCCATGGCGCCTGCGCCGACCAGGCGCTCTGCGGCGAGAAGCTGGGACCGCCAACCGCTGACACTGCGCAGATCGGCATTGGCAAATGCGCGGGGCAGATCGGCGGTGTCGAGCTGATCACCGACCGCCTCGTAGATGCGGAATGTCAGCGGGCTTGGGCGGGGTGGTCGGGGCAGGGGACCAGCCTCTTCGGAATGGGAAGGGTCGAGAAAATGCAGTAGCAGATCCTGCTCTGCCGGGCTGAGATCACCAAGCGCAATGGCGGTATTCAGCGTAAGCGCGGCAGCGGCCCAGTCACCGCTGCGGGCGCGACAGAAGATTCGTGCGGGCACGGTAGGCGCCAGATCGGGACGGCCTGACAGGATCTGGCAGGTGTGATCTTCCTGTCCAAGCAACAGGTCGATATCGAAACTGCGCCGGAAGGTGCGCCGTGTCGGGCTATCAACGCCGCCGATCAAGGCCTGCGCCGGATCGAGTGCGCCGATGTCCAAGAGCTTGTCGACGCGCGCATAAAAGAGCCGCGCCTCCGATCCCGCGCCCAAAGGCGGTTCGGCTTCGGCCAACAACAACATGCGGGTGAGGCTTTGCAAAGCGGGCAATGTCTCGACCGGCAGGGCGCTGACGAGCGAGGCAAGCGTTTCGGGCGCGCTGGCCGACCAGAGTGTCGAGGGCAGCCCGGTCGTTGCAGGCGGCAGCAAGCCCAGTTCATCAAGTGTTGGCTGATCGAGTGAAGTAACCGAGATATCGGGGGTCGCCACGGCCTCCGCGATGGGCGGCTCACGCAATTGCGGAGGCGCTGTTTCGACACTGTTGCTGAGCCAGTCGATTGCGGAAAGCGGTTGGCCGACATTTTCCGCCACGGCTGCCTGGCCGAGGACTGGCAGGAGCAGACAAAAGGCAGCGCTCCGCATGCTTACTCCAGATCAAGCGTCACAGGTTCGACGACGTCTTCTTGGGCCGGTTCGAAATCCGCCGGCGTCACGATGGGCCCGACATAGGCATAGGCGATAAACCCCAATGCCGCGAGCACCGAGAGAAATAATAAAGCCTTGATGAGACGCCACATTTTACGGACCTTTGCCTGCTCTTTGTTATTTGCAGCCGGTTATATATGGCCTTTTCGGCAAGATCACGCCATTCAAGCGTGGAATTTATCATTAAGCGGCGGCGTGCCGATCGGGGGACAGGTGGGGCTGAGGCTGGGCAAAACGGTCGCTCTGGTGGGCATGATGGGCTCTGGCAAGACCGCCGTCGGGCGCGCGCTCGCGGCCCGTCTGGACGTACCGTTCCGCGACAGCGATGCCGAGATCGTCGAGGCCGCCCAGGCCAGTATTGCCGAGATCTTTGAGCGGGACGGAGAGGCCTTCTTCCGCGATCGGGAAGCAGAGGTGATCGCGCGATTGCTCCGCAACGAACCGGTGATCCTGTCAACCGGCGGGGGGGCGTTTCTGGCCGAGCGCAATCGCCGCATGATATCCGAGGCGGGGCTGTCGGTGTGGCTGAAAGCGGACCTCGATCTTCTTTGGGAGCGGGTCCGGCACAAGGAAACGCGGCCCCTTTTGCAGACGCCCGATCCCAAGGGTACGCTGACCGAGATATTTGATGCGCGGCAGGACATCTATGCCTTGGCCGATGTCGCGGTCGAGGCACAAGAACATCTGTCGATTGCCGATATGGCGGACCGCGTTCTGACCACGATCGCCAGCCGGGTCGATGTTCTGATGGAGGTATAGCTTTGCCAAGCCACGAAACCGTCCATGTCGATCTGCCTGGGCGGGCCTATAATATCATGATCGGCCCCGGCCTCATCGAGGGCGCTGGCGAGACGATCGGTACACTCTTGGCCCAGCCTCGTGTCGCTATTTTGACCGATGAGCATGTGGCGCGGCATCATCTTGAGCCGTTCCGCGCTGCGCTCGAAAAAGCAGGGATCACGGTATCGGCGCTTGCTTTGCCAGCAGGCGAGGCCACGAAAGGGTGGCCTGAGTTTTCGCGAGCCGTCGAATGGCTTCTGGCCGAGAAGATCGAGCGAAACGACATGGTCGTGGCGCTTGGCGGCGGGGTCATTGGTGATCTTGCCGGGTTTGCGGCGGCGGTTCTGCGGCGCGGGGTGCGTTTTGTTCAAGTGCCGACGACGTTGCTTGCACAGGTGGATAGTTCGGTCGGCGGTAAGACCGGGATCAATGCGGCGGCGGGCAAGAACCTGGTGGGGGCCTTTCACCAACCATCGCTCGTGCTGGCCGATACCGGCTGCCTTGATACGTTGGCGGAACGGGACCTCAAAGCGGGCTATGGCGAAGTGCTGAAGTACGGGCTGCTCGGCGATGCTGCGTTTTTCGGATGGCTCGAAAGCCACGGTGCTGCGGTCCTGTCTGGCGATCCCGAGGCCCGGCTGAAGGCGATCCGGCGGTCCTGCGAGATGAAGGCCGAGATCGTCGTTCGCGACGAGACTGAACAAGGGGACCGCGCCCTGCTTAATCTGGGCCATACCTTCTGTCACGCGCTGGAGGCGGCGACGGGGTATGGTGAACGGCTCTTACACGGGGAAGGGGTCGCCATCGGCTGCGCGTTGGCGTTCGATCTGTCCGCGCGACTGGGTCTATGCGCGCAAGAGGAGCCAAGCCGGGTGCGGGCGCATATAGCGGATCTCGGTCTGAAATCAAGGCTCGGCGATATCGAGGGGCCTCTACCGGACGCGGAGACTCTTCTTGATCTTATGGCCCAGGACAAGAAGGTGATCGGCGGCCGATTGCATTTCATTATGGCACGCGGGATCGGGGAGGCCTTCGTGACCTCGGATGTCCCGCGCGATGCCGTTCTTGCGCTGCTGGCTGACGCTCTGGCAGCGCGATAGGCTCGGATCCTAGAACGGGATCTCGTCGTCCAGGTCGCTGTTGCTGGGGATCGAGTTTCCGCCACCCCGGCTGCCGCCCTGATCGTTGCCGTAATCGCCGCCGCCATAGCCGCCCTGATCGCCGCCGTAGCCTCCGCCACCGCCGCCGCCTTCGCCGCGTCCGTCGAGCATCGTCAGCTCGCTGCGATAGGGGCGCAGGACAACCTCGGTCGAGTAGCGGTCGGCACCGGACTGGTCCTGCCATTTGCGCGTCTCGAGCTGGCCCTCGATATATACTTTCGAGCCCTTCTTAAGATATTGCTCGGCCACCCGGCCCAGCGGTTCCGAGAAGATCGCGACGGAATGCCATTCGGTCCGCTCGCGGCGTTCGCCGGTATTCTTGTCCTTCCAGTTCTCGGATGTGGCGATGCGAAGGTTCACGACCTTGCCGCCATTCTGGAAATTGCGCACTTCCGGATCGCGGCCGAGATTGCCGATCAGGATGACTTTGTTGACGGATCCGGCCATGGAAGACTCCTTCTTGACGTCGATTCTGCTCTGGTCGAGCGCGACCTTACAACAGCCTATCGCGGTTAACAGGTCCCTAAGACATGTTCGACAAGGCTTTTCACGCCGCGTGAAGCGGGTATAGTCCGCCGCGATTGAGGACGGATCTATTTTGCTGGGAGTATCGGGGATGAGGGGTTTGGCGATTGCGATGACAGGTCTTGTCATCGGAGGGACGGGTTCGGCAAGCGCAGAGCAGCTTTCGACCCGATCGCGTGCTACGCTCTTTGAATCGCAGACCAGCGTTCTGGATGGACGGGCGGCGCAGCAATATGCCAACTCGGTTCGCCTTCAGCCGTCGAGGATTGTGGTTCCGGGGCGCGGCGATCAGGGACCGGCCTATGCGGGATCCTATCGCGGGCAGTACTTGGAACTCGCGAAATCGGCGGCGCGGCGGCATGGGATCCCAGAGGATCTCTTTGCGCGGCTGATCCAGCAGGAAAGCAACTGGAACCCCAGAGCACGGTCCCACAAGGGCGCGATGGGTCTTGCTCAGCTCATGCCGGGGACGGCGCGTTATTTGCGGGTGAATGCGGATGATCCGGTGCAGAACCTCGAAGGCGGCGCACGTTATCTGGCCGAGCAGTACCGAACCTTCGGGTCGTGGCGTCTGGCTTTGGCGGCCTATAATGCAGGCCCCGCGGCGGTGAAACGGCACAATGGCATTCCGCCTTATCGCGAGACCCGCAATTACGTGCGGGTGATCATGGGCAGCTAGGCAGCTGCGGCCTGACCTTTGTTTTTCGCCTTGCGGGCAAGGGTCTGGACATCGTCGCCCGCTGCTTTCGGAATGATCCGATAAGCGGAGTTGACGAAACAGAATAGCGCGAAACCCGCTAGTCCGATACAAAGCGCGGTCACAAGGATCTGGCCGTAGATCTGGCCCGAGAGCCAGGAGAAGGCCTTGCCCATACCGCCGGCCTGCGATGGATCGGCCTGAAGGGCGGCGATCACCAGGAAGATGCCGATGATACCGACCGTCACGCCCTGCGCCGCGACACCCGCCTTGAGCGCCCAATTCCAGTTGCGGGTGAAGTGATTGGCCTCGAGGCTTTCGCGATATTCCTCTTTCCACGCTTTTTTGAGGTAGTAGGCCCCGGCACCTGCGGTGATCACGCCCGCGATGCCGACCAGCCAAATTCCGGCGGGAAGCGACATGATCTGCCCCGTGATTTCGGCGATCTTCGAGCCGTCTCCACCGCCGGATTTCGCTGTGACGGCCAGAATAAGGACCGCGATACCAAGAGCGCCGTGAATGAGGCCGGTCACGACTTGCCCGATCCGGGCGATGGTGGCCTTCCCGCCAGATCCCTCATCCTCAAGATCGTAGGTGCCGCATATCACTCGCCAGACCATGTAGCAGAGAAGTCCGACGGCGATGGCAACAAGAGCGGCTGTTCCCCAAAGCGATCCCTCAAGCTGGGCGAGGGCGGCGCTGGTGCCTTGTGCCTGGCCGCCTTGCCAAATCGTGTAGAGAGAGATGGCTGAAATGGTGACATAAACGAGACCACGGCCCGCATAGCCCAGCTGCATGATTGGAATGGCCCAGCCGAAATCCCGGTCGCTCATGATCGTTCTCCCACCTTTGAACGGAGGAGAAATGCATCAGGCAGCGCGTTCGTTCCGGAGCTATTCTGCGGCGATGGTAATGACGGGCTCCATCTCTTCCATCTGGCCGTCGGTCAGGTGGCATTTGATCTGAAGCCCATCCGCCGTGGTTTTCATCGGCGGCACCTCGGTTTCACACAGATTGCCGGGCACCTCGGATTTCCAACGACAGCGGGTCTGGAACGGGCAACCCGGGGGCGGGTTCATGGCGGACGGGATGTCGCCTTCGAGGACGATGTGCTTTTTCTGGACCCGCGTATCCGCGATCGGCACCGCAGAGAGAAGCGCTTCGGTATAGGGATGATAGGGCGGTGCGAAAACCTGTTCGGTCGTGCCAAGCTCGACCACATGGCCCAGATACATGACCATGACGCGGTCAGCGAGGTATCGGACGATCGACAGGTCGTGGGAGATGAAGAGAAGTGTCGTCTTGTGCTCACGCTGGATCTCCATGAGCAGATCGGTGACGGCGGCCTGAACCGATACGTCAAGGGCCGAGACGGGTTCGTCCGCGACAACGATGCGGGCGTCCCCGGCAAAGGCGCGGGCAATGCCGACGCGCTGTTTCTGGCCGCCCGACAGCTGGCGCGGCATGCGGCCCGCGAATTCGCGTGGTAGTTTGACGAGATCGAGCAGTTGCAGCATCCGGTCGCGCCGCTCTGTCTCGCTGTTTCCAACGCCAAAGATCTCGAGCGCACGGATGATCTGCCGCCCCACCGTCATGGACGGGTTGAGCGTGTCGAACGGGTTCTGGAAGACCATCTGGATGTCCGAGACGGTTTTGGTGTCGCGATTGGCGATCTCGGTCTGGCCGATCTCGCGGTTGTCGAGGATGACGGAGCCTTCGGTCGCGGTCTCAAGCCCCATCAGGACCTTGGCGAAGGTCGACTTGCCGCAGCCGGATTCGCCGACGATGGCGAGCGTCTCGCTTTCGCGCGCTTCGAAGGAGAGCGTCTCGTTTGCCTTCACGACCTTTTTGTTGCCCCCCGAGAACAAAGCGGAAGCGGCGACCTGATAATATTTCTTGAGATCGTCAATCTTCAAGATCACGTCGCCGGGTTCGGATTTCTCCTTGGTGTCGCTGCCGAGCGGGATCATTGACCAGTCGATTTCCTCGAACCTCAGGCAGCGGGTGCGATGCCGCTCGTCGCCTTCCACAGTGGCCATTGGGATGGGTTGCGCGTCGCAGCGGCCCTTTTCGAAGTAGTCGCAGCGCGGCCCGAAATTGCAGCCCGGCGGGCGTTCATGGGGCAGGGGGAAGTTGCCTGGGATCGCGATGAGCGGTTTGGAGTTCTTGTCGGCGCCGGGCAGCGGGATCGACCGGAAAAGCGCCTGCGTGTAAGGCTGACGCATCTTGTCAAAGACGTCCTCGATGCTGCCGGTCTCGACAGCTTCGCCGGAATACATCACGCAAAGGCGGTCGCAGGTTTCAAGCACCAGTCCCAGATTGTGGCTGATGAACAGCATCGAGGTGCCGTATTTGACGCCAAGCTCCTTTACGAGCTCGACCACGGCAGCCTCGACCGTCACGTCGAGAGCGGTCGTTGGCTCGTCCAGGATCAGAAGCGACGGTTTCGACATCAGCGCCATGGCGATGACGATGCGCTGCTGCTGGCCGCCCGACAGCTGGTGCGGATAGGCGTCGAGGATGCGCTTGGGGTCGGGCAGCTTGACGTCGGTGACGACCTCGAGCGCGCGGTCATAGGCCTCCTTTTCCGAGATGCCCTTGTGAATGATCGGCACTTCCATGAGCTGTTTGCCGATCTTCATGGCCGGGTTCAGGGAGGCCATGGGTTCCTGATAGATCATCGCAATCTCAGAGCCGCGGATGTCGCGTAGCTCCGCATCGGACATCTGGCCCAGGTCGCGGCCCTTGAATTTGATCGAGCCGCCGACCACGCGCCCGTTGACGCCGAGATCCTGCATCACGCCGAGCGCCACCGTGGATTTGCCGCAGCCGGATTCGCCGACCAGCCCCATCGCCTCGCCAGGGCGGACGCGGACGGAGAAGTCCATGACCGCCGGGATTTCCCTTAGCCGGGTGAAGAACGAGATCGAGAGGTTGTCGATCTCGAGGATGGGGCCGTCGTAGTCGGGGTCGGTCATATGTGGTCCTTCATCTTCGGCCGGTAGAGAGGTCGATCAGTCCTTCAAGCTTTCTTCGCGCAAGCCGTCGGCCAGCAGGTTCAGCCCCAGCACCAGCGTCAGAAGCGCGACGGCGGGCGGCAAAGCGGGATGGGGATAGATCGAAAGAAGCTTGCGGCCCTCGTTGATCGTCGAGCCCCAGTCGGGACTTTCGGGCGGCAGGCCGAGGCCGAAAAAGCCCAGAGTACCGAGCAGGATCGTCGTATAGCCAATGCGCAGGCAGAAATCGACGATCAGGGGGCCGCGGGCATTGGGCAGGATCTCCCAGAGCATGATGTACCACGCGCCTTCGCCCCGGGTTTGGGCGGCGGCGACGTAGTCCCGCGTTTGGATGTCAAGGGCGAGGGAGCGGACGATCCGGAAGACGGTAGGCGCGTTTACGAAGACGACCGAAACGAAGACAACGAGGATACCGCCATTGATCGTGATCGGATCGATGGCATCAGGCAGGATCTGAAGCGGCGTGCCGCGTTGCGAGATGATCGCGAGGTAGGTGAACCCAGCGATGCCGAGGACGACGATCAGCAGCCCGGTGCGGAAGGTCGGCTGCGTATAATAGCGCGAGTTCAGGAGCACTCCGAGGAAGATCACCGGGAAGAGAAAAAGAACTGCGGCCATGTAGCTGGGAATGCCGGTCGCGACGATCTCGGGCGTGACCAGCAGATAAAAGAGCAGGATGACCGGGAAGGCGAGGATCAGGTTGGCCAGAAAGCTTAGAAAGGTATCGAGCGCTCCGCCGTAATATCCTGCCGGAAGACCGAGCGTGATGCCAACCATGAAAGCGAAAAGCGTGGCCAGCGGAGCGATCTGGATCACGATCCAGGCGCCTTCGACCATGCGCGAGAAGATATCGCGGGCGAGGTTATCTCCGCCCAGCAGGTAATGCGCGCCGACGCCCATCTCCTCGATCCCCGGGACGGGAACGCCCGGGATCTTGTTCTTGAGGCCCGAGACCTGCGAGAGCGGATCGTGGGTAATGATCATGTCGAGCGGGCCGCCGAAGATCGCTGTGAATACCCAGAACATCACAAGGCCGAAACCGACCATGCCAATCGGGCTGTCGAAGAGCTTTCCATAAAGGCCAAGGCGTCGCTTGAAGGTGATCGAGATGGCGAAGGTCAACGTAAGCGCGATCCAGACGGGCAGAAAGCGGGCCGACATCGCACCGATGATCCCGCCAGTCCCGTAGGGCGTCACGATCCCGCCTAGGATGTAGGCGAGGACGACCAGAACGATGCCCAGAAAGCTCCACTTCATGGCCTCGCCGATCCATTCGAGCGGACCGCGCTCGACCGACAAGGTGCCGTCGGCATTGGCGGTTGTCCGACCAGGTTGAAGCACGAAGCCTAGCACGAACTGAGCGACGCAAGCGACGGCGAAGACGCCAGCAAAGAGGGCGAGCAGCGGATCGAGGAAGGTGCCGAGCGTTCCGGTCCAGGTGAGCGGTTCCATGGTGCGGCTCCTTACGAGATGCGAATGCGGGGGTTCAGGACGACGTAGCCGATATCCGAGATCAGCTGCGTGACCAGAACCACGATGACGGAGACGACCGAGACACCCAGAAGCAGCTCGATATCGTTGTTCGAGGCGGCCTGAACGAGCGTCCAGCCGAAGCCCTTGTAGTTAAAGAGCGTCTCGACGATCACCACGCCGTTCAGAAGCCACGGGAATTGCAGCATGATCACGGTGAAGGGCGCGATCAGAGCATTCCGAAGTGCGTGCTTCAGCACGATATCGCGAAAGCTCACCCCCTTGAGCCGGGCGGTGCGGATATATTGCGCCGTCATCACTTCGGTCATCGAAGCGCGCGTCATGCGGGCGATATAGCCCATGCCGTAAAGTGCGATGGTAATCACCGGCAGGGTGAAGTTCGCGAAGGTGATGTCGTCCATCGCGCTGGTTGCGGTGCCCTTGAACCATTTCAGCCCCACGGCCGAAGAGGCGAATACCGCAATGAATAGAACACCCGAGACATATTCGGGCGTGGCGGTCGAGGCGATGGAAACGGTCGAGAGCGTCCGATCGGTGCGGCTGCCCTCTCGCATGCCAGACAGAACACCGAGGATCAAAGCCCCGGGGACCATTACGCACATCACCGCCAGCATGAGCCAGCCGGTGAGGCCGAGCCGCTTGCTTACGATTTCAGAGACATCCTCCCGGAAAACGGTCGAGGTGCCCCAGTCGCCCTGAAGGACGCCGCAAAACCGCGGCGCGTCCTCGGCCGGGATGCCGTCGGGCGCGCAGCGGGCGCGGGTGCGGCCATCGCTGCCCTCGATGACATAGCCGGGAAGAACGCCGAGCCATTGACCATATTTGACCGGAAGCGGTTGCAGATAGCCCCGGTTTTCAAGCCAGGAGACGACCTCGGTATCGGTCATCCGGCTATTGGCCTGGGTTTTAGCGAGTTTTTCGAGGTTCGGATAAAGGTTGGTCAGCGCGAATACGATGAAGGTCAGGCAAAGCGCCGTCAGAAGCATGATGCCTGCGCGCTGCAGGATAAAACGTCCCATGGATATCCTTTATCTGCCGGATCTGTGGCACGGAGTGTCTGAAGGTCGTCGCATAGAAAAACCGACCGGCCTCAAAGCCGGTCGGTAAAGTCTTGGAGCCTTACGCGGCGAAGCCGAACTTGTAGAGATGCATCTCATGCGAAGGATGCTTTTCGGCATTCACGACCGTGCCGTTGTGGTGCGTGTAAAGCGAGCGCCAGTAGGGCTGGATAATCACGCCCTCGTCGCGCAGAAGCGTCTGGATTTGCTCCATAACCTCCTTGCGGGAATCGGCATCGGCAATCGAGTTCGCCTCGTTGATCAGAGCGTCATACTCAGCATTGTCGAACGCTGTCTCATTCCAGGCCTCGCCAGAGCGGTAGGCGAGCGTGAGGATCTGCACTTCCAGCGGACGGTGGTTCCACTGGGTCGAGCTGAACGGGTACTTCGTCCAGTCGTTCCAGAAGGTGCTGCCAGGCAGGATCGTCCGTTTGATATTAAGACCGGCATCGCGCATCTGCTCGGCTGCTGCATCGCCCGTGTTGCGCTGCCAGTCGTCGTCGATGGTGATCAGCTCATGCTCGAAATCGGCCATCCCGGCCTCTTCCATCAGTGCGACGGCCTGTTCGGGATCATGCTCGGACGGGCCGATATCGACATAGGCCGGATGGATCGGGCAAACGTGATCGTTCGCAGCAACTTGTCCAAGCCCCGAATAGCCAAGTTCAAGGCAGACTGCATTGTCGACAGCCAAAGCAAGGGCCCGGCGCACGCGGACATCGGCATAGGGTGTGACGCCATCAACTTCAGCGGCCTGATTGGGGCGCAGAACTGTCGTCGCGGCCGTGACGGTTTCGGACTTCTCCCAGCCGATCGCATCCATCAGCTCGATGAATTCGCCGAGAGATTCGTAAAGCAAATCAATCTCTTCGGACTCTGCCGCGGCGGCCCAGGCTGCGGGGTCGGTGCCGTAATCCACGAACTCGATCCGGTCGAGATAGGGGCCGCCATAGACAGAGGTGCCCCACCACTCCTGATCTGTCACGCGTTCGAGGACGCAGCGCACGCCGACCTCCATGCTGACCGGGCGGAACGGGCCCGTTCCGATGCCATTGTCGAATGGATCGCCGCCGTTATAGCTCGAATGGGTGATCGCCGCAGGATAGTCCGACATATTCGCGATGATAGCGATGTCGGGGCTCGACAAGGTGAGCTTCACGGTGCTGTCATCCAGGATCTCGATCGCACCGTCACGGGCCTGGCCTGACTCTTCGTCGATCAGGCCGCCGAACCGGCTGGCCATGGAATTGCCCTCAAGCGACTTGTCGCACCATCCGGTGATGTTGCGAGCGACGTCCTCGGCGGTGAAATCGTCGCCGTTGTTCCACTTCACGCCCGAGCGAACGTTGAGCGTATATTCTGTGGCATCATCGTTGACGTCCCAGCTTTCCAGCAGCATGCCGCGGAAGGAGCCGTCTGCGTTATATTCAACGAGATACTCAAGAAAACCGCGGGACTGGTTGCCCAACTCGCTCCAGTCGTAGGTGCGCGGCTCCTTCATCGCCTTGACGCTCTGCTGGATGCGAAGTGTGCCGCCTTCCTGAATGTGTCCGGCCGCCTGGGCCGGGCTGGACAGGCCAATCATCGAATAGGCAGTGGCCGAGGCGACCCCCAGAGCGGTGGCACGTGTCAGAAATTCGCGGCGGCTGAGCCGGCCTGCCTTGACCTCTTCGGCATACATCAAAGCGGCGTTATGCACCTTAGGTGCTGCGGTCTTCGTCATGTGGATCTCCCCGTACGTTTCTCTTTTATTATCAAAGTGATCAGGCGCGATCCCGGTTTGAATACCGGGTCGACTGGCCTGTCTTCGCCGTAAGTCGCTCTCCCCCATCGCCGGCCATTCGGCTTGTTCAATCGTTACACGTCAATCAACCAGAACGGCATCTGAAGGTCGGTTTGCGACGTCTGCGCGCAATGAAAGCGACATCTTCTTACTATTGCAACCGGAAAGACGTCGCAAAATGGCGTTATCTATCAAGGATATGTGACGCGGGCCCAGTCTTTCATCCTGGCGCGAAACCAGGTGCGCTGCCGTTTGGCATATTGTCTGGTCTGCACGATTGCGGCCTCTTTTGCGTCTTGCAGCGATCGTGAGCCATCCAGATGTGCGATCAGTTCGCTCGCCCCGATCGCCTTGCTCGAGGGAAGGTCTGGATCATAGCGTGGCCGCATGGCGCGCGCTTCCTCGAGTGCCCCGGATTTTAGCATGTTATCAAAGCGTTGTTCGATCCGATATGCCAGCCAATCGCGATCGGCATCGATCAGAATCGGCGTGGTTCGCTCAAGGGGCAAAAGCGGCGCCGGGGTCTCG
Organism: uncultured Paracoccaceae bacterium; assembly: GCA_947503775.1. Lineage (GTDB taxonomy): Bacteria > Pseudomonadota > Alphaproteobacteria > Rhodobacterales > Rhodobacteraceae > Aestuariibius. The sequence goes on along the minus strand of CANNFE010000001.1, from coordinate 339,427 downwards.
GATTGCCAGACGGCCAGCGGTTTGCCGGTGGCGCGCAACACCTCCCAACCCCGTTGGACGCGGGCGCGATTTGCGGTGTCGATCTTGGATTTCGTTTCGGGATCAAGCTCTTGCAAGAGGCTCTCGAGAGAGAGGGCGTCGCCCTTGGTGCGGATCTCGGGCGGGATCGGAGGGATCGGTGCGAGGCCCTCGGTCAGGGCTGAAAAGTTCAGTCCGGTGCCGCCGACGATGATGGGTCGCGTCTCGGCCAGAAACGGCATGACATCTCGAAGCCATTGACCTGTCGAGTAAATTTCCGATGGTGGGACATGGCCGTAGAGAGCGTGAGGCGCGCGGGTCTCGTCCTCGGGAGAGGGTCTGGCGGTCAGGATGCGCCAGCCGTCATAGACCTGAAGGGCATCGGCATTGACGATGGCTCCGCCCTGCCGCTCCGCGATCTCAAGCGCCAAGGCCGACTTGCCGCTGGCGGTCGGGCCCGCGATGAGAACCGGCTTGTCCTCTGGAATGTCTTTGATTTTCATATGGTTATGGGCAGTCCCCGCAAAGGGCTGCGGTATCGGGCAGCGGAGACGGGATCAGCCATTGAACCATGGCTCCTTTTGCGACATTTTGCGGCGAAATCAAAGAGTGGGGGCATGGGTGCGATGGATGCGAGCAGACAAACGGCCTTCCGACGGGTTCTTCTGAAAATTTCCGGTGAAGCGCTGATGGGCGATCAGGGCTTCGGGCTTCATCCGCCGACGGTGGAGCGGATCGCGCGCGAGGTTGCAAGCGTTCATGAGATGGGCGTCGAGATTTGCATGGTCATCGGAGGAGGTAACATTTTCAGAGGCTTGCAAGGCTCTGCTCAAGGGATGGAACGCACGACGGCGGACTATATGGGCATGCTGGCGACCGTGATGAATGCGCTTGCGATGCAGTCTTCGCTTGAGACTTTGGGGATCCATACGCGGGTGATTTCGGCGATCACGATGAACGAGGTGGCCGAGCCCTATATCCGCAGACGTGCCGTTAGGCACTTGGAAAAAAAGAGAATTTGCATCTTTGCGGCTGGAACGGGCAACCCTTATTTCACGACCGATACGGCAGCGACGTTGCGCGCCTCCGAGATGGCCTGCGAGGCGATTTTCAAAGGGACCAAGGTGGACGGGGTCTATGACAAGGATCCGGCCAAGCATGATGACGCAAAGCGTTACGATTCAGTGACTTACGATGAAGTCCTGCAAAAGCATCTGGGGGTCATGGACGCCTCGGCGATCGCTTTGGCGCGGGACAACAATCTGCCGATCATCGTCTTTTCGCTCGACGAGCCGGGCGGGTTCCGGGGGATCCTGGCGGGCGAAGGCACCTCGACGACGGTTCACGGCTGATCGCTTTGAGGCATCAGGCTGGGGTCTGCGGCCGGTGCGGATGTCTGGTCGGACGCGATGGTTAACGTCATCTTTGTCTCTGAAAACGGGCCTGCGGCATCCGGGCGGCATTCCGTCGGCATCCGGGAGGAGGCAATGTCGCAAGATCGCCGATTAACGCTGCGCACGGGTGGCAGCCCGCGCAACGGACGGAAACAGTTGAGGCTTGGCGATCGCTTTGTTTCGGGCGCTGTCTTTTCGAAAGAGAGGTCCCGGCGCGAGGCCGGGACGGCGTGGTTTGAGGGAGGCGTCCGGACGGAGAGGCGTTCTGCCCGCGGGCGCTTTGGCAACCGCTGACCGGCGGTCGGGGGAGGCGTGCCTATCGACGTATCTGGAAACCACTGGCCGGCGGAGCTATACCGCGCTCAAACAAGACGAAAGTGGACCGAACGCCATGGCAGACGATTTCGAACTGGATACCGATGACCTTGAACGGCGGATGGACGGGGCGATGAGCTCGCTTCGGACGGAATTCGCCTCGCTTCGGACGGGGCGGGCGAGTGCGTCGATGCTGGAGCCGGTGATGGTCGATGCCTATGGCTCTCCGACGCCGATCAACCAGGTGGGGACGGTCAACGTGCCTGAGCCGCGGATGGTGACGATCAATGTCTGGGACAAGGGGCTCGTCAACAAGGTCGAGAAGGCGATCCGCGAGAGCGGGCTGGGGATCAATCCGCAGATGAACGGGACGATCATCATGCTGCCGATCCCCGAGCTGAACGAAGAGCGGCGGCGGGAGCTGACCAAGGTGGCGGCCAGCTATGCGGAGAATGCGCGCGTGTCGGTGCGCAACATCCGGCGCGACGGGATGGACCAGATCAAGAAGGCGAAGGCCGATGGGATGTCCGAGGACGACCAGAAGTTCTGGGAGACCGAGGTTCAGGATCTGACGGACAAGTATATCAAGGCCGTGGATGCGCAGCTCGAGACAAAGCAAGGCGAGATCATGCAGGTGTGAGCGCCATCGTGGAAATGCTCCAGTGGAGCATTTCAGGCGCGAACGGGCGGAGCCCCCGCGCCAGCGTGACATCGTCCGGTGGAGCGATCGACCTTCCCGGAAATCGTCCAGTGGACGATTTCGGTCGATCACGGGCGGAGCCCCGAGCCAGCCGGCAATCGCTCCAGCGGAGCGATCGAGCGCCGAACGGGCGAAGCCCTGAGCCGGTGTGACATCGTCCAGTGGACGGATCGAGAGCTGAACGGGTGGAGCCCAGAGGATCAGGCGGTCGCTTGTGGCTGAGGGAGAGGTCCCGGATCAAGTCCGGGACTGAGAAGGATGGCTGACGGTACGCCCAGGATTGCTGCCGGGTGCTGCCGCAGGTGCTTGGGCAACCGCTTGCCAGCACGCGTCAGATGCCGAGGCATGTGACATATATGCGTGAAAACTGCGCGAATTCTAACCTGCCCAAGGGGGGGGGTGGGTGGTGCTGGCGGTCGGGGGCCGTTATGGCTTAACGCAACGCAAGGCGCATGTCGCGCCGGTAAGGGAGGCCCTATGGCCGAACAGGATATGAAGGCAGACGCGGCGGGGCCGCAGCATGTCGCAATCATCATGGACGGCAATGGCCGCTGGGCGCAGGCGCGCGGGCGGCCTCGGCTTTTCGGGCACCATGCGGGCGCGCGGCGGGTGCGCGAGATCGTGGAAGCCTGCCCCGATCTGGGGGTCAAGTACCTGACGATCTTTGCTTTTTCGACCGAGAACTGGAAGCGGACCCAGACCGAAGTGGCGGGCCTGATGAAGCTTTTCAAGCGGTATATCGAGCGCGAGGCGCGGGCTCTTCTGGAGAATGGCGTGCGGGTGCGGTTCATCGGCGACCGGATGCGACTGGAGGACAAGCTGGTCGCGATGATGGACGAGTTGGAGCTGCTGACCAGCGGCAATGACACCGTTCACCTGACGATCGCGCTGAATTACGGCGGCCGCGACGAGGTCGCGCGGGCGACCAAGCGGCTGGCCTATGACGTGAGCGTTGGCGCGTTGTCCTACAAGGATGTGACCGACGAGACGCTGGCGCGCTATCTCGATACGCGCGTGCTGCCCGATCCGGATCTGGTGATCCGCACCAGCGGGGAGGCGCGGATCAGCAACTTTTTGCTGTGGCAGTCGGCCTATAGTGAATACGAATTCGTGGACACTCTGTGGCCTGACTTCACGCGCGCCGAATTTGCCAAGGTGCTGGATGGGTATGGGGCGCGGGATCGCCGGTTTGGAGCCGTGAAGGCCTGAGATGACGCCGCTTGGGCTGCCCGATCCGGAAAAATGGGATGACCTGACTGTCCGGACGGTGTCGGGACTGGCGATTGCGGCCGGCGGTATTCTGGCGATCCTCGTGGGCGGCGTCTGGTTTCAGATGCTTGCGGTCTTCGTGACCGCGATCATGGTCTGGGAGCTGTGGATGATGATCCGCCCGCAGGTCCCCACGACGGGCGCCTTGCTGGCCGCGGGCGTGGCCAGCGTTCTGTCGGGTCTGCTGGTTTCGGATCGAGCGCTCTTTCTGGTCTTCATGCTGATCGTGCCGGTTGTCGGGGCGGCGGTTCTGAGGACCGAGCGCAAGACGTTTTTCCTGTTCGCCCTGGGCATTCAGATCGCCGGTTGGGGGCTTGTTGTCTTTCGCGAGGATTTCGGGGCGCTTTGGCTGCTCTGGCTGATCCTGGTGGTCGCGGCGACAGATGTCTTCGGATATTTCGCGGGGCGCGCTTTTGGCGGGCCGAAATTCTGGCCGAAGGTCAGCCCGAAGAAGACCTGGAGCGGCACGGCCGCCGGATGGGTCGCGGCGGCTTTGGTCGGGGCGATTTTCCTTCTTTTTACCGATGCGGGCGGGGATATCGTCTGGATTTCGGCCCTGTTGAGCTTTTCTTCACAGATGGGCGATATTGCGGAAAGCGCGTTGAAACGGCGGATGAATGTGAAGGATTCAAGCACCTTGATCCCGGGGCATGGTGGGCTTTTCGACCGGTTTGACGGGCTTTTGGGGGCATCGCTTTTTATGCTCTTCGTGGCGTTGGTGGTCGATGTGCCGGGCGTTGCGTTTTGAGGCGGGTCAGCGTTTTCGGCGCGACCGGATCGGTGGGGCGGCAGACGCTCGATCTGATCGGGCGGGCGGCCGGTGAGTATCAGGTGGTGGCGCTGAGCGCCGGAACGGACGCCACCGCTTTGGCCGAACTTGCGCGGGAGCATCGGGCCGAGCTTGCCGTGATCGCCGATGAGGCGGCCTTGCCGGAGCTGCGTGCGCGGCTGACGGGTAGCGGGATCGAGGCGGCTGGCGGGCCGGTAGCCTTGGTCGAGGCGGCGGAGCGGGAGGCGGATTGGGTGATGTCGGCCATCGTCGGCGCCGCCGGGATCGCGGTGTCGCTTGCCGTGGCGGGGCGTGGCGGAACGCTGGCGCTGGCCAATAAGGAGACGTTGGTGGCCGCAGGGCCGCTTTTGATGGCGGCGGCGGAGCGGTCGGGGGCGACAGTCCTGCCGGTCGATAGCGAGCATTCGGCGGTCTTTCAGGCGCTGGTGGGCGAGGATCAGCGGTCGGTCGAGCGGGTCGTTATCACGGCGAGCGGCGGTGCGTTTCGCGACCGCCCGCTGGAGGAGCTGGCCCATGTGACGGTGGACGAGGCGTCCTCGCATCCGAACTGGGATATGGGGCAGCGGATCACGATCGATTCCGCCTCGATGTTCAACAAGGCACTCGAGCTGATTGAAACCAAGGAGTTTTTCGGGATCGCGCCCGAGAAAATCGAGACGGTGGTCCATCCCGAGAGCCTGGTCCATGCGATGGTCGGCTACGTGGATGGGGCGCTGATGGCGCATGTGGGGCCGCCGGATATGCGCCATGCGATCGGCTATGCGCTGCACTGGCCCGAGCGGCGTGATCTGCCCGTGGCGCGGCTCGATCTGGCCGAGATCGGGCAGCTGACCTTCAGGGCCCCTGATCCGGCGCGGTATCCGGCGCTCGATCTTGCGCGGCGGGTGATGGAGACCGGAGGGCAGGCCGGTGCCGCGTTCAACGCGGCCAAGGAGCAGGCGCTGGATGGGTTCATCGCCGGTCGGATCGGATTTCTGCGGATGGCGGAGGTCGTTGAAGGCACGCTCGACGCGATGTCAGCCGAAAACGGCCTTGGAAATGCCGTTGAAGACTTAGATATGGTGATGGAAACGGATAGAGCGGCGCGCGATCATGCGTGGCGCCTCATGCGGTCAGACAGAGGATAGCGGTTTGGAGCAGTTCATCGACGCCTTGGGCAGTTTCCTCTGGATCATGGCGGCCTTCGTGGTGGCTTTGTCGATCATCGTGGCGATCCACGAATACGGGCATTACATCGTCGGGCGCTGGTGCGGTATCGGAGCGGAGGTGTTCTCGATCGGCTTCGGGCCGGTGCTGTTTTCGCGGACCGACAAGCGCGGGACGAAATGGCAGTTCGCGGCCTTGCCCTTTGGCGGTTACGTCAAGTTCAACGGCGATTCCAACGCAACGAGCGTCGTGGCCGACGGGATGCTGACGGCGGGAGATCACCCGCCTCCGCGTGATACGATGCTGGGCGCACCGCTTTGGGCGCGGTCCCTGACCATCGCGGCGGGGCCGTTTTTCAACTTCATCCTCAGCGTCGTGATCTTTGCCGGGATCGGGCTTTATATCGGGCAGACGAAAAGTCCGCTCACGGTCGGAGCCTTGCCACCCTTGCCTTACGAGGTTCAGGAGATTGAGGCAGGCGACGTGATCCTGGCAGTGGGCGGGCAAGAGACGCCGGATGCCGCGTCGATGAACGATGTTGCGTCCGAGCTGCCTTCGGAGCCTGTCTTTGATTACCGGATCCTTCGCGATGGGGAGGAGAGGATCGTTCAGGGCCCGCACCCGCATCCCCCGCGCGTTCTGTTTGTCGGGCCGCAGACGGCCGCCTTTGACGTGGAGATCAAGGAGGGTGACGTTATCACCGCCATCGATGGCGATCCGATCGTGGCGTTTCAGGATATCGTGGACAAGGTGACGGCGGCCGAGGGGAGTCCGGTCTTGCTCGATATCTGGCGCGACGGGCGCGAGTTGCAGTTCACGCTCAACCCGAGGGAGACCGACAGCCCGCGTCCTGAAGGGGGGTTCGAGAAGCGATATCTTATCGGTATCTCTGGCGGTGCTTTCTTTGAGCCGGCGACCGAGCGGCCGGGAATCTTTGAGGCGATCTGGGGCGGTGTGTTGCAGGTCTGGGGCTTGATCACCATTACCTTCGAGTCGATTGCGGCCATCGTGAAGGGGGTGATTTCGACCTGCAACCTTTCCGGACCGATCGGGATCGCGCAGGTTTCGGGTGCGGTGGCAAGCCAGGGGCTGGACGACTTCATCCTCTTTATCGCGGCGCTTTCGACGGCGGTGGGGCTGATCAACCTTTTCCCGATCCCGGTTCTGGATGGCGGGCATCTGGTCTTCAATGCCTATGAGGCGGTGGCCCGCAAACCCCCGTCGCAGCAGGCGCTGAAGATCTTGATGGCTTTTGGCATCGCGCTGTTGGGCTGTCTGATGACCTTTGCAATTTTCAACGATTTGGTCTGTTAGGACAGGATCCCTCCGGATCGTTGCCCACTTTGTGCCATATTCGAGGCGTAGTTTCGAAGCTGTCCAAAGTAATGGAGCAGGATCGATGCATACGCTGACCCAAGGTGTTCAGGGATTTGCCTTTCTTATCGAGTTGAATCGCGACCGGCTGCTGTCCGTGCTCGTTCTGGGCGGTGCAATGTGGGCCGGGGCCTATCTGGCGACGCTCTGAAAGGTCCAGATCGGGCTAGCGCGATTGATCGAAATCCGACGCAGACGTTTTGACAACCTACCCGACTTTAGCTAATCGTCGCCAGTAACGATAACGGGCAATGAACAGGGCGGGTCGATGATGCGGGGTCTATGCGCGGCGGCGCTGAAACGAGGCTCGGTTGGGCCTCGTCTTTGGTTTTTCTCTCTTTTTGTGAGCCTCTTTCTGGGTCTCGGCGCGGCATCCGAGGCGCAGCAGTTCCGGTTCAACCAGGTGTCGATCGAGGGCAACCAGCGGGTCGAGGCCGCGACCATCCTGACCTTCGCGGGGATCACGCGTGGCGAGGCTTTGAGCGCGGGCGAACTCAACGACGCGGCGCAGCGGATCCGGGCCTCGGGTCTGTTCGAAAGCGTGGATATCGTCCCGCAGGGCGGGACGCTTGTGATCCGAGTGGTCGAGTTTCCGACGATCAACCGCATCGCTTTTGAGGGCAATTCAAGGCTGTCCGACGAGGATCTGGGATCGCTGGTCGAAAGTCAGCCGCGCCGGGTCTATAGCCCCTCGCAAGCCGAGCAGGATACGGCGATCCTCACCGAGGCTTATGCGCAGCAGGGCCGGATCTCGGCCACAGTGACGCCGCGCATCATCCGCCGCAGCGACAACCGCGTTGACCTGGTTTTCGAGATTTTCGAAGGCGGGCTGACCGAGATCGAGCGGATCAGCTTTGTCGGCAATACCGAATATTCCGACCGGCGATTGCGCCGCGTGCTTGAGACCAAGCAGGCCGGGCTGTTCCGTCAGGTCATTGGCCGGGATACATTCGTGGCAGACCGGATCGAGTTCGACCGGCAGGTTCTCACGGACTTCTACCGCTCGCGCGGCTATGTCGACTTTCAGGTTCAGAACGTGGATGCGGCTCTGACACGGGAGCGGGATGCGTTCCTGATTACGTTCAACGTGCAAGAAGGGCAGCAATTCCGGTTCGGCCGGATCGGGGTGAGCAGCGATCTGCAGGAGATCGACGCGGATGCCTACAGTGATGCGATCCGTTTGCGGCCGGGTGTTGTCTTTAATCCCGCGCTTCTGGAAGGCGAGATTTCGCGGCTGGAGGTTCTGGCGCTGCAGCAGGGGCTGAACTTCGTGCGGGTCGAGCCGCGGATCACGCGCAATGACCGGGCGCTGGAGCTGGACGTGGACTTCGTGCTGAGCCGGGGCGAGCGTGTCTTCGTCGAGCGGATCGATATCGAGGGCAATACGACGACGCTCGACCGGGTCATTCGCAGGCAGTTCCGCGTGGTCGAAGGCGATCCCTTCAATCCGCGCGAGATCCGGGCGGCGGCGGAGCGGATCCGCGCGCTGGGCTTCTTTGCCGATACCAGTGTCGAGACGCGCGAGGGCTCGTCGCCCGATCAGGTCGTGGTCGATGTGGACGTGGAAGAGCAGCCGACCGGATCATTGGGCTTTGGGGCCAGCTTTTCAACCGATAGCGGGGTCGGCTTTGCCGCGAACTTCCGGGAGCGGAATTTCCTGGGACGCGGGCAGCTTCTGGCCTTTGACATCTCAACGGCGGAGTCGAGTCAGGCCCTGAGCCTCGATTTTGCAGAGCCCGCCTTTTTAGGGCGGGATCTGCGCTTTGGGTTGGATCTGGGATACCGGACGACGGACAACGACAATGCGCTTTACGACACGCAGTCGCTGACGTTCAGCCCGTCGCTGACCTTTCCGGTCAGCGAGAATGGCAGGCTGACGGTGCGCTACCGCCTGCAGGCGCAGGATCTGCTGGACGTGCAGGGCGAGCGGACGAGTGATCCCGATGACCGGGCGAGCCTTCTGATCTTTGAGGAGGCCGAGGACGGTCTGCTGGTTTCGAGCGCGCTGGGCTATTCCTATAGCTACGATTCGCGGCGGTCGGGGTTCAATCCGACGGGCGGCGTGGTTCTGCGCTTCGGCCAGGATTTCGCCGGTCTGGGCGGCGATCAGACGTTTATCCGGACCAGCTTTCTGGCGGCGGCCGAACGGCAGATCTTCGGCGAGGACGTGACCCTGCGGGCCACGCTGGAGGGCGGGGCGCTGACCTTCTCGGACGGGGAAAGCCGGGTGACGGATCGCTTCTTTCTTGGCAGCCGGGTGATGCGGGGCTTCGAAGGCGGCGGGATCGGTCCGCGCGATGCGGAGACGGAGGATGCGCTTGGCGGCAATCTCTTTACCGTTCTGCGGCTTGAGACGGAATTTCCGCTGGGTTTGCCGGAGGAATACGGGATCTCTGGCGGCGCGTTCATCGATTACGGGTCGGTCTGGGATGTGGGCCGGGAGGTCGACGGTGTGGATATCCTTTACAACGATTTCACGCCGCGCGGCGTGGCGGGGCTCGCCTTGTTCTGGACGACGCCCATCGGGCCGTTGCGGTTCAACTTCACCAATGCCTTCCTGAAAGAAGAGGAAGACCGCGACCGCAGCTTCGACATCACGATCCAGACCCGGTTCTGATCCGATGCGTGCTCTGATCGCCGCGCTGGTCCTGATCTGGGCCAGTGCGGTTCAGGCGCAGGAGGAGTTGGACCCGTCGCCGATCCTGGTCTTCGACTTCGAGAGGGTTCTGTCCGACACGCAGTTCGGGCGGCGCGTCGGCGAAGAGTTCGAAACGGCGGGCAATACGCTTGAGATGGAGAACAGCGCTATTCAGGAATCGCTGGAGGCCGAAGAGCAGGCGATCAGTGAGCGGCGCCCGGATCTGACGCCCGAAGCGTTTCAGCTTGTGGCCGAGGAGTTCGACGCGAAGGTGCAGAGCATTCGCCGCGAGCGCGACGCGCGAGAGGATTTGCTGCGCCAGATCCCGTCAGAGGCGGAGCGGCGGCTGAGGCCTGTGGTGAATGCTGTGCTGCTCGAGATTATGGCCGAGCGCGGCGCGGTCGTCGTGCTGGAGCGGCGCGATGTTTATGTGAGCGTGACCGCGGTCGATGTGACGGAACTCATCGTCGAAAGGGTGGATGCCCGGATCGGGGCAGGGCGAGAGGTCATGGATGTCCGCGTGCTTCTTCAGCAGAACGGACCGCCCGAGGTCGTACCGCCCGAAGAGGTCCCGGCATCAGAGCCGTAGCGCGTGTCCTTGCCCGCGCGGGAGGTTGGGGCTAACTGTCGCGGAAGACTGATCAGGAAAGGCGCCCATGTCCGACACTCCGACGACCGCAGATATCGATCTGATCCAGCGCATCCTGCCTCATCGCTATCCGTTTCTTCTGGTGGACAAGGTCCGCGACATCGACGGGACGGCCTCGGCTGTGGGGATCAAGAACGTCACCTTCAACGAGCCGCATTTCCAGGGCCATTTCCCGGGCGCGCCGATCATGCCGGGGGTGACGATCGTCGAGGCGATGGCGCAGACCGCCGGGGTGATGGTCGGCGTCGGGCTGGGGCTGCAGGACAGCAATATGCTGATCTATTTCATGGCCATCGATGGCTGCAAGTTCCGCCGCAAGGTCGGCCCGGGCGATGTGCTTGAGATGAGGCTGGAGACGCTGCGCGGCAAGCCGGGCGGCAAGGTCTGGAAGTTCAAAGGCGTGGCGACGGTTGGCGGCGAGATGGCCGCCGAGGCGGAGTTTACCGCGATGATGGATCTGGGCGCATCGTGACGCGCTCCAGCGAGATCCATTCGAGTGCCATCATCGAGCCGGGCGCGCAGGTCGGCGCGGGCTGCAAGATCGGGCCGTTCTGTCATGTCGGCCCCGATGTGGTGCTGTGCGACGGGGTGGAACTGAAGTCCCATGTCGTCGTCACCGGCGATACCGTCATCGGCGAGCACAGCGTGATCTTTCCCTTCTGCGTGATCGGAGAGATTCCTCAGGACCGCAAATTTGAAGGCGAGGCAACGCGGCTGAGGATCGGCGCGCGCAACCGGATCCGCGAGCATGTGACGATGAATACCGGCACGGCGGGCGGCGGCGGGGTGACGCGCGTGGGCGATGACGGGCTTTTTCTGGCGGGCTGTCATGTGGCCCATGACGCACGGATCGGCGACCGGGTGACGATGGTCAATTCCTCCGCAGTGGCGGGCCATTGCATCATTGAGGATGACGTGATCCTCGGCGGTCTCTCCGGCGTGCATCAGTTCGTGCGGATCGGGCAGGGCGCGATCATTGGCGCGGTGACGATGGTGGCGCAGGATGTGATCCCCTATGGCCTTGTGCATGGGCCGCGCGGGCAGCTGGAGGGGCTGAACCTTGTCGGGCTCAAGCGCAAGGGTGTCAGCCGGGCCGATATCACGGCGCTCAGGGCTGCGTTTCAGGCGCTTCGGCAGGGCGAGGGGACGTTTCACGACCGCGCGCGGCGGCTTTCCGAAGAAAGCGAGAGCCCCTACGTGGACCGGCTGCTGGCCTTTGTGCTGGAGGAGAGCGACCGCCATTTCCTGACGCCGCTCTGATGGCGCTGGCGCTCTTTGCCGGGCGGGGAGAGCTACCGGGGCTGGTGATGGCGGCCTGCCGGGCGCGCGGGGAACCGGTTGTCTTGTGCGAAATGGACGGGGTTGAGGTTTCGGCATCGGGCGACGGGGCGCGGCTGCCTTATCGGTTGGAAACGCTTGGTTCCTTGATCGGGACCTTGCAGGCGCGCGGTGTGGACCGTGTTGCCTTTGCCGGGGCGATGACGCGACCGGCCTTGGATATGGCGCAGGTGGATGCGGCGACGGCGCCAATCCTGGCGCGATTGCAGCCGGTCTTTGCGCGTGGGGACGATGCCTTGCTGCGCGAGATCGTGGCGATTTTCGAGGAAGCGGGCTTTGCCGTGGTCGGCGTGGATGAGGTCGCACCGGGCTTGCTTCCGGCAGGTGGAGTTCTGACGCGGCGGCAGCCGGATGGGGTCTTTGAGGCGGATGCCGCGCGCGGCGCCGAGGTTGTGGCCGCGATGGGGGTGGCTGATATCGGGCAGGCCTGCGTGGTGGCAGGCGGGCAGGTGCTTGCGGTCGAGGCGATCCCGGGGACGGCCTGGATGCTGCGCTCGCTGATGGTGCCCGAGGCGCGCGCGGGCGAGAACCCCGTGCTCTGGGCCGCCGATACGGTCGGGGACATGCTGGGCGATATGGCCGATTGGCTCTCGGGGCCGGCGGCGTCGCGCAGCGGTGCGGGGCGCCGGGATCCGGCGCTGCCGCAAGGCGGGATCCTTTATAAGGCGCCGAAACCCGGGCAGGAGCGGCGGATCGATCTGCCGGTGATCGGACCCGAGACGGTGATGCTGGGGGCGGAGGCCGGGCTGGACGGGATCGTGATCGAGGCGGGCGGGGTCATGGTGATCGACCGGCCGCGCTGCGTCGAGCTGGCCGACAGGCTTGGCCTGGTTCTCTGGGTGCGCGGGTGAAGGTCTTTGTGATCGCGGGCGAGCCTTCGGGCGACAAGCTGGGCGCGGCTTTGATGGCCGGCCTCAAGGAGCTGGCGCCGGGCGTTACCTTCGACGGGGTTGGCGGCGCGGGGATGATCCGCGAGGGGATGGTCAGCCGCTTTCCGATGGAAGAGCTGAGCGTGATGGGCCTGGCGGAGGTCTTGCCGCGCTACTTCGATCTGAAGCGGCGGATCGCGGAGGTGGCCGAGGCGGTGCTGGAGGCGCAGCCGGATGTTCTGATCACGATCGACAGCCCCGATTTCTGCCTGCGAGTGGCAAAGAGGGTCAAGGCGGCGTCGAGCCTTCGGATCGTCCATTACGTGGCGCCGACGGTCTGGGCCTGGCGTCCGAAGCGGGCGGAGAAGATGGCGGCACTTGTCGATCAGGTGCTCGCGCTTTTGCCCTTCGAGCCGCCTTATATGGAAGCTGCGGGCGTGGCCTGCGATTTCGTGGGGCATCCGGTGGTGGCCGAGCCTGTGGCTGCCGAGGAAGAAGCCGGGGCCTTTCGGGAGGCCTACGGGATCGGGGATGCGCCTTGTCTGCTGGTTTTGCCGGGCTCTCGCCGAGGAGAGGTGGCGCGGCTGGCGCCGGTCTTCGGCGAGGTGCTGGAGCAGGTGGTCGCGGCGCAACCGGGCCTGCGGGTCGTTGTGCCGACGGTGGCCAGCGTGCTGGAGGATGTGCGCGCGCTGACGGAAGGCTGGCCGGGGCGGCCGGTGATCCTTGGCCCGGATGAGGAGGCTCAGGCCTTCCCCCGTGGTGCGGCCAAGCGGGCGGCGTTCCGCGCGGCGGACGGGGCGCTGGCAGCTTCGGGAACCGTCTCGCTGGAGCTGGCGGCGGCAGGCACGCCGATGGTGATCGCCTATGACATGGCGTGGCTTAGCCGCCAGATCATCGGGAGGATGCTGCGGGTGGATACGGTGACGCTCGTCAATCTGGTGAGCGAGACGCGGGCGGTGCCGGAATTCATCGGCGCGGAGTGCGTGCCCGAGAGGATCGCGCCAGCGCTGCTTGAAGTTCTGGCGGCGCCGGGGGCGCAGGAGGCGGCGATGCGGTCGACGATGGAGCGGCTCGGGCGCGGCGGGGAGGCGCCGGGGCTGAGGGCCGCGCGGGCGGTGCTGAACCGTTTGTGAGGGACAGGGACGGCGCGCATCGGCGGACTGCGTCCGCGATGACGCCCCGCCCCCCGTCCCCGGCCAATGGTTCCTAGATCGCCGGTTCTATGAGTGTTACAACGGAGGGGCGTTTGGGCCGGTAAGCGGCAGAGCTCCGGTTTGGACGGAACAGTGGCGTGTACCTGCCGTCGATCCCAGGTCTCTTGCCGTTCAACTTGGCGTCGCGGTATCCTGTGCTGGGAAGAGCGCTGGATAGCCTATGACGAATATTTTCAAAGAGATATTTAGGCTATTGGCTTTCGCTTGCGCGACAGCTTTGTGCGCGCAGGAGCGTGATACGGATTACCCGTCGAGTGAGGAGCTTTCGCGGGCTTTGGGCGAAGTCGCCGATCTGGCGTCAGCGCTGGAGGCGGAGTTGGTCCTCCTCGCTCCACCGATCGAGGGGTGGTCATGCGATCAGGATCTGCAAAATTCAGGCAATATCACCGGCGCGCTTGAGGCGATCCCGATGGTGTTTCTGTCCTGTCAGGTGACCGACCGTACTTTCAAAGTCCAGTTTACCCTTGATGCCTCTTCGGCGGATCATTTTTGTAGAAGTATTGCGCGGAGACAGGCCCGGGTCCGTGATGGGCGCATCGAGCATGACGGATTTCGGTTCTTCGAGAGCGAGATCTGGTTAATCGAGCGGTCCTCGAGAACCTTGCGCGGCTGCTCGCAGGGCAGGCTCGTGCTGAATGTGGATGGGCCCAGACGCCAGTCTGACATCGATGCCGGGCCATCCCTTATGGATGAGCTTGCTCAGGCGATGCTCGAGATTGATATTGGACCTCTCATCGCATCGGATGCGTTCGTTGTTCATCAACAAAGGTTGCTGCCGTTTCTTGAGCTCCTGGACGCGCAGTCCGAGGCGTTGGCTCGGATAATGCCGGTTCCAGATGATGTCGTGCCAAATGTCCCAGGTCTGACGTCCGAAAGACAGCAAAATTCCCTTCCGCTCGTGATGGCTTTGGCACTTAGTCCCTCGGCGAGCGCAAGCTTCGACAGCGGAGGATGCAGGATTATGATCGAGATGTCCGCTTCTGAGGTCACGCTTCGGGAAGCGCGTGATACAGGTGGAAGGTGGGCTCAACCCGGCGGAACGGACGGGGCGGTGAGCTTTGCTTTCATGAGGCGAAATACCGATAGACTTGTCGGCCAAGAACGGGTGAATGGAACGAGTATCGAAGTCCTTGTCGATGGGCGCGCGATTGTCCGGGTTTTGATCCCGGGCTCAACGCCCTGCGTGAGTTCGCCGGACATCGTCGAGCGTCATTTCTCGGAGATTGTGGAGCACAGCTTCCACGACTTCGGCCTTCATTGATCGGTCGCATTCTACACGGAAGATGAGCGCTGTGTCCCGGCTCACCCCCTGTGGATCCATCCTCCGCCCAGAACGCGGGTGCTGCCCGGCGCATAAAAGACGCAGGCCTGGCCGGGGGAGACGCCGGTTTCGGGGGTCATTAGTTCGACCTCGGCCTGGGTGGCGGAGATCGGGTGCAGGACCGCGTCTCCGGAGGGACGGGTGGAGCGGATCTTGACCTCGACGGTCTGGCCGTCGCTCGCCTCGAAGGGACCGTCGCCCAGCCAGTTGATCTCGCGCACCGGAATGCGGCGCGTGGCGAGCCTATCCCTGGGGCCGACGATGACGCGCCGGGCCTCGACGTCGAGCTTGACGACGTAGAGCGGATCGCTCAGCCCGCCGATGCCCAGACCGCGCCGCTGGCCGACGGTATAGTGGATCACGCCGGTATGGGTGCCCAGGACGCGGCCCTCGGTATCGACGATCTCGCCCGGTTCGGCGGCGCCGGGGCGCAGCTTTTCGATGACGGCCGCATAGTCTCCGTTCGGCACGAAGCAGATGTCCTGGCTGTCGGGCTTGTCCGCGACGGGCAGGCCGTAGCGCTTGGCGAGCGCGCGGGTTTCGGCCTTGCTTTGCAGGTCGCCGAGGGGGAAGCGCAGGTAGTCCAGCTGCTCGGGCGTGGTCGAGAAGAGGAAATAGCTTTGATCGCGCGCGGTGTCGGCGGCGCGGTGAAGCTCTGGGCCATGGGTGCCCATCTTGCGCTGGATATAATGACCCGTGGCCATGCAGTCGGCGTCGAGATCCTTGGCCGTGGCGAGCAGGTCCTTGAACTTGACCCGTTCGTTGCAGCGGATGCAGGGCACGGGGGTCGCGCCGCCCAGATAGCTGTCGGCGAATTCGTCGATCACCGCATCCTTGAAGATGTTTTCATAGTCCAGAACGTAGTGGGGAAAGCCCATCTCTTCGGCGACGCGGCGGGCATCGTGGATGTCGCGGCCGGCGCAGCAGGCGCCTTTCTTGGCGAGGGCGGCGCCGTGATCGTAAAGCTGAAGCGTCACGCCAACCACATCGTAGCCCTCTTCGGCCAGCTGCGCGGCCACAACAGAGCTGTCCACGCCGCCGGACATGGCGACGACGACGCGCGTGTCGGCGGGGGCCTTGGGAAAGCCGAGCGAATTGATCGCGGGATCGAGGGGCATGGGGTCAGCTCCGGTAAAGTCCGGCGGAATATATGAAAATGCAAGATACTAACAAGGGCGCCTTTCACCGCTCTTTAAGGCTGACGCTGCGATACGGGGAGATATGACAGGTAAAAAGGAACGAAAGAGATGTATTTGCGAAAGATCGATGGCCCGCGCGCCGTCACGTTGCCTGACGGCAGCGTCATGACCCGGGCGGATCTACCCGATCCGGGCACGGGCCGATGGGTCGCATCGCGCAAGGCGGCTGTGATCAGAGCGATTCAGGGGGGGCTCATCTCATCGGAGGAGGCGATTTCGATGTATGATCTCTCAGAAGAAGAGCTTTCGGGTTGGTCTAGTTTAATCGATAGCCACGGAGAAGCCGCGTTGAAAGCCACAGCTTTGCAAAAATATAGACAACTTTAGGATGAATGCTCAAAAGTAATAGCTGAGTAACTTATGGTTAACCTTTCCTCGACAGGGTTCAGGCTCATGGAACGCGGATCGTCAAGGGGCCGGCACAAGCTGGAGACGGGGTAGCGTCGGTTAAACGAGAGAGTGGAGACAAAGGTCATGCGAGTATTGCTGGTCGAGGACGATCCAACGACATCAAAGAGCATCGAACTGATGCTTTCCCACGCCAATCTGAACGTCTATGCGACGGATCTGGGAGAGGAGGGGATCGATCTTGCCAAGCTTTACGATTACGATTTGATCCTTCTTGATCTCAATCTGCCGGACATGAATGGCTATGACGTGCTGCGCCAGCTTCGTCTGGCCCGGATCGAGACACCGATCCTGATCCTGTCGGGCAGCGACGATACCGAAAGCAAGCTTAAGGGCTTTGGCTATGGCGCGGATGACTATCTGACCAAGCCGTTCCATCGCGAAGAGTTGATCGCGCGGATCCATGCGATCATCCGCCGCTCGAAAGGACATTCGCAATCGATCATCCGGACGGGGCGCATCACGGTCAATCTGGATGCCAAGACGGTGGATGTCGACGGCAAGACGGTTCATCTGACCGGCAAGGAATACCAGATGCTGGAGCTTTTGAGCCTGCGCAAGGGCACGACGCTGACCAAGGAGATGTTCCTCAACCATCTTTATGGCGGCATGGACGAGCCAGAGCTGAAGATCATCGATGTCTTCATCTGCAAGCTGCGCAAGAAGCTGGCCGCCGCTACCGATGGCGACAATCATATCGAGACGGTCTGGGGGCGGGGCTATGTGCTGCGCGATCCCGAACCCTCTGCGGCTGCGCCGGATCGGATCGCGATCGGCGCCTGACCGGGCGGCGTTGCGCGGGTCCTTGTCGCCTCCTTCGGGCCCGGTGCTATGGGCCTGTGCGGGCGTGCCTCCTGCAACGGCTGGCGCCCCGGATGACTGGACGGCGCCCCGGGCGGAACCTATCACTTGGGCTGCAAGATGCTGAGCATGCCGGAGTGCCCCGATGGCCGATCCCTTATCCGATGATTTCGCGGCCCCTGGCGGGCCGGCCGATGAGAGCGGACATGCAGAAATAGCGGCGCAGGCGGAGGCTGATTTTTCACGCCGCGCTCTGCTGGACCTCAGGGCCAGCGATGTGGAGGAGACGGCAGCGGCGGCGGTTCTGGCCCGGCTGGCAGGTGAACTGGGCCAGGCTAATACCGCCTATCACGGTGACGACGCCCCCGATCTCTCCGATGCCGATTACGATGCCCTCAAACGGCTGAACACCGAGATCGAGCGCCGTTTTCCGGCGCTGAAACGGGAGGATAGCCCGAGCGATCTGGTCGGGGCCGCTCCGAAAGAGGGGTTTTCGAAGGTCACGCATGCCGAGCGGATGTTGTCGCTGGGCAATGCCTTTACCGATGAGGATGTCTCCGATTTCGTCAGTGGCATCGGGCGATATCTGGGCGTCGATGGGCCGATTGCCTTCACCGCCGAGCCAAAGATCGACGGCCTGTCCCTGTCGCTGCGCTATGAAGGCGGGCAGCTCGTGCAGGCGGCGACGCGGGGCGATGGGCGCGTGGGCGAAAACGTCACCGCCAATGCGCGCACAATCGAGGACATCCCGCAGCAGATCGACGGCGCTCCCGAGCTGCTGGAGGTGCGCGGCGAGGTCTATATGAGCCATGCGGACTTTGCCGACTTGAATGCAAGACAAGAGGCGGATGGGGCAAAGACCTTCGCCAATCCGCGAAATGCGGCGGCCGGATCGCTGCGGCAGCTCGATGTCGAGATCACGAAATCCCGTCCGCTGAAGTTTTTTGCCTATGCCTGGGGGCGCCTTTCGGAACCCCTTGGGACCACGCAGACCGGGGCGCTGGAGCGGGTTGCGAAGATGGGGTTCAAGGTCAATGCGCTGACCCGGCGCTGCGAGAGCGTCGAAGACATGATCGCGCATTACGCGCAGATCGAAGCGGATCGGGCGACGCTGGGCTATGATATCGACGGCGTCGTCTACAAGGTGGATGATCTGGACTATCAGCGGCGGCTCGGGTTGCGTTCGACCACGCCGCGCTGGGCGATCGCGCATAAATTCCCGGCCGAGCTGGCCTGGACGCGGCTGATCGGGATCGACATTCAGGTCGGCCGGACCGGCGCGTTGAGCCCCGTCGCGCGGCTGGATCCTGTGACGGTGGGCGGGGTCGTTGTCTCGAACGCGACGTTGCACAACGAAGATTACATCGCGGGTCGCGATGCGACTGGCGCGCCGATCCGCGAGGGTCGCGATATCCGCGTCGGCGACCGAGTGCAGGTTTATCGCGCAGGCGATGTCATTCCCAAGATTGCCGATGTGGATCTGAGCCAGCGGCCCAAGCAGGCAAGGCCCTATGTTTTCCCGGAGGTTTGCCCCGATTGCGGATCGGCGGCGGTGCGCGAGGAGGGGGATGCCGTCCGGCGCTGTACCGGCGGGTTGATCTGCCCTGCTCAGGCTGTTGAAAAGCTGAAACATTTCGTTAGCCGGGGGGCCTTCGATATCGAAGGGCTTGGCTCGAAACAGGTCGAGCAGTTCCATACCGAGGGCTGGATCGCGGAGCCTGCGGATATCTTTGCGCTTGAAGGCGAGCACGGAGATCACCTGCTCCAGCGCGAGGGGGGGGGGGAGAAATCCGCCAACAACCTCTTTGCAGCCATCCGCGAGCGGCGGCGGATCGCATTGGCGCGGCTGATCTTTGCCCTGGGGATCCGGCATGTGGGCGAGGTCGCGGCGTCGGATCTGGCGCGGCATTTCGGAAGTTGGGAGGCGCTGGCCGGGGCGTCGGATCTGGCGGCGCCCGCGGCAGAGCGGCATCGGGCGGCCGATGCGGTCGAGCTGGCAGAGCGTGAGGCGGCGGCAAGCGAGGGGCGTCGCGCGGCGGTCAAGAAGGCGCGCGATGCGGTTTGGGACGATGATCCGGTGACGCCCGAGGCGCGCGCGGCCTGGGAGGATCTGGTCGGGATCGACGGGATCGGAGCGACGGTTGCGGTCTCGCTCGTGACGACCCTGCAGCAGGCGGCAGAGCGCGCCTCGATCGACCGTCTGGTGCAGTTGCTCACGGTCGAGGCGCCTGAAGCGGTGGCGACGGGGAGTGCGGTGGCCGGCAAGACGGTGGTCTTTACCGGATCGCTGGAGCGGATGACCCGAGCCGAGGCCAAGGCGCGGGCCGAAGCCTTGGGCGCCAAGGTCTCCGGTTCGGTCTCGGCCAAGACGGATCTGGTCGTAGCCGGTCCGGGGGCGGGATCGAAGGGCCAGAAGGCGGCCGAGTTGGGGATCGAGACGCTCGACGAGGATGGCTGGCTGGCCCTGATCGGAGAGGCATGAGCCGTCCGGAGGCTCTGTTCCCGCTTTTCGCCGATCTAACCTCGCTCGAGGGGGTCGGAGCGAAGACGGCGGTGGCGATGGCCGCCCTTCGGGTCCAGACGCCGCGCGATCTGTTGATGACGCTGCCGCATACGGTCGTGGATCGCAGGCGGCGCGAGACGGTTCAGGGGGCGCCGCTGCCGAGCGTTCTGACGGTTGAGGTCGAGGTACAGCGGCACCGTCCGCCCAGCCGCCGGGGCGGGCCCTACCGCATCGATGTGACTGACACTCAAACGGCGTTTCAGATCGTTTATTTCCGGGGCGGCGATTATCTGACGCAGCTTTTGCCGGTTGGGCAGCGGCGGCTTGTGTCGGGCAAGGTGGAGCTGTTCGACGGGATGGCGCAGATGGTCCATCCCGACCACGCGGTTCCGCTGGAGGAGGCGGAGACGCTTCCTCTGTTCGAGCCGGTTTATCCGCTGGTCGCCGGGGTCACGCAGAAGGGGATGGCGAAGGCGGTGAGCTCTGCCCTGGCGCGGGCGCCGGAGCTGGCTGAGTGGATTGATCCGGCTTTGAGGGTGCGGGAGGGCTGGCCGGGATGGCGCGCAGCGCTGGAGGCTGCCCATCATCTGGAGGGCGTTGCCGGTCTGGCGGATCCGGCGCGGCAGCGGCTGGCCTATGACGAGATCTTTGCTCATCAGGTGACGCTCGCCTTGGCGCGGGCGCGGGACCGGGCCCTGCCGGGGCGGGCGAGTGTCGGGGACGGAGCGCTCAGGGCGAAGATCCTTGGCTCCTTGCCGTATGAACCGACGGGGGCGCAAATGCGCTCGATCGAGGAGGTCGTGGGGGATCTGGCCCGCCCGGTCCGGATGAACCGGCTGCTTCAGGGAGATGTGGGCTCGGGCAAGACCTTGGTTGCCTTCTGCGCGCTGCTGGCCGCCGTGGAGGCTGGCGGGCAGGGCGTGATGATGGCACCCACCGAGATTCTCGCGCGGCAGCATCTGGAGGGGCTCCAGCCCTTGGCCGAGGCGGCGGGCGTTGTACTTGAGATCCTGACGGGTCGCGACAAAGGAGCGGAGCGGCGGGCCAAGCTGGAGGCTCTCGCCGGCGGGCGGATCCAGATCCTTGTCGGCACCCATGCGGTTTTCCAGCGGGATGTGGAGTTTGCCGATCTTCGGCTTGCGGTCGTGGATGAGCAGCACCGCTTTGGCGTGCGCCAGAGGCTGGAGCTTGGCGCGAAGGGCGAGGCGGTCGATGTGCTGGTGATGACGGCAACGCCGATCCCGCGCAGTCTGGAGCTGGCGCAATACGGGGATATGGAGGTGTCGGTCCTCGATGAGAAACCGCCGGGGCGCAGCCCGGTGACGACCGCGTTGGTGGCGACGGCGAAGACGGATCAGGTGATCGAGCGGCTGCGTGCGGCGGTGAGCGAGGGGCGGCAGGCCTACTGGGTCTGCCCTCTGGTCGAGGAGAGCGAAACGCTCGACATGACTGCTGCCGAGGAGCGGTTCAAATCGCTGCGCGCGGCGCTGGGGGAGGGTATCGTCGGACTGGTCCACGGCCAGATGCCACCTGCCGAAAAGGACGCGGCGATGGCGCGGTTCGTGGCGGGCGAGACAAGCGTGCTTGTCGCAACGACGGTGATCGAGGTGGGGGTGAACGTCCCCAACGCCTCGATCATGGTGATCGAGCGGGCCGAGACGTTCGGGCTGGCGCAGCTTCACCAGTTGCGCGGTCGGGTCGGGCGCGGAGCGGCCGCCTCGACCTGTCTTTTGATGTATCAGGCGCCGCTGAGCGACAGCGGGGAGCGGCGGCTTCAGATCCTGCGCGAGACCGAGGATGGCTTTCGCATTTCGGAAGAGGATCTGGCGATGCGGGGGGCCGGCGATGTCATCGGAACGGCGCAATCGGGGCTGCCGCGGTTCCGGATCGCCGATCTGGAGCGTCAGGCGGGCCTGATGTCGACGGCCCGGTCGGATGCGCGGGCCTTGCTGGCCGGTGACGCGGATCTGACGAGCGCGCGGGGCCAGGCGGTGCGGGTTCTGCTGTGGCTGATGGAGCAGGACAAGGCAATCCGTTTGATATCAGTCGGTTAGGGCTGCAAGGCTCGTTTTGTTCTCGAATGTTCTTAAAAAGTTCTTTACAGGATGGTTAATAAGTGAGAACAAAAGGTCAACGAAACGAAGGAGACAGCCGATGGCCGATGATATCAAAAGCGCCCTGATCCGATCCCGCGAGACGATTGTCTGGGATGCGGTCGGAGCTGTCTCCCTTGTTGTGATGCTGTTTGTCGGGCTCTCTCTGCCCGGTCTGATCTGAGGAGACCTGAGAGAGACTGACCTGCCTGCGGTCCGTGCCGATCTGCCCCTTGCATCCCTGTCCCAACCTTTGATGCGAGAACGGAGGGTTTCCTGCCTGTTTCACCTCCCTGCCTGACGGGTTTTTGCCTGCCCGTCCGGCCAAGGCGATCGGGTCCCACGCGGACACGCTTTTCCTCCGCCGCCTTCCTTCATTGGAAGTGCGGCGGTTTTTTTTGGGTGGGGCGGGCAAATTCTTCTAGAAGAATTTGACTTAAGACTTTTCTAGAAAAGTCTTGCTGGCGGCGAGGGTCAAGTGCGGGCCTTAGCTGTTTCGAAGGCGTCCAGCGTTGCGTCGAAGGCCAGCATGATCGAGGCGTGACGGTTCTTGTAATCCCTGGCCGGCTCCAGAACCTCAAGCCCGTCGAAAGGCGCAGGCGGAACCGGTCCGTTCTCCTTGAGCATCGCGCCCAGAGCGTCGCGCCCGGCGCGCACCTCTCTTTCGGTCAGGCCGATAATGGCCTCTGCGACAATCGATGCGGCGGCCTGTCCCAGCGCGCAGGCCTTCACATCCTGTGCAAAGTCGGTCACGCGCCCGTCCTCGAGCCTGAGATCCACGGTGACCGTCGAGCCGCAGAGCGGGGAGCGCCGCTTGGCCGTTGCCGTCGGCGTTTCGAGCCGCGCAGTCTTTGGCAGGCCAGCGGCCAGCGCCAGGATGCGACTGGAATAGAGCTTCATCAGGTCGGCGTCGGTCGTCATGTCTAGCCTCTCCTCGGATTTGTTTCTAGATAGGCGCTTGACCGGCCGGTGCCAAAGGAAAATCGCTATGACGTTCGATCCTGCGACCTTGCGCTACAACGATCAGGGCCTGATCCCCGTGATTGCTCAGGATGTGACCGATGGCGCGGTTCTGATGCTGGCCTGGATGAATTCCGAAGCCGTTTTGCGGACATTGGAGAGCAATCGCGTCACCTATTGGTCGCGGTCGAGGCAGGCCTTCTGGGTCAAGGGCGAGACGTCGGGCCATACTCAGGAGCTGGTCGAGATGCGAATCGATTGCGACCGCGATTGCCTTCTGGTGACGGTGCGGCAGACCGGCCCGGCCTGCCATACCGGGGCGCGGACGTGTTTCTTTATCGCTTTGCGCGACGGGGAGGAAGCTTTGGTCGAGGTGTCGGGCGGGCGGCTTTGAGCCTTTTAGAAAGACCAAACCTGGTCGTCATCGCGGGTTTTTTTGGGTCTTCGACCCTTCGGCCCTGAAACGCTCCACCGGAGCGTTTCCGAGACGGGCCTCAGCCTCCGGCAGGCATATTTTTTGCCAGATGAAGAGTGGCGTTTTTGCTCGGCGTGCTAAGGTTAATGGCTGGTATCGTTAACCGCCGTGCAGTCCGGATGAGCGAGGCCGATTTCTTCACGGATATCGCCCGGGGTAAGGCCCTCGGCGCGGTAGCGGGAGAGGGCGCGGGCGTCGTCGCGTTTGGCCAAGCGCTTGCCGGTCTCGTCGCGGATCAGGCGGTGGTGGTGGTAAATCGGGGTCGGCAGAGAGAGAAGGGTTTGCAGGATGCGCTGGATGGGCGTCGCCTCGAAAAGGTCCATCCCCCTGATGACATAGGTGATCCCCTGCGCGGCATCGTCGACAACCACGCTGAGATGATAGGCGGCGGCCTGGATGTCCCGGCGGTAGAGAACGATATCGCCGATCTCGGCCTGCAAGCGCGCGTGGCTCCATTGGTGCAGGCCGGGATGGAGTGGGCCGATCTCCTCAAACGGTTGAGGTCCGGTGAGATTCAACGCCTTCGCAAGATCGAGACGCAGGGCGTCTGTTTTTCGGCGGCTCAAGATGGGCCGGCCTCGGCAGGTGCCTGGATAGACATGTGCATCGGGAGGCAGGTGGGTCACGCCTTCTTGCGGGGCCGAGAGAGCGGATTGGATATCGGCGCGGCTGCATGAGCAGGGATAGACGAGATCCTTTGCAATCAAGTCCTCGATTGCAGCTTCATAGAGATGAAGTCGCTCGGATTGGCGCCAGACGGGTTTGGGCCATGACAGGCCAAGCCAGCCTAGATCGTCATGGATCGCCTGTTCGAAGGCGGGTTTGCTGCGGGCGCGGTCAGTGTCTTCGATGCGCAGCAGGAACTCTCCGCCTTTTGCACGCGCGAGGTCGAAGGCCGTTATGGCCGAGAAGGCGTGACCGAGATGGAGAGGGCCGGTCGGGGACGGCGCGAAGCGGGTTCTCACGCTTTTTCAATGACGTAGACGGTGGATTTCATATCGATGGCGGGCAGGTGCTCGCCATGCTCGCGGAAGAGGAGGCGCGCCGCGCCGCAGTCGATCCAGTCGTTGAGGGCGCCGGTATAGGCGGGATCGGCGAGGGTGTGATCGTTGTAGCTGAGGCCGAGATGACCACCTTTGGGCATCGACTGAAGGAGCGTTCCCAATATGGAGGGGGGCGCAGCGCCGGTGCTGATCACGCCGGTTGCGCTGATCGCGGCATAGCCCGAAGGCGGATCCGTTTCCGGCGAGAGCGTGATCAGATCGCGGTAGATGCCCTTTTCGCGGGCCTTGCCCAGCATTTCGGCGGAGATATCGGCGCCATCGATCGCGGTAAAGCCAGCGGCATGAAGGCCGAGACCGGACAGGCCCGTGCCGCAGCCGAAATCGAGGATCGGGTCCTGCAGGGAGGCGAAGGCGGCCAGAGCCTCGGCCACGCGGCCCGGAGTGGCATAGCCGGCCGCGTCCAGTTCGCTGTCATAGCTATCGGCCCAGTCGGCGTAGAGTTGCGCCCGTTCCTCTTGGGTTTGGGCGGCATAGATCCGGTCGAGATAGCTTTGTGCCATGGGGCAAGGTTAACGCGGTTTCAGGCAGCGTCCAGTTCGCGGGTGCCGAGCCAGTTCAGCCAGTCGGCTTTGGCGCGGTCCGTATAGGCCTTGTAGCGGTCCTTGCGGCCACGCCGGCCGCCCTTGAGGCCCTCGACCGGGGGAAAGAGGCCGAAATTGACGTTCATCGGCTGGAAGGTCTTGGCATCGGCGCCGCCGGTGATGTGGGTGACGAGGGCGCCTGTGGCGGTGGTGGGCGGGACGTCGGGCAGGGTCTGGCCGGATATCTCGGCGGTGGCGAGGCGGGCGGCCAGAAGGCCCATCGCGGCGCTTTCCACATAGCCTTCGACGCCGGTGATCTGACCGGCAAAGCGGATATGGGGCCGCGATTTGAGCCGCATCTGGGCGTCGAGAAGAGTCGGGGAGTTCAGGAAGGTGTTGCGGTGGATGCCGCCGAGCCGGGCGAAGCGAGCGTCTTGCAGGCCGGGAATCATCTTGAGAACAGAGGCTTGGGCGCCGTACTTCATCTTTGTCTGAAAGCCCACGATGTTGTAAAGCGTCCCGAGCGCGTTGTCGCGGCGGAGTTGGACGACGGCGTAGGGTTTGATGTCCGGCTGATACGGGTTGGTGAGGCCGACGGGCTTCATCGGGCCGAAGCGGAGCGTCTCGCGGCCGCGCTCGGCCATCACTTCGATCGGCAGGCAGCCGTCGAAATAGCCGGCGGTTTCGCCTGGCTTGAACTCGGTCTTTTCGGCGGCGAGGAGGGCATCGATGAAAGCGTCGTATTGGGCGCGGTCCATGGGGCAGTTGAGATAGGCGGTGCGTTCTTCCTCGGTGTCGCCCTTGTCGTAGCGGGACTGCATCCAGGCCTTGGACATGTCGATGCTGTCGTGGTGGATGATCGGCGCGATGGCGTCGAAGAAGGCGAGCGCGTCGGTGCCGGTTTCCTGCTGGATCGCGTGGGCGAGGGCGCCGGAGGTGAGGGGGCCGGTGGCGATGATCCAGTGGCCCTCGGTCGGCAGGTCGGTGATTTCCTCGTAGCTGACACGAATGTTTGGATGTGCTTTGAGCTGGGCCGTGACCGTTTCGGCGAAGGGCTCGCGGTCGACGGCGAGCGCGCCGCCCGCGGGAAGGCGGTGGGTGTCGGCGGCGGCCATGATGAGACCGTTTGCCTGACGCATCTCCCAGTGAAGAAGGCCGACGGCGTTCTGTTCGTCATCGTCGGAGCGAAAGGAATTGGAGCAGACCATCTCTCCGAGATTGTCGGTCTGGTGGGCGAAGGTTTCGACCTTGGGGCGCATCTCGTGGATCACCACCTGGAGGCCTGCATTGGCGGCCTGCCAGGCGGCTTCGGATCCGGCCATGCCGCCGCCGATGATGTGGAGGGTTTGGGTCATGGGGGATGAGATAGTCGGAGCGGGCCGCTTTGAAAAGGCGGTGCGGCTTGCGCCGCATATGATGCTTTTGCGCTCGGGCCGCGCGGGCCTTCAAGGGGACGCCGTCCCCTTGAAAATCCCCTGAGGTATTTTGGGCAAGATGAGGGCCGGTTCAGAGACCCGGCAGGATTGTCAGGCTGCCGCGGCGGTCGAAAGTGGTCTTTCCGTCCCGTCCGAACCCGTATCTGACGCCGAGGCCAAAGAAGGTTTCACTGTCGCTGTTTCCGTCCGCCTCGACCTCGAGCGTTCCGAATTCGCCTATGACGGCGACGGAGTTCGCAATTTCGAAGCCGCCGAGGATGGCATAGCGGGTGAAGGACGTGTCATCGGCATCGATCCGGTCGATGGAGAGGCGATTGTAGCCCAGCCCGCGCGAGGTCAGGCCGCCCGAAAGGCCGTATTGGACGGTATCGTCACCGTCTTCGAAGATATTGGCGTATCCTTGCATATAGGCGAAGTTGAACTCATAGGCCGCTTCGATCCCGAAATAGGGTTTTTCATCGTCAAGATCGGCGATGGTTTCGCTGCCAAGAAAGACACCGAAGGAGGCGCGTTCGGTGGGCTGGTAGATCCCGTGGAGCGTGCCGTTCAGGAACCACTCGTCGATGAAGCCGAAATTGCCGGCGCTGACATCGCCCTGAAATGCGAAGGTTGGAGAGAAGCCAAGCTCATAGGAGCCCGCGAATTGGGTCTTGTCGGCGTCGTCGAGGTCGGTGAAGGCGCTGTAGCGGAATTCGAGCTCGCCGCCGTTCAGCACCGTTTGGGCGGTCGCGTCGAGCGGCAGAAGTGTGATCGCGGAAAGGGCTGCGAGAAAATGCGTCTTCATCTTATGTCTTTCGGTTTTGCGAATGTGGTGCAGTTGAAGTAGTTTATGAACGGAGTTCAGGTCGGCGTGTTACAACCGAACTGACTGCCGGGTAAATGCCGGTTTTCGTGAGATCTCAGCCTGTTGTGCCCGGACCTCACTCGTCGCCGGGCGCTTCGACCTCGGCCTCATCTTCGCCCTGATCGGCGATCCAAGCGACGCTGACGACTTCTTCGCCCTTGCCGGTGTTGAAGACCTTGACGCCGCCTGCACCGCGCGAGCGGAAGGAGATGCCGTCGACAGGGACGCGGATCGACTGGCCCATATTCGTCACCAGCATGATCTGGTCGTGGATATCGACCGGAAAACTGGTGACGAGGGGACCGCCGCGCATGGCGCGATCCATCGCCGCGACGCCCTGGCCGCCGCGACCGCGGACGGGATAGTCGTGTGAGGAGGAAAGCTTGCCCATGCCTTGGGACGTGATCGTCAGGATCAGATTTTCGGACGCAGACATCTCGGCATAGCGTTCCTGGCTGATGGAGCCGGGGGCGGTGTCTTCCTCGTCGTCGGTTTCGGCATCGTCCGCGAGGCCTGCCATGGCGCGGCGCATCTTGAGATAGGCGGCGCGCTCGGCCGGGTCTGCTTCGAAATGGCGGATGATCGACATGGAGACGACGCGGTCGTTCTCGCCCAGACGGATCCCGCGCACGCCGGTGCTGTCGCGGCCCTTGAAAACGCGCACGGCGGTGGTCGAAAAGCGGATGGCGCGGCCCGACTGGGTCACGAGCATCACGTCGTCGTCTTCGGATGCGATGCGGGCATTGACGAGGCTGACGCTGCCATCCTCGGGCAGTTTCATGGCGATCTTACCGTTGGCGCGCACATTGGTGAAGTCGCTGAGCGTGTTGCGTCGAATATCGCCCGCGCTGGTGGCAAAGATCACCTGCAGGTCCTGCCAGTCCTCCTCGTCCCGGTCGATGGGCAGGATAGCGGCGACGGAGACACCTTGCGGGATGGGCAGGATGTTGACGATGGCCTTGCCCTTGGCCGTGCGGGAGCCTTGCGGCAGGCGCCAGGTCTTGAGCTTGTAGACCATCCCGTCGGTCGTGAAGAAAAGCAGCTGTGTGTGGGTATTGGCCACGAAGAGGGTTGTGACGACATCCTCTTCCTTGGTTTGCATGCCGGAAAGACCCTTGCCGCCGCGCCGCTGCGCGCGGAAATCGGCGAGCGGCGTGCGCTTGATGTAGCCGCCTTGCGTGACGGTCACGACCATATCCTCGCGCTCGATAAGGTCCTCGTCCTCCATATCGCCGGACCAGTCGACGATCTCGGTTCGGCGGGGGACGGCGAAAAGGTCTTTGACCTCGGTCAGTTCGCTGCGAATGATCTCCATGATCCGCTCGCGAGAGCCGAGGATGTCGAGGTAGTCGCGGATCTTCGCGGCGAGCTCTTCCAGCTCGTCGGTGACTTCCTTGACGCCGATCTGGGTCAGGCGCTGGAGGCGCAGGTCGAGGATCGCGCGGGCCTGGGTTTCCGACAGGTTATAGGTGCCGTCCTCATTGGCCGTGTGGGTCGGATCGTCAATCAACTGGATGTATTCGAGGATCTCCTGAGCGGGCCAGCGGCGGGTCATCAGCTTTTCGCGGGCCTCGGCGGCATCGGCGGAGGCGCGGATCGTGCGCACGACCTCGTCCACATTGGAGACGGCGACGGCCAGACCGCAGAGGATGTGCGAGCGCTCGCGCGCCTTCCTGAGTTCATAGGCGGTGCGGCGGGCGACGACCTCTTCGCGGAAGTCGAGAAAGCTCGTCAGGAAGCGACGTAGCGTCAGGGTTTCGGGACGGCCGCCGTTGAGGGCCAGCATGTTGCAGGCGAAGTTCGTCTGCATCGGCGTGAAGCGGAAGAGCTGGTTGAGGACGACTTCGGCCGTTGCGTCGCGCTTGAGTTCGACGACGACGCGGATGCCGTTGCGGTCGCTTTCGTCCTGGACGTGGGCGATGCCCTCGATCTTTTTCTCGCGGACCTGTTCGGCGATCTTTTCGATCATCGAGGCCTTGTTGACCTGATAGGGAATTTCGTCGGCGATGATTGCGTAGCGATCCTTGCGGATTTCCTCGATCCGGGTGCGGGCCCGCAGGATCACGCTGCCGCGGCTTTCCAGATAGGCTTTTCGCGCGCCCGAGCGGCCCAGCATGATGCCGCCGGTGGGGAAGTCGGGGCCGGGGATGTAGTCGATCAGCTGTTCGGAGCTGAGATCGGGATCCTCGATCAGCGCAAGGCAGGCGTCGATGACCTCGCCCAGATTATGCGGCGGAATGTTCGTGGCCATACCGACGGCGATGCCGCCCGCGCCATTAACCAGCATGTTGGGAAAGCGGGCGGGC
Source organism: uncultured Paracoccaceae bacterium (assembly GCA_947503775.1). Taxonomy (GTDB): domain Bacteria; phylum Pseudomonadota; class Alphaproteobacteria; order Rhodobacterales; family Rhodobacteraceae; genus Aestuariibius. The sequence continues at coordinate 309,782 of CANNFE010000001.1, read as the reverse complement.
AGGACGGTCGGCTCGCGGTCCTTGCCGTCGTAATTGTCCTGAAAATCGACCGTGTCCTTGTCGATATCGGCCAGGACATAGGCGGCGGGCTTGTCCATGCGCACTTCGGTATAGCGCATGGCTGCGGGGTTATCACCGTCCATGGAGCCGAAATTGCCCTGACCGTCGAGAAGCGGCAGCGACATGGAGAAATCCTGCGCCATCCGAACGAGAGCGTCGTAGATCGCGCTGTCGCCGTGGGGGTGGTATTTACCCATGACATCGCCGACGGGGCGGGCCGATTTGCGGTAAGACTTGTCGTGTGTGTTTCCCGTCTCGTGCATCGCGTAGAGAATGCGGCGATGCACGGGTTTAAGCCCGTCGCGCAGATCGGGGATCGCGCGGGAGACGATGACCGACATCGCGTAGTCGAGATAGGAGGTCTTCATCTCGTCTTCGATCGAGATGGAGGGGCCGTCGAATTGAGGGCGCTCGGGCGGCATTTCGCCAGAATTTTCAGGATCTTCGGGGGTGTCGTTCACGTAAGTCGCCTGTTTGCCAGAGGTCTCTATATCTTGTTGGCAATACTGTATCAGACCGTGAATGTAGGGTGCAACGCCCAATGCGGTCACGCGCTGGCAGCCACGGCGGGTGAGCGTCAACATACTGTTATTGTTGATTTATTAATTGATACGCGCTCTCATGCCCTCCGTGCAGTCAAGACATGGAGTGACAACATGTGCTCGGAGACGGAACTGATGCTGCGGGGATACGGGTTGACCACGGCGGAGCTTTACTATCATATGCCCGATCACCCGCATGTGTTGAACAGCTTTGTCTGGCAGGAGTATGATCTTGCGCCGGATCATCCCAAGCTCTTCGATTTCATCGAATTCTGGCAGGACGAGATCGAGGGGCCGCTGCATTCGGTGCGGTTCACCCATCGCAAGGAGGTGTCGGCCGGAGAGTGGCAGAACCTGGTCGGCGAATACAGCGTGGCGGGCGGTCTGCGGCTTCAGTGAGCCTTTGGCCCCGCGCGCATGAGCATCCCGTAAAGATCGCGCGGGTCGTCGGGATCGGCCAGCATGTCGAGATCGGTGTAGAGCCCGGTTTCCTTGGCGAGACCGTGGATGTGGCGCAGTGCTGAGAAATCCTCGGTCGCGAAGCCAACGCTGTCGAAAAGCGTGATCTGTGCGGCGCTGCTGCGGCCCGGTGTCTTGCCCGTGATAACTTCCCAAAGTTCGGTAACAGGGTGATCGGGATCCAGTTGCTGGATCTCGCCTTCGATGCGGGTCTGGGGCGGATATTCGACAAAGATGTCAGAGCGATGCAGGATTGCCTCGGCCAGTTCGGTCTTGCCAGGGCAGTCGCCGCCGACCGCGTTTATGTGCAGGCCCGAGCCGACCATGTTGTCGGTCAGGATCTGCTGGTTGCGTTTGTCGGCGGTGGCGGTCGTGACGATCTGCGCGCCTTCGATCGCCTCTTCCGCAGTGGGGCATTTGGTGATCCGCAGGCCGCTCTGAGCGAGGTTTGCAGCGCATTTGTCGGTAGCGTCGGTGTCGATGTCGAAGAGGCGGACCTCTTCGATGCCGCAGATTGTCTTGAAGGCGATGGACTGGAATTCGGACTGGGCCCCGTTGCCAATCACCGCCATGGTCCGCGCGCCCTTGGGCGCAAGATGACGCGCCGCCATGGCCGAGGTTGCGGCGGTGCGCAGGGCCGTCAGGATCGTCATCTCGGAAAGCAGGACCGGATAGCCGGTCGCGACATCGGCGAGCAGGCCGAAGGCGGTCACGGTCTGGCGGCCGTCCTTCCAGTTCTTGGGATGCCCATTCACGTATTTGAAGCCGTAGGTGTCGCCGTCGGAGGTCGGCATCAGCTCGATCACGCCTTCGGGAGAGTGCGAGGCGATGCGCGGCGTCTTGTCGAAGCTTTCCCAGCGGCGGAAATCGTCTTCGATGGCCGTCGCAAGGCCGGTCAGGAGAGGTTCGATCCCGATGCGGTGAACGATCTGCATCATGTGATCGACGGAGACGAAGGGGACGAGGGCGAGTGCGCCGGGCTGGGTCATTTGGGGCCTCGTGTGGGTCGGTCGAAGATGCGGCGCCCCATGAGGGAGGCCGTCAGATCGACGAGAAGCTGAGCAGTCTTGCCTGCATGGTCAAGAAAGGGGTTGAGCTCGACCAGATCGAGAGAGGTGACGAGGCCGCTGTCGCAGAGCATCTCCATCGCCAGATGCGCCTCACGCAGAGTCGCGCCGCCTGGGACAGTCGTGCCGACAGCCGGGGCAATGTCCGGATCGAGGAAGTCCGTGTCGAAGGAGACGTGGAGAAGGCCGTTTGCCTGCTCTACGCGGGTCAGGAAAGCCGCCAGCGGGGTGCGTAGGCCCCGTTCGTCGAGCGCGCGCATGTCGGTGAGGTGGATGCCCGTGCCATCCAAGGCCGCTTTTTCCTCGGGATCGACGGAGCGGAGGCCAATCATGGCGATCCGCTCGCCGGGGATCGTGGCGGGGAAGGGCGGGAAGTCGTCGAAGCCGTCCCGGCCGGCGGCATAGGCGACAGGGGTGCCGTGCAGATTGCCGCTTTGTGTCGTGGCGGGCGTATGGAAGTCGGCATGAGCGTCGAGCCAGAGGACGAAGAGCAGGCGGTTCTGCTGTTTTGCATGGGCCGCGAGACCAGTGAGGGTGCCCAGCGAGAGCGCGTGATCGCCACCAAGGAAGATAGGCATGCCTTGCGCAGCGGCGCTTTGAGCCGCGCGCGCGATGGCCTTCGTCCAGCTCACGGTCTCGGCCAGCGCATGGAGGGGCGGTCTTGTCGCAGGCTGTGCCGGCTCGGGCGTGACGGTTCCGCGATCCTCGACGGTGTGTCCCAGCTCTTGCAGAGTGTCGGCGAGGCCCGCGATCCGCAGGGCGTCAGGCCCCATCCGGCAGCCCTGACGGCGCTTGCCGCTGTCCATCGGGATGCCGACAAGGATGCAGGTCTGTGGGGTCATCTTGGTCTCCGGCTGGGTCTGAGGCGAAGGATTGACGAGAACGGCTCTGGACGGAAGCTGCCGGATTGCGCAAAACGAACGAAGATTATCCGATTTGGAAAGGTGAGATGTCCGAACTGTCACAGACCGATGCCCGGCTGATCGCCGCCCTGCGCCGGGACGGGCGGGCGTCGCTGTCTCAGCTTGCGGCCGACCTGGGGCTATCGCGGGCGACCGTGCGCGCGCGGCTCACGCGGCTGACCCAGAGCGAGGAGATCGCGGGATTCACTGTTCTGACCCGCGCGGATGTCGCCCTGCACAAGGTGCGCGGTTTGATGATGCTGGGCATCGAGGGGCGCGGCACGGAGCGGATCCGGGGCGCGCTGCTCAGGCGGGCCGATGTGGTGGCGGTGCATTCGACCAACGGAACCTGGGATCTGATCGTGGAGCTGGGAACCGAGACGCTCGAGGATCTGGATGCGGCGCTGTTTGCCATCCGGCGGATGGACGGCGTGCAGCGCAGCGAGACGAACCTGCTTTTATCGACACGGCGCGGCGGGGCGGGTTAGGCGCGGCGGGCGGCCGCAATCCAGACGATGACAAGGGCCGCCGAGGCGATTGCGTTCCAGCTGGCCATGGAAAGGCCAGCGAGGCTCCACGCAACCTCGTCGCACATGACGATATCGGGGATGTCGGTGGAGAGGAGATCCCCGGTCAGGCCACCGCCGCCGCTGCAGCTTGACGGGCCGTCCCACCAGCCGCGTTCGACGCCGGTATGAAAGACGCCGATGCCGGATGTCGTGGCGGCGGCGGCAGCGCCCAGCCAGGCGGCGACCGGGCTGACATAGGCGACGATCCCGATGGCCACGGCGGCCGCATGGGGCCAGCGTTGCCAGAGGCACATCGCGCAAGGCGCGAAGCCTGCGAGTTGGAAGGCCCAAGCTCCCAGAAGAAGCGCCAGCGAGCCCCCGGCGGCGAAAAGGACCAGCGCGCGGGAGGTCATATAAAGCGCACCAGAGCAAAGCTGCCCACGAGCAGCACGCAGAAGATCACGAAGAGCAGGTTAAGGCGCTTTTCGATGAACTCGCGGATCGGCTCGCCGAATTTCCACAGAAGGCCCGCGACCAGAAAAAAGCGAAAGGCGCGGGCGATGATCGAGGAGATGATGAAAACCGTGAGGTTCAGCCCCGTCGATCCCGAGAGGATCGTGATAACCTTGAACGGGAAGGGTGTGACGCCCGCGATCAGCACGGCCCATGCCCCATATTCGTTGTAACGGGTCGCGAAGTCATCGAAATAGGCGTCCTTGCCATAGAATTCGAGGACGGGTCGGCCGACCTGCTCGAAGAGGCCGTAGCCGATCCAGTAGCCTGCGAGCCCTCCCATGACCGAGCCCACGGTGCAAAGCGCCGCGATTTCGAAGGCGCGGTGTGGGCGGGCCAGCACCATCGGGATCAGCAGCACATCGGGCGGGATCGGAAAGACCGAGCTTTCGATGAAAGAAATGATGAAAAGCGCCCACATCGCGTGGCGGGTCGCCGCAAGGGCCAGGGTCCAGTCGTAAAGGCGTCGGATCATTTTCGGCTCTCGCTCGTTCATGGTCATAGGACATGGCGGCGGCGGCAGGTCAAGCCGGAGCGCTGCGACGACAGGGAAAGGACAGCCGATGAGATGGCGAGGACGCCGCGGAAGCGGGAATATCGTAGATCGGCGCAGAAGCGGCGGGCGCCGCGCGGCCGGAGGGATTGGCGGGCTGGGGCTGATCGTCGTTTTGCTTTTAGGGTGGTTCTTCGGGATCGACGTGACGCCCTTCCTGCAGGCGGTCGGCGGCGGGCAGTCCTCTGCTCCGCGTCAGGAGATCACGGCCGAGGACGATCAGATGGCGCAGTTCGTGTCGGTGACGCTGGCCGATACCGAAGAGGTCTGGACCGACATCTTCGAGCGGCAGTTGGGACGGCCCTATGACGAGCCGGAGCTGGTGCTATTTAGCGGCACCGTGCGCTCGGCCTGCGGCGGCGCTTCGGCGGCGACGGGGCCGTTCTACTGTCCGGCGGATGAACGCGCCTATCTCGATACAGACTTCTTCTACACGCTTGACCGGCGTCTGGGGGCGAGCGGCGATTTCGCGGCGGCCTATGTGATTGCTCATGAGGTCGCCCATCACGTGCAGAACGAGCTGGGCATCCTTGGAGAGGTCAACGCCCTGCGCCAGCGGGCCAGCCCGCGCGAATCGAATGCGCTGTCGGTGCGGATCGAGCTGCAGGCCGATTGCTTCTCAGGCATCTTCGCGCGCGCGGCCGAAAGCCGGTTCGGATCGCTTGAGCCGGGGGATCTGGACGAAGCCGTCAACGCAGCCCGGCAGATCGGGGACGACATGCTGCAACGGCAATCGGGGCAGGTCGTGCAGCCGCACACCTTCACACATGGCACCAGCGAACAGCGGCAGCGTTGGTTCATTCGCGGCTACGAGACCGGTGATTTGACCCAATGCGACACATTCAACACCAACCAGCTGTAAGGGACGGTTGAAACCTGGCGCCTGCTGCGCTTTGGATGCGCGGCATGGGATTGGCGGTTGAGACAGAAGCGAAGGTCGGGCGTGCATTGGGCGCGCTCTCGCGCGGGCTCGCCTATCTGGGCGGCGTCCTTCTGGTTGGTGTCGCCTGCATGGTGGTTGTTTCGATCATTGGACGCCGGATCGACGGAGTCGGGCCGATCCGGGGCGACTATGAGCTGGTCGAGGCGGGCGTTGCGATTGCCGTCTTTGCCTTTCTGCCGTGGTGCCAGCTTCAACGGCGGCATGTCACCGTTGATCTTCTGGTGGACCGGCTCGGCCCGCGCATCCGCGCGGTTTTCGGAGTGATCGGAGATCTGCTTGTGACCGGTTTGGCCGCGCTCATCGCCTGGCGGTTCTATCTAGGATTTGGCGAGAAGTTCCCCTATTTCTCGGACGTCTGGAGGGACCGGCTCGGTATGGGATACAAGCCGTTCTACCCCGAGACGACCTATGAGCTGGAGATCCCGATCTGGATCTTGCACGGGCTGGCTCTGATCGGCGCTTGGGTCTTCGTCATTGTCTCGGCCTATACCGTCTGGCGATCGGTGAACTGGACGATGGCCGGCGCCGAGCCGGCAGAGACAGCCAAGACGTCGCGGATTTGACCGGGCTCGAGATCGCTCTGGCGGGGTTCGCTCTCATGCTGGTCGGGATCTTCCTGAGGGTGCCGATCGCGGTCGCCATGGCCCTGACGGGAATCCTCGGGATCTGGGTCGTGAGAGGGACGATGGCGCCACCGCTCGCACAGCTCAAGACGCTGACTTACGATACGTTCGCGAGCTATTCGCTGTCGATCGTGCCGCTTTTCCTACTGATGGGGCAGTTCGCCACCAAATCGGGCATGTCGGCGGCGTTGTTCGCGGCGGCCTCCGATTGGCTGGGGCATCGGCGCGGCGGCGTGGCGATGGCGTCTGTCGGCGCCTGCGCGGGGTTTGGCGCGGTCTGCGGATCGTCGTTGGCGACAGCCTCGACAATGGGGCAGGTGGCGCTGCCCGAGATGCGCCAGCGCGGCTATTCCGACGCGCTGAGCACCGGGGTGCTGGCGGCGGGCGGCACACTGGGCATCCTGATCCCGCCTTCGATTATTCTGGTGATCTACGCGATCCTGACGGAGCAGAATATCGTGAAGATGTTCGTGGCCGCTCTCGTGCCGGGGATCCTCGCGATGCTGGGCTATATGGCGGTCGTCGCGATCTATGTGCGGGTGGCTCCCGGAGCGGCGGGAACGGCCGATCGGGTGCCCTACCGGCAGCGGATGCGGTCGCTGGCGGCGACATGGCCGGTGATTTTCATCTTTGGTCTGGTCATGTACGGCATCGCGGGCGACTGGGACTGGAGCACGCCCGGGCCCGACGCGCTTTTCACGCCGACCGAAGGGGCGGCCGTGGGCGCGGTGCTGACGGGGCTTTACGGCGTCTTTACCCGCGATCTGACGCGAGCGGCGTTTTTGGAAGCCATTTTGGAAACCGCACAGGCGACTGCGATGATCTTTTTCATCGTCTTCGGGGCGGCGCTTTTCAATTCGTTTCTCGCGACGACGCGGGCGCCGCAGCTTTTGTCGGACTGGGTGACGGGGCAGGGCTTTGCGCCGATGGCGGTGCTGCTGGCGATGCTGGCGGCCTATCTGGTCTTTGGCTGCGTGATGGATTCGCTGTCGATGATCCTTCTGACCGTGCCGATCTTCTTTCCGATCGTCATGGCGCTCGATTTCGGGCTAACGCCCGAGGAAACGGCGATCTGGTTCGGGATCCTTGCGCTGATCGTGGTGGAGGTCGGCCTGATCACGCCGCCGGTGGGGCTGAACCTTTTCATTATCAATCAGGTGGGGCGCGATATTCCCATTGAGCAGACCTATCGCGGGGTTCTGCCCTTTGTGGCGTCCGATCTGCTGCGCGTGGGCGTTCTGGTGGCGCTCCCGGGGGTGACGCTCTGGCTGGTGCGGGCGATGGGCTAGGGGATGTCAAAGCCGGGCTGCGCGAGGGTGAAGCCTTCGAACCGGAAGCCGGGCGAGACGGTGCAGGAGACAAGCGTGTACTCCCCTGTGGTGCGCGCGGCCTGCCAGTGATCCTTGGGCACGATGATCTGAGGCGACATGCCGTCCAGCGGATCGGGTCCAAGGAGCGCCTTGTCCGACGGGCCGTCATCGGTCGGGCTGGTTCTCAGCTCAAGCGGTGCGCCCGCATGAAAGAGCCAGATCTCGGTCGCATCGACCTTGTGCCAATGGCTGGCTTCCCCATCCGCCAGGAGAAAGAGGATGGCGGTTCCTGAAGGCCGTTCCCTCTCTTGCGCATCCGCGATCCACGTCTGCCGATACCAGCCGCCTTCAGGATGAGGCGCAAGGCTCAACTGTTTGATAATTTTAGCCGCTTTGGCGGAAATATTCGCAGTATCCGTCATCTTTTTTGGAACGTCTGCCCCTCGATTTTCATTTCAGTGATGTACTGCAACAAGAGGAGCAGATCATGAAACGCACTATGACCGCAATCGCAGCCCTTACGATGTCCGCAGGCCTGGCCTATGCCGAAGGTCACGCCTCCATGGACAACGAAAACCTGATCCGCACGCGCGATATCACCGGTGGTGAGATCTACGTGATGAGCAGCGAGATGGACGACGCGACCTGGGGCCAGAACGAGACCTATGACGAGGTCAACACCGAGTGGAACGACATCGGTGAGATCGAGGATATCATCCTGTCGAAGGACGGCCAAATGATCGGCATCGTAGCCGAAATCGGTGGCTTTCTCGATATCGCCGACAAGCACGTGATGATCCCCGTCGAGGACGTGAAGCTGATCGCCGTCGATGACCAGAGCTATGCCTATGTCACACGCATGACAGAAGAGCAGCTCGAGGAGATGGAAGGCGTAGACGAAGGCTGGTGGAACTAAGCCGCACGCTTCATTGAGTTAGAGGGAAAGGGGCCAGACTGGCCCCTTTTTCTTTTTTTAGCGGGTGTCTTTCTCAGAGAGTGGTTTGCCCAAAGAGATGTGCCAGCGTCTGGGGATCGATCAAACGTTTTAAAGAGATTTCCTTGATGCTATCGCGCCCCTTCTTAAGGTCCCGTTCGATCCGCTTGGATCGAAACACCTCGAGCCCGTCTGAAAGCGGCGTGTAGATCCAATCGCCTCTCGGTGCATGGGCTCCGCCTTGCGTAAAGTTTCCGCTGTTGATCGGACAAAGATCGATATCGACCCAGAAAAGATCGGCAAAGAGCTTCGCGTCAAGCTCGAACGCGTGGATGGGCAAATCCGCTTTGACGCTTTTGGCGAAGTCGAGGCCTTGCGATTTGGGCCAGAAGAAAATTCGCTCGTCCAGCTGCTTTGCCCACTCCTCGGGCGTGTATCCGTCCAGCATCTTGCGGGCCGCGTTCAATCCGTGCCGGATCGGGAGTTGATGGTTCAGGGTCGCGGTGCGATCCGAGATTGACAGGCATTCGCGGTCTTTGCGCAAAATAATACTATGCGGGTCTATCCCCGCCAACTGAGCAAGACGGGCTGCCGGGCGCAGCCCGTATTCCCGGATAAGCGGTAGATTCGATGCGGCGGTGATGTGGATGAGAGCACCGCCAACAGCCTTGGCGAAAGCCTCGACCGTCATTTCAGGATCGACTTGCCCGCATAGATGGCGCTTTCGCCCAACATCTCTTCGATGCGCAAAAGCTGGTTGTACTTGGCCAGCCGGTCGGAGCGGGAGAGCGAGCCGGTTTTGATCTGGCCGCAATTGGTCGCGACGGCGAGATCCGCGATGGTGGCGTCTTCGGTTTCGCCTGAACGGTGGGACATCACGCAGGTGAAGCGGGCGCGATGGGCCATATCGACGGCTTGCAGGGTTTCGGTGAGAGTGCCGATCTGGTTGACCTTCACGAGCAGCGAGTTGGCCGAGCGTTTTTCGATCCCGTCCTTCAGGCGGGCGGGGTTGGTGACGAAAAGATCGTCCCCGACGAGCTGGACCTGATCGCCCAGCACCTCGGTCAGGGCCGCCCAGCCGTCCCAGTCATCCTCGGACATGCCGTCCTCGATCGAAAAGATCGGGTAGTCCGCCACGAGTTGCTGAAGGTAAGCGACGTTTTCATCCGAGGTCAGGACCTTGCCTTCGCCCTCCATGTGATAGGCGCCGTCCTTGTAATATTCAGTCGCCGCGCAATCGAGGGCGAGCATGACCTGATCGCCGGGCGTGTAGCTGGCTTTTTCGATGCTGCTCAGGATGAAATCCAGCGCCTCGCGGGTCGATCTGAGGTTGGGGGCAAAGCCGCCCTCATCGCCGATGCCGGTGGAATAGCCCGCATCCGAGAGCTCTTTCTTGAGCGTATGAAAGATCTCGGCCCCCATGCGGACGGCATCGTCCATCGTGTGGGCGGCGACCGGCATGATCATGAATTCCTGGATATCGATCGGATTGTCCGCGTGCTCTCCGCCATTGATGATATTCATCATCGGAACGGGCAGGGTGCGCGCCGACGTGCCGCCGACATAGCGAAAAAGCGGCTGGGTGGTGAACTCGGCCGCAGCCTTCGCGACGGCAAGAGACACGCCGAGGATCGCATTCGCGCCGAGGCGGGATTTATTGTCGGTTCCGTCAAGTTCGATCATCGCTTCGTCGATGGCGGTCTGTTCGGTCGCATCGATCCCGGCAAGCGCTTCGGCGATCTCCCCGTTCACGGCAGCGACGGCCTTGCGAACCCCTTTGCCCTTGTAGCGGTCCTTGTCCCCGTCGCGCATCTCGACTGCCTCATAGGCGCCGGTAGACGCTCCGGAGGGGACAGCGGCGCGGCCCATCGTGCCGTCCTCGAGGACCACATCGACCTCGACCGTGGGATTGCCCCGGCTGTCGAGGATCTCGCGGGCGTGGATATCGACGATAAAGCTCATGGGGGCGGTCCTTTTACAGAAGTGACAATGCGCCCCTCTTAGCCGTCACGGACGCGACAGGGAAGCGGCAGGTCGCCGGGCGGCGCGCGCCTCGCGCAGAAGCGTATAGAGCCCCGAGCCGACGATGATCGCCGAGCCGATATAGGTCAGTGCATCGGGCTGCTCTCCGAAGACGAGGATGCCGACGATCAGCGCGAAGACGAGGCGCGTATAGCGAAAGGGCGTGACGACCGCGATGTCGCCCACGCGCATGGCGCCGACGATCCAGTAATACCCCATGACGCCGATCGCGACGGCGCCGGCCAAGAAGAGCCAGTCGCCCTGGCTTGGGACGACTGCTGTGTCACCCACCACCAGCATCATGATCGCGCCGGCGGGAACGACCGTCGCGAAGGCGTAGGTGGAAAGCTGCATCGAGGAGATGTCCTTGGGCACCTGCCGCGTCGCCAGATCACGGATCGCAAGACCGATCACACCTTGCACGGCAAAGAGCGAGAGCGGCTCGAAATCGCCCGCACCCGGCCGAATGATCAGCAGAACGCCGGCAAAGCCCACCGCGATGGCTGTCCAGCGGCGCCAGCCGACATCCGCGCCCAAAAAGACCGCGGCGCCCAGCGTCACCGCCAGCGGCGTCGCCTGCAGGATCGCGGAGGCCGAGGAGATGGGCGTCAGTGCAATCGCCGTCACGAACCCCATCGTGCCAATGAGCTCTCCGAGGCAGCGCAGTTGCACCGCCGGATGGCGCAGGGCGCTCGAGAAGACGCGCCCGCCGGTTAGGCGCGTCAGAATGGCGAAAATCAAAGAGCCAAAGACGCCCAGCAGGATCAGGATCTGGCCGACCGGCATGGAGCCCGCCATCAGCTTGATGAACATATCCTCCAGCGCGAAGCAGGCCATGGCCGCCACCATCAGAAGGGCGCCGCGAAGGTTTTCCATGTGACAGATCCTCAGGAAGTCACCGTCCTGCCTAGAGGGTCAGCGGGGCGCTGACAAATCAGCGATCGTGATGGGGCTCATCACCCTGGGGACGTCAGGATTTGATCGGCACGCCATAAAGCTCGAGCCGGTGCCCTTTCAGGCGATATCCCAGCTTTTCGGCGATCTTTTCCTGAAGGGCCTCGATCTCGGGGTCGACGAATTCGATGACCTCTCCGGACTGCATGTCGATCAGATGGTCATGGTGATCGCCGCCTGCGATCTCGTAACGGGCGCGTCCGCCCTCGAATTCGTGCTTTGCGATGATGCCCGATTCCTCGAACAGCTTCACCGTCCGGTAGACCGTTGCGATGGAAATCCGCGGATCACGGGCCGACGCACGGGCATAAAGCTCCTCGACATCCGGATGGTCGTCCGCATCCTGAAGGACGGCGGCGATGGTGCGGCGCTGGTCTGTCATGCGCAGGCCGCGGGCTTCGCAGCGGGAAAGGATCGTCTCGGACATCGGCACGGCTCTTAAAGGTCGCACCCGGTGTAAAGGCTGCGCGCAGGCAAGACCAGTGGTTGACTTGCAGGTCATCTATCCCCATGTGACCGGCAAGGTGACGGATGGACTGCCGCGTGAGCAGCCCGTGCAAACGGTACGGAACGATCCGACGCCACAACGATTCCCACAGTCACGCAGGGGGGTCCGGCGCCATGTCGGGCAGGGGACACGAGGTCCCGGGCCGAGTACGTGCGCGCCCCTCTTTGCGCCAATTTGGCGTGGTCCGTCCGAAAAGGGCGGGCAGAAGGATACTGATGGATTTCGATATGCTGGGGCTTGCGCCCCGACTGATCAAAGCCTTGGAGAAACAAGGCATTATCAAACCAACCCCGATTCAAAGCCAGGCGATCCCGCATGCGATGAACGGACGCGATGTCATGGGCCTTGCCCAGACGGGCACCGGCAAGACGGCGGCGTTCGGTCTGCCGATGATCGACGCGCTTCTGGGCGATGGCGGCAAGCCTGCGCCCAAGACGGCGCGGGGCCTGATCCTTGCGCCGACGCGCGAGCTGGCCAAGCAGATCTCGGACAACCTGCGCGCCTATACCGAAGGCACGCACCTGAAAGTGGCGCTGGTCGTCGGCGGGGCCGGGATTATCGGCCAGATCCGCCGTCTTGAACGCGGCGTCGATCTGCTTGTGGCAACGCCCGGGCGTCTGATCGACCTGCTCGACCGCAAGGCCGTGCGTCTGGACGAGACGCGGTTCCTTGTCCTTGACGAGGCCGATCAGATGCTGGATCTCGGCTTTATTCATGCGCTTCGCAAGATCGCGCCGCTTTTGCCGGACGAGCGTCAGACGATGCTCTTTTCAGCCACGATGCCCAAGCAAATGAACGAGCTGGCCAGCACCTATCTGCGCGATGCCGTGCGGGTCGAAGTGGCCCCTCCCGGCAAGGCTGCCGACAAGATCGCGCAGTCCCTGCACTACGTGGCGAAGGCCTCCAAGTCTGAGCTGCTGATCGAACTGCTCTCCAAGCATGACGGCGAGCGGGCGATCGTCTTTGGCCGCACCAAGCATGGGTCGGAAAAGCTATACAAGTCGCTGGAAAAGGCAGGCTTTGCCGCAGCTTCGATCCACGGCAACAAGAGCCAGGGACAGCGCGACCGGGCGATTACCGCGTTTAAGGCGGGCAAGGTGACGGTTCTGGTGGCAACGGATGTGGCCGCGCGCGGGATCGATATCCCGGATGTGAAGCATGTCTATAACTACGATCTTCCGAACGTGCCCGAGAACTATGTGCACCGGATTGGGCGCACAGCGCGTGCGGGCGCAGAAGGCGCGGCGATTGCGTTCTGCGCTCCGGACGAGATGAGCGAGCTTCGCGCGATTGAGAAGGCGATGAAGATGCCGATCCCCGTCGCCTCGGGTCGTCCGTGGGAGCATGAGGAAGCCAAGCCCAAGCGCGGCGGCGGAGGGGGCAGGGGCCGTCCCGGCGGCGGTCGTCCCGGAGGCCGTCCGAATGGCGGTGGCGGCAAGCCCGCAGGCAAGCCGCAGCGGCGGCGTCGCAAGCCCAAGGCGGCTTAGGCAGAGCTTTCTCCCAGAACATCGGCCTTGACGGCGCCGCGCTCCCCGCGCGGCTCCGGCTGGCCGGTGGTGCTGTCGACGCGGGTCTGTGCTTCGATTTCCGAATCCAGCTCGGCGCCGAAAAGCACGATATAGGCCGAGAGCCACAGCCACATCAGTAGAACGATCACGCCGCCGAGCGTGCCGAAGGTTTCGTTGTAGCTGGCAAAGTTGGACACGTAGAAGCCGAATGCCACCGATCCAATGGCCCAAAGCAGGCAGGCTACGACCGCACCCGGCGTGATCCACTGCCATTCGGCAGTGTCCCGGTCGGGTCCGTGCCGGTAGATGAAGCCGAGGGCAAAGACAGTCAGGCAGAAGAGAACAGCCGCCGTGACCAGCTGCACGAAAAGCTCGAAGCCCGGTCCGAAATCGACAAAGGACAGGACCGCAGGGACCACAAGCGTGGCCGCGAGGTTGAGCAGGAGGCCGAGGATGACGAAGAGCGTCAGGCCTAGCGTCAATGCCGTCAGCTTGAAGAAGCCGCGCGTTTCCTCTTCGTCATAGGCGATGTTGAGCCCCTGAATGAGGCTTTTGATCCCCTTGGAGGCCGAATAGATCGCCAGAAGGATACCCCCGATGGCGGCGAGGCCGAGACCGCCTTCGCGGCTTCCCGCGACCGATGACGCCTGATCGACGATGATCTCGGCGGCCTGATCGGGCAGCATCTGGCCAAGGCGTTCCAGCTCGCCGACGATCATCGCAGGCTCTGTCAAAAGCCCGGCAATGGCCATGGCGGCGGCCAGTCCGGGGAAGAGCGCGAGCAGGCCGTAGAACGCGATGCCGGCCGCGATCAGCCCGACACGGTCGGCCTCGATCTCGTCCTTGACGCGGAAGGCAATATCCTTCCAGCCCTTGAGCGGGATCTGATAGGGGTGATCGGCGCTGCGGCCTCTGGGCATGGTGGTCTCCTGTCGTACATGGCTCGAACGGACAGGCGCGCCGTTCGGTTCCACATCGCTTGACTTAAGTCCCGGGACTAAGTCCTCTCCGCCCTATGGAAAAGCGCGACAGCATGGATGCCTTCGGGGCCGTCTCTCTTATCGGGTTCTCGGCGCTTCTGGGGCTCAATCAGGTGATCATCGCGGTCGTCAATGACGGGTTGCAGCCGGTCTTTTTTGCAGGGCTCCGCTCGGCCGGGGCGACGGTGCTGCTGTGGCTCTGGATCCGGCTTCGGAGCGGACCGCTTGTGATCGCGCCCGGAACGGTGACGCCGGGGATCCTGATCGGGATTTGTTTTGCCGCCGAATTCGTCTTTCTCTTCGTCGCGCTTGATCTGACGACGGTCTCGCGCACCAGCGTGATCTTCTACACGATGCCGGTCTGGCTTGCGGTTCTTGCGCATCTTTTCATCCCAGCAGAGCGGATGACGCCTCTCAAGGCATTGGGTCTTGTGCTGGCTTTGGGCGGGGCCGCCCTGGCCATCTTGCAACGGCCCGAGGCGGGCACGGCCTCGCTCATGGGCGATCTCTTTGCGTTGGGCGGTGCGGTCTGCTGGGCGGGTATTGCGTTTATCGCCAAGACCACGCGGCTGCGCGAGGTTCCGGCGCAGACACAGCTTTTGTGGCAGGTCGCGGTCTCAACGCCGATCCTGCTGCTGATCTCGCCGCTCTTTGGTGATCTGATCCGAGAGCTGCAGCCGATCCACCTCTGGGGGCTCGGCTTTCAGATCGTCGTGATCGTGACGGCCGGCTTCGTCTTCTGGCTGTGGCTTCTGTCGATCTATCCGGCCTCGAGCGTCGCCTCGTTCAGCTTTCTGGCGCCGGTCTTTGGCGTCCTCTTGGGCTGGTGGCTGCTGGATGAAGAGGTCGGGTCGGTGATCTTTGCCGCCCTCGCGCTGGTCGCGATAGGGCTCATCCTGATCAACCGGCCTGTGCGCGCTCAGGTGCCGCAGAAGGTCGCCTGAACCCGCTCCTCCGGTTTGGGGGGAGCGGTCAACGTCTCGTCCTGCGGATCATCGAATGGTGTTCGCAGCGCGTCGCCTATTGCATGGAACGAAGCGTAGTCTCCGCCGACCGCGGCCTGGATCATCGCCTCGACGCGGTGGTTGCGCGGGATGATCGCGGGGTTCGAGGCGCGCATGAGGGTGTCCGGATCCGGCTCGTCCTTTAGCCGCTCCTGCCACTGGGCCTGCCAGTCCGGATTGAGAGCTGCGCCCGATGCCAGATTGCGGAACGTGTTGGTGAAATCCGCCTCGCTCTCGGCCATATGCGTCAGAAGCTTTGAGATCAGATCGGCATCCTCCAAAACCGGCTCGGAGAGGCCGATCTTGGCGCCAAAGCGCCGGAGCCAGGCGGCCTGATAGAGCGCGCCGAAGCCGTTCACGATCTCGGTGAACTCTTCGATGGCCGTCTCCTGATCGTCTATCAGCGGCAGTAATGCCGTGCCAAGTTGCGCGAGGTTCCACAACGCGATGCGGGGCTGATTGGCATAGGCATAGCGACCCTGCTGATCAATAGAGCTGAAAACGGTCTCGGGGTGATAGGCATCCATGAAGGCGCAGGGGCCGTAATCGATGGTCTCGCCCGAGATGGCGCAATTGTCGGTATTCATCACACCGTGGATAAAGCCCAGCGACATCCAATGCGCCATCAGCTCTGCCTGCGAGGCCACGACACCGGCCAGCAATCCGGTGGGACCGTCTGCCTCGGGATAATGGCGGCGGATGGCATATTCTACGAGCGTGCCGAGGGCCTCGTGATCCTCCCGCGCGGCGAAGATCTGAAAGGTGCCGACGCGCAGATGGCTGGCGGCGACGCGGGTCAGGATCGCGCCAAGAAAGACCTGCTCGCGCAGCACCGGCTCTCCGGTCGTCACGGCCGCCAAAGCCCGCGTGGTGGGCACACCAAGCGCCGCCATCGCCTCTGAGACGAGGTATTCGCGCAGCACCGGCCCAAGCCACGCCCGGCCATCGCCCGAGCGGCTATAAGGCGTGCGGCCCGATCCCTTGAGCTGGATGTCGCGGCCCGCAACTTCGCCCAGAAGGATCGCGCGCCCGTCGCCAAGCTGGGGATTCCAGTGCCCGAACTGGTGGCCCGCATAAAGCTGGGCAAGCGGTGCGGCCCCCTCGGGGATGCGGTTGCCGGCAAAGAGCGCGGCCAGCGCCGCATCATCCATATCGCTCCGGTCGATCCCGAGATCCGCCGCCAGCGCGTCGTTGAAGGCGATGAGCCGCGGCTCGGCCACCGGAACCGGATCCAGCCGGGTAAAGAACCGATCCGGAAGCTGCGCGTAGCTGTTGTCGAAATTGATCTGCATATCCGAGATATAGGCGCAGGCGCGTCAGAATACCCGCGTCATCAGCGCATATCGCTCACGAAGGCGGAACCCGGCCTTGCGGTAAAGGCGGTGCTTGGCTTCGTCCGATCGGTCGACCTCGAGATGAAGCGCCCTCAGGCCGGTGCCGGTGAGGGCGCGGCCCAGCGCGAGTAGCGCCTCGGTGCCGATCCCGCGTCCGCGCACCGACGGGCGCACGAAGACCTCGTCGACGAACCCGTCGAGCCCGCCGAACTCCACCGACCAGCCAAATGTGACCACCAAATAGCCCACCGGCGCGCGGGCCGGGCCGATCAGGTAGACCGCCCCATGCGGCGAGCCCTCCAGAAGCGGCTCGAGTGCGGCGCGGCGATGCTCCTCGGTCGTCTCGAGCCCATACTCTTCGTGAAACCGGGCGACGAGCGTCAAAAGCGGGGCAATCGCGTCCGGTTTTGCAAGATGCAGCTGCGCGCTCATAACCGGGTCAGCCGGTCTGTCATGCGGAGAAAGAACGCCTCTGCGTCCACATCGCCGATGAAGGTCGCATTCGCGGGGCGGTCGGTCACACCCCACCAGTCGGCGACCGTCATGCCGCGTGTCAGCTCCGAAGCGGTCTCGATCTCGACGTTGATATGGCGCCCGGAGAAGAGCTCTGGCCAGAGCAGGTAGCCGATCACGCAAGGATCATGCAGCGGCGCGCCGTCAGAGCCGTATTTCTCCTTGTCGAACCGCTCGAAAAAGCCGGTCCAGTCCGCGATGGCATCTCCGATCCGAGTTTCCATCTCGCGGAAGGCCGCGATGCGGCCCGGCGTGACCAGCACCTTGTGTGTGACGTCCAGCGGCAGAACGGTGATCTTGCAGCCCGAGGCAAAGACCATCTTGGCCGCATCGGGATCGACAAAGATGTTGAATTCCGCGGCCGGAGTGATGTTGCCGACCTCGAAATAGGCGCCGCCCATCAGGACGATCTCTCTGATCTTGCTGGCAATATCCGGCGCGCGGGTGAGGGCGGTTGCGACATTCGTCAATGGCCCCAGAGCGCAGATCGTCAGACCTTCGACCTCGCGGGCCAGATCGATGATGGCTTCCACGCCACCTTTCTCTTGCAGCGGCATCTCGGGCGCGCGCAGATCGGCACCGTCGAGCCCGGTTTTCCCGTGCACATGCTCCGCGGTCACGAGAGGCTGCCTGATCGGGCGGTCGCACCCGGCATGGACGGCGATGTCGGGGCGGCCTGCCAGCTCGCACACCTTGCGGGCATTGGCGCTTGTCAGCGGCAGCGGCACATTGCCGGCAACGGCCGTGATCGCTGTCACGTCAAGCTCGGGCGAGGCGAGCGCCAGAAGGATGGCGACGGCGTCATCCTGTCCGGGGTCGGTATCGATGAGGATCGGTCTTGCTGTCATGGGCCAAGGGCTATCGTGCCTCACAAAGGCGAACAAGACCGGACCGGAATAGGTGCGCCCTGCCGTCGCGCCTGCCATGGGCCGGGCGCGCTATTCCGCCTGTTTGGCCTCGTCCCAGAGGCGGTCCATCTCGTCAAGGGAGGCGTCGTCCGGACTGCGTCCCTTTGCAGCAAGCGCTTGTTCTATATACTGAAATCTGCGCACGAATTTGGCGTTCGTGCCGCGCAGGGCGGCCTCGGGATCAAGGTTGAGATGCCGCCCCAGATTGACCATGACAAAAAGAAGATCGCCGAACTCGTCTTCGATCCGGGCGGGGTCCATCGTGTCTCGGGCCTCGGCCAGCTCGCGGGTCTCCTCTTGGATCTTGGCAAGGACCTGATTGATCTCGGTCCAGTCGAAACCAACGCGCGCGGCCCGCTTTTGCAGCTTGAGCGCGCGCAATAGCGCAGGCAGTCCGAGAGCCACGTCATCGAGCACGCCCGCCTTCTTGCGGCCTGCGCGCTCGGCGGCCTTGATCGTCTCCCAATCGGCCTTTTGCTGCTCTGCGCTTTTGTCGCGACTTTCGCTGCCAAAGACGTGGGGATGGCGCGCCACCATCTTGTCCGAGACGCTTCGGATCACGTCGCCGATCTCGAAAAGGTTTTTTTCATCAGCCATTTGGGCGTGATAGATCACCTGAAGCAGAAGATCCCCCAACTCGCTTTTCATGTCGTCCCAGTCGCGGCGCTCGATCGCATCGGCGACCTCATAGGCCTCCTCGATCGAATAGGGGGCGATCGTGTCGAAATCCTGCTCGATATCCCAGGGACACCCCGTTTGCGGATCGCGGAGGCGCTGCATGATCCGCACAAGACGCGGCAATCCTCCATCGGGATCGTGGATCAGCGGCTCTTCGGACATTGCGGACCTCGCGCGATTGCGGTTGTCTTGCCGCCATAACAAGGCCGCGCGAGGAGAACCAGATGGCGCTTGAGGATGCAAAGAGCGAGGTCGACGTCGCTCTGACCGCTCGCCAGACGGGGCTTGCCTACGAGAATGCCTTCGGCGGTGTTTTGTCTTTTCTCAGAAGGGCTTACACGAAGGATCTGACGGGCGTGGATCTGGCCGTGACGGGGGTTCCCTTCGATCAGGCGGTGACGAACCGGCCGGGATGCCGGTTCGGGCCGCGGGCCATTCGGGAGGCGTCGAGCCTGCAGCCTTTCGATCCGCCCTATGGCTGGGATGTCGATCCGCTGAGCGATTTTCGCGTTGTCGACTATGGCGATCTGGCTTTCGATTATGCGCGCATCGAGGACTTCCCCGCGCGGCTGACGCAGCACATCGGGGCGATCCTGGAGAGCGGTGCGGGCAGTCTGGCGCTTGGGGGGGATCATTCGATTTCCCTTCCGATCTTAAGGGCTTATGCGGACAAGTTCGGGCCGCTTTCCTTGCTGCAATTCGATGCGCACAGCGATACCTGGCCCGATGAGGATGCGGGCCGGATCGATCACGGGACAATGTTTTACAAGGCGGTCAAAGAGGGTCTGATCGTGCCAGAGCGGTCGGTGCAGGTGGGGCTCCGGACGACGAATACCGAAGATCTGGGGTTTCATACCATCGATGCCAGGGAGGTGCATGAGGCGGGACCGGCTGCCACGGCATTGAAGATAAAGGATATTCTTGGAGATTCGCGGGTCTATGTGACCTTCGATATCGATTGTCTGGATCCTGCTTTTGCGCCGGGGACCGGCACGCCCGTCTGGGGCGGGCTGAGTTCAGGTCAGGCGGATATTATTCTCAAGGATATCAAGGGTATAAACATGGTCGGCGGGGATGTGGTCGAGGTTTCGCCAGGATATGATCCGACCGGCGCGACGGCGATTGCCGGGGCGCATGCGGCGACCGAGTTGATGTGTCTTTACTGTCATCGATTGGCGCAAGACCAGGCCGGATTCGGCGGGTCGGAGTGACGTAGGCATCCGGTCGGAGTGCCGTAGGCGGTTTTTCCCAGTCTGCTGACGTTTCAGCGGAAATCGGCCTCTTGGCCTCCTTTCTCATAAGCGAAGGCTTATATGTCGGGTCTGATCTTCTGGAGTCTCGCCCATGCGCATCATACTCATCCTTGTGGTCCTCGCCGTTGTCGCGGGGATGGCCTATATCCGGCTTGCCCCGACGACCGAGGAGGCGTGGCATCAGCGTGGCGATCCGGGCGCTTCGGGGGATTATCCGCGCACCGGCGGGTTCGAGGCGGTGCGCGTGGTTGAGGATCCCGAGGCGATGCTTACCCGGCTTGACGAGATCGCTCTTGCGACACCGCGCACGACCCGATTTGCCGGAAGCGTGGAGGAGGGGATGATCACCTACGAGACCCGGTCGCAGATCATGGGCTTTCCCGATTACACGACCGTCTACACCGCACAAGGCGAGGGCGATGAGGATCTGCTGGTCGTCAATGGCCGGCTGCGGTTCGGGCAGTCCGACATGGGCGTGAACGAGGCGCGTGTCCGCGACTGGCTGGATCAGCTTGGACTGACGGGCGGAGCCTCGCCCAGCTGACGCTCGCCCACCACGCAGGCTTCGCCGATATCACGCCAGATGGTCACATTCAGCGACATCTGGCACTGCGCCATGAAGGACCGCCCGTCGACGAACAGACAAATCTGCTCGCCCAGTTCGATACGGCCGCCGTCCTGATCGGTGCAATAACAGGACACGGTGCCGGCGGTGTCCGCCGCGCCTTGGGTGGCCAGAAGGATAAGCAGGATCACCAGCCTCATCAGATAAACATATCATATGAGCTGACGTTGCGGCAATTTTCTTTCGTGTCGCAGCCCGGGTGGCCCCGTCAGACGCTGGCTTGACCCGCTCCGCGCGATGGGACAGATCAGCCGGATGATACCGCAGGACAAGCTTGAACAGATCGTCTCCCGTTTTCAGTTTCTGGAAGCGAAGATGGCGGGCGGCGCCGAGGGCGGGGAGATCGCCGATCTGGCGCGCGAATATTCCGAGCTGAAACCGGTCGTCGACCAGATCGAGGGGTATCGCCAGCTTCGGGCCGATTTGACGGATGCCGAAGCGATGCTGGACGATCCCGAGATGAAGGCCCTGGCCGAGGAGGAGCTGCCCACATTGCGGGCCGCCTTGCCCGAGGCCGAGCACAGGCTGCAGCTGGCCTTGCTGCCCAAGGATGCCGCCGATGCACGGCCTGCGATGATCGAGATCCGCCCCGGCACCGGCGGAGACGAGGCCGCGCTGTTCGCGGGCGATCTTTTGCGGATGTATCAGCGCCATGCCGAGGCAAAAGGCTGGCGGTTCGAAATCATCGAGGAGCAGGCAACCGAGCTTGGCGGGATCAAGGAGGTGACGGCGCGGATCGCGGGCGAGGGGGTCTTTGCCCGGATGAAATATGAAAGCGGGGTCCACCGTGTCCAGCGGGTGCCGTCCACAGAAAGCGGCGGGCGCATTCATACCAGTGCGGCCACCGTCGCCGTCCTTCCGGAAGCCGAGGATGTGGATATCGAGATCAACCCCTCCGATCTGCGCATCGATACGATGCGCTCCTCCGGTGCGGGCGGGCAGCATGTGAACACCACGGATTCGGCGGTGAGGATCACTCACGCGCCCACCGGCATCGTGGTCACGTCCTCCGAAAAATCCCAGCACCGCAACCGCGAGATCGCGATGCAGGTTCTGCGCACGCGCCTTTACGATCTGGAGCGCAGCCGCGTCGATGCCGAACGGTCCGAGGCGCGCAAGGGCCAGGTCGGCTCTGGCGATCGGTCCGAGCGGATCCGGACCTACAACTTTCCGCAAGGGCGGATGACCGATCACCGGATCAACCTGACGCTCTATAAGCTCGATCAGGTGATGCAGGGCGATCTGGACGAGGTGATCGACGCCTTGATCGCCGATGCGCAAGCGGCCCTTCTGGCCGAAATGGCCTGATGGATCAAAAGGCGCTGACCGAGGCGGCGGCTCGTCTGCGCGAGGCCGGGATCGAGGCCGCGCCGCGGGAGGCCCGCCAGCTTTGGCGCGCGGCGATGCCGCGCCGCTATGTCGATCACGGCGATGTCGCGGATGGCACGATGCTTGCTCGCTTCGAAAGCCTCGTCGCCCGCCGGATCGCGCGCGAGCCGATGTCGCATCTGGTGGGCTACCGCGACTTCTACAAGCATCGGTTCCGTGTCACGCCGGACGTGCTCGACCCGCGCCCCGAAACCGAAACGCTGGTTCTGGCGGCGCTCGAGCAGTCGTTCGACCGGGTGCTTGATCTTGGAACAGGATCGGGCGCTATCCTATTGAGTTTGCTGGCAGACCGCCCGAACGCGACGGGGGTCGGAACAGATCTTTCCGAGGCGGCGCTGGCGGTCGCGCAGGACAATCGCGACCGGATGGATCTGGCAGGCGCCGCGACGCTTGTGCAATCGGATTGGTTCAAGGCCGTGACCGGCACTTTCGACCTCATCGTCTCGAACCCGCCCTATATCGCGGCCTCTGAAATGGCGGATCTCGCGCCCGAGCTGAGCTTTGAGCCGCGCATGGCGCTCACCGACGAGGCGGACGGGCTCAGCGCCTATCGCACGATCCTCAAAGAGGCCTCCGCCCATCTGAGGCCCGGCGGCGCGCTGATGGTCGAGGTCGGCGCCCGTCAGGGCGATGCGGTTGCGGATCTTTTCGCGCAGGCGAATTGCGCCGATATCGCGGTTCATCCCGATCTGGATGGGCGAAATCGCGTCATTTCTGGCAGGTTTGGCGCCTCAAGCTGATCCGATGGGCGCAATGTCTTCTATTTTTTGCAAATTGCCTCTTGCCTCACGCCTCACTAAGCGCTTACTTCATAGATATCGGACGGGACCGGGCGTTGCGCCCTCTCTCCGAATTGTCGCCGGGCCATCGCAGATGACTAGACGCGCTCCTTCACTTGACGAAGGGCGCATGGCCGGGCGGAACAGGTAACAGCTGAACGAAAGCTTTCCATGAGATCTTCGAAATCACGCTCGCGCGGGAAGAACCGGAACAACAACCGGCCATCGGGCAACATCGTCAATCGGGTGTTCGACAGTTCAGGCCCCGAAGGCAAGGTGCGCGGCACCCCCCAGCAGATCATTGACAAATATAACCAGCTTTTCCGGGACGCGCAGCTTGCCGGTGACCGCGTGGATGCCGAGAACTTTGCCCAGCATGCCGAACATTACACGCGCATGCTGGCCGAGGCGATGCGCGAGCAGGAAAGCCGCCGCGAAGAGCAGGAGCGTCAGCGTCAGGCCGAGCGGGATCGCCAGGCCGAACGTGACCGGCAGGCCCAGGCGGACCGCGATCGCAATCAGGCCCAGCAACAGCAGCCCGACCGCGCGCCGCAATCCGATGCGCCCCAGCCCGCATCGGTCAGCGATGCCGACGTGATCGAGCCGCAGGGATCGGATGATAACGGTCTGGTGGAGACCCCCGAAGCGCAGGAAAAACCCAAGCCGCGCCGCCGCCGCAAACCCAAGAGCGAAGACAGCGCGCCGCCCGCGCCCGAAGCGGCCGAGTAAAGCTCAGGCAAGCACGCGGGCCAGGGCGCAGAACTGCTCGAGCGGGATCTGCTCGGCCCGGTCCGTGGGTGCGATCCCGACGGCGATCAGACGATCCTCGATATCGGGCGCCAGCCCCTTGAGCGAGGCGCGCAGCATCTTGCGCCGCTGATTGAAGGCCGCCGCCGTGATCCGTTGAAGCACCTGTGCATCGGCCGGATAGCGCGGCTGGGGCAGGGCGGTCAGATGCACCACGGCTGAACTGACCTTGGGCGGCGGCGTGAAGGCCTGCGGCGGCAGATCCATGACGATCCGCGCCTCGCTCCGCCACTGCGCCAGAAGGGCGAGCCGTCCATAGGCCTTGCTCCCGGGCTGCGCGACGATCCTCTGCGCCACTTCGCGCTGAAACATCAGCGTCAGGCTTTCCCAAAAGGGCGGCCAGGTCGCAGGCGTCAGCCAGCGCACCAGCAATTCGGTTCCGATATTGTAGGGCAGGTTCGCCGCCACCCGAATAGGCGGGGTCAGATGCGCCAGGGGATCGATCTGCAAAGCATCGCCCTCGATCACCGTCAGCCGCTCGGGATAGCGCGCGGCGATCTCGGCCAGCGCGGGCAGACAGCGCGGATCCTTTTCGACCGCCAGCACATGCCGCGCGCCTTCGGCCAAAAGCCCCCGCGTCAGCCCCCCGGGACCCGGCCCGATCTCAAGCACATCCGTCCCCTCCAGATCCCCCGCCTGCCGCGCGATCTTGGCGGTCAGGTTCAGATCCAGCAGAAAGTTTTGCCCCAGCGCCTTGCGCGCCGACAGATCATGCGTCGCTATGACCTCCCGAAGCGGCGGCAGATCATCAATCGCCGCCATGCCGCCAGTCCCCTTCTTCATGAGATATTAAGGTTAACGCCTCCCTCTTGGGATAAGCCGTTCCCTTCATCTTGTCATAAATATGCATTTACCCGCGCGCGGCCCGGCGCGACATCCGATCCGCCAGGCGCAGCGCCGCGATCATCGAGGTCGGATCGGCCATGCCCGTGCCCGCAATGTCGTAGGCGGTGCCATGATCGGGCGAGGTGCGCACGAAAGGCAGACCGAGGGTGACGTTGACGCCGCCTGCGAAATCGATCGTCTTGATCGGGATCAGCGCCTGGTCGTGATACATCGCGATCGCCGCGTCATAGCCCGCGCGCGCTTTTTCGTGAAACATCGTATCGGCCGAAAGCGGCCCGACGAGATCGATCCCGTCTGCGCGAAGATGCTCCAGAAGCGGCTTTATCCACTCCACTTCCTCCGTCCCGATCCGTCCGCCTTCGCCCGCATGGGGGTTGAGCCCTGCAACCGCGATCCGTGGAGCCGGCAGGCCGAACCGCTCGACAAGCGCATCGCGCGTGATCCGGATCGTCCGGAACAGGCTGTCCGCCGTCAGCGCCTGGGGCACTTCGGCCAGCGGGATGTGGATCGTGGCCGGAACGACCTTCAGCGCCTCGCAAGCCAGCATCATCACCACGTGAGGGGCGCCTGCCAGATGGGCGAGAAATTCCGTATGCCCCGGAAAGGCAAAGTCGGCGCCGTCCTGTAGGGCCTTTTTGTTGATCGGCGCGGTGACCAGGGCCGATGCCTCCCCGGCCGAGACGAGCGCGACGCCGCGCTCGATCGCCGCGACGATGCCCGCCGCATTGCCCGGATCGGGCGCGCCGGGCGAGGCTATCTCGGCGAAGGCAAGCGGCAGAACCGGCAGAGCCTCTGCTGAAATAGCGGGCGCCAGAGCGGGGTCCTCCACGATCTGGAACGGCAGACCCAGCGGCAGATGCCGGGGATCGCCGATCCAGAGAAACGGAAGATCCGCGCCAAGCGCCTCCCATGCCTTGGCGGCGATCTCGGGGCCGATACCCGACGGGTCGCCGCAACTGACGGCGAGGGGCGCGCTCATGGCTCGCGGATTGAGGCATCCGCGCGCAGCTCGGCCAGAAACGCATCCGCCAGACCGCCCAGACGGCGCGAGACCAGCTGGTTGCGGATGGCTTCCCGGTTGATCTCTTCGCCCTCGTCCAGAACCGGCGTGCGCCCGCAGAGCATCACCAGGCGAGTCGTCCCCTCGGGCGCGCCAAGGGCAAAGGAAATCTCGCCGGGATCGAGCTGCGACAGTTGCAGGGCGATATCGGTCTGGATCTGCGCGGGCGGCAGGATCTCGCGGCGCAGCTGCTCTTCGCTGGCATTGGGGACGAGACCGTAAAGATCGTCGCAGGTATCGGCGCGCGCAACGAGCGATGCGGCCTGCGAGGGGCTCGTGGCCAGCGCCAGTTCGACGAAATCGATGGCGCCGAATTCCGGTGCGGGGGCATCGATCTCTTCGATATCACGCAGCTGAAACAGCGCGACACCGTTCTGGATCGGCAGTGGATCGGTCACTTCGCCCCGGTCCAGTTGCAGGATCAGCGGCTGGATCGCGGGCGGAAGATCGGTCAACGGCTGCCAGTCGAGCCGTCCGCCGCGCGCGCGCGAGGGCAGGGCAGAGACGCGCCGGGCGGCCGCCGAAAAGGCGTCGATGCTGGTCAGCTGACTGATCCGGTCGGCTTCGGCGCGGGCGGCGGCGGCGCGCGGCGGCGGGGCGGCGATGATGATCTCGGAAATCAGGACGCGGATCGATCCGCGTCCGGCGCCGCCGCTGGTAGAGACGGCATCGTCGATCTCGCGATCCTCGACACGGGCATCGGCCCCGAAACGTCCGCGGACATAGGTTCTCCAGCCGATCCCGGCAGTCACGAAATCGCGCAGCGTGCCGCTTTCGATCCCGGCCGAGGCGAGGATCTCGATGAACTGGTCCCCGGTCAGGTTCGCGCGGCCTGCGAATTCGTCGATCCCGTCGGTGATCTCCTCGGGCGGAATTTCGATCCCGACGCGCCGGATCTCCTGCAACTGGAGCCGCTCGTTGATCAGCTGCTCGCGCGCGACCTCCGCCGGATCGCCGGGCACGCGGACCAGTTCCAGAAAGCGGGTCCTCTGGGTCAGCTCATAGTTGGTGATCACCTCGTCATTGACGAGGATCGCCGGGGAAAACTGCGATTGCGCCGTCGCCGTCAGGGCGGCGAAGCACAAGGAAATGGCAAGGATCAAGCGGTGCATCGGGGCCCCTGTCAGTTGCGGCAGCGGCCTGCAAGACCGTCTGCGGAGCGGCCTGCGGAGAAGCCGCGCAGACCGACCGTTATGTCGAAATCAGTGGTCGGATCGACCGTATCGGAGCTTGTGTAGCGGCGCGAGAGGGAAAGGTCGACCTCCACGCATTCGTTGCGGTAGATCAGCCCCAGCCCGGCATCGACGGGGCTGCTGGCGCGGATATCGTAGCGCGCATCGGCGGACACTTCCCAGCTTCGCGAAAGGCGATAAGCGGCCTCCATCGCCCATTCGGATACCGCATCGTCGCGGTCGATCTCAGGATCTGCGGCCAGCCAGATATGGCTGGCGGACACATCGACGAAGGGGCTGTCGAATTCGAGCCGGGTTTCGGAGGCGCCGAAGTCGAAATCCTCCTCGATCAGGGATCGGCTGGCCAGGGTCAGATTGTCCGAAAACCGGATCTGCCCCGAGAGCAGCCAGTCCGATTGCTGGCCGCTCAGGCCCGATGTGTCGCTGAACCGCGTGGCATCCTCGGCGCGCAGGACCCGGCCGAGGGTGAGGGTCGAGGACCAGCCGCGCGGATCGTAGCGGGTCCAGCTGACCCCGAGATTGGCACGCAGCCCGTCCTCGCGCAGATCGCCGCCGGGAAACCGGTCGAGCGCGAAGAGATTGCCTTCGTCGAGATCGGCGCGGGTGCTGTCCTCGTTGGCCAGATCGTCCTGATCGCCGCTATCGGACCAGACGAGTTGCGCCACGGGCTCCAGCAGTTCGGTTGCGCCGGACGGACGGGTCCGGCTGAGCGGGTAGCGCAGGGTGAGTGCGGCGGTCGGCGTCACCCGCAGGGCGCTTTCTTCGACATCATTGTCCTGCCCGACGGTGAAGTAATCGGCGAAAAGCGCGCCTTCGGCGGTCAGCCTCAGACCCTCCGCTGTGATCCTATCGCGCCGATAGGACAGCGACGTGCCAAGCCGCACCAGATCGCGCCCCTCCACGCCCAGATCGTCGGAGGCGCGGTAAAGGATGCGCCCGTCGAGCCCGGCGCGCAGCTCTCCTCCGGCGGCGGGAAAGAGGCGCTGTTCGACGGACAGATCTCCGATCAGGTTAGGCTCATCGGCGTTGTTCTGGTTGTCGCGGAGGTATTCGAGATTAACGAGAGCGGCGGAGGCGAAGAGATCCCGCTCGGTCCGGACCAGCTCGATCCGGCTTTCGACCGTGTCCGATCCGCTGATGCCATAGTCCAGCAGATAGGCATTGTCCGAAACGGTCGTGATATCGAAAAGCAGATCGGTCTTTGGCCTGATCTCGAACTCGCCGAGCACCGACAGGTAGCCGCGCGCCTCGTCTGGCAGAATATCGTCGTCGGTGATTGCGCCTTGGATGGTCAGATCGCCCGCGCGGAAAGCCTGGCGGTAGCGAAAGTCCAGCGTGCGGGTGCCGGGCGCGAGATAGGGGGTCAGCGTCAGATCGCGGCTGCGGCCGAGCGTGATGAAATAGGGCAGCTTGATCCCCGTTCCCAGCTCGCTGCTGAACCGGATCTCGGGGACCAGAAGTCCGGTGGCGCGTTCGAGCGTGGGGTCGGGCAGGCGCGCGCGGGGCAGCCACAGGATCGGGATGTCGCGGATCAGGAATTGGGCGTTTTCAAGATAAAGCTGCCGCTCCTCTTCGTCATGGATGATCCGCTCGGCCCGGATCGACCAGAGCGGCGCGCGCGTGCCGCAGACCGTGCAGGACGTCACGGAGCTTTTGTAAAGCTGGCTGTAGCGCCCTTCGACCCGGTCGATCTGCGTGGCGGCCAGTTGCAACTGCCGGTCCAGCACCAGCCGCGCGCCGCGCAGCAAGCCGTTTTCGAGCGTCGGCTGGATCTGCCCCTGATCGGCCAGAAGGATCGTGCCATCCGGCGTTTCGATCACGATCGGCCCGTCGATGGTCAGGGTATCGCTGGGCTCGTCAAAGATCACGCGCGACGCGGTCAGGCGGGTGCCGTCGTAGAGCACTTCGACATTGCCCTCGGCGATCAGGCGATCCTCGCCTTCGATAAAGACGCGGTCCGCGACCAGCGTTGCCGCGCCCTGCGCATGGACGAGCATCGGCAGCAGGCAAAGGATGGCGGCCAGAAGCGTACGCATCATCCGTCCTCGAGATGCAGCAGCAGGCCAAGCGCGAGGCAGATCGCGGCAATCGGCGGGATCCAGGCGGCCAGAAGGGCGGGGATCTGACCGTTCTCGCCCAGGATCTGCGCGAAGTTGCGCAGAAAATAGAGCCCGAAGCCCAGCATGACGGCGGTCAGAACGGCAATGCCGGTGCGCCCGCCGCGCTGATGGCGCATTGTCAGACCGGCGGCGACGAGCAGCATCGAGACCAGAAAGACCGGCAGGGCCAGCTCCATCTGGAACCAGACCTGATGGCGCTGCGCGGAAAAGCCCGCCCGTTCGAGCTGCGCGATGAAATCGGGAAGCTCCCAGATCGGGATTGAGGAGGGCGTGCCGAGCCGGTCGCGGATCTGATCACGCGTCAGCGTGGACGGCAGGCTGAGCCTGTCGTGCAAGGTCGCTGCGCTTTCGGGATTGAGGCTCGAGACCAGCGGCCAGGATTTGGCGTTCTCTAGCGCCCAGGCGCCGTCTGCCAGAACCGCGCGTTCGGCCTCGATCCGGCGGATGGGGCCGATATCTTCGGCGAAGACCACGAAGGAAGCGCCCAAAAGCTCGGTTCCATCCAGAGAGGCGCGTTCGGCGCGGATGACCGTCTGGCGATCGCCGAGGCCCTGCCGCAGCCACAGCCCTTCGTCGCGCAGGGTCAGGATCGACGTGCCGCCCCGTTCGACGCTGTCCGCCCGTCGCTCGTATTCCTGGCTCGTGGCTGCAACGATGGGATTGAAGATCGCCACGCCCAGAGCGCCGATCACGAAGGCCACGATCACCGGCGCGATCAGGCTGCGCAATGCCGATCGTCCGGCGGCGCGGGTGACGACCATCTCGGAGGACCGGGCCAGCGACAGAAAAAGAGCGATGGTCGCCAGGACCATGATCAGCGGCAGGATCCGGTAGAGCCCTTCGGGCGTGTTGAGTAGCGTCAGGCCGATGATGGCCGCAAAGCCGGCGCCTTCGCCCGCAAATTTGCTGAGCTGGTCGATAAGATCGAGAAAGGCGAGGATCAGGAAAAAGATCGCGAAAACGCCGCCGAAGCTGCGCGCGAAGCGGCGGGCGAAGTAGAAATGCAGGATCATGCGGGCCGCACCGAGAGCCGGGGGGCCAAGCGCGACGTGCTGGCCAGTTGCAGCCCGCCAATGGCGAGCCCCGCTGCGACCGGCAGGTAAAGGAGCGGCCAGGCCTCATCGTTATCTTCCGTCAGGCCCAGAATGACGCTTTCGAGCGCCTTGACCGCGATCAGAAGGAAGATCGCAAGGATGATCCGGCGCCCGACCCCGAACCGCGAAAACCGTCCCGTCAGAAGGGTCGAGAAGCCGATGAGCGCGGCGACGGTCGCAAGGCTCGCCTCGACGATCCGGATATGGGCGGTCCGTTGAAGTTCGGGCGCGCTGCGGCGGGTGAGCGTTTGCGTTTGCTCGGACGCCTCAAAGAGCGACAGCGTCGAGATCTCGCGCACGTTGCGCCGGTTGCGCTCGGAGCGTTCCATCAGCCCGCCGATATCGTAGGTGAAGTTGGAAAAGCTGGTGGTGAAGAGCCTCTGATCGGCCACCCGAAGCGTTTGCGCCAGGCCCGAGACCATGACCAGACGCGGCCCGGTCTCGGTGCGCAGCAGATAGGCCTGCTCGGCGGTGTAGGTCACATGTTCGGCCGGGTTGCGGGTGTCCGAGAGAAAGACGTCCAGCAGCTCTCCGTCCGAGGTGATATCGCGGATGTAGAAGGTCAGGCCGTCGGCGGGGTTCAGGAAAGTGCCTTCGGTCAGCAGGCGGGCGGTGATGTTCTCGGCGATTTCCGCCTCGCGGTCATTGAGCTGCGAGAGCGACAGCGGCGTCAGCATATGGACCAGAACGCTCATCAGGGTGGTGACGATCACCCCGAAGATCAGAACGGGCCGCGCCAGCCGCAGCGCGCTGTGCCCGGTCGCGCGCAGCACGACAAGCTCGCTTTCCGAGGTCATGCGATTGGTGACATAGACCGAGGCCGCAAAGGCCGAGATCGGCAGAACGAGGCGGATGACATTCGGCAATGACAGCGCGGTGAATTCCAGGAACACGCCTGCCGATTGTCCGTCCGCGATGAGCTGGTCAAAGAGGATCACGGCGCGGTTCACCCAGTAGACCAGCACCAGGATCAGGCTGAAGAACCCGAAAAGCACCATCAGCTGGGACAGCATATAGCGATCGATGCGCGCCAAGGGGCAGGGGTCCTTCGTCTGACTGGCTCTTTTCGCTAGCCGATTTCCCGCCCGAGGTGAACCGCTATTGCGATTGCCCGGCCCGACCGGATAAGCCGTCGGGCAGGACCCCGCCTGATGTTGAAAGGACATGACCCCGATGACCGATCCCGTGACCCTCGACGTGAAAGAAACCGATCTCGATGCCGTTGCCGATCATGACGGACGCATCGCGGTTCTCGTGGCCGAGGACGGCACGCTCAATCCCAGCGCGCGGCGGGTCAACAGCCGGATGAAAGGCGCCATCGCGCGCCTGACCGAAGGCAAGGAGTGGGAGAAGATGTCGGCGGGCGACGTCACGACCATCGCCTATCCGGCGGGCCTTGCGGCGACCGGCGTTCTGATTGCCAAGCTCGATCCTCGCGCGGATGCGTTGACGGCGCGCAAGACGGGGGCGGCGATTGCCTCCAGCCGCGGGAAGGGGCCGCTTCTGGTGCTGGGGCACAGCGTCGCCAAGGCCGAGGCGCTGGCGCTGGGTCTGGTGCTGCGCGGCTATAATTTCGATATCCGCAAATCCGAACCCGGGGACGGGGCCGAGCCGATCACGCTGATGCTGGGCAAACCAGATACGGTCGATGCCGCGCGCGTCAATGCGCTGGCCTCGGGGATCTTTCTCACGCGCGATCTGGTCAACGAGCCCGCCAATGTGCTGACCACGACCGAATTCGCGCATCGCCTGGCCGAGATGAGCGATCTGGGCCTCAAGGTCGAAGTGCTGGACGAGGACAAGCTGGGCGCGCTGGGGATGAATCTGCTTTTGAGCGTGGGGCAGGGATCGGCCTCGCCCTCGAAGGTCGTCGTAATGGACTGGCAGGGCGGCGGGGACGAGCCGCCGCTGGCGCTGATCGGCAAGGGCGTCGTCTTCGATACCGGCGGGATCAGCATCAAGCCTGCCGCCGGGATGGAAGACATGACGATGGATATGGGCGGTGCGGGCACCGTCGCGGGCGTCATGAAGGCTCTCGCGATGCGCAAGGCCAAGGCCAATGTCGTGGGACTTGTCGGCATCGTGGAAAACATGCCTTCGGGCACCGCGACGCGCCCCGGCGATGTGGTGACCTCCATGAAGGGCGACACCGTCGAGATCATCAATACCGATGCCGAAGGCCGCCTCGTTCTGGCCGATGTTCTTTGGTATGCGCAAGAGCGGTTCTCGCCCTCCGGGATCGTCGATCTGGCGACGCTGACCGGGGCGATCATCATCGCGTTGGGCAACGAAAAGGCAGGCGTCTTCACCAATGACGACGAGTTTGCGGGCGCGTTCCTGAAAGCCGCCAAGGCCGAAGGGGAAGGCGCCTGGCAACTGCCGCTGGGGGCTGCCTATGACAAGCAGCTCAAGAGCCGGATCGCGGATATGAAGAATGTCGGCGGGCGCGCGGCAGGCTCGATCACGGCGGCGCAGTTCCTGCAGCGGTTCGTCAAGGACGACGTGCCCTGGATGCATCTGGACATCGCGGGCGTGGCCAGTCGCAAGGACAGCACCGAGCTGGCGCCTAAGGGCGCGACGGGATGGGGCATTCTCGCGCTCGACCGGCTGATTGCGGACCGCTACGAAGGCTGATGGGCGCGGCCTATTTCTATCACCTGACGCATCAGCCGCTCGAGACCGCGCTGCCGCAGCTTGTCGCGCGGGCGCGCGGGGCAGGCTGGCGCGTCGCGGTTCGGGTAGGAGATGCAAGCCGTCTGGAGGGGCTGGACAAGGCGCTTTGGTCCGGCCCGGAAGAGGAATTTCCCGCCCACGGCATCGCGGATGGCGCGCATGATGCGGACCAACCAGTACTGCTGACGACAGGGGACGATGCGCCCAACGGCGCGGTCTGCCTGATGACGGTGAGCGGCGCGGAGGTCACGCCGGACGATTGTGCTGCGATGGAGCGGGTCTGCGTCATCTTCGACGGAACCGACGGCGCCGCGCTCGATCAGGCGCGCGGCCAATGGAAGGCGCTGACGGCAGCGGATGTCGAGGCGCAATACTGGTCTCAGGACAGCGGACGCTGGGAACGGAAGCGGTAAAATCCTTCTAGAAGGATTTTGACGTCAGATTTTTCTAGAAAAATCTGCCTCGCGGGTGGCAACTGTCATTCCGGACTCCGAAAACTCTTCGACGAAGAGTTTTACCGCTCCAGAAGCAGGCGGTCTCCTGCGATCTCGATCCGAGAGAAGCGTTGCAGATAGCCCATGCCCAGAAGCGATTCCCGCATCTCGCCTTCATTGACCCAGCCGCGCACGTCGTAATCGGGGATCCCGGCCAGCTCGACCCGGTCCAGCGTGACCGGCGCCGTGCGCACCACCCCGTTGGCGGTATTCGCGCTGCCCAGAAACATCAGCGTCTCGGGCGCGATCCCGACGCGTTCGGCGTCATCCTGCGTCAGCACCATCTCGGTCGCGCCGGTATCGACGACGAAGGTGATCGGCTCTTCATTGATGTCGAGCGTCAGGTAATAATGCCCGTCGCGCGAGCGCGGCACGCTGATCGCGCCTTCCTCGCCCACGCTTTGCGCAGCAAAGCGGGTGGGTCCCAGATCGCCCCACAGACCGTAGCCGGCGATCACGCCGACAAAGATCAGCCCCCAGATCGCCGCATGTTGCAGCGTCTTGTTCATCTGATCGCGCGAGGACACCAAAAACCAGCCGCCGACCGCGGTGCCAAGGAGCACGAGGTAGATAATCGAGGCGATCTGATCTCCGGTCATGGCATCCGATATAGTCAGGTCCCGCCCAGACCGAAAGAGGCCAGACCGTCGAGAACGAACTGCACCGACAGCGCGGCGAGCAGCATTCCCAGAAGCCGGGTGACGACGTTGATGCCGACCTTGCCCAGAAGACGCTCCAGATAGCCCGCCACGAGAAAGAGCCCGAAGACCAGCCCGACGGTGATCAGCATGATCGCGACGACGAGAACCGCATCCAGCGTCGTCGCGGCCTCTCCGACCAGAAGGATGATCGTGGCGATCGCGCCCGGCCCGGCGATCAGCGGGATCGCGATGGGAAAGACGGACGGGTCCTGCACCACGTCCTCGTCCGGCGTGTCGCCCTGGGATTGCCGCCGGGATTGCCGCCGCTCAAAGAGCATGTCGAGCGCCGTGAGAAAAAGAAGGATCCCGCCTGCGATCCGGAAGGCGGGCATGGAGATCCCCAAGAACTCCAGAACCGCCTCGCCCAAAAGCGCGAAGACCAGCAGGATCCCGGTGGCCACCGCGCAGGCGCGGGCCGCGATCTTGCGCCGCTCGGCAGGGGACATCCCTTGTGTCAGCGCCGCAAAGACGGGGGCCAGCCCGATCGGGTCGATCACAACAAAGAGCGCCGTGAAGGCGGTGATCAGAAAGGCCAGTTCCATTCTCAGACCGCCTCGGCCCGATCCAGCTTGTCTTGCGCGGCCAGCCACAGCGTCTCGGCCCGGCCCAGACCGTCCATCACTTCAGCATATTTCTTCTGCCATACGCCGGTTTCGCCGATCTTCTCGGCCTCGTACATCGCCGGATCGGCGAGCTTCTTGGCCAGCTTCTCGCGCATCTCTTCCAGCTTCTCAACGCGAGCCTCGCATTTGCGGACCTCCGCGCGCATCTCGAGGATCGCCTCGCGTGATGGCTTCGGGCGTTTCGGCGCGGGTTTCTCCGCCTTCGGAGGCTTGTCGCCTGCCAGAAGGAACCGGCGATAGGCGGCCAGATCCTCGCCGTAAGGTGTCACGCGCCCGTCCTTCACCAGCCAAAGCCGGTCGGCCACAAGCTCCAGCAGATGCATGTCGTGGCTGACGAGGATCACCGCGCCGGAATAGGCGGTCAGCGCCTCGACCAGCGCTTCGCGGCTTTCGATATCCAGATGGTTCGTCGGCTCATCGAGGATCAGCAGATGCGGCGCGTCGATCGTCGCCAGCAGCAGCGACAGCCGCGCCTTCTGCCCGCCCGAGAGCCGTCCGACCTCGGTCTCGGCCTGCGCCGCGCCCAGGCCGAAGCCCGCCAGCCGCGCCCGTGCTTTGGCCTGACCGGCCTCGGGCCGCTCACGCATCAGGTGTTGCAGCGGTGTTTCCTCGATGCGCAGCTCGTCCACCTGATGCTGCGCGAAATACCCGATCCTAAGCTTGGAGGCGCGGGTGATCCGCCCCGCCATCGTCTCAAGCCGGTCCGACAGAAGCTTGGACAGCGTCGACTTGCCTTCGCCATTGCGGCCCAGAAGGGCGATCCGGTCGTCCTGATCGATCCTCAGATCCAGCCGGTTCAGCACCTCCGCGCCGTCATACCCGACCGCGCCGTTTTCGACCCGGATGATGGGCGGCGACAGCTCTTCGGGTTCGGGAAAGGTAAAGACCGTGCGCGCGGCATCCTCGGGCGCGCGGATCGTCTCCATCTTTTCCAGCATCTTGACCCGGCTCTGCGCCTGTTTGGCCTTCGAGGCCTTGGCCTTGAACCGGTCGACGAAGCTTTGCAGATGCGCGCGCCGCGCGTCCTGTTTCTTGGCCTGCGCCGCCTGCACCGCGCGCTGCTCGGCGCGTTGGCGGGCGAACTGATCGTAAGGGCCGGTGTAGTAGGCCAGCTTGCGTTCATCGAGATGCAGGATGCCGCCCACCGCCCGGTTCAGCAGACCCCGGTCGTGGCTGACAATCAGAACAGTATGAGGATAGCGCGCCAGATAGCTTTCGAGCCAGAGCGCGCCCTCCAGATCGAGGTAGTTCGTCGGCTCGTCCAGCAGCAGCAGATCGGGCTGCGCAAAGAGGACACCGGCCAAAGCGACGCGCATCCGCCAGCCGCCCGAAAAGGCGGAGCAGGGCATCCGCTGCTCGGCATCGGTGAAGCCAAGTCCCTTCAGGATGGCAGAGGCGCGCCCTTCGGCGGACCAGGCATCGATATCCGTCAGCCGCGTCTGGATCTCCGCGATCCGCGCCGGATCCTCAGTCTGCTCGGACAGCAGCGCGGCCCGCTCAGTATCGGCCTCGAGAACCGTATCGATCAGCGAGACCTCCGATCCCGGCACCTCCTGGCTGACACCGCCCATCCGCGCGCCGCGCGGCAGGGAGATCGATCCGCCTTCCAGCGTCAGCTCGGCCTTGATCAGGCGGAACAGCGTCGTCTTGCCTGTCCCGTTGCGCCCGACAAGGCCCACCTTGTGTCCCTCGGGGATGACGGCAGACGCGCCCTCGAACAGGGGGCGGCCTTCGACCGAATAGGTGATGTCGTCGATGCGCAGCATGGCGGGTCAGTGCCGCAGGCGGCGGGGCGCGTCAATGTCTGGTCATCGATCCAGCCCCATGCTAGGCGGGCGCCGATTTCCACGGGGCGCGGCCCCGACATACGAAAGAGGCAAATATGGCTGTCGAACGCACGCTTTCCATCATCAAACCGGACGCCACCAAGCGGAACCTGACCGGCAAGATCAACACCAAATTCGAAGAGGCCGGCCTGCGCATCGTCGCGCAAAAGCGGATCCATCTGACACAGGATCAGGCCGGCGAGTTCTATGCCGTGCACAAAGAGCGGCCCTTCTTTGGCGAGCTGACCGAGTTCATGGCCTCCGGGCCGGTTGTCGTTCAGGTTCTTGAAGGGGAAAACGCGATCGCTAAGAACCGCGAAGTGATGGGCGCGACGAACCCTGCTGATGCGGCTGCTGGCACGGTTCGCGCGGAATTTGCTGAAAGCGTCGGTGAAAACTCGGTCCACGGCTCGGACGCGCCCGAGACCGCGAAAGAAGAAATCTCCTTCTTCTTCTCGGGCCTCGAACTGGTCGGCTAACGGGCGTCTGCCTCGCCGATGGCGGGGTGATGCGAGGATAGATGGCCTTCGCCCGGAACCGGGGCGGAGGCCATTTTCGTTTGCAGCGTCTCTTCATGATGCTTGCGCAGAAGCGCGACATTGCGCCGGTTGGCCTTGAAGCCGACATCGAACAAGTCTCCGACCACGGGAATCGCGCCGACGGCCACATCCAAGGCCACGTTTCCGGCCATCCGGGCCAGAACCGGCTTGGGCGTACCGCGCTGATGTGCGCGGTAAAGGATGTATCCTGCAGGGGCGAGCGCTGCCGCATCGCCGATCCCCGGGATCAGACCGAGGATGCTGTCCCAGCCGACGCGGATCCGCGTCAGGGGGATGCGAAATGCACTGTCCATCTGCGCCGCAAGACGCTCCAGCCGGTCGAGTTCGGGGTCATGTAGCTGCTGTTCCATACCGGCCAAACGCCAAAGGGCAGGGGGCCGGTTCCCTAGCGCCGTCCGGTTCCGATCCGGTCGAGCTCCGCCTCAATGCCCATTGGAACCTGCGTCTGCTCGGCCTTGATCGCATCGAACCGGCGCCGCAGGTCGACCTTTTCAGCAGCGGACGGATCCTGCCAATCGCGCCCCTCAAGGCCCATGGCAAGGGCGCAGTAGGCGATGAAATGCGGCCGGATCCCCGCCGAGATCAGACGCCCGTAAGATGCATCCGCACCCAGCGCGATCAGCTCTTCAGCTGTCGTCAGGCCACATTTCGCAAAGTCCCGCTCCATCGCGGGGCCAAGATTTCGTAAGGTTCCGATCGCAGCCATGACGCTGTAATACCGCGTCCTGCCAATCGGATGAAGGACTTTAGATGCTGGCGAAATCGGTGAACTTCACCGGCTTCGGCCGCTCTTTCTCCGAGCCGCGTGGCTTGGGAGGTTGATCCTTCGGGAGTTTAACTGTCGTAACCATAACCTTCT
The DNA here is from genome assembly GCA_947503775.1 of uncultured Paracoccaceae bacterium. Classification (GTDB taxonomy): domain Bacteria; phylum Pseudomonadota; class Alphaproteobacteria; order Rhodobacterales; family Rhodobacteraceae; genus Aestuariibius. The sequence continues at coordinate 272,056 of CANNFE010000001.1, read as the reverse complement.
ACTCCGATCCTGCCTCAACGGTGAGGCGGTCTGGCGCGCCCCATCCGCGTGTTTATGTTAGCACCGGAACGGCCCTTTCGATGTCAAAGTTCCGTCAATGCTCCGGAATTAATCGTGATCCGGGGATTCCATGCCACTGGTCATCAGCGCCTGAACCGCTTCGACACGGTTGCTGACATCGAGTTTGCGGTACAAGCTCTTGATATAATCGGAGGCCGTATTCGGTGAGATCTGGCACAGCCGGGCACATTCCTTGCGCGACAAACCGCGCGAGAGCAGGAACAGGATTTCACGTTCGCGCGGGCTGAGTTGCGTCATCTGGTTGGCGCGCGCGACCATCGCATTCTCGTCGGCCAGATCGGCCATCCCGCGCCCTTCGGCCCGGGCGCGATTCTGAAGCTCTTCGATCCGCCGGTGCATCAGCAGGCAAAAGAGCTGCACCGCCTCGGTGTGCGGCGCCACCTGCCGCAAAAAGCGCTCTCGATCGAGGCGCGTGCCCAGATTGAAGCCCCCCGCCAGCTCGGAGCCTTCGATGCGCACCGGCACTGCGAGGCCCGAGCGGAACCCGACCTCTCCGGCCTCAAGGATGAAGGCGCGGTCGGCTTCGGTCATGTCGGGATAGTCGTCCAGGAAGGCGACGCCGGTATAGCTGGGCTCATAGCTCGAGCAGCACCAGGTGAGAAACGGATCGGCGGCGGCGGCGAAGCTTTTGTAGACCGACGGCATATTGGTCTTGAGCACGGGGGACAGATCGTTGGGGCGCTGCGTGAGATAGGTGAAGAATGAAAAGCCGTAGGGCGCCAGCGCGTCGGTGATCCCGCTCCACAACGCTTCGAGCGATTCGACCCGCTCCAGTCGACCTGCCGCTGCCACCAGCGTCATCCCGCTCTCCTTGCCACTCGCACCTCTGCTTGCGTGTACCCCGGATACCGCATGGGGGCCAGTTACCGGAAGTGGAGGAATTCCTGACCCGGACCACTCCTGAACAGGGCGTCTAAGATCGCCTTTTGGACCGGGCCGGGCCGCTCTCGTCAGAGCGCCTTTGCGGCGGTATCGCGCAGGATGGGCGTTGCGGCAGACAGGTCCGCGGGCAACCTGACCGCGCCGGATAGATGATCGAACCGGTAGGCGTGGCCGATCAGCACGGCGGGGACCTCTGTCGCGGCCTGAAGGGCGCTCGCAAGATCGATGCCGACCTTTTCGACCATGACGCGCACCGCCGTCGCCAGATCGAGATCCGCTCCGGCGAGGGTGCCGTCCTTTAGCGTCAGAACCCCGTTTTTGCGCTGGATCCTGCGGCCGCCCAACTCGAATTCGGTGACGTCCGATCCCGCGACCGCCATGGCGTCGCTGACCAGAAAGATCCGTCCAGGTCCTGTCTTTGCCGTCCAGGCCGCGCGGATCGTGTCAGGATGCACATGGACCGCATCGGCGATCAGACCGGCGCAAAGATCGCCGCTTGCCAGCGCCGTTCCGACAAGGCCCGGCTCCCGGCTTCCAAGCTGGCTCATCGCGTTGAAAAGATGCGTGACGCACCGGGCGCCCGCGGCGACGTATCTGCCGCAGGTGTCGCGATCCGCATCGCTATGCCCGAGCGACACCAGGATACCGGCCCGCGCCAGGGTTCCGACTTGATCGACGCTGACACTTTCGGGCGCGATGGTGATTTTCAGAAGAGAAAGCGCCTCTGCCGCCTCCAGCAGGATTGTCAGATCGCCGGCCTCCATGGGCCGGATCAGCGCGGGATCATGCGCGCCCTTGCGCGCGATCGACAGGTGAGGCCCTTCGAGATGCAGACCCGCAATGCCCGGGATCCCGGCGCGGATCGCATCGCGCACCGCGGCGATGGCCGCGCGGGTCTTGTCCGGCGTATCGGTGATCAATGTCGGCAGAAAGGCCGTCACGCCAAGGCTGCGATGGGCGGCGCTTATGCGGCGCAGCGTGGCAACCGACGGGTCGGTGTTGAAGAGGATTCCGTCGCCGCCATTGACCTGAAGATCTACGAAACCGGGGAATAGGACATCGCCGTCCAGATCGATCTCTTTGGCGGCCTGAGGGATTTCGGCCTCCGGGCCGATGCGCGCCATGCGCCCGTTCTCGAAGCGCGCCGCGTGACCAGCCAGAAGGCGCCTTCCGTCGAAGATCGGGCCGTTCCTAAAGGTGAGGGACGCGACGCTCATACCGTTTGCGTGACCTTGTTGAGATGGCGGGGGGTGTCGGGGTCGATGCCCTGCGCCAGCGCGATTGTCTCGACCATGGCATAGAACGAAACGATGGCCGGGATCGGGTCACAGAGCCAGTGATCCGTCCGAATGTGAGGCAGCGTGGTCGCCTTGGAGGTCCTGTCCGTCACGGCAAAAACACGTGCGCCCTTCTCGGCCAGGGCATCGGCGGTCTGGGCCGCTGTGTCTTCAGCCCTGTCGCGGGCGGCGAAGACAATCACCGGAAAGCCCTGGCCCACAATCGAGACCGGACCGTGCAAAACCTCGGCCGAAGAATAGCTTTCGGCGTGAATGAGGCAGGTCTCCTTGAACTTGAGGGCCGCCTCGTTGGAGATCGCCCAGGACGGGCCGCGACCGATGGTGAAAAGGGAGGGTCCGTCGATGGCCTCGGCCGCCGCCGACCAGTCGCACCGGGTCGCCCGGTCAAGAAGGGGTGGCAGCGCGTGGATGGCGCGTATGAGGTCTGCATCTTCGCTCAGCTCCGCCAGAAACCACAGGCCCGCCACGAGCGAGGTGACAAAGGTTTTGGTCGCGGCGACGCTGCGCTCTGTCCCGGCATGGATCGGCAGCGTGACATCGGCCGCCCGGGCCAGCCGGGAGGTGTCGTCGTTCGTGATCGCGAGCGTCAGCGCGCCGCTTTTCCGAAGGGCCTTTGTCATGGCGACGATGTCAGGGCTCTGGCCAGACTGCGACACCGAGATCCCGACGGCGTCGCCCGCATCAAGCGCCACGCCGTAGACCGAGGCGACCGAGGGCCCGACAGAGGCCATGGGGCGGCCAAGCAGCAGCTCGCTTGCATATTTGAGGAATGTGGCCGCGTGATCGGACGAGCCGCGTGCGACCGAGATAAAATAACGCGGCTCCGCCTTGCGGGCTCGGTCGGCTGCGGTCCGGACGGCGCCGCCGCCCTGGCTCAACAGCCGCTCTACGGCGTCGGGGATTTCGCGCACTTCCCGGTACATCAGGGTCGGATCAGAGGGCATCCTGGATAGCCTTTCGGTCAAAGGCGCAGCTCGGCCACGAAATCATAGGCGTCACCGCGGTAAAGAGAGCGGGTGAGTTCAGCAACCCGGCCGCTGCCGAGATACGAGATGCGTTCAATCGACAGACCCGCCGCGCCTTCGGGGACCTGTAGAAGGTCGGCTTCCCGGGCCTCCAGATTGATGGCGGATATCTTCTGAACCGCCCGGACCGGGCGCAGGTCCCGGCGGCCCAGAACCTGGTAGAGGGACGTCGTCACCTCCAGCGGATTGGGCAGGATATCGAGCGGCAAGGATGCGCGTTCCAAGGCCATGGGGCGCCCGCCCGCCTCGCGCAGCCGATAGATGCGCGAGACTTCGGCGCCATCTGGCAGATCCAGCGCGATGGTCTCGGTCTGCGTTGGCAGAAAGACGCCGCGCTCCAGCCAGCGCGAGGTCGTCTCCATCCCCCGTTGCGCCATGTCCTCGGTGAACGAGGTCAGATGCGACAGCGATTGCTCCATACGGTTCATCGGCTCGCGGATGAAGGAGCCCGATCCCTGCCGCTGCTCGATCAAGCCCTCGCGCACGAGTTCCTGGATCGCCTTTCGAACGGTGACGCGCGAGAGCTCGGTGATCTCGGCAATTTCGCGCTCGGGGGGCAGCGACGAATTGGGGGGCAGAACACCGCTTTCGATGCCGCTTTCGAGCCGTTGGCGCAGTTGTACGTAGCGGGGGCCTTCATTTTCGCCCAGCCAGCCTTCGGGGCGCAGGAATTCGGCGGCGCTCACAGCGCGGTCTCCCTCGCCAGCTCGCGGGCCAGGGCGAGCGCGCCGGAGAGCGGCTCACCCGCCGGGGGCGCGACATCGGCCTGCATGGCGTCGGGCAGATAGGGGGCGAATTGCGGACCGATGCCGCCGGTCAGGCAGATCGCGATGCCCGGCCTCCATCCGATCGGGGGCAGGCTTTTGGCGATCTCTGCCGCGCCCGCCTCCATTGTCCTGAGGGCAAGGCTGTCCGCCTCTTGGGCCGCCGCAGTCACCAGCGGCGCGAGCGCCCCGAACCGGGAGGGAGGGGCGGTGCCGGCGAAATCGACGATCCCTGCCGCGCCGCCTAACCTGTCGAGAAGCGCCCGGGACAGCCCCGACGTCTCCGCCTCCCCATCGACGGTTTCAAGCGCGCCGCGCAAGGCCCTGCGCCCGATCCACTGGGCGGAGGCCTCATCGCCAAGAATAGGGCCCCAACCGCCCGAAAGCCGCATCGCGCCCTTGAGGTAGGAGCCAAAAAACGATCCCGTTCCGCAATGCGCAACGGCGCCCTCGCGGTGGCCGAGCGCGCCGCGCAGCGCGGCGGGTCGGTCGTCCTCGACCCGGGCCGTACCGAACGGAAGCGCGCCTCGGACGCGGTCCGCAACTTCAGGCCCGGTCACACCGGCCAGACCGATAAAGGCTGGCTGGCGCGCCAGCGCTTGTGCGCTTTCACCTGTTTCGGCGGCGAGGGTCCGAAGCCCCGTTAGGATCTGCGCGATCGCGCCGTCGAAATCGGTTGAGACATTGGCCGGACCGGTCTCGACCGTCGTGACCCGCGCCCCTTGCGTCAGGGCCAGACGGCACCGTGTGCCGCCCCCATCGATGGCCAATGCTTTGAGGTGAGGAGATCCGTCCATAAGATACCTTTATAATACCTTTTAAGCGGGGAGAAGATATAAAGCGTAACAAATCGGCAAGCTAGGACCGCTAGACCGCAATTATCGCGTCCGCGCTGGCGCTTGAGGGAGGGGATGGACAAAAGGTATTACAATGGTATTTTACCCTAAGTTAAGAGGATTCGCATGGGCAAAGCCGCCACCGAAGCACTGCATCATCTGGCAAAGGGCCTTGACGATCGCCCGCTGACCGAGGTGGCAGAGGTGCTGGTGGACGGTCAGATCGCCGCCGCGGACGCGGTTCGGGCGGCCACGTCTCAGATCGCGCATGCGGCGACCGCGCTCGCCCGGGTTTTGCGCGCCGGCGGTGTCCTCCATTATGTGGCGGCTGGATCGTCGGGCCTGATGGCGGCGGCAGATGCGCAGGAGCTGGGCGGTACGTTTTCCATCCCGGCGAGCCAGCTTCGCATCCATATGGCCGGGGGGCTGCCCACCGGCGTCGAAATGCCCGGCGGAACAGAAGACGAGATCTCGGGCCTGGCCCAGTCCCTTGCCGGTCTGTCGCACCGCGATGCGGTCGTCGCCGTCTCTGCAAGCGGAACCACGCCTTACACGCTGGAGGCCGCCAGACTGGCGAAGATGGCCAAGGCAACCCTCGTCGGGATCGCCAACAACGCCGGATCGGCGTTGCTGGAAGCGTCCGATCACCCGATCCTTCTGGCCACGCCGCCCGAGGTCCTGTCGGGATCGACGCGGATGGGGGCGGGCACGGCCCAGAAGATCGCGCTCAACATGCTGTCGACCCTGATGGCGATCGAGCTTGGCCATATCCATGACGGCATGATGGTCAACCTGCGCGCCGACAATGCCAAGCTGCGCGCCCGCGCTGCCGGGATCGTCTCGCAGATCGCGGATGTCGACGAGGATGCGGCAACCTCGGCGCTGACTGCCGTCGAGGGCCGGATCAAACCTGCCATCCTGGTCGCCAAGGGCCAGTCGCCCGAAGCGGCCCAAGCCCGTCTTCAAGAAACCGACGGGCATCTTCGCGCCGCGTTGGCGCAGCTAAAATAATCAATCCAAGGGGAGTAATCTGATGACATCCAGCACCTTCAAGCTTGCGCTTGCGACGACTGCGCTCGTTGCGACGGGCGCACAGGCCCAGGACGTGACATTGACCATCGAAAGCTGGCGCAACGACGATCTGACGCTCTGGCAAGAGCAGATCATCCCCGCATTCGAGGCCGAGCATCCCGGCATCAAGGTCAACTTCACGCCCTCCGCGCCTGCGGAATATAACGCCGTGCTCAATTCAAAGCTTGATGCAGGCTCGGCGGGCGATCTTATCACCTGCCGTCCGTTCGACGCCTCGCTCGCGCTTTACGAGGCGGGCCACCTGTCGGATCTCAGCGAACTTGAGGCGATGGACAATTTCTCGGACGTGGCGAAATCCGCATGGCGGACCGATGACGGATCGGCCAGCTTCTGCGTGCCGATGGCTTCGGTGATCCATGGGTTCATCTACAACAAGGACGCCTTTGACGAACTCGGTCTGGAGGTGCCCGAAACCGAAGAGGAGTTCTTTGCCGCGCTCGAGACCATCAAGGACGACGGCAGCTATATCCCGATGGCCATGGGCACCAATGACCAGTGGGAAGCGGCGACGATGGGGTACAACAATATCGGGCCGAATTACTGGAAAGGCGAGGAGGGTCGCCTTGCGCTGATCGCCGGAGAGCAAAAGCTGACCGACGAGGTCTGGGTCGCCCCCTATGCGACGCTGGCGCGCTGGGGCGCGTATCTTGGCGACGGTTATGAGGCGCAGACCTATCCCGACAGCCAGAACATCTTTACCCTCGGCCGCGCGGCGATCTATCCCGCCGGATCCTGGGAGGTTTCGGGCTTTAACAGCCTCGCCGACTTCGAGATGGGCGCCTTCAAGCCGCCGGTTCAGGCCGAGGGCGACACCTGCTACATCTCGGACCATACCGATATCGGCATCGGTATGAACGCGGCGACCGAGAACCCGGAGGCGGCAGAGACCTTCCTGGCTTGGGTGGCCAGCCCCGCCTTCGCCGAGATCTTTGCCAATGCGCTGCCCGGGTTCTTCCCGCTCTCCTCGACCCCGGTCGAGATCTCCGACCCGCTGGCGGCCGAATTCGTAAGCTGGCGCGAGGAGTGTGAGAGCACGATCCGGTCGACCTATCAGATCCTGTCGCGGGGCACGCCCAACCTTGAAAACGACACCTGGGGGGCCTCGGTCGCCGCGATCAAGGGCACGTCGAGCCCCGAGGAGCTGGGCCAGAAGCTGCAGGATGGTCTGGCCAGCTGGTACGAACCGCAGCAGTAAACCTGCCGCCGCCGCGCCATGCCCCGGGCACGAAATCCGCTCGGGGCTTTTTTCCCAGGGGACCGAACCCATGAGCCGAGCCCGCATCCGCTGGCATATTCCGGTGTTTCTTGCGCCGGCCGTCATCATCTACAGCGCGGTGATGATCTTTCCCCTGTTCAACACGCTCCGCCTCGCGCTTTACAGCAGGATCGATCAGGAGCGGATCTTTGTCGGTCTCGAGAATTTTCGGACGCTCTTTTTCGATCCGATCTGGTCGGATCAGTTCTGGAACGCGCTTGGCAACAATTTCTGGTTCTTTCTGGTCCATATGCTGGTGCAGAACCCGATCGGCATCGCGCTGGCCGCCTTGCTCAGCCATCCCCGCCTTCGGTTCGCGGCGCTGTACCGGTCGGCCATCTTCATTCCAACGATCCTGTCCTTCGTCATCGTCGGTTTCGCCTGGAAGCTCATCCTCTCTCCGATCTGGGGCATCGCGCCCGGGATGCTGGACTGGATCGGCCTGAGGTCGCTTTTCGCGCCGTGGCTGGGCCGGGAGGAGTATGCGCTTACCACCCTTGCGCTGATCTCGGTCTGGCAGTTCGTCGGGATCCCGATGATGCTGATCTATGCCGCGCTCCTTTCCATCCCCGAAGAGATCCTCGAGGCAGGAGAGGTCGACGGGATCACCGGCATGGCCGCGTTCTGGAAGATCAAGCTGCCGCTGATCCTGCCGTCGATCGGGATCATCTCGATCCTGACATTCGTCGGCAATTTCAACGCATTCGATCTGATCTATGCCGCCCAAGGCGCTCTGGCGGGGCCGGATTTCTCGACCGACATCCTCGGCACGTTCATGTATCGCACCTTCTTCGGGTTCCAGCTTCAGCTTGGCGATCCGCATATGGGCTCGGCCATCGCCGGGGCGATGTTCGCGATCATTCTGGTAGGGGTCTGCATCTATCTCTTCGGCATCCAGACCCGGATGCGCCGCTATCAGCTGTGAGGAGGGGGCGATGAACACCGCACGGTCAAACCCGATCAACACGGCGATGATGCATGGCGCATTGATCCTCTACACGCTGATCGCGCTCTTTCCGGTCTTCGTCATCCTCATCAACTCTTTCAAGGAGCGCCGGGCGATCTTCCGAGAGCCATTGGCGCTGCCCGATGCGGACAGCTTTTCGATGATCGGCTACCAGACCGTGATGCGTCAGGGCGATTTCTTTCTCTACTTCCAGAATTCGATGATCGTCACGGTCGCCTCGCTCTTTTTCATCCTGCTCTTTGGTGCGATGGCGGCCCACGCGCTGAGCGAGTACCGGTTCCGGGGCAATATGCTGATGGGGCTTTATCTTGCGCTTGGGATCATGATCCCGATCCGGATCGGCACCGTCGCGATCCTCGAGATGATGGTCGCGACCGGCCTTGTGAACACGCTTTGGGCGTTGATCCTCGTCTATACCGCGCAAGGTCTGCCGCTTGCCGTCTTCATCCTCAGCGAGTTCATGCGCCAGGTCTCGGATGACCTCAAGAATGCCGGGCGTATCGACGGGCTGAGCGAATATACGATCTTCTTTCGCCTCATTCTGCCGCTTGTGCGTCCGGCGATGGCGACCGTTGCAGTCTTCAACATGATCCCCATCTGGAATGACCTCTGGTTCCCGCTGATCCTCGCCCCCGCCGAGGAAACCAAGACGCTGACGCTTGGCAGCCAGGTCTTCATCGGCCAGTTCGTGACGGACTGGAACGCTGTCCTCTCGGCGCTCTCCATGGCGATCCTGCCGGTACTGGTGCTGTACGTGATCTTCTCGCGGCAACTGATCCGCGGCATCACGTCGGGGGCGGTCAAATGATCCGCGTTCTGATCGCCGGGCTGGGCAATATGGGGCAAAGCCACGCGCTTGCCCATCATGCCCATCCCGAGGCCCGCATCGTCGGGCTCGTGAACCGCTCCGGGCAGGTCGATCACCCGGATCTTGCGGAATATCCGGTCTTCACGGACTTTGACGAAGCGCTTACCGCGACCACGCCCGATCTTGCCGTCATCGCGACCTATACCGACACCCATGCGGAGTACGCCATCCGCGCAATGGAGGCGGGCGCCCATATCTTCGTGGAAAAGCCGCTGGCCATGACCGTCAAAGACGCCAAGCGCGTGACCGAAACCGCCAGTCGGACCGGCTGCAAGCTCGTGGTGGGCTATATCCTGCGCCATCACCCGTCATGGATGCGGCTGATCGCAGAGGCGCGCGCGTTGGGCGGTCCTTACGTGTTCCGCCTCAACCTCAACCAGCAAAGTTCGGGCGAGGAGTGGGAGACTCACAAGGCGCTGATGGAAACGACCTCTCCCATCGTGGATTGCGGCGTCCATTACGTCGATGTGATGTGCCAGATCACCGATGCTGCCCCGGTGCGCGTCCACGGTATGGGCCTACGGCTAAGCGATGAGATCGCGCCTGACATGTACAATTACGGCCAGTTTCAGGTCATTTTCGCGGACGGATCGGTCGGCTGGTACGAGGCGGGATGGGGGCCGATGATGTCCGAGACCGCCTTTTTCGTGAAGGATATCATCAGCCCCAACGGCGCCGTTTCGATCACCGAAGGCAACACGGGCGCATCGGCGGATATCGATGGCCACACCCGGGTCGGCGGTCTTCTGGTGCATACGCCTGCGGGGGACCGAAGGATCGATATGCCCGGCGAGCCGGGACATCAGGCGTTGTGTGACGCCGAGCAGGCCTTCACCTTGCGTGCGATCACCGATGATATCGACCTGACCCGCCATATGGGCGATGCGGTCAGCTCGCTCGCCGTTTGCCTGGCCGCGGATGAAAGCATCCGCACCGGCCAGCCCATCTCGCTCGAGAAGGTTTTGACATGACCGCTTTGTCCTTGAAAAACGTACACAAATCCTTCGGTCAGGTGCATGTCCTGAAAGATGTCAGCCTGGACGTAGAGGAGGGCGAATTCGTCGTTTTCATCGGCCCGTCCGGCTGCGGCAAGTCCACGCTTTTGCGCGTGATCGCGGGGCTCGAGGATGCCTCCTCGGGTGAGATCCATATCACGGGCCGCCAGGTCAATCTGACACCGTCGTCCAAGCGTGGCATCGCCATGGTTTTTCAAAGCTACGCGCTTTACCCGCATCTGAACGTGCGCGGGAACATGACGCTCGCGCTCAAGCAGGAAGGCCAGCCCAAACACGTCATCGCAGAGCGGGTGGAGCGCGCCTCGAAGATGCTGGATCTCGGCGCCTATCTGGACCGCTATCCGTCCGAGCTTTCTGGCGGCCAGCGCCAGCGCGTCGCTATCGGCCGCGCCATCGTCCGCGAGCCGAAGCTGTTTCTCTTTGACGAGCCGCTCTCGAACCTCGATGCCGCCCTCAGGATGAACACCCGGATCGAGATCGCCAACCTGCACCGGCAGCTGGGCGCATCGATGATCTACGTCACCCACGATCAGGTCGAGGCGATGACGCTGGCCGACAAGATCGTGGTGCTGCGCGACGGCCGGGTGGAGCAGATCGGAAGCCCGATGGAGCTTTACAACAACCCCGCCAACAAGTTCGTGGCGGGGTTTCTGGGGGCGCCGTCGATGAACTTCTTTCCGGCCGATCTTCTGACCCCGGGCGATGACCGCACCATGGGCATCCGGCCCGAGGCCCTCTTCGTTGCGGGCGACGGCCCTCTTTGCGTTCGGGTCAGCCATGTCGAACATCTTGGCGGCGATACCAACGTTATCGCGCATGCCGACGTGCATCAGATCACCGCGCGCCTCTTCGGCCAGCATCAGGTCTCCGAAGGCGAGGAGCTGCGGCTTGGCTTTGATCCCGGCAGCACCTATGCCTTCGACGCCGACGGGACACGGCTGCACTAAGGTGGGCGGCCCAAGCCGGACAAGCTGATACTCGGCCAAGGCTCGCTTGGATCGCAGGCCGGCTTATCGCCACTGGTTCGGCCTTTGCCCGCGCGCGCTGTCGCGCGCCGTCTCGTCGATCCGTTTGGCCCGCGTGGCCGGACGTTTGGCGGTCAGGATCCATTCCAGCACGCCGCGTTTGACCGAGCGCGGAAAGCCGTGCCAGATCTCCTCCGATCCGGGCCGGGCGTCAAAGGCGGCTTGCAGATCCCCGGGCACGACAAGGTTCTCCACGTCATCGAGCGCGGTCCACGTTCCGTCGCTCTTGGCAGCTTCGACCTTGGCGCGGCCAGCGGCGGTTATGAGCCCCTGATCTTGCAGCTCTGTGACGATCTCTTTGTTGACCCGGCTCCAGTTCGATCCCGCCTTGCGCGGGCTGATCCAAAGCATGGTGCGATCCGCATCCTTGGCGCGCGACAGGCTGTCGACCCAACCATGCGCCAGACATTCGCGGATGATCTCTGCCATCGCGACATAGCGGGCCGGATGTGCCTTTTTCCAGGTCACCAGCCAGACGCCGCGCGGGCGGCCGTGATTTTGCCTAAGCCAGTCGCGCAACTCGGCGCGGGAGGAGACCTCGATCTCCTCCTCGTTTTCCAGAGGCCGCTTGGCCATCAGGCCTCGATACGGGCCGCCATGATTGCGATGGCTTTCTGGTAGACCGTCGCCGCGTTCCATTCCTGGATCACGCGGAAATTCGGTTCGCCCTCCTGAAACCCGAGCCCGGGTTGCCAGCCCTTCTGCTGCAGGAAGTTCGCGGTGGAGGCCATCGAATCCGTCAGGTTCGTCAGATCCACGCGGCCGTCGCCATTGCCGTCGACCCCGTAGCGCAGAACGTTGCCGGGCAGAAACTGCGTATGACCCAGCTCGCCATGCATCGCACCGGTCGATCCCGGAGAGATCGCGCCCTGATCGACAAGCTTGAAGGCGGCCAGCGCGTGCCCGGTGAAGAAATCCGACCTGCGGCAATCATAGGCCAGCGTCGCAATCGCAGAGAGCACGTTGGCATCGCCCATGAAGCCGCCGAACCCGGTCTCCATCCCGTGGATCGCGATCAGCACACCGGCCGGAACCCCGTAGCGCTGCTCGAGGCTGCGATAGAAATCGGCGTTGCGTGCCAGACGGCTGCGCCCCTGATTGACGATCGTATCGGCGCCGCGCACCTGCATGAACTTCTCAAGCGAGTATTTAAAGCTCTTCTGGTTGCGGTCGGCGGCGATGGTGCGGGTCGCATATTGCGTCCCCGCCAGCGCATCGAGACCGCGCTGCCCGACACCGGCAGCGGCGGCTTCCTGCGCAAACTGGGCCTTCCAGGTCGCGAAACCAGAGCCGTCATTGCCGCAGGTGGCCCCGAACGCCGCAGTCGAGGCGAGCGTCAGCGCCCCGGCAAGCATAAGAAAACGCATCGTAAAGTCCTTTCAGATCAAACGTTGCCTTTACGGTAGCAGGCGGACAACCGCAGAGCCAATAGCAATGCAGAGAGCATGCGCGGAACCCGGGCTGCGCCGTGACGGTTTGTCTCAGAGCCACCGGATCGGAACCTACATGTCCACAGAGACCACCGCCCGACCCCTTGCTCCAAGCTGGGCCATCATCGGGCTCTTCGTTCTGTCGGCAGGGGCGGCGATCGTTCTGGCCCGCGCCTTTCTGATGCCGGTCATCCTCGCCTTCCTGCTGTCCCTGACTTTTTCGCCCGTCCGGCGCGTTCTGGCCCGTCGCGGCGTTCCGGACGTTGTCACCGCGTTTGTCGTGCTGCTGGCGCTCGTCACCGGGCTGGGCGCGGCCATCATGGGGCTTTCGGCGCCCGTCCAGACCTATGCCGGTGACGCCTCGACGATCGCGGCAGATGTCGAGCGGAAGCTGCGCGGCCTCTCCTCGGCCGTGGAAAAGGTCGCCGAAGCCAGCGAAGAGGTCGAGAGGATCGCCGAAGGATCGGCCGAAGAGAACGCGCCGTCCGAGCCAGAGCGCGTCGTCGTCGACGAACCCAGCCTTCTGTCCCAGGCAGTCGCCAGCGCGCCCGCGCTTCTGGCGCAACTCGTCCTGACGCTGGCGCTCATGTTCTTTCTCATCGCCTCGGGCGATATGTTCTATGAAAAAATCGTGCAGGCCCATCCCCGCTTTGCCGACAAGAAACGCTCGATCACCATCGCCTTCGATATCGAGCGGAAGATCAGTCGGTATTTCCTGACGATCACCCTCATCAATGCCGGTCTCGGGGTCGCGGTGGGCCTTGCGCTTTTCCTGCTGGGCATGCCCAACCCGGTTCTGTTCGGAGCGATGGCCTTCGTTCTGAATTTCGTTCCGTTTCTGGGCGCCATCATCGGCGTCATCATCACGACCGCCATTGGCCTTGTGACCTACGATCAGGCGGGCAGCGCCGTTCTGGTGGCGCTGGTCTATCTCTCTCTGACAAGCATCGAGGCGCAGTTCATCACGCCCTACGCGGTCGGGCGAAGCCTCAAGCTGAACCCGGTGGTCGTCTTTCTGGCCGTCGCTTTCTGGGGCTGGGCATGGTCCGTCATCGGCATGGTGATCGCGGTGCCCGTGCTGATCGCGCTACGGGTTTTCAGCGAACATGTGCCCGGCATGCATGGGCTAGGCCTGTTTCTAGCGGGACGGGGGAGCGATCTTGCCCAGACCGACCCGCCTGAGCCTACGTCCGCTGACCCGCAAAGCGATCCTGCCACGTCTCCCGCTCCTCATCGCTGATCTTGCGGAAGGTGACATCCGGCACCGTGAAAGCGTGACCGGCGGGCAGCGCCTTGAGCGCGGCCGAAAGATCGCTCGGCCAGTTTGCATCCTCGGTCCGCATCGCCTCCATCAGCGTTCCGGACGCATCCGGGATAAAGGGCGCTGACAGCACCGCGTAAAGTCGGATCAGGTTGAGCGCGAGCCGGATCTGGGCTGCCGCCCGCTCTGGATCTTCCTTGAAGACAGACCAGGGCGCCGACGCTTGCAGATATTCGTTGCCGGCCACCCAGATCGCGCGCAACTCGCCGGCCGCCTTGCGGATCTCGATCGCCTCCATATGCCGTTCATAGGCTGTCAGATGCTCCGTCAGCTCCGCGATCAGCGCCTCTTCCTGCGCGCCCCAGGCACCGCCCTCCGGCACGGTCTCGCCGAATTTGGAGCGGCAGAACTTCGTCACGCGGCTGACGAAATTGCCCAGCACATCGGCCAGATCCTTGTTCACGGACACCTGGAAATTTTCCCAGGTGAATTCGCTGTCCGAGCTTTCCGGCACATGGCTCAGAAGCCACCAGCGCCAGTAATCGGCCGGCAGGATCTCGAGCGCCTGATCCATGAAGATACCCCGCCCCTGAGAGGTCGAGAACTGGCCGCCATCATAATTGAGGTAGTTGAACGACTTGAGGTAATCGACCCGCTTCCACGGCTCGCCCGACCCGATCAATGTGGCCGGAAAGCTCAGCGTGTGGAACGGCACGTTGTCCTTGCCCATGAACTGGGTGTAGCGCACGTCATCGGCGCCTTTATCGGTGCGCCACCAGCGCTCCCAATCCTCGCCCTTTCCGGCTTCGACCCATTCGGCGCCGCAGGCGATGTATTCGATGGGCGCGTCGAACCAGACGTAGAAGACCTTGCCCTCCATCCCCGGCCAATCCGCATCGCCGCGCCTCACCGGAATGCCCCAGTCCAGATCCCGCGTGATCCCGCGATCCTGCAGGCCGTAGCCGTCATGCAGCCATTTCTTGGCGATCGAGGTCGTCAGCACGGGCCATCCCGTCTGGCTGTCGATCCAGGCGTCCAGATCGTCCTTCAGCTTGGATTGCAGCAGGTAAAGATGCTTGGTCTCGCGCACTTCCAGATCGGTCGATCCCGAAATGGCCGAGCGTGGATCGATCAGATCCGTCGGCTCCAGCTGCTTGGTACAGTTCTCGCACTGATCGCCGCGCGCCTTGTCGTACCCGCAATTGGGGCAGGTCCCCTCGATATAGCGATCCGGCAGGAACCGGCCATCGGCATTGGAATAGACCTGCCGCTCGGACCGCTCCTCGATCAGGCCGTTCTCGGCCAGCTTGCCTGCGAAATGCTGGGTCAGCGCGTGGTTCTGCGCGCTGGAGGAGCGTCCGTAATGGTCAAAGGACAGGCGAAACCCTTCGGCCAGCTTCGATTGTGTGGCATGCATCTGCTTGCAATAGTCTGCCACCGGCAGCCCCGCCTTGGCGGCGGCCAGCTCCGCCGGGGTGCCATGCTCGTCCGTCGCGCACAAAAAGAGCACTTCGCGCCCGCGCGCCCGCTGATACCGGGCGAAAAGATCGGCCGGCAACTGAGAGCCGATCAGGTTTCCCAGATGCTTGATCCCGTTGATATAGGGAATGGCAGAGGTGATCAGATGACGGGTCATGGGCGGGCTCTCACTGGCATGCGTCCGGCCCGTCTAGTGGAAGTGCAGGCCGCTTTCCAGATCGGATCGGACCGGCGCGGGCGGCCCCGCGATCAATCGCCCGGACCCGCGGCCGCATAGGCCAGCGCCTCTTCCAGCGCCAAGATCGTCTCGGCCGGATGGCATCCACCGATGGCAACGGCTGCCGCGATCCCGTCTTCGCGGCGCAGAACGATCGCCATGTCGCCGATCCCGAAAAACCCGCCGCACAGCGCGCCGCGCATCAAGAAGAACGGGCCGTCCGGCGTCTCCCAGATCAGCGTCCCGCCGCCGAATGCCGCGCCATCGCCCGCCTCTGATGTCGGCGCGCCTTCGGTGAGGGCCGGCAAGGCAAGCGTGAAGATGGCGAGCTCTGGCAGCGCCATCTCCCACCCTCCGGCAGAGCCCATGGCGCGCCAGCGATCCGAAAGCCCCGCCGTCTTGAGCCCCAGCGGATCGGTCACGCGGGCCTGGCAGGCGCTTTCGGTGGTCTCACCGGTCAAGGCGGCGATCACGACGCCCAGAATGGCATAATTGCCGTTGTTGTAGACATAGCCCGCGGCCGCCTCGCGCTCTGTCGCGAGGGAGTTCGCCGCCTGCTCCAGATCTTCGGTCTGTTCCGCGTTCTGCCGACGAAAGTAACCGCCCTGCGTCACATCCCGGACCAGACCGGAGGACATCGAGGACAGCGCGCCCAGATCCACATCGTGCCAGTCCTCGGGAACGGTCAGCCCGGCGCCGTTCAGCCTGTCCTCAAGATCACCCAGCGTCGTGGTCCAGCTCCAGCGCGTTTCCTCAAGAACCGCGCCCAGGCAGGCGGCGATGATGGGTTTGGTGACGCTGGCCAGAATGACCGGCGCGCCGGGATCCATGTCGATGCTGCGGGTGAGGGCGGGACCGTCTTCGCGAACCACCGAAAGCGCAGTCGCCGTGACCTGATGCGCCTCTGCCCAGGACCGCCATTCAGCCTCCATCGCATCGACCGTCGGATCGGCGGCCACAGGCCCGGCCAAGCCTAAGGCCAGGGCCGCCAGACGCCTAGTCCACACGGTTGATCTCTGCCAGGATCCGCAGATCGATCCGAGGGCCGACGAAACCGGGATATCCCGTCGCCCCGAAGGCGCGCCGGTCGATGGCGCCGGTCAGCAGGATCGCCAGCCTGTCGCGTTCCGTGACCGCCGTGCCCGCCTGCCGCAAAAGCGTTCCCCGCAGCGCGACCTCTTGGGTTACGCCGCGCACCGTCAGATTGCCCCGCAGCACCGCGCCGTTCAGATCGCCCGCGATCGCCGTCGACTGAAACCGGATCGACGGATGGCGCGCGACATCCAGAACGCTGCCCGAACGAAGCGCTTGACTGGCAAAGGCAAATCCCGCATCCGCCCGGCCCGGATCGAGCGTCACCGACACCTGGGACCGGTCGATCCTTTCCAGATCGATCACGAGCGTCGCTGCCGTGACCGGCATGGATCCCTCAACCGGATCGCCCGAGAAGGTATAGGTGAACCCGACCTGACTGCGGGCAGGATCGAGGGCGTACCGCTCCGGGGCGGCCTCGACCATGGCGCCGAGCAACAGGATGATCGCGATAAGACATCTCATGCGATCACCATGCCTGCTCTTTGCGTGTCTTGCATGCACTTTCCGGTCGCAACCGATAAAGCGCCGCTTGCCATGCGGGCCCGGATCGCCAATCTGCGCGCAGCCATCCGAAAGGAGCGTTCCCATCCGTGCCGTCCTGATCCTTCTTCTGCTCGGCCTGGCCGCCTGCAGTCGCGCGCCCGATCCGGGCCCTTTGCCCGAAGGCGGTCCCTACCGGGACACCTCCGCGCCCATCGCGTCGCGCGCCGATCTCGATTGGTCCCGCATGGCTGGCGACTGGACGGTGGTCCAAGGCGCGCCTCTCGGCCCGCTTGGTCAGCCGGGCGCTCGCCTTTCGCTGCAAACCGGCGGCAATGGCGGAGAGATCCTGATCGACGCCGGGTCCCGATCCTTGCGCATTCCGGTCGATATTGCGGGGCCGGGCCGTCTTCGCCCCGCGGATCGCCCGCGCGAGCTGTGGGTTCTCTGGGCAGATGCGGATTACCGGACCGTTGCAATCGGAACACCTGACGGTGCATTCGGCTGGATCATGGATCGCAACGCCGCCTCGAGCCGTGATAGGGTGAATGCCGCGCGCGATATCATGGCCTGGTACGGGTACGATCTTGCCGCGCTGAAGGAGAGTGGACAATGATGCGACCTGTGGCCCTTGGGCTTTTGATGACGGGCCTTGCCTCTTGCGGCACCGCCCCGCTTGGCACGGCTGGCGGCGGTGGCGGAGGGCAGCGGGAATTCCTCGTCCTCGGGGGCCGGATGACGTTTCAGGACTGCCAGGCCCGCGGCGGTCTCATCATCCGGGACGCCAATACCTCGATGGTGGCCTGCGATCCGCGCGTCATCCGCACGCCGTCGCCCAGCGATGCCGAGGAATTCGGACTTACCCCCGCTCCGGCGGCCAGCTAGCCCTAGCCGGAGATCTCGTCCTGTAGGTTTTGCAGATGCGACGGCAGGTCCCGCGACGGGATCTCTGCCGCGCGGATCAGGCCGTCGAAATGGCGCGTGATCGCATCGACCCGCTCGACATCGCGAAAGACGAGATAATTCCGCCCGAGATAAAGCACGGCGAGGAGCGGACCGAAAAGCGTGACCGGCGCCGAAAAGAGCTTGCGCGCATCAAAAAGATAGATCCGCAGCGTCGGATAAAGCTGGTCGTGGATCTCGAGCAGGCGGTCGATCTGCTCTTGCCGAACCTCCGCCGGCAGACCGGCATAGTACCCTTCGGCGCGGGCAAAGCTGTCCAGATCATGAAGGGGCAGGGCGATCTCGTAATCGGACCGTGACTGCCGCATCCACGTAAGCCGGTCCTCTGAGGCGCCGATCGCCTGATCGGTCGTCTTGCCCAGAAACGGCTCATATTCCCACTGCAGCATGGCCCGCGTCTTGAGCATATCCGGCAATCCCGCCGGAACATGGCGGATCTTGTAGCCCGCAGCCTCGCGGTGCCAGTCGAAGATGCGTTCGTCGATGAGCGCTCTGGGCGCTTCGGTCATCGTCAGCGCCGAGGCCAGCAAATCCGCCGCCTGTTCCGGCCGGTCGCTGAGCCCCAAAAGCCAATCCGCCGAAACGCCAAGCGCGGTCGCGCATTCGGCCGCGATCTGAACGTTGGGAAGCCGCACGCCGTCGCGCGACAAAAGCTGCGAGATCGTCGAGCGATCCACGCCGATCAGCCGGGCAAGGGCGCTTTGCGACAAATCGGCGAGCGCCATCGCCTCCTTGAGGCGGTCGCGAAAGATAACGGCCCGGTCTCTTTTGTCGGGTTTGGTAAACATTGCGGTATCTTATCACCAATTGCGCGAATGTGCAGCGAAAATGCGGGATCGTGCATCTTTGTCGATAAAGTTAAGGTCGCGGTCTAACTCAATGACAGGAGATAAAAAAATGCCGCGATCTGCGGAGCCTTTCGCATGGCCGACGCTCGGTCTTATCGGAGCCGTCCATGCGATCTGGATCGCGAGCCTGTTCCTGCCTGCTGCTATCGCGATCCCTTTTCTGGCGGCGGTCATCGCGCTTTACGCTTCGCTTCAGCACGAGGTGATCCACGGGCATCCCTTCCGCAATCAGGCGCTCAACGTTGCCCTGGTCTGGCCTGCCTACACGCTTGTCGTGCCCTATCTGCGGTTCCGCGACACGCATATTGCGCATCATCAGGATGCGGTTCTGACGGATCCTTACGACGATCCCGAAAGCAACTATCTCGCGCCCGAGGTCTGGGAGCGTCTGCCGCCTCTGGCCCGCCGGGTGCTGACGCTCAACAACACGCTTCTGGGCCGCATTCTGATCGGCCCGATCGTCGGAACGACCGTCTTTCTGTGGTGGGAGGTCAAGCGCCTTCGCCAGAAAGAGCCCGGCATCGCCGAAGGCTGGCTCGCGCATCTGCCGCCGCTAGGCCTCACGGTTCTGGCGGTCGCGCTGTCGCCGCTGCCGTTTTGGGCCTATGCGATCGGCGTCTATGCCGCCCTCTCGATCCTTCGCATCCGCACCTATCTGGAGCACCGGGCGCACGAGCATTGCGCCTCCCGAACCGTCATCATCGAAGATCGCGGCCTTCTCGCCTTTCTCTTTTTGAACAACAACTTCCACGTCGTGCATCACATGCATCCAGAGGTGCCGTGGTACCGCTTGCCCGCGCTCTACCGGTCCTCTCCGGATCGCTATCTGCGCCGAAATCAGGGCTACCGCTACGGATCCTACGCGGACATCTTTCGCCGTTATCTCTTGCGCGCCAAGGATCCGGTTTCGCATCCTCTGTCGGGAAAGTAACGCTCTGGCCTAACGGCCCCTTGCGCGCCATAAGCGGCCCATGCCGGTCTGGATACCCGTTACGATCGCTGCGGCGTTTGCGCAAAACCTGCGGTTCATGCTGCAACGCCATCTGGCCGCGACACAGCTGACCCCGGCCGGGGCGACCTTTGCCCGGTTCGTCTTTTCCGCTCCGCTCGCGATCCTGATCCTGCTGATCTACGCGGCGGTCTCGGACCAGGCGATCCCGCGTCCGACGGCTGAATTCCTTGCCTTCGGGGCCGCAGGCGCCCTTTCGCAGATCGCGGCGACTATCGCCGTGGTTGCGCTGTTCTCGGCGCGGCAATTCGCGGTCGGCATCGCGTTTAAGAAGACCGAGACGGTTCAGGCCGCGATCCTCGGATTGCTGGTTCTGGGGGATGCCGTCACACCGGCGGCCTTTGTTGCGATCCTGATCGGCTTTGGCGGGGTCCTCGCGCTCTCGAAACCGCAGGAGGGTCAGGTCCGGTTCGTGAACAGGGCGACGGCGCTCGGCCTGCTGTCCGGCCTGCTCTTTGCGGTCTCGGGCGTCGGCTATCGCGGCGCCTCGCTTTCGCTGGCCGAGGGCGACGCCGTGCTGCGGGCCTTGCTGACGCTCTCGGCCGTTACCACGTTTCAGACCTGCATCATGGCGGCGGGGCTCGCGGTCACCCAGCGCGCAGAGATCGCAAAGACGCTGCGCGCCTGGCGCATCACGGCCCTCGTCGGGCTGACCAGCCTGATCGGATCGGCGCTTTGGTTCATCGCCTTCGCGCTGCAGACCGTCGCCTATGTCAAGGCGCTGGGGCAGGTCGAGCTGGTCTTCTCCCTTCTGGCCAGCACCCTGATCTACAAGGAAAAGATCTCACCTCGCGAGGCGGCCGGGATCGCGCTGATCACGGCAAGCGTTCTTCTTCTCATCTGGTCGGTCTAGGCCCGAGCGGCGATTGCCCGCCCAGGCGGCTGACAAGATGCCGCTCGTCATCGTTGCGAAAGAACGGAACGCTTTGGGGCGGCTCGCAAGACCGAAGAGAGGGCGCGATCTCGGCCAGGACGACTTCGGTGATGAAGGGAAGATCCAGATCGCGGATCTCTTCGAAGCTGACCCATCCCAGATGGCTCAACTCGTCTTCGGCAGCTGAAAAATCATCCGGATTACCAAGGATATGGCGGGCATCGGCCATGAAGAAGCGTGCATCGAACCGGCGGGGCCGCCCGGGCGGGGTCACGGCGCGAAAGACAAATCTCAGCCCCGAGGCATCCGGCGCGATGCCGCCCTCGGCAAAGCGGCTCCAGCCCGCGGGAACGGCGCCGCGCCAACCAAGGCGCGCGCCAAGCCTGAGGCCCGTTTCCTCCCAAAGCTCGCGAATGGCGGCGACCGCCAGGGCATGATCGACGCCGGGCGCGCCTTCCGACTTGAGCCTTTGCTGGCACATGGGCGGAAGGCCGGCGCCGAGCGGAAGATCGTAATCGGCCGCATCGACCGCCCCGCCGGGAAAGACGAATTTCGACGGCATGAACGCGGCCGTCGCGCCGCGCTGGCCCATCAGGATATGCGTGCCACCGCGAACCAGGATGACCGTCGCCGCATCGCGGAGGGTCATGCAGCTCCGCCAAAGCCGTGCATCCGGCGCGCCCATTGGATCCCTACGACAACGCCCTTCAGCCGCGGCAGCAGATAAAGCGAGAGCCCCACGCATCCCACGGCAAAGATCGTCGCCATGATCAGCGGATCGGGTCTGAACCGCACGAAGGCGATATGAAGAAGCGGCGCCATCAGGTGGCCAACGACCAGAATGGTCAGATAGGCCGGTCCGTCATCGGCGCGATGATGGTGCAGGGCCTGGCCGCAGACCGGGCAATGGTCGCGCACCTTCAGATAGCTTTCCATCAGGTCGCCTTCGCCGCAATTGGGGCAGCGCCGCCGAAACCCGCGCCACATCGCCGGTTTCATCTCGCGATCACCCGCAGGGGCCGGGCTGTTCTTTAAGGGATCAGTCATTCGTCTTCCTAACGCGCCCTTACATGCGTCGAAAGACGGCGTGTGAAAAGAGGACCGAGTGCCTCACATCCCGCAGCCGCGTCACCGTCGGCGGGGCGCCGCTGCCCGATCCATCCGCGATGCCGCGCCCAGGCCCGTCGCTCAGGCGGCGACCTCGCTCATCGTGACCATGTTGCGCCCGCATTCCTTGGATTGGTAAAGCGCCGCATCGGCCCGCTCCACGATCGCTTCGACCGACACGGTCGCGCAGGTTGCGGCCCCTTGCAGGGCAACCCCGATACTTGTCGTGACGGTCACGCGCTCCTGTCCCTCGATGTCGATCGGGGTACCTTCGATCAATTCGCGCAAGCGCTCTGCCGTTTGCCGGGCCTGCGCTTCGGTCGTGCCGGGTATCGCGATCATAAACTCTTCGCCCCCGATACGCGCCAGCAGATCGACGCTGCGGGTGTTTTCCTGAAGGCGTCTTGCGATCTCCACCAGGACCTTGTCGCCCGCACCATGTCCGTGGTGATCGTTGATCGTCTTGAAGTGATCGATATCCAGGATCATCACGGCGTAATCGCGCCCCGTGGCGCGCGCGCGCTCGTCCAGCCCGGCCAGATGGGGCAGGGCGTAGCGGCGATTGTGCAACCCGGTCAAAGGGTCGGTGACGGCGGCGCGCAGCCCGTTGCGCAGGCCCGCCCGGAACTGATCCTGCCGCGCCTTACGTTTGGCCTGCGCCTCGATCCTCAGCACAAGCTCTGCCGAGGAAAATCCGTCCATCAGCAGATCGCTCGCCCCCAGATCGAGCGCCATGGCCGCAAGATCGGCGCTATCGCTCTGAATGACCAGAAGGATGGAGGCCAGACGCGTTTCCGGGCGACTGTGCAGATCGGCGATCAGGGCCAGGATCTTCCGCTCGTCGTCCTGCGTCGCATCAATGAGGAAAAGATCCACGTCCGGCACCATAAAGACCTTGTCGGGCTGGACGATGACGGCATCCACGTCATGGCAGTCGCGCCGGATGGCGTCCTGCCACATCTGCGCGATAGCCGGAATCTCGGCAACCAGAGCGACCTTCGCGCGCCGCAGAAAGCTTGCGGCAGGTTCGGCAAATCCCAAGGCGCGTTTCGTATCGTCCCGCAGCCGCAGCTCCGAAGAGGCGTCCCGCGCCCGCAGCAGCGACCGGATCCGCGCCAGAAGAAGGATGTCGTCGGTCGGCTTGACCAGAACCTCGTCGGCGCCGGACCGAAGGGCGGCCAGCTTGCGTTCGGGCTGATCCTCGTCGATGAGACCGATAACAGGGATGTCTGAAATCTCGGGCATCTGTTTGATGTCCTGAAGAAAACTGATTCCGCCTTCGCCTTGCGTGGCCAGATCGATCACGACGAGATCGGGGCGCGAGGACCGGATCGCCCGGCGCGCTTCGTTGCAATTGAGGCATGGGATGATGTCGTATTGAGAGGCCGTTAACTTGACCTTGAGCACGATCCGGTTGGTGGCAACATCGTCAATGATCAGGATCTTTCCTGACATACTGGTATTCCTTCGATGACGCTCCACATTCACCCGGATGACGTTCTGCCAAAAAGGTTAACAAAGCGTTGAGGACTGATTTACCATCCTCCATGAGCGCCGATCGGGCCGAGACGATCGCGCTTCAGGCGCTGGCCTGGCTGGTCGGCCACGAGGAGTTGCGCGACGTCTTTCTGGGCGCAACGGGCCTCTCCGAGACAGATCTGCGCGGGCGCGCCAGCGATCCCGATCTGCTGATCTCGACGCTTGATTTTCTCACTATGGACGATGCGTGGGTGATCGCATTCTGCGAGGCGCATGGGCTCACCTACACCGATCCGCTCTGGGCGCGACAAAGCCTTCCGGGCGGCGCGCAGCTCCACTGGACATGAAGATCGGCGCCCTCATCTTCGACAAGGACGGCACGCTCTTCGATTTCCACGCGACCTGGGGAGAGTGGACCCACCGCATCCTCCTCGATTTCGCGAAAGAGGATCCCCGGATCTACCGCGATGCCGCCGCCGCGTTTCACTTTGAGACGGCGCTCAAGCGCATCAAGCCAAGCAGTCCGATCATCGCAGGCACCGTGCAGGATGTCGCCGCCTGCCTTGACGGCATTCGCCCCGAGATCGATCGGGCCGGGCTCGCCCGCTGGCTGGAACGCAGTTCCGAGACGGTCCCCCAGGTCGCTGTCACGCCTCTTCGGCCTCTTCTGATGGCCTTGCGGGGCCGCGGGTTCTCTTTGTCGGTCATGACCAACGACAGCGAGGGCCCGGCCAAGGCCCATCTGACCGCGGCCGGCATCATGGATCTCTTCGATCTCGTCATCGGAGCCGATAGCGGCTTTGGCGCCAAACCCGATCCCGAACCGCTTTTAGAGATCGCCCGCCAGCTTGGCAGACCGGCTGCGGCCTGCGCGATGATCGGCGACAGCCTGCACGATCTGCACGCCGCGCGCGCGGCGAAGATGACCGCGATCGGCGTTCTCAGCGGCCTGGCTGCGTCCGAGGATCTGGCAGGGGCCGCAGACGTGATCCTTCCCGATATCTCCCATCTGCCCAGCTGGCTCGACGAGGCGGCACAAGCGAGCCGCCCCTAAAGGCCGGAAAACGACAGAGGCTGTCGCAGACAAGGCCGCGCCTTCGAAGGGAAGTGCGTTTCACTGTCTGCGGAAGGATGAGCCGATGACAGATCTGACGCCAAGACGTCGCCGCGGAGGGGGCCGGGCCGGTGCGGCCGCCCGCAGAGGATCAGCCGTGATAGAGCAGCGGCCCTGGCAGATGACCGTCAACACCGACGCACCCATCGAGCCGCTGGACGAGGACGGGATCGCCGCAATCCACGACGGCGCCATGCGGATCCTCGAGGACGTGGGGATCGAGTTCCTCAATACCGAAGCGCTCGAGATCTTCCGGACGGCGGGATGCAAGGTCAGCGGAACGAATGTCAGGATGGACCGCCACTGGGTGATGGAAAAGCTGGCGACGGCGCCGCCATCCTTCGATCTGAGCCCCCGAAACCCGCAGCGCACGATAAGGACCGGCGACAAGCATGTCCTCTTTGGAAACGTCTCCTCTCCGCCCAATTACTGGGACCTGACGACCGGCCGCAAGGTGCCCGGAACGCGGACACAATGCGCGAACCTGCTGCGGCTGACGCAGTATTTCAACTGTATCCATTTCGTGGGCGGTTATCCGGTCGAGCCTCAGGATATCCATGCAAGCATCCGGCATCTGGACGTTCTTTTCGACAAGCTCACGCTGACCGACAAGGTCGCGCATATCTACTCGCTCGGGGCAGAGCGGGTCGAAGACGGAATGGAGATGGTGCGCCTCTCGGGCGGATGGAGCGAAGACGAATTCGCCCAGATGCCGCGCATGTACACCAACATCAACTCGACCTCTCCGCTCAAACACGACGTTCCCATGATCGATGGCTGTCTGCGCATGATCCGGCGCAATCAGGCGGTCGTCGTTACGCCCTTCACCCTTGCCGGAGCGATGGCGCCGGTGACGCTTGCCGGCGCGGTGGCGCTGTCGATCTCAGAATCCCTTTCGGCCATCGCGCTCTTTCAGCATGTTAAACCGGGATGCCCCTGCGCCATCGGCACGTTCACGTCGAATGTCGATATGAAATCCGGAGCGCCCGCCTTCGGCACTGCGGAATACATGCGCGCCACCCAGATGACGGGCCAGATGGCCCGGTTCTACGGCCTGCCGTTGCGCTCTTCGGGCGTCTGCGCGGCAAACGTGCCCGATGCGCAGGCCGCCTGGGAGACATCGAATTCCCTTTGGGCCGCCATCCAGTCTGGATCGAACCTCGTCTATCACGCGGCCGGCTGGCTCGAAGGCGGGCTGATCGCCAGCCCCGAGAAATTCGTGATCGACTGCGAGATGATCCAGTTGATCCAACGCTATTTCGACCCCGCGCTCACCTCGACGACGACCGACGATATCGCCTTCGATGCCATCGCCGAAGTCGGCGCACATGGCCATTTCTTCGGAACGCCGCACACGCAAGAGCGCTACGAGACAGCCTTTCACCAGCCCTTCCTATCGGATTGGCGAAACTTCGAGGCATGGGACGCCGCCGGAGGGATCTGGACCGCAGAGCGAGCGCATACGGTCTACCAGAACATCCTTCACACCTTTGAAGAGCCGCCGATGGATGTCGCGCATCGCGAGGCGCTCTCGGATTTCGTCGCGCGCCGCAAGGCGGAAGGCGGGGCGCCCACCGATTTCTGATCCCGGCCGGGCTGCGGCCGGGGGACCGCCGCATCTTTGGGGGCAACAGACATCTCTCTACCCCCCATCAGCACTTTATTAACGAATGCGATGCCATAACCCGCCGACACGAGATCGGAGCCGGTCATGCATGGCCTCATAAATCGCGCAATCCAGTGCTTTATTCAGGACACATACGGGGGCCCTGCCTGGGCTGGGATTGCTGCTTTGACCTCCTTGCCGGAAGGCGGATTCAATGCGCTTCGGCTTTACGATCCCGCCTTGACGGAGACCCTGATCGATACGGCGACACGGCATCTTGAAAAAGACCGGGCCGGTCTGCTTGAGGATCTCGGCACCTATCTGGTGTCCCATCCGAACCGCGCCTCCTTGCGCCGCCTGCTGCGGTTCGGCGGCCAGGATTTCGACGATTTTCTGCATTCGATCGATGATCTGCCGGACTGGGCGCGGCTCGCCGTTCCGGACCTTACGTTTCCGGGGCTCGAACTGCGCTCCCTGGGGGAGGGTGAATACAGGATCGAGATCGAGGAGAATTTTCGCGGCGCCATTCACGTCGCTTTGGGAATGCTGCGCGGAATGGCCGATGACTACGGCGTTCTTGCCGTCCTGACCCTCGCGCCGGATCGTCCGGGCATTGCCGTTCAAGTGCACGAGCATCAGTTCTCCACCGGCAGGGACTTCAATCTGGCGGTGTCTCTTTGACATGACGGATGCCGTGACCCTGCCTGCAACGCTTGCATTGCTCGACAAGACCTCTCCGTTTCATATCGCGGTCGATCAGGCGGGCAAGATGATCCATACCGGACCAACGCTCGCAAAGATCGGGTTCGACACCCCTTTGATCGGCAGCGATCTTCTGTCGTTCATCGAGATCCTGCGCCCCGATATCGATCCGTCGTTCGAGGCGCTTCATGCCGCCGCGGGCAAAAAGCTCCATATGCGGTTTCGCGACGATCCGGGCGTCCGGCTAAAGGGCGTCTTTTGCCCACTCGACGGCAGCGATGTCGCGATCCTGGATCTGTCATTCGGCATCGGCATCGTGGACGCCGTTCGCCAATACGGCCTCATCTCGCGCGATTTTTCGCATACGGATCTCGCCGTCGAGATGCTCTATCTTGTCGAGGCAAAGACCGCCGTCGTGGGCGAGGTCAACAAGCTCAACGACAAGCTTCAGACCGCCATCGTCGACGCAGAGACACGCGCGCTCACCGATACGCTCACCGGGCTGGGCAACAGGCGAAAATTCGACACCGAGATTGAAAGGCGCCTTGCCGCAAAAGAACCGACCTCCCTGATGCTGATCGATCTCGATCACTTCAAGGCCGTCAACGATACCAGAGGGCACGCCGCCGGCGATCAGGTCCTAAGGCATGTCGCCCAGATCCTGGCCGGGGTCACGCGGGACGGGGACATGCTTGCCCGCGTTGGGGGGGATGAATTCATCATCCTCTTTGCCGGGCCGATCACCATCGAAAAGCTCGATGTCATCGCCTCGCGTATCATTGTCGGCATTGAGACACCGATCCCCAATGCACGGAGTTTCTGCAAGATCTCCGCAAGCATCGGGATCACCCAAAGCATGAATTACGACCATCCGACCTCCGATCAGATGCTCCGGGACGCCGATCGCGCTCTTTACGGATCAAAGGAGGCGGGGAAGGGGGTCCATACCATATTTGACCCACGAAACGGGCTGAACGCCCACTAGTCCCCAGGACGTCCCGACCCGGCACGCTCAAGAGAGCCATCCAAGACTGGCGCAAAATAGCGGTCGCCTTTGCGGGCCGGTCTCTCTACATCATCGCAAATGACGTCAGAGCTTACCGACATCAGCCAAAAGACCCGCCAGCCGCGCGCCTTCGGTGCGCGTCTTCCGCTGAAACTGCTGCGCGCCTGCGCAATCGCGATCGCCCTGATCTGCCTTTTGCCCGGCCTCGCGGTCGTGCTCGCAGCCCTTTCGGGATCGGTCGACACGATCTCCCATCTGATGGAGACGGTCCTGCCGCGCTATACGGTGACGACGTTGGCGCTCGTCCTTTTCGTCGGGACAACCGCGATCGTCATCGGGGTCTCGACGGCCTGGCTGGTCGTCTCGTCGGACTTCCCCGGACGGCGGATCCTCGAGATCGCTCTGGTGCTGCCCTTCGCCTTTCCCGCCTATGTCCTGGCTTATGCCTACACCCATGTTCTGGACCATCCCGGCATCGTGCAAACCGTGCTGCGCGATCTGACCGGATGGGGCCCCCGCGACTACTGGTTTCCCGAAATCCGCTCGCTTGGCGGCGCGGTGTTCGTTCTGGCGCTGGTGCTTTATCCGTATGTCTACCTGCTGTCCCGCGCCGCCTTCATGGCCCAAAGCGCCACGACCTACACAGCCGCCCGCGCCCTCGGAAAGTCGCCGTTTCGCGCCTTCATCGGCGTCTCCCTGCCCATGGCGCGCCCAGCCATCGCCTCCGGAGGACTGCTCGTCGCGATGGAGACGATCGCCGATTTCGGAACGGTCTCCTATTTCGGCGTGCAGACCTTTTCGACCGGCATCTACACCAGCTGGTTCACCATGGCCGACAGGGCCGCCGCCGCACAGCTTTCGCTTGGCCTTCTGGCCTTCGCGCTCTTGCTCGCCTCGCTCGAGCGCATGAACCGCACGCGCGGGCGCCAATCCGCAAACCGCAAGCAGCCGGCCTCGCGCAGACGGCTAAAGGGCGCCGCGAAATACGGTGCCCTCGCGATCTGCGTCTGCCCCGTCCTCTTCGGCGTCATCATCCCGATCATCGCGCTCCTGACGATGGCCATCGGATCCGAGCAGGATCTGCTGAGCAGCCGGTATCTTGGCTTCATCCGAAACTCGGTCACGCTGGCCTGCGTCGCATCGGCCCTGACCATCGCGGCCGGGGTCATCCTCGGCACGCTGCACCGCTTCTCCCCCGGCCAGGCCTCGCTCGCGGCGGTCCAGATCGGGCGGCTGGGCTACGCCGTGCCAGGCGGCGTCATCGCCGTCGGCCTGCTGGTGCCGTTCGCGGCCTTTGACAACGCGCTGGACGGCTGGATTCGCGCAACGTTTGGTGTCTCGACGGGCCTTCTTCTAACCGGCTCGATCGCCGCCCTGACGATGGCCTATATGATCCGCTTTCTCGCCGCCGCCTTGGGCGCCTATGAAGGCGGCATCGCCAATGTGAACGCCAATGTCGATGCCGCCGCCCGGGTCCTGGGCACCGGCATCTGGGGCACACTGCAGCGCGTTCACATCCCGATCCTGCTGCCCAGCCTTCTGACCGGGGCGCTGATCGTCTTTGTCGATGTCATGAAAGAGCTTCCGGCGACCCTGATCATGCGCCCGTTCAACTACGACACGCTGGCCGTTCAGGCCTACCGCCTCGCCTCGGACGAGCGGCTGGAGGGCGCGGCCGTGCCCAGCTTGGTGATCGCGGCCATCGGCCTGCTGCCTGTGATCCTGCTTTGCCGCGGCCTTGCCCGGCCGGACAGAAAAAGGGGCCCGGCATAGCCGAGCCCCCCGGACGCTTGGTTCGGGGCTGCGCTTATTCCCAATCGACTTCGTTAAAAATCCGCTGGGCGGCAGGCACGTTTTTCGCAACCGCACTCAGATCGACATCGTCCGGCTTGAAAAAGCCAAGCTGGGCCACCGACGGGCTAAGCGCGACGCCCGGAACCGCTGGATATTCGTCATTGCCGGCCGAGAAATACTCCTGGGCCTGATCGGAGGCGAGATATTCAAGAAACAGGATCGCATTCTCCCGGTTCGGCGCGTTGGCCGCGACACCGCCGCCCGACAGGTTCATATGCGCCCCGATATCGTCCTGGTTCGGAAAGACCCAGCCGATCTGATCGATGTCAGCCGAAACGCCGTCGACATCCGTCCGGATCGCCCGTCCGAAGTAATAGGTGTTGGACATCGCGATGTCGCACTCGCCCGAGACGATGCCGCGCAGCTGATCTGTATCGCCGCCCTGCGGATCGCGGGCAAAGTTCTCGCTCACACCGGCGGCCCATTCCTGCGCGGCCTCTTCGCCAAGATGCTCGATGATCGCGGCGAGGATCGTCTGGGAATAGACGTTGGTCGAGGACCGGATGCAGACCATCCCCTCATACTGATCATCGGCCAGCGCCTGATAGGTCTGGGGCGGGTTCTCCACGTCGTTCTTGTCATAAAAAAGGATCCGGGCGCGCTGGGAGAAGCCGAACCACTGATTGTCGGAATCCTGCAGATAGGCCGGGATCCGCGCCTCGAGAATGTCGGATTCGATGGCCTGAAGGATCCCCGCATCCTTGGCGCGCTCAAGCCGGGACGTGTCGACCGTCAGCAGGATATCGGCGGGAGAGTTCGCGCCCTCGGCTTCCATCCGGGCAATCAGCTCATCGGCATTGCCTTCGATCCTGTTGATCGTGACGCCCGTCTGTTCTTCGAAGTCAGAGTAGAGCCGTTCATCGGTATCGTAGTGCCGGGAGGAGTAGAGATTGAGCTCTCCCTCCGCATAGACCGGGACGGCCGCCCCGGTGACAAGCGCGGCTGCGATTGTTGTGGAAGCCAGTCTTGAACTGATGGACATCTCTCTCTCCTCGACGTCAATATCTTACAGTTTCTATCAGTTATTACATCTGAGGCCGGATGCAAGGCAATATTTGGGCGCGTCCCTTGCGGGGTGAGACCGATGAAAAGCGTGGATATGCGGCCCGAACCGCGGCCATGGCGCGCGGCGTGGCCCCCCTTGCAGAACCGGCCCGCCACCGGGCCGGACAGGCGCAAGACGGGCCGCTGCGGGTCAGTCCTTGGGCGCCCGCTGCGTCTCTTCAAGCACGTTGAGATCCATGTGATTGCGCATATACCGCTCCGAGGCATTGCGGATCGGCTGCCAGTCCCAGGGATAATACCCGCCCTTCCGCAGGGCCTCGTAGACGATCCAGCGCCGGGCCTGGCTCTCGCGCACCTCGGCGTCAAAGCGATCGAGATCCCATCGCCTGTCCGCCTCCGCACGCAGCCGGGCCAGCGTCTCTGCATGGGCCGGATCGTCCGCCAGATTGGTCAGCTCATGCGGATCGGCCTCAAGATCGAAAAGCTGCTCGGGATCAAGCTGGCAGCGCGTGTATTTCCAGCGCCCGTCCCGCAAAGCCACCAGCGGCGCATACGATCCCTCTGCCGCGTATTCCATCGCCACGGGGCTCTCTCGCCTCTGGCCCCGGCCCAGCGGCACAAGGCTTTCGCCCGTGGTCCAGGGCGCGATCTCCGACATATCGACACCGGCCAGATCACAAAGCGTGGGGCAGACATCGATGTTAGAGACGGGGGTCAGATCAAGGCCCGTCTCGATGCCCGGGGCCGAGATCATCAACGGAACCCGGGCCGATCCTTCCAGAAAGCTCATCTTGTACCAAAGGCCGCGCTCTCCCAGCATGTCGCCGTGATCGCTCACAAAGAGAACGATGGCCTCCTGGCGCGTCTCCTCCAGCGTCTTAAGTAGCCCGCCGATCTTCTCGTCGAGATACGAGATATTGGCGAAATACGCCCGGCGCGACCGCCTGATATTCTCGCGCGTAACCTCGAAATTGCCGCGATCATTGGCATTCAGGATCCGCTGCGAATGGGGATCATGCGCCTCATAGGGCATCTCGGCCACCGGCGGATCAAGATGCGCGCAGTCCTCGTACAGATCCCAGAACTCCTGGCGCGCCACATAGGGATCATGGGGATGGCTGAAGCTGGCCGTCAGGCACCAGGGCCGATCGTCCGTCCGGCGCGCCGCATCGTAAAGCCACTGGCGCGCGAAATGGGCGACGTCGTCATCGTATTCCATCTGGTTGGTGATCGCCGCCACACCGCTGCCCGTGACCGATCCCATATTGTGATACCACCACGCGATCCGTTCGCCGGGCTTGCGATAATCCGGCGTCCATCCGAAATCGGCCGGATAGACATCGGTGGTCAGACGCTCCTCAAAGCCATGAAGCTGATCGGGACCGACGAAATGCATCTTGCCCGAGAGGCACGTGCGCCACCCCGCCCGCCGCAGATGATGCGCATAGGTCGGAATATCCGAGGCGAACTCCGCCGCATTGTCGTAAACGCGGGTTCTGCTCGGCAAAAGGCCCGACATGAACGACGCCCGCCCCGGCGCACAAAGCGGCGAGGCGGTGTAGCAGTTGCGAAACCGCCGCGATCTGGCCGCCAGCGCCTTGAGGTTCGGCGCATGCAGCCAGTCGGCAGGGCCATCGGGGAAAAGAGTGCCATTGAGCTGATCCACCATCAGTATCAGAAGGTTCGGTCGGGTCATCTGCAGCGTCTTTCAGTCTTGGCGGAGGAGGGGCTCAAGGCCCCCCCGCGCCGCATATCAGGAATTGCCCGGAGCCACTCGGCCGGCTCGGCCGTCGCAGCGCCGGTCGTCGAGGCGGCTTTCGTCTACTCCCGCTCTGTGTGCAGCGCAAGATAAAGGCAATAGCACCTCGCAAGCACCACGATCCCTATCAGTGAAACACCGTCTCGGCAGGACAGCCATTGCCGATCGTGCCATCCGGTCTCATCGGATCGACGCCCCGGGTGCAGCGCATCCCGCTCGGGCAGCGACTGACACATCGGCTCGAGAGGTATGTTTGGGATCGCAGGATGCCCTCCTGATGAAGGACACCGATGGACTGACCTGTTCGCCCGACGCGCGCGCGTTGCGACATCTGTGTGTCAGCCGAGCGCAGTAGCTTCGAAATGCGTTCGGCCCTAAATCCGAAAATCACATATTTTCAGCAGCTTGAGGGGAAATTGGCTCCGGCGGTAGGGATCGAACCTACGACCAATTGATTAACAGTCAACTGCTCTACCGCTGAGCTACGCCGGACCACGCCGCGCCGTATAACAATGGCCGCTCGCCCCGTCCAGAGGGTTTGTGCGGGAAAAGACGCGGCGTTTCAGGCAAGACCAAACCGGGCCTCCACCCCAAGCGGCCCCTCGCATCGGGCGATATTTCTCTCAACCATATTAATGAGATGAGCAAAGACGTTCCGTTCTGCTGCAGGGATCAGGGCGTCCGGCGTGTCGGTATAGACATCCCGCGTGATCGCCGCGATCCGGTGCGCGCCGTCCGCCAGGGCCGCGCGGATCTGCGCCTCGCGCGCTTGCCGGTGGTCGATCAGCCAGGCCAGCCGCGCCGCCGGCTCCGGGATCGGCGCCCCGTGGCCAGGAAGGTAAAGCCGATCCGCCCGCCCCCGCAGCCTCTCGCAAGAGGCCATAAAGGCCGTCAGATCCCCATCCGGCGGCGAGACGAGCGAGCTCGCCCAGCCCATCACATGATCGCCCGTCAGCAGGATCTCCCCGACCGCAAAGCACAGATGGTTGCTCAGGTGGCCAGGCGTATGGAGCGCCTCGATCTCCCAATCCGGACCCGAAAGACGCGCCCCGTCCGCAAGCCGCTGATCGGGGACAAACCCCGCATCCACCCCTTCGCCGCCGCCCGCCAGACCCTCTTTGGCGAGCCGCGTCATCACCGGGCGCCGCCCGGCCTCGCTGGGACCGAAGGCCAGGACCGGCGCGCCCGTCCGCTCTGACAGGGGCCGGGCCAAAGGCGAGTGATCGATGTGCGAATGGGTGACGAGGATATGACTGATCCGCTGGCCGGGCCCGATCGCGGCCAACAGCGCCTCCAGATGCGCGGGATCACCCGGGCCGGGATCGACCACGGCCAGATCGGCCCCGCCGATCAGATAGGTGTTCGTGCCCCAGAACGTCATCGGCGACGGGTTGGGCGCCACGATCCGGCGGATCCCCGGCGCGATGTCGACGCTCTCTCCTGCGGCGGGACGGCCTGCATCTGTCATCTGCATCTTTCCCCTTGCGCCAAGCCCGGCTAAGCCTGTCGTCATGTTCTTTGGCTGGCTCAAGCACTACATGCCGCGCAGCCTCTATGGCCGGGCTGCCCTTATCCTTGTCCTGCCGGTGCTGACGCTGCAACTGGCAATCTCGGTCGTGTTCATCCAGCGCCACTTCGCCGACGTGACCGAGCAGATGACCCGCTCCATCGTGCTCGAGCTGCGGCACCTGACCGAAACGCTGGAAGGGGCGCCGCCCGGCCGCGCGCGCCCGGCCGCCAATTCGGTGGCCGATCCGCTCGATTTCGAGATCGAGCTTCCGGCCGCGGACATCCCCGCGCAGGACCGGTTCCGGTCCCTCGATCTGTCGGGCCGGGCCGTCATCGCGACCCTGCGCCGGGGCCTGCCGGATTTGCTCGCCGCCGATGTCACGGTCAACCGGCGCGTCTATGTCTGGCTGGGCACCTCTCGCGGCCCGCTTCAGGTGTCCTTCTCGCGCCGCCGCGTCTCGGCCTCCAACCCGCATCAGCTTCTCGTCGTCATGGTCGTACTCGGCGGACTGATGACGCTGGTCTCGGCCGTCTTCCTGCGCAACCAGCTGCGCCCCATCAATCGGCTGGCCAATGCGGCGACCGATTACGGGCGCGGGCGGCTGACCCGCTACACCCCCTCAGGCGCGACCGAGGTGCGGGCGGCGGGCAACGCCTTTCTCGACATGCGCGGGCGGATCGAACGGCAGATCCAGCAGCGTACCATGATGCTCTCGGGCGTCAGCCACGATCTGCGCACGCCGCTGACGCGGCTCAAGCTGGGCCTGTCGATGCTGGAGGATGAGGAGGTAGAGCCTCTCAAACGCGACGTGCAGGAAATGCAGGACATGCTCGACGGTTATCTCGATTTCGCCCGCGGCGTCGCCGCCGATGGCCGGGAGCCGGTCGATCCGCGCAGCTTTGTCGAGGCGCTCCACGCCGATGCCACCCGCGCGGGCCGCCCCGTCTCGCTGGGCCGGATGGAGGGCGAGGGCAGGGTGCCGATGAACGCCCTCGCCATCCGCCGCGCGATCGGCAACCTCATTACCAATGCCGACCGCTTTGCCAGCCGCATCCGGCTCAGCTACGCGCTGACCGACCGCGCCCTGCGCCTGACGGTCGAGGATGACGGCCCCGGCATCCCCGAGGCCGAGCGCGAGGAGGCGCTCAAGCCGTTCTCGCGCCTCGATCCCGCGCGCAACCAGAACGAAGGCGGCGGCGTCGGGCTCGGCCTTGCCATCGCTGCAGATGTCGCCCGGTCCCATGGCGGGCTCTTGCGTCTGGGCCAAAGCGAGGATCTCGGCGGGCTCAAGGTGGACCTTGTTGTCGCAGTCTAGGCTGATTTGGAACGATCGCCCGCGCCTTTGCATTTCCTGACTGACTACGAACTGCAAAGGAGAATTCACATGGCGCTCAACACGCTTCACGACGTCTATCACGATCAACTGCAGGACCTTTACAGCTCCTGCAACCAATCCAAGCCCATCACGTCCGATCTCGCCGAAGCGGCCACCCATCCGGAGCTGAAAGAGGCTCTCAAAGCCGGTGTCGAAGGCCTCGAGACAGGTATGAATGACATCGCAGAGCTCTGCAAACGCCACGATATCGATCCCAATGGCGAGTTCTGCAAAGGCACCGAAGGTCTGGTAAAAGAGGCGCGCGCCCACGGCATCGACGCCGAGTTCGGCGATGACGACACGCGCGACGCGATGATCGCCAGCCAGTACCAGCGCCTCGCCCACTATGCGATCGCCGGCTACGGCACGCTTCTGGCCTTCGCCAAGCGGATCGGCGCAACCGAGGATGTGGCCACTCTGCAAAAATGCCTCGACAGCGCCTATGATGGCGACCGCCGCATGACGGAAATCGCAACCGGCGGCGTGAACCAGGCAGCAGCCGCATAAACGTCAAGACTGCGCAAACTGGGGCGATCATCCGATCGCCCCTTTTTTTGTAGCGAGTCGGTACTGCCACCCAAGCCTTTGAACCGGGCCCCTTTTATCGCAAGGTCACTCCAAATACATCCGGGTACCCCCACTGGTCAGACGGAAACTCCCGCGGGCCAATCGGGAACGTGATGGTCAGACCGCTATTCGATCCTGGGAAACCTTGCCCGACGCGAGACGCTCGCAGATCTCTCTCAAAAGCCGACAGATTGATGGGTTGGAGCGTTTCCACGCCGCGTCGCCCATCAAGCTCGCAGGTCACCGTCGCAAGGGGAGAGGTCTGGCCGTAGTCCGGCAAACGAACGTAAGCCGGGGTCGTGAATCGCGCCTCAAACAGATCGTTCTCAAGCAGACAGGACGCGCCTTTGACAGGCAACAGGCCGTTGCTCGTGACGACAGTAATCATTCGCGGTCCGCGAAACAGTACATCACCGCGTCCCCGATAAACATCTATGCCATCGGTGGTCTGCACCTTTGGTGTGATCGTCACTGCGGCAGAGGGATCTGCCTCAAGCGCTTCGTTGACGCATCCTGCCAAGAGAGCAAATGCCAGGGGGAAAAGCAGAAGTCGAATGGAGGGTCCAATTATCGATGTCATATTCAAAGTCCTGTCTGAAAGATCTATAATGTAAACAATGTTCATAAACATCGTTCAAATATAGTCAATACCCGTTCCACCACGGACTGACACGGCGCAAGGCTGCCGCTATCCCGGACGCGAAGTCGGATCTTGATCGCCAATGTGCGTGAGCAACTAGTCGGGCGGGACCCATCCCGTCGTTGCCGCTTCTCCTCGGAAATTCTGGCGGCGAAACCGACACAATGTCATGCGACCTGACAAGAGACGCCCAAGAGAGTCCCGCCCATATCAAAAAGAAACTGGTAGGCCCGGAGGGACTTGAACCCCCAACCAAAGCGTTATGAGCGCTCTGCTCTAACCAATTGAGCTACAGGCCCGACCGTTCCTGTCCTCTACCAGCCCGGACGGCCCGGTCAAGGCGCAGCGGTCAATCCTCGATCGGAACACTCAGCAGAACGGAGCCCAGAACACGGATCATCTCGGCTTCGTCCTCGGTCAGAACGGTCGGATCGCCATCCAGATCGGCCATCTTCACGATATCTTCAGGCGTCAGCGGCGCCATCAGCGCCTCGATATCGGCATCGGCCGGCAGCAGGGTCCAGGGGCCGTCCATATCGTCGGCGACCGGCATATCCCCTTCGGCGGCAGCAAAGCCGCCCCAGAGCATCATGAGAAGTGTAATTGCAGAAACACGCATGTCCCAGTCCTCGCATAAGGAGGTAAACAAATAAAAAACAGGAAAGATCCACCGCAGAAATGGATATCCTACGTCCACAACCTGACGTTACGTCGCGAGTCGATCAAGTCGGGGATACCCGACTTTTGCCAAAACCGGCCAAAAAGATAGAAATGCAACAAGTTCCGGCCCGTTGACCGATCGGCTCCACTGTCAGAGCGCCATCGCCTCGCACGCATTGCACCCTCGCACCTGCTGCGCTACCCCCGCCTAACCGAGCGGGGGATGATCACATGACCGGCAAGCCAGGCCTCACCTATGCCGATGCGGGCGTCGATATCGAAGCGGGCAATGCCCTTGTCGACCGCATCAAACCCGCCGCCAAACGCACGCACCGCCCCGGCGTCATGAGCGGGCTGGGCGGCTTTGGCGGGCTCTTCGACCTCAGGGCTGCGGGCTTCACCGATCCCATCCTCGTCGCGGCCACCGACGGCGTCGGCACCAAGCTTCGGATCGGGATCGAAACCGGACGGATGGACGGTCTTGGCATCGATCTGGTGGCCATGTGCGTCAATGACCTGATCTGCCAGGGGGCCGAGCCGCTCTTCTTTCTCGACTATTTCGCCACCGGCGCGCTCGATGTGTATCAGGCCGCGACGCTCATCGACAGCATCGCCACCGGCTGCGACCGCTCCGGTTGTGCGCTGATCGGAGGAGAGACCGCCGAGATGCCCGGCCTTTACGCCCCCGGCGATTTCGACCTCGCCGGCTTTGCCATCGGCGCGATGGAGCGCGGCAGGGCGCTCCCCGATGGCGTGGCCCCCGGCGATGTCCTTCTGGGCCTCGCCTCCGATGGGCTCCATTCCAACGGCTTCTCGCTCGTCCGCAAGATTGTGGAGCGGACGGGCCTGACCTGGGACGCGCCCGCACCCTTTGCGCAAACCAGCCTCGGCGAGGCGCTCCTGACCCCAACCCGCCTCTACGTCAAACCCGCCCTTGCCGCGATCCGCGCGGGCGGCGTGCACGGTCTGGCGCATATCACCGGCGGCGGCCTCACCGAAAACCTGCCCCGCCTCCTGCCCGAGGGCACGGGCGCCACAGTCGATCTGGCCGCCTGGGATCTGCCGCCCGTCTTCGACTGGCTCTGCACCGAAGGCGGTCTCGACCGGACCGAGCGGCTTAGAACCTTCAATTGCGGCATCGGCATGATCCTTGCCGTGGCCGCATCAGAAGCGGACCGCATCGCGGCGCTCCTGCAAGCCGAAGACGAGACTGTCCACCGCCTTGGCCACATAACTGACACGCCGGGCCTGACGCTCACGTGACGCAGCGCGTCGCGATCCTGATCTCGGGCGGCGGCTCCAACATGGCGGGGCTTGCCCGCTCCATGACCGGCGATCATCCCGCACGATGCGTCCTCGTCCTCTCCAACGTGCCGGGGGCAGGGGGCCTCGCCAAGGCCGCCGCTCTGGGCCTTCCCACCGCCACCCTCGATCACAAGGCCTTCCCGGATCGTCCCAGCTTCGAAGCCGCGCTCCACCAGACCCTCACCGAGGTGCGTCCGGATCTCATCTGCCTTGCCGGTTTCATGCGCATCCTCACCCCCGCCTTCGTCGGCAAATGGCCCGGCCGGATCCTCAACATCCACCCCTCGCTCCTGCCGAGATACCCCGGCCTTCATACCCATGCCCGCGCACTCGCCGCCGGCGACAGCCACCACGGCGCAACCGTCCACGAGGTGACAGCGGATCTCGACGACGGCCCCGTCCTCGGCCAGATCCGCATGCCGATCGAGCCCGGCGACACCCCCGACACCCTCGCCGCCCGTCTTCTTCCGCTCGAACATCAGCTCTATCCAGCGGTGCTCCGACGCATCGTCACGGGGCAGCGGGCGCGTCTTGACCTTTCCACCGAAGACGTCCCGCGCTAAAGGGAACGCCTCGCGCGAAAGGACCCGTATGCAGACCATTACGACGACCGACGCCCTTGCCAGCTTTTGCGAGGCCGCCGCCCGGCACGACTATGTTACCGTTGATACCGAGTTCCTGCGCGAGCGTACCTACTATTCCAAGCTCTGCCTGATCCAGTTGGCCTATGCCGCAGAGGACGATCAAAGCGCGGTCCTTGTCGATCCGCTGGCCGAGGGCCTCTCCCTCGATCCGCTCTATGCGCTCTTCGAGGATGAGGGCGTAACCAAGGTCTTTCACGCCGCCCGGCAGGATCTTGAGATCTTCCATGTCGATCGCGGCATCATTCCAAAGCCGCTCTTCGACACCCAGGTCGCCGCCATGGTTTGCGGCTTCGGCGAGCAGGTCGGCTACGAGACGCTGGTGCGCAAACTGGCGGGCGAGAGCCTCGACAAATCCTCCCGCTTCACCGACTGGTCGCGCCGCCCGCTGTCGGAGGCGCAGAAAACCTACGCCATCGGCGACGTGACCCACCTGCGCATAATCTACGAAAAACTCCGCGACCAGCTCGCCCAGAACGGCCGGACCAAATGGGTGCGCGAAGAGATGGCCGTCCTGACGGATCCCGCGACCTACCGAACCGATCCCGCCGAGGCCTGGCGCCGGGTCAAGACCCGCACCAACTCGCCCCGTTTCCTTGGCCTCGTGCGAGAGCTGGCGCGCTTTCGCGAAGGCTATGCCCAAAGCCGCGACATCCCCCGCAACCGGGTCTACAAGGACGACGCCCTGATCGAGCTAGCCTCAACCAAGCCGAAATCCCACCAGGATCTCGGCCGCTCGCGACTTTTGCTGCGCGAGGCCCGCAAGGGCGAGATCGCCGACGGCATCCTCGCCGCCATCGAAGCCGGGCTCGAGGCCCCGAACGACGAGCTCCCCCAACCCGACCGCTCCCGCGAAAAGCTGCAGGTCAACCCCGCGCTCGCCGACCTGCTGCGCGTCCTGCTCAAGGCCAAATCCGAAGGCGAGGGCGTGGCGCAAAAGCTGATCGCCACCGCCGCCGACCTCGACGCCATCGCCGGCGGCCTCCGCGACGTGCCCGCCCTCTCGGGCTGGCGTAAACAGGTCTTCGGAGAAGACGCCCTGCGCCTGTGCAACGGAGAGATCGCCCTCGCCGCCAAAGGCCAGACAGTGCGAGTTGTGAACGTCAACGTCACTGCAACGCAGTGACGTGTGTCGGTAAGCGGTTGCAAAGCAACTGCGGCGGTCACCCGGTCGCAATCCTGGGCACACCTCCAGACACCCCACCCCACACGTCCCGGGCTTGACCCGGGACCTCTACCTCCGCCCTACAAGACCGCTAGACCCTCTGGGCTCCGCCCGTTCGACCCTCATCCTCGTCCCCGAAAAGACTGACGCCTTCGGCGAACCAGGGTTCACCGCCCACGATCGAGTTGCTCCACCTCAGATAGTCACATCCTCGCCGCAGGGGGGTCACATCTTAACGTTTCATTAACCAAGATTTTTCAAGCGAAAGACTTTGAGATGATCCGTTATCTAACTGCCGCGCTCCTTGCGATGTCTGTACAGACAGGCCCGTCCTATGCCCATTCCGGCGGCCTGAATGCCGAAGGCTGCCACGCCGGATCGCGCCCTTATCACTGCCACCGCTCCTCAGGCCAATCATCCCGCTCCGCCGCTCCGCAGAGCGGCCTTGTCGACCGCAATTGCAGCGATTTCTCCTCTTGGAGCGAGGCGCAAAGATTCTACGAACAAAGCGGACGCAGCGATCCCCACGGCCTGGATCGCGACCGGGACGGTATCGCTTGCGAAGCGCTGCGCTAGCTACCGCCCCACCGTCGCCGCGTTCCGCCGCCCCTCGACGCGGATCGCGCCGATGCTGGCCAGCTCCTGATTGCTCAGCCGAACGGCAACCGTGATCTGCCGCGACACAGCCGACCCCACCCGCGTCTCAACCGGGCGGTCCGCGCGGAACTGATAGACCCGCGTGGCGCCATCCTGCCCGATCAAGACCAACTCGGCGTCGTAAGTGCCCTGCACCTCGGCCACGCCCGTCGCCCTCAGGATCGCGCCGCCCGGCACAGGCTCCAGCGCCACGCGCGTGATCTGATCGATCGCCCCGCGCGGATCCAGCGCCTCAGGCTGCGGCCCGTCGGGCAGCAAAGCATTGCGCCCTTCGACGGGCAGGGGCCGGGGCGGAGAGAAGGCATTCAGCGGATTGAACCGCGATTCCTGAATACGCGCGCAGCCCGACAGGGCCGCACCCAGCACCACACACCAGATCAAACCGCGCATCATCGTCCTCGCCCGTTTCTCGCCCGACCGGGCTACCCCATCCGATCTGCATTGAAAAGCGCAGCCGCGGTCAAACCGCCATATGGACGCCGGGCGGCAAGCCTCCTACATCTGGCGCTCCAAAGGAGACGACCCATGGCCACCGCCGCCTTCGAAGACATTGCCGACACATTCAACTTCCTCGACGACTGGGAGGATCGCTACCGCCACGTCATCGAACTGGGCAAGGCGATGCCGCCGCTCGATGACGCGCTCAAGGTGCCGGCGACCAAGGTCGATGGCTGTGCCTCACAGGTCTGGATCGTCCCCCGCATCGACGGAGAGGGGCCGTCCGCGACCCTCGACTTCGACGGCGAAAGCGACGCGATGATCGTGCGCGGCCTCATCTCGATCCTGCATGCGCTCTATGCAGGCCTGACGACCGAAGAGGCCCTGCGCGTCGACGCCCCCGCCGAACTCGCCCGCCTGGGCCTCAACGACCACCTCTCTTCCCAACGCTCCAACGGCCTGCGCGCCATGGTCGAGCGTCTGAGACAGCTGGCCAATGTCGAGGCGCAGCAAGCCTAAGTCCACCTTAAGCACGTCATTGCGTCAGCAATGACGTGTGCCGGAAAGCGGTTGCAAAGCAACTGCGGAGGTCACCCGGTCGCAATCCCGGGCGCAAGGCCCGCCTACGTCCCGGACTTGATCCGGGAGCTCTACGTCACATGCTCCCGCATGTGACGCGTGCCGGAAAGCGGTTGCGAAGCAACTGCGGCGGTCACCCGGTCGCAATCCCGGGCGCACGGCCCGCCTACGTCCCGGCCTTGAGCCGGGACCTCTCCCTCCACCCCAGAACA
Organism: uncultured Paracoccaceae bacterium; assembly: GCA_947503775.1. Classification (GTDB taxonomy): domain Bacteria; phylum Pseudomonadota; class Alphaproteobacteria; order Rhodobacterales; family Rhodobacteraceae; genus Aestuariibius. The sequence goes on along the minus strand of CANNFE010000001.1, from coordinate 229,910 downwards.
ACCGCCTGACCCTCTGGGCTCCGCCCGTTCAATCCTCAAACTCTCCTTAGGAGAGTTTGCCACCGTCGGTGGACCGGATTTCACCCCCGCCCGCTCAGCTCTCGAGCCGTCCACTGGATGGCTCGCCCCCTTTCGGCGGACCGAGCTTCGCCCCCGCCAGAGCGTGCGCCAGATCCCCATACCCCGTAAACCGCCGCTCGAACCGCAGCCCCAGCCGCTCCGCATGGCTCTGCGCCAAAGCCGTAAGCCGAGCATCCTCCGTCTGCGCCTGATAAACGAGGCTCTCGTAATTGCCGAAATACATCTCCCGAAGCTCCGGATGCCGGTCCAGCCCCAGCGGTTTCCACACGAATGCCTCGAATTGGCGAACCAGAAAATCCGTCAGATAGAAGGCCGTCATCTCGCCGCGCGCCGCAAATTCCGCATTGCCTTCGAAGAAACTGTAACAATGCGGCCCCTCGAGCATCTCGACCCCCAGTTTGCCGCACAGCGCCGCAAGCCCCCCTCCGGTCCCGCAATCGCCATAGGCGACAAAGACCGTCTCATACCCCGCGCGACGCTCCATCACCGCCGCCTCGACCGCCGGAGCGATCCTCTCCGGATGATTATGCAAGATCGCCGGAAGACACTGTAAATCCATATGATCCCAGCCATTTACGCGGCAAAGCTCAACGATTTCCCGCGCCAGGGCGCCGCAGGCGATGATCAGGATTCGACCCGCGCCCGACGGCGCCAGACCCGCCTCCCTCAGCGCATCATCCTCCGGCAGATCAGGCACGGCAGCCCCGGCGCCCGGCTTTGAAACATCCGTCACCATGGCGTCACACCGCGCTCCTCTGCGTTGCCGAACGGGCCCGCCCCGATCCATGTCTTGCACCGTACCCAACGCCACTCGCACTGCAAAGGACCTGACCCATGACCTCCTCGACCCGAACGCCCGGCGCGTTCCCCGCTTTTGCCGCATCGACCCTGATGCTGATGATCCTCGCCGGCTCCGTCGCCACCGTCGCCTTCGATATCTGGGGTCAGGTCATCGCCCCCTGGCTGGGCCTCGGCAACCTCTCTCCCGATGGTCTGGCGCGCAGCCTGCTGGGCACGTTCGGCCTGCCGAACGGCCGCCCCGAAGGGATTTTCATGCATCTGCTGATCGTGGGGCTGATCGGATATCCGGTCGGATATCTCTTCATCTTCAGACCGATCTGGGAGCGTGTCATCGGCCAGACCGGCTGGGTCCTCGCCTCCGCCATCTACGGCTTTGGCCTGTGGGTCTTTGCCATCGGCGGGATTACCGCTATTGCGGACGGTGTGCCGTTTTTTCTGAACTTCACCCGCATCGCCTGGGTCGCCCTGGCCGGCCACGTCCTTTACGGGATCGTCGCGGGCTGGATCATCGCCTATCTCGAAACCCCCAGGGCCTGACGATCCGGGCCTGCGGCGAGGCGCTCTTTGCCGCGGGCCTAACGCTCGACCGCGACCCGGGCGATCCGGCGATGGATCATCCGATCCGCCCGATAAAGCAGAATGGCAAGCGATCCGATAGCGACCAACCCGCCGATAATGGATGACACGAGGCCGAAAAACAGCGCCACCCCCGAAAAGGTCGACAGAACCGCAACCGACAGCATCATCAAAAAGGTCTGAAAAAACATGACTATCCTTCCGCCTGATGGGCGCGCCGCAGGGCGCTGTCCATAGGAAAGATAGGTAGCCGCCTAAAAGTTGCAAAGTTATTGCCGCAATTTCGCCTTATTCAGACAAATTGACTCAATTCGCCGCCATCTGGTTGTGCTTGCGCCCCATGAACTCCTTGGCCGTCTCCACCGCGACGGCGGCATCCCGGCAATAGGCATCCGCCCCGATCGCGCGCCCGAATTCCTCGTTCAGCGGCGCGCCCCCGACCAGCACGATATACTCCTCGCGCAGACCCTTTTCGACCAGCGTGTCGATCACGACCTTCATATACGGCATCGTCGTCGTCAGCAGCGCGCTCATTCCCAGAATATCCGGCTGCTCGCTCTCCAGCGCCTCCAGATAGGCCTCGACCGCATTGTTGATCCCCAGATCGACGACCTCGAACCCGGCGCCTTCCATCATCATCGAGACAAGGTTCTTGCCGATATCGTGGATATCGCCCTTGACCGTGCCGATCACCATCTTGCCGACGCGCGGCGCCCCGGTCTCGGCCAGAAGCGGCTTGAGGATCGCCATCCCGCCCTTCATCGCATTGGCGGCCAGCAGGACCTCCGGCACGAAGAGGATCCCGTCGCGAAAATCATTGCCCACGATCGTCATCCCGCCGACCAGCGCCTCGGTCAGAACGCGGTAGGGCGCCCAGCCGCGCCCCAGCAGGATATCGACGCCTTCCTCGATCTCTTCCTTCAGACCGTCATAAAGGTCGTCGAACATCTGCTGGACAAGCTCGTCATCCGAAAGCTCGCTCAGAACGATCTCGTCATCTTCGTCTGCCATCACACTGTCCTCACCGGTCTCAGATCCCACCCCGCCTACCAAGTCATGGGCGAGCCGCGTCCCCGCCACGCGACAAATTGCGACATGACCCGCCGCATCCCCGACTTTAGCTTGCAGATGTTCTTATTTCGTTCCAAATTGTCCACATGTCTGACGCTGCCGCTCCCGACCCCGTTCCCGCCGATCGCCGCAGAGGCCGCGGCGCGCAAACCAATGCCACGAACCGCTACGAGCGCATCGCGCGCGAGGCGGCCCATGACGGCTGGGACATCCCCGAAGACCTGCCGCCGATCCGGACCGAGGTCACCGACGAGACCCCGCGCACCGTCATCACGCGCAACGCCTCGCCCGATATCTCCTTCGACCGGTCGATCAATCCCTATCGGGGGTGCGAGCATGGCTGCATCTACTGCTTCGCCCGTCCGACCCATGCCTATCTGGGCCTGTCGCCCGGGCTCGATTTCGAAACCCGGCTCATCGCTCGGCCCGATGCGCCGGACGTGCTGGAGCGCGAGCTGCGCAAACCCTCCTACCGGCCCGCCACGATCGCCATCGGCACCAATACCGACGCCTACCAGCCGATCGAGCGGGATCGCGGCATCATGCGCGCCATCCTCGAAGTGCTCGAGGCCTACAATCATCCCGTCGCCATCGCCACCAAGGGCACGCTCATCGAACGCGACGCCGACATTCTCGGCCGGATGGGCCGCAAGGGCCTGGCTCGCGTGGGCCTCTCGGTCACGACGCTCGATGCGAAAACCGCCCGCGCGATGGAGCCGCGCGTGCCGTCTCCCGCCCGCCGCCTCAAGGCCATCCGCACCTTGACCGAGGCCGGATGCGATGTGCGCGTCATGGTTTCTCCGATCATCCCAGCCCTTACCGATCACGAGGTCGAGGCCATCCTCGAGGCCGCCGCTGCCCATGGCGCCATCGCCGCCAGTTCGATCCTGCTGCGCTTGCCGCAAGAGGTTGCGGGTCTCTTCTCCGACTGGCTGACCGAGCAATTCCCGGACCGTGCAAACCGCGTCCTGAACCGCGTGCGCGAGCTGCATGGCGGCAAGCTCTACGATGCCGAGTGGGGCAAACGCTTCACGGGGCAGGGGCACTGGGCGCGGCTGATGAAACACCGCTTTGCCATCGCCGCGCGCCGCAACGGCCTGGCCAGTCAGCTGCCGCCGCTCCGAACCGATCTCTTCGCCCTGCCGCCGCGCCCCGGCGACCAGCTCAGCCTCTTCTGATCGGGCAGAGCAAGGCTGCCTCTTCATCTGGCCATAAATATGCAGAATCCCGCCCTTTCAGGCAAAGCAGGTGTCAGGCCCGCGCGCGCCGCCGCGTCCGGCGTGCCGGCGGCGTTGCCCCGTCCGTGCCGTCCGAGGCCGAGGAGAACCCGCCCAGCCGCGCCTCGATCGTCCCCAGATCGGGCCGCGGGCCGACAGGTCTGGTCTCCAGGGCGGCCCGCATCTGCCGCAGATGCTCGGGCGTCGTCCCGCAGCAGCCGCCGATGATCCGGGCGCCGGAATCGCGCGCCAGGACCGCATAATCGGCCATCAGCTCGGGCGTGCCGTCGTAATGGATATGCCCATCCACATATTTCGGGATGCCCGCATTGCCCTTGGCGATCACCGGCAGCTCGGCGCCCTCGAACCCCAGAACCGTGCGCAGCAGATCCGACGCGCCGACCCCGCAATTGGCTCCGAAACCGGCGGGCGGATTGGGCAGCCGCGCCATCATCCGCCCCATCTTGGCCGAGGTCAGCCCCATCATCGTCCGGCCCGCCGTGTCGAAACTCATCGTCCCGCACCAGGGCATCTCGGCCAGGGCAAAGGCCTCGGCGGCAGCCTTCATCTCCTCGGCGGCGCTGATTGTCTCAACCCAGAGCACATCCGCGCCGCCCGCCTTCAGACCTTCGGCCTGTTCATGAAAGATCTCGACCGCAGCCTCGTGGGTCAAAGCGCCCATCGGCGCCATGATCTCCCCGGTCGGCCCGACCGAGCCGGCCACGACAACCGGCCGTCCGGCCTTGTCCGCAACCGCGCGCCCGATCTCGGCCGCCGCGCGGTTCAGCTCGACCACGCGGCCCTCAGCTCCGTGCAGCTTAAGCCGTGCCGCGTTTGCTCCAAAGGAGTTGGTCAGGAACAAATCGCTGCCCGCCTCGACCGCGCCGGAATAGAGCGTGGTGATCCGGTCCGGATGGTCCACATTCCAAAGCTCTGGCGCATCACCCGCCTCGAGCCCCATATTGAACAGCGTCGTGCCGGTTGCGCCATCGGCAAGCAGCCAGTCGCGGCTCGCAAGAAGAGAGGTCAGAAGATCGGTCATGGCGCCCGATGCCATGTCCGCGAGTTCAAATCCAGCTCATAATTCTCAACAAGACTATGAGGTTGATCACTGGGAGCCAAAATTCTTCGGCAGAAGAATTTTGCCCCCCAAAGGAGCAAGAATTTTAGCTAAAATTCTTCGCCCCGCGGCGCCGTTATGCCTCCGACAGGATCTGCGCCTTGGCCTCGGCCATCAGCTCTCTCATCTTGGTGCGGATCTCGTCTTCGGATGCCTTGTCGCCCAGATCGCCCGACACCTTGCGGTAGACATCCTCGTCGCCCGCCTCCTCGAAATCGGCCTTGATCACCTCGCGGGCATAGGCCTGCGCCTCGTCGCCCGATTTGCCCAGCTTTTCGGACGCCCAAAGCCCCAGAAGCTTGTTGCGCCGCGCCTCGGCCTTGAACTGCATCTCGGCGTCATGGGCGTATTTGTTCTCGAACGCCTTTTCGCGGTCGCTGAAATTGGACATGTGGTGGGGCTCCCGGTCAGAACTGCTACTCTTTCAGATATGACCGTCCGGGCGCTTGCCCGCAAGGGGACAAGCGCGTATCAGGCATGAGCTTGCGGCTCTGACCCGCGAGATCGAGGGAGCCCGGATGGCACGACGCAAGAAAGTCTATGAAGGCAAGGCAAAGATCCTGTATGAAGGACCCGAGCCCGGCACTTATGTCCAATATTTCAAGGACGACGCGACCGCTTTCAATGCCGAAAAACGCGACGTGATCGAAGGCAAGGGCGTTCTGAACAATCGCCTGTCCGAGTTCTTCATGACCGGTCTCGGCGCGATCGGCGTGCCGACGCATTTTCTCAAGCGGCTGAACATGCGCGAGCAGCTTGTCCGCCAGGTCGAGATCATCCCGCTCGAGGTCATCGTGCGCAACCTGGCTGCCGGAACGCTTGCAACGCGGCTGGGACTGGAAGAGGGATCGACCCTGCCGCGGCCCATCGTGGAATTCTGCCTCAAGGACGACAAGCTGGGCGATCCGCTGGTCAGCGAAGAGCATATCTTCGCCTTCGGCTGGGCCTCGCAGCAGGATCTCGACGATATGGTGGCGCTGGCGCTGCGCGTGAACGATTTCATGTCAGGCCTGATGTATGGCGTCGGCATCAAGCTGGTCGACTTCAAGATCGAGATCGGACGGGTCTGGGATGGCGATTATCAGCGCCTGATCGTCGCCGACGAGATCAGCCCCGATAGCTGCCGGCTCTGGGATATCGAAACCGGCCAGAAGCTGGACAAGGATGTCTTCCGCCGCGATCTGGGCGATCTGGCCGACGCCTATACCGAGGTGGCCCGCCGTCTTGGGGTGCTTCCGGCCAATGCCACACCCATGACCCGGCCGACACTGATCAATTGAGGCGCCGGATTTTGCATATTTATGGCCAGATGAAGAGGGCGCGGCGCGCGCCGCATCTGCCGGAGGGGGCGATATGAAGGCGAGAGTGCATGTGATGCTCAAGGACGGCGTGCTCGACCCGCAAGGCGAGGCGATCCGCCATGCGCTGGGATCGCTTGGCTTTGAGGGTGTGACCGGCGTGCGGCAGGGCAAGGTGATCGAGCTGGATCTGGCCCCGGGCACGACCGAGGCGCAGGTCGATGAGATGTGCCGCAAGCTGCTCGCCAATACCGTCATCGAGAGCTACCGGATCGAGCTGCCCGGCGCGCCCGTTCCAACCTCCGGCGCCGAAGAGCGCGGCGGGCCGGACGCCGCCTGATGCGCGCGGCGGTTCTGCGGGCGTATAACGCGCCGCTTTCGATCGAGGACGTGCCCGATCCGGACTGTCCACCCGATGGTGTGATCCTCAAGGTGCTGGCCTGCGGCATCTGCCGGTCCGACTGGCATGGCTGGACCGGGGAGCATCCCCGCGTCAAACCCGGCCAGATCGGCGGGCATGAATATTGCGGCGAGGTGGTCGAGGCCGGCCCCGAGGCGCAGTTCGCCCAAGGCGACAGGGTGATCGCGCCCTTCATTCTGGCCTGCGGAACCTGCCCCTCCTGCCGTGCGGGAGAGCAGACGACCTGCGCCGATCAGCGCCTTCCGGGTTTCATCGAGCCCGGCGCCTTTGCCGAATATGTCGCCGTCCCCCGCGATCACAACCTGTCGCGCCTGCCCCAAAGCCTTGCGCCCGAAATGGCGGCCGGCCTCGGTTGCCGGGTGACCACCGCCTGGCATGCGCTGACCGGACGCGCGGCCCTGCAGGCGGGGGAGTGGCTCGCCGTTCACGGCACCGGCGGGATCGGCCTTTCCGCGCTGATCCTGGGCCGGGCGCTTGGCGCGCGCGTGGCCGTCGTCGATATCGTGCCTGAAAAGCTGGATCTGGCCCGGGCGCTTGGCGCTGAGGCCGCGTTCGACGCGCGGCAGGGCGATGTCGCCGCCCGCATCCGCGAGGCGACCGGCGGCGGCGCCCATGTCAGTGTCGAAGCGCTCGGTATTCCGCAGACCGTCAATGCCTCGCTTGACTGCCTGCGTCCGCTGGGCCGGCACGTGCAGGTCGGCATGCCCGTCGGCCATACCGCCCGGATGGAGGTCAACATGGCCGCCGTCTATGCGGGCAATCTCGCGCTTTACGGAACGCGCGGGATGCCGTCCTGGCGCTATCCCTCGCTGCTGGGCCTGATCGAAGCGGGCCGCGTCGACATCACGCCGCTGATCTCGCGCGAGGTCGGCCTCAGCCAGACCAGCGACGAGCTGGCGCTTTTCAATGGCCCGGCCCCGCCAGGCACCGCCGTCATCACAGATTTCAGCGCCTGACGCGACGGGGCCGGACCTCCGCTAAAGGCAGGGCCCGGCCAAACCTCAATCGTCCAGATATTCCATCAGCGAGATCTGATCGTCCCGGTTCCGGTCGAGCTGCGCAAATTCCATGCGGATCAACGCATCAAAGCTCTCATCCGTCTCGCCCTCCATATCGCCAAGCGCGATCACGCAGTCCTGCGATATCCCGAGATCCTCATCGGCCGCCATCGCCTCGCCCCCGCCCATATAGGCCTGATATTCCGCGAGGATGACGGCCCCGTCGCCGTTCCCGTCGATCTCGGCGAAACTGGCGATCATCTCTTCGGCGATGACGGACTGGACCTCTCCGAAAACGATGCGGCCATCCGCGTTCTGGTCGTAAAAGGCGAATTCCTCGGCCGAGAGCGTCGCGTCGTCCACGATCTCGATCCCCTCGAAGGCGCCATCGCCGAACTCGGACAGACATGCCTCCGGGATCTCGCCTTCGAGATCCGCGATGGCAAGCTCGCCTTCATCGAGGTCCAGATCGTCCGGGTCGATCTCGACAAGACCGGAATAGACCGCATCGAATTCTGCCTTGTCGACGACGCCATCCCCGTTGCGGTCGAACTCGGCAAAGGTCGTCCGCGCGACCGATTGGGCCATCGCAGGCTGGTTGGAGAAGGTGCCGGTCAGCACCCCCAGCGTCAAAAGCAAAGCGCCAGCCGCGGTCGTCGTGGTAAGGCGGGTGCGAAAAGGTCGGGTCATGATAGGGGTCCTTTCGGTTTCAGTCAGCGGGTCCGAAAGCGCGGTTTCGATGAGGGTGCGGACGAAAAGGCTCATGCTCTGATCACGCTCTTTGGAGGCCGAGATCAGCGTCTGCTTCAGCTCTGGCGAGAGGCGCAGTTCAAGCGATTCTGTCTTCTTGCTCATCGGGTCGACTTTCGGATGTCACTGATTTGAAAAAGCGGGACCGATGGCGGTGTTTCAATTCATTCCATGTCCCGAAGTCAATGATTTCGTGTCCGGACATGCGCCCCAACCCTGTCCGGACAAGGCGCACGATCTGATCGCGCATTGCGCATGTCTTCGGATCTGGCACAGGCAGCGGCGCCGTGCGATAAGCTGCTCCACACTCCAATGCCGAAAAGAGCCTTTGCCCATGAAAGCCGCCGTTCTCGTCTTCCCCGGCTCCAACTGCGACCGCGACATGGCCGTCGCCCTGCGCCAGGCGGGGGCCGATGTCTCCATGGTCTGGCACAAGGACGACCGGATTCCGGACGGCACGGATCTGGTGGCGGTCCCCGGCGGGTTTTCTTTCGGTGACTACCTGCGCTGCGGCGCCATCGCGGCCAATGCGCCGATCTGCGCCCCGCTTAAGGCGCATGCCGAGCGGGGCGGCTACGTGCTGGGCGTCTGCAACGGCTTTCAGATCCTGACCGAAACGGGGCTGCTGCCCGGCGTGCTGATGCGCAATGCCCGGCTCACCTTCCTGTGCAGGACCGAGGCTCTGACGGTTGGCACCACGGACAGCCCCTTCACCGCCCGCTACAAGGACGGGCAGCGGATCGACATCCCCATTGCCCATCACGACGGCAATTATCAGGCCGATGCTGACACGCTGGCCCGGCTCGAGGGCGAGGACCGCATCGCCTTCACCTATGCGGACAATCCCAACGGGTCCGTGCGCGACATCGCCGGGATCCTGTCCGAGAACCGCCGCATCCTCGGTCTGATGCCCCATCCGGAACGCGCCGCCGATGCCGCGCTTGGCGGCCAGGACGGTGCGCTTCTTTTTGCCGCGCTCACCGCGCAGCTTGCCGACGCTTGAGCGAGAGGCGCCACAGGCGTAGCATAGTTTAATGTCAGAGTTGCCCGCACCCCGGCCTGGACCACGGGTCTGGCCCCAGAGGATCGCCTTGGCGGTGCTTGTTCTCGCGGCCATCGCGGCGATCTGGTTCACCAATGTGATGCTGACCGAACGCTTTACCGAGCGCACGCGCCAACGCGCCGAAATCGATCTGACGCTTTATGCGGGCAACCTCGTGGCCGAGTTGCGCAGCGCCCAGAACACGCCACAGCTTCTGGCCCAGAACCCCACGCTGATCGGCGCGCTCAATTCCGGCGATTACACCCAGACGACGCAGCGGCTCCTCTCCTTTACCGATGAAAGCGCGGCAGCCTCCCTGATGCTGCTTGACCGGGACGGGCAGGTGGTGGCCTCGACCGACCGGACCCGGCTGGGCGAAAACCACCGGCAGGCGCCGTTCTTCGTCAGCGCCCTGCGCGCGGAATGGACCGTGTTCAACGTGGCCGAGCGCGAAACGCCCGGCTATGCCTTCATCTATTCGCGCCGGGTCGATTTCGCGGGCAATGCGGTCGGCGTCATCTATGTCGAGGTCGATCTTGCCCGGCTCGAACGCTCCTGGGCCAGCACCAACGACGCCGTTCTCGTCACCGACAGCAGCGGCCGCATCATTTTGGCGACCGAAGGCCGCTGGCGGGGGCTCAGCGTCGACGAGGCGCTCAATCGTGCCTCCGCGCCCTCGGCGATCGAACGGGCGATCCTGTCGACCGCCGACTGGACCGCGCTCCCGCGCGAGGCCTATCTGGGCGGCGACGCGGTGATGCGCACCGAAGCGCGCGTGCCGTTTCAGGGCTGGAAAATCGCCTCCTTCAAGACCTATGCGGGTGTGCGCGAGCGGGTGAACTCGGTCCTCGCGCTCGAGATCATGGGCTTTGCGATTCTGCTCGCGCTGCTCTTTTGGATGACCAGCCGAAAGACAGCGTCGCGGCTTGCGATCTTCCAGCGCGAATCGGCAGAGCTTCGCCAGTTGAACATGCGCCTCCAGCGAGAAATCGCCGAACGCCAGAAGGTCGAAAAGGACCTCCAGACCGCCGAACAGACCGTCGCGCAAACCTCCAAACTCGCCGCCTTGGGCGAGATGTCGGCGGCCGTCAGCCACGAGCTGAACCAGCCGCTGGCGGCGATGAAAACCTACCTGGCGGGCGCCAAGCTTCTGCTCCAGCGCAAGCGCAGCGAAGAGGCGCTCTCCTCCTTCCAGCGCATCGACGATCTGATCGAGCGGATGGGCGCGATCACACGCCAGCTCAAATCCTACGCGCGCAAGGGCGGCGAGGCGTTCGAGCCCATGGATACACGGGCCGCCATCTCCTCGGCGCTCGCGATGATGGAGCCGCAGCTGCGCGAACGGGACGTCGCGATCACCCGCACGTTACCCGATCATCCGGTGATCGTGCTGGGCGACAGGCTTCGGCTCGAACAGGTGATCATCAACCTTCTGCGCAATGCGCTGGATGCCACCAAGGGCCAGAAGGGCGCCGCCATCGAAATCCTTCTGGCCGAAGGCGAGACGGTGACGCTTGGCATCCGCGATAACGGCACGGGGATCGAGGATCTCGATAGCCTCTTCGAGCCGTTCTACACCACCAAACAGCCCGGCGACGGCGTCGGACTTGGCCTTGCCATCTCCTCCGGCATCGTCAACGACTTCGGTGGACGTCTGACCGCACGCAATGTCCCCGACGGCGGGGCGGTCTTTGAAGTTCGGCTCCCGGTCTATCGGGCCGGGGCACAAGCAGCGGAGTAACTCCAATGGCACAGGCTATGAAAATAGCGATTGTGGACGACGAACAGGATATGCGCCAATCGATCAGCCAATGGCTGGCGCTCTCCGGGTTCGACACCGAAACCTTCCCCTCCGCCGAAGACGCGCTCAAGGGGCTCGGCAACGATTATCCCGGCGTTGTGGTCTCGGATATCAAGATGCCCGGCATGGACGGAATGGCTTTTCTCAAGCGCATCATGAGCGTCGACAGCGCGCTCCCCGTCATCATGATCACCGGCCACGGCGACGTGCCCATGGCGGTCGAGGCGATGCGCGTCGGGGCCTATGATTTCCTCGAAAAGCCGTTCAATCCCGACCGGATGACCGAGCTGGCCAAGAAGGCCACGCAGGCCCGCCGCCTGACGCTCGACAACCGCGCGCTGCGCCGCGAGCTGTCCGACGGCAGCGCGATCATGAAAAAGCTGATCGGCGCCTCTCCGGTGATGCAGCGCCTCAAGGAGGATATCCTCGATCTCGGCCAGGCCGACGGCCATGTCCTGATCGACGGCGAAACCGGGACCGGCAAGACGCTCGTCGCCCACGCGCTCCACGCCGTCGGCGCGCGCGCAACCAAGAAGTTCCTGCTGCTCTCCTGCGGCGCCTATGAAGAAGAGCAGCTCGCCAAAAAGCTCTTTGGCCCCGCGCAGGCCGACGATCCGCTTCCTCTCGTCGAAGAGGCGCGCGGCGGTACGCTGGTTCTCGAGGATATCGAGGCGCTCAGCCCAGCCCTTCAGGCGCGCCTTCTGCAAGTGATCAACGATCAGGGCACGCCCGCCGAAACCCGCATCGTCGCGATCTGCAACCTCCAGGATGAGGGCCGCACCTGCGAGGATGCCCTGCGCCCCGACCTCTATTACCGGCTCGCGGCGCTCAAGATCACGGTCCCGCCGCTGCGCCAGCGCGGAGAGGATATCCTGTCGCTCTTCACGCGCCTCTCCGAACAGTTCTCGGACGAATACGGCTGCGACGCCCCCGAGGTCTCTGCCCAGGAAGCCGCCCAGCTTCTCCAGGCCCCATGGCCCGGCAATGTCCGCCAGCTGATCAACGTCGCCGAACGCGCCGTCCTGCAGAACCGCCGCGGCACGGGCACCATCGCGTCCCTGCTGATGGCCGACAACGAAGAAACCCAGCCGGTCATGACGACCGAAGGCAAGCCGCTCAAGGAATATGTCGAAGCGTTCGAGCGCATGCTCATCGACAACACGATGCGCCGCCACCGCGGCTCCATCGTCAACGTCATGGAAGAGCTTCAGCTCCCCCGCCGGACCCTCAACGAGAAGATGGCGAAATACGGCCTGCAACGCGCCGATTATCTTTAGGGCCAGGGCCTTGAATCAGGGCGCGCGCCCCTCGTAACCGGGATCCCCCATGCATAGCTAAGGATCGGGCGGGACAGGCTCCCGCCCGTCTGCCTTCGGGAGCCTTCGATGCTCAAGCTGCATGTCTTTGGCGCGCCCTCCGGGACGCCCGTCCTCTTTCTTCACCCCGGCAACGCCACCGGCCGAAACTGGGAGGGGCTCGCAAAGGCTCTTCCCGGCTATCGCGTCATCTGCCCCGACCTTCCTGGCTTCGGCGAAAGCGCCCATATTCCGCTCACCACGATCGAGGCCGCCGCGGGCGAGGTCGCCCGCGCGCTCAACGCGGAGGGCCTCACCGATCCGCTTCCCGTCATGGGGTACTCGCTTGGCGCCTATACCGGCATGATGCTCCTCCTGCGCCACCCGGATCGGGTCGAACGCGCGTTCCTGACCAGCTTTCAGATCGAACCGCTCAAGGGCGCGTGGTGGATGGTCCCGCTCGGCGATCTGATCTCGCCTCTGATGACCCGCCGCTGGCCGCGCAGGCAGGCCTTCAAGGCGCTCGGCATCCCCGACACCTCCACGTGGTGGCCCGCCGAAGAGGCTCCGTCCGATGCCGCCACCTTGCGCGCCATCAGCCGGATCGCCGTCCGCTTCGACATCCGCGACCGCCTTGCCCAGATCGACAGGCCCTGCTTGATCATGGCGGGCGAGAAAGAGCACAAGACGATCAAAAAGGCCGTCACCCAGATCGCCGGGCAAGTTCCGGGTGCCAGAGGTCTGATCGCGCCCGGCGGTCACGGCTGGCCCGCCAGCCACGAGGTGCTTTTCACGCAAACCGTCCGCGCCTGGCTCGACAAGACCGCGTATCCCGCAGACCTGCGCCCTCCGAACGAGGTCCGGTCCGAGGCGGCATAGGCCACTCTTCGCGATTCATAAGCGCCCGCTTATGAGTCGCGATGCCCGCCCGGCGCGGCCCGTCCGGTAAACGGACCGAGCGCAGGGTTAATCGGGCAAGGCACGGGAATGCCTCCTCCCATGTGCCGACGGGATGCCGACCGGATGCCGCAGGCTCATTTTCCCATCACCCAAGGCGTTAACCTTCGAGTCGAAACCGCCAATGTCTCGCCGGGCATCCGCCCATTCACACTTTGCCCATTGTCATTTGCCATATCGCCCCCTTAAGTAGGCGTAGGGCTCGGCTTGGGCCTGTATGAGTTTCGCCGGCGGCGGTGATGGACCTTACCGTCCCGCCCCGGACCGATTAGGCGGCGCCCCTGAACAGGGATTTCGCGCCGCTCACGAACCGCCTGATATTCCAAGGAAATCGGGCATTTAGCTGGGCGCGCCACATCCGTTGGCCGCGTCGGAGAAGAACCGCGATGAAACGCGCGCTGTCTATGATCGACCGGGCAGGGGCCACCAAGGCACCCTCCGTCGACTGCACGTATCTCGCCCCAATCAGACATGCCCCTCTCGTTTTTCCGCCCCCCTCGGGCAGGCGGGAGGCGTGTGCGAACGGACATCATGCCAAAGAAAATGCTAATCGACGCCACGCATGCGGAAGAAACCCGCGTCGTGGTGGTAGACGGGAACAAACTCGAGGAGTTTGATTTCGAATCCCAACAAAAACGGCAACTTGCCGGCAATATCTACCTCGCCAAGGTCACGCGCGTAGAGCCGTCTTTGCAGGCCGCCTTCATCGAATATGGCGGCAATCGCCACGGATTTCTGGCCTTCTCGGAAATTCATCCCGACTATTACCAGATCCCCGTCGCCGATCGCGAAGCGCTGATCGCCGAAGAACGCGCCTATGCCGAAAGCCAGCGCGAGGAGGAAGAGGAAAAGCCAAAACCCAAACGCCGCCGCCGCAGCCGCACGAAAGCGGCGGAAGCGAAGTCGGATGATGCGGTCACGACCGAAGATATCCACGGGATGGAAACCTTCGAAGAGCCCGATCCCGACAAGGTGAACGAGCCGCTCGAACTGACCATGCCGCCCGAAGGCTTCGTTCCGATCAAGATCGAAACCCGCGAGGAAAGCGAGGCCGCCGCTGAAAATGCGAAGGCCGAGGATGCCCCGGAAGATCAAGAAAACAAGGCAGATACTCCCTCCGAAGACGAGGCGCCCGCCGAGGCAAAGGAAGAGGCGCCAGAAGAGGTCACCCTCCCGCCCGCCGACGAGGAGGCCGAAGACGACGACATCGAATCCGTCGCCGACGAGGATGACAGCGACGACATCCGCCCGGTCCGCAAGGCGCGCCCCAAGCGCTACAAGATCCAGGAGGTCGTCAAGGTCCGCCAGATCCTTCTGGTGCAGGTCGTCAAGGAAGAGCGCGGCAACAAGGGCGCTGCATTAACCACCTATTTGTCTCTGGCTGGCAGATATTGCGTCCTGATGCCCAACACCGCCCGAGGCGGCGGTATCTCCCGCAAGATCACCAATGCCGCCGACAGAAAAAAATTAAAAGAAATCGCCAACGAGATCGAAGTGCCCGACGGCGCGGGCCTGATCGTCCGCACCGCAGGGGCCAAACGCACCAAATCCGAGATCAAACGCGATTACGAATACCTCCAGCGGCTCTGGGAACAGATCCGCGAGCTGACGCTCAAATCCATCGCGCCCGCCAAGATCTACGAAGAGGGCAACCTGATCAAACGCTCGATCCGCGACCTTTACAATCGCGACATCGACGAGATCCATGTCGAGGGCGAGGACGGCTACCGCACGGCCAAGGACTTCATGAAGATGATCATGCCGTCCCATGCCAAGAACGTGAAACGCTACGGCGACGGCCTGCCGCTCTTTGCGCGCTATCAGGTCGAAACGACGCTGGCCGCCATGTTCAACCCGACGGTGCAGCTCCCCTCGGGCGGTTACATCGTGATCGGCGTGACCGAAGCGCTTGTCGCTATCGACGTCAATTCCGGCCGCGCCACCAAGGAAGGCTCGATCGAGCAGACCGCGCTCAAGACCAATCTCGAGGCAGCCGAAGAGGTCGCCCGCCAGCTTCGCCTGCGCGATCTGGCCGGTCTGATCGTCATCGATTTCATCGACATGGACGAGCGCCGCAACAACACTGCGGTCGAGAAGCGTCTGAAAGATAAGCTAAAAACCGACCGCGCGCGCATTCAGGTGGGCCGCATCTCGGGCTTCGGTCTGCTTGAGATGTCGCGCCAGCGCCTGCGCCCCGGCATGCTCGAAGCGACGACCCAGCCATGCCCCCATTGCCACGGCACGGGCCTTCTGCGCTCGGACAACAGCACCGCCCTCGGCATTCTGCGCCAGCTGGAAGAGGAAGGCGTGCGCGGCAAATGCAAGGAGGTGCTGGTCAAGGCGCCGGTCTTGATCGCGAACTATCTCATCAACGAAAAGCGCGAGAATATCGCCCAGATCGAAGGCCGCTTCGGCCTGTCCGTTCGCATCGAAGGCGATCCGACGATCATCTCCCCCGACTTCCAGCTCGAAAAGTTCAAGACCGCAACCCGCGTCGTGGCAGAGACCCCGTCGACTTTCGTCTCGGGCGATGCATCCTTGATGTCGGATCTTGAAGAAGAGCCGGTCGCCGAAGAGCAGGAAGAGGCTCAGATCGCCGACGCGTCCGATGAGACGGGCGATGAAGACCGGCCTAAAAAGCGGCGCCGCCGCCGTCGCCGTCGTCGCGGAAATGGCGGTGCCGAGACGCAAAATTCCGAGCAGCAGCAAGAGGATGTGGCTCAACCCGCAGAGCAGGAGCCAGCTCCGGTCGAGGCGGAAGCCAAAGCTGTCGAAGAGGCCGGGACACCCGCTGCTGAGGACCCCCAGGCAGCCGAAGAGACTGCCGAAGACAAGCCCAAGCGCCGTCGCCGCATCCGCAGACCCAAGGCGGACAAGACCGACGCCGAGGCCGCGCCTGAGGCAAGCGAAGCGCCGGCAGAGCCCGAGCCTGTGAACCGCGAGCCCGCGACTATTCAGGATGCCGCACCGCAAGAGGTCGTCGACGCCGCGCAAGAGGTCCAGCCCGAACCCGTTGCGGAGAGCGAGCCGGCCGAGAAGCCCAAGCGCCGCCGCACCCGTGTCTCAAAGGCGAAACCAGCGCCCGAACCTGTCGCCGCCGAAGCCGATGCCGCTCCCGAGGCGGATGACAAGCCCAAGCGCCGCGGTTGGTGGTCCTTGGGTCGCTAGATCCCTCGCGAAAAGGCGCCCCGCCCTTGAGCCAGGGCCTCTAGCCTCCTTTGCGGATCAGATAGATCTGGGGCTCCCGCTCCAGATCCTGCTCGACCAGCAAATGCCCGGCCTCATGGCAAAAATGCGGGATATCGACCACCGCGGCCGGATCATCCGCCTGTACGCGCAGCACCTGGCCCGCAGCCAATCCGGCAAGCCGTTTGCGCGCCTTGAGAACGGGAAGCGGGCACAACAGACCCACCGCATCGAGATCATCATCATAGGACATGCCCCCCGATTAGCCGGGATGTTACAGGCCGTCCACGCTCTCGTGACGCGTGGATGGGTGACGCGGCGCAAAATCCCGCGTAAGCGGGTCTTCATGCTGGACGCCAATACCCTTCTCGATGCCACGCTCCTGCCTGCGATCCTGATCGCAATGGCCGGCGGCCTGCTGTCCTTTCTCAGCCCCTGCGTCCTGCCGATCGTGCCGCCATATCTGGCCTATATGGGCGGGGTCAGCGTCACGGACATGGCCGAATCGCGCGCCGCCCGCCGCCGGGTCCTGATGGCCGCCGGGCTTTTCGTGCTGGGCTTGTCGACGGTGTTCCTGCTGCTTGGTCTCGCATTTTCGGCGCTTGGGCGCATGTTCCTGCAATATCAGGACTATTTCGTTATCGGCGCCGGCATCGTCATCATGATCTTCGGGGCGCATTTCCTTGGGATTTACCGGATCCGATTCCTCGACCAGGAGGCTCGGATGGATATCGAGGATCAAGGCGGCTCCATCATCGGCGCTTATGTGCTGGGTCTGGCCTTTGCTTTCGGCTGGACGCCCTGCCTCGGGCCGATCCTTGGCACGATCCTCAATCTGGCAGCATCGGAGGCCAGCATCACCCGGGGAACGGCCCTTCTCGCCTTCTACGCGATGGGTCTTGGCATCCCGTTTTTGCTGGTTGCCGCCTTCTTTCCAAGGCTGACAGGCGCCATGTCCTGGATGAAGCGGCACATGGACCGGATCGAGCGGATCAGTGGCCTTCTGCTCTGGACCGTCGGGCTGATGATGGTCACGGGGCAGTTCACCGCGTTCTCGTGGTGGTTGCTTGAACGCTTCCCCGCGCTCGCAACCTTCGGCTGACCCCTTTTCCCGAAGCACCAGACCTGTCTATGCTGCGCCTGCAACAAGAGGCGTTCCGATCGACATGTCCAATCCTGTCCGTCGCCGCCGGGTCTTTTACATTCCCGGCTACGATCCGTTCCCAGCGCGGCGCTACCGCGAACTCTATCGCACCGAAAGCGCCGAGCAGGCCAAGATCTCGGGCTATCAGATCGAGATGACCGAACGTGCCCGCGAGGACGGTTATGGCTGGGGCGTTGCCGCACAGATGGAGGGGCAGACCTCCCGCGCCGATATCGAGGTGCTGGTCTGGTCCGATATCGTCCGCAAATCCATGCCCGATACGGTCTGGGCGACGTATAAGCAGCTGTTTAGCACCGCTTGGACCTATCTGTCCTCCGATGCGCTGCGCCGCATGATGTGGCTGCGCAAAGGTCCGGTCATCGCAGCCCTTTATCCGGTGGGGATGCTCTTGCTGCAGCTGCTTGTCGCCTGTCTGATCCCGTCCATCCTGCTCTCTATCGTCAGCGGGATCGGCGCGTCTATCAATCGCTCCATCGGGATCGACTGGCCGCTCTGGCTTCAGGGCGGCTGGGCCTGGATGACCTGGGTTGCGGGTTGGGGGCTCTTTCTCGCAGGTGCTGCCCTGATCCTGCGTTGGTTCAAATCGCAGGATCACAGGCTCTATGCCTACTATCTGATGCATGACTATGCCTATTCGGCGAGCCTAAAGGGGGCGACGCCCCCTGATCTGCAGGACCGGATGGATGCGTTTCGCGGCGTGATCGCAACGGCGTTGACCGACGACGTCGATGAGGTGCTGGTGGTTGGCCATTCCTCGGGCGCGCATCTGGCGATCTCGATCCTGTCCGATCTCATCCGCAACGGGTCGGTTCCTGCCAACGGCCCGAAGCTGTCGCTTCTTACGCTGGGCGAAGTCGTTCCGATGATCACCTTCCTGCCGCGGGGCGGGCAGCTTCGGGCGGATCTTGCGTTTCTGTCCCAGCGCGACGAGATCTTCTGGCTCGACGTCACGGCCCCCGGCGACGGATGCTGTTTCGCGCTCTGTGATCCGGTCGCGGTCTCGGGCGTGGCCAGCGAAGATCAGAAATGGCCCATCGTCATGTCGGCGGCATTCACCATGTCCTTGAGCGAAGAGACCTGGGCGAGGCTGCGCTGGCGCTTTTTCCGGCTGCACTTCCAATATCTTTGCGCCTTCGACAAGCCGCGCGACTACGATTACTTCAAGATCACGGCTGGGCCTCAGACGCTGGCCGATCGCTATGTTGACCGAGAGTCCTCCAGCTCGCGGATCGATGTTGCCGCTTCGAAATACACGTCCAAGGCCGCATGATCCCTCCCAAACCGCCGGCGCGCCCCGACCGCGTGTCATTGTGGCGATATCTGCGGCTTTTTCGGCAGGACATCCTGTCGGCTCAGCCAGCACGGCTTTACGGCGCGTGGATGGCCGAGTTCAAGACGCCGTTCTTCCGCAGCTTTATGATCAACGATCCGTCGCTGGTCCGCCGGGTCCTCAAAGAGGCGCCCGAAGAGTTTCCGAAGTCAGACCGCATTGGCGAAGGATTGCGCCCGCTGCTGGGCAATAGCGTCTTTCTAAGCAACGGCACCGTCTGGGAGCGTCAACGTCGCCTCATCGATCCTGCCTTCGAGGGCGGGCGCCTGCGCGACACGTTCCCGGCCATGGTCGAGGCGGCCCGGTCTGCTGTGGCGCGCCTTTGGGCGCGCGCGGACGGCGCCCCGGTCGAGATCGAGGCAGAGACAAGCCATGCGGCGGCAGACGTGATCTTTCGCACGCTCTTTTCGATCCCGATAGATAATCAGATCGCCTCTGAAGTGTTCCACGAATTCAAGGCCTATCAGCGCAGCCAGCCGATCCTGAACCTTGCCGCTTTCGTGCCTGCGCCGCGCTGGGTGCCGCGGTTTTTCAGTGGAAAGACCCGCGCCAGTGCCCGCAAGATCCGGCGGCTGATCACGGATCTGACAGCCGAAAGGGCAGAGGCGATCGCAGCGGGAGCTGCGCCGGACGATCTGGCGACCAAGATCATGACCGCGCGCGATCCCGAGACCGGAGACACGTTCTCGACCAAGGAGATGGTCGATCAGGTCGCGATCTTTTTTCTCGCTGGGCACGAGACCAGCGCCTCCGCGCTGGCCTGGACGCTTTATCTGCTGGCCGAAGCGCCGGATTGGCAGGACAAGGTTGCGGCAGAAGGGGCGGCTTTGGGGGAGGATCCAGCCTTCGCCGATCTCTCCAAGCTCAAGGTCACACGCGATGTGTTCCGCGAGGCGCTGCGTCTTTATCCTCCGGTCCCGATGATGGTCCGCGAGGCGTCAGAGCCTGAGACGTTCCGCAACAGGAGCGTTCCGACAGGCTCGCCGATTGTCCTTTCCCCCTGGCATCTGCATCGTCACAACCGGCTTTGGGACGAGCCAGACGCGTTCGATCCGTCCCGATGGGACACCCAGAACGGCAAGGAGTGCCAGCGGACCGCTTATATTCCATTCTCTGCCGGCCGCCGTGTCTGCACCGGGGCGGGTTTTGCGATGGCCGAAGGCGTGCTGCTTCTTGCGATGATCCTCGCGAACTTCCGGATCGAAGCGGTCGAAGATCACGTTCCGGTGCCTGTCGCGTATCTGACGGTGCGCGCAAAAGATGGCATCTGGCTGCGCCTGACCCCCCGGAGCTAGCGCGCCTGGATATCCCTCAGAATGTAGACCCGGATCGCCGATGCAAGTCCGATATCCCCGCGCGCCGCGTCGATCTCGGCGGCCAGATCGTTGATCGGACGTCCCTCGCGCGCGGCGATCTCGCGAAAGGCGCGCCAGAATTCATCCTCGAGCGAGACGCTGGTCCGGTGCCCGCGCAGGGTCAGGGACCGTTTGACCGGCCGCCCGCTCATTTCGGGGTGCGGCGATGTCCGTCCAACTTGGATTGCGCCGCCTTCTTTCGGGCCGCGTCAAGCTCTCGTTCGGCTTTGGTCCGCCCAAACCGGACCGCGTTCTCGTCCGCCTTGACCTTCTTTTCGGCCTTCGCCTTGGCCTTGCGCAGTTGATTGAGATTAACGACGCTCACTTTGGCCCGATCATCTCTTCTGGCCGGACGACCCGGTCAAAGGCGTCTTCGTCGACGAAACCCAGCTGGATCGCCTCTTGCTTGAGGGTCGTGCCGTTCTTGTGCGCCGTTTTGGCGACCGTCGTGGCGTTGTCATAGCCGATTTCAGGCGCCAGAGCGGTGACCAGCATGAGGCTCTCGCGCATCAGCTTGTCGATTCGTGTTTCATCCGCCTCGATCCCGCTCACGCAGTTATCCGTAAAGGCCACCGCCGCATCACCCAAAAGCTGCATGGATTGCAGCACGTTATAGGCCATCATCGGCTTATAGACGTTCAGCTCGAAATGGCCTTGCGATCCGGCAAAGCCTACGGCCGCATCATTGCCAAGCACATGTGCACAAACTTGCGTCAATGCCTCGCATTGGGTCGGATTCACCTTGCCCGGCATGATAGACGAGCCCGGTTCGTTCTCTGGCAGCTTCAACTCGCCCAGCCCGCAGCGCGGCCCGGAGCCAAGAAGCCGGATATCGTTCGCGATCTTGAAAAGCGACACGGCCACGACCTTGAGCGCGCCAGACATCTCGACCATGGCATCATGGGCGGCGAGCGCCTCGAACTTGTTCGGGGCTGTTATAAAGGGCAGGCCGGTGATCTCGGCCATCCGGCCAGCGACATCCTCGCCCCAGCCTTTCGGGGTGTTCAGACCCGTGCCGACCGCCGTGCCGCCCTGCGCAAGCTCGTAGATCCGGGGAAGCGCCGCCGTCACGCGCTCGATCCCCATGGCGACCTGATGGGCATAACCCGAAAACTCTTGCGCCAGCGTCAGGGGCGTTGCGTCCATCGTATGCGTCCGCCCGATCTTGATGATCCCGTCGAAAGCCGCGACCTTCGCTTCAAGCGCCTTGTGCAGCGCCTCAAGCCCTGGCAGCAGGACGTCGCGCGCCATCATCGCGACCCCGATATGCATAGCCGTTGGGAAGGTATCGTTCGAGGATTGCCCCATGTTGCAGTGATCGTTGGGATGGACTGGATCCTTGGATCCGATCGTTCCGCCCAGGATCTCGATCGCGCGGTTGGCGATGACCTCATTGGCATTCATGTTCGACTGCGTGCCCGATCCCGTCTGCCAGACGACAAGCGGAAAATGCGCATCAAGCTTGCCGTCCACGACCTCTCCGGCAGCTTCGATCATCGCATCGGCCAGCCTGCCGTCGATCTTTCCACGCTCCTTATTCGCTTGAGCGCAAGCCTTCTTGATCACGCCAAGCGCGCGCACGATTGCGACCGGCTGTTTCTCCCAACCGATGGGAAAATTCATCAAGGAGCGCTGTGTCTGCGCACCCCAGTATTTGTCTGAGGGCACCTCCAACGGGCCGAAGCTGTCGGTCTCGGTGCGGGTGTCGGTCATTGGAAGGCTCCCCGGTCTTGAAAGGTTACCTGCGATCTACGAAAGGGCAGGGCGGGGTGCAATCTATTTGCGGAAACTGTCGAGGCTGACGATCTCTGCATCGCGCGACGCGCCCGTCTCCTCGGGTTCGGGATCCGGGGCCGCCTCGATCATCGGGGCGGGCTCGACCTCGCCATCCTCGCTGTCCTGCGTTTCGAACCGCAAACCGAACTCGACCGAAGGATCCACGAAGGTCTTGATCGCATCATAGGGAATATAAAGCGGCTCAGGCTGATCGCCGAAGTTCAGAGTGACGGAAAATCCCTCATCGGTGACGTCCAGACCGTCGAACCAGTGCTGCATGACAACGGTCATCTCGCCGGGGTAGCGATCAGAGAGCCAATCGGCGATTTCCACATCGGGATGCATCGTATCGAAGGTGATGAAGAAGTGATGATTGCCGGGAAGACCTTCGGCTGCGACATTCTCCAGAACCTGCTGAATCAGGCCGCGCATGGCGCGATGCATCAGGTTTCCATAGTCAATCCGGCGTGACATGGGAGGGGCAGCTCCTCGTGAAGTTGTGTCAAGCATAGGGGATTCGGGATCGGATGGAAGAGGGGCGTCAGACAAGCCCGACCAACATCCCGGCCCCCGCCATGACCGCCAAAGCCAGAGGGATCGACCAGCCCAGCCGGAGCAGCAAAAAGGCCGCCACCGCCGTCAGACCGAACGCTGCGGGATCAAAACTGGACCAGCTCGGTACAAGCATCTGAACGGGGCCGGTCTCGATCATCGCGGTTTCCTGAAAAACGACATGGATCCCAAACCACAAGGACAGATTGGCAATGACCCCGACCACTGCGGCCGTGATCATGCCCAGAGCGCCGGTCAGGCGAGGCCGTCCCGCAAGCCAGTCGATGTAAGGGGCGCCCGCGAAGATCCAGATGAAGCACGGCACGAACGTCGCCCAAAGCGTAACCCCCGCCATTGCGAATGCCATGGGCCAACCCGCCTCCTTGAGACCGGCAAGCGCGCCGACGAATTGCGTGACCAGGATAAGCGGGCCGGGGGTTGTCTCGGCCAGCCCCAGAGCATCGATCATCTCTTCGGTGGTCAACCAGCCGAGGCTCTGCACGACCTCTTGCGTCATGTAGGCGAGAACCGCATAGGCTCCGCCAAAGGTCACGACGGCCAGTTTGGAAAAGAACATCCAGGCATCGACCAGCAGATCGGCCCCTGCAAACGCGGCCAGACCAAGCGGAGTCACCCAGACGAGACCGCCAACGGCAAAGATCGTCAAAGCGCGCCGGATCGGGATGGGAGCGCTGTCCTGTGTCGTCACGATGGAGGCCGTCATTGCTCCGATTGCTCCGGCGACCAAGATCACAAGGGGGAAAGGTATGGCAAAGACAAAGAGCGCGACAAACGCGGCCGCCGCCATCAGGCGCTGCAGTCGTCCGGTCAGTGCCTTGCGTCCTATCTTCAGAAGGGCCTGCGCAACGATCACCACGACAGCCGCCTTGATGCCGAGAAATGCCGCCTGCACCAAAGGGACGTCGCCCAGCTGTGCGTAAAGCAGCGCAAGCGCCATGATGACCGCCGCGCCGGGCAGAACGAACAGGCCCCCGGCGATCAACCCTCCCGGAATTCCTCTGAGCCGCCAGCCGGCATAGGTCGCAAGCTGCATCGCTTCAGGGCCGGGCAGAAGCATGCAGAACGACAGGGCGCGCAGATATTGCTCTTCGGTGAGCCAGGGCCGGTCCTCGACAAGCTCCTTATGCATCAACGCAATCTGAGCGGTCGGGCCGCCGAACGACAGAAGGCCGATGCGCAGACCGACGCGTGTGATGTCTTGGAGGCTGGGGCTTGCATCCATCAGGCGGTCGCTTGAGGACATGAGACATCTTTCCGGCGCAGGACCCTGGACGCGACCTCAGGCGTCGCGTCTGGGACCATATCGGGGCAAATCACGAGCGAAGACGTCGCAAAGCGTTCCGGTTCTGTCAAGAAAGTTGCCGACGCCTCGGACGGATGCGGTATCGGCGCATCGCCGAAGGCACGCTGAACACAGGGTTCGAAGGCGATGCAAAGCCCCGCTTCACAGTCCAGATATTCGTGAAAGTGCAGGCTTCTGTTGCCAGGTGCCTGCGAACCCCGCCTAAAGCTGCAAAGCCCTAGGACTTAGGATTTCGATGTTCCGCGCAGCTTAGGCTGCGAGGGCCACCGGAGCTTTGTTGTCATTTGCAACTAGCTTAAGTGTACCGATAACGGTGGTAACTCACCGGGACAAAGCAAACCCCTTTAGACGTTCGTCGATCCTGTTTCGGCCCCATGATCCCCAAATGAAGGATATTGGTGGAGCCGCCGGGTACCGCCCCCGGGTCCGATCCGCTTATTACGAGCGCATTTATGTCCATAGTCCCGAAGGACAGATGATATATAGGCCGTTGATCCTACGCTGAAAAGGGCTGGTTTGGTCAGATCGTCTAGATATTGTTCCAGACCGCAACCACAAAGACGGCAGCCTCGACCGCGAAAAAGACCCACTTTTTCTTCGTCGTCCCATCCAGGATCAGCGATGTCGCGCGCCCGACGGCCCCGCCGCCCCAGGCAAATCCGATCATCATATAGGCCGCAGGGGTGCCCAGAATAAGCGCGCCGAGCCCGACCCCGACAAAGAGCGCGCCAGAGGCGGCGCGTACCTCGGATCGGCCCATCGTGGAGCCGCCATCGGACAGATCGACGGCTTCCATCGTGTAGGTCGGCGCGAGCCAACCAAGGATCCCGAACCCGATGCTGAGCAGAGCCAGCAGGTAGTTGATCATGTCCATCGTCAGCTCCAATCCTTGCCCGCCCGGGGCCAGAGGTATTTCGTTCTTGGGGCAGGGCAAGATACCCCGGTTTGGGAAGAGAGCGCCCGATCTCTGGTGGTTCGTGCGCCGGGATCAAAAATTCTCTTGTCTGTGCGCAGCGCTCCGATAACGGTGGCGCGATCAGGGACGAGACACGATGCAAACCGCAAACACATCTTGGCATTGGCTATGGAGAACAATCGGCTGGCTCGTTTTCTTCAGTGCTATTCTGATCGCCTGGTGGCTGATGTTCCTGTCGGCGCGGATGAGCGGTGTCGATTGGATCGGCCGTCCGATCGGTCCGAACATGATGCCGATGACCGCCTTCGGGGCGCTTTTTCCGATGTGGTCAATCATGATGGCGGCCATGATGCTGCCGACGATGGTGCCGACCCTGCGGGCCTACGAGGACCTTATCAAAAGCGCCGACGGCACTCGCGCCGGGTGGGCGGCGCTTTTGACGGGATATCTTGCGGTCTGGATCGCGGGGGCTGCCGCCATCTCGATCCTTCAGGTCATCCTGATCGAGATCGGTTGGATCGACGCGCTTGGCGCGGCCCATCACAAATGGTTTGCTGCCGCTCTGTTGCTGGTGGCCGGAGCGTTCCAGTTCTCGCGCACCAAGGAGATTTGCCACGGCGTCTGCCTTGCTCCGATGACGTATTTCCTGGGGCATTGGCGTCCCGGACCCCTGGGCGGGTTGCGCATGGGGCTTGGTTTGGGGCTTTTCTGCGTTGGATGCTGCTGGGCTTTCATGGTGCTTGGATTTGTCGGAGGTGTCATGAGCCTCTTGTGGATGGGGCTTGCGACAGTGTTCATGGTACTTGAGAAGCTGCCGCAAATCGGCAAGCTCATCACAAAGCCGCTGGGAGGCCTGCTGATTGCGAGCGGTCTTGTCGTCGCGATCCTGTGAGGGAAGGGGAGGGTTATGCCTGAAAGACAAAGAGCACCCGCAGACCGGCTGCCTATCAGCCAGCGCATCGATCAGCGTATGGACAACCCCAAGCGCCGCAAGCTGCAGCCGACGGAGTGGAAGATCGAGGGCGAGCTGTTTCTGAACTGCTCCTGCACGGTGTTCTGTCCGTGCGTGGTCTCGCTTGGCGCGCATCCTCCGACTGAAGGGACCTGTCATGCCTGGATGGCCATCGCCATCGATGAGGGCCATTTCGAAGGGGAGAGCCTCGCCGGTCTGAATGTCGGCCTTCTGGTCGATATCCCGGGCCGCATGGCCGAAGGGAATTGGAAAGTCGCCGCCTATGTGGACGAGCGCGCGTCGCAGAAGGCCTATAACGGTCTGCTCAAGATCTTTTCGGGTGGCGCAGGAGGCACGACGGGTCTTTTCACGATGCTTGTCTCCGAGATCATCGGAGCCGAGCGCGAAAAGGTCGAGATCGTGCGCGAAGGAACGCGGCGCGGTCTTTATATCGGGCGCAAGATCCAAGGTGAGATTGAGATGATTGCGGGCAAGGATGCCGATCATCCGGTAATGATCTCAAACTCGAAATACTGGATGGGCCCGGACATCATCGCGGCCCGCGGTGTAAAATCGAGGGTTCGCGACTACGGCCGCGTCTGGGATTTCGGCGGCCGGTCCGCCGAGATATGTCCGATTTCCTGGCAAGGACCGAAACCGTGATATCGCCGGACTATTGCCGGATGATGGCGCGCTATAATGCGTGGCAGAACAACCTGTTGATCGACGCGCTTGAGGCGCTCCCACCGGAGGAGCTTGGCCGTGACCGGGGCGCTTTCTTCGGATCGATCTTTGCAACGGTCAATCATATTCTGTGGGCCGATGGCATCTGGGTAAGCCGCTTTGACGGCAAGGAAGGGCCCACCGGCAGTATCGCCGACAGCCTGAAACTGACTGGCGCTCTCTCTGACTGGCGCCCGGCGCGTGAAGCGATGGATCAACGCATCACGGGTTGGGCAGAGCAGCTGTCGGACCACGACCTTGAGGGTGATCTGACGTGGTATTCCGGCTCGGCCGGACGAGACCTCACAAAGCCGAAGGCCTTGTGCATCATCCAGCTTTTCAATCATCAGACCCATCACCGGGGACAGGTTCACGCGATGCTGACGGCCGCAGAAGCCAAAGGTTATGTTACCGATTTGCCGTTTTTACCGAATGGAGACTGACCATGGCGCTCCTCTCTCCCTCGCGCAGGCTGCGGCGCACGCCATTTTCAGATGGTGTCGAGGCTGCAGGGATTAAGGCCTTCACGGTCTACAATCACATGCTTCTTCCAACGGTCTTCGACAGTGTTGAAGAGGATTACCGACACCTCAAGAGCCATGTTCAGCTATGGGATGTGGCTGTCGAGCGGCAGGTCGAGCTGCGCGGCCCCGATGCGGGCAAACTGATGCAGATGCTGACCCCGCGTGATCTCAGGGGGATGCTGCCTGGCATGTGTTACTACCTGCCGATCGTGGATGAGACGGGCGGTATGCTGAATGACCCCGTCGGTCTGATGCTGGCCGACGACCGCTACTGGATCTCGGTCGCCGACAGCGATCTGCTCTATTGGGTGAAAGGGATCGCCTACGGATATCGGCTCGATGTTCTGGTCGACGAGCCCGATGTGTCTCCTTTGGCGGTGCAGGGCCCGAAAGCGGATGATCTGATGGCGCGGATCTTCGGCGATGCCGTGCGCGATATCCGGTTTTTCCGTTTCGGGATGTTCAACTTTCAGGGCCGCCAGATCCCCGTTGCCCGCTCCGGCTATTCCAAACAGGGCGGGTTTGAAATCTATGTCGAGGGGTCGGACCTTGGCATGCCGCTTTGGAATGCGCTCATGGAGACCGGGCGAGACCTCGATGTGCGCGCCGGATGCCCCAACGGGATCGAGCGGATCGAAGGCGGTCTGCTGAGCTACGGCAATGACATGACCCGCGAAAACACACCCCACGAATGCGGCCTTGGCCGGTTCTGCTCGACCCAGACGGCGATCGGCTGTGTTGGCCGGGATGCGCTCTTGCGGGTGGCCAAGGATGGCCCGTCGCGCCAGATCCGTCCGATCGAGATCAAGGGCGATCTGCCGCTTTGCGATCGGGTCTGGCCGCTGACAGCGGGCGAAGAGCGTGTCGGGCAGATTACCTCGGCAGCCGTTTCGCCGGATTTCGGAACAGGTGTGGCCATCGGCATGGTCCGGATGACCCATTGGTCTGCGGGTGTGCCGCTCACCGCCCATACCCAAGACGGCCCGCGCGAGGCGCTCATTCGCGATGAATTCTGGATTTGAGGGAGAGAGACCGATGAAAGCACTGATCGTAGAGAAAGACGACGACGGCAAAACCTCTGCTTCCGTCCAGCAGATCGAAGAAGATCGTCTTCCCGAAGCAGAGGTCACGGTCAAGGTCGAGTATTCGACCGTGAATTACAAAGACGGTCTGTGCATCGGACCGGGCGGCGGCCTTGTCCGCAACTACCCGCATGTGCCGGGTATCGATTTCGCAGGCACTGTCGAAGCTTCGTCCGACGACAGGTACTCTGCAGGTGACAAGGTGGTTCTGACCGGGTGGCGCGTCGGCGAGGCCCATTGGGGCGGATATGCCGAGAAAGCCCGTGTGAAAGCAGACTGGCTGGTCCCGCTTCCAAAGGGGCTGACGACCCGTCAGGCGATGGCGGTCGGAACGGCCGGCTTTACCGCGATGCTTGCCGTCATGGCACTTCAGGATCATGGACTGACGCCCGACGCCCCAGAGCCGGTGCTTGTCACCGGCGCGTCCGGCGGTGTCGGGTCGGTCGCAACCGCCATTCTGGCCAATCTGGGATATAAGGTCGCCGCCGTCACCGGGCGTCCCGACAATGCCGATTACCTCAAAGAGCTTGGAGCAAGCCAGATCATTGCGCGGGAGGAGCTCAACGAGACGACGAAGCGTCCGCTTGAGAGCGAGAACTGGTCCGGCTGTATCGATGCGGTGGGCGGTGCGATGCTTGCCCGGGTTCTGGGCCAGATGCGCTATGGCGCAAGCGTGGCGGCAGTGGGACTGGCAGGCGGCCCGCAATTGCCAGCGACGGTGATCCCATTCCTGCTGAGAGGCGTGAACCTTCTTGGGATCGACAGCGTAATGCAGCCCTATGACAATCGCCTCCGCGCCTGGCAGCGGATCGCAACCGATCTGCCGATGGAAAAGCTCGAGGCGATGATCCAGCCGGCAAGCCTTAAGGATCTGCCTGCCCTGGGGGCCGATATCCTGAAAGGTCAGGTCAAGGGCCGCGTCGTCGTCGAGATCTGACCGGTCGCTTTATCCGGTTCGGGCGGTATCGCGCTGGCTATGCTTCTGCTATTGTGCCTGATGCTGCGTTCAGAGGTTTCCACCAGAGGAGCCGTTCTAACGGGGTAAAAAAGCGCCTGACGCCAATAAGGGGAGATCTCGATGACCGATGCCGCCGACCAGGGGATCCCGCCACCCACCGATACCGCGCTGCTTGTTGAGACGGAGTATGAGATCGGACAGGACAATGTTGAAGGGCAGGTCGGCCCCTTCGGCTTTGATATCCACAATCCTGTTTTCCTGATTTCCGGCCTTTCAATCGTCGCCTTCGTTTTCTACACGTTGGCCTTGCCGGAACAGTCGGGCGCGCTTTTCACCTGGCTTTTTGATAGCGTTACCAAGGGCTTCGACTGGTTCTTCCTCGGCTCGGCCAATATCTTTGTTCTTTTCTGCCTGTTCCTGATCGTAACTCCCTGGGGCAGCGTGCGTCTGGGCGGCGCGGCGGCGACGCCCGATTATACCTATATCGGCTGGTTCGCGATGCTCTTTGCTGCCGGGATGGGCATCGGTCTGATGTTCTACGGCGTCTCCGAGCCGATCAGCCACTTTTCTTCAGCGATGGGCGGCACCACCACCGACGAGGCGGGCCTGCGAACCGACTGGTCCCCGCTTGCAGGGGCCGCCGACAATCAGGCCGAGGCGGTTCGCCTCGGGATGGCCGCCACGATATTCCATTGGGGCCTTCACCCTTGGGCGATCTATGCCGTTGTGGCTCTGGCACTGGCGCTCTTTACCTATAACAAAGGCCTTCCGCTGACGATCCGGTCGGCCTTCTACCCGCTTTTGGGAGATCGCGTTTGGGGCTGGCCCGGGCATATCATCGACACGCTCGCGGTCTTTGCGACGCTTTTCGGTCTTGCGACATCACTTGGGTTCGGCGCCACGCAAGCCAATGCGGGGCTGAATGATCTCTTCGGTATCCCGACCGGCTCTACAACCGAAGTCATCCTGATTTCGGCCATCACGGCTGTTGCGCTGATCTCGGTCGTGCGCGGCCTTGATGGCGGCGTGAAGGTGCTGTCCGAACTGAATATGGGCCTCGCCTTCCTTCTGCTGGTTTTCGTTCTGCTTGTCGGCCCGACCCTGGCCTTGCTCGCGATCTTCTGGGACTCGCTGATGGCGTATATTCAATATCTTCCGGCCCTCTCCAATCCGGTGGGGCGCGAGGATGTCAATTTCAGCCAGGGCTGGACGTCGTTCTATTGGGCCTGGTGGATCAGCTGGTCGCCTTTCGTTGGGATGTTCATCGCCCGCGTCAGCCGGGGCCGCACAGTGCGCGAATTCATCATCTGCGTTTTGTTGATCCCCAGCATGGTCTGCGTTCTCTGGATGAGCGTCTTTGGCGGAACGGCGATCCTTCAGGTGGTGAACGATGGATATACCGCTGCGCAAGAAGCCGATCTTCCGCTTCAGCTTTTCAAGATGCTTGATCCGCTTCCGCTTGCGCAGATCACATCCTTCATCGGTATCGTGCTGGTCATCGTTTTTTTCGTGACCTCCTCCGATAGCGGCTCGCTTGTGATCGATACAATCACCGCAGGCGGCAAGATCGACGCGCCGGTGCCGCAACGCGTTTTCTGGTGCATCTTCGAGGGCGCGGTCGCGATCGTGCTGCTGCTTTCCGCGGGCGGGCTGAAGTCATTGCAATCGATGGTGATTTCAACCGGGCTGCCGTTCACGCTTGTCCTGTTGATCATGTGTTATGCGATCTTCAAGGGGCTGGTCAGCGAACGGCGCGGAACCAGTTGACGCGCCTTGTCTGGCGCTAGGTGTTCAGCAACGGTTTTGCTGAGGAACTGAATGACCGACAAAAGCCCTGTGTTAATGTGGTTTCGCCGGGACCTGCGTCTTGGCGATCATCCGGCGCTGACTGCCGCTTGTGAAAGCGGACGGCCTGTCATCCCGATCTTTTTCTATGACGAGGTCGTCCAAGGGCAGGGGGCTGCGCCCCGCTTTCGATTGGAGCTTGGGCTGGAGGCTTTGTCCGAAAGCCTCGCTCGCAAGGGCTCCCGGCTCATCCTTCGGCGGGGCGACGCCTTGGCCTGCCTGCGTGACCTGATCGAGGAGACCGGCGCGGGTGCTGTCTACTGGTCGCGCCTCTATGATCCGGCGTCTAAGGATCGCGACACCAAGGTCAAGGCCGCCCTCAAAGAAGACGGGATCGACGCCCGGAGCTTTTCAGGTCACCTGCTCTTTGAGCCGTGGGAGGTCGAAACCAAGACAGGCGGCTTTTACAAGGTCTACACGCCCATGTGGCGCGCGGTCAAAGACGCCGAAATTGCCGAAGCCCTGCCAAGCCCGCAGCGCATATCCGCGCCGCAAAGTTGGCCTGCGAGCGACGCCCTCTCCGACTGGTCCATGGCCCGTGACATGCAAAGAGGAGCCGAGATCGTGCGCGGGCATTGCACTGTCGGGGAAAGCGCGGCGGCATCTCGTCTGGGCAGTTTCATTGCTCATGGCATTGCCGATTATGCGGATGCTCGGAACCTTCCCGCAACGAATGGCACATCGAACCTGAGCGAGAACCTCACCTACGGAGAGATTTCCCCGCGCACCTGCTGGCATGCGGGTATGCGCGCCCGCGAGGAAGGCAAATCCGGTGCAGAAACCTGGCTTAAAGAGCTGGTCTGGCGCGAATTTGCGTATCATCTTGTCCACCACACGCCGCGCATCGTTGAGACCAACTGGCGCGAGGAATGGGACGCCTTTCCGTGGAATACCGATGAGCGTGTCAAGGAGGTGAAAGCCTGGAAACAGGGTCGCACCGGCATTCCCTTCGTCGATGCCGCCATGCGCGAGATGTATGTGACCGGCCGCATGCACAACCGGGCGCGGATGATCGTCGCCTCCTACCTGACCAAGCACCTGTTGTGTCACTGGCGGATCGGCCTCGATTGGTTCGAAGAGCATCTGATCGACTGGGATCCGGCCTCCAATGCGCTGGGATGGCAGTGGTCCGCCGGATCCGGCCCGGATGCGACACCGTATTTCCGGGTCTTCAACCCGATCACGCAACTCGACAAGTTCGACAAGAGCCGCGATTATATCTCGTCGTGGATCGCCGAAGGATATAGCGATCCATCTCAGGCAGCGCTCGACTATTTCGAAGCAATCCCGAAGCAGTGGTCCATGAGCGCATCCGATCCGTATCCAGATCCGATCGTCGCTGTGGATGAAGGCCGAAGGCGGGCTTTGAATGCCTATGAGAACCGGGACTTTTGACAGATGGACCGATTGAAGAAAAACAGTGACCTATCCGCGTTGGATAGGCAGGACAGGTAGGGCCAAGGGGACAGTAATGATTTTGACAACGACGCGTGGGCAACGGAATTTGCCGCGGTACTTCGGTCTTGTGTTCGATGTTCTCAAGACCCTGAAATGCGGCCGCCTCGATATCGTGCTTGAAGACGGGCGCCGGTTCCGGATCGACGGCGACGCGCCTGGACCGATCGCGGAGATGACCGTTCACAACCCCGAGCTTTTCGCCCGGACGATCCGCGACGGGGATCTGGGCTTTTGCGAAGCGTATCTTGATGAATGGTGGTCCACCCCGGACCTGCTGGCCTTTCAGGATCTGGTTCATGCGGCAGGCGATGACGTCTATGACGGCTTTCCCGGCCAACGCATCGCCCGCGCGGTCGAACAGCTGCGCTTCTGGCTGAACTCCAACACGAAACGGCAGGCCAAAAAGAATATCAGTCGTCACTACGATCTGGGCAACGATTTCTACTCGCTTTGGCTCGATCCGACGATGACTTATTCCTCGGCAAAGTTCGACACCGGTCAGGAGAGCCTCGAGGCGGCGCAGCGCGCCAAATACGTGTCCATGGTCGATGAGATGGGCGCACGTCCCGGGGATCATGTGCTCGAGATCGGATGCGGCTGGGGCGGGTTTGCGGAATATGCCGCCGCCGAACGTGGCCTAAAGGTGACGGGCCTGACGATCAGCAAGGAGCAGTACGACTTCTCCCGGGACCGGATCCGTAAGGCGGGTCTGGAAGATCTTGTTGAGATCCGGATGCAGGACTATCGCGACGAGACGGGCCGGTACGATGGCATCGCATCCATCGAGATGTTCGAGGCGGTCGGAGAGAAATACTGGCCCACCTATTTCAACAAGCTGAATGATTGCCTCAAACCCGGCGGGCGCGCGACCTTGCAGATCATCACGGTTCAGGATGCCCGCTGGGAGGTCTACCGCAAAGGTGTCGATTTCGTGCAGAAGTACATCTTCCCGGGCGGCATGCTCCCCTCGCGTGGCGCGCTGCTGGATCAGGTCGAGGCAGCCGGTCTGAGGCTCGCCCATTCGGTCGAGTTCGGCGAAAGCTACAGTCAGACCCTGCGTCGATGGCACGACACGTTCAACGACCGCTGGGATCAGATCGCCGATATGGGATTTGACGGCCGGTTTCGGCGGATGTGGAACTTCTACCTCTGCTCTTGCGCAGCCACCTTCCATAGCGGTAACTGCGATGTGACACAGATAACACTGACGCACTCCGCCTGATTTTAACCAGATTTCGGTCAAAATTGAAGATTAAGGAAGCGGGCAGTCGTCGACGAGGGGAGCAGTCCGATGCCTACCGCTGGCCGTCTTGCCGGAGCCATATGCTTCGGCGCTTTGGCATACTACCTGTCCGTTCTTTATGTTCCGCTTTTGCCTGAGGGCGCGGCGCCGGGTGCGATGATCCCGATCAACACGGTGATCGGCGTGATCATGGGATGGGTCGTGGCAGGCAAACGCGCCGGCGGCGGACTGACCGCTGCCATCAGCTATGGTCTGACCACTCTTGCGACCATCATCTTCTGGGCGCTTTTCGTTCACAGCGGAACAGATATGTATCATGAGTCCCTGCGCATGCGGTACGACAACGCGACCGAAGCTGTCGTTGCCGTCTTCGAGCAGATGATGGAATACGGGCAACCGATGCTGATCTCGGAATACATCATCCCCGCCGTCATCGGATGTCTGATCGCCGGTCTCGTGACAGAAGCCATTGGCAGCCGTTTCCCCTGAACCGCTTTTTCTCTTTGGAACGCTCCGGCATCGCCCGCTCCTCGAGGCGATCGTCGGTGCCGACGGATATCGTCTTGTTCCCGCAACGCTGAAGGACCACGAGATCCGCCGCGTCGCGGATCACGCGTATCCGTTTCTTGTTCCCGAAAAGGGGTCAACGGCGTCTGGGCTAGTCTGCCTCGATCTATCTGCGGCTCAACGAGAGGCGCTGGATGCCTATGAGGCTCTGTTCGGCTATGCCTGCACGACCGTCGAGGTAGAAACCAACACCGGACCGATGACGGCACGGGTCTATCGTCCGGGCGGATCTTTGGCCACTGTGGCGGATCCATGGTCTCTGGAGGATTGGGCCGAAAAATGGGGCGGCATGACGGTGCAGGCCGCGAGTGAGGTCATGAACCTCCGCTCAAAGATCCCTGATGAGGAGCTGCGGCAAAGGTTTCCAACCATCCGCGCCCGGGCCTGGTCCTCCTGTCTGGGTCAAAGACATCCCGCCCGATCACGCCGCAGGCTTGATTTGACGAGCCAGACGAACAGGCATCTGGGCTTTTATCGCCTCGACGAACACCACTTCCGCCACGAGACGTTCACGGGCACGCTGTCCGAAGAGAAGACGCGAGAAGTCTTCGTCGGTTTCGATGCCGCTCTCGTTCTGCCCTACGATCCCGCAAGCGACCGGCTGGTTCTGATCGAACAGATGCGCATCGGCCCCGTTGCCCGCTCGGATCCCGATCCATGGCTGCTCGAGCCGATTGCCGGCCTCATAGATCCCGGTGAAGATCCAGCACAGACCGCCCGCCGCGAAGCGCGAGAGGAAGCCGGGCTCGCCCTCACGGATCTTGAACCGATTGCAGAGGTCTACCCGTCTCCCGGTGGATCGAGCGACTTTTTCCACTGTTTCCTGGGGCGCTGCACGCTCGATACGCGGAAAAGCTGGACAGGCGGGCTGGAGGACGAAGGCGAAGATATTCGCGTCCATGTCCTGCCGACCGATGACGCCCTGGCCCGTCTTGATCGCGGGGATATCCGGGTGGCGCCTCTTGCGATGATGCTCCTCTGGCTGGCGAGGCACCGGTCCCGCCTTCAAGCCTCTGCTTGAAGAACGCAAAGCTGCCGCCTACACCAGAAAGCACATCGCGAAAGGCCCCGATATGACGTTGCTTCCCGACCTTGCCGCCGCCATCGGAAATACCCCCCTGATCCGTCTTAACGGGCCGTCCGAGGCGACTGGCTGCGAGATCTACGGCAAGGCTGAGTTCATGAACCCGGGTCAATCGGTCAAGGATCGCGCAGCTTTTTACATCATCAAGGATGCGGTCGCGCGCGGGGATCTCAAGCCCGGCGGAACGATTGTCGAGGGCACGGCGGGCAATACCGGCATCGGTCTTGCGCTGGTCGGGGCGTCCATGGGGTTCAAGACCGTCATCGTCATTCCCGAAACGCAGAGCCAGGAGAAAAAGGACATGATCCGGCTGGCCGGGGCCGAACTGGTTCAGGTTCCCGCCGCGCCCTATCGCAATCCCAACAACTACGTTCGCTATTCGGGCCGCTTGGCCGCTGAACTGGCCAAGCGCGAACCCAACGGGGCAATCTGGGCCAATCAGTTTGACAATACCGCTAACCGCCTGGCCCATGTCGAAACGACCGCTCCCGAGATCTGGGAGCAGACGGACGGAAAGATCGACGGGTTCATCTGTGCGGTCGGATCCGGGGGCACGCTCGCTGGGGTCGCGTCGGTTCTTCAGCCCAAAGGGGTCAAGATCGGGCTGGCGGATCCGGACGGTGCGGCGCTTCACAGCTTTTATACCGAAGGAGAGCTGAAATCCGAAGGCTCCTCCATCTCCGAAGGGATCGGGCAGGGGCGGATCACGGCCAATCTCGAAGGGTTCACGCCGGACATGAGTTATCGCATCCCCGACGCCGAAGCACTGCCTGTCATCTTCGATCTGCTTCGGGACGAAGGGATCTGTCTCGGGGGCTCCTCAGGCGTCAATATCGCAGGCGCGATGCGCATGGCACACGACATAGGCCCCGGCCACATGATCGTAACGATCCTTTGCGATTACGGAACGCGCTATCAATCAAAGGTCTACAATCCCGATTTCCTGCGCAGCAAGGGTCTTCCCATCCCGGACTGGCTCGACAAGGGACCGGCCGCCCTGCCGGAGGTCTTTGAAGAGGCATGAGACGGCTTCTCGCGCTTTTAAGCGTCAGCCTGTTTCTGGCAACAGGCGCTGCTTGGTCTCAGGACATGCCCGAGGCGAATCCGCTTGAGGGCTGGGATGCAACGGCTGCCGACGCCGAGGAGATCATCCAGGAGGGCGACGCCTCGACGACGGCGCTTGAGACGCTTCGCGCGGACCTTGCCCGGCAGCGTGATTTTTTTCTTGAGGCTCAAAGCATAAACTCTGCCCGTATCGACACGGTTCGAAGCCAGATCCGCGCGCTTGGACCTGCGCCTGCGGAAGGCGAAACCGAACCTGAAGATGTCGCCGAGCGGAGGACCGACCTTCAGCAGCAACTGGTCTCTCTCCGGCGGCCGGTGATCGAGGCGGAAGAGGCCTATATCCGCGCCGATGGTCTGATCGGCGAAATCGACGGCATCATCCGTGAACGCCAGACCGAAGCGCTTTTGCAGGTGGGGCCGTCGCCGCTCAACCCAGCCCATTGGCCAAACGCATTCGAGCAGCTTGGCGCGTATCTGTCGGGTATCTTCGCCGAGGTGCGTGCGTCCCTTGACGCTCCTGCATCCAGCCAGCTTTTTCGTGACAGGCTTCCCCTCACGATTGTCTATCTCGCTGTTGCACTTCTTCTTTTGTTCCGCGGACGCCTCTGGATGGAACGGCTTGCCGGACTGATTGTCGCGCGCAGCTCGCGTGGACGTGGCGTCTGGCGGTTCGTGATCTCGCTGGGGCAAATCGTCTTGCCCATGGCCGGTCTCTTCGCCGTCAGCAGCGCGCTGGAGGCCACATCGCTCTTTGGCCTGCGAGGCTTGGCGGTGATCGATGAGATCCCCGCGATCGGATTCTTCATCATCATTGCCCGCTGGTTCAGCAACGCGCTGTTTCCAAAGATCCCGCTCGAGCCTGGAGAACGTCCTCCGTTCGAGGTCACGCGAACCCAGACCCGCGAAATGCGCAGCTATCTTCTGATCATGTCGCTGCTTCTGGCGGGCATCGTCACGCTGGCCATCATGGCGGATCGCGCCGATTTTTCTGCCGAGACGGTCGCCGTTCTGCGGTTCCCGCTTCTGGTGGCGCTTGGGCTCATGCTGTTCCGGATCGGCCAGATCATTGTTCAGCTCTCGCGCAGTGATGCCGGATCCGAGGATACCCCGCCCGAAGGCACGCTGCGCGATAGTGTGAAGCGATTTGTCGGGCGGGCGGCCATGGCCATCGCCGTCATCGCCCCGGTCCTCGCCGGTCTTGGATATGGAACGGCTGCGGATGCAATCCTGCCGCCAACCGTTTTGTCATTGGCTCTGATGGGCCTTCTCATCGTCCTTCTGCGCTTGGTCTACGACGTCTACGCCCTGATCACAGGAGCCGAAGACGGCGCGCGCGAGGCGCTTATCCCGGTTCTTGTCGGCTTTCTCATCGTGCTGGCCGCGCTTCCTCTTTTTGCATTGATCTGGGGCGCACGGACCGCCGATCTGACAGAGCTTTGGGCCCGGATCCGCGAAGGCTTCGCCTTGGGAGAGACCCGGATCCGGCCGGGTGATTTTCTATGGTTCGCAGTGGTCTTCGGGATCGGTTATGCCGCAACGCGCCTGCTGCAAAGCGCCTTGCGCACGACCGTCCTGCCGCGCACCCGGCTTGATATCGGCGGCTCGAATGCCATCGTCGCGGGAACCGGATATGTCGGCCTTTTTCTCGCAGCGCTCATCGCGATCACGAGCGCGGGGATCGATCTTTCCAACATCGCCATCGTGGCCGGGGCGCTGTCAGTGGGGATCGGTTTCGGGCTTCAGACGGTAGTCTCTAATTTCGTTTCGGGCATCATTCTTCTGATCGAACGTCCGATCAGCGAAGGCGACTGGATCCAGGTCGGTGATCAGATGGGCTATGTGCGCCGGATTTCGGTGCGCTCGACCCGGATCGAAACGTTCGACCGAACCGATGTCATTGTCCCAAATGCCGATCTGGTCTCCGGCACCGTCACCAATTTTACTCATGGAAACAACGTCGGACGGGTCATCGTGCCCGTCGGAGTTGCCTATGGGAGCGATACCAAGAAAGTCGAAACGGTCCTTCGCGAGATCGCCGAAGCCCACTCGATGGTGATCCTCAATCCCCCCCCGGCCATTCTGATGCGCGGGTTTGGAGCCGACTCCCTCGATTTCGAGATCCGAGCCATCCTTCGTGACGTCAACTGGGTGCTCAGCGTGCAGTCCGATCTTTGCCACGAGATTGCCCGTCGCTTCGCCGAGGAGGAGATCGAGATTCCCTTTGCGCAGCGTGATCTGTGGATCCGTAATCCAGAGACACTTGCGCCATCCGGCGGCTAGGTGCGAGCGATCTGAGGAGTTCCAGCCTGGAAGGGATCGAGGTCCTGATGAGGCGAAGCAGCTCCGTGATCAAAGATGGAAACACGACGCCAGGTCCCGCTTGTGTCCAAGACAGAAACGCTGCTAAACCCGCCGGCGGAGCGGTGGCCGAGTGGTCGAAGGCGCACGCCTGGAAAGTGTGTAGGCGGGAAACCGTCTCGAGGGTTCGAATCCCTTCCGCTCCGCCACTTGCCCCCGCGAAAGCGTTCTCCCGATCCGCCTGCGGCCGGATTTTTCCGTTGTTTTCGAAGGTTATGCGGGAGGGGCTATTCACCAACCTCTCCGACAGGAAAGCCTGAAGTGTTCTCTCCCTGCCGATATTCTCTGAACCTGTTGCCTGCAGTGATTTGGTGAATTGTCTGCAAGCATATGGATTATAAGGGCTTTGTCAGCTTTGCAGCTATGCACTTCGACGCCGGTCACGTTCGCAAGATAGGTCTCAGATCCAACCGTAACGTCTAAGCTCAAGTGACTTCCTACCGCTTCTTCGGGTTCAATCCCCTCTGATTGTTGGGAGGGTGGGTTGAACACAGTCAATGACAGCGCCTCTGGTTCAGCCGCGACCAGAAGGCGAACTGGGCGGCGGCACCTTGTCCGCATAGGTTGCCGCGAAGATTGTCTCCGAAAGCCATTTTTTGAACGAGGGATTGTCACTGAACTGTTTGAAGAGCTCGGTATGGTCTGAAAGGAGTTCGATGACAGCGCGTTCCAGTGCCTTGTCGTGCTCGATACGGGCGTTCTGCTTGTCCGAATTCTGCATCGCATTCTGATAGGCTTTGTCAGCCGCGACCTTTGTGGGCAACTCCTCAGCGATTACCTTCCCGATTTTGTCGGCGTCCTTCCAGTCGATGTTGCCGAACATCTCGTTGAACGTCTTGAGGATGTTGCTGAGCAGGTTTAGTTCCGGCTCAGGTTTGCGACCACCTCCGCCCAACGGCACGGGTCCGATTTCCGCGTCGGCATCAGGAAGCGCGATAGTCATTGTCGCCTGTGCTTCGACCCGATAGCTATCCATGTCGATGGCTTCGAGGATGCCCTTAGAGAGATCCTGCTCCTCAGGCGCTGGCAATTTCGGCGCGAGGAAGTTGAGAAAGATGGAAAGCTTCTCCCACTCCGCATTCGTGTAGGGCAGGATGGCCGCGAGGAATCCGTAGGTGCGCGTGAAAGCCTTTGCCTTGCCCTTGAAGTCGACCTGCCCATCCTCATCGAGGTCGGCTTTGTAGACCGCGACGCACGCGTCGAGGATGGGGTCGAGCTTGTCCCGGTCGGCGCCACCGAGATAAAGCGCCACGAGGTCTTCTACCTGCTCCCAGGAATAGACCTGATAGCCGTCGAGCCGCGCTTTCAGGTCATGCAGCTTGTTCGGATCGGTCTCTTCGCTCAGGATCGTCGTGCGGTAATAGTCCTCGAACGACGCCTTGATGCCATCCACATCGTTCATGAAATCCAGCACGAAGGTGTCGTGCTTCTGAGGATGTGCCCGGTTCAGGCGCGACAAAGTCTGTACGGCTTTGATGCCGGAAAGCGTCTTGTCCACGTACATCGTGTGCAGCAGCGGCTCATCGTAACCAGTCTGGAACTTGTCGGCGACAATGAGGAACCGGTACGGGTCTTTTTGGATCGTCTCCTCGATCTTATTGCTGGGAAAGCCATTGAGCGACGCTTCGGTGACCTTCAGACCGCCATATTCGTGCTCGCCCGAAAAGGCGACGATGGCTTGATAGGGGCTCTTTCGTTCCTTCAGATACCCCGCGAAGGCGTGAAAATACTGGATTGCGCGGTGAATTCCGCTGGTCACCACCATGGAGCGCGCGGCCCCGCCAATTTTGCGATGGGCCATCACCTGGTCGTGGAAATGGTCGACCATGATCTCCGCCTTCTTGCGGATGGCATGGTCATGGGATTCGACGTAGCGCCGGAGCTTCTTTTGCGCCCGCTTGGCGTCAAACTGCGGATCGTCCTCCACCGTCTTCATGAGCCGGTAGTAGCTCTCGACTGGCGTGTAGTGCTTCAGCACGTCGAGGATAAAACCCTCCTCGATCGCCTGCTTCATCGAGTAATTGTGGAAGGGGACGTGCCTGACTTTCCCACCCTCGGGGACCGCGGTGCCGAAAATCTCCAGCGTCTTGTTCTTGGGCGTGGCGGTGAAGGCGAAATAGCTCGCGTTCGGCAGAACCTTCCGGGCTTCCATCAGCCGGTTGATGGTGTCTTCGACGGTTTCGTCTTCCTCCTCGGCGCCATTCGCGGCAAGCGCGATGTTCATCTTGGCTGACGTCCGGCCGCCCTGGCTGGAATGCGCCTCGTCGATGATGATGGCGAAGGTTCGCCCGCGATGGCTGTCTCCGATTTCGTCCAGGATGAACGGGAACTTCTGCACCGTGGTGATGATGATCTTCTTGCCCTGCTGCAGGAACGTCCGAAGCTGCTGCGATCCCTCTGTGACCGCGCCGACGATGGACGATACCTGCGCGAACTGCTTGATCGTGTCGCGGATCTGTTTGTCGAGATTGCGCCTGTCAGTGACAACGATGACGGTGTCGAAGGTCGGCTTCCCGCCGGTCTCCAGCCCGATCAGCTGGTGGCCGAGCCAGGCAATCGAGTTGCTTTTGCCCGAACCTGCTGAGTGCTGGATCAGGTACCGCCGGCCGGCGCCGGAGGCCTCGGCGTCAGCCAACAGCTTGCGCACCACGTCGAGCTGGTGAAAGCGCGGGAAAATCTGCTTCGGCGGCTTCTTCTTTCCGCGCTCGTCCGTTTCCTCCACCACCTGCGCATAGTTTTCCAGGATGTCGGTGAGGTTGCGCTTCGTAAGAACCTGCTTCCAAAGGTAGTCGGTCTTCAGGCCATGCGGGTTCGGCGGGTTGCCCGCGCCGTCATTCCAGCCCTTGTTGAAGGGCAGGAACCAGGACGCCTTGCCCTTCAGGTGGCTGCACATCCGCACTTCGTGGTCATCCACGGCGAAATGGACGACGCAGCGGCCGAACTGGAACAGCAGCTCCTTAGGATCGCGGTCGCGCTTGTACTGCTCGATCGCGTCCTCGACCGTCTGCTTGGTCAGGCTGTTCTTCAACTCGAAGGTGGCGACGGGCAGGCCGTTGATGAACAGCGCCGAGTCGAGCGACAGCTTGGTCGCATCCTTGGAATAGTGCAGCTGCCGGGTAACGCTGAAGATGTTGGCGGCGAACAGCTCTTCGGCCTTGGCGTTGCCGGGTGTCGGCGTCCCGAAGAACAGCTCGACCGATCCGGGGCCATGCTTCACACCGTTGCGCAGCACGTCGATGACTCCGCGCTTGGCGATCTCGCCTTGCAGCCGGTGAAGGAACTGCAGCCGCTTGGGGCCATCTTCCCCGATGCCGAGGGCTTCGACAGCCTCTGGCTGCG
Source organism: uncultured Paracoccaceae bacterium (assembly GCA_947503775.1). GTDB lineage: Bacteria > Pseudomonadota > Alphaproteobacteria > Rhodobacterales > Rhodobacteraceae > Aestuariibius. Next base: position 187,680 of record CANNFE010000001.1, on the reverse strand, counting down.
TGGCGTTCAGGAAGTCGAACAGCTTCGCCAGGTCAACGGCGTGGTCCCGGTCGAAATCTTTCGAGTCGCCGGCGACGTAACCCGCCTCGTCGATCAGCGAGCGAACGATGAGGGTTTCGAGGCCTTTTTCGCTTGTGTCGGTGTGCTGGCGCATTTCGCGGCCTCCTTGAACCGAGGGGCCGGCATCGACCCGAATTAGGCCCGCTTCGCTCAGGAACGCCTCGAGCATTGGGTCTTTGGCCTCGAAGCCAGCAACCAAGCGACGCGCCGCGTCAGACGGCATTTCCAAACGAACTCGAGAGCTGTTGGCTTGGGTTACGGATGAAATTCCTATTTGGCCGAATGGAACACCTACATAGGCAGCTACCATCGATACCAGGCGCTGCCGCTCTTTCTGGTTCATCTCATCCGGATCGCGAGCCACGATCAGATCGACCAGCATTTTCTGCTCTGCCGTCATCGGCGGCGGATCACCGCGCGCAATGATGCACGGTGACTTCTTGTATCGTTGGAGGTAGCTCACGCCCCACTTTTCGTTATCTGCCCGCTCGTGACAGTTTGCGCACAGGGCAATGAGGTTTTCGAGCGAATGGTCCTGCGACTTGCTCCATGGAATCACGTGCGCGTACTCGAGCGGCAGCGACGTGCAGCAGACAGCGCAATGATGACGAGCCTCGAAGAGCACATCGCGCTTTATTTCGATCGGGATTGCGGGCCTACTCGTCGGCATCGGCCCCCTCCATCACCTCGGCGTCGTCGCCCTCCAGATCCTCCTCCAGCGCGTCGTCCTCGTCGGCCATCGGCTCATCCGCGGGGGTCGCGATCTCGATGTGCCGGACATCGAGTTTACCGGTGACAACATCGGCGATCAGGCGTTCGCGATATTCTTGAATGAAGCCAATCTCGCGCGCCGCGCGCTCTGCGGTCCTCTCCAGTGGCGTACATTCCTGCTTTAGCCGATCCAGTATTACGTCCTGTTCGTCCTTTGGCGCGACAGGAATGGGTATGGCTTTCATGTAGCTTTGGGTGAGCTTGTCACGCGTGGCGCCGCCAACGTAGTTCGTATAGTCCGCGCAGTTCAGCGCGTGCACAATGAATTCAGGTCGATTTCCGGGATTTGGCCGCAGGACGTGGATGTGATTGTTCGGCCAAACCTTCCCTTGTGAGAAGAACGCAACTGGTTTGTTGCGGTCGAAGAATGGAGCGCCATCCTCACCGAGAAGGATCAAGTCTTCGTCGAACAGAAAGTCGTTCAAGTGATCAATGATCTGGTTGGCACCCCAATAGGGAATGTCGCCCAGCATCTTTTCGCGGGCTGATGCCTCAAGCGGAACGCGCCGACCATCCAGACACGTCGAAAGATGACGTAGCGGGATGACCTCCCAATGCGCCGGAACCTCGGGCATCCAAGCGATGCCGGTGGGCTTCATCGGGGCGTCGGGGTTCAGGCCGCGCGTGACGGCCCGGTTGATGATCGCCTGCTTCTGCTCATTCAACAGCCCGATGAGCCGCCGCTTGTTGCGGATCAGACGAGCCGTCAAACGGCCATGAGCATCAAGGAAATCAGCAATCCGTGTCTGTTCCTCGGTCGGAGGAAAGGCGGACGGCATCTGCTTGAACTCATCCCAATAGAGCCGGTTGCGGTCTGACACGATGCCCCGCGAGAACTTATTCACCTCGCGCTTATAGGCATCGGTTCTGAACAGGTACGCGTAGTAGCGCGGCTCGACCTCAGGGAATGGACGAGCGACAACATAGGCGGGGCTGATAAGGCCATCCGCGGGAGCGACGCCCACTGCGCCTTGCCACATCCGCATCATGTTGTATGCGATGTCGCCCTTGGCCGCCCGCTTATACTTGCTGCGATCAGTCATCTGCTGCTTGCGCGTGCCGTTCTCCATGTCGCGAACGCGAACGCCCGTGCGCAGAGAAACTTCGAGTATCGGCAATTCCTCGAAGCCGGTCTCAACACGCTCAGCGAACAGGCGGCCATTGCGACGGACATCCCAATGCGCAGGGATCTCACCCAGCCAAGGACGACCACTCTCCCGATACTGAGGGAAACGCGCCGGGGCCTTCCGGCCGCTCGAAGCTTCGATGTGAGGATTGGGATCTGCGGGCTTGGTGTCGGTAATCATTGGCTGCTCAAATAGGGAAGGTTGGGGCTCGATGGGTGGCGGCGGGGCGGCATCGGCTTGGGTCGACCGCCGAGGAGTCCAACCGGGTATCTCGGCATTTGGCGCGGCTTGGACCGCCTCGATGGGCTGGCCGAACAGCAGGAACTCGGAGATCGCCAGCGGTTCGATGAACCGCAGGCTCTCTGCCTCGTCGCCCTTCAGCTGCTCGCGCAACTCCATCAGCAGCCTCCCGAGCACGTTCATGCCGACCAGCGTGCCATCGTCGGTCACCTTCGCGCCCCAGAAATCGTCTTTACGGGATTGCTCGACGATGGGTTGTTCTCCGGTCGCCAGGAGCAGCCTGCCGAACTCACGCCAGTTCTGCGCCAGCTTCACGCGCAAGCTCCAGCGCATGATCTTGACCCGGACAAAGTCCCAATCTTGCCGGGAAACCCGCCGATACGGCTTACTGCGCATCTTTGCCGTCATCGGGCTGTTCTCGCCGATGATGAGTTGCTGCACCTCCGGCATGTGCGGGAAGCGGCACGCCTGGTACAGCGCTTCCGAAGTCTTGATGCGCACCCCGTTCACGCGCAACGGGAAGCCCGCCGCCATGTTCGACAGCCCTCCGAAGCGTTCCTTCGTCTTTAAAAAGACGATGCTGGTCTCTCGGTCATAGACCCGGGTCTGATTGTTATGGGGCGCACTAGAAGTCGAAGTCATCGAAATCGACCTCTGCTTCATACGTTCGCCGTTGTAACAGCGGATACCACCTGCTGAACGGGTGATTATGGTGGGCGTTGGGATCGCCCCACCACAGCGCCAGAGGAGCGTTATTAGGGCAGTTTCGATAGGTCACGATGGTCGATCCGAAGCCGACACCAAAGCTGCCAAACCCCAGCGGACGCATGATCGGACTGGGGTTCTGGCAGAATCCCCTAATCCTGACCCCAGCGCGCAGAAACTCTTGCTCAAGCAGTTGCCGCCCTTCTTCAGACGTAAACTCCATGTCTGATTTCCCGACACCGGCAGTACGGGTTTGAAGCGGGAACCGCTCTTCCTGTTCGATGTAAGCGATGATTTCAGGGTCGTGAGGGACTGACGCTGGCCACAGAACATCGGATGAATTTCTGTATTTCATGCGGTTCTCGAGCCGAACTGCGGCCCAGATGTGAAGTTCGATCGTCTTTCCAGCCGCCTTCGCGATTTCCTTGATACGCTTCTCGCTTTGCCACTCGCCCAACCGATGCGTCGCCATGACAAGAACGTGGATCACGGAATCCGGTGGCGCGACGTTCTGCAGCCATGTACCGAGATCGGAAGTGACGCGTCCACCTGAGAACATGACATCGTCAAGATAGATGAATGCGCCGCCAGCACGGCCGCACTCGTCTACATCCAAACCTAGTTGCTCGCGCAGAGCTTCTCCGAAGATCTCTCTGATGTGCGTTTGGCTTTGGCCGTTTTGCTGAATGTCTAGGATGTGAGCTCGAGACCAAAACCCAGCCGGATTGCCACCCGTGATTTTTTCGTGGGAAAGGAGCGACGAGAAGAAATCCTTGACCGTCGCGCGGGCGATGTACGACTGCTTGAGGACGTGATCCACTTCCCGCAGGATCGGGAGCTGCACCTCGGGATCAAACTGGTTGATCCAGCGCCCGACATGCTCTGGGGTCGGCTCAGGCAGGTCGCCTTCGCGATAATCGGCGGTTGTCCCTGCAATCGACTCAAGGAGGTCATCTCTTTCAGCCACAGGTGACCTCCCCGCTCTGATGCAGCTTCAAAGCTCCGCCACCGAGGCACCTGTAGAAGCTATTTGTACTACCTGCTTTATGCATACTCATAGGCCTCCCGTAAGAACTTCTTCGAGCAGCCCTTCGGTTTCCTGTTCGAGCGCCCTGATGTCGGCCTCTATCTCCTTGAGCGTTCGAAGAGGCTGCGGTTTATAGAAATGCCGCGTGAACGATATTTCATAGCCGATGACGGTCTTCGACGGGTCGATCCAGGCGTCGGGGGCGTGAGGCAGAACCTCGCGGCGAAAAAAGGCCTCGATGCCCCCATCTTCGAGAAACGGCACCTGTTCGGTGTCGCGCAGCTCCGTGTCCGGCTCGTACTCAATGACAGCGCCTTTACCGTCGATGGTCGCATGGTAGAGGCTATACAATGCACCGTGCGTCGCATCCGCCCCGACTTTGCGCTTCGAAGTCTTGCGAACCACCGGTTCAGCCGAAGGGTCTTTCTGTCCGAGTGCCGAAATGAGTAACTTCTTGCGCTTTGCCGTCATGCGAAGGCCGAGCGCGACGGCGGCTTCCTCGACCTCGGTCGTAAACATGTTGAAGTCCATATGGGGGCCGCGGCCACGAGCGTCCGACACCGCTTCGACAGCGCTCATCAGATCAGGCTCCCCTGCGTCAGCGCACGCTGCCCGGAAGCTCCGCATACAGACATCCGTCAGGTCCGCCTTCAGGCGCAAAGGGCGCTCGACCGTGATCTTCCAATAGCCGAATGCGTCGTTTGGGAAGATCTTCGATGTTTCGTCCTCCTTGAGCTGGAGAAATGCGTCGCAGATGCGCTTGATGTCCTCAGGCGCAAACTTGCAGTTCTTCTTGCCAAGGTTCTTTCGGAGCGGCTTGAACCATGAGGTCGCGTCGATTAACTGAACTTTTCCCCTTCGGCTCGCAGGCTTGCGATTGCTTAGCACCCAAATGTAAGTAGCAATTCCCGTATTGTAGAAGATGTTCAGTGGCAGGGCGATAATGGCTTCAAGCCAGTCGTTCTCAATTATCCAGCGGCGGACGTTACTCTCACCAGAACCCGCATCTCCAGTGAAAAGTGAGGAGCCATTGTGGACCTCCGCGATGCGGCTCCCCAGCGGCGATGTTGACTTCATTTTGCTAAGCATATTGGCGAGGAACACCATCTGGCCGTCGCTGGATCTAGTAATCAGGCTGTATTCAGGATCGCCGCCGTGCTCGATCACAAAGCGCGGGTCTTGGATCTCCTTCTTGCCTCCCATTCGCTCAAGATCGGTCTTCCATGACTTGCCGTAAGGCGGGTTGGAGAGCATGAAGTCGAATTCACGAGACGGGAAAGCATCGGAGGAAAGCGTGGAACCGAAATTCATATTCTCGGCCTCGACGCCTTCGCCTTTAAGGATCAGGTCGGCCTTGCTGATTGCGAAGGTCTCTGGTTGCGATTCCTGACCGTAAAGGTGGACCGACACCTCCTTGCCGTGGTCGCTTGCCAGCCTGACCAGGGTCTCTTCCGCAACGGTCAACATGCCGCCCGTGCCACACGCGCCGTCGTAAACTAGGTAGGTCCCTGACTGAATGTCGTCGGCGATCGGCATAAAGATAAGGTATGCCATGAGCTCTACCACATCCCGCGGGGTGAAATGCTCACCAGCTTCCTCGTTGTTATCCTCGTTGAACCTCCGAATTAACTCTTCGAAGATCGTGCCCATTGAATGGTTATCCAGGCCAGGAAGCCGTATTCTTCCATCTTGGTGCAGTACCGGTTTTGGGCTGAGATTAATGGAGGGATCAAGAAATTTCTCGATCAGAAAGCCAAGGACGTCGGCCTCGACGAGGGTCGGAATCTGGTTGCGAAATTTGAACTTGTCCAAAACCTCTTGAACATTTGGCGAAAAGCCATCCAGAAAAGCCTCAAAATCGGCCTTCAACTGCTGTCGTCTCGCTTTTGAAGATAGATCCCTTAGGCAGAATTGCGAGGTATTATAAAATGCTTCGCCTGATGCCTGACGCAGTGCTGCGTCCTGGTTTGCAACTCCGGCTTTGTCGAGCTGCGCCTTCATTGTCAGCACAGCTTCTTTCGTTGGCTCCAAAACAGCATCGAGACGACGGATCACGGTCATCGGCAAAATTACGTCGCGATATTTCCCGCGCACGTAAATGTCGCGAAGCACATCATCGGCGATGTTCCAAATAAAGTTGCTGATATTCAATTCGCTCACGTATCGCCCCTCACTTTTTGTATTGTGCCGCCTTTTTCTGCTGGTCTATCCAGCTGTCGAGGTCCGACCGCTTGAAGCGCCATGCGCCGGCAACCTTAAAGCCTGGCAAATCCCCGCGTTTGGCGAGCCTGTATACGGTCTTCTCATCGACGTTCAGGTAGCCTGCCACGTCACGTACGGTCATCGCCGCCTGAGGAATTCCTGACATTTAAGCCGCTCCGATTTTCGACGAGCCTAGCAGGGCAGACGAGGGCAAACCAGTCCAAAGCTGGCCAATTCTGTCGTCGGACAACTACTTGGCTGTTCGACCCCCACAATACATCACGAATTGCATTTCCCACTGCACCGGGAACGGATCTAGCACCTGCGCCAGCGTCATCTCTGACCCCTGTGCCCCGTCGAGAATTGTCTCGACGATATCGGGAGCGAGCAGCGTGAGCCGCAGGATGCGGGTCATGTAGGAGGGTGCGATCCCCTCGCGTTCCGCCAGTTCCGCCATTGTCATGAATTCACCGGATTCGAGCATGCGCTTCCATCTGAATGCGCGAGCCAGCGCTTTCACCAGCGTGTTGTCCGTACAGCGCGGTTGCTTGACGCCCTCTGGCAGCTGCATCTCCTTTCGCCCACCGCGCTTCACGACGCGGAACGGGACGTGGAGCGTCACGGTCTTGGGGATCGGCGTGCTGCGTGTCACGCAGCTTCTCCGATACCGCCTGCGAGCATCTCGCGCGCAAGGCAACTTAGGCCGTCAACGCGCAGCTGGACATTGAGCCCGTCCGTGCCGATATCTACGCGCTCGATCAGCAGCGCCACGATACGTGCTTGCTCGGCGGGGAAGAGTTCATCCCACAGCGGGTCGAGTTGCCGCAGAGCCGTCCGAGCGTCGGCCTCGGTGATGTCGTCGGCGTTGGCGCGCGCCGCCTTCCATGTCCCTGCTGTGATCTCGGGTTGGCAGAATACGACGCGCAGTTGGTCGACGACGGCGGCTTCTATCTCGCCCGCTGGCACGCGGCCGATCGGACACGTACCGGCACCGTGTTTCAGTACCGTCTGACTGACATAGTACCGGTAAAGCTTGCCTCCTTTGCGCGTGTGCGTTGGCGAAAACGCCGCGCCGTCCGGTCCATAGAGCAAGCCTTTGAGCATGGCTGGTGTTTTGGCTCTGGTCCGGGCCGCGCGTTTGCGTGGGCTCTCCTGCAGGATGGCATGGACGCGGTCCCACGTCTCGCGATCGATGATGGCGTCGTGCTCGCCGGGGTAGCTTTCGCCCTTGTGGACCGCCTCGCCGATATAGGCGCGGTTGTTGAGCATGCGGTAGATAAACTTCTTGTCCATCGGGTTGCCCTTGGGGGTCAGTATGCCCTTGGCAGCGGTTTCGCGGGCCAGTTCGGTGCCAGATCCGATTTTGATAAACCGCTCGAATGCCCAACGGACATGGGCTGCGCGCTCCTCGTCGATGATCAGTTTGCGACTTTCAACCCGATAACCGTAGGGCGGAACCCCGCCCATCCACATGCCCTTTTTGCGGCTCGCCGCGACCTTGTCGCGAATGCGATCGGCCGTGACCTCGCGCTCGAACTGGGCGAAGGAGAGCAGGATGTTCAGCGTCAGCCGCCCCATTGATGTGGTGGTATTGAACGACTGCGTGACCGAAACAAAGGTCACGTCATTGCGGTCGAACACCTCGACCAGCTTGGCAAAGTCGGCCAGCGAGCGGCTAAGGCGGTCGATTTTGTAAACGACCACCACGTCGACGAGGCCGTCCTCAATATCCGCCATCAATTGCTGCAAGCCCGGGCGGTCTAGCGTGCCGCCAGAAATGCCACCATCGTCATACTGATCGCGGACGAGCACCCAGCCCTCGGAGCGCTGGCTTGCGATATAGGCCTCGCAGGCCTCCCGTTGCGCATGTAGGCTGTTGAATTCCTGCTCGAGCCCTTCCTCGGAGGATTTGCGCGTGTAGATCGCGCAGCGCAGTTTCCGGATAATCGGCTTGGTCATGCGCCCCTCCGGTGGTTTTTCAGGCCAAAGAAGACCCAGCCGTTCCAGCGGGTGCCAGTGATGGCGCGAGCAATCGCGGAGAGCGATTTGTAGGGGCGGCCCTGCCAGTCAAAACCGTCGGCGGTGACGGTGACAACATGCTCAACGCCCTTCCATTCACGGATCAGCCGCGTACCGACAATGGGCGTCAAGTCAGCGCGGATGCGGCTCTTCTTGCGGTCACCCCCATCGAGCTGCTCGCCAAGGGCTTCCAGCCGCTTCACCGTTTCCCGCTTCAGGCCGCCATAGGCCAGCTCCTGGATTCGGTACGCCAGTCGGCTCTCGAGGTAGCGGCGGTTGAACGGCGGCGGCTCGCTGTCGAACAGATCGCGCCACTGAGCCTTCAGGTCCGGCGTCGATGTGGTCTTGAGCGCGGCCAGGCGCGCGGGGATCGGATCGTGGGTCGTCATACATTTCTCCATTGAATTGGAGTTGCATGACGCCATTCGTCGGCCGGATAGTGTAGGCTACTTTCTCCAACTTCGTCAGATACTTCCGCCTGATTACGCATCCGCAACCGGACCAGCCCAAGGGCCAGCAGCCCGCACAACTCGGCGCGGCGTTCTGCGGGCGTCATCTGGTCGGACGGGAATGGGTTTGGTCGCTTCATGTTTCGGGTAGCCGTGATTGATGGTGTCGTTACCAATCAAAAGCCACCGAGAAGGCCTGGGCGGGACATGCGCTCTCGCCAAGCGCTGATGAGAAAGCGAACAGGTAGCGAACATCTGCTCTTGTGGACCTGACTTTCGTCAACGATTATCGGAGGTTGAATCAAGTTGAGAGACAACATGCATTGAGGTGAGTTCATGGCGCGTAAAGCAAGTCCGATTGGTCCGAATATCCTTGCGTTGATCGAGGACGCGAGGATCGACCTTGCACGCGCGGTGCTTGCTATTCGGGAAGGCGAGAACGAGCCAGAGTTTAATTTTCCCGAGGATACTCCAAATCCTTCTGACGAAGAGTCGGTCAGCGAATTTCGGCAGGAAATCATTGGAATTTTGTCAGATTTCGATCTGGACGAATTGCGACCAGCCGAGCAGCGCTGTCGCAGGATCCGTGCACTTGCAGACAGTAAGGGCATTTCATCCCTTACTACGATTGTCGACAAGCAGTTCACGGAAGAGCAGGCTCAGGAAATTGAGGCCCAGCCCGATCCGCTCTGTAGGAGCATCTGGGCGTTTCTCAATACACGCCAGACTTTCGAGGATGCGGAGAGTTTTCATTTCGCACGCCAATTCCGCGACCACGGTAAAATGTACGATGCGTTCGAGGTCGAATTGGAAAAGGCGATCAACCTTGACGCAAACGCAATCGATGAAACCGTGCTGGCGTCGAAGATCACGGAGGTCCTCGAACTCAAGACAACCTGTACGGTGAAGGCGCTCGACCTGCCTTCTACGGAAGCGCATCCGACATCGATTATGCTGATTGTCCGTCACGGCGGCCCATTGTCGAGCGTTCACGACCATCGCGACGACGGGCGGCGAGGAACGATCTATTTTAGACCGCCAAACGAAGCGACCTTGATCTACACCCCGTCAAAGAGGCAGATCGAAATTTGCGCCGACAGTCCGGTCGTTCGGCAGAAGGTGGGCGATGCCTTCGCCGAGGTTTCGCTGGAACACGACATCTCTCAAAAACCGCTTACCTGGAAGCGCTACAATCTCAGCCGTTTCCGCACATCTCTTGCACTTCCGATCCCGAAGATCGAAGGGGTGGAGATCCAGGTGGCGCGCGTGCTGGAAGTGGAAATCCGTCTGGGCCATTGGAGCCGGAAACTGGCTCTCAAGGTCGCTATCGATGATGACATCCAGGACGTCGCGACGAGGTATCTCGGCCGGGGCAACATCTTCCGGCGGGCTGCCAGTTTCAGCCGCATTGGCATTGCAGTGAAATACAACCGTGCAGGCGACGCCAAGGAACGCTCCCTGAATATCACCGTGTCAGGTGCCAAGAGCTGCAATCTGCAGAGCAACAAGGACCCCGACGAACGCAGCCTTGGATTTGCGTTGCTGCACGAATGGGGGATCCTGAGCGCATTCCGTCAGATCGACAACGGCGATTTGCGTGCCATGTTCGCGCAACTGGTGGACCTCTACGATCTCGAGGAAGACGAGGTCACGGTTGGATATCTGCGTGAGATCGGGCTTGATCCTGATCGTCTGATTGAGGGTGGGCTGCTCGAGCGGCGTGACCGGCAGGATGTCGTGCTGATTGATGAGGACGACATCAACGGTGAGGTCGAGATCAAGCCCTCATCGACGCCAGGAATGGTCTCGGCGACAGGTCCATTCGGAGAAGATGCGGGCGAACATCCTGCGGCCGATCTGGAACGTTATCAACTCAATCGGGAATGGCTTCAGGAAACTGTCCTGAAACTCATCCGCCCGTTGCTAACAAACAAAGGAGCCCAGGTCCTTGATCAGGATCTCGTCCTAATGGGTGACATTGGGATGGATGGTGGCAGCACCCCGGTCTATTTCGCGCGGCGCTTGGGGGATCCTCAGATCATAAACAAACTGGATCAGCTTCTGCGGGCGCGGAATGCGTCCGGGATCGGGATCGTCCTGACATCCAGCACCGATACGCTCACCTGCCTCGGGCCGAATGTCGTCATTCCAGTGCTCACGCATCTGTCTGATGAGGGCGAAGATCTGGTGCTGTCGCGCGATGCGCTTGCGCAAACCTTCAGCTCCGGGCGGAATATCGCCACGGGGGGCAGTTCAGTCGCGGTGCTCAAGTCTGGCACCCAATCCGCTTCATTGTGCATTCCTGGAAAAGCACCGCTTGCCATTCTTGGTGCAAATCAGATCCGGATCTTCGAAAAGCTGGTAACGGCGCATCTTGCCGGCAGTCCAGATGTCAAAACCGCTGACCTCATCGAGGATACTGGCGTCAAGAGCCCACAGCAGGCGTTCAAGAAACCGATGTGGGAGAGCATTCTTGACGTCTACATCGCCAAGGGTTCGACCCGTGGATATTGGCGACTTGTCGTCTGATCTGGCGGATCTCAGCGGGCCCGTCTGACGACGGTCTAAAATATTGCGGGCGACGGTCTAAAAAACAGATGTCTATTGGAAAGGCTCACTCAGTCAGAGGAGCACTTCCATGCCGACTCCCCATACTTCCCGCCAGCCAGCCCAGATGAGCTGGACCGGTGGCACAAAATCAAAACCCAACCCTTTGAACCCGGAATGGCGCTGTACGCGCTGTGACAAGCTGCTCGGCGTCTGCCGGGACGGCCGCATGCACCTGCGCTTTGCGCGGGGCCACGAATATCTCGTGGGCTTCCCAGTTCAGGCTACCTGCCGCGGCTGCGGCACGCTGAACGAGGCGCAATCACCCGCGCGCTGAGGCGCGCATCCACCGAATTCCCTGAAATCGCAGAGACGCACGATGTCCTGACCTGGCCACGAGAAGGCGCTGGACGCCTGGCCGCAAGGCAGGCGTCCAATGTCCATCGCGTGGCACGAGATCCGTGATCACCTCATGTTGTCTTCTTCAACTCTCAATTTTCAAAGGCACTTCGAAGCGCTTCGGCGCACCAGTGAGCCGCTCGCGCATTTCGCTGATCCGGCCGCATTGCTGGATACGCTGCGCGTCGGTGGCCGTTCGCCGGACCAGAAAAACCAGTTGCTGGTTGCACTGGTCGGGGCCGCACAGTCTGGCGACGCGTCCTCCGATTGTGCCCTGACACTGATGCTGCTGGCGCTCTGGCCGGGGCTGGATGCCGTTCGGCGCAGATCGATATGGCGCAGGATCGGCACCGGCGACGAGGTTGCATCCGAAATCCTTGCACGAGCTTCCGAGGCCATTCGGGGTCTGGATCTGCAGCGCGTCAACTGGATCGCGGCAACCATTCTGCGGAACATCGAGCGCGACCTGATCAGAACGCGTCAACGCGAGGACAGGCACCAGAGCCAGCTTACCGACGCCGATCCCGATGAAATCCCGTCTGACGGAGAAGCGGCGGCCAACGCCAGCTCCGTACTGCTTCGCGACGATTTCGTCAGGATCATCGGAGCGGATGCTGATCTGGTAATCCGTGTGGCCGTCGACGGGTTCTCCCAGTCCGAGGTCGCGACCGAGTTGGGGCTGTCCGAGGCGGCGACGCGCAAACGCTATCAGCGGGCGACCCGGCGTCTGCGCGACGTCCTGCAAGAATTTCGCTGATCGGGTGTCCCGATCCCTGCGGTGCGGTGGCTTTTCCCATTCAGACGCCACCGCGCGCCCCCACTCAAACCGAAAGTCGACCCACATGATCCGAAAAGCCGACCTCCTGTCCGCAGACCTCAAGCGCATCCCCGGTCTCTACCGCCGCTGGGAGCTGCCGGAAATCCTGAAGAACCAGCGTGCATACCGCATCGAGAATGCCGGTGCCCACCAGGATGGGACGCCCCTCGTGGCGGTCTATGCCGACGCCGACGCGAGCCAGCCGGACGATCAGCACAACGCCGCAACAAAGGACGTTGAAGCGGCCTCGGTCCCGTCTGGGACGATGCGGCAGCGGCCTGAGTAGATGCGAAAGGAGGAGATCATGTTCATGGAAACCACACCCTTCATCACGGTCCGCGCAAGCCGACCGCTGTCGGAGCTCGAGTTCTGTGCCTGGGTGGCGCAGGCCGTTCCCGGCGACCGTCTGGAATACCATCGCGGCTTTCTGGTGCTCGACATCTTCCCTGTGTTTTCAGGGCTGTCGGAAGCGGCGCGCGCCGAATTGAGCAGGCTTGGATCACGGGCATTCTGGGCCGTCGAACTGGGCCTCGTGCATCTCGTGCAGGAGCGCGTGGGGCCCGACCAGTTCGCCTACATCGCCGTCGCCCGGGCCAAGCCGAAAGCCGCCGCTGCCTCTCTGTCCGAGTTGCTGCTCGCCGAGCCTGAGGCCGCGTGATGTCCGCCTTCCAATCCCTTTTCACCGATCACGGAGACCCATTCATGCCATTCCCCGAGAACACCCCCACGCCCGACGATCTGCCATCCCTCAGCGCAGCAGAAATCGCGGCGCTGCCGGTCGAGTTGCTGGCAATCCTGCAGCGTGAGATCGACGAGCGTCTGAAGCGCGACAAGGCGGCCAAGACCCGCTTCGATGGCGCGCTGACGGTCCGCTACGCCACCCGCGCCGCCGAGGAGCGGCAGGCCGCGGGCAAGGACACCGGCACGATCCGCTTTGACGACGGCGATTTCACCGTGGTCGCCGATCTGCCGAAACGGGTCGACTGGGATCAGGATCGCCTCGCCGCCATGGTCGAGCGCATCCGCGCCGCCGGGGACGATCCCGCGCAATATGTCGACATCGCGTTCAAGGTGCCCGAGCGCAAATACGCCGCCTGGCCCGATGCGATCCGCGCCGGTTTCGAGCCCGCGCGCACCGTCCGGCCGGGCACGCTGAAGATCGAGATCGTCCCGCAAGGGGGCGATCAATGAGCCTCCCGATCATCAGCGCCGATCAGCGGCTGGCCGAGCCACGCGGCATCAAGGGCTGCATCTTCGGCAAATCCGGCATCGGGAAGACCTCGCTCCTCTGGACGCTGAACGCGTCGACAACTCTGTTCATGGACCTCGAGGCGGGCGATCTCGCCATCGAGGGCTGGGCGGGGGACAGCATCCGGCCGCGGACCTGGACGGAATGCCGGGACTTCGCGGTGTTCATCGGCGGCCCCAACCCGGCGCTGCGCGACGAGCAGCCCTACAGCCCGGCGCATTACGAGGCGGTCTGCGACCATTTCGGCGATCCGGCCGCGCTCGACCGCTACGACACGATCTTCGTGGACTCGATCACCGTGGCGGGTCGGCTGTGCTTCGGCTGGTGCAAGGGCCAGCCCGAGGCGCTGTCGGAGAAGACCGGCAAGCCGGATGTCCGTGGCGCTTACGGTCTACACGGCCGCGAGATGATCGGCTGGCTCACGCATCTCCAGCACACGCGGGCCAAGAACGTCTGGTTTGTCGGGATCCTCGACGAGAAGCTCGACGACTTCAATCGCAAGGTGTTCCAGCCGCAGATCGACGGTTCCAAGACCGGGCTCGAGCTGCCGGGGATCGTCGATGAGGTGATCACCATGGCGGAACTGAAGTCTGAAGGCGGCGATCCGTACCGGGCCTTTGTCTGTCAGACGATCAATCCCTGGGGCTTCCCAGCCAAGGATCGCTCCGGCCGCCTCGAAAAGGTGGAAGAACCTCATCTCGGACGCCTGATGGCGAAAATTCGGACGCCCGCAACACCGGCATCCGACCGACTGACCTACGCCCCGCCACGCACCGATCCGGCGGTCGATGACCAATCCCAACCGCAATCTTGATCAGAAAAGGAGGTTCCCCATGGGTTCCTGGAACGATTTCAACGACGCGCAAAGCAACACCAACCTCATTCCCAAGGGCACGCTGGCCAAGGTGCGCCTGACGATCCGTCCCGGCGGCTTCGACGATGCCTCGCAAGGCTGGACCGGGGGCTATGCCACGCGCGGCTCGACAGGCGCGGTCTATCTCAATGGCGAGTTTACCGTGACCGAGGGCCAATATGCCCGCCGCAAGATCTTCACGCTGATCGGACTTTACAGCCCCAAGGGGCCGGACTGGACCAACATGGGCCGCAGCCTCGTGCGCGGCATGCTGAATTCGGCGCGCAGGATTTCCGACAAGGACATGTCGGCGGAGGCGCAAGCCGCGCGGCGCATCAGCGGCTTTGCCGATCTCGACGGGATCGAGTTCATCGCCCGCATCGACATCGGCACCGATGCCAGCGGTGACGACAAGAACGAGATCCGCAGCGCCGTCACGCCTGACCATCGCGACTATGCGCAGGTCATGGGAACGGCGCCCCTGCAGTTCAGCGGTAACGCTGGACCCAGCGACGCCCCTCAGCAGTCCAACCCGACATCTCCCCAGACCAACCAGCCAGCAGCCCACCCCGGTGCCCCCGGGCGGCCGAGCTGGGCACAGTAAGGGGGGATCGGTCATGCGCCTGCGCCCCCGCCAGAAAATCTTTGTCGAGCGCAGTGTTGCTGCGCTCGCCTCCCACGGCAACACGCTCGGCGTGGCACCCACCGGCGCGGGCAAGACCATCATGCTCTCAGCGGTCACCGGCGAGATGATCGGCGACGGTGCCAAGGCCTGTGTTCTGGCGCATCGCGACGAGCTCACGGCGCAGAACCGCGCCAAGTTTCAGCGCGTGGTGCCGGAGGTGTCGACATCTGTGATCGACGCGACAGAGAAATCCTGGGGCGGCGACGTCACCTTCGCCATGGTGCCCACACTGGCGCGGGCGTCGAATCTGACCAACATGCCGCGCCTCGATCTTCTGGTGATTGATGAGGCGCATCACGCGGTGGCGGACAGCTACCGCCGGATCATCGACCGGGTGCGCGATGCAAATCCCGACGCGAGGGTGTTCGGGGTGACGGCAACGCCGACCCGGGGCGACCGCAAGGGTCTGCGCGAGGTCTTCGACAATGTCGCCGACCAGGTGCGGTTGGGCGAGTTGATCGCGTCTGGCCACCTCGTGCCACCGCGCACCTTTGTCATCGATGTGGGGGTGCAGGAGGAATTGAAGTCGGTCCGCAAGACCAGTGCCGATTTCGACATGACCGAGGTGGCGGACATCATGGACCGCGCGCCTGTCACCGACGAGGTGATCCGCCACTGGCGTGAGAAGGCAGGCGACCGTCAGACGGTCGTCTTCTGTTCAACCGTCGCCCACGCGGACCATGTGACCGAGGCATTCTGCGCCGCGGGGATCACGGCCGCGCTGATCCACGGCGATCTGGCTTCTGAGACCCGCAAGGCCATCCTTGGCGATTACGCGGCGGGCAAGACACGCGTCGTCGTCAATGTCGCTGTGCTGACCGAAGGCTGGGATCATCCGCCCACGTCCTGCGTCGTACTGCTGCGCCCCAGTTCCTACAAATCCACCATGATCCAGATGATCGGGCGCGGGCTGCGCACGGTCGATCCGGAGGAGCACCCGGGGCTGGTCAAGACCGACTGCGTGGTGCTGGATTTCGGTACGTCGAGCCTGATCCACGGCACGCTGGAACAGGATGTCGATCTGGACGGCAAGACCGGCACCGGTGAAGCCCCTACAAAATCCTGCCCGGCCTGCGAAGCGGAGATACCGCTTGCCGCCACTGAATGCCCGCTGTGCGGTGAGGTATTGTTGCAGGATGAGGGCGAAACCGGCGCGGACTCAGCGCCGCTCTCGGGCTTTGTCATGACCGAGATCGACCTGCTGAAACGCTCCAGCTTTGCATGGGTCGATCTCTTCGGGACGGACGACGCGCTGATGGCCACGGGCTTCACCGCCTGGGGCGGCATCTTCTGGATGGACGGCGTCTGGTACGGCATCGGCGGGGCCAAGGGCGAGCGGCCACGCTTGTTGGGCGTCGGCGAACGCACCGTCTGCCTCGCGCAGGCCGACGACTGGTTGAACGCCCACGAGAGTGATGAAAGCGCCTTCAAGACAAGGGGATGGCTGCGTCAGCCACCGACGGACAAGCAGCTGAAATACCTGCCGCCCGAGTGCCGCCACGACTTCGGCCTGACGCGCTACCGCGCCTCGGCGCTGATGACCTTCGGCTTCAACAAGCGCGCCATCCAGGGGGTCGTAAATGCGGTGGCCGATCCCGAACTGAGGGCGGCATGACCCATGAAATCTTCAGCCCCCATCACGACCGAGGACCGGCGGCGTCTCTGGCATCCGCGTGGAACGCTCTGTGCTGTCTGCCGGCAACTCACGCGTGGTTTTGGCTGGCGCGATCCGCACCGCCCGGCGGCTTCGCCGCCACAATCATCGAAATGTGCGCGTCCGCGCACGGGGCGACCCCGGCCATCGGTCTGGTTCTGCTCGATGCCCTGCCAAGGCTTCTGGACGCGTTTGGCGCGGGAGCGTTTTGCCATGGTTGACCTGACAGAAGAAGAACGCGCCGCCGTCACCGCCACCATGAAACGCATCGCCATGCTGATGGACGAGATCGGCTGGCAGACCGCATTTGCCGATCTGACCGAGGCTCAGGTGCGCGCCCTGATCGAAGAGGCCGTCGAGGGTTTCCGCGAGGCCATGTCCGACATCGCCCGGGCCCAGACACCGGAGGTGCCGTTCTGATGCTGGACTTCAACCCACGCCCCTCCATGGCCGAGCGGATCAACGCGCTGGTCGACGCCGCCCTCATCGCCGAACGCGAGGCCACGCCGCCCCGGACCTATCTCGGCGCCTCCCGCTTGGGTCATGCCTGCGAACGGGCGCTTCAGTTCGAGTTCGCCGGTGCGCCGAAGGATGACGGCGCCGATTTCAGCGGTCAGACTCTGCGGATCTTCGCGATCGGTCATCAGCTCGAAGACCTGGCGATCCGCTGGCTGCGCGCGGCCGGGATCGATCTGGTCACCCAAAAGCGCGATGGCGGCCAGTTCGGCTTCTCCGTCGCGGGAGGACGTATCCGGGGCCATGTCGACGGGATCATCGCTGATGCCCCAGCAGCGCTCGGTCTGCGCGCCCCGGCGCTCTGGGAATGCAAGACCATGAACGCGAAGAACTGGCGCGCCTGCGTCAAGGACGGGGTCGCGGTCTCCAAACCCGTCTATGCCGCCCAGATCGCGATCTACCAGGCCTACATGGAACCTTCGGTGCCGGGGATATCGACGGCTCAGGCGCTGTTTACGGCGATCAACAAGGACACGGCCGAGCTGCACCATGAGCTCGTCCCCTTCGATGCCGATCTCGCGCAGCGCATGTCCGACCGCGCAGTGAGGATCCTGCAGGCCACAGACGCAGGTGATCTGCTGCCCCGTATCGCCGCCAATCGCGATTTCTTCGAATGCCGTTTCTGCGCTCATGCAGAGCGGTGTTGGGGGCTGTTTGGATGACCGACGAGCCCAGCGATCCATCAGATCCCGACCAGGACAAACCCATGCGCGACGACACAACGCGAGATACGCCCAAGGAAAACATCGTCCATTTCAATCCGTGGCGCGATTTCAACGATGCCGCCCCGCAGATCGACGTGTTCGGCGACGAGCCCGATCCAGAGCAGATCGCCCAGTTCATGCAGGTCGTCTTCGGCTACTGCGACGGGCTGATCCCGGTCCGCAGTTTTATCGACAAGGGTCAGGGCATCGATGGCCGCCCGCATAACATCTGGTTGGAGGCGGATCAGGCCGCGCCCGAAAAGATGGCGACCTTCGCCACATGGGCGTCGCGGGAGGGCGCAGCGGTCTATGTGATCCCTGGCACCGTGGCCGCGCCTGGGCAGGCCAAGGCCGCCGAAATCCTGCAGATGCAGACCGTCGTGGTCGACCTGGACACCGGCGATATCGCCGCCAAGCGCGCCCATCTTGAGCGCCACCTCGGTGTCCCGACGATGGTGGTGGAAAGCGGTGGTGTGACGCCGGAGGGCCAGCGCAAGTGCCACGTCTGGTGGGCGTTGACCGAGCCTGCTGAGGGCGATGACATAGCCCGCGTCTGCCGTCTGCGCGGTGACATTGCCGCCAAGGTCGGCGGTGACATGCATTTCCGCTCCTCCCACCAGCCGATCCGGGTGGCAGGTTCGGTCTATTACAAGAACAGCTTGAAAACGCAGGTGCGTATTGTCGAGGTGAACGCCGGCCTCGAACGCGATCTGGCCGAGTTCATCGAAGCAGTCGCCGACATGCCGCCCGCGCCGGGCATCTCGCTGCAACCCGAGTTCACGTACCCCGACAAACCCGGCATGGACGATGTGCTGGTGACCCCGGTGCGCGAGGGCGCGCAGGACGACTGGTCCCGCTTCGAGGGTGCGTCCGCCGCGATCGGGCATTTCATCCGAATGGTCCACGAGGGCCGGATGACAAAGGACGAAGGCTGGGAAGGCATCTGTGGCTACAACGCTGCGATGCTGCGGCCCCAGTGGCCGGTCGAACGGCTCAAGCGCGAGTCCGAGCGGCTCTGGAGCCGGCATGTCGAGAAATACGGACCGCCCCTGATCCGGTTGACCAATGGTGCACCGGGGCCGGAGGAAATGCCCGCCTTCACGCTCGGCGCACTGCTGGACGACCAGAGCCCCATGCCGGAGGACATCATCGCGCCGCGCGTGCTGACGCCTGGCGGGCTGCTGGTGTTGGGTGGCGCGCCCAAGGTTGGCAAGAGCGACCTGCTGATCTCCTGGCTTGTCCACATGGCCGCCGGTGTGCCGTTTCTCGGCTTCACGCCGCCACGGCCCTTGCGGATCTTCTACCTGCAGGCCGAGATTCAGTATCACTATCTGCGCGAGCGGCTGAAGCAGATCGCGCTGCCGCCAGAGGTGTTGGCCGCGGCGCGCGATACCTTCGTCGCAACGCCCAAGCTCAAGATGCTGCTCGACAACGAAGGCAGCGTGCGCGTGGCGCGCGCCGTTCAGACGGCGTTTCCGGAGGCACCGCCCGACATCTTATGCGTCGATCCGATCCGGAACCTCTTCGACGGCGGGCCCGATGGCGGCGGCGAGAACGACAACACCGCCATGATGTTCTTCCTCAAGGAACGGGTGGAAGTGCTGCGCGACCATATCGACCCCGACTGTGGGGTGATCCTGATCCACCACACCAAGAAGCTCAGCAAGCAGCAGGTAAAGGACGATCCCTTCCTCGCGCTCTCCGGCGCCAGCGCGCTGCGCGGGTTCTATACCTCCGGCCTGATCCTGCATCGCCCCGACGAGGATTGCTCGCAACGAAAGCTGGAGATCGAGCTGCGCAATGGCCCCGCGTTGCCGCCAAAGGTCATCGATAAGGTCGGCGGCCAATGGGTCGAGATCAACCCGATGAACGAACGCCTGGTGCGCCAGGACGTCGGCGCGAAGCATGATGCAGAACGGGACCGCAAGGGCGAGGTGATCTGCGGCCTGCTGTACGAAGAGGCCCTTCAGGGTCGGATGTACACGATGACCCATTTCGCTGAGACCTTCGAGAACACCGGGGGGCTTGGCGGGCAATCGATCATCCGCGAACGGCTGAACGTGCTGACCACGAAAGGGTATGTGAAGTTCGTCCGCGGGGCCGCTGCGACAGCGCTGGATCTGGCAACCGAGCGGAGCAAATACGGTTATCTCTGCGTGGAAACCATGCGTCTTGCGACCAGCCGGGAGCATGTCGATCCAGGCACTGGGGAGGTCACGCCGGAGATGATCGACGTCCTGCCCAGCCACTACAAATGCCCGCAGACCGGTGCGGTCCTGCCCGTCGAAAACCCGTCCGTCTGGGTCTATCGCGAAGTGGAGGACGCATGATGAGACACGCAGTTTCGCCTTCCGAAATCTGGTGTCCAAATTCCGAAATCTGGCCAGATTTTGCAAAATCTGAAATCCTGCGGAAATCTGGAATCTGGCTTTTTCCATTTGGTTTCAGGGGTTTGGAAGGTCCTTTCCAGATTTCGGAAGGGTGTTTCCGAAATCTGCTCCGCAATCTGGATTTACCCAACAAAACCAGTGTCCTGCGCCAGATTTCAGATTTCAGAAAAGTCCGCCCTAAAGGGGTAGGTGTCCTCCCCGCTACAGGCGGGGAGAGCCACCACCTACCCCTGGGCAATTTCTCGGGTCGCAGTCTGACCCGTTCCACCCCTCGAGCAGGCAATCACAAAAGGAGAAAGCCCATGGCGGACCAGACCATGACCAACCCCAATCAGAACGCCGTCCGAAATGTGCCGCCCGCGTTTAACGGCCAGCGCACATTGCTGGCGCTCGATCTTGGTACAACCACGGGCTGGGCGCTGCATGGCGCCGATGGGCTGATCACCAGCGGCACAGCTTCGTTCCGCAACGGCCGGTTCGATGGCGGTGGGATGCGATACCTGCGCTTCACGAACTGGCTGGGCGAGTTGGAGCGGTTGTCCGGTCCTATCGCCGCCATCTGGTTCGAGGAGGTCCGTCGCCACGCGGGCACTGACGCAGCCCACGTCTACGGCGGTCTGATGGCCACGCTGACGGCATGGGCCGAGCTGCGCGGCGTGCCCTACGAGGGCGTTCCGGTCGGAACCATCAAGAAACATGCGACCGGCCGAGGCAACGCCAACAAGGACGCCATGATCGCCGCCGCCCGGGCGCGCGGGTTCAGCCCAGTTGATGACAATGAGGCCGATGCCATCGCGATCCTGCTTTGGGCCATTGAAACCCACGGAGGTGCGCAATGACCGGCATGCGCTTCACGCCCAAAGGCTATGGCGGCCAACGCCGCCACCCCGACGAGGTCAAACGGGACGGTTGGAAGGAACAGGGGCTGTTGGCCGTCGCCGTCGACGATGACCGGCTCACCTGGCCTGAACGCGAATTGGTGCGCCAGCTTGGCGAGCGTCTCTACGGCAAACTGGAACGGGAGGCACGCCATGGGTGATTGGACAACCACACGTGTGGAGGACCGGCTGGAGAGCGCGGCCGATGTCTTCCGCACCTTGCCCGGCGTCATGCCGCAGGGCTTCTTCAACGCATGGCCTGAGTATTTCCACAGCTTCGCGGACAAGGTTGGTCAGGAGCCCCAGATGCGTCGGCCCCGGCCGGGTCCGCGCCAGATCACCGAAGCCGAGGAGGCGTTGCTCTGGCTGCGCTGGCTGGAACGGGATGATGCCCGGATTGTCTGGCTGCGTGCCGAACGCACGGCTTGGAAGTCGATCTGCTGGGAGATGGGGATCAGCCGCCCGGCAGCCAATCGCCATTGGCAATACGGCCTCGCGCTGATCACCTGGCGGCTCAATGGTCGCGTGCCGCCTTTGAAGCGGTCACGGCGTTTCGTGGTCGAGAACGCGAACAACCTGTCAAGAAAAATCGTCCTGTGACAGAATTTTCAGTGAGACATCGCAAAGGGTTACAGTTTCCGGTTGAGAGGCTACAAATTGGATATACTCGGGAGAGGAGCGCGTAGGCAGAGGCCTCGCAGCTGGCTTCAGGGGTCCACCAAAGGGTCCAGCTGGGGTCCAAGCCGCTAACCCACTGAATTCACGGGTCCTTCCTGGCCGTAAACCTATACGGGCGGGCGAAGCGCGCAATATCGCCAGCGACAGGGCCGGTTTTTTGGGAAGCCACCCCGGCGGGCATCCACCCGCGATCTGCTGAAAACCATAATAAAACAAACTCTTGGACCCGGACACGTCCGGTGGCCGCTGGACCCTTTGCGGAGTCCAGGCTGGCTGCCGGTGTCCGGAGTCCAGGGGTCCACCCCATTGAGGCGAACCGACATCATGACGCTGAGCTTCGCCCCGGACGCGATCGAGACGTGGCCGCTGGCCAAGCTCCAGCCCTATGCGAAGAACGCTAAGCTGCATGGCCCCGACCAGGTCGCGAAGATTGCCGCCAGCATGGCAGAGTTCGGCTGGACCGTTCCCTGTCTGGTTGCAGACGACGGCGAGCTGATCGCGGGCCATGGCCGGGTGCTGGCCGCAACGCAACTCGGGCTGACCGAAGCGCCGGTGATCGTGTTGGGGCATCTGACCGAGGCGCAGCGCCGGGCGTACCGGATCGCGGACAACAAGCTGACGGAACTCGGGACATGGGATGAGGCGCTTCTCTCGGTCGAACTGAATGACCTGCTGGCTGAAGATTACGACCTGTCGCTCATTGGCTTCGAAGACGCTGAACTCGAGGCGCTGTTGGCCGGAGATGTCGACCCTGAGGCCGCGTCCCGAGAGGGCGAGGATGATGTTCCGGAGGCGCCCGAGACCCCGATCAGCCGCCCTGGCGATCTCTGGCTGCTTGGCAAGCATCGGTTGCTTTGCGGTGACGCCACCGTGGTCACCGATGTCGAGCGGCTACTGGGTGATGTGAAGCCGCTCCTGATGGTTACCGATCCGCCCTATGGGGTCGAATACGATCCTGGCTGGCGGAACAAGGCAGTCGCCGCCACGACCAAGCGCACCGGCAAGGTGCTGAATGATGATCGCGCTGACTGGCGCGAGGCCTGGGCGCTGTTCCCGGGCGATGTGGCCTATGTCTGGCACGGCGCGCTGCATGCAACCACGGTTGCCAACAGCCTTGAGGCCTCAGGCTTCAACGTCCGATCCCAGATCATCTGGGCCAAGGATCGCTTGGTGCTGAGCCGCGGCGATTATCACTGGCAGCACGAGCCGTGCCTCTATGCCGTGAAAAAAACCGGCAAGGGCCATTGGGCGGGTGATCGCAAACAGACGACGCTCTGGCAGATCGCAAACAAGGATCAGGATGCCGAAACGGTTCACGGGACGCAGAAGCCCGTCGAATGCATGCGCCGACCGATCCTGAACAATTCCAGCCTGGGTCAAGCCGTCTACGAGCCCTTCATGGGATCAGGCACCACGCTGATCGCGGCCGAAACGACGGGTCGCGTCTGCTACGGGATCGAACTCAATCCGGCTTACGTCGATGTCGCCGTGGAACGCTGGCAGCAGTTCACCGGCAAGGATGCTGTTCTCTCCGGCTCGGGCGAGACCTTCAACAAAATCAAGACCAAAGACGCGTGAGGCGATGCATGACCTGGCTTTATCTTCCTCCGGACGCGCTTCCGGAAACGAGAACGCATGTCTGTTCGGCCTCTCGCTTTGCTCAGGCGCAGGCGGCATCGACCTCGGGCTCTCCATCGCCATCCCTGCATATCGAACTGTGGGCCATGTCGAACGGGAAACCTTCGCCGCAGCCACTCTCGTGGCGCGGATGGAAGACGCGGCCCTGGATCAGGCTGTTGTCTGGGACGACGTTGGAACCTTCGATGGCCGACCATGGCGCGACACGGTGGACATCGTCACTGCGGGATATCCGTGCCAGCCGTTCTCGGTCGCGGGAAAGCGCAGGGGCGCCGATGACCCGCGCCACCTCTGGCCCCATGTCGCCCGCATCATCGGCGAGGTCGAGCCGCCGTTCGTGTTCCTCGAGAATGTCGCCCATCATCTCCGCCTCGGTTTCCCCGAAGTCGCCGGCGGATTGGTCGGCATGGGCTACAAGCTTGCGGCAGGCCTCTTTACGGCGGCGGAAGTCGGTGCGCCTCACAAACGGGAGCGCCTGTTCATCCTCGCCATTCGCGAAGGTGACGAACTGGCCGACCCCGCGCGCTTGCTCTGGGACCCGCTCGAGTGGCGGGAACCGAACGGAAATTCTGCGAATGTGGCCGACGCCGAGGGCAAGTGCGAACGAGAACCGGCAGACGAAACCAACGCCCTCGCAAGAAGCAGGCAAGCATGGGATGAACCTGGCAACCAGCGCCGCGATGTGGCCGACGCCGCAAACCGACAGCTTCCGGAGCCGGGGCGGAGACCGGAAGCACGAGAAGGGTCTGGACGGCATGGCGCGGGATTGACCGACGCCGATGGCCAACGACGGCTGCAAGCCGAGTGCTGGCAACCGCAAGACAGCGGATCTGACCCATGCCAGCCGCATGTGGATGACGCCCACCGCGCGGGATCACAAGGATGGGGCGACGACATTGGCGAATACGCCGGTCAACGGCCTGCTTGGCCGCCAGGTCCTGGTGACGCCGATGGCTGGGAACGATACTTCCGAGCAGCGCCGGACCTTGAACCCGCTGTTCGTCGAGGCGCTGATGGGCTGGCCCAGCGGGTGGACCGGCTTCGCCTCTGTGGCAACGGCGTGGTCCCCTTGGTTGCAGCGCATGCGCTGCGAACTCTTGCAGCTGAACTGCTGGCCGATGGATGAGGTGGCGGCATGAAGCAGTCGCGCCTCATGTCGCTGGTGGAGTCCGTCGCCAATGTGATCGTGGGCTACGGCGTCGCTGTCGCTACACAAATTCTGATCTTCCCGATCTTCGGGCTGCATACGACGCTGGCGCAGAACCTTAAGATGGGCGCGGTGTTCACGGTGGTGAGCGTTGCGCGGTCCTATGTGCTGCGGCGGTTCTTCGAGGCGATCCGGGTGAGAAAGACGAAGCCGCCGCTTACACGGCGACGGCTTCCTTATAGTCGTGATTTCAGCGGTGCGCCGGATCGAAATCAGCGCACGATACGATAGACCCGTCCGAGCCCCTCGACCTTCTTCGAGGTGATCTCGAGGCCTAGCTTCTTCTTCAGCGCGCCGGACAATGCGCCGCGCACCGTGTGCGACTGCCATCCGGTTGCGGCGGTGATCTCTTCGATGCCCGCGCCTTCGGGCCGCCGCAGGAGATCGATCATGATCTGCTGCTTGGTCTGGCGCGGTGCCGCATCGGTTGTTGTGGGAGTGGAATTCTTGGCCATGGTTGTCTCCGGTCATCGGGGGCGCGGAATGCGACCCTTCTACCGTGACGAGCCCGCGCATGCGGGGCAGGTCTGCGCGTTCGCGCGGTTCAGATAAGGTCTAGGTTCTTTAGGCAGGTTGCCGCATCGATCAGCTGATTGGTCGGCACCTCGATGGTGATCGTCATGCTGTCGGCGTAGGCGCGGACATAAACGCCGCCATCGTCCATCAGGGCGCCTTCGATTTCGTCGAGGACAGTGGTGATACGGCTTCGGTCGAAGTGATCGGGTAGCTTGCGGATCGGCAATCGGATGGTGCTGGTTTCCATGGTGCTCACTCCGCGTGCTCGCCTTCGTTGAATGCGCTGTCGGTGATGCGCTTCAGGAGGCTGGCGTAGTGCTCAAGGGTGCCGACATGGCCCCAGTCGATCTCGTCGGGGTGGGCGTTGAAGTGGTCGTCGCTGAGGTTTGCCAAGCGCGCCAGCGCCTCGTCGATCTCGGCTTTCTTGCCGATGAAGGCGTTCAATGCCGCCTCCTTGTTCCGCGCAGCCTTCTCGGCGCGCAGCTGGTGGCGGGGTGTGGTGATCGGGTTCAGGCGGGTCATCGTGGCGGCTCCGTTGTGAGTTGCATCGTTTTCGTGGAACCACGTTCGCTCTGGTACGGAGGCTTATCAACTACATAAGCACATGATTTTAAATGATAATCGGAGCGCGCAATGGAGGGTCTGAGTGAGCGCCAATACGCCGCCCGCGTCGGCCTCTCACGCGGCGCGATCCAGAAGGCCAAGGCGACGGGGCGGCTGGTGCAGCATGGCGATGGCAGTATCGACGCGGTGGCCAGTGATGCCCTTCGCGCTGAGGCGACCGATCCATCCAAGACCCGCAAAGCGCCGCAGCCGAAACTCAAACCTGTCCCGGAGGCGGCGGTCTCCGCCGTGGGAGAAACCCTGCGCGAACAGGGGTTGGCGGCACCGCCGGTCGGTAGCGGCACCACCTTCCTGCAGGCGAAAACGGCGAACGAGGTGCTGAAGGCGCAGGAGCGGCGCATCCGGCTGCAGAAGCTGAAAGGCGAGCTGATCGACCGGGCACGTGCGCTGTCGCTGGTCTTCCGGCTGGCGCGGCAGGAGCGCGATGTCTGGGTCAACTGGCCCGCCCGCGCGGCGGCGCTGATGGCGGCCGATCTGGGAGTGGAGCCCGCCGCGATGCAGAAGGTTCTGGAGAAACATGTCCGTGCCCAGCTCGACGATCTTGCCGAGGTCAAACCTGATCTCCGGTGACACGGACGATGTGCTGGATTTCGACGGCGCTGCGGAAATCCTGCGCGCCTGGGGTGCTGGCCTCACGCCGGATGCGGACCTGACCGTTTCCGAATGGGCGGACCGGCATCGGATGCTTTCGGGGCGCGCTTCGGCAGAACCTGGGCGGTATCGCACAGCACGCACGCCCTACATGGGCGAAATAATGGATCGGCTGTCGCCCGGCGATCCAACGCAGCGGATCGTGTTCATGAAGGCCGCGCAGGTTGGCGCGACCGAGGCAGGCAACAACTGGATTGGCTTTGCGATCCACCAGGCGCCGGGGCCGATGCTGGCGGTCCAGCCGACCGTGGAACTGGCCAAGCGCAACTCGCGACAGCGGATCGATCCGCTGATTGATGAAAGCCCGGAGCTGCGCGAGCGGGTCAAACCCGCCCGTTCGCGCGACGCGGGCAACACCATGCTGTCGAAGGAATTCGCGGGCGGCATCCTGATCATGACGGGCGCGAACTCGGCGGTCGGGCTGCGGTCCACCCCGGCGCGCTACATCTTCCTCGACGAGGTCGACGCCTATCCGGCCTCGGCCGACGAGGAAGGCGACCCGGTTACGCTGGCGGAAGCGAGGTCGCTGACCTTCGCGCATCGACGCAAGGTGTTCCTGGTCTCGACGCCGACGATCCGGGGGCTGTCGCGCATTGAGCGGGAATTCGAGGCAAGCGACCAGCGGCGATTCTTCGTGCCGTGCCCGCATTGCGGTCAGGAACAATGGATGAAGTTCGAGCGACTTCGCTGGCAGAAGGGACGCCCGGAGACGGCGGAATATCACTGCGAGCGCTGTGAGACGCCCATCGCCGAATATCACAAGACGGCGATGCTGGAGGCTGGTGAATGGCGCGCTACCGCCACGGCGGCCGACCCTAATACTGTCGGCTATCATCTCTCGGCGCTTTATTCGCCCATTGGCTGGCTCAGCTGGGAGCGGATCGTGCGGGCGTGGGATGCGGCGCAAGGATCGGACGAAGCGA
This sequence comes from uncultured Paracoccaceae bacterium, assembly GCA_947503775.1. GTDB lineage: Bacteria > Pseudomonadota > Alphaproteobacteria > Rhodobacterales > Rhodobacteraceae > Aestuariibius. The sequence goes on along the minus strand of CANNFE010000001.1, from coordinate 160,151 downwards.
TCAAGGCATTCCGAAACACGATCCTCGGCGAGACGTGGGTCGAGACGGGTGAAGCGCCGGACTGGCAAAGGCTCTACGACCGGCGCGAGCGCTGGAAACCGGGCATGGTTCCCGCGGGCGGGCTGTTTCTGACCGCCGGGGCCGACGTTCAGAAAGACCGGATCGAGATCGATGTCTGGGCCTGGGGCCGCGGCCTGGAAAGCTGGCTGGTCGATCACATCGTGATCGAAGGCGGTCCCGACCGGCATGAGGCTTGGGGCGACCTGACCGAACTGCTCGGTCGGACCTGGCCACATGAGCGTGGCGCACATCTGAAGATCGCGCGGCTTGCCATCGACACCGGGTACGAGGCCCCGGCGGTCTACGGCTGGTCGCGGGCGCAAGGTTTTGCACAGGTGGCCCCCGTGAAAGGCGTCGAAGGATTCAATCGGGCAAGCCCGGTGTCGGGGCCGACTTTCGTGGATGCGACCGAGGGCGGCAAGCGGTTACGCCGGGGCGCACGCCTCTGGACCGTGGCGGTATCGACCTTCAAGGCCGAGACCTATCGGTTCCTGCGGCTTGAACGGCCAACCGAGGAGGAACGCGCTGACGGCGCAGCATTCTCACCCGGCACGGTCCACCTGCCGCATTGGGTCGAGAATGAATGGCTGAAGCAGTTCGTGGCTGAGCAGTTGGTCACCGTTCGCACCAAGCGCGGCTTCGCCCGGCTGGAATGGCAGAAGCTACGCGAGCGGAACGAGGCGCTGGACTGCCGCGTCTATGCCCGCGCCGCCGCCTGGATCGCGGGCGCGGATCGCTGGACCGACGAGAAATGGCGCGACCTCGAGGATCAGCTTGGGGTCGCCGACGCCTCTGCGGATCCCGCAGGGCAGATCAACAGGCAAGCGCAGACGTCGCAGGGCAAACGTCGATCCGATTGGCTCGGACGGCGCGGAGGATGGTTTTGAACATGACGGACTGGACGGAAACCGAGCTCTCGGCGCTGCGCCGGGCCTATGCCAGCGGCACGACCCGGGTCAGCTATGACGGAAAATCCGTGGACTATGGCTCGGCCGAGGATCTCCTGGCGCGCATCCGCACCATCGAACGCGCCATCGCGGGCACCACACGGCCACTGCCGGTCGCCGGGCTCGCGGGCTTTAGCCGCGGAGATCGCTGATGTCAGCCAACTGGTTTGACCATGCGATTGCCACGGTGGCTCCGCGCGCTGCGGCCCGTCGCGTTCTTGCCAGGCAGGCGTTTGAAACCTTGACGCGTGGCTATGATGGCGCGGCGAAGGGACGCCGCACCGAAGGTTGGCGTGCGCCGGCGACTTCCGCCGACACCGAGGTTGGCGTGGCGGGGGCGCTCTTGCGCGACCGGATGCGAGACTTGGTGCGCAACAATCCGCATGCGGCGAAGGCCGTGGCGGTGCTGGTGAACAACATCGTGGGCGCAGGCATCATGCCGCGCGCCGCCAGCGGCAATGACAAACTGGACCGCAAGGTCGATGCGCTCTTTGCGCAATGGTCGGACACGGCCGATGCTGACGGCCAGCTCGACTTCTATGGCCTGCAGACGCTGATCTGCCGCGAGATGGTCGAGGCGGGCGAAGTGCTGGTGCGCCGCCGCCTGCGGCGATCCCCCGACGGTCTGCCCGTCCCGCTGCAATTACAGGTGCTGGAGGCCGACTTCCTCGACGCCACCAAGTCCGGCGCACTCGGCGCAGGACGGTTGGTTCAAGGGATTGAGTTCGACCCGGTCGGCAAACGTCGGGCCTACTGGCTGCATGCCGAACATCCGGGCGATGCCTATGGCGCGCTGCAAAACGGCCTTCAAAGTCGTCCGGTCCCAGCGACCGAGATCGCTCATGTCTACGAAAAGCAGCGCACCCAGGCGCGCGGCGTTCCCTGGGGCGCGCCGGTGATCCGGTCCTTGCGTGACCTTGACGACTACGAGGTTGCCGAGCTTGTCCGCAAGAAGACCGAGGCCTGTGTCACCGCCATCGTCTTCGGCGACGATGAGTCTCAGCAGGGCATCGCACCCTCCGTGGTGGATGCCGATGGAAACCGCGTCGAACAGTTCGAACCGGGGCTGATCGCCTATGCGCGTGGCGGGAAGGACATCCGTTTCAACCAGCCGTCGGCCACTGGCGGATACGCGGAATACAAGCGGGCCAGCCTGCATACGATCTCGGCCGGGTTCCGGGTGCCCTACGAGCTGCTGACCGGCGATCTGTCTCAGGTGAATTACTCGTCCATCCGCGCCGGGCTGGTGGAGTTCCGCCGGATGATCGACGCCGTGCAATGGCAGTTGTTTATCCCAATGTTCTGCGCGCCCACCTGGCGCTGGTTCACGGAAGCCGCGTGGGCTGCGGGCCAGATCCCGACGCCGGACGTGCCAGTGGAATGGTCGCCGCCGAAATTCGAGGCCGTCGACCCGCAGAAGGACGCGATGGCCAACCTCTTGTCGATCCGCTCAGGCACCATGACGCTGGCGGAGGTGATCGCCCAGCAAGGGCGAAATCCTGACGCGGTGCTGGCCGAGATCGCAGCCACCAACGCCAAGCTCGACGCGCTCGGGCTGGTGCTCGACAGCGACCCGCGCCGCGTCACCAAGACCGGCAGCGCACAAACAGGTGATCCGACTAACGATCCTGTGGACGCCGACCCGGCAAATGACCCGGCGAGCGATCTGGCCGACGACTCCGACGCGGACCCAGCGCGGCCCGACCCAGACCAACAGGACTGACCAACATGGATACGATGATCGAAATCCCGGCCTTGCGCCGGATGGCGGAGCTTGCGCCGAACTCAGTCGATATCGACGCCCGCACCGTCGAGGTGATCTGGTCGGCAGGCGCGCGGGTCCGTCGGTCGACCCTGTTCGGGGAGCCCTATGACGAAGAGCTGAGCCTCGACCCGACCCATGTGCGGCTCGACCGTCTGAACGCCGGCGCGCCGTTCCTGAAAGTGCATGAGGTCGACACGCTGGATGCCGTAATCGGCTCCGTCGTCCCAGGCTCGGCGCGTATCGAAAACGGTCGCGGCATTGCGCAGGTCCGGATTTCTGAGCGCGCCGATGTCGAACCGATCTGGCGCGATATCCAGGCGGGCCACATCCGGGCGGTCTCTATCGGCTACCAGGTTCACCGCTTCGAGGTCTCCAAAACCGAGGCGGCCCGCGAGCTTTGGCGCGCGGTCGACTGGACGCCCTTCGAGGTGTCCGCCGTGCCCGTTGGCGCGGACCCCGCCGCGGGCTTTCGCGCGCAATCCCCCCTTCATGACTGCGTCCTCCATCGCCGGGACGTCCCACCCCCAACCACAGGAGCCATCCCGATGACGGACAAACCCAACGCCCCGGCCGCAGAGGCCAAAGATCAGCCCAGCGACCCAATCGCGACCGAGGACACTACCATGACTGAACCGAAGACGCCTGTGGCCGAACCGAAAGCTGTTGCCAGCGAAACCCGCGCGCAGCCGAAGCCGAACAAGGCCAACACTGCGGCCGCACCCGATACCGAAGCCGTCGCGACCCGGGCCCGCGAGACCGAACGCGACCGAGTCTCCACGATCTATGACCTGGCGGGCCGCCTGAACCTCGAACGCAGCTTTGCCGAGGATTTGGTCAAGCGCGGGACCGATATCGGCGAAGCACGCCGTCTGATCCTCGATCAGGTCGCCTCCAAATCTGAGGAAACCCGCACCTTTAGCCAGGTGTCGATCCCGCTTGGTGGCCGTGACGAGCAGATCACCCGCCGGGATGCCGTCGCGAATGCGCTGCTGCACCGCTATAGCCCGACGCTGTTCCAGCTTGAGGACGCCGCGCGCCAGTATCGTGGTATGACGCTCATGGAACTGGCACGCGAAAGCCTCGGAAATGCGGGCGTGAACACGCGCGGCCTTTCGCGCGACGAGGTGGCCACTCGCGCTTTGCATTCGACGTCCGATTTCCCCGAGATCCTGTCGGCCGTCACCAACAAGACCCTGCGGCAGGCCTATGACGCCTATCCCCGGACGTTCATGCTGTTCTGCCGCCAGGTGCTGGCCACCGACTTCAAGGCCATGCACCGCGTTCAGCTCGGCGAAGCCCCGCAGCTGCTGGAGGTCGGCGAAAGCGGCGAGTTCAAGCGCGGCACGCTCGGGGAGAGCAAGGAGAGCTACAAGGTCAAGACCTACGGCCGCGTGGTCGCGATCACCCGCCAGACGCTGATCAACGACGATCTCGACGCCTTCACCCGGATCCCGGCGATGTATGGCAACTCCATCGCGCAGCTCGAGTCGGACGTGGTCTGGGGCATCATCACCGCCAACCCCGCCATGGCCGATGGCAATGCCCTGTTCCACACCAGCCACAAGAACCTCGCGGGCACCGGTGCTGCGCTGGCCGTCGAGGCAGTGGGTGCCGCCCGCGCCGCGATGGCCAAGCAGACCGGGCTCGACAAGAAGACAGTTCTGAACGTGCGGCCTGCCTTCCTAATCGTGCCTGCCTCGCTGGAACTGAAGGCCGAGCAGATGGTGGCCCAGAACCTCGTACCCGCCGCGACCTCCAACGTGGTGCCGCAGTCGATCCGCACCCTCGCGCCGATCAGCGAGCCACGCCTCGATGCCGCCAGCGAAACCGCCTGGTACCTCGCGGCCAGCCCGAACCAGATCGACACCATCGAATACGCCTACCTCGAGGGCCAGCAGGGCGCGTACATCGAGACGCGCAACGGGTTCGACGTCGACGGGGTGGAGATCAAGTGTCGCCTCGATTTCGGTGCCAAAGCCATCGACTGGCGCGGCCTCTACAAGAACCCGGGCGCATAACCGGGTCTTTCCTGACATTTCACCTCTGACGGGCGGTCCAATCGGGCTGCCCGTTTCCGTTTGCAAAGGATCCCGCAATGAAAAACTACGTCCAGCCCGGCAACACCATCACCCTGACCGCGCCCTACGCCGTGACCTCCGGCGACGGCCTGCTTGTCGGCTCCATCTTCGGCGTGGCCGCGGGAGATGCCGCCAATGCCGAGACGGTCGAGGCCGCGCTCGTCGGCATTTTCGATCTGAAAAAGGTCGCATCTCAGGCCTGGTCCGCCGGTGACAAGGTCTACTGGGACAACACCAACAAGGAGGCCACCAAGACCGCCACGGCGAATACGTTGATTGGCGTAGCCACCGAAGCTGTTGCGGGCGGCGCGGGCGACGTGATCGGCCGCGTGCGCCTGAACGCGAGCTTCTGATGACGGCGTTTGCCGCCATTCTGGATGCGCTGTTCGCGGATCCCAACATCGGGCGCGAGGCCGTCTATACCTCCGATGGTGGCGCGCCCATGCTGGTGCGCGTCGTCGCCCGGCAGGCTGATGCGATCACCGACTTCGGCGACGCGCGGCTCTGGTCGGAAACGACCCGGATCGATTTACGCGTCGCAGAGGTTCCGACCCCGCGTCCAGGCGACCGCTTGGAAATCGACGGCGATGCCTTCCTCATTCAGGGCGAGCCTGTTCGCGACCGCGAGCGGCTGGTCTGGACTGTGGACCTGAGGCCCGCGTGAAACTGAAGCTCGACATCGATCCCGACATCGTCGCCATGATGGCGGCTGAGGTCGTAGCCGGGGAACGTGCGGTGACGGCCGCCATGCGCGAGGCCGGAACCGGGCTCAAGACTGCCTGGCGCACGCAGATCACTGGCGTGGGGCTGGGACGGCGGCTTGCGAACTCGATCCGCAACCAGAACTTTCCGCGTTCGGGCGAAAGCCTCGACGCGGCGGCGCTGGTCTGGTCCAAGGCTCCGGTGATTGTCGGCGCGCATGACACCGGTCCGCTGATCCGTTCGAAGGACGGGTTCTGGCTGGCCATCCCGCTGCCCGCCGCAGGCAAATCCACACGCGGCGGCCGGATCACTCCCGGCGAATGGGAACGGCGGCGCGGTCTGCGCCTACGGTTCGTCTATCGCCGAACGGGTCCGAGTCTGCTGGTGGCTGAGGGGCGGCTGAACACGAAGGGTCAGGCGGTCGTGTCGCGCTCGAAGACCGGGCGCGGAAAGGTCACCGCGCCGATCTTCCTGCTGGTGCCGCAGGTCAAGCTGCCAAAGCGGCTTGATCTGGCGCGGGACGCGGACAGGGCATTGGATGGCGTGCCGGGGCTGATCGTGGCGAACTGGGTGGAGTCCAGATACAGTTAGTAGGCACCGCAAAGTCGCCTCAGAAGGTAGGAAAGTAGGACAAGATAACCGAAAATTCCGAGCCGTCAGCAGTTTCCAATTCCACGTAGAACCGTGGTGTGCGCTCTTGGCTCCCCCACGAAACAGAAAATGCCTCAGGAGGCGCAGACTCGTATCTCGTTACGGATACCGAGTTACCGAAGAGGTCCTCACCTGTTGAGAAAACGCAGCGTTCCGCTTCTTCCAGTCGTGGCATGGGATCGAAGCATCCAGACTGCTCAAGCGCATCCCGATCAAACGGGATGAAGGCCGAGATGAAATAAGCGGAGGTCTCATGGGCGGGGATGTTCACGGGCAATGCGAGCGGTGCCAGACTGGGATCGATCTCGGACAGTATCGGTTGCATTGAGGAATACTGAGCAACCCCGTCGCCTCTGACTATCAAAAACATCCGCCAATCGACAATTGAGACGACTTGATCTGTCTCGTTGTGGATACGGATTTTCCAAGTAATCGGACCAAGAACAGGTTGTGGTTGTCCGGTTTCCGGATCGATTGCACCGCCATTTGCGATTTGAAGAGGGGCTCCTAATTCCACCCGATCTTCACTGACGATCTGCAGTTCATCATCCGTGGGAGCGAACTGAAACCAAGCCGTAACAGAGGCCACAAGCAGCCCCAGGCCGCCGAGTATTGAGTTGATCGTTTCGTGTTTCATTCTCGCCCTCTCAATGGCAACGCACGGACGGTGATCGCCAATGGCCCAACTCTCCCAGCCCCGCTTTCTTCATTAATAGAGTCAACACCTTGCCAACGCTACGTGAAACCATCCTCGCCGAGCTGCACACCCTGCTGCAGGCGCAATCAGCGACCGCCCTGCGCGGTGAGGTGCTGCCCGAGCGTGTGCCCACCGCTGGCCTGCTGATCTTGCGCGATGGCGAGCCGGGTGAGCCCGAGGTGACGCTGTCGCCGCTGCGCTACCACTACCAGCACGGCGCCGAGATCGAGGCGGTGGTCCAAGGCACCGCCCGTGACGCCGCCTTCGACACGCTGACCGCCAGCATCGGCACGGCGCTCGCCGCCGACCGCACGTTGGGCGGCCTCTGCGACTGGGTCGAGGCGGAAGCGCCGCGCCCGGTCGATCTGCCGGTCGAAGGCGCGGCCAGCCTCAAGGCGGCCGTGATCCCGGTAGTGCTACACTATTCAACGGCCGACCCGCTCGGCTGATCCCGACAATCCAAGGAGAGAAACATGGCACGAGCCCAAGGGGCGCGGGCGCAGATGGCGCTTGCGTTTGAGACGACCTATGGAACGCCCCCGGTAGGTGGTTTCACTAAAATGCCCTTCGCCAACACGTCGCTCGGCGCGGAGCAGCCGCTGCTAAACTCCGAACTGCTCGGCTATGGCCGCGATCCGCTGGCACCGATCAAGGATGCTGTGACGGCCGATGGTGATGTCGTCGTGCCGCTCGACGCGGAAGCTTTCGGGTTCTGGCTGAAGGCAGCCTTTGGTGACCCAACCACGACCGGAACCGGCCCCTGGACGCATGAGTTTCAGTCTGGTGCCTGGACGCTGCCCAGCATGTCCATTGAGACCGGCATGCCCGAAGTGCCGCGCTATGCCATGTATTCCGGCTGTGTCCTCGACCAGATCAACTGGCAAATGCAGAGATCTGGCCTTTTGACCGCAACGGCCCGGCTGGTGGCTCAGGGCGAGACGGTGGGCACGACCACCAGCGCAGGCACGCCAACCGCTCTCGAATTGCAGCGCTTCGGCCATTTCAACGGGGCGATCACGCGCAACGGATCGGCTCTCGGCAACGTGGTCTCGGCCGATATCACCTATGCCAACAACCTCGACCGGATCGAAGCCATACGCTCGGATGGTCGCATCGACGGCGCAGACCCGTCCATTGCGGCACTGACCGGTTCCATTGAGGTGCGCTTCGCGGACCAGACGCTGGTGACACAGGCGATCAATGGCGATCCCTGCGAGCTCGAGTTTGCCTATGTCCTGCCCTCCGGCGAGAGCTTCACCTTCACCGTGCACGCCGTCTACCTGCCGCGCCCCCGGATCGAGATCTCCGGGCCGCAGGGCGTGCAAGCTACCTTTGACTGGCAGGCCGCGCGTGACAGCACGGTCGGCCGGATGTGCACTGCCACCCTGATCAACGACATCGAGGTATACTGATGCTGACTCTCGACCTGACGAACACGCCGCGCTGGCATGATCTCGTGCCAGGTGTGCGGGCGGAGCTGCGCCCACTGACCACGGCCCTGATGGTTGCGACGCGGAGCGATCCGGCCGTCGAGGCGGTCGCCGAGGAGGCCTCCGACGAGGAACGCGCTGTCGCCTTCGCCAAGGCGCTGGCGCGGCGGGCCGTGCTTGCATGGGAGGGTATCGGTGATGCGGATGGCAACGCAATCGAGCCGACCCCGGAGGCCGTCGACGCGCTTCTCGATATCTGGCCGATCTTCGAGGCCTTCCAGCTGACCTACGTTTCCAAAGGCCTGCTGTTGGACCAGGAAAAAAACGTCTCCGCGCCCTTGCCGAGTGGTCCTTCGGCGGGGGCGAGCGCTACTGCGACGCGTGCCAAGCGACCTGCGAAGACTGCCCGGCGCGGCTGAACCGACCCGCCACCTTTGAAAGCTGGCAGGTCTGGGACCTGGTTGGTCGCCTCGGCGGGCAGCTGCGTGTACTGCCGGGCGCGGTAATCGGATGGGACTTGTCGGCTGCGTTTGCACTCGGTGGCGCCCTAGGCATCCCGCCTCTGGCCATGGCCGAACTGCTGCCCGTCGTCGAGGCGGTGATGGTAACGAAACTCAACGAACAGATGGATCATTCCAATGGCTGAGAAGCGCGTTTCTGTCCGCCTTGCTGCGGTAGGCGGCCGACAGGTGCGTGCCGAGCTGGAAGGAGTGGGCGAAGCCGGGGCGCGCGGCTTCGGCCGCCTTAGCCGGGAGATGGAAGCGGCCAATACACGGCTCGCGGCGTTTTCCCGCCGTGTCACAGTGGCCGCCGCTGCCGCCGTGGCCGCCGCTGCTGCTGCTGGCGTGGCGATGGTCCGATCCGGGCTACAGACCGTCGACGCGCAGGCCAAACTGGCTCAGTCTCTCGGGACCACGGTCGCCTCGATCCAGACTCTGGAACGCGCGGGCGAGTTGGCGGGCGTGTCGATGTCCGGCATCGAACAGGCGACGAAGGACCTGACGCGCCGTCTCAGCCAGGCGGCGGCCGGGACCGGTCCTGCTGCCGACGCGCTGGACCGGCTGGGCCTTTCCGCCAACGAGTTGATCGCCCTGCCGCTAGACCAGCGGGTGGGAGCGATCAACGCCGCCATCGAGAGCTTCGTGCCCGCAGCCGAACGCGCCGCTGTAGCGGGTCAGCTTTTCGGCGAGGAAGGCTCCATCGCCATGAGCCGGATCGACACCGCGACGCTGCGACAGGCGACGGAGGATGTTCTGGCCTTTGGTGTGGTTGTTTCCGAGCAGGATGCTGAGCAGATCGAGCGGACGAATGATGCGATCTCTCGACTTGGCCTGATCTGGCGTGGGCTGTCGAACCAACTGGCCGTCGCTGCGGCCCCTGCGCTGGAAGCGGTCGCCAACGCGATGGCGGCCGTAGCCAGCCGCACCGGGCCGCTCGGTATCGCGATCCGGGGCCTCTTCGACAATATCGGGCGTCTGACCACCTATGCCGCCACTTTTGTGGCTTTTCTTGCAGGGCGTTGGGTCGCCGGGATGACTGTCGCAGCGCTGTCGGTACGTGGGCTCGCCACCGCGCTGGTCCTCCTTCGCGGCGCGCTGATCCGCACCGGCATCGGAGCGCTGATCGTCGGTGCAGGCGAGCTCGTCTACCAGTTCACCCGCCTTGTCTCCGGTGCGGGCGGCTTCGGCGAGGCGATGTCGCTCCTGAAAGACCTCGCCGTCGAGGTCTGGGATCGCATCAAGATGGGGGCTGCGGCGGCGGGGGCTGCGGCCACGGCGATGTTCTTCGACCTGAAGGCCGACGCCGCGTCGGGCATGCAGAGCGCCATCGAGAGCGTCGTGGGCTTCGGGAATACGGCGGCAAACACATTCGAGGGCGCCTACGAGGCGATCAAGGCGATCTGGGGTCTGCTGCCCGCCGCCATCGGCGATCTGGCGTTCCAGGCGGCCAACAGCCTGGTCGACGGCGTCGAGGCGATGCTGAATGGCGTGGTTTCGCGCATCAACGGCTTCATCGGCGGCATCAACCAGGGGCTGGAAGCGCTCGGCTCCGAGCGGCGCATCTCGCTGGTGCCGGACCTCGACCTCGACGAGATCGAGAACCGCTTCGAGGGCGCAGCCAGTGCCGCCACGACGGCGGCGCAGGCGGCCTTCGACAGGGCCTTCGAGGACAACCCGCTGACCGCGCCCGATCTCGGTCTGACCGATGCGGCGAACCGCGCGCTCGAGTCGGCGAATGTCTACCGCGGCGCCGCGCGCGATCTGGCAGAAGGGGCACGTGCACCCCTCGAAAGCTGGCAGGCGCTGCGCGATGCGGTGCGCGGCACCGACGAGGCAAGTGCCGATGCGCTGACCGAGGCCACCGGTGCTGCCGAGCGGCTGGAGACGGCGCTCGGCGATGCCGGGCGTGCCGCGACGGGTGCAGGCGCGGCGGCCGGAGCCGCCGCCGCTGCCGCGGAGCCCGCGACCGAAGCGGCCGTAATCGGTTGGCAAGCCGTCACCGCCGCGCTGTCGGACTACGCCAGCAAGGCCCGCGACATTGGCGGAGATATCGGCCAGAGCCTCGTCGGCGCATTCCAGTCGGCCGAGAACGCGGTGGGCCAGTTCGTGAAGACCGGCAAGCTGAACTTCCGCGATCTGGTGACGTCGCTGCTGGCCGATCTCGCCCAACTGGCGGCGCGGCGGTTCATCCTCGGGCCGATCGCCAATGCGCTCTCGGGTGTCTTCGCTGGTGCTGGCGGCATCTTCGCCAACGTCCTGCATGCGGGGGGGATGGTCGGATCGGCTGGGCCCTCGCGCATGGTCCCGGCGATGGCGTTCGCGGCTGCGCCCCGGATGCATGGCGGCGGCATGGCCGGACTTCGCCACGACGAGGTGCCCGCGATCCTGCAACGCGGCGAGCGTGTGCTGTCGCGGCGGGAGGCGCAGAGCTACGGCGCAGGCGGTGGCGTCAACGTCACGATCATGGCGCGTGACGCCGAGAGCTTCCGGCAGTCCCGCACGCAGGTCGCCGCGGACATTGCCCGCGCCGTGTCGCTCGGGCGGAGGGGCATGTGATGGCGTTTCACGAGGTCCGGTTTCCCGACAAAATCAGCCGCGGCGCGCGCGGCGGGCCGGAAAGGCGAACCCAGATCGTCGAGCTCGCCTCGGGCGACGAGGAGCGCAATGCCAGCTGGGCCAACTCGCGCCGCCGCTACGACGTCGCCTACGGCATCCGACGCGCGGACGATCTCGCGGCGGTTGTCTCGTTCTTCGAGGCACGGAATGGGCGGCTCTACGGCTTCCGCTTCAAGGACTGGGGTGACTACAAGTCCTGCCTGCCCTCGGGCACGCCATCGCCGACCGACCAGTCGATCGGCACCGGCGACGGCACGACGACCGTCTTCCAACTGGTGAAGCGCTACGCCTCGGGCGCGCAAACCTGGACACGCACCATCCCAAAGCCGGTGGCGGGCAGCGTGCGCATCGCGCTTGCGGGCGTCGAGCAGCCGTCCGGCTGGTCGGTCGACACCATGACCGGCGTCGTGAACTTCAGCGCCGCGCCGAGCGCTGGCGTCGCGATCACCGCAGGCTTCGAGTTCGACGTGCCGGTCCGCTTCGACAGCGACACGCTGGACGTGACGCTCGATCTTGAGCGGCTGGGCTCGATCACCTCTATCCCATTGCTGGAGCTCCGCCGATGAAAAGCATTCCCCCCGATCTGCAGGCCCATCTCGACGAGGGCACGACGACGCTTGCCTGGTGTTGGTGCATTACGCGTTCAGATGGTGTGACCTTTGGTTTCACCGATCATGACCGGACGCTGAGCTTCGACAGCACTGACTTCGAGCCCGAGAGCGGGCTCACTGCGTCCGAGGTGCGCTCGGGCTCGGACCTGTCGGTGGATGCGCAGGATGCCGAGGGCGTGCTGACCTCGGACCGGATCACCGAGACCGACATCCTCGACGGCCGCTGGGACAACGCCGAGGTCGAGGTCTGGCGGGTGAACTGGGGCGACACCGGCCAGCGCGTATTGATGCGGCGCGGGGCCATCGGCCAGATCCGGCGCGGGCGGCTCGCCTTCGTCGCGGAGGTGCGCTCGCTCGCCCACCTCGTCGGCCAGACGGTCGGGCGGACCTTCCAGGCGACCTGTGACGCGGCCCTTGGTGATGGACGCTGTGGGCTCGATCTCGAGAATTTCGCGTTCAAGGGCTCAGGCAGCGTCATCGATCTGCTACGCGACCGGGCGTTCACTGCGTCGAGCCTTGGCGGTTTTACCTCGGGCTGGTTTAGGTTTGGCACCGTTGAATGGACCATGGGGGCAAATGCCGGGCGGAGAGCTGAGGTCATTTCACATGATGTTACGGATGGCATCGCGGTGCTGACGCTGCTCGAGGCACCCGTGCGCGCGATCACCGAAGGCGACGCCTTCACCATCCGCGCGGGATGCGACAAGCGCATGGAGACATGCGGCGCGAAGTTCGCCAATACCGTCAACTTTCGTGGCTTCCCGCATATCCCCGGCCAGGACGCCGTCTTGCGTTACGCAACCAAGGACGGCGGCCACGAGGGGTCCGTGCTGTGACCAACGTCGTTTCCAGCGGAAACGACGGGCGGCAGTGCATCGCATCGCGATGCATGAGAGCCACCGCCGATCCCGAGCGTGTCATCGCCATCGCGCGCTCTTGGCTCGGCACGCCGTACCACGACCAGGCCAGCCTCCGGGGCGTTGGCTGCGATTGCCTTGGACTGGCCCGCGGCGTCTGGCGCGAGGTGGTCGGGCCAGAACCGTTCCCGATTCCGCCCTACAGCCGCGATTGGGGTGAGACCGGGCCGCGTGAGGTTCTTGCGGATGCCGCTCGGCACATGATGCCGGAAATCGCACCTGCTGACGCTGGCCCGGGTGCGCTGGTCCTGTTCCGCATGAAGTCCCGCGCCATCGCCAAGCATGTCGGGATCCTGACCGGACCTGACACCTTCCTCCACGCCTATGAGCGCCTCGGCGTGATGGAGGAACAGATCACCCCGCCTTGGCGGCGGCGCATCGCCTTCGCCTTCCTGTTCCCGCAACGCTGAGATCATCCCATGGCCACCCTCGTTCTCGGTGCCGCTGGCGCTGCCATTGGTGGCAGTATTGGCGGCGCGATCCTCGGCGTCAGCGCCGCCACCATCGGTGGCTTCATCGGCTCCACCATCGGCTCGGTCGTTGACAGCTGGATCATCTCGTCGCTGGCACCCAGCCAGAGGATCGAAGGCGCGCGGATGGACAATCTGCGCATCACCTCGGCCACCGAAGGGGCGGTGATCCCGCGCCTCTATGGCCGCATGCGGATTGGCGGCAACATCGTCTGGGCAACGGACTTCCGCGAGGAGACGAAGACCACCACGCAGGGTGGTGGCAAGGGCGGCGGCGGTGGCGGCAAGGTCAAGACCACCGAGTATTTCTATTACGCGAGCTTCGCGGTCGCGCTCTGCGAGGGACCGATCACCGGCATTGGGCGCATCTGGGCCGACGGCAAGCTGCTGGACACCGCCGGGATCACATGGCGCTGGTATCCGGGCGATGAGAGCCAGGCGGCCGATCCGTTCATCACGGCCAAGATGGGCGCGACCAACACGCCTGCCTATCGCGGCACGGCCTATGTGGTGTTCGAGGACCTGCCGCTCGGCACCTATGGCAACCGCATCCCGCAGCTGAGTTTTGAGGTGTTCCGCCCGCTTGCCGATCCCGACACTGCGGAGGGTCTCACGCAGGCTGTGACTGTGATCCCGGCGTCTGGCGAGTTCGCCTATGCCACGCAGGGCATCCGGAAGGGCAGCGGCGGGTCGTCCGAGCCCGAGAACCTCAACGCACTGACCGACACCGCCGACATGGTGGTGGCGCTGGACCGGCTGCAGGCGATGGCCCCGCAGGTCGAAAGCGTTTCGCTGGTCGTGGCCTGGTTCGGTGATGATCTGCGGGCAGGCAATTGCAAAGTGCGTCCGGGCGTCGAAGTCGCCGCCAAAACCACCACGCCGTCGACCTGGTCCGTGAATGGCGTCAGCCGGGCCAATGCCTTTCTGGTAAGCCGCGACGATCAGGATCGCCCTGTCTATGGTGGCACGCCCGCCGACTTCGCGGTTGTACAGGCGATCCAGGAGATGAAGGCGCGTGGGCTGCGCGTCACCTTCTACCCGTTCATCCTGATGGACGTGCCGCCGGGCAACAGCCTTCCAAACCCTTATTCCGACAACGCCGCGGAGACCGGCCAGCCCGCCTTTCCCTGGCGGGGGCGGATCACCTGTTCGCCTGCTGCGGGCTTCGCCGGGACGGCGGACAAGACCGCCACGGCCGCCGGGCAGGTCGCGGCGCTGTTCGGCGCGGCGACGCCCGCCAGCTTCAGCGTCTCGAGTCAGGCGGTTTCGTGGACCGGATCACCGAGTGACTGGGGCCTGCGCCGCATGGTGCTGCACTACGCCCATCTCTGCGCTGCTGCCGGTGGGGTCGATGCCTTTCTGATCGGCACGGAGATGCCGGGGCTGACGACGATCCGGTCGGGCGCATCCACCTATCCGGCGGTGCAGGTGTATCGGGATCTTCTCGCCGATGTGCGCTCGATCCTCGGGTCCGGCACCAGGATCGGCTATGCGGCCGACTGGTCGGAGTATTTCGGGCACCAACCGGGCGACGGCAGTGGCGATGTGTTCTTCCACCTCGATCCGCTCTGGGCCGATCCGGAGATCGATTTTATCGGGATCGACAACTACATGCCGCTGTCGGACTGGCGCGATGGCTTCAAGCATGCAGATGCGGCCGAGGGCTGGCCTGCGATCTACGATCGCGCTTACTTGCAGGGGAACATTGCGGGCGGCGAAGGCTTCGACTGGTTCTATGCCAGCGCCGCAGACCGCTCAGCGCAGGTCCGCACCCCGATCACCGATGGTGCTGCGGCAAAGCCATGGGTCTTCCGCTACAAGGATCTGAAGGCTTGGTGGTCGAACGCACACTACAATCGCCCGGGCGGGGTCGAGAGCGGAACGCTGACGGCATGGGTGCCGCAATCCAAGCCGATCTGGTTCACCGAACTGGGCTGTCCAGCCATCGACCGGGGCACAAACCAGCCGAACGTCTTTTTCGATCCGAAGTCGTCGGAGAGCTTCACGCCGCATTTCTCGCGGGGCTGGCGCGACGACGCCATCCAACGCGCCTATCTCGAAGCGACGTATCTCTGGTGGGGCGAGGGCGCGAATAACCCGGTGTCCTCGGTCTACGGCAACCGTATGGTGCATGTGCCCGAATGCGCCGCCTGGACCTGGGACGCGCGGCCTTATCCGTTCTTCCCGGCGCTGACCGACATCTGGACAGACGGGGCGAACTGGCGTCTCGGCCACTGGCTGACAGGGCGGCTTGGTGCGGTATCGCTGGCGGCACTCGTCCGTCATCTCTGTCTGCACTCCGGAATGCCCGAGGCCCGGATCGACGTCACCGGTCTCTGGGGCGCGGTCGAGGGCTACGCCATTGGCGCGCTCGAAAGCCCGCGCACCTCGATCACAACGCTGTCGCGGCATTTCGGCTTCGACGCGGTGGAGACCGAGGGCGTTATCCGGTTTGTCATGCGCGGGCGTGCCGCCGTGGCCACCCTTGGGCCCGACGATCTGGTCGCCGCCCGCGAGGGCGACGTTCTGGAACTGACCCGTGCGCAGGAAACCGAGCTGCCGCAGGCGCTCAAATGGCAGGTGGCGCGGGCGGACGAGGATTACGACGCCGCCCTGATTGAGGCCCGGCGCATCACCGTGGATACGACCCGGATCGCCTCGGAGTCCTTCCCCATGGCGGTCCCGCCCGAGGAGGCCGAACGCCGTTGCCGTCGCGCATTGATGGAGGCCTGGACCGGGCGGGAGACGGCGGCGTTCCGATTGCCGCCCTCGCGGTTGGCGCTGGATCCGGCCGATGTCGTGACGTTGGCCCATGATGGGCGGCACGTCCTGCTGCGGCTGGTCTCCATTGCGGATGCTGAGGTACGCGGGATCGAGGCTGTCCGTCAGGACCGGGAGACCTACGATCTGCCGCCCGGAGATCCCCGCGCGGCGTCGCTGACGCGGGCGGTCGTGTTCGGCGCGCCGGATGCGGTGCTGATGGACCTGCCGCAGCTGACCGAGGACCAGCCCGCGCACCGGCCGCTGGTGGCTGCGCATGCAGTTCCGTGGCCCGGGGAGATGGCGGTGTTTCGCAGCCCGTCGAGCGATGGCTTCGAGCTGCTGACCACACTCGGCAGCCGCGCCCGGATCGGGGCTCTGGTCTCGGACTTCTATTCAGGCCCGACCTCGCGCTTCGACCTCGGCAATGCTCTGGTGGTCGACCTGCTGACTGGCACGCTGGAGAGCGTGACCGACCTGACGCTGTTCGGCGGCGCCAATGCGCTCGCGATTGAGAGCGCGCCCGGAGTGTGGGAGATCGTGCAGGCGGGCGCGGCCGAGCTACTGGCGCCCGGCCGGTATCGCCTGACCCGGCTTCTCCGCGGCCAGCGCGGCACCGAGAGCACCATGGGTAACCCGGCGCCTGCTGGTGCCCGCGTCGTGGTGCTCGACGACGGCCTCGCGTCGCTGCCGATCGCCGAGGCTGATCTCGGGCTGCCATGGAACTGGCGCATTGGTCCCGCAAGCCGGTCTGTCAGCGATGAGACCTATGTTGCGGCCTCCTTCACGCCAGTTGGAGTGGGTCTGCAGCCGTTCTCGGTGGCTCATGTCGAGCAGCCTTGGCGCAAGCCGCGCACGCCGGGTGATCTGACCATCCGCTGGACTCGACGGTCCCGCGCGCTTTCCGCCGACAGCTGGGGTGCGGTGGAGGTGCCGCTGATTGAAGAGGTCGAAGCCTATGAGGTCGAGATCCTCGATGGCGCAGCGATCAGGCGGGTGCTGAGCGCGACCACGAGCAGCGCAATCTACACCGCCGCCCAGCAAACGGCCGACTGGGGTGGGCTGCTCGCGCCCGGCGACACGCTCGACGTCCGCATCTTCCAGCTCTCCGCCCTGATCGGGCGGGGTCCGGCCAAAACCTTCACGCTAACCTTCTGAAGGCCAACCCATGTCCGACACCACGACCAACCTGCTACTGCCCTACATCCTCGCGGCGCAGGCCCAGAAGCATGTCACTCACAACGAGGCACTGCGCATCCTCGACGGGCTGATCCAGCTTTCCGTCCTCGACCGCGACCTGACCGCGCCGCCCGGCAGCCCGGCCGATGGTGACCGCTACATCGTGGCCAGCGGCGGCACAGGCGATTGGGCGGGTTGGGACCTGAATGTGGCGCTGTTCACAGATGGGGCATGGCTGCGCCTGCCTCCCCGGACTGGCTGGCACGCATGGGTCGAGGACGAGGAATTGCTGCTCGTTTACGACGGCTCCGCATGGGTCGGGACCACGCCCGGTGAATTGCAGAACCTCGCGCTGCTTGGGTTGGGCACGAACGCCGATGCCGCTAACCCGTTCTCAGCCAAACTCAACGCTGCGCTCTGGACGGCGAAGACCGTGGCCGAGGGCGGGACCGGTGATCTCTTCTACACCATGAACAAGGAGGCTGCGGGCGACGACCTCGGGCTGACGCTGCAGACCGGTTTCGTGACGAAGGCACTGGTCGGCCTGTTCGGGTCGGACAGTTTTCGGCTCGCTGTATCCGCCGACGGCATCACCTTCTTCGACGGGCTGACCGTCGACAACGCCAACGGCATCGTGGACCAGCCCCGGCTGCCCCGGTTCAAGGCGTACACCAACTACGACAACTATGTCGGCGTCGGCACATGGACGAAGATCGGCCTCAACAACACCGACTACAACGATCAGGGCGCGTTTGATGCCGGGAGCAACCTGTTCACCGCGCCTGTGGACGGGACCTACCTCTTCGGGGCGACGCTGCTCTACAAGATCAACGCCAGCGCCACGGCCCGCATGCGCGGGCGGCTCGTCCTGAACGGCACGACGGAAATCCGCGGCTCCCTCGGCGAAATCTCCGCCACCCATGTCTCGCTGGCCACCGCGATCTGGCTGCAGACCATGGTACCGCTGACGGCGGGCGATACGGTTGAGCTCCAGGGGTATTTCCGCGCGCAGGATGGGTATTTCGCAGCCGATCACACGTCCTTCTGGGGCTGCAAGATCGGCTGAACGGAGAGAGGATTACCCCATGACACCACCCCGTTCAGAGCAGGGCTTTGTCCGCATGCCCGACGTCGAGTTCGAGGCCATGCTGGCGCGCGCCGCAGAGGAAGGTGCCAAACGCGCATTGGCCGATGTTGGCCTCGACGGCGAAGAGGCAGCGCTCGGTATCCGCGACCTGCGATCCTTGCTCGACTGCGTCCGGCTGGTGCGCCGCACCGCGATGCAGACCGCCGTCCGCACGATCACCACCGGCGTGATGCTGGCGCTTCTGGCGGGCATCGCGATCAAGCTGAAGATCTTCGGTGGCGGTCCATAGCCGCTCGCCACCCCAAACTGTCAGTCCAATCGACCCGCCTCCGAGGCGGGTCTTTTCGTTTCTGGAGGGCCCCCATGACCACGACCTTTTACGACCACTGGCGCGACGTGTCGGAGAGCAACTGGCGCTGGCCGAACTTCAGCCCGGCGGAGATCGCCTGCCGGGGCACCGGCAAGCTGCTCATCAACGAACCTGCGCTCGACAGGCTGCAGGCGCTGCGCGACCGGCTTGGGAAGCCGCTGATCGTCCGCTCGGCCTATCGCAGCCCCGAGCACAACCGCGCCGTGCGCGGCGCGACCCGCTCTAAGCATCTGGACGGCGCCGCCTTCGATATCGCCATGACGAACCACGACCCCGTGGCCTTCGAGACGGCAGCGCGTGAGGTCGGGTTCCTCGGCTTCGGCTTCTACCCGCGATCGGGGTTCATCCATGTCGATCTCGGCCCTGCGCGGCAGTGGGGCGAGCGGTTCCCAGTCCGGGAGTCAGCATTCGCAGCCGAGACGCCGCCCGCGCGCGAAGTGCTGGCCGACAGCCGCTCCATGAAGGGAGGCGGTGCAGCGGGTGTGGCGACGCTAGGTGCGGCGGGCGTGGAGGTAGCGCAGCAGGTGCTGGCTGAAACCCAAGAGGCCATCCTTCCGCTGGTCCCGTATCTCGACACGCTGCGTTGGGTGCTCATCGCCGTCGCGCTCGGGGGCATTGCGGTCACGATCTACGCCCGCCTCGACGACTGGAAGCGAAGGCAGAGATGATCGCCACTTTCCTCGGTGGGATCGCGACCAGCCAATTGGCGCGGGCCGCACAGCGCTACGGTGTGATCGCCCTCGCTATCATCTTGTTCCTGCTGTCGCTACGCCGCGCCGGAGGGCGAACTGGCCGACTCATCGAACGTCTTGAAACCACGGAGAAAGCCAATGAAATCCAACGCCGGATGCTGGAAGCGGCGGCTCGCCGTCCTCGTGATCGCGACGAGCTGGTTGACCGGCTGCGCGACGGTTCGTTCTGAGGATGGCAGGCTCGCGACATGCCCGCCCGTGGTCGAGTATGGCCGGCAGTTTCAGGCGCAGGCGGCCGAGGAACTGGCCGGACTGCCGGAAGGCTCGGCAATCACTGATATGCTCAGCGGCTACGCAGTGCTGCGGGATCAGGCGCTTGCGTGTCTCGGATGAGGTTAAGATGTAAAGGGCTTGGAAGAAAGGTCAGAGCCGTAGCAGTCGCGTAGCCTAAGACTCTAGCGAAGCGCCGTACAACGCGCGCTGGCGCACAGCTGCACTGGAGGACGCCAGCGTGCCATCCCGACATTCGCGGATGGCCACGCGGACGTACCGGGGCCCATCGCGGAAAACCAAACCTCGGCTTACAAGTTCGGCCAAGGCCATTGCGATCTCGGATGCGCTGTGGTTGGGCAGCAGGCGGGCGATCTTTTGCAGTGTAACGACAGCGTCGCAGGCTAGAAACACCTGGTGCAGCAGGCCGTCGATCTCATAGGCGTGCAACTTACCGTCGCGCAGGTCCGTAACACTGGCCCACTCTGAGCCGGCTCTCCACAGCAGCGGCGAAGCGATATCGGCGGCCGTGGTGCGCCGCCAAAGCGCTTTCCAAGTTCGCACCAACACCTCAAGTTCATCCCACGCCTCGGCCAAATCGTCAGTCGGGGCAAAGGACACATCGGGGCTGATTTCGTTGTCGCCAAGTGCGTGGGCGAGCCATTCGTGACGGATCGCGTCCAGCGAGAGCGGGTCAATCCCATAGTCGGATGGCGTGCGGTACAAGAGGCTGTTGCGGTCAAGATAAAGACGTGCAGGCTGAGGCGGCACCAGCCCGAAGAGTGTGGGCAGGCTCGCCGCCAACGCGTCCACTTGCGCCTTTGTGACACCCGGGATCCCATGCATAAGGTTGTATTGAAGGGAAATGCCTGCCTCTTGGCACAGGCGCACATTGTAAACCGAATGCGCGCCACTGACCCCTTTTCCGATCTTCTGAAGTATCTCGGTCGAGAAGGACTCGACGCCCAGTTGCACATGTCGTGCGCGTAGCGCCAGACGCGCCACGGTGTCCGGCGACATGTCACAACGCAGTTCGGAAAAGAACGTAATGTCTTCTGGCAGGCTGTTCAGCGCGTCCAGTAACGCGTCACGATTGCCTTCCGTCAAATAGGCATCAACAAAGGCGACGTTCAGGTTGCGGTAACTGTTGACGCTGTCCTGCACCTGGCGGCACAAGACATCGACGGGTTTGCGCCGAAAATCGGGTGAGCCCCGATAGAGCCCGCAAAAGGTGCAGCCCCGCAGCTTGCCAGGCGTGCGATGTTCCCATTCGCAACCGCGCGAATGCTCGAACGACAGGTTCAGCGCGGTCTTGGGGATCCCGAGGCGGGCGGCCGTCGCAAAGTACTCGAACAGGTCAGGAGCTGGAACTTTCGCCAGATTGACACCTGGTCCGCGGCCGATATACGGTGCCGTCTGGCTTATGACTCCGGGCACCGCGAGATCCCGGCCGGGCTTTTCCAACAAGGCGTTTACCAGGCGGGAAAAGCTCTCTTCACCCTCACCCTGAACCACGTAGTCGACCTCGGGAACGCGACGCAGTACCTCGGTGCCGCAGCTGCCAACCAAGCCTGATCCGCCTAGGACCCGGACGCCGAAATGACCGCGCTGCGCGAGGCGTTGAACCAGATAAATCGCGGCACAGAGCTGCATTGCGCCGACCGAAACGCCGATAATCGGTGCCTTGATCGCGCCGACATCGTCGATCCAACGGTCGATCAATTGCTGAAGTTCGGTACAGGCCGGCCCCTCGGCCCAGTCCGCCAGCGCCTCGAACCCGGCGGTGCGCAGCTCACGTCCCGCATAGGCGGTAAGACGCGCAGCGTCTTCGTGGTCGATCAAGGCCCCGAACAGGGCCTCACCCGCCCCACATGCCTCGGCGAGGCTGTCATAATTGTCCCACCCCAGTCGTGCCGCAGTTTCGAGATGGAAATGGCTGCATTGGACCGCGACCCCGTTCACCGCAAGGCATGACTTCAGCGCGGCTATACCCAAGCACGGCCATCCAGCTTTCATCCATGGTGGTGACACCAGCAGCACTTGCGCACGCGGGGCAGTTTCGACTGTGTCCTTCATCTGGCCCTCCTAAACCCAGCGCGGCAGCAGATCGCGCAGCAGGGCAAGCCGAGCGCGTGGGCCGGTGTAGAACGGGTTGTTGCTTTCTAGTCCTGGCACCACGACGCGCACTACCTGCACGGGCGCAATATCTGGGTGGCTGAGATCGACGGCCAAGACCTCCTGGATGCCGGCACGCCTTGCCGCCTCAAGACACCAAGCAAGATCGCAACGCACATCGGTGCTGACAAATCCGGTATCGGGCCGTAGCGGCCATTCGGGACTATCGGGATCGATCCAGAACCACGCGGTTGCTGCATCGGCTGGACGCGGGCGTTCATGACGCCCCAGCGACCGGGCATGGATCGACAGATCCTCGCGACCGCCAGCGACAGAACTCGCGATTGTCTGCGCCGCTTCAAGCAGCGCGGCCTCGAGAGCGGCGACGGGGTTGGGGTGTGCGCCAAAGCCTTGTGCCACCTGTCCGTTTCGGACAATCGCAGCCATGTAAGTCGGTATGGCGATCTCGCAGGTAACGTCCAGCACGCGGATGGCATCAACGCGCTCGATCAACCCGTCGATGATGTGCTGCAGATGCGGTGCGGCCGCGCGCGCATCGACAAACCGGAATGGCTGAACCCCGAGACCCCCGGGATTGCTCAGGTAGAGCTCGGCGATCCGTTGGGCATGCCGTTCGACGAATTCGCACAGGCCGTGCAGCAATGCCTCGGCCCGCGACAAACCTGCTCCCAGTCCGTTGGTGGCTAGATGTTTGCGTGCGCCGCGGGCGCTGTAGCAAATGTCATGGGGCACTCGTGCCAGAACGAGCAAGTCGCGCGGCAGGAACCGGGGCTGCCCCGACGATAGATCGGTGGCTGCGATCCAATCCAGTTCGAGATCGGCATGGTAGACACTGTCATACGGCAGATCGATTGTGGCAGGATCGACCAATGGGTGGAAAAGCGACAGGGCGGCATAGCTGCCCGTGAGAATCGGAGTCGGATCGAACCGTTCCTGTGCCCATTTCTCACATTCCTCCATCACCGCACCGACAATGGCGCCGTCGCGGCTGCATGATTTGCCACTGCCATAGCTTGAGGACCAGGCGTTGCCGGGGCGGGCGGCCTGCGCCACTTGGACCTTGCCCAAATCGCCCAACTCGCCGATCATTCCGATCCGTGTGATGCCAATCGTATCGGCCACTCGCCGAGCAATAGAGACCGCCTCTCCGACGGTATTGGCAAACCGGATTTCCCCATCAGGTTTTGGACTTGGGGGCAGCTCATCTGCGAGCGTCTCTGGCGGGATGTCACGTGATTGTTCTGTTCCCCTCATCTCAGCAATTGCTCTGCGGGCATATCGGCGCGCTTGGGCCAGAGTCTTTAGCAATTCCTTGCTGTCTTGATCGCTTAGCCCGGTTTGACGCCAAACTGCCTCCACCTCGTGAAAGCGCGCGACGGCGTGGCGGCGCATAATGGCCTGCCGCGCCTCGGCCAGATCGGCATCGTCTGGTGGCGTATCGATGCGCGCTGCCAGCCACGGCAATGCTGCGCAGCGCATCAAAACACGTTTCAATCCCATGTTGTCCACAACTAGGGCCGCGCGCAGGGCCGCGGCCATATCGGGCTCGGCCGCCGCGCGAAAGGCCGCCCTTCGCTGTTCAGTCTCCAGCGCGGCGCCGGCGCAAGCCGCGCCCATCAGGTCACTTTCCAAATGCAGATCGGCCAGTGTGACACTGGCCTCATCCCCCGACATCCAGCCCCACCGACGTGCTGTATCCACAAATCGGCTTTGTGCGGCGGTCGACATACCGGCGGCATCGATTGATACCTCTATCCCGGGCAGATGCGGCAGATCGCCGGTGAAGGCAAGAAACCTGTACAGCATCTCCATCGTTGGTGCGTCGCCCGATTCCCAGATCAAGAGCCCCTCGGGCCGGTTAGGTGCGGGGACTTCGGACGCCTGTTCGGGCTTGGTCCCGGTGTTGCGAGAGGCCGCTCCGCTTTGCATGTGCCGGTCGATCGCTTCAAGCACCGCCTGGGCATCGGTGGCCTTGATGTCATAGGAGGCCAGCATCGCTATCAAGTCGTTGGCGTCTGCCCGCTGATCCAGGCCTGCGGCGCGCAGGATCCGGCGATACGTCCGATCTCGGAAGTTCAGGCTTTCTGCCGCGGCGATTAGCGCGGCTGCGGTGGTCGCATCCAGCGTGCCCAGGCTGCGCAGCCGGTCGACGGCAAAGCGGACGCTGACGGTGGGGACAGTCATCGCCTGGTGCCGCATCGGATCGAAGAGCAAAGCCACTTCGTCGTCACGGGTCACATGTCCGTCGCGGTACCATTCGAACACGCGGCCGACACCTTTCACACCGGGTACTTCGGAAGCGCGCAACGCCCCCATCGAAGAGCCGCCGAACAGCACGATGCCGCGGTTGAGCGCCCGGTACACCTCTTCGGGGCTGACGGCGAGGTTCTGTTCGAAGACACCGTCGATGATGCCCACCACGTCCCCCGGCACAAATGCATCAAGATCGCCGCGTCGCACCGGAGGGCGGTAATCGGCGTCAAGGATGCCATGCGCCAAGTCCGCCGGAAGCGACGGGCCAAGAAACACGGTGGCGCGCAACGGGATGTTCATGGCGCAGCCTCGGCCACCAAGAGACCGTCGCGCACCAGTCGTCGGGCCACGTCAAGGCGGTCGTAGTCCGCATCTATTGCGGGAAGATCACAAGGTCGCAGACGGGGATGCCCGGCCACGAACTGGAATACCGGGCCAAAGGGGAGCGGGCCACGCACCGTGATGCCTCCGAACGACAACACCGCTGCGTCGTCGGTCTGCCGTACCTCGCAAGATAGATGCCCGACCCGAACCAGCGGCGTGGCGAGCTCCAGCTTCGCTGCTGCTACGGATTCCCGTAGCGCAGCGCTCGTTCGCTCCTGCACAGGCGAGGCGCTGATCTCGGACCAGGAGCGCGGCAGCAGGTCGGTTAGAGCCTGCTGTGTGTCAGCGGCGCCCAGCTGTTTGCAGAGCAGCTTTGCAGCCGTCGCGGGGTCCGTACCGATTGGCACCACCGCCGCGAGCGTATCAATCCGGTCGACGAGGGCCTGTACCAGATCGGTCCAGCGCAGCGGGAACAGCCGAATGGTCACGTGCAAGGAATGCTGATCTGCGGCCATCGCCTCGTGTGGCCACCAATCCGGCATGTAAAGGACGTCGCCGGCACGCAAGGTCACGTCGAACAACTCGTGACGGGCCAGAACCTCGGGACTTGTGGCACCCGGACGGTGCGCTCGCGGTCCGCTGTCTCGCGGAGTGTAGACTTTCCAGCGCTTTTCGCCTTCGCACTGCATGACAAAGCTGGCGTGGGCATCGCGGTGGGGCGCAAAGCCCTGGGACCCGCTGGGTGTTAGGAAGACATGCCCATTGATCCCTTGGCGCAGCGCCACGCCATGATCCGCGAGATCGGCGGACAACGCCGCACACAACCCGCCGAGACGGGGCAGTGCGCGTTCGGCCTTGGTCAGATACAGAGTCTGGCCTTGAGTGAAGGCTTCGGCAAGCCGGCGCATGTCAAGCATTCCGTCGCTGCAGACGAAATCCTGCGGAATAGCGCGCAGACCCTGGTCGGCGAAATGCAACCAGCCCTCATGCGCGCGGTTGAACCCTGCAAGTACCGCCTCAAACTCCTCGAGTGACAAGAGCAGGTCGGTACGGCCCGCCAGCGCGCCGGGCCAGTACCCCACGGAGCGTCCCCAGTCCCCCGCCAGAAATTGCGCGGGATCGTCGCCGCCGATCAGAGTGCGCAGGATGCCAGGTTGAGCCACGGGTCAATCCGCGGGAACGGGCCGGTAGCGGCGAACGAGGAAGCGTTTCTTCCGTATCTTGTCCTCCGGCGTGCAGGTGGTGATCAGTCGGCTGCCAGTGTGTTTCTCGTCCTCCACGCGGCACGACCCGCCACAGAGATTGCGCAGATCGCAAGTGCCGCATCCCTTGCGGTGGTCCACGCTGAACGCCTCAGCCGTCCGCTTCAGGTAATGCGTGATGTCCGGCAGTGGCATCTGGTCCACGTGTCCCAGGGCCCCCGACATGAGGTGGCAAGGATAGATCACGCCGTCCGGCGCCACGACAAGTTGTTCGGCGTAGCCGCAGCCGACGATCTTTTGCACGACGTTGCGCCCGCCATCGCGGTTTTCGCTGGTCTTGACCCGGCTCAGCAGGGTGTCGACAAAGGCCCGCACTTCAGTCTCGTCCAACGCATGCTCGAGCTTGGTGCCGCGGCCGTGCGGCATGGTGCCATAGCTGACCCGAAAGCCGAGTCTGGTGTCTTTGAAGCGGTCGATCAGCTTCGGGAAATCGTCGCGGATCGCCGGCCAGTTGTCGGTCATTATTGTGGTCGAAACACGGGTTTCGATGCCGTCGTCAAGCAACAGGTCGATCGCTTCGATCGCCTTTTGGAACGAATTGCGGCCGCGGACCCGGTCGTGGCTTTCCGGGCCAGGCCCGTCGAGGCTGATCTGCACGATATCAGCTACGTCCTTCAGATCCTTCAGATGACGCTTGATAAGGATGCCGTTGGAAAACAGGGTCACTTCGAGCCCTCGTTCCTTGGCCCGGCGCATGATGTCGATGGCTCCGCGGTAGACCAGCGCCTCGCCCCCGGTGAACAGGATTTTTTCGCCACCGTTGTCTGCGAAGGCATCGACCAGCGAAATCCAACGCTCGGGCGTCAGTTCTCCGGCACTGTCCACGTTCGGTCCGGAACTCGTATAGCAGTGAATGCATTCCAGCTGGCACCGGTTGGTCAGATGTAGCCGGGCAAAGCGATGCGGGCGGACTGGCTTGACGGCATAGTACCCCCGGATGCCCCGAACGAACCCTGCGGCGGCCAGCCGTGCCACGAATTTCAGGGTCACTACCCAGGCGTCGGCTGCGTCCAGGCCCTGTGTGTCGGCCAATGCCAAAGCGGCAACAACCGGCGGATGACCCGAAACCAGCGCCCGCATGACAAGGTGATCGGTATCGTCGGCGACGATCAGCTTGCCTTCCTCGACGCCCAGCCACAGGTGGGCGTCGTCAACCGGATGGTGGCGCAGTCCAGCGATCAACGGCAGTGGTTCCGAGCGTTCAAGCTCGAAGACATCACGTTTGCCGTCGGCGGTCTTGCGGTGCAGGATCGGAGGGGCATCATCCTCTACCGGTGCCTTGGGAGATGCAGGGTCCTCGAGATCAAGGGCACCATAGGCCGCGACTTCGGGGCTGCCGAACATCGGAAACTCTGGCGCCGAGGCGCCCGCTCGCAGACTGTGGGCTTGGCGAATCTGGTCTCGGATACTGAGGGTCATTTCGGGCTCCTGTTCAGATAGCGGCTATCCTGGCATCAATAGGGATAGCTGCGTTGCGGCACGTATTGGTCGGCGCCCAACAGGCGCCGGACAACGTCAGCGGGGTTGTCGATTGCCGGAAGCTGCAGGCGCATGTCTTCTTGCGGGATCAGAAAACTGCGCGCGTAGCGGACAAATATACCGATTCGTGGGTCCGCGCTGTCGTTGCGTCCGGCACTGTGCCAGCACGCGCCATGGGCAAAGATCAGCGAGCCGGCCGGCGCGTTGGGCGTCACGCCTTCGAAATCATGATCGGCCTCGTGCTTGGGCAGATAGGGGCGCCGATGCGAGCCCGGAACGAATTTGGTTCCCCCCGTTTCTTCCGACATGTCGGTCAGGCACCAGATCACATGCGCGGTCAGCGGTGGATCGACCTGGTAGGGTGCGGCGATCGTCCAGTAGGGATGATCGCAGTGCCAATAGGTCAGATCTTTGCCCGGCAACGCGCAGTTGCTGGAAAAGGTTGAACAGACGAAGTCGGAGCCCAGATACCGCTCGTTCACCGCCATCGCGATGGGGTGGGTCAGCAGTTGGACAAAAACCGGATGCTTGGTGAGCAGGTGCAACACCCGTGCATGGCCCAGCTTGGCAACGTCCTCGCGCGCCTCGCCCTGTTGCAGCGTCAGCACGATACTGGCGAGCGCCATTGCTTCGTCGCGCGACAGGACGTCCGGAACGACGCAGAAGCCGGTCTCGTCCATGGCGCCCAGGATACGGTCGACTGGGTTAAGGGTGGTATCGCCCGAGGCATCAGGCATGACGCGGCCCCGCGATCCAGCTGACCAGCGCCCGGCGCAGTCCGGTGGTGACCGGGGTGACCCGATGCATCAGAATCGATGGAAAGACGATGATCGACCCGCGGGCATCGGGCATGTCCTCGATCTCGTTGCCCATGACCTGCAATCGCCCGCCTTCGTATTCATCCGGCGACGACAGTTGCAGGATCACTGTCAGCTTGCGTGGTGCGTTGGGGATGCCGTGGCTGTAGTCGTTGTGCCAGCCGAATTCCCCCCAGCCGGGGCGGTATTCGACGTATTGCGGCGCCCGGGTGATACCGCTCAATTCAAGCGCGTATGCATCTTCGGTGGACTGTTCTGCCACGTTGCACAACAGATCGAACAATTCGGCCGTTTCCTCGTTGAGCATGACCATTCGGGTGTCCGACCGGCGGTGGCCGGGAAGCTTGTCTTCGCCGACGGTACGTGGCGGGACCAGCTCGAACGCGCGGCAGGCTTCGATCACCCTGTCACATTCGGCATCGTCCAGCCGTTCCGCGCAGGTCATCCAGTTCATATGCGCCCCAGCGGTAGGCTGGCCATCGCGCAAGAAGGAGAACCGGCGCGGCTCGTCGGGCGCGGCGGCCGGGGGCGCGGCCTGCGCGGTGTCAGAGGGTGTCATAGGCCGCCTCCTTCGGTGGGCTCGCTATTTCGGATGGATCCGCGGTGGGCGCTGCGGGGGCAAGAACGCCTTGGCGTATAAGCAAGGCTGCAAGCGCAGCGCGGTCGAAATCGGCCGCGCCGGTGGGGATGTCACCGACGACAAAGCGTTCAGCCTCAGATACGAATTCAAGCGCGTCCCGCATCGCCGCAGGCAGGGACAGCTTGCAGCCCGGCGCGTGAAACATCACGTGGTCACCGCGCTGTCGGACAATAACCAGAACTTGGGCCGCCCGAACGACAGTGTCGTCAAGCCGTGGCGGTTCGGCCATGGAAGCCGCCAAACGCCGACCTGACAAGGGGGGCAGGCTGCTCAACGTATCGCACAAGAGGTCCATCAGGATGTCGGCCGAACCCAGCTGCTTGTGGATCGCCGCGGTCGCGCGGTGTAGATACGCAGCCGCCGGAGTGCCATCCGGTGCAAAGGGTGCGATCCCGCCCCGAAGCGCGCTGACACCATCCGCTAGGCGGGAGGGCAAGATCGACCAAGGCACTGTCTGAATGCCCAGTGTAAGATGTAGCGACGAAGTATTAGAGCAGCGGGCGGCGTGAGGGAAACCGCGCGGCAGATAGAGCACGTCGCCGGCGCAAAGCTCAGTTTCCTGAATTGGCGATCCCAACTCTTGTTCCGCAAATTCCCGGTCGCATGGTGTCGTCGGCAGCACATCCTTGGGGGCATGAACGGTCCAGTGTTTGCGCCCGAAGAGTTGAATGACCACGACGCAATGATCGTCGTAGTGCAGCCCGAAGCCCTGCGCATCGGGCGGCGTCAGGTAAGCGTTGGCAAACACCCCGCGTTTCAGCGGAACGCCATGCGACAGGAATGCATTGTCAAAGCCGCGACACAACGCGGCCACCTTCGGCAAATGCCGGTGCAGACCCGTCAGGGCCAGCGATCCGCCTCGCATCAGCGTCTCGCAAGCGCGGCTCAACCAGCCTGCATCGCCATCAGCGCAGGTCGAGAGCCTTTGCCCCATCTGCGCTTCGATCAAGTTGACCGTGCCTTCGGCGCTGTCATAGCCTGCCGCGATGAGCCGCTCGATTTCGTCCATCCGGACAAGACCGGTCATCGTACCTGCCGATCCGCGCATCAGGCGAGCAGATGTCTCCCAGGTGTCTTTCAGGAATTCGCCAATGTCGGTGACCCCCAGAAGCTGCGGGATCAAATCATCCTGCGATGCAAATGCATTTGACGTAGCCGGTCCCACACGCCCGCCTTTCGACAATAAAGATTAGAGGGCGGCAATTGCTTGCCGCCGCTAATTCCGTAACCAGAATGGGCTTGGGCAGGTTTGGCTTAGCAGCCTGGGCCGCCCTTGTTCGACACGCACCCGGTAGACGCCGCGACCATCCCAAAGCTTTGATTGTGCTGAAGTTCAACGTCCAGCGCGTCAAGTGTGATCGACACTTTGCCTTCGGCAATCCGGCCGTCCAAGCGCTTGGCCATGGCGTCCGACATCTCGAGCTTGACTTTGAAATGCTCATCGTCACCTAGCTCGACAAGCGGCTCGATCGTGACATCGCGGCCAACTTTCTCTTGGATTTCTGCTGACGGCATGCCCTTGTACAAATCTGCAGCAATTCGCAGATGCCTTTTGGCGGAACTCGACATCTTCGCGTCCTCCTTAAATGTTAGAACAACTTTAAGGCTACCATCGATTGCAGGTTTCCCAAAACGAAACTTGCGTCAGCATGTGTTACCCAATCTGACAAAGTGGGAAATGCTACCCCGCTGTAGGCAGCGCAATTTGCCAAGCTTGCAGTGTCAACGCACAAGCGGAAGGAGAGCGCACCCTTGGGGAGGTTAGCATCAATGCACCATCGGCGTCGATCTCGCAAAGCGTGTGTTGCAGGTGCACAGCGCCGCGGCGGACGGGTCCGAACTGTTCCGCAAGTGGCTGTGACGGCCGAAATCATTCGTTTCGCTGCCAGTCTCGATTGAACCGAATGGTCGTTCGAACCAGCGTTGGGTGAAGTAAAAACAGAGACTTAGCCACCAGAGAAGGTTGTCTTTCAGACCCATCCCCTCCGCCATTCTGGTACATAGTGCGAAGGCTATTCGCGGTTTCTTATGCCCTTAAAAAAGGGCAGCTCCTGCTTTTGGTCCGCATTGGGGGACGACTTCTCTCACGGCCCGTCAAACCGATTGCCTTCGGCTCAGAAGCCAGATGAAGAAGAGACCTCCGATCAGGCCGGTGACGATGCCGATGGGCATGTCTTCGGGGGCCATGACAGTACGCGCGGCGATGTCGGCCCAGAGCAGGAAGATCGCTCCGATCAAGGCGGATCCGGGCAGAACGCGGCGATAGTCTCCTCCCACGAGCATGCGGACGATATGAGGCACCATCAGCCCGACAAACCCGATGATGCCCGAAAAGGCGACCATCACGCCGGTGATCAGCGCCCCGATCATGAAGATCGACAGTCGAAAGCGGGCGACCGGTATGCCGAGCGTGGAGGCGGTCTCATCGCCAACGGTCATTGCATTGAGCGCTGCGGCGCGAGCCATCAGCCATGCGCCGCAGGCGAGCAGGATTACAAGCGGGTAGATCAGCTGGCCCCATTGCGCGAGCCCCAGACCGCCCAGCATCCAGAAGACGACGGTATGCGTGGCCCGCGGATCACCGAGGAAGATCAGAACATTCGCAGCGGACATGATGATGAAGGACACCGCAACACCGGCCAGAACCAGCCTGTCGGCGCTGCTGGCATCCGCAAATCGGGAGACGGCCAGAACGATCAGCGTCGCCGCGAGCGCGCCCAGAAAGGCCATGAGTGGAACCGTGAGAAGGCCGATGAAGAGACCGGTATGCAAGAGCGCCAGGATCGCCCCAAAGGCTCCGCCCGAGGAGATGCCCAAGAGGTGCGGGTCGGCGAGAGGATTGCGGGTGACGGCCTGAAGGCTGGCGCCGACCAGGGCGAGGCCTGCGCCCACCATCATCGCAAGAAGCGCGCGGGGAAAGCGGATGTCCCAGATGATGGCCTCGCGGCCCGGGGACCAAGTCGGCTCGATCAGGCCGGGAGAGATTTTATTGAAGAAGACCCCCCAGACCGTGCCGAGGGGGACCTGAACGGCCCCAACCGAGATGGCGACCGAGAGCGAGATCCCAAGCGCGATCAGCCCGCCGAGAAAGAGGGCAGGTTGGCGGCCGGAACGACGGCTCTGGATCGGGGTGCCGGTGATCTCGCTCATGGGGTCACTGGCTCCAGAAGGCGTCCGCCAGCGTCTTGATCGCCCGAATATTACGGGGCCCCGGCGTGGCCTCGACATAGTCGAGCGTCACGAACCTGTCGTTCTTGATCGCGTCAAGATCGGCAAAAGCAGGGTTGGACTTCATGAAATCACGCTTTTGCTCGGCGGTCACCTCGCCGTAATTGACGATGACGATGACCTCCGGATTGCGCTCGACGACCTCTTCCCACGTAACAGTCTCCCAGCTTTTCTCAAAATCTTCCATGATGTTGGTGCCGCCCGCGGCCTCGATCAGGGCGGTGGGCATGGCATAGCGCCCGGCGGTGAAGGGCGTGTCCTCGCCGCTGTCATAGACGAAGACGCGCAGTGGATCGCCCGTCTCAAGGTTTGCCGTAAACTCAGCCAGATCGGCGCGATAGCCGTCCACCAGGGCAGCCGCGTCGTCCGGAACGCCGAAGATCAGGCCGAGGTTGAGCAGGTCGTTATACATGTCCTCGAGACTGGCCCAGTTCTTGTCCATGATATGGGTACAGCTCTCGGTAAGCTCGTAGACCTTGATCCCAAAGGGCTCCAGCGTCTCGGGCGTGACCTCTCCGCCGACTCTCATGCCGTAATTCCAGCCCGCAAAGAAGAAATCGGCGTCGGCACCGATCAGGACCTCTTTGGAAGGGTACTTGGCAGAGAGCTCGGGCAGTTCCGCGATCCCAGCGCGCATCTCCTCGTCGAGCGTCTTCCAACCTGAAATGCCGGTATATCCCACCATGCGGTCCGCAAGGCCAAGGACCAGCATCATCTCGGTCAGATTGACGTCGTTTGAGACGGCCCGCTCGGGCGGGGCGTCGAAGGTCACGGTGCGGTCGCAGCTTTGAACGTCGATATCGGCGAGCGCCGGCCCTGCAACAGTCAGGCAAAGAGCGGAGCCAAGGAGCAAGGATCTCATGAAACTATCCTTTCGTCATGAAGGTGGAAGGTCAGATGGTCGGTGTTACTGGGGGCAAGGCGTTCGCGGCGGGCCTTGACCTGAAAGGCGCGAGAGACGGCGTGTTCCGACAGGACCTGCCTGGGCGGGCCAAAGCCCTGCGGCTTGCCGTCCTGCAGCAAAAGCAGATCGTCACAAAGATCGACCGCAAGATTGAGGTCATGCATCGAGATGACGATGGTCAATGGCAGGTTCCGGATCAGATCGAGGATCTCGAGCTGATGCCGGATATCCAGATGGTTCGTCGGTTCGTCGAGGATCAGAAGACCGGGCTCCTGCGCCAAGGCGCGGGCGATAATGACGCGCTGGCGCTCGCCGCCCGAGAGAGTGCCAAGATGACGACGCTTGAGATGCTGAAGGCTGAGCCGATCCAGGGCGTTCTGGACGATCTGCCGGTCATGCTCGCCGCTGGTTCCGGCAAAGCCGCGCCGATGGGGTATGCGGCCCAGCGTGACGATGTCCTCAACGGTCAGGGCGAAGTCGCTGGGGTGCTCTTGCAGAACGGCCGCGACCCTTTGGGCGACCGCGCGCGCAGGCTGGCCCCATATGTCGGTGCCGTCGATTAGGACGGATCCGGTCGCGGGCCGGTGGTAGCGATAGAGCAATCGCAGAAGCGTCGTCTTGCCTGCGCCGTTGGGCCCTACGACGCCCAGCACCCGGCCTGCCGCTACATCGAAATGCGTAGCATGGAGCAGGGTTTTGTCCCCGCGGGGCGGTGCCCAGGACAGATCTTTGACCGAAAGCGCTGCAGCCGTCACGAGGCGCGAACCTTGCCCTCTTGGGTCGCGATGATGGCCGCCGGAACCCGCGCAAGCGTCGAGCTGCGCAACTTGCCGGGCCGATCCACCGAAGAGCACCAGCCATCCTCAAGCTGGGCATAGTGGCGGGCAAGGGCGACGAGATCGTCGATATCCGCTTCGGGATCGATATCGCCGAACAGATAGGTGGCCTTTCGCGTGCCATGATAGGCTACCGTGCAAGGGCGATCGCATCCGGACATGCAGGCAACGCCAGAGATTTCAAAGGCTTCGGGGATGGCATCCCCCGCGGTCGCAATCGAGCGGCGCAGCTTTTCGATCAGCTCATAGCCCGGACGGCATTCGGTGCCCTTGTGTCTGCAAGACGTGCAAATCGTGATCCGGTGTTCCATCGGAGCCTCCGTAATTGGGGGAGGGCGCGCCGAATAGAACCATGTTGCGGCGGACTGATCCGCTTGGCCATCATATGCTCCTGACCAGGCACCCCGCCTGCATCGAGTTGAAAAGACAGCGCCAAAGAGGGCGCTGGTGATGGCAGGTCTCCTGACTTGCGGGTCTTCGCTTTCCCGACCCTTCCCGGACGATGCGTCCAGTGGTCTTCTCGGGGTCGCTGACCGCTCACAGTTGCGGGGGCAGTCACGGATTTGGTGCCGTCTTGGCTCCGCCTCACCGTGTTCCCTTTTCATCTCGTTCGCCTTGGGCGTTCGAGAGCCATCGGACGTGATCGGACCGGAAAAACCGACGATGATCAAGAGCGATCTTCCGCAAAAACGATAAAGAGGCCGATCACCGGTCTTTACTTCGACCGGCCCGCCTAACAGGCGTTAACTAGCCGACCTAGCTGTGGTCCCGAAGCACGCAGTCTGAATATCCGACCATAAGCGTCGGATATGGCTTGCGCCTCGTTCGCTTTTCATGCCACGCAGCCGACACTCAGCTCGTTGCCAGGTATTCCAACTTCAATGACGGATATGGCAAATGACGCTGCGGATGAATTCGGCCTGTATGGTCGCTTTGTTAACGAGCTCCCAAATATCGATAGCCCAGAACGCCCCGGTCGAGCTTGAACCGATCACATTAAGTGCCGTGCGCGGTCTGGAGACGCCCGTCGATGAAGCCACCGTTTCGGTGACTGTCTTGGGGCGGGAGGAGCTGGAAGATCGGACCAGCGTCAACACACCCATCGGCGAGGTTCTGGGAGAGAGCGTCCCCGGTCTGGCGCCACCGACGGAGAACCTGACGGAATACGGGCAGCAGCTCAGGGGGCGCAACTTTCTGACGCTGATTGATGGCGTGCCGCAGACCAACACGCTCAATAATGATTTTCGGGCACTCAACGGGCTGTCGACCAGCGTGATTGAGCAGGTCGAGGTCATTCGCGGCACCACAGCGGCCTTTGGGTTTGGCGGTGCGGGGGGCCTTGTGAACATCATCACCAAGCGGCCGGGCGAAGAGCCGTTCACGGAGCTGAGCTTTGGTCTTCGGGTGCAGCCGGGTGAGGCGAGCGACAGCTTGGCCGCGACAACCTCGCTGACCACATCCCGGCAGCTTGGACCGGTCGACATGCTGCTGGCACTCTCTGCCGAGCAAACCGGGAGCAGCTTCACCGCCGATGGCACGCGCCGTCCGCCGGACAGCTACGGCAGTCAGGGCGGCACCGATGACATCACGGTGTTTTCAGGTCTGCTCAAGCTGGGCTACGATCTGTCGCCGGGGCGGCGCCTAGAAGTGAGCGCCAGCATCTATGATGCCGAGCAGGACAGTGACTTTGCAGGTCGTGTCTCAGGCGGTGATCTAAGCGAGGGCGACAGCGCGACGCCCGACCGGGGCGATCTGAACACCGACCGTCCCGGAACCCGCAACGAGACCTATTCCTTGCGCTATACCGATGACGATCTGTTCGGCGGGGATTTTGACCTTCTGGTCTACCACAACGACCGCCGGAACACCTTTACCCGAACCGAATTCGGCGGCTCCGTCTTTCCGCAATATGAAACGAAATCCGAAAAGACCGGCGCGCGCCTGACGATGACGAGCCCCGTCGGAGCGGGAGTTACGCTGGCCTACGGGATCGATCTGATCCGGGACGAGACGACGGTGACGGATATCGACGGGCCGTCCGGCACACCCGATCTGACGCAGATCGGCTATGCGCCGTTCCTACAAGGGACCTGGGATGCAACAGAGCGGCTGCGTCTGACAGGCGGTCTGCGCTACGAGCTTTTGACGGTCGAGGTCGACGACTTCCTCAACGAAAACGGCACCGCTGTCGAGGGTGGGGAGATCGAGTTCGAGGAGCCGCTTTTCAACCTCAGTGCCTCTTATGATCTGACCGACGCTCTTAGCCTTTACGGCGGCTATTCCGAAACGTTTCAGCTGGGCCTTCTGGCCCGGGCGCTGGCCGATGGCACCGTGGCGTCGGTCGATGATGCCAGCAGCGAAGGGCAAAAGACAGAAAGTTACGAGATCGGTCTTCGCGGCGATTACGGTGCCTTCGATTTCAGCGCCGCGGCGTTCTTCAGCGAATCGAATTCCGGCGAGACCTATGATGAGGATCTCGATCTGGTCCTCGCACCCGAAGAGATCTGGGGCGTGGAGCTGACGGCGAATTACGACATCGACAGCGCCTGGCGCATCGGCGGAACCGCCAGCTTCATCGAGGGTGAGTTTGATACCGACGGGGATGAGGATCTCGACAGCGATCTTGGCTCTGACCGGATCCCGCCCACCAAAATCACGGCATTCGTACAATATACGCCGACCGACAGGGCCACTTATCGCCTTGATGCGCTGTCATCGGGAAGCCGCAATCCGAAGTCCGAGCAATTTACCGGCCTCCAGGACATTGAAAGCTATGTCGTGCTCGATGCCTCTGCGCGGTTTCAGCTTGGCTCCGGCGATCTGAGCTTGCGTGTCGATAACCTTCTCGATGCCGATTATGCACCCGTCTTGCAGCAGTCCTTCTCGGTCGAAGCATTTGACTTTGACGATTACTACTACGTCGAAGCACCCGGACGAACGCTCTCGGCCAGCTATACGGTTCGGTTCTAGGATGGGGATGCGTATCGCTTTCGCGCTCTGCCTCGCTGTGCTGGTCTCTCCGGTGGCACGCGCGCAGGATTTTCCGCTCACGATCCCGACCAAGTTCGGCGACGCAGTCCTGGGTGCAAAGCCTGAACGCATCGCCTCGCTGGATTTCGCGGGCGCTGACGATCTGCTGGCACTCGGGGTACAGCCGGTCGTCATCCGCTACTGGTATGGCGATGCCGAGCGGGTGCTGTGGCCATGGGCCGCGCCCCTTTTGGACGAGATGCCGACGGTCCTGCGCGGGCAGATCGACTACGAGGCGATTGCCGCGGCCGAGCCCGATGTGATCCTGGCGCTTTGGTCCGGGATCAATGCCGATGATCACGCCAAGCTGTCGCAGATCGCTCCGGTCGTGGCGGTTCCGGATGGCGTCAGCGACTACGCATTGCCGTGGGACGAACGGGCGCGGATCGCCGGACGGGCCACCGGCTACGAGGCCGAGGCCGAGGCGCTTGTCACCCGGATCGAGGACCGCCTTGCCGCGATTGCCGCCGCCAATCCCGACTGGCAGGGTAGAGGCGCGGTGACAGCCTATTACTGGCGAGGCACTCCCGGCGCCTATACCTCGCAGGATGTGCGCGCGCAGCTCCTGAAGCAGATGGGGTTCGTAACTCCTCCCGCCGTCGATGCCGCCGCCTTGCCCGGCAATCCGTTCGCGGCTGCATTCAGCCCCGAGGATCTGTCGCCCCTGGATACCGATCTGCTGATCTGGCTGACCGATAACGGCAGTTACGACGACGTTCTGGATCTAGCGGCGCGTCCATTTCTGCAGGTCCATAGGGAGGGACGCGAGGTCTTTACCGATCTTGAGCTGGGAAGCGCGCTGTCGCATGCCTCACTGCTCTCCTTGCCCTACGCCATCGACCGGCTGGTGCCGATGATCGAGGCCGCTCTGGATGGCGATCTAAATACGCATGCCGACAATCGCCCCGCCGAATAAAACGGTCAGGAGAAACGCATGATGACACGCCACGCCGTCCTCAGCGCACTGATGGCCAGCGTCGCACTCCCCACTGCCGCGCAGCAGCAGGACCCTGTCGAGCTGGACATGATTATCCTGCGCAACACCGAAGATGCGGCGGGGCCGGTCGAGGGGGATCTGAACCCGCCGACGGCGACCGGCTCGAAAATTCCGGTGCCGCTCAACGAAGTGCCTCAATCGGTAACGGTTCTGGGCGAGGATGATCTCGAGCGCTTCAACGCCACCCGGGTCTGCGAAACGCTGCGGTATAGCTCGGGCTTAACCACCGACGTCTTCGGCGATGACGCCGATTATGACTGGCTGCGCATCCGAGGCTTTCAGGCGGACCAGACCGGGGTCTATCTGGACAATGCCCAAAACCTCGCCTTCGCCTTCGGATCCTTCTACATCGATCCCCATTCGCTTCAGCGGATCGAGGTTCTGCGCGGCCCGTCTTCTGCGCTTTATGGCGGATCCAATCCTGGCGGGTTGGTCAACTATATCTCCAAGCGGCCCCACGGGCGCATCCGCGAGCTGGGTTTTCGCATCGACGATGCGCCGTCTGCCGAAGTGTTCTTCGATATCGGCGACGATCTGGAGAACGGCGCGGCCTACCGGATCGCCGGACGGGTAAGAGGCGGCGACCGCTACGATGAATTCAACGACGGCTTTAGGGGAACGCTCGCGCCGTCCTTGACCTTTTCCACCGATGACGGGACCGAGGTCACGCTGCTAGCCAACCTGCATATCGCCGACGAGCAGCACAACGGATCGACCTTCCTGCCTTATGTGGGCACGGTCGAGCGTGCGCCTGGATTTGGCGTCATCGATCCAGATGCCAATTTTTCGGATCCCGATTGGAATGACTACAGCCGCCGCCAGGCTTCGGTCTCGGCCATCGTCGAGCGGGGGATTGGCAATGGCTGGACCTTGACCGGCATCGGGCGGCTGGGTGTCGCGAGCGTCGAGGAACGCTATTACTATCCGTTCGACTATTCCGGCTTCGTGGCCACACCGTCGGACCGACAGGGGACGCTGGAATTGATCGCGTTCGAACATGACACGCTGGTCCGCACCGCTCAGACCGATCTTCGCGCTTACGGGACGGTTCAAACCGGTCCGGTCAGCCATGATCTGCTGATCGGCCTTGATGCGCGGTACTACGACCTGGACGAAACCCAGGCCTCCGCCTCCGGGATACAGTCCGCGGTGGAGGGCGGCGGTGATCCCGGAACGCCGACGCTGGATCCGCCCTATCGCGACGGCAAGACGACACAGCGCCAAATCGGTCTTTATGTTCAGGACCAGCTTAGATGGGGCGAGGGCTGGATCGCGACGGCTAATTTGCGGCGCGACTGGGTGCGCAGCGAGCAGGATGTCGACAGCGGATTTGGCGAGGCGTTCGAGCGGGACGATGCCGAAACCTCGTGGCGCGGGGCGCTTGCCTACGAGTTCGCCAATGGCATGACGCCGTATCTGAGCCTGTCGAACAGTTTCGAGGCGAGGGTCATCTCGCCTGCCGATGGCGTGACCGAACCTGAAGGCGCGCGGCAGATCGAGATCGGGTTCAAATGGATCTCCGAGGGCGGCAATGGTGCGCTGCAGGCTGCGGCCTTTCGCATCGACGCCAAAATGTGGTCACCGGAACGGCCGCGCCTTTCACCCAGCTGGGGGAGGTCCGGGCGGACGGGATCGAACTTGATGGTGAGTACCGGTTCGAGAGCGGGTTGACCTTGCAGGGGGCGGTGACGTTTCTCGAGACCGAAGTGACCGAAGATGCCGATCCCGCCTTGGTGGGCACGACGCCGACCCTGATCCCCGAGCGGGCCCTGTCCTTGAGGGCGGACTATACGTTTCAGGGCAATCTCGACGGGGTGTCGCTGGGCCTCGGTCTTCGGCATCAGGGCCCAAGTTTTACAAATACGGCCAACACGCTGGAGGTGGACAGCGTGACGCTTGGCGATCTTTACGGATCCTACGAGATATCGGACGAAGTGACCGCCGATCTTGCCATCACGAATTTGACGGACGAACGCTACGTGACCGGCTGTCAGTCAGAATTCGTCTGCTCCTACGGGGCTGGCCGGGAGGTCAGTCTTCGTGCGACACGCCGCTGGTAGCGAACCCTCGCCATAAGTGGCCAAGAGGGCGCAGATGGGTGGCGGTGCCCCCCTGTCATTAAGGCACTGGCGCAGCCGGCAAGACCGGTTCATCTGTGAAAGCAGAAACTCGTCTCAGCGGCCCGTGATGGCGATGACGAAGGCTCGCCGGGCACCGGGTGGCGGGGGCGGGAAGGGCGCGGCGCGCTGAATGATACGCAAGGCATCCTGATCTAGCCGCGCATTGCCCGAAGAGACGGCCACCCCAAGCGCGGCCAGACCGCCGCCGCCGCCGATGGTGAACGCGACCCGGACCTCGCCGCGTCCGGAACTACGCGGCATGCGCTGGCGGGAGATGCGGCGTTGGACCTCGCCGGGATAGTTCGACGCTGCCGCATTGCCTGCAGCTTGCGAGCGGCCCGCGCCAGAGGAGGCGGCTTGCCCGCCTGCTCCGCCGGTTGCGCCAGCAGTGGCGGTTCGCTGGTCGTTGTTGCCCCGCCTGGTAGGTTCGGGTGATGCTTGCCGCTGCGGCGCGGGCGGCTCTGCGGCGCGCGCGGCTTCGGCCTGACGCTGGGCTTCGGCCTGCTGCGCGAGCGCTGGCGGACGGGCTGCGGGCCGAAGGGACAGCCGAGGCGCCGCGGTGTCCTGGGTAGCCTCGATCGTTTCCGTCGTTGCCACGACCGGGGCAGAGACCACCGGCGGCATCACGGGGACCGTAGCCTTTCCCGACGAAGCGGCCTGCTCTCTCGGCGGCTGCTCCGGGGTGCTGGTGATCTCTACTTGAGGCGTCGCCTCCGCACTCTCGACGGGCGGCACAGTTTCAGCGGGTGAGGCCGTCTCGGCGCCATCGGGGCTCACGGCATCGGTGACGCCTTGAACGAGATCGGCAAAGGATGTTCCCTCCATCGTGAGCTCGGCTCCGCCGCCGCCTTCGACCTCTGTCGGCTCTGGCGGCGGGCGCAGCGCGGCCGCGCCAAGGTGGGCGCCGACCGAAAGGATCACGGCCGTCGCCGCGACGGCGGTAGACCGGGGGACCAAGCCTGTCATTGCAGACCCCGCTCAGTGACCACGAAAACCTGATGGGCCCCGGCCGCGCGCAGTCCGAGGGTCACGTCGACCAATCGCTCGGCGGGCACGCCGCGATCGGGAACGATACGCACGGCGCCCGCCTCTCCTGCGGCGGTGAGCGCCGCCATATGCGCGACGGGATCGGTCGCGGCGTCACGAAACCAAAGCGCGCCATCTGCATCGAGAACCAGCGCGTCGGGCGGCGCGCGTCCCTCAAGCCCGCCCACTTGGGCAAGCGTCAGATCAGGGCGTACCGGCGGTGCGACGGTCCCGGCGACCAGAAAGAAGATCAGCATCAGAAAGACGACGTTGATCAAAGCAATCGTCGGTTCGGCCCTGCGGCGAAAGACATTGCGCCGCGAGATCATCGCAGCACCGTCAGGGATAGATCCGGCACGCTGCGCATCTCGCCCAGCAGGTCGATCAGCCGCTGCGCATCCACCCCTTCCGTCAGTGAAACCAGGGCGGTCGTGCCGGCGAGCGCCGTGCCGAGCTCGTCGATGGTGACCGGCCGCCCGGCCAGCCGAATCTCGTCCGGGCTCAGCTGGACAAAGCGCATGTCGCCTTGCGCCACGGCTCCTGCGCCGCCCGAGGCCGATCCGATCTCGACCTCGCCATAGCGCGAAAAGGTCGAGGTCAGCATAAAGAAGAGCAGGAGGAGAAAGATCACATCCACCAAGGGCGTCAGCGACAGGGTCCGGCGTCTGAAGCCGCGTTTAAGCATAGACAAGATCCCCGGTCCCCGCAGAGGCGGCCCGAGATGGCTCGACCGGCGCTTCGGCTCGCGCCAGAAGCAGATCGGCGAAATCCCGTTCGCGGGCGATGCGGCTTTCGAACCAAGACAGGATCAGTGAGGTCGGCATCGCAACCGCCAGACCCGCCGCAGTCGTCAGCAGCGCAACCCAGATACCGCCCGCAAGGATCGACGGATCGACGGCCGCGCCCGCCGCCTGAAGCGCGCGAAAGGCATCGATCATCCCGAGAACAGTGCCGAAAAGACCAAGGAGCGGCGCGATCTGGGCGATATTGTCGAGAATGCGAAAGCTGCCTTCGAGGCGGGAAAAGGACATGGCCGCCTCCGCCTCGATCCGGTCGCGCCGCGCGCGGTCGCCGCGCGCATCGAGCGCCATCTCGACGACAGGGGCCAAATGGCTGCGGCTTTCGTCCAGCCGACGCCGTGCCTCGCCCCGGTCGCCCGCATCCCACGCATCCAGCGCCTCTTGCAGCCGCGTATGGGCGCCGACCCGGGCCGCACGAAACTGCCAAAGCTTATAGAGCGTGACCGCGAGTACAAGGATCGACAGGCAGGCCAGCAATGCGACAACCGGGCCGCCAAGATCCAGAAGGCCGGTGATCCGTTCCATGATGCCGCTCATCCCAAAAGCTCCACATCCGTACGGGACGACACCGAGACCGCGCAGTCCTCGACACCTTCGCAAGTCTGAACGCCGTTGATCAAAAGGCTGCCGATCGCGTCGCAGGACTGGCCGGGCAGATCGAACTGCCGCACGCGCGATCGCTCCGAAGGCAGGTCTGCAAAGTCAAAGAGCGAGATCTGCGCCACGCCGCCCGCCGTATCAAAGGCCACCGCTTCGAGGATGAGCGACGTGATGTCGGTTTCAAATCCGTTGTGGGCCACGAAGACGAGGCGGCAGGCGCTTTCGACCGGATCAAGCGCATTCAGCTCGATCGTAAGCTCCGACGCGGTATCTTGAGAGATGGCGGCGGTCGGCGCCACCATCGCGAGGGCGCAGTATGCCGAAACACACGAAAGGGTTTGCAAGGAGCAGGAGAAAGACGTCATTGGCTGCCTCTGGAAAGGGAGTACGCCCGGGCTGGGAAAGACGGCTCGTCTGGCTAAGGCCCTAGTACCTTACTTAAACACTCGACATTGTCTAGGCGCCCGAAAAAAGATCGCAGACAAAGTGCCTTAAGGGATCGGGAAAACCGGGGCGGAAAAGCCTAAATCTCCCATCTTGAGCCTCTTCACTGAGGCCTGATCGCCACCAGAAACACGATCAGAGCGAGCAAGGTCAGCGCCTCGAGGATCGCTGCCCGTGTGAGGCCGATCATGCGTTCACCGCCTCCCCGCGCTTAATCTTGGCGATTTCGATCCCCGCAAGGGTCATCTCATTGCCCATCATCTAATGGACCATATCGACCATCTCTGGTCTTGCCGGTCCGGTCGGCCGATGCCGAAAGGGGGCTTGGGGCGATATTCGATCATCAGCCGGGTCATCTTGGCGGTCTATTGGGCCAGCAGGGAAAAGCCGGGACATAACAGCATCCCGACCTTCAGCACCGCAGGCGAGATCTTTGGGATCGTTGTGCTCATGGGATATCCTTTTGTGACACGGAGTGTCGGGGGGCAGCGGGCGCGCTACCGCCTCCCATCGCCCGAAGCGTAAGATGCGCGGCGATGAGGGAGAGGCATGCACAGAGCGCAATCGCCGCGATCATCGGCAGAGCGGTGCCGTCGAAGAACAGGCCCGTCACCATGACCAGCACTCCGCCGGTGACCATCTGGATCGTCCCCCCAAGCGATGAGGCAAGACCGGCAATCGTGCCATGGGGATCCAGCGCCATTACCATTGTCGTCGGAATGATCAGACCAAGACAGGCATTGGCACAGAAAAGGCCGAAGATGATGACCGGAAGTGTCGCAAAGCCTGCCAGGGCCACGATCAACAGGAGGGCAGAGAACCCGGCAAAACCAAGAGCCGCCAGCTGAATAAGCCGCGGAACCCCGATCCGGGCTCCGAACGGGGCCGCAACCTGAGAGGCGGCAAAGAAGCCGACCGCGTTAATTGCGAAGGCAAGACTGAATTGGGTCGGGTTCAGACCGAACTGCCCTGAATAAACAAAGGCAGCGCTGGCGATGAAGACCATGAAGCTCGCAAAGCCAAAGCCGCCGATAAGCGTTAGCCCCATGAAGACCGGATCGCGAAAGAGCGTCTTGCAGCCGCGCCAGACGACGCCCAGCC
This sequence comes from uncultured Paracoccaceae bacterium, assembly GCA_947503775.1. GTDB lineage: Bacteria > Pseudomonadota > Alphaproteobacteria > Rhodobacterales > Rhodobacteraceae > Aestuariibius. The sequence goes on along the minus strand of CANNFE010000001.1, from coordinate 116,351 downwards.
GGACCGGCACACGCCTGTCCTGCGGCAGGGTTTCGGGCAGCGCGGTCGCCGTAAGGGTCAGGCTGCACACCGCAGCGATCCCGAGCATCCAGAAGATCAGCCGCCAGTCGCCAACAAGAAGCAAACCGCTTCCCGCCAAAGGCGCCAGCATAGGTGATACGGAAATGACCAGCATGACCAGCGCCATCAGCCTGGTTGCCTGCGTGCCGGTATGCATATCCCGGATCACAGCGCGGGGCAGAACCATCAGAACGGCCCCTCCGATCCCTTGCAGGACACGAAAGGAAATCAGCCATCCGATGGTCGGAGCCAGGGCGCAACCGATCGAGGCCAGGCAAAAAATCCCAAGACCCGTGTAAAGAGGAATCTTGCGGCCCACTTGATCGGCCCACGGTCCATAGACAAGCTGCGCCAGACCGAAGGCGATGAAATAGGCGGTCAGCGTGAACTGCGTTGCCGCCGGATCCGCGCCGAGATCCGCGGCAATTGTGGGCATCGCGGGCAGATACATATCGATCGCGAAAGGGGCGACCGCGGACAGAAGGCCAAGGATCAAGGCGGCACGTAGAAGGGGCATCTTGTCTCCGTTGAGGCAGCTCCGGCAAGACGGTCATGCGTCACCGAACGACCCATGGCGGATCGCATCAAAAAGGATGTAAACACGCGTTTGCTTCACGGCACTATGGGATACTTTAAACAGCCGTCTCCCTGACGAGTGAAAGCCGGATCTCCGACCGGGCCAGTTTTGCGCGGGATCACGCCGCATACCGAAGCCCGCATCCTCCATCCCGCGGGCCGTTTCTTTGCAGAACGGGGACATGACGTCACCGTCTTGCGCGAAATTGCTGACGCGGCCTAGGTCAATCGGTCGCTCATCAGTCGATGTTTCGGAGGCGCGCATATCGATCTTCTCTTTTCATCCATCAACAACTTCTCATTCTCTGGAACCTCTTCGGAGCCATGATCGCATCGCAGCCAAAGAGCGAGAGAGATGCGTTGTTCAAGGCTTCTGAGGTCGCGATGGCCCAGACTTTTTCAGCATCGCGCCACGTCGAGCTCCCGCTGGATCACATCCACCGCATCCCCGACGGGGCAGCATCGGGATCCTGCCCAAGCTTAAAGTCGCTTCCATCTGGCGCTCGGAGACTGGGAAATGCACGAAAGACAGCCCAGTGCCTCAGCCGCGATAGAATCCGAAATCCGGCTCGCAGCCGATGAACTTGAGGGATCTCGGGCAATCCTCTACGTTTCGCACGTTGCTGCCCGACATTGGCAGCATAGAGCCACTCGAAGACCTCCATCTGACCCGCAATGCGGCAGTCGATGGGGTTTGACGGCAGCCAATCCTCTCAACATGACAGGTTGTCCTCCCCATGCTGCACAACGCAGACACGATCGTGACCACGCGCCGCCCGGGCGAGATCCTCGGCGCCTTTGAACAACACATCACCGAAGATCACGGCATGACCCTGAAGGAAGCGGGTGACGGCACCCGCTTTATCGAGCACGAGGCATTCAGGGTGGATTTCAAGGTTCTCGAGACCGGGCTCTACATTCGGATTGCGGGCCCGAACGAAGGCTCCTTGATCTTCTTCAAGGAAGAGATTGCCTATCATGTCGGGGAACTGGACGAGGCGGCGGCATCGCTGATCCGCTGGTCGGGGGAGACGGCGAATGCCGGGGATCATCCCGCGAATTTCCATGTGCTGACCGCTGTCTCCTCGAACGAAATCTTTGATGGAATGCAACGCGTGACGCTGCGCGTGCCGGATAAGAGGCTCTTTGCAGAAGAGGGCATTCATGTCCGCGCGATGCTGCCGGTGGACCCGGATCGCCGACCTGTCTGGCCGGTCATGGCCGAGAACGGATCACCAAGATGGCCAACGGGCGAAGACAAGCTTCATGCGCGGTTTGTGACGCTTAAGAACGTTCGCCCGGATGCGATGGAGGTCGATATCGACATCGTTCGGCATGGCCACGGGCTGATCTCACTCTGGGCGCAGAATGTGGCACCGGGATCCCAGATCGGTATCATGGGCCCTGCCGGGATGAGCGCCCTTCCGAAAGCCCAGAGTTACTTTCTCGCCGCCGACGGAACGGGCCTTCCCGCGATCGCGCGGCTCCTTGATCGGATGGGGCCTGATGCGACAGGCAACATGGTGATCGCCGCTCCCGAGACCTGCGATCTCAAAACCTACCTCCCGCAATCGGCTTTGACGTTGCACAGGGTCCAGCCAGAAGACTTCGAGAAGCGCATCGTTGATTTAGTAAAGGATCTTACGACGCCTGGACGGACCGACTACGCGTTCTTTGCCGGGGAATTCCAGAACGCGCAGGACCTCCGAAAGCATTTCAAGGCGGTGCTTGGCCTCGACAAGACAGGTCAATTGAGCACCGCCTATTGGCGCCGCGGGATGCCCGGCTTTGGAAGCTGACGGATCCGCCCCGTGACCCTGCCTGCGAGGCTTCCCAAGCAGATCACCGCCGATAGCATCGCCCGGATCGACGGCGGCGTGGAGGTGCGGAAAGTTGCAACCAAGGGCGGACGCCGGGTGCTTGGCTCGGGTAGGATCGAAAGCGTCGAGGTTGCGCCCGGATTGCGGGTGATGCGGGCGGACCTGACAGGCCAGCCGTCCTATGATGCGGAATTGCTGGGTCATCCGGGACTTGTCGTCGAAATCCGGCTGGCAGGCATATCCCGAACGCAAGAGCTGGTTCAGCCCGGTCGGGCAGGGGGCCTCTGTGCTGGAATGATGGGGCTCGTCGGGTGCAGAGAGAGGGTACGCTGGCGTGTGACTGCACCTGCGCAACCGGCCTTCAGAGCCGTCTCGCTGGCATTCTCCCAAGACTTCCTGTCGCGCCACGAGGACACCGATCCGACCTTCATCCGGCTCTGCCTGTCCGCCCTGGCAACCGAGGCGCACCTCCATGGACCGGCCAGCGTCGATGCCATCTCTCTTGCGGAATGTCTTTTGCGGCTTCGGGTGGCCTCATCGGGCAGCGGGCTCGAGGCCTATGCGATCGCTTTGCGCCTTCTGAACACCTGCCGCACCCTTTTGCCCACCGATCCAGCTGTGGATAACGACATGGCCCTGGGCAAGGACATTACCGATACGGCAATCGGCATCATCCAAGCCTCCCCCACGGTCGATCTGACCCTCACCGATGTCGCTGTCCGCTGCGGCGTCAGCCCTTCGACGCTAAAGCAGGCGTTTCACGGACGCATGGGATGCTCCATCGGCCGATATATGCGGCAGGAGCGGATGATCCGAGCCCGCGAGATGCTGATCAGCGGGTGTTCGGTCGGCACTGTGGCCGAAACACTCCGCTACAGTTCGGCAGAGGCGCTGTCCCGGGCGATCAAACGTCAATTCGGCAAGCCGCCCTCACGCATTGTCTGAACGATCAGTCTATTTGTCCGAAATGACCGGAGTGGCCTGTAGTCCGTCCGCCAAAGGGCTCGTATAGCTTACAAAAATTGTAAGGATACTGTGCCATGAAATGTCAGCCAAATGTCGGTCTCGTGTCAGTCTGCATCTTGGCCATGACACCTTCGGGCGCAAAGGCACAAGAAGAGGAGGAGGGCGTCTTTCTAGGAACGGTCGTCCTGGGCGAACGGATCGAGCGCAGTTTGGAAGATACGTTCGTCGGCGCGACCGTCATCGAAGAAGACCAGATCGCGCGAGAGCCTCAGGTCCATGTCAATGATGTGCTTATCGCGACGCCAAACGTCTTTGTCGAAGGCAAAAGCGAACTGCCGTCGATCCGTGGCATTCAGGGCGGCGGGCCGGGCGGTGTCGTCTCTGCAAACCTGACCGGCGCCTTGCCGCGACTGTCCTTCGTCATCGACGGCGTGACGCGCCCGGCGGTTCTGCCGAATTCGAGTGGCTCCTCTCTTTGGGACGTCTCTCAGATCGAGGTTCTGCGCGGGCCGCAATCGCTGTTGCGCGGGCGTTCGGCGCTTGCAGGCGCGATCATCATCGACACCAACGATCCCACATTTGAACCCGAAGCCGCGCTTCAGTTCGGCATCGAGGCGGATGACTTTCACGGCACGAACGCCATGCTCAATGCCATGGCGTCCGGTCCGATAAGCGAAACCGTCGCCGCACGTTTTACCTTCGAGGCTCAGGATGGCGCAGATCCCAGACGCGCCTCGGATGTCGAGGATGACTGGATCGTCGACTATGACGATCTTCGCTTGCGCGCCAAGATTCTGGGCGAGTTCGAGACCGGACTTGGCCCGCTCACAGTCAACCTTCTCGGCGAGCATCAATGGGGTCAGACGCCGCAGACCCGAAATACGGTTCAGACCGAGCGGCTGACCGGACGCGCGCTCTCCGATCGTATCCTGGACAATGCGGCCGCTGGCACGTTCGGGATCCCTGCTCGAACATTCGATACGCAAACCAACGTCATGTCTCTCGACACCGAACTCGAGCTGACAACTGGAACGCTCCAACTCGTTCTGTTCTATGTCGAGGATGAGTACGAAAGCATCCCCGAGCAGGTGTATCCGTTTCCATTCGACGTAGATGAAAAGATCTCCGCTCAGGAAATCGTCTATCGCTTTGGAAACGAAGATCGCCTCCTTGACGGCGAACTCTCTGGTATCGCGGGCCTCAGCTTCGAGCAGCGCGAGCAAAGAACGGATATCTCCGGCCTTTTTCGCTTCGAAAGCGATGTGGAGACATCTTCGCAGGCCGTGTTTTCCGAGTTTCGCTACGGGATCAGCGATAGGCTCACGGTCTTTGGTGGCGCGCGCTGGCTAAACTATAAGGATGAGCGCGATCAGTTGAGCGTATCCGGATCAATCGCGGGCGCGCAGGACTATAGCGAGACGGAGACCGAACTCCTCCCCACGTTGGGCTTGGCCTGCTATTTCGACGACACGACCGTGCTCAACGCGTCTGTCCGCCGCGGCTACAACCCCGGCGGATCCTCGGTCAACATCTTCGAAGGATCGCCTTATACCTATGAGAGCGAGACCGTCACCGCCTACGAGATCACCTATCGGCGGACTTGGGAAGATGCTGGCGTCAACCTCGGCGTGACCGCCTTTTACAACGATCATGACAATCCCCAGCTCTATGCTGAACTTGAACCTGGCGATCGATCCTCCCTACAGGTCGTGAACCAGCAGGAGGGCGAAAGCTACGGTCTGGAGATCGAGGGGGCCTGGCGGGCGACGGAGCAGCTTAACCTAAATGCGGCTATAGGCTTTCTTGAGGCCGAGGTTACGGAGCCGCAGGAGAACAATCCCGACCTTCGCGGAAATTCCTTCGGGCAGGACCCGGCTGTTACCCTAACATTGGGGGCAGTTTACCAAGTCAGCGACGCCGTCTCTCTCGACGGCCGGGCGACCTATCGCGGCGTTTCATATAACGATTTCAACAATATCAGCGACGAAGAGGTCGGCGACTACTGGATCGTCGATATTGGTGCGACGGCCCTCGTCGGTCGTTACGAAATCCGTGGATATGTCGAAAACCTGTTCGACGAAATGGGCGTGACACGCTTCGTCAGCGACAAGACCTATGCCGACGTGACCGATCCGCTGAGCGTCGGCCTGACCGCAACAGCGCGCTGGTAGCGCGTGTCCCGCTCCTTTGAAAACCGGCTGCTTGTCGCCATCGGGGTGGTCAGTTTCGCCTGCGCGCTGGTCGCACAATTCGCCGCCCAAGGCGTGGCCCTGTTCATGCGCGATGCCGGTATTGCCTCCGCAACGATCGGGCTGCTTTATATTGCCGCAATTCCCTATACCCTTCGCTTTCTCTGGGCGCCTCTTATCGACCGTGTTCAGATCGGCAGGGGTGGCCGCTTCGGCGGCTGGCTTCTGGTATCGCAGGCCGCCGTCTGTCTTTTGCTGCTCGCGCTCTGGGCGTTCGACCCCGGCCAAAGCCCCTATGCCGTCATCCCGCTGATCGGCGCGATGATGATCGCTCTGGGAACGCTCCAGACGGCTCTTGGCGGCTTGATGGTCAAGGGCCTGCCGGACACGGCCTATCCAAGGGGGGCATCGCTTCAGGCGGCGGCCTCTGCCCTAGCCGGCCTCGTACTCGGGGCCTGCATCCTTTATCTTCTTGGGCCGCTCGGCTGGGGCGCGGTGATCCTCAGCCTGCTTGCGGCAACCGCGCTCTTTCTTGTCATCTCAAGAACCGCCCTGTCCTTTGAACCGAAGGGCAGTCCCGGCCACACCCCACCGGCCTTCTGGAGCCAGCTCTCGATTTTCCGCCGCCCCGAGCCCCGACGCCTTTTTGCCGCCGTGTTTCTGCTGACGGTTCCGGTCGTGATCCCTATGCCGCCAAATCTGTGCTTTTGATCGATGTCGGCTTTTCTATCGCACAGAGCAGCCTGATCGGGATCGTCCTTGGCAATGCGGCAGGCCTCGTGGGCGCTCTGATCGCCCGTCACGCGGTCGAGCGTCTGGGGGGCTACCGCGTCCTGATGAGCCTTGGACTTCTGAACATCGCCGTCGTGATCTTCATCGCCGTGCTGGCGGCGGATGGCCTTCAGAAAGCCGAAGTGGTCACCTTAATCCTTTATGCGAATTTTGCCGTCTTCGCGATATTCACGGCCGAGCGCGCCTTGCTGATGCCGCTTTGCGCGCAAGGGCGACAGGCAACCGAACTGGCCAGCTTTGTCAGCCTAGAGGCGATCGCATTCCTCATCTTCGGCGGCGCGGCCCTGTCGATGCTCGACAAGGTCGGACTGCCGACGCTTCTCGTGGCGGCGGTCGTCTTCGCCATCGGTGGTCTGGCCTTCGCGATGCGCGGCGCAGGTGTCTCCAGCGCCCCGCGATAATCAGGCAGATCGTCGTTGTTCCCCGCCAGATCAGCACTTACCCTCTGCCCATGCTCGCCGCCCAAGACGTCACACTTGCAACCGGCCGTGTCGTCTCGCTTCGTGTCGGGCAGGGCGAAGGCATCGTCATCCGCGGGCGCTCGGGCGCAGGAAAAAGCCTGCTCCTTCGAAGGCTGGCCGACCTCGATCCAGGGGCTGGCCGGATCACGCTGGATGGCCGATGCCACACCACGCTGGCTGCGTCGGACTACCGCAAGCACGTCGCGCTCGTCCCTGCCGAACCGGCGTTCTGGCACGCAACGCTCGCCGATCACGCATCCAACGCCGATTTCGCCGAGGTCGATCTTTGTGCGACCCGCACGATTGCCCCCATCGAGACCCTGTCGTCCGGCGAACGCATGCGGGCAGCGATCGCCATCACTGTCGCACGGCGCCCGAAAGTCCTTCTGCTCGACGAACCGACCGGACCGCTCGATCCTGCCTCGACTGGTCTGATCGAGGGTCTCATCCTCCGTCTGGCAACATCCGGTACGGCCATCCTTCTGACATCGCACGATCCCGACCAAGCGCGCCGATTGGGGTTCGCGGCGATGGATCTCGAATGACCCCGGATCTGACCCCCATCGACATCGCTCTGGCATCGGGTCTTCTCTTTCTCGGGGCCGGGCTGTCGCTTATCCTGTCGCTGGGGATCGGGCGAAGCCTTCTTCTGGCCGGTCTGCGCATGGTCGTGCAGCTTCTGGTGCTGGCAGTCCTTCTGGCTTTGATCTTCGCGGCCGGCAATGTCTGGGTTACCTTGGCTGCGATGTCGGCAATGGCCCTTTTCGCAGGGCTGGAGGTTCTGGCCCGGCAAGACGCACCCGCGGGCCGGCGCTGGACCATCACCATCGGCGCGGGCGCGATGATCGGGGCAGGGTGGATCATCGTTCTTCCCGCTCTCGCGATCCTGATCGAAGCGGAGCCCTGGTATGCGCCCGAGATCGCGCTGCCCGTCTTCGGGATGGTCGCGGGAAGCTCGATGACCGGCATGGCGCTCGCGCTCGACACGTTCTCGACCACCGTCCGCCGGGACGTGCGCATCGTCGAAGCGCGCCTTCTGGCGGGCCATACGCGCCATCAGGCGCTGTCGGGTCCGGTCAGGCAGGCGATCAGAACCGGGCTGATGCCGACGATCAACGCGATGTCCGCCATCGGTCTTGTGACGATCCCGGGAATGATGACGGGCCAACTCCTCGCCGGCGCCGATGTGATGCAGGCGGCGAAGTATCAGATGATGCTGATGTTTCTCATCTCCGGGACGTCGGTCCTTGGCGTGGTCGGGGCCGTTTACGCCATGGCGCGGCGCCTGACGGATCAGCGTCACAGGCTCCGGCTGGACCGTCTTCGCGTCGAGAGATGACAGGCTATTCCGTCAGCACGAAGGGGCGTCCCGTTTTGGGCCGGGTCAGGATGGTGCAGGGGATCTCGAACACATCTGCGATCAGGTCGGCCTGAAAGACATCGCTCACAGCGCCTTGCCCCGCGATCCGGCCTTCCTTCATAAAGATAAGGCGATCCGCGAACCCGGCGGCAAAGTTAAGATCATGCAGCACGACCAGGACGGTCAGCCCCTTTTCCACGGCCAGCCGGCGCACAAGCGACAGCATGGACAAGGCATGGCTGATATCAAGATGGTTCGTGGGCTCATCGAGAAAGAGCACCGGCGCATCCTGCGCCAGCACCATGGCCAGCCACGCCCGCTGCAATTGCCCCCCGGAAAGAGCGCCTAAAGGACGATCGAGCAGATCCTCAAGCTGGGTGTCCGCCACCGCGCGTTCGATCGCGGCGTAGTCGGCGCCGCTCAGCCCGCCAAAGCCGGACCGGTGCGCGTATCGTCCAAGGCTGATCAGGTCGCGAACCGTCATCTCTCTGGGGGCATCGGGCGATTGACCCAGCATGGCGATCTGGCGCGCGATGGCCCGGTGGGGCTGGCCATTCAAGGCCTGCCCGAAAAGCGTGATATCTCCTGTCGATGGAACCAGCCCCCGGATCGCCTTCAAAGCCGATGATTTCCCGCATCCATTCGGCCCGCAAAGCGCCGTGATCTGCCCCGTCGGCACGTCGAGCGAGATACCGTCAACGGCAAGGGTGCCATCGTAGCGAACGGTCAGGTCGCGGACCTGCAAGGCGCCCGCCAGAGTGTCGTCACGCATGGGCCTGCCCTCGTCGAAACATGATGTAAAGGAAGTACGGCGCGCCGATCAGCGCCGTCAGCGCGCCCGCAGGCACTTCGAGCGGCTGGAAGGCAAGGCGCGCGATAAGATCCGCGCCGACGATCATGATCGGGCCGATCAGGGCCGCCCCCAGCATCTGCGCCCCGATCCGTGATCCGAAAAGAAGGCGCGCCAGATGCGGAGCGATCAATCCGACAAAACCGATCCCGCCCACGACGCTGACGGCAGCTGCGGTCATCAGGACCGAAAGGGCCAAGGCCGCAATGCGGGTTGCCGTAATGGAAAGGCCCGACGCCCGCGCGCTTTGATCGTCAAGGCGCATCTGATCCAGCGGCCGTATCAGGAACAGCGCCGGAATCGCCAGTCCGGCAATGCAAAGCGCCAGCAGCTGCACGTCGCGCCACTCCGCCGTATGAACCGATCCTGCCAGCCAGATCAGGGCCTGGCTGGCCCGAAAGACCGGACCGGCGATGATCAGCAGGACAACCAGCGCGTTTGCCAAAGCTGCCAACGCGACGCCATAGAGGATCAGCCGCATCGGGCTCTGCATCTCTCTCCACCAAAGCAAGGCGACAGCCGCCGCAAAGAGGCAGGCGCCCAAGGCAGCCGCGAGGGGCTGCCAATAGACCGACACGGTCAGAGCATTTGCGTCATCGGAAAAGAAAAGCAGGAACAAAAGCACACCAAGCGCCGCCCCATCCACGACGCCAAGAACAGACGGCGCGGCAAGAGGGTTGCGCGTCGCCCGCTGGAGCAGTGTGCCAGCTATGCCAAGCGCCGCGCCGGCCAGGATGGCAAGCAGGACCCGCGGCATGCGGAGGGTCCAGATGATGATCTGATCGCTGCGCGATCCGGTTCCGAAAAGACTGGCGAAAACGCTGTCGAGAGACATGAACGACGCGCCAAGCGCCACCGCGACCAGCGACAGCACGGCAAGCACCGCTGCAATCCCGAGGGCTGTTGCCGTCCGCGTCATGCCGCAACGATCCGCCTGCGCCGCAGCAGCGCGATCAAAAGCGGCACGCCGACGATGGCCATGACCGCGCTTACCGGGGCCTCCGATGGATAAAGAACGAACCGGGCGAGGATATCCGCCGCCTGTGCCAGAACCGCGCCCCACAACATCGACAGCGGCATCAGCGATCCCATGCTGCGCGCGCCCGAAAGACGCGCCAGATGGGGCGCGACGAGCCCGACAAAGGCGATCGGACCTGCCAGAGCCACGCAGGCTCCCGAAAGCAGAGCCACGCCTGCCAGAAAGCCAAGGCGCATGCGCAGGACATCCACGCCCAGCGTCTCGGCGGTGGCATCATCCGTCGCAAGAACATCGAGCGCCGCCCGATAGCGAAAGACTGCGATCACCGCCAAGGCAACAACCGGCAGCGCGAACCAAAGCCCCTCCAGCGGACGATCCACGAACGCACCCGCAAGCCAGAACAAAAGCTCCTCCATCACCGCCTCGTCGAGGATGATCAGCACCTGAAGTCCCGCATTCAGCAGCGCCGCGATGGTCACACCGGCCAGCAGCAAAAAGATCGGCGACAGACCGCTCGCGGTCGACAGGGCAAGCCCCAGCACGCAAGCGACAGCCGCCGCAGCGCCAAGCGCAGAGACCAGCATCACCGAAAGGATCGAGGCTCCTGGCCAAAGCGTCAGCAGGATCACGACCGCAAAGGCCGCGCCGGCATTCACACCGAGCAAGCCAGGCTCTGCGATCGGGTTGCGCATGACGGTCTGCATCAAGAGCCCCGCCAGCCCAAGCGACGCGCCGACGATCACGGCCAGAATGGCGCGCGGCAGACGCAGTGACTGGACGATCAAGGCCGCAGACGTGTCGCCACGCCCCCTCAAAGCGGCGATCACCTCTCCGGTCGGGGTAAAGCGGATCCCAAGGTGAAGGCTTCCAAATGCCAGCAAGACCGACACCACCGCCAGCGGGAAAATGACGTGTCGCATGTTGCGGCTTGCTTTCCTGACTACTTTAGTAAACTTCTTAGATCACGAAAGTGCATCAAAGGAAATCTCCATGTCGAGACGCCTGTTTCTCAGCGCAGCCGCCGCGCTGTTCTTCGCGCCCGTCGCCTTTGCCGAGCCTGTCATCCACGCCATGGGCGAAACCGACGTGCCCGAAGATCCCCAGCGCGTGATCGTGCTGACGAATGAAGGAACAGAAGCCGCGCTCGCCCTTGGCATCACACCTGTCGGCGCCGCCAATTCCTGGAACGGTGATCCATGGTATGACCACATCGCCGCACAGATGGAGGGAGTGGAGCCGGTCGGAAAGGAAAGCGCCATCAACCTCGAACTGGTCGCCGCACTGGAGCCCGACCTGATCCTCGGCAACAAGCAGCGGCATGAAGAGATCTACCAGCAGCTTTCCACGATCGCGCCGACGGTTCTGTCAGAGCGCTTGCGCGGCGACTGGATGGTCAACTTCACCCTCTATGCGGAGGCCCTTGGCAAAGAAGAGGCGGGAGCGGCCGTCATGGACGGCTTCAAACAGGATATTGCCGCGACCTCCGACGCGTTGGGCGACCATGTCCAGGAAGAGATCTCCGTGATCCGCTTTCTGCCATCACAGATCCGCATCTATCAAAAGGACAGCTTCTCGGGCGTTCTTCTCGATCAGCTCGGCTTCGCCCGGCCGGACAATCAGGATGTCGACGATTTTGCTCTGCGTGTCGGAAAGGAGAGCATCCCGGATATGGACGGCGACCGCATTTTCCATTTCACATGGGAGACCGGCGATGGAGAAGGCAGTGCCGCCGCCCAGGACGCTCTGTCCGATCCTCTCTGGCAACGTCTGTCCGCCGTCGAAGCAGGCAAGGTCCATTCGGTGAACGATGCGATCTGGAACACCGCCGGCGGCGTTCTCGCGGCCGAGCTTATGCTGGATGACATCGCCCGTATCTACGGCGTGGCGACCGATTAGCCTGCCCCCGGGGCCCCGCGCTCTACCGAAGCTCCACCCGCGCGCCATCCGTTCGCCCATCCGCGTCGATCACGGTCAGCGACGAAAAGCCCGTCTCAAGCGGATCGATCTCTAGTTGTTTGCGGTGGGTCCGACCGACAGGGCGCCCATTGGCAAGCCAGATATAGGGCGCGCGCCCATCCTGGACCTTCACTGTCAGAACGCCGCCGTCCAGCACCGCGCCGTCGGGAGGAAACGCGATCCTCGGCCCCTCAGGCCTGTCGCGATCATGATCCTCAAACCGCTGTAGATGTTCAGGCAATTGCGCGGTCGATAAAAGGAGCGTCTCTGGCGGAGGAGGCGCGATCGGATCCACATCCGGTTTGAGCCGCGCAAACGCCGAGAATAGGACCGGCGCCGCCAGATCGCCGCCAAACGCCCCGGGCACGGGTGTCCCATCGGCGCGTCCCATCCAGACGCCGATCACGTGGCGCCCGTCAAATCCAATCGCCCAGGCATCGCGATGCCCATAGGACGTGCCTGTCTTGTAGGCGATGCCGGTGCCCTGCACGCCGACCGGGCGCGGCACCTCCAGCAGGATATCGGCGATCTGCCAGGCCGACATCTTCTTCATCACCTGCCGGGACACGAAACCCGGCGTCGGCTCGTCTCGCCATCTCAGATCGACGGCCTGTCCGTCATTCCCGATGGCCCCGTAAAGCCTGACGAGATCCGTCAGCGTTAAACCCACCCCGCCAAGCGCGACCGCAAGGCCCGGCTCTCCGCCCGGAAGGGCCGCATCCGCCCCGGCCCGGTACAGACCGGCCATCAAATGATGCGGTCCAAGCGCCCGGGTGACAGCGACGACAGGAATGTTCAGCGAAAGCTGCAGCGCCTTGCGAACCCGCAACTCTCCCCGGTAGAGGCCGTCGAAATTCTGCGGTCGATACCCTTCGAAATCGGTCGGGCGATCCGCGATGAGCGTCTCGGGATGGATCAGACCCTGATCAAAGCCCAGCCCGTAAATGAGCGGCTTCAACGTCGATCCCGGAGACCGGACCGCCTTCGCCAGATCGATGAACCCGGCGCGACCATCGGCTCGGTAAGCGGCGGATCCCACATGGCCAAGCACATGCCCCGTCCGGTGATCCATCGCGACAAGAGCGACCTGAACCCGGTCCGACCGCCCCGCGACCGCCTCTGCCGCCAGATGCTCGAGGCTGATCTGCACGCCCCGATCTATCGTCAGCCGATGGCTCTGCGCCGCCGGGTCCTGCCTGATCGCCCAATCGGCCAGATGCGGCGCGATGGCCGGAAATGCGTGGCGCCCTGAACGCACGGGCCTCCGAAGCCCTTCGGCCAAACTCGCCTCGTCTATGACCCCGCTTCGGTGCAACCGCGCCAGAACGATGTCCCGGGCCCTGGTCGCCTCGCCGGCCGCGCGATCCGGGCGGCGCGCTTCGGGCGACTGCGGCAAAGCCACGAGCAAGGCCGCCTGCGCAGCGGTAAGCCTGCGAGGCGGTCTGTCGAAATAGGCGTAAGACGCGGCCCGCACGCCTTCGATATTCCCGCCAAAAGGGGCGTGGTTGAGGTAAAGCGTCAGGATCTCGTCCTTGCCAAGGCTGCGCTCAAGCGCGAGCGCCACACGGATCTGACGCAGCTTGCCCGACCAGCGCCCGGTGCTGCCATCCTCAAGTAAGCGCGCCACCTGCATGGTCAGCGTCGACCCACCGGATGTAACCTCAAGATGCCGCGCCGCCTGCAGACCTGACCGCAGCATCGCGATCCAATCCACTCCGCCATGGCGATAAAACCGCTTGTCCTCGTAGCGGATCAGCATCTGCAGATAGACCGGATCGACCTGCTCCAGACGCACCGGCATGCGCCAGCGCCCGTCCGCCATCGTATAGGCGCGCAAAAGATGCCCGTCCCGATCCAGCACCTCGACGCTCGCAGGCGCCTCCAGCGAGGGCAAGGCGGTCGCATCGATCCAGCGATCTATCCCGTCCCGCGCCGCCCCGGCGCAGAAAAGGCAGATCGCCGTCGCGAAGATCCAGCGTGTCACGGCAAGATCGTGACCCGGCCCGCATCGGTGCGCGCGCGCATCTGCGGCCGGTACATATCCTCGACCGCCGCCGCCGGGTGATGGAAGTTTCCGGGGGAGACGGCGCGCACGATATAAGCCAGCTGAAACGCCTTGTCCGACCGCCAGTCAACGGCGGCAAGGAACCTGTCCGTCCGAAACTCCGCGTTCTGCGGCGATGCCAGATCGAGCCATTCCAGCGCATCGATATCCCCGCCTTGCAGCAGATTGGGATTGTCGATCTCGAACCCGGCAGGCAGCGGATCATCGACCATCAGCCGCGCCTCCTGCCGCCCAAAAGGCCGGACGGTCAGAATGGTCACAAGCCTCGTTCCGACCGCGACATCCGACAGATCGACCTGCGCTCCATCGAGCGTGGCGTAGGTGCGTTCAATCGCATATCCGTTGCCGCCCGCCGGTTCGGGCTCTGTCGGAACGCCGAAGGTCGTGACCGTCAGTTCGGTCGATCCGGCCCCCTCATTGGCGATCAGAACGGGGTCCTGCTGCGTCTGGTCATCGCGCAACTGAACGATAGGCCTATCCGGCACCGCGCCGTCCACGGTCAGCCCCGCCGCACCCAGCGTATCGACAAGCGCGTTCGCCGCAAGCAACGTCCAGACGGCCTCTTGCGTTGACGCCCGCGCCGCAAGGCTGCCGATCCGGTTCGTCATGACATCGCGATCAACCGCGTTGCTTCCGGCTTCGACCGCCAGGGTCAGCACCGCAGCCGTGTCGCGCCGAACCGTTCCGTAGTCACTTCTCCAAGACCGGCTTTCCTGCCGCATGATCTGCCGCTCGATCTGCGCACCAGCCCGCCCGAACAGCGCATCCGCCCGAGGCTGATCGCCATATTGCGCCAGCGCCGCACCAAGCTGCGCAACGGCCAAAGGCGAGGAGAACGCCCCCGCCTTCTGATCCGCATAATAGCGAAGATCGCCAATCGCCGCATTCCCCTCGCGCGCGAGCACCATCAGCGCATAGGCCAGATCCCGACCGCCGTCATCGAAATCGGGGTAGTAGTTCACCGAATTGCGCAGATTGTCGATCGCGCTGCTAAAGGCGACCTCGGGAACCTCATGCCCGGCCGCCCGGGCCCGGGACAGAAAGTCCGTCACATAGGCGTCCAGCCACAGATCCCCGCGAGAGGGCCGCCACAGCCCGAAAGAGCCATTGGCCGACTGATTGGCCGTCACCTCGGAGATCGCCTCCTGAATGCGGTCCTCAATCTGATCGCTCGTCGCCAGACCCATCGTCGTGGCCACCCTGTCCAGGTAAAGCAGCGGCATGGCGCGGGACGTAATCTGCTCGGTGCAGCCGTAAGGATACCGGTCGAGCGCCGCTAGAAGTCCGGGCGCGTCGAACCGGGCGAGGGGGCCGACCGACAGCGTCGCCTTCCCGGTTCCGGCGGCCAAACCTGCAAACACGTTGTCGTCGAAGGTGAACGTGCTCCCCGAGGCCAGGCTGAACCGGCTGATCCGGCTCACCTCCGGATCGTTGACGACCACGGGCATGCGAAGCGTCTTGGTCAGCACGCGATCATCGGGCGTTGTCAGAGACACCGTCAGCTCGTGCGTGCCCGGATCAAGCGCAGTAATCGGAACCTCAAAGACCTTTTTGCTGCCTTCGGCCAGAGCAAACGTCTCCGGTATATCCGCGCCGATTGTGACGCCCTCAGCCTCAAGGGTCAGACCCATTTCACCGGCAGGACCTTCGGCATGCACGATTTCAAGCAGCATCCGACTTTCGTCTCCAGGGGCCAGAAAGCGCGGAACGCTGGCGGTCACCACGACCGGATCGCGCACGATTACATCCCTCTGGGCCTGCCCGACACCGGTCGGCGTCCAGGCAATCGCCATCAAGCGGATCGTGCCGTTAAAGGCCGGAACATCAAAGCTAACGCGCGCTTGACCGTCGGCGCCAATGACAACCGGCCCGCGGAAGAACGTCACCAGATCCTCGGTCGGCGGCGGGCTTTGCAGACCGGCCTGCGCCATCGCATCCCCGCCCGAGCGGACCGTTCCCATGGCGCCGTTCAGACCATCGATCAGGCGCCCGTACATATCCCGCATCTCGACGCCCAGCTTGCGCTGGCCAAAGTAATGTCCCTGCGGATCGGGCGTCTCGAAGCGGGTCAGGTTCAGAATACCCAGATCGACGGCCGCAAGCGTCACGTAAGCGGTCTCTCCGGCCGTGATCCCCTCGACATCGATCCCGATCTCCAAAGGCCCCCGCGGCTCGATCACATCGGATGCATCCAGCGAGACCAACAACGCCTTCTCGCCCGGCGCCACGCTCGCATAGCTCAGCCCAAGCGCCCGGGCCGGGTTCCGCTTGGCCTCGATATCCATCGGACGAATGACAGACGCGCCGACATAGGCGCCCGCGCCCCATTCTTCGGTAACGGGCAGCTCGATCACACTCTCGCCTTCTCCCACCTCGACGCTTTCCATCGCAATGACGCGGTCTGACATCACCGTCACGACGGCGGTTCCGGCATAGCGTGGCACGATCCTGAACGTCGCCGTATCCCCGACGGCATAGCTCTCCGCATCAAGCGAGGCCTGCAGCAGATCCGGCGTATCCGTGGCCGAAGCCGGAGCGTACCAGCCCGCATAGAAATCGGTGGAGGCAACCGTGTAGCTCTCTCCAACCGTTTCGACGACGATCTCGTGCTGGCCCCAGTCGACGATCCCGCCGATCTGCACCGGAGCGTCCCCCAACCTCGCGCGTCCGCTCGCAACGCGGGTCCGTGTCGTGACCGGATCCCAGTTCCAGCGCCCGCGCAGGGAATACCACTGATAGCGCGTTGTCACCTTGTTGATCGACCACTGCACATCGAGGTTTGCGGATGTCAGATCCGGCGTCAGCGCGATCAGATCGAACCCCGCTTCGGTGTCCTCGTCGATCACGCCATCGAACCGGGGCTTGATCCCGATCATTGGCTGATCCGGCAGAACCGGCACGATCTCCTGCCGCTCCACAGGCCGCCCCGATCCCTCTTTCACGCGCGCTGTCACCCGCATTTCCAGCGGTTGCGACGCACTCACATCGGGCAGATCCACCGCCAGAGTGGCGATCCCGTCCGCATTCGTCTGGCTGTCGTTCAGATAGTTCACCTGAGCGTCGAAAGCGGCGTCGTACTGGCCAAAGCGATATCCCGGATATCCCTCAAGGCTGGATGCCGGGCGCAGCAGCACGTCGCCCTCGATCCCCAGATCTGCGCCCGGCGCGCCAAAAAGATAACGCGCCTCGATCCTCAGATCCGGCGCATCGCCCAGACGGATCTGGTCCGGCAGCGTCATCTCGAAATCGATCCGCTCCGGCAAGAAGTCCTCGACCAGAACCGAGGTGCGGGCCAAGGGCGGCGCATCCTCGTCGGCCAGCAGGCTGATCCGCCACGTCCCGCGCGGCGCGGTGCTTGCGACAGGCAGGGCGAAGACATGCCCGCCCGCCACATCCTGCGTCGAAACGGTGCGCGTATATTCCACGCCATCGGGCCGGGTCAGGATCGCCGTCAGCGGGATGCCGGGCAGGGCCGTCGCCCGCTCATCGCGCATCAGCGCGGTCACGTGGATCGTCTCTCCGGCCCTGTAGGCCCCGCGATCGGTCGCCACGAAGACGTCGATCGGCGGGCTTGGCTCGCGCCCTTCGACACCCCTGTCGGACAGATCGAATGCCGCTTCGGTCAGCGACAGATAGGTCAGATCACCCTCGCGCTCGACCGTGACGAGGGCGGGCGCGTTGCCGCCCACACCCCGCGTCAGCCCGCCTGCAAACCGCGCAACGCCATCCTCATCGGTCAGGACCGACCCAAGCACCGCATTGCTCTGAGAGATCAGCGTGACGCTGGCTTGCTCGACGACTTCGGTGCTGGCCAGCGATCGGACCGCTACCGTCAGACCGTCATTGCCCAGATAGGTCGCCACACCCAGATCCGACAAAACGAACCACTGCGTTGCCGCAGGCATGTCGCGATCCGCATCGACGCTCGAGGCCGTCAGAACGTAGACCCCGGCAGGCGCGTCTTGCAGCGCCTCGGCAAGCGGGATCCGGGTCAGAACATCGCGATTGAGGTCCCTTTCGACCGTCGCCGTTCCCGACCAGATATCGGTGCCGATCTGGCCCGAGATATAGCTGTCCTGCCCGCTCGAAACCGGACGCCCAAGAAGCCCTTGCTGGATCGTGCGAAGGATATTGCGGTCGTCGACCTGCCGAAGCGTCAGCTCGATCTCGTCGGTATTCACCGTCTCGACCGGGATCGCGACATCGTCCATGCGCGGCAGGACATAAGCCCGGCTGACAAAGCGAACCGACGGGCTGCGGTCGCGCACGTAAAGCGTCAGTTCGACCGGCCGCACAAGCGTCTCGCCGCTGGCTGCAGGCAGTCCTTCGCGCAGGACCAGACGATAGCGGCTGCCATGTTTCACGCCGTCGATGCAAAGCTGCCCGTCATTGACCGACACGACCAGCTGCGGCTCGGGCAATTGCACGAACGGAGTGTAATCCGTCCCCGCCCGGATCAGATCCTCGTTGAACGCCGCGCAGATCCGCGGGGTCGCCGTATCGCTTTCGACTTGCGTCTCGGCTACGCGGAACCCGTATTTGCCGATGGCAAGGTCAAGCGCGTTCTCGGTCGGCTGCCGATACTCGATCTGCTGCGCGAGCCGCAGGGCAGGGATCATGTCGCGCCCCCGACCGCGATCTTCCAGGGCAGAGGCCATCTCGACAAGGATCTCGCGTCGCACGTTCGGCGCGTCGGCCCGCAGATAGGCAACGATTGTCGCAGGCAGATAAGCGTTCCTGATCCGGCTCCCGGTCCGATCCGCCCGTTTTGCAAAGGTCAGCCAAGCTTCGGCTAGATCCGTCCGCAGCGCGGTCAGCGCCAGGGAGCGCTGCTGCGCACTTGAATTGCGCAACGGCCAGTTCGTGCCGCGCACAAAGGTCCTCGCATCGTCAAGATCTCTTTCGCTCAAAAAGGAAAGCTCGGTCACGCGCGCATCGAGATTGGCCAGAACCTGCGGAGAGGCCTTCACCATCCGGCCCGAGATCGCCCCGTCAAAAGGCACGGCATCGGTCACATCGGTTTTCGGAAAACACGCATTGGACCGGCGATTGAACGTGAACGCCGTGCAATCCTCGTTGAACGTACAGGCCGCCTCGCAGGCCTCCAGCGTGGTATCGAAGATGTTGGCCAGATCCCGGCCGACCAGATCGATATTCCGGTCATAGACCGCGCGGGCCTCCGGAACCGGATCCTCCGCCATAAGAGGACCGCCAGAGGCGATCAGCAGAACCGTGGAAAGCCAGAGGGCAAGAAAGCGGGTCATGGAAATGCTCCGAGTCAAATATGCCTCAGGCTCGCACACCGCCTCATGCTGCGGCAAGGCTAGGGGGCGCCTTGTGCACAAAAAAAACGCCCTAGCGGATCCGAACGGTCGATCCCGCGCAAATCAGGACGAGTGCGCACCCGCAAGGATCGAACCGGCCTCGGACCCGCTCACTCCCACTCGATCGTGCCCGGCGGTTTGGAGGTGATGTCGTAGGTCACGCGATTGATCCCCGGAACCTCGTTGATGATCCGCGTCGCCGTCTCGCCCAGAAACTCGTGGCTGAACGGATAGTAATCCGCCGTCATCCCGTCGACCGATGTGACCGCGCGCAGCGCGCAGGCAAAATCATAGGTCCGGCCATCGCCCATGACCCCGACGGTGCGCACGGGAAGGATCGCAACGAAAGCCTGCCAGATCTCGTCGTAAAGACCGTGCTTGCGGATCTGATCGATATAGACCGCATCCGCGCGGCGCAGGATCTCGAGCTTCTCGCGCGTGATCTCCCCGGGGCACCGGATGGCAAGGCCGGGGCCGGGAAACGGGTGCCGCCCGATGAAACTCTCGGGCAGACCCAACTCGCGCCCCAAAGCGCGAACCTCGTCCTTGAAAAGATCGCGCAGCGGCTCGACCAGCTTGAGCCCCATCTTCTCGGGCAGGCCGCCCACATTGTGATGGGACTTGATCGTCACCGACGGGCCGCCCGAGACGCTGACACTTTCGATCACATCGGGATACAGCGTCCCCTGCGCCAGAAACGCCGCCCCGCCAACCTCGTTGGCGTGCTTCTGGAACACATCGATGAAAAGCCGCCCGATGATCTTGCGCTTGGTCTCCGGGTCCGAGACGCCGTCAAGCTCGCCAAGGAACAGATCGCTCTCATCGGCATGGATAAGCGGCATGTTGTAGTGATCGCGGAACATCGTCACGACCTCGTCCGCCTCGTTTTGCCGCAACAGACCGTGATCCACGAAAACGCAGGTCAGCTGCTCGCCGATCGCCTCGTGGATCAAGACGGCGGCCACCGACGAATCCACGCCTCCCGAAAGGCCGCAAATCACCTTCGCATCGCCGACCTGTTCGCGGATCCGCGCGATGGCCTCGTCGCGATAACCCGCCATGGTCCAGTCGCCGGTAAAGCCGGCCAGACGCACGAAATTCTCGTAAAGCGTCCGCCCGTTCGGCGTGTGGTGAACCTCCGGATGGAATTGCACCGCAAAGAAATTGCGGCTCAGATCTGCGGTGATCGCGTAAGGCGCATGGGGCGAGGTTCCGTAGACCTCAAAGCCAGGCGCGATCTTCGAGACGTGATCGCCATGGCTCATCCAGACCTGCTCGCGCGTCTCCAGAAACCAGCCCTTGAGCAGCTCGATCCGGTCCTGCGACGGCGTTACATAGGCGCGCCCAAACTCGGCGGTCCCGGCGCCGCGCTCCACCTGACCGCCGAGCATGTCCATCATAACCTGCTGGCCATAGCAGATCCCCAGCACGGGAACGCCCAGCTCGAACACGTCCGAGGGCGGACGAGGGGAGCCCTGGGCCGTCACGCTGGCCGGTCCGCCCGACAGGATCACGGCCCTGGGCGCGAAGTCGCGAAGGAACCCGGCGGTGACGTCGTGAAAGGGATGGATTTCGCAGTAGATGTTCAGCTCGCGCAAACGGCGCGCGATCAGCTGCGTGACCTGACTGCCGAAATCGATGATGAGAAGGCGCTGGTGGTCTGACTTGGACATGACGCCTCATAAGGCGGGGCGCGCGGGCACGCAATCGCGCCAGCCGCGGCCACCCGTGAATTTTCATCCCGGTGCCCTTCGGCGCGGCGCGAATGTCGCTTTCGCATGCGAACCGCCGCAAATCCCCGGTCGCGTGCGCCCTCGATCCGCTTAGCTGCAAAGCGGACGAGGGGAGACGGATCATGGGCGAAGCACTCAGACGACGCAGCGGTGGAGGCGCCGCGCGCCGCGCCGCCCGAAGCGGTATCCGGATCGAGGCGGCCGCCGTGCCGCATCGCCAGATCCCCCTGACCGAGATGCTCTCCGAGGACACTCTCGATCTGATCGAGGCCAATGCCGAAACCGTTCTCGAAGAGATCGGCGTGACCTTTGCCGACAATCCCGAAGCGCTCGAGCGGTGGCGCAAGGCCGGCGCGTCCATCGACGGTGAGCGCGTCCGGATCCCCAAAGGCCTGGCCCGCAAGCTTTGCAAGACCGCTCCCGAACGTTTCACCCAGATCGCCCGCAACCCCGAGCGCAATGTAGAGATCGGCGGCGACGGTTTCGTCATGGCCCCCGTCTACGGCCCGCCCTTCGTGCGCGACGCCAATGGCGAGCGGCGCTATGCGCTGATGGAAGACTTCCGGACCTTCGTCAAACTCGCCTACATGTCCAAGTGGCTGCACCATTCGGGCGGCACGGTCTGCGAGCCCACGGATATCGCCGTGAACGAGCGGCATCTCGACATGCTGATGGCCCATGCCACGCTGTCGGACAAACCCTTCATGGGATCCGTGACCGATCCGTCGCGCGCAAAAGACAGCGTCGATCTGTGCGAGATCCTCTTTGACGGGCTCGGCGGACGGACGGCCCTGACATCGCTGATCAACATCAACTCACCGCTGACCTTCGATGCCACGATGATGGGCGCGCTCGAGGTTTATGCCGAGGCCAATCAGGCCTGCATCATCTCTCCCTTCATCGTCGGCGGGGCGATGGCCCCGGTCAGCGTCATGGGAACGCTGACCCAGGTCTTGGCCGAGGTGATGGCGGGCATCGCCTATTCCCAGATCGTCCGGCCGGGCGCGCCGGTGATCTTCGGCACCTTCGTGACCTCGATCGATATGAACAGCGGTGCTCCGACCTTCGGCACGCCCGAGGCCACGCAGATCCTCTGCGGGGCAGGGCAACTCGCGCGCCGTCTCAAGCTGCCTTTCCGGTCGGGCGGCGGGCTCTGCGGCTCCAAACTGCCCGATGCGCAGGCCGCCTATGAAAGCGCCAATACGCTCAACGCCGCGCTGATGGGCGGTGTGAACTTCATGCTCCATTCCTGCGGCTGGCTCGAAGGCGGTCTTGTCGCCTCCTTCGAGAAATTCGTGATGGACGCCGACCAGCTCGGCACGCTGCACAAGCTGGCCGCCGGGGTGCCCGTCGATGAAGCCTCCCAGGCGATGGATGCCATCCGCGAGGTTGGCCCGGGCGGGCATTATCTTGGCTGCGCGCACACCCAGACCCATTTCAAGGAGGCGTTCTGGCGCAGCGATCTCTTCGATCACCGGCCCTATGAGACCTGGGCCGAAGATGGCGCGCCCGACACGCGCAGCCTTGCCGCGGCCCGGGTGACGGCGCTCCTTGCGGCATACGACCCCCCGCCGCTTGATCCGGGCATCGAGGCGCGGCTCAACGCCTTTGTCGAGGCGCGCAAGGCCGAGCTGCGATCGGACGGCTGACTCAGACGCGGCTCACGGTCTCCAGCAGCCGCGCCTCCGCCATGATGGCGATCAGGATATCCACATGCGGGGCCACGCTATAGGCCGCATCACCGTTGCAGCGCAGCGCGTTCAGATCCCGCTCGATCTCCATCAATTCGACAAGCGCCTGACCCGGCCCGGGCAACACCTCCGCACGCAAGAGCCGGGGAAGATCGATCCCACGCGCATAGGTGTCCACGCCGCATTTCGCAGCCCTGACAAGCAGCGCGGGCCGTTTGAGCGAGCGGATCATCGTCAATATATCAAGCATCTTCGTTCCCTTTAGCGGTGGTTCAACGGACGGACATTGGCACAGGCCCACCCCCCGTTGCGCGCGAGCAGAGCAGAGAACGGTCGGTTCAGAGTTGTTTAGACTTTGGAAACCAATCTGCATTCATGAACGCTTTGTTAATCGTTCTAAAGAGATACAATTTTTAGTTGAGCTGCTGCATGCGTGGGGATCCGGTGGGGGCACCGGGCGGATGCAGGGGGATGGGAGACCACAATGACATCTGCTGTATTGAGAAATGATCCGTCGCACTTTCCGGCCTGGGTGCCCGAGGCGGCGCGTCACTATCTGTGCCATACCGAAAACGGCCAATCGATCCGGGCGCTCGCGCGGGATGCAGGCTGCCACGCCTCGACCGTGCTGCGCCAGATCCGCCGGTTTGAAACCCGCCGTGACGATCCGCTGATCGACGACGCCTTGCGCAAGCTGGGACAGCAGCATCTGGAACGCGTGAAATCGGCTAAAAGCGCCGCCAGCCGCTTCGATCTTTCTGTCGAAACCGATGACGCGGCAGAGGCGCGGCGCCTTGCCGAGGACGAAATGACCGTCCTGCGAAATCTCTGCGATAGCGGCGCCGTGCTGGCGGTCGCGCGCGAGATGGAAAGGGCGGTCGTTCTGCGCGAGACCCCCGCAGGCGCAAGCCGCACCGCCGTCGTCGATCGCAGCGTTGCCGAGGCACTCGCTCTCAAGGACTGGATCTCGGTTTCCGAAAGCCACGACCCAGCCGCGCGGGTCTCCCGCTACCGGATCACGCAAGCCGGCCGGCAAGGATATCGCAAACGCCTCGCAGAGGCCGAAAATCGGGCGCAGGGCTTTGAAGAGGCTCCGGCCGAATTTCGCGGCGCCACTGCCCCTCTAGCCCACAGATCCCGGCAAATGCCCGTCGAAAGCCCGCTCGCCGGTCTTTCCCGCCGCCGCGACAAGGACGGCAAACCCTTCCTCAGCGAGGATCTCGTCCGTACCGGAGAGCGTCTGCGCGAGGATTACGAGCTTGCCCGGCTCAGCCAGCAGGGCGCCGACAGCCTTGATCGCGCGATCCTCGGTGACGCCGAGACCCCCCAGACCGGCACCAGCAACGATGCCAGCCTGGCCGCCCGCAATCGCGTCCGGGCCGCGCTCGAGGATCTGGGACCGGGCCTTGGCGACGTCGTCCTGCGCTGCTGCTGCATGATGGAAGGGATGGAAGAAGCCGAGCGCCGCATGGGATGGTCCGCCCGCTCCGGCAAGATCGTCCTGCGGATCGCGCTCCAGCGGCTCAAGCTGCACTACGCCCAGGCGGGCGATGCCGCCCAGATGATCGGCTGATCTCTCGGATCGGGCTGTCCTGAGGGCATCGGCGATCCGCCGGCCCGGCGCGTTCGTCCGGGCGACCGATCGCGGATTGCGCAGGGGGCAGCCTTTCCGCCTTTCAAGCGCTTCACCGCTAAGCCGGGCGATCCGCCTCGGCAAAAGTCTGCGCCCCCTAGTCCCGTGCGCTTTGACGGCACGATGCCGCTGTCGCGCCAAAGGCAATTCGGCAGCGCATCTCCGACGCCAGGCCCGACCAAGTCGGATCATATACTCCGCGCTCTCTTCCTGTTCTGCCTGCCCCTGCATTGGCAAAAAAGGGAGCGCAATTCATGTCAGAAGCAAATGCAGCAGAGCGTCAGATGCTCGAGCTGATCAACCAGGAGCGCGCGGCGGCAAACCTTGATCCGCTCGTTCTCGACACACGTCTGAACGCCTCCAGCGAGACCCATAGCGAATGGATGCTGGAAGAGGACGTCTTCTCCCATACCGGGGAGGGCGGCTCCTCGGCCGGAGACCGGATGGAGGATGCGGGCTTCGATTTCGAAGGCAGTTGGACCTGGGGTGAGAACATCGCCTGGCAAAGCGAACGGGGCGAAGAGGGCATCTCCGATGATGTGGAACAGCTTCACGATGCGCTGATGGACAGCCCCGGACATCGCGAAAACATCCTCAACCCGAATTTCGAGACGATCGGCATCGGCATCGAGGTCGAGGATTTCGACGGGTATGACGCCGTGATGGTCACACAAAATTTCGCCGCCACGGATGCACCGCTCGAGATCGATCCCGGGACAGGCGCGGGAGACGACTTCGTCTTCGACGAGACCGAGGAAGAGCCTCCGGCAACCGAAGTTGAGGTGCCCGCACCCGTTCAGGACGATCCCGTCGCCGAACTCCCGCAGGATTTCGAAATCCCTGACTGGTTTCTCGCCCTGCTGGACGATTGGGGCTGGGACGTCGTCGCCTGATCCTCTTGCCTCCGGTTCTTGCAAGTGGCCGGGGGCGCGGCATGTCATCCAAACATGGCGGCCTTGCCGTATTGCCCTTGGACATCGGGTGGGCAAGGCCTTAAGTGAAAAGCCGGGCTTGGAGTTCATGCGACCATGCGGGATCTGAAGATACCCTCTCAAAGACATCCGGAGAAGCAGCGCCGTCCGGACGCCGTGCAGCCGAAAAAGCCGGACTGGATCCGCGTCAAGGCGCCGACCTCCGAAGGGTACAAGGCGACCCGCGACATCATGCGAGAACATCGCCTCGTCACCGTCTGCGAAGAGGCGGGCTGCCCCAATGTCGGCGAATGCTGGAGCCAGGGCCACGCGACCATGATGATCATGGGCGAGGTCTGCACCCGGGCCTGCACCTTCTGCAACATCGCCACCGGCAAACCGCCCGAAGCGCTCGATGTGTTCGAGCCGGGCCGCGTCGCCGATGCGGTCAAGAAACTGGGCCTGAACCACGTCGTCGTCACCTCCGTCGACCGCGACGATGTTGAGGATGGCGGGGCAGAGCACTTCGCCCAGACGATCCGCGCCATCCGCCGCCAGTCGCCCGGCACCACGATCGAGATCCTGACGCCCGATTTCATCAAATGCGCCCCCGAAGCGCTCGAAGTCGTCGTCGCGGCCAAACCGGACGTCTTCAACCACAACCTCGAAACCGTGCCGGGCCTCTATCCCGAGGTGCGGCCCGGCGCGCGATACTTTCATTCCCTGCGGCTTCTCCAGCGCGTCAAGGAACTGGACCCGAGCATGTTCACCAAGTCCGGAATCATGGTCGGTCTCGGCGAGGATCGTCAGTCGGTGGCGCAGGTCATGGACGATATGCGTGCGGCCGATATCGATTTTCTGACCATCGGCCAGTACCTGCAGCCGACGCCCAAACACCACGCCGTCGACCGGTTCGTCACGCCCGAGGAATTCGCGAGCTACGAAAAAGCAGCCTACGGCAAGGGCTTTCTCATGGTCTCTGCCACACCGCTCACCCGGTCAAGCTATCATGCAGGCGACGATTTCGCCCGCCTGCGCGAGGCGCGGCTCAGGGCACTCGGCTAACGCGGGATCCGCGCGCCGCGCTCGGCTTGCATCCAATCCGGCAGCAGCCCCGCTTGCTCAAGACCGTAAAGACCGGCGCAAACCGCGACGATCCCAAGCACCGCAAACACCTTCCGGCGCGACGGCGGGTTTCGGGCCCAGCGCTTGGCCTGCATAAGCCAGCGCGGATCCATCACAGCCGCACTTTGCCGATGAACGGCAGGTTTCGGTCCCGCTGTGCGTAATCGATCCCGTAACCAACCACGAACTCGTCTGGGATCTCGAAACCGGTCCAGTCGGCCGTGATCTCGACCTCCCGCCGCGACGGCTTGTCCAGCAGCGCGATCGTCTTCAGTCGCGCCGGATTGCGGCTCTCCAGCAGGCCCCGGACGTGATGCAGTGTGAAACCGGTATCGACGATATCCTCGACGATCAGCACATCCCGCCCTTCAATAGCGCCGCGCAAATCCTTGAGAATACGCACTTCCCGGCTCGATTCCATCGCATTTCCATAAGAAGAAGCTTCCAGGAAATCCACCTCGACCGGCAAGGCCAGCTCTCGCACGAGATCGGCGATGAAAACGAACGATCCGCGCAACAGCCCGACGACCACAAGCTGATCGGTCCCCTTGAACTCCGCATTGATTTCTTTGGCCAGCGCTTCGACCCGCGCGGCGATCTCCTTGGCAGAGATCATCTGATCGATGGCATAGTTTGTCTCTGGCATCGGCAGATCCGTCCCGGCCCTTGGATTCGCAAGCCATCACTCTATGACAAAAGGACCATCCTTTGGCCACCGCAAGGACCTTCATGCCCAGCCATTCCGAGACGCGCGTTCTGCCCTATACCCCCGACCAGATGTACGATCTGGTCGCCGATGTGGGGAGTTACTCCGAATTTCTGCCCTGGACCGCCGCGGCGCGCGTCCGCTCGACCGAGGATAAGGGCGATCACGAGGTCATGCTGGCCGATCTGGTCATCTCGTTCAAAGTCTTCCGCGAGCGCTTCGGCTCCAAGGTCACGCTCTGGCCGGAGAAAAAGCAGATCGACACCGAATATATCGACGGGCCCTTCCGCTATCTGGAATCGACCTGGCGGTTCAACGAGGCCGAAAAGGGCTGCGAGGTCAGTTTCGACGTCGATTTCGAATTCAAGAACAGGCTCCTGCAGGGCGCGGCCGGGATCTTTTTCAACGAAGCGATGCAGCGCGTGGTCCGCGCCTTCGAACGCCGGGCGCAAGAGCTTTACGGCACATCGTGACCGCACCGGCAGGGCAGGACGTCACGGACCGGCTCGTCCGCTTAACGCAGGACAGCCAGCCGGCCGCCGAGGCGCTCGAGATCCTGCGCCTGTCGCTTTTCGATTGGGCCGCCGTCGGCCTGGCCGGCATCGACGAGCCGGTCGCCCGGCACATGCGTGATCTCATTCTTCAGGACGGCGCCCAAGGCCGCGCATCGATCCTCGGCGCAGGGCGCACCAGCCCGCGCGCCGCCGCGCTCGTCAACGGTGCGACCTCCCACGCGCTTGATCTCGACGACACGCATTTCGGCCATATCGGCCATCCCAGCGTTGCGATCCTCCCCGCAGCTCTTGCGATCGCTGAACAGGCCAACGCCTCGGGCGACGAGGCCCTCACCGCCGCCCTTGTCGGGGCCGAGGCCTCCATCCGCATCGGCCAGTGGCTCGGGCGGGCCCATTACCAGACCGGATTTCACCAGACCGCGACCTCCGGCACATTCGGCGCCGCGCTCGCCGCGGCCCGGCTTCTCAAGCTCGACGATACGCAGATCCGCTGGGCCCTCGGCCACGCCGCCAGCCGCGCCGCCGGCCTCAAGGTGCAGTTCGGCACCATGGCCAAACCGATGCAAGCGGGGCAGGCGGCCTCCGCCGGTGTCGAGGCCGCCCTGATGGCGCAGGCCGGACTCACCGCCCATCCCGCGGCCCTCGAGGCCGAGCAGGGCTTCGGCCCCACCCATCACGGGCAGGCCGATCCCACCGCATGGGACGCGCTCGGCACCCTTTGGCGGTTCAAGGCGGTCAGCCACAAGCTCTATGCCTGCTGTCACGGCACCCACGCCCCGATCGAGGCGGCCCGAACGCTTGCCAAACGTGGCCCGCTCCCGGAAGGCCCGCTTATCAAGCTCTACGTGCATCCCCGCTGGCTCACCGTTTGCGACATCGCCCGCCCAGAAACCCGTCTGGAGGCCAAGTTCAGCCTGACGCTCACCGTCGCCATGGCCCTGACGGGCCGCGATCTCGCCGGACCGGCCGCCTTCGAGCCTGCGATCATTCAGGCGCCCGATCTCGTTGCCTTGCGTGATCGGGTCGAGGTCACAGGTGACGACAGCCTGACCGAAACCGAAGCGCATCTCTCCATAGGCCTCGCTGAAAGCCATCACGATCTGCTGACGGACCGCCCGCTCGCCGAGCGCCAAATAGCGGTTCAGACCAAGGTCAAAGCCCTGATCGGAGAGGCGCAGGCCAACGCGCTCTGGTCCATCACCTCGAAAGGTCCGCTCGATCTCGAGGCCCTGACGGCCTGTCTCAGAGCGCCTGAAGGACCTCGCGCAACCGGGTAAGCGCATGCTCTACCGATCGCAGCCGCACCTCGGCCCGGCCCACAGCCCCGAACTCCACCGTCTCCGTGCCGGTTCCCGCGGGCGCCGCGATGCCAAAGCAGACCCGGCCCTCGGGCTTGTGCTCCGACCCGCCGGGTCCCGCGATGCCGGTGGTCGAAATCGCGATATCGGCCTCCGTCAGGTAACGCGCCCGCACCGCCATTGCCTCGGCCACCTCTTCAGAGACCGCACCGACCTTTTCGATCAGATCCGGCTTTACCCCCAGAAGATCCGTCTTTGCCGTATTCGAATACGTCACGAACCCCGTCCGAAACACCGCAGAGCTTCCCGGAACCGCCGTGATCGCCCCCGAAAGCAGCCCCCCGGTGCAGCTTTCCGCCGTCGTCACGCAGACGTCCTTTTCCTTGGCCAAACGAACGACCTCTGCGCGCAACGCTTCGATTTCCTTCATAAAACTACCCCATGCCAGATCCCCGCAAGGATCGTCACACCAATCGCCGCAAACACGCCCGCGATCACATCATCCATCATCACACCCAGCGCATCGCCGCGCCGATCCGCCCAGCCAACGGGACCGGGCTTCCAGATATCGAAAAGCCGAAACAGCACGAAAGCCGCGACCCATCCCGGCCAAAGCGCGAGAACCGCCGCCCCGGCAGAGGCCGCCCCGAAGAAAATTGGCAAAAGCGCAATCCATTGTCCGACCAACTCGTCGATCACGATCTCCGACGGGTCGTGATCGGCCATACCCCGCGTCATCTCCGCCGTCGCCCAAAGGCCCAATCCGAAGGCCAGCACCACACCAATAAGAACCCCCCAGGGGCCGGCCACTGCATAAACGAGGCCCGCCAGCGGCAAGGAGGCGAGCGAGCCCCAGGTGCCCGGCGCAGGCCTCAGATAGCCCGATCCGCCCACTGTCGCGATCATCCGGATCATCCGGCCACGAGCGTCGCGGTGGCGAGCGCCGCGATCCCTTCCTCACGCCCGGTAAAGCCAAGCCGCTCAGAGGTCGTCGCCTTCACGCTGACCCGGGCCCTATCGATCCGCGCTATCTCGGCCACGCGCGCGCGCATTGCCTCCGCATGGGGGCCGATCTTGGGCGTCTCGCAGATCAGCGTGCAATCCAGATGGGTGATCGCAAATCCGCGCTCGCGCGCAAGATCCGCCGCATGGCTAAGAAAAATCCGGCTTTCCGCGCCTTTCCAGGTCGGATCCGAAGGGGGAAAATGCTGCCCGATATCGCCCTCCGCCAGCGCGCCGTAGATCGCATCGCTCAGCGCATGAAGCCCGACATCCGCATCCGAATGCCCCGCCAGCCCCCGCGCATGGGGCACGGCGATGCCGCAGAGGACCACCTGATCCCCCTTTCCGAATCTGTGAACGTCAAATCCGTTGCCCGTGCGGACATCCATGCCGGATCCCATCAATTGCCGGGCCAGCTCGAAATCGGCGGCCTCGGTTATCTTCCGGTTGCGCTCATCACCCGGCACAATCGCGACTTCAAGTCCTGATGCGAGGGCAACCTCCACATCGTCGGCCGCCTGTGTCGTCGCTGCGCGATGCGCGGCCAGGATCGCCTCCAGATGAAAGCCCTGCGGGGTCTGCGCCCGCCAAAGCCCGTCCCTAGGCTGGATCCCCGCAACCCGGCCCTCGCCGCCATGCCAAAGCGCGTCCGTCACCGCCAAGGCAGGCGCCGCCCCGGGCGAGGTCTCGAGCGCATCGATCACCGCATCAACGATCTCGGCCGTCAGGCCGGGACGCGCCGCATCATGGATCAGCACGTTATCGGCCTGTCCTTCCAGCGCCTCGAGCCCCGCCCGGACCGACGCGGTCCGGCTCGCGCCGCCGGGCACGATCTCAAGACCCAGGGCGCTGGCCCAGGGCGCCGCCTCCAGATCGTCCGGATGCACCACTAGAACGACCCGTGACAGGCGCGGATGCGCCGCCAGAAGCTGTGCGGAATGCGCGGCCACCGGAAGATTTCCCAGCAATCGCCATTGCTTGGGCACGCCGCCGCCCGCGCGGACCCCCCGGCCTGCGGCGACGAGCACGGCTGCCGTGACAAAAGGGGCGGTCGACGTCATGCCCGCTGTCTACGGCGGGAAATCCAGACGTGCAAACATCCGGCGCATCGACGTTGGTATGCTTAAAATTTGGGCATATATGGTTTTCGAAAAGCGAAGCCGGGCACATGCGTTGATGGCGGATGCCCCCCGCGATACATCCGGGCGAAAGCGCTTAGGGATTAGGCACCTGACCATTCGAGTGGCAGATACAACCAAGGGTCCGTTCGTGGCCCTCGCTCCGCTCGCGGGGATCACGGATCTTCCGTTCCGGCGACTGGTTAGCCGATTCGGCGCCGATCTGGTCGTCTCAGAGATGGTCGCCAGTCAAGAGATGGTGCAGGCCAGACCCGGCACGCGCGAACGCGCCGAGCTTGATCTGGGCGGTCAGACGACATCCGTCCAGCTCGCGGGCCGCGAGGCGCATTGGATGGCCGAGGCCGCCCGCATGGTCGAAGGGCAGGGGGCCCGGCTCATCGATATCAACATGGGCTGCCCGGCCAAAAAGGTGACGAACGGCTATTCGGGATCGGCCCTGATGCGCGATCTCGACCATGCACTCGGCCTGATCGATGCCGTCGTCAGCGCGGTCTCGATCCCGGTAACACTCAAGACCCGGCTCGGCTGGGATGATGCGACGCTCAACGCTCCGGACCTGGCCCGCCGCGCCGAAGCGGCCGGGATCGCCATGATCACGATCCATGGCCGCACGCGATGCCAGTTCTACAAGGGCCACGCCAATTGGCCTGCGATCCGTGCCGTCCGCGAGGCGGTGCAGATCCCCGTTCTGGCCAATGGCGATATCGACGGGGCGCCGTCGGCACGCCGTGCGCTCGACGCCTCCGGGGCCGCCGGCGTCATGGTCGGACGCGGCGCGCAGGGCCGCCCCTGGCTGATCGCTCAAATCTCGGCGGCCCTTAATAACCGACCCTCTCCGGCGATCCCGCAAGGCGCCGCGCTCGTCGATATGGTCGCCTCCCATTACGAGGATATGCTGTCGTTCTACGGCAGCACGCTGGGGCGCCGAGTCGCCCGCAAACATCTTGGATGGTACATGGACCAGGCCGCCACGCCCGCCCCGCTCCGTCGCGCTGTGCTGACCAAAACCGATCCCGCCGCCGTCCTGCGCGATCTGCCGGACGCCCTCTCCTCGGCCGCAGAGGTCGCGGCATGATCGCAGAGGATCTTTGGTCGTCGCTTCCCGTCCCCGGCATCGTTCTCGACCGCGAGGATACGATCGTCGATATCAACGCGGCGGCCGAGGATTTCTTCAATCAGTCCCGCAAGGGCCTCAAGGGCCGCCCGATCTGGGCGCAGCTCTACGTCAAGACGGACCTGTCCGAACCGATGGCCCGCGCCCGCGACAACCTCGCCTCGCTTCACATCAACGATATCGATGTCGGCGCACCGCAACGCGAGGCGATGCTCTGCAATATCCGGATTGCCCCGCTGCAGAACTCGGACGGGCAGATGCTGCTCCTCTTCGCCCCGCGCGACGTCACATCCTTCCTGTCCGGCCGCATCTCCGCGATGACCTCGGTCAAGACCGCCATCGGCATGTCAGAGATGCTGGCCCACGAAATCAAGAACCCGCTCGCGGGCATCACCGGCGCGGCGCAGCTTTTGTCGATGAACCTCGGCGCCGAGGACCGCGAGCTCACCGATTTGATCGTCACCGAAAGCCGCCGGATCGTGAAACTGCTCGATCAGGTCGAACAGTTCGGCAACCTCCAGCCGCCCGCCTGCACCGTGGTCAACATTCACGACGTCCTCGACCGCGCGCGCCGGTCCGCCGTTGTAGGCTTTGGCTCGCATATGACCCTGATCGAGGATTACGACCCCTCGCTGCCCGCCACATGGGCCGATAGCGATATGCTGCTGCAGGTCTTTCTCAACCTGCTCAAGAACGCCTCCGAAGCGCAGCCCGAGGGCGGCAAGATCCGCCTTCACACCTATTTCGACATGTCGCTCCGGATGCGCAAACCCGACGGCTCCTCGGCCAGGCTGCCGCTCCAGATCGAGATCATCGACGATGGCCCCGGTCTTCCCGCTGAGATCGCCGAAAACATCTTCGATCCGTTCGTTTCGGGAAAGGAGAACGGCACGGGGCTCGGCCTCGCGCTCGTCTCCAAGATCATCGCCGATCACGGTGGCTGGATCAGCGTCGACAGCCATCCCGGACGCACCGTTTTTCGTATCGCATTGCCACTTGCCCCGCCGGGCGCCACTCCCTAGGAGGAATCCCCATGGACGGAACTGTCCTTGTTGCCGACGACGACCGTACGATCCGAACCGTTCTGACCCAGGCGCTGACCCGCGCGGGCTGCAAGGTGCATGCGACCTCCTCGCTGGTCACGCTCATGCGCTGGGTGGACGAGGGCAAGGGCGATCTCGTCATCTCGGACGTGGTCATGCCAGACGGCAACGGGCTCGATCAGCTGCCCAAGATCTCCGAGGCGCGGCCGGGCCTGCCCGTCATCGTCATCTCGGCCCAGAATACGATCATGACGGCCATCCAGGCGGCCGAGGCCGAAGCTTACGACTACCTGCCCAAACCCTTCGATCTGCCCGATCTGATGAAACGCGCCGCCCGCGCGCTCGAGGTCAAGCGCGTGGCGACCCCCACCAGACCCGAACCGGTGCCCAGCGGCTCGCAAGACCTCCCCCTCGTGGGTCGCACGCCCGCCATGCAGGCGCTCTACCGCCTTGTGGCGCGCGTGATGAACACCGATCTGGCCGTCCTCATCACCGGCGAAAGCGGCACCGGAAAATCACTCATCGCCCGCGCCATCCACGATTTCTCCGACCGCCGCTCGATGCCCTTCGTCACCGTCTCGGGCATGGATCTCGAAGGCGCCGACGGCCCCGCCTCCCTGATGGCCCGGGCCAAGGGAGGCTCGATCCTGTTCGATGAGGTGAGCGATCTCGACGACGAGGCGCAGGCCCGCATCGTCCGGATGCTCGACGCCCTGGGCGACAGCGCCCCGCGGATCATGGCGACCTCCCAGACCGATCTGATGGACCGCATGGAGGAAGGCCGCTTCCGCCAGGATCTCTTCTACCGCCTCGGCGGCGTCACGATCGAGGTGCCGTCCCTGCGCGAACGCGTCGATGACATCCCGCTTCTGGCCGATCACTTCCTCGCCCGCGCCGAAAAGGACCGGCCCGCGCCGCGTGCGCTCTCGTCCGATGCGCTCACCCTGATGCGTCGCTACAGCTGGCCCGGCAATGTCCGCCAGCTTGAAAACGCCGTGCGCCGCCTTGTCGTCACCGCCACCGAAGGCGAGATCACCCGCACCGAGGTCGAGGCCGTTCTCGGTTCCCAACCCGCGATGGAGCCCCTGCGCAGCGGCGACAGCGAAAAGCTCTCCGCCTCCGTCGCCCGCCACCTGCGCCGCTATTTCGATCTGCATGGCGGGGTCCTGCCGCCCCCCGGCCTTTACCAGCGGATTTTGCGCGAAGTCGAACTGCCGCTCCTTGAAATCGCCCTCGATGCGACCGGCGGAAATCAGGCGAAATGCGCCGATTTGCTCGGGATCAACCGAAATACCCTCAGAAAGAAGATCACAGACCTCGATATCCGCGTGACACGGCGCCGTAAGTTGATGTAAAACCGCAACAGCAAAGTGGCACGGGAAGCATGTCTCCCCGAAGCCACAGATTGGCGGCATCGGGGGCAATGGCTCCCATCGAGGAAAGCGGGCAAGACGCGTGCAACGCGCCCTACAGGGATTTTCACTGACCGGGTTCAACCGGTGGCGGCGCCGGCGCTCCGTTCAGACCGTGTTGACGCTCGGCTTTATCCTCTTGGGTCCGATCCTTGCGGTCCTGACATTCTCCGTCTTCTATCCGCTCGATCCAGGTGTGTCCCGGGATGGTTTGCTTATCATCCTGCTGGCCGATCTCATCTATGTCCTTGTTATCACAGCGCTTCTAACACGGCGTGTGGTGCGCATGGTTGCCGCCCGCCGGGCGCGTTCGGCGGGATCCCGTCTTCATCTCAGGCTGACGGGTGTCTTCGCTGTCGTGGCTCTCATCCCGACCGTGCTTGTCGCGGTCTTCTCCGTCGTCACCATCACGATCGGCCTAGAAGGCTGGTTTTCCGACCGCGTCAGCCTCGTTCTCAGCAATTCCCGCGCTGCCGCCGAAGCCTATGAACAAGAGCAACGGGCGGGCCTTCGCGAAGATGCCATCCGGCTCGTCCTCGCCTTGGATGAAGAGCTAAGATCGCAGCAGAATCTCACCGCGGGCCAGTTCCGCCAGTTCCTCGAAACCTATCAAGGCCGCATCCAGCGCGGCCTCAGCGAAGCTTTCGTCATCGACGAGAATGCCGCCATCCGCTTTCGCGGCGAAGGATCGTACCTCTTCTATTACGAACCCCCGACGCCCAAGCAGCTGGCCGAAGCGCGCGCGCAAGGCGGCATCATCATAGAGGACTGGGACAACAACGAATTTCGTGCGCTCGTCCCCCTTAGATCGCTCGGCCAGAGCTATCTCTACATCAGCCGCGACGTGGACGGGAACATCCTCAAACTGGTCGATGAGACGCGCGAAACCGTCGCCGAATACCGCCAGCTGGAATCGGATCGCGGCGCGCTCCTCTTCCAGTTCGGCCTATTATATCTGGGCTTTGCTGCGCTTTTGATCCTCGCCGCCACATGGCTTGGCCTGTGGTTCGCCGAACGGCTCTCGCGCCCGGTGGGTCGCCTGGCCAGCGCCGCGCAGCGCGTCGGCGGCGGCGATCTGAACGTGCGCGTCCGAGAAGAAGAGGGCGACGACGAGATCGCCATGCTCGGCCGGCTCTTCAACCAGATGACGACGCAGCTCAAAGGCCAGCGCGAGACGCTTCTGGAAAACA
This sequence comes from uncultured Paracoccaceae bacterium, assembly GCA_947503775.1. Lineage (GTDB taxonomy): Bacteria > Pseudomonadota > Alphaproteobacteria > Rhodobacterales > Rhodobacteraceae > Aestuariibius. Next base: position 80,441 of record CANNFE010000001.1, on the reverse strand, counting down.
CCCGCCAGATCGAAGAGCGCGGGCGCCTCTTCGACAGCGTCCTGTCTTCCGTCACCTCCGGCGTGGTCGGGCTCGATGCCAAGGGCCGCGTTGCGTTCGTCAACCGCTCCGCCGAAAGCCTGCTGGGCGTCGGCACCGCGCAAGAGGCGATGTCGCTGGCCGATGCCGTCCCCGAATTCGCGCCTCTCTTCGAAAAGGTCCGCCGCAAGGGCGTCGAGGTTGCGCAGGACCAGATCAACCTCACGCGCCGCGGCATGCAGGAAAGCCTTCTGGTCCGCATGGGCAAACGACGCTCCAAGGATCGCAAGCTCGAAGGGTTCGTTGTGGCCTTTGACGACGTCACAGACCTGGTGAGCGCCCAACGGATGGCCGCCTGGGGCGATGTCGCCCGCCGCATCGCGCACGAGATCAAGAACCCGCTCACCCCGATCCAGCTTTCGGCCGAGCGGATCAAACGCAAGTTTCGCGCCTCCGCCGGGAAAGACGCGGACAAGCTCGATCAGATGACCGACGTCATCGTCCGCCAGACCGGCGATCTGCGCCGCATCGTGGACGAATTCTCCAAATTCGCCCGTATGCCCGAACCCGACCGCGCCCGCCATGACGTCGTCGAACTCCTCCGCGACGCCGTCACCTTGCAGGAATCCGGGCAGCCGGGCGTCCGCTTCGATATCAAGACTACCGACCCCAAGGCGCTCGCCCAGATCGACGCCACCATGATCTCCCAGGCGTTCACCAACCTGATCAAGAATGCCGGTGAAGCCATTGAAACACTGAAGGAAAACGGCGACCCCGAAGGCTATACCCCCGAAATTCACGTCGCCTTCACCCGCGAAGACGACACCGCCATCATCACCATCGACGACAACGGCACCGGCCTTCCCGAAGACCGCGCACGCCTCTTCGAACCGTACGTGACCACGCGCGACAAGGGCACCGGCCTTGGCCTCTCCATCGTCAAGAAGATCATCGAAGAACACGGGGGCCAGCTGACGCTCGGCGATGCTCCCCAATTCGGCGGCACCGACCGCCCCGGGGCGCGGGCGACCATCCGTCTACCGCTGATCCCCGACATCCCCCAGACAGAGCAGAGTGAGGACAGAGTATGGGCGACATCCTGATTACCGACGACGAACGCGACATCCGCGAACTGATCTCCGAGATCCTGATCGACGAGGGCTATTCCACTCGTCTGGCCGGCACCTCCACCGAATGCATGGCCGAGATCGACAAGGAAACGCCCGCGCTGATGATCCTCGACATCTGGCTCAAGGACAGCGACATGGACGGGATCGATATCCTCAAGGCCGTCAAACGCGACCATCCCGGCATCCCCATCGTCATCATCTCGGGCCACGGCAATATCGAGATCGCCGTCGCCGCGATCAAGCAGGGCGCCTACGACTTCATCGAAAAACCCTTCAACATCGACCAGCTTCTCGTCGTGATCCGCCGCGCGATGGAAACCTCGCGCCTGCGCCGCGAAAACGTGGAGCTTAAGCGCGGCGAAACCCACGCCGCCGAGATGCTCGGCGAAAGCGCCTCCTTCAAAGGCCTCAGATCGCAGCTCGACAAGGTCACCAAATCCAATGGCCGCGTCATGCTCACCGGAGCGGCGGGCACCGGCAAGGAAATCGCCGCCCGCTACATCCACAGCAACTCCCTGCGCGCCGCCGAGCCCTTCATTTCGGTCAATTCCGCTTCCATCGAACCCGACCGGATGGAAGAGGTGCTCTTCGGACGCGAAAGCCCAGAACGCGGCATCGAGAAGGGTCTTCTCGAAGAGGCCAATGGCGGCGTTCTCTATTTCGACGAGATCGCCGACATGCCCTCCGGCACCCAGTCCAAGATCCTGCGCGTGCTGGTCGAACAGCAGTTCCAGCGCGTCGGCGGCTCCGAACAGGTCCGCGTCGATTTGCGCGTGATTTCCAGCACCACCAAGGACTTGCCCTCCGAAATTGAAGCGGGCCGCTTCCGGCAGGAGCTCTATCACCGCCTCAACGTCGTCCCCATCCACGTCCCCGCCCTCGAGGATCGGCGCGAGGATATCCCGCTTCTGGCCGAGCACTTCATCGACCGCTTCAACAAGACCCAGGGCCTGCCCCTGCGCGCCCTGGCCGAAGATGCCCGCGCGCTTCTCCAGACCATGGTCTGGCCCGGCAATGTCCGCCAGCTCAAGAACATCGTCGAACGCGTTCTGATCCTTGGCGAAAATGGCGGCGAGATCACCGCAAAAGAGCTTCCCTCCACCGAAGAACGCGCGCCCGACGAGGACCGCGTCGTCCTCTCCGGCAGCCTGGCCACCTTGCCCCTCCGAGAGGCGCGCGAGCTGTTCGAGCGGGAATACCTGCTCACCCAGATCAACCGCTTTGGCGGCAACATCAGCCGCACGGCTTCCTTCGTCGGGATGGAGCGCTCGGCCCTTCACCGCAAACTCAAATCCCTCGGCGTTGTCACCTCCAACAAGGCCGGCGCGCGCGTCGCCCATGTCGAGACCTGAATGCCCTTCGCCGATCACTTCTGTGAGGTCGACGGGCGCCGGGTCGGCTATGTCGATCAGGGTGAGGGCGGTGTGCCGCTCGTGCTGCTTCATGGCGCGGGCTTCGATCATGCCGAACTGACATGGCGCCTGACCTTCCCGATCCTCGCCAAGACCCGCCGTGTGATCGTCCCCGATTTGCCCGGCTACGGCGAAAGCGACGGCTTCGACGGCCCCTACGATCTGGTGGATCTGACGCAATGGCTGATCGCCTTTCTCGATGAGATCGGTGTCGCGCAATGCGACATCTCCGGCGTCTCCATGGGCGGCGGCGCGGCTCTCAGGCTGGCGCTTGATGCGCCGGAAAAGGTGCGCAAACTCGTTCCCGTCTGCGCCTACGGGCTGATGGACAAGGCCCCGTTCCACGAACTGGCCTGGGCCGTCTCCCGCTCCCCGGCGGCCGGGCTCATCTACCAGGCCGCCGCGGCCAGCCCCTTTCTGACGCGCATCGGTCTGGGCGCCAGCTATGCCGATCCCTCCCGCGTGACGCCCGACACGATCGCAGCCGTGCAGGACGTCGCCCGCGATCAGGGCCAGCGCCGCAGCGCCGATGCGTTCTTCGCCCGCGAGATAACCCCGACCGAACTCACCGGCTCGCTCATTCGAAGGCTCCCCGAGATCCGGCAGCCAACCCTCTTCATCCACGGCACCCGCGACCGCATCGTGCCCGTCCGCCACGCGAAGGAGGCCGTCACGCTCGTACCCAACGGCAAACTCTACCTAATGGAGACAGGCCACTGGCCCATGCGCGAACAGCCCGAACCCTTCACCGAGCGGTTGATCCGGTTCCTCGACGGCGAGGACGGCGATGATTGACCCCGCAGGCCCGCTCTGGCACCACGGTCGAACGGTGCCGCCTCGGGAGCGTTCATGAAAGTCATCATCTGCGGCGCCGGACAGGTCGGCTGGCAGATCGCCCGCCATCTCGCCAGTGAACAAAACGACGTCACGGTGGTCGACAACAACGCCGACCTCGTCCGCCGCGCGACCGATACGCTCGACGTGCAGGGCATCGCCGGCTTTGCCAGCTATCCCGATATTCTCGACCGGGCCGGCGCCCGCGATGCCGATATGATCATCGCCGCGACCCATTCGGACGAGGTGAACATGGTGACCTGCCAGGTCGCCCATTCGGTCTTCGCCATCCCGCGCAAGATCGCCCGCCTGCGCGCGCAAAGCTATCTGACGGCGATCTATTCCGATCTTTATCGCCGCGATCACATGCCCATCGACGTGGTCATCTCCCCGGAAAAAGAGGTGGCCGAAGCCGCTTTGCAACGTCTCGCTGCCCCCGCGGCCTTCGATACCGAAAGTTTCTTCGAAGGGCACGCGACGCTCATGGGGATCACCATCGATCCCGATTGTCCCGTCACCAATACCCCCCTCCGCCAGCTCACCGACCTCTTCTCGACCCTGCGCGCGGTCGTCGTCGGCATCCGTCGCAAGGGCCGCCTCTTCGCGCCCGAGGCGGGCGATCAGATCTTCGAAGGCGATGATTGCTACATCTTCACCGACAGCCGCGATGTCTCGCGCACGCTCGAGATCTTCGGCAAGACCCAGCGCAAACAGGAACGCATCCTCATCATCGGCGGCGGCAATGTCGGCCTCGCCGTCGCCCATGCGCTCGAGGGCCGCGAGGACCGCATCCGCGCGAAGGTGATCGAAAAGAACCGCCGCTGCGCCGAACTCGCCGCCGACGCGCTCGAACGGACGATCGTGCTGAACGGCGACGGCCTCGACGTGGCGCTGCTGGACGAGGCCAATATCAAAAAGGCCGACGCCGTCCTTTGCGTGACCGACGACGACAAGACGAACCTTCTGACAGCCGTGCGTGCCAAGGGGCAGGGCTGCCCCATGACCATCGCGCTGATCAACGATCCGACGCTGATCCCGCTCATGTCCCAGCTCGAGATCGACGCCTATATCAATCCGCGCGCCACCACCGTCAGCTCGATCCTGCGCCATATCCGCCATGGCCGCGTGCGCGCCGTCTATTCCATCGGCGATGCCGAGGCCGAACTGCTCGAGGCGCAGGTCCTCTCGACCTCTCCCATTTCCGGCCAGCGCCTGCGCGATGTGGACTTCCCCGAAGGCGTCCTTGTCGGCGGCGTCATGAAAGGCGAGACCTTCGTCAAACCCACTGGAGCCACCCGGATCGACGAAGGCGACGTGATCGCGATCTTCGCCCTGGCCGCCGATGTCTCCGAGGTCGAGCGCCTGCTTCAGGTCTCGATCGACTTCTTCTGACGTCGATGCAACGCATGCTCCGCCTGCCGTTCTTCGTCCTACTGATGGGGCTGGCAGCGATCGCCATGATGATCCCGGCCATCCACGCCTACGGCTTGCGCGATTACGACACCTCCCGCAGCTTTCTTTATGCCGCGATCCTTCTGGGCCTTCTGACCAGCCTCATCGGCGTCGCCATGTCGAACTACGCGCCCCCCAATGTGGCCCGCTCGCAGCTTCTGTCGCTTCTGGCCGCCTTCATCGCGCTGCCGGTCTTTCTGGCAGTCCCTTTCTACGAGGCCCTTGGAAACACACGTTTTCTCAATGCGTGGTTCGAAATGGTCTCCTCGATCACCACGACCGGCGCCACGCTCTATGACGCGCCCGGCCGCCTGCCGCCGTCCCTTCATCTGTGGCGCGCGCTCGTCGGCTGGCTCGGCGGCTTTCTGATCTGGAGCACCGCCATCGCCATCTTCGCCCCGATGAACCTCGGCGGCTTCGAGATCCGCGCGACAGCCGAAGTGGGCGAGGGCGCCCGCCGCTACGAACAGATCGCCCGCATCGCCGACCCGTCCGAGCGCCTGACCCGCTATTCGGTCAAGCTCGCCCCGGTCTATGGCCTGCTGACCCTCGCGCTCTGCGTCTCGCTTCTGCTGTCCGGAGAGCGCCCGCTCGTCGCGATCTGCCACGCGATGTCCACGCTCGCGACCTCCGGCATTTCCCCGACCGGCGGCCTGATCCGCTCCGAGGCAGGCCTGCCGGGAGAGATCGCGATCTTCTGCTTCATGATTTTCGCTCTCTCGCGCCTGACCTTCAGCCGCGGCCTGCTGGGCGAGGATCAGACCCCCGTCTTTCAGGACCCCGAATTTCGCCTCGGCATGGGGCTCGTTCTGCTCCTGCCCACCGTCCTCTTCTTGCGCCACTGGATCGGCGCCATCGAGGGCGTCACCGAAGGCAGCTTTTCCGCCGCGCTCGAGGCGCTCTGGGGCGGTTTCTTCACCGTCCTGTCCTTCCTGACGACCACCGGTTTCGAAAGCGCCTCCTGGGACACCGCCCGGTTCTGGTCCGGGCTCGAAACGCCCGGCCTGATCCTCGTCGGCCTCGCCCTGATCGGCGGCGGCGTCGCAACCACCGCGGGCGGCGTAAAGCTCCTGCGGATCTACGCGCTCTTGCGCCATGGTCGGCGCGAGATCGACCGCCTCGTCCATCCCTCCTCCATCGGCGGGGCAGGGGTCACAGGCCGCCGCATCCGCCGGCAGGGCGCCTATATCGCCTGGATCTTCTTCATGCTTTTCGCGCTCTCGGTGGCCGCCGTGATGATCGCGCTCTCCCTCTTCGGGGTGCAGTTCGAAACCGCGCTCGTCCTGACGGTCTCGGCGCTCTCGACCACCGGCCCGCTCGCTTCCGTCGCCGGAGAGGTCCCGATTTCCTATACCGGCATTCCCGATCCGGCCAAGATCATTCTGGCGGTCGCGATGGTGCTGGGACGGCTCGAAACCCTTGCGATCATAGCGCTGCTGAACCCTCAGGTCTGGCGGGCATGACCACACGCGCCAACATGCGGATAGCATTTGCTTTTTGCGCTGGAATCTCATTTGACCCCACGACATAGTGACCAAGTTGTCGACGTTCGGCCGACCTGCGGCCCGCAAGAGCAAAAGACTGAATAAACGGGGGTTTTTCAGACATGGCGAGTGATAAACAGAACCTGCAAGATGCGTTTTTGAACCATGTCAGGAAGGTCAAGGTCCCGGTCACCATCTTCCTGATCAATGGGGTCAAACTTCAGGGAGTGATCACATGGTTCGACAACTTTTGCGTGCTTTTGCGCCGGGACGGGCAGTCCCAGCTCGTCTATAAACATGCGATCTCCACGATCATGCCCTCCCAGCCGATCAACCTCTATGATGGGGAAGAATAGGTCCTGACGGAAGATCCAAGGGACAGGCGCGCGCAGCCCACCCGGGCCGTCGTGCTCCATCCCGATATCCGCATTGACGAGCGCAGGCGCCCCCCTGGACCCGCGCTCGAGGAGGCCGTGGCGCTCGCGGCCGCCTTGCCCGATCTCGTCGTGGCCGGGGCCGAGGTCGTGCGCCTGTCCAAACCCCATCCCGGCCTGCTTTTCGGGACCGGCAAGATCGAAGAGCTCAAACAGACCCTTCACGACGCTCAAGCAGAGCTCGTCCTGATCGACGGCCCCGTGAGCCCGGTCCAGCAGCGCAATCTCGAACGCGAATGGAAGGTCAAACTCCTTGACCGGACGGGCCTAATCCTCGAGATTTTCTCGGATCGCGCCCGCACCCGCGAAGGCGTCCTGCAGGTCGAAATGGCCGCGCTGTCCTATCAACGCACCCGCCTTGTCCGCGCCTGGACCCACCTTGAACGCCAGCGCGGCGGCCTCGGTTTCGTCGGCGGCCCCGGCGAAACCCAGATCGAGGCGGACCGCCGCGCCATCGACGATCAGCTCAATCGCCTGCGCAAGCAACTGGCCAAGGTCGAAAAGACCCGCGCGCTTCACCGCGCCGCCCGCGCCAAGGTGCCATTCCCGATCGTGGCCCTGGTCGGCTATACCAATGCGGGCAAATCCACGCTTTTCAACCGCCTGACCGGGGCCGAGGTGATGGCCAAGGATATGCTCTTTGCGACGCTCGATCCCACCATGCGCCGGATCGAGCTGCCCAGTTCGGACGAGGTGATCCTGTCGGACACGGTAGGCTTCATCTCTGACCTGCCGACCGAGCTTGTCGCCGCCTTCCGCGCCACCCTCGAAGAGGTTACCGCCGCCGATCTCATCCTGCATGTCCGCGACATCAGCCACGACGAGACGGAGGCGCAGGCAAGGGATGTCGCAGGCATCCTGTCCAGCCTCGGCATCGCCGAGGGCACCCCGCAGATTGAGGTCTGGAACAAGATCGATCTGCTGGATGCCGAAGAGCGTGCCATTCTGGAAACCCGAGCAGAGCGCTCCGAAGATGTCGCTCTACTGTCGGCCGTCACCGGCGAAGGACTGGATGCGCTGCTTGCCGATATCTCCGCCAAGCTGCGGGCACCCGAGATGGCTGAAACTTTGCATCTGACCTATCCGGAAGGCCGGGCGCTGGCTTGGCTTCACGAAGAGGGCGTCGTGCTTGAAGAACGCGCCGGCGAGGCGGGCTGGGACATCGATGTGCGCTGGACGCAGCGCCAGAAAGACCGCTTCGATACGCTCTAGGCGATCCGCTCCAGCGGCGCGGGCGCAAACTCGTCCTCATCGACCGCCTTCAACAGGCCCGCATCCCACATCGCAAGCTGCGCGCGCCCTTCTGCCTTGGCCTTGTAAAGCGCCAGATCGGCGCGTTGCATCAGATCCGCGAACGAGGCATCGGGCATCTTTTGCACGCCGCCAATCGATAACGTGACCTGAATGGAGGGCGCATCGCCTGCCTGGCTCACGTAAATCGGGTCGGTCAGACGCTCTCCGATGCCGAAGGCTTCTGTCGAGGAAAGACCGGGCAGAAACAGCGCGAATTCCTCCCCGCCGATCCGGCCCACGACATCGGTCTTGCGCAAGACGGATCTCAGTCGGTCGGCGATCGCGACAAGCGCGTCATCCCCGGTTTGGTGTCCATGCGTGTCGTTGATCCTCTTGAAGTGATCCGCATCGATGATGAAGAGGACCCCCGTGCGGTTCGCCTCGAATGACTTTTCGACCTGTTGAAAGAACGCGCGCCGGTTTGGCAGCTCTGTCAGCATGTCGGTCGCCGCGATCGTTTTCATCTTCCGCTGCAGCTTGTCGAGATAGGTAATCACGTAAAAGGCAAGGATGATGAAGGGCAGCGAGGCGGTGAATGTCAAAAACGACCGCTTCCAGATCGGCATGTAGAACGGACCGTGAAGCGCATATTCCACCAGCAGCGCGAACCCGTTGATCTGCATGTAGAAAAAGAGACCCTTCCAGACGGCTTCGAACGGTGTACGAACCGCCAGCAAGAAGATCAAAATGCGCACTGAACAAACCCGAACCGTTGATCGGGATGGGTTACGCCAAAAATATTAACAAACCGCTAACGATCGTTCCCCGAGGGCCGCAATATCGTCGTTCCGACCGACGCCGCCCGCGCAAGATCGGGATCGAGGGACATCGGGATATATTCGCCCCGGCGCCAAAGCTCTCCCAGATCGTCATAGTGGCGGCTCAAGGGATGACCGGACTGCCCGGTTGAGATGATAAAGACCGAACTGTCGGGATCGGCAAAATCATAGACGCCGCGATATCCCGCCCCGTGCACATTGCGGAACGGATGCTCCCCGCGGCCTGCCGTCTTGCCCCGCTGAAGGGTATTGTCGCCGCCCGACGTGCTTTGCCGGATATTGACGAACCAGCGCAGAATAGGCGTCTCGCCCAGAACCGGATGGTCATGGGTCGCCGTATGCGCATCCCCCCAGCGCAGGCTTTCCAGCGAGGTCCCGTAGGTCTCTCCGATCCAGATCAGCGCATCGTCAAGCGCTTGCCGCGCGATCTCGGGGCAGGTCTCGACCCGCGCCGACTGAATGACATCGCACCAGACCGACGCGCCGCCGGTATCGCGAAAGACCCGCTCAATGAACAGCGGCTGGACATGGGTGTATTCGCGCGCCAGCGGCCCCAGCTCGTCCCGGATCAGCCGCTCCTGAAGGAACCGGATCCAGGCCGCATAAAGCAGCGGCTCGGGCAGATGCTCATTCATCTCCCCGTTCCAGTTGCCCAGCAGCTCCAGCGCCCTCTGCCGCCTCCGCTCGGGCGTGCCGTCTGGCGCGGCATCACCGGTAAACCACAGATCCGCCCCGATCAGCGGCAGCAGCGACCGTGCGGTAAAGCTGACCGTATCAAGCTGCGCCTCGATAAAGCTCTCGCGCGTATGCACCCGCCGCATCTGCATCAGCCGCGCCCAGCGATTGACCCGCTGCGTGTCGCCGTAGCGAAAGCTCAGATGCTCGGGAAACGGGCGATCGACGACCATGTTGTTGGTATTGCCCAGAATACCGTCCTCGGGATCGATAAACTGCGGCGCATCCTCATAGTCCAGCATCCCGTCCCAGCGGTTCTGCTCCAGCCAGCCGCGCGACGGGATCCGCCCCTGGCTTTGGTGATCCATCCGCCGCTTCGGCATGATCCCGATCGTCTTGAGAGCGATCCCCCCCGCATCCGACAGTGTCAGATTCTGCGACGGCGCAACATAAAGCTCGGTCGACGCCACACCGTCCTCAACGCTGCGCGCCGACATCAGACGCCTCGCCGCCGTCAGCGACGTGTCGTCCGGCGACAAGGCCGTCCAGGCCATCGACATCACATGCCCCTCGGGCGTCACCAGCCCGCTATCGTAGGTCTCAGGCGGCAGAACCGGCCCGTTCTCGGTCCAGCGCAGCCGCAGCGTCCGCGCAGGGGCGTCCTTGATCTGAACGATGCTGTCGCGGGTGACAAAGGGCCTGTACCCCTCGGGCGTCAGATACTCGTCGGGGTCCTCGGGATTGAGCCGCTCGATATAAAGATCCTGATCGTCCAGATAGCTAGTCGTCAGACCCCAGCCCAGACTGGCGCTGCGCCCGCTCAGGATCACCGGCACGCCGGGGATGGTGCCCCCGATCACGCCGCCCGTCTCAAGCTCGAGCCGGGCCAGAAACCAGAAGGATGGCGCGGTCAGCTGCAAATGCGGATCGTTCGCCAAAAGGGTCGCCCCGGCGGCCGACCGCTCTGGCGCGGCGGTCCATGCATTCGAGGCCCCCGCCAACTCTGCCGGCCGCACCGGAGAGAGAGCATCGACCGGCGCCTCTGACGCCGCCGCATACCGCGGCAAGGCCTCCATCCAATCCGTCCGCTCGGGCGGAGGCGGCGCGGTCACGATCCCGTCTCCGGGCATATCGGGAAGGATATCGCGCAGCCGCTGGGGCGGCACCAGAAGTTGCGTGCGCGCGCGCAGCACTTCGTGATCGGCATGGCTGGCGAGCTGCAGGGCCATCAGCTTGATGATGGCGATGCTGTCCGCCTCCTGCCAGGTGGCGATCGGATGGCTGAACAGCCACATCTCGGGCGCACCGCGCCCCCGCGCGCCGGCATTCACCTCGCCGATCCAGGCATTCACACCGGCCGCATAGGCGCCCAGCATCTCGCGCGCCTCGGCATCCTGATCCTCGACCGAAGCGACGGACAGCCGATAGAGATCCAGCCGCCTCAGAAGGTTGTCGATCTCGAACGTGCGCTCTCCGAACAGCTCGCTCAGCCGGCCCTGCGCCGTGCGCCGCAACATCGTCATCTGCCACAGCCGGTCCTGCGCATGGGCAAAGCCAAGCGCAAAGAACACATCCGCATCCGAGGCGCCGAAGATATGAGGCACATTGGCATTGTCGCGCACGATCTCGACATCGGCGCCGATCCCGGCAACCTCAAGATCGGCCGTGTAATCGGGCAGCGACCGCGAGGCGAAGTAATAGATCAGCGCGAGCGCACCGACGCCCAACAGGACAAGCCCGGTGGCAAGACGCAGAAGCCAGCGGAAAAGCGTGACCATGGGCGGAACCTTCGATTGACCAGACAGGCGGTTGACCGCGAGGGCGGGGCCGATAGGGTCGCTTCTAAATTCGGACGGGGCAAGGAGCAACCGCATGGCACGTATCGCATTTCTGGGACTTGGCGTCATGGGCGCCCCGATGGCGGGTCATCTTGCGGCGGCCGGCCACGAGGTCACAGTCTACAACCGCACCGCCCAAAAGGCGCTGGACTGGACGCAGAGCCATAAGGGCGAGATGGCCCGCAGCCCGGCCGAGGCAGCGGCGGGCAAAGATTTCGTGATGGCCTGCGTCGGCAATGACGACGATTTGAGGTCGATCTGCCTCGGGGAGACGGGCGCATTCGGCGCGATGCCTCAGGGCTCGGTCTTTGTTGATCACACCACCGTCTCGGCGGCGGTCACGCGCGAGCTTTATGCCGCCGCCGATGAACGGCAGATCAGTTTCGTCGATGCGCCAATCTCGGGCGGGCAGGCGGGCGCCGAAGGCGGTCAGCTGTCGGTCATGTGCGGCGGAGATCCCGGCGCCTATGATCGGGCGGAACCGGTGATCGCCGCCTATTCCAAGATCTGCCGCCACCTCGGCCCGAGCGGATCGGGGCAGATGACCAAGATGTGCAACCAGATCGCGATTGCCGGACTGGTTCAGGGCCTTTCCGAAGCGCTCGCCTTTTGCGAGGCGGCGGGGCTGGACGGCCTCGCGGTGATCGAGGTGATCTCCCAGGGGGCGGCGGGCAGCTGGCAGATGGTCAATCGTCACGAGACGATGCTCGACAGAAAGTTCGATCACGGTTTTGCCGTCGACTGGATGCGCAAGGATCTCGGGATCTGCCTGGACACCGCAGACGAGCTTGGCGCTTCGTTGCCCGCAACCGCGCTGGTCGATCAGTTCTACAAGGATGTCCAACGCATGGGCGGCGGCAGGTGGGACACGTCCTCGCTCATCGAACGCCTGCGCAAGCGGGACTGACCCAAAAGCGCGGCTGCGCCGCATGTCATGTTTTGTCTGGCACCCAGCCGCAGCGGATCGCCTTTGCCGGGCACCGCAGATCCTGTTTCTGCGCAAGGACCGGGGCGCTGCCCCGGACCCCGAGGTATTTTTGGCAAGATGAGGACAAAAGCTACGCTCTGTTCATCATCGGTTAAGGTTAATCGCCCAGCATGAAGGCATGGTACAGGCTGAGGAGCCGATGGCCATGCAAGGTGAGGACGATCGGCCGTGCCGGTCGCTCTCTCCGGGCAAGATGGGGTCTTATCCTCATCTTGCCCTAAATACCTCCGCCGGAGGCTGAGGGCCGTGAGGCCCTCAAATCCAGTGCAGTCAAAACAGGATTGGACCCGGCTCAGCGCTCCGGGATCAACCCGCGCGGCGCAAATCTCAGCACCAGGATCAGGACAAGCCCCATCGTCAGATACCGCATATGAGGCGCCCCGGCGAGCAGCCTATCCTGCAGCAGGCTGCCATCGGGCAATCCCGCGCTGATCGTGCTCAGCAGCCAGGCGCCGATCGGTTCGACTTCTACCCAGAGCCACCAGATCAGGATCCCGCCCAGCACCGCTCCGAAGTTGTTACCCGATCCGCCGACGATCACCATGACCCAGATCAGGAACGTAAAGCGCAACGGCTGATAGGTCCCCGGTGTCAGCTGCCCGTCTAGCGTCGTCATCATCGCACCTGCCAGCCCACAGATGGCTGAACCCAGAATGAAGATCTGCAGATGCCGCCCCTTCACGTCCTTGCCCATCGCCTCGGCGGCGACCTCGTTGTCGCGGATCGCCCGCATCATCCGCCCCCAGGGGGAGGTCAGTGCCGCCTGCGCCAGCACGAGAAGGATGATCAGTACAGCGGCAAAGAGCATCGTGTAGCTCAGCTTGACCCAAAGGGAGGAGGCCAGGATCGGCGTCAGCCCGAACCCTTCCGCGGTGGCCACGAAATCGGCATTAGCCTGAAGCTCGACTTCGTAAGGCACTGGCCGCGGGATCCCGATCACGTTCTTGACGCCGCGGCTCAGCCAATCCTCGTTCTTGAGAACCGCGATGATGATCTCGGCGATCCCCAGCGTCGCGATCGCCAGGTAATCCGCCCGCAGCCCCAGGGCGGTCTTCCCGATGATCCATGCAGCCCCCGCCGCCAGCAGACCGCCCGCAGGCCAGGCGAGGATCACAGGCAGCCCTAGCCCGCCCAGATAGCCCGTGCCCGCCGGGTTCACGGCCTCAACTGCCGCCATCCCGCCGGGCATCACCTGCCGGTAAAGGACGAACCCCGCGATCACCACCGCCGCCGTGCCCCAGACCCGCCACCGGCGGGGCAGCCGCGCCCAGACCAGCACCGCCGCCACGACCGTCGCCGCGCCCAGCGCGAGCCCGCCCAGGATCTGCGCGCCGCCCGCGGCCCAGGCCTCGGTGGTGGGCGGCATCGACACCAGCACCGCCGCGAGACCGCCCAGCGCCACGAAGCCCATCACACCGATGTTGAACAGCCCCGCGATCCCCCATTGCAGGTTCACCCCCAGCGCCATGATCGCCGAGACGAGCCCCATATTCAGGATCAGCAGCGCCGTATTCCAGCCCTGCACGACCCCCGTGCCCACGATCAGCCCGCCGACCAGCAGATAGAGCCCCGCGCCCCTCATGCCGTCTGCCCCTTCATCAGTCCGGTCGGCTTGACCAGAAGCACCACGATCAGGATCACGAAGCTCACCGCGAATTTGTAATCGGTCGACAAAAGCTGCACCAATCCGTCCGGCTCCAGGCTCTCGGGCATCAGATAGCCCAGCACTTTCTTGAGCGGATAGGTGATCGTCACCTCCGCAAAGGCGATGACGAATCCGCCGAGGATCGCGCCCACCGGATTGCCCAGCCCGCCGACAATGGCGGCGGCGAAGATCGGCAGCAGAAGCTGGAAATAGGTGAACGGCTTGAACGACTTGTCGAGCCCGTACAGCACGCCCGCCACCGTCGCCAGCACCGCCACGATCAACCAGGTGACCCGCACGACCGTCTCCGGGTTGATCCCCGACAGCAGCGCCAGATCCTCGTTGTCGGAATAGGCCCGCATCGATTTGCCGGTCCGCGTCTTCTGCAAAAACCAGAACAAAGCCGCCACACAGATCGCCGCCACCACCAGCGTCAGAACCTGCGTCGTCCGGATCGCGAGCCCCTCGTCCAGCCCTGTCATCTCGCGGAAGGCGCGCGCGCGGATCACGAACCGCTCTCCGTCCGAGAAGCTTTGATCGTCGACCCCGATGATGAACCGCACGACCGCATTCATCACGAAGGTCACGCCCAGCGAGACGATCACGAACATCGTCGGGGGCGATCCGGCGGCCCGGTGAAAGCGGTAAACGAACCGGTCCGTCGCCAACAGGAGCAGGACCGTCGCCGCGATCCCCAGCGGCAGCGCGATCAGCGCGGTCGGCAGCGGCCCGCCCGTGATCCCCGCCGATTGCAGCCCCCAGGTCCCCAGGATCGTGACCATCGCGCCAAAGGCCATCGTGTCGCCATGGGCAAAGTTCGAGAACCGTAGGATCCCGTAGATCAGCGTGACGCCAAGCGCTCCGAGCGCCAATTGCGCGCCATAGGCCGTCGCCGGGATCAGGACGAAATTCGCCAGAACGACGAGGGCGTTGAGAATGTCTGTCACCGCAATGCCTCACAAAGTCCCTGTTTGGTAAACCTCTGCGATCCGTCACGGGACGGATCTCGCAACGCCGCATCACGCGCCCGCCCGGCGGCCACGCCGGGCATCGCCCGACCTCCCCCCGGAGGGCGATTTTGCGCCGCCGCAATCAGCGGAACGTTTGGGCCATCGGAGATGCAAGGCAGAGCAGATCCGTCGCAGCGCCCTCCAGGTCGGGCGACGCCCTTGGCCCTTAGCCCCTCCGTCCCGGACTTGATCCGGGACCTCTTGCTTCCCATCCGCGCAAAGTGCTTTGGCATGGCCGCAGGGCGGGGTTCACCCCGCCATCCTCGCGCGAAGAGCCAAGCTCCAACGCCCGGGGCTCCGCCCGTTCGCGGCTGAACACGCTCCGCAGGAGCCTTTTCCGGGCGCGCCTCACCCACCCAGAAAACTCCGTCTGACCTCGTCATCGGCCATCAACTCCGCCCCTGTGCCGGTATAGGCGTTCCGCCCCTGAACCAGCACATATCCCTTATCCGCAATCTCCAGCGCCTGCCGCGCGTTCTGCTCGACCATCAGGATCGAGATCCCGGTCCGCGCAACCTCGATGATCCTGTCGAACAGCTCGTCCATCACGATCGGCGAGACACCCGCCGTCGGCTCGTCCAGCATCAGAACCCGCGGCTCGGTCATCAGCGCCCGGCCCACCGCGACCTGCTGGCGCTGCCCGCCAGAGAGCTCGCCGGCCGCCTGCCGCCGCTTGTCGCGCAGGATCGGGAACAGCTCATAGACCTGCTCCATCGTCCGGGCGATCCCGTCCCGGCGCAGGAACGCCCCCATCTCGAGATTCTCCTCCACCGTCATCGAGGTGAAGATGTTCGAGGTCTGCGGCACAAAGGCCATGCCCTTGGCGACCCGGTCCTGCGGCGTCAGCGCGGTGATATCCTCACCCTCCAGCCGGACCGCGCCCTCCCGCACATTCAGCATCCCGAAAACGACCTTCATCGCCGTCGACTTGCCCGCGCCGTTGGGACCGACGATCACCGCGATCTGTCCGGCATCGACGGCAATCGTACAGTCATGCAGGATATCGGCGCCCTTGCCGTAACCGCCCGTCATCGCGTCGCCGATCAGCATCGGCTCGGGTCCGGCGGCGCTCATGCGGCGCCCGCAACGGTTAACGCGCGTTGCATGTTGTGCCGTTGCGCGTACGCATAAGCGGCGGCTGATATAGGCTCCTGCGCCACGGGCGACGCATAAGTCACGGCGAATGCGTTTCGGCGAAGATCCCCCCTAAACGGGGGGGGGAGACCCTCAATGCCCGAATTTGCCTCCTCCCGGATGCCGCCCGGATGCCGCCCGGATGCCGACTGCCCAAATCTCATGCTTCGGCCGCCACCTTGTTCTTGAGCCCGGTGCCCAGATAGGCCTCGATCACGTCCTCGTTCTGCATGATCTCCGAAGCCTTGCCCTCGGCCAGAACATGCCCCTCGGCCATCACGATGACCGGATCACAAAGCTTTCCAATGAAATCCATGTCGTGCTCGATCACGCAAAACGTATAGCCCCGCTCCCGGTTAAGCCTCTGGATCGCATCGGCAATCGTGCCCAGCAGCGTCCGGTTCACACCCGCACCCACTTCGTCCAGAAAGACGATGCGGGCATCGACCATCATCGTCCGGCCCAGCTCCAGCAGCTTCTTCTGACCACCCGAAAGGGTCCCGGCCTTCGCGTCGGCCAGATGGGAAATGGTCAGGAAATCAAGCACTTCGTCGGCCTTGCTCGCCAAGGCCCGCTCTTCCTCGCGGATCTGCCCGCGTTTCAGCCAAGCTTTCCAGATCGTCTCTCCGGTCTGGGCGGCAGGCACCATCATCAGGTTCTCGCGCACGCTCATCGAGCTGAACTCGTGCGCGATCTGGAACGTCCGCAAAAGCCCCTTGTGAAACAGCTCATGCGGCGGCAATCCGGTGATATCCTCGCCCTGCATCAGAACGCGTCCGCTGCTGGGTTTCAGATTGCCCGCGATCACGTTGAAAAGCGTGGTCTTCCCCGCGCCATTGGGCCCGATCAACCCGGTGATCGATCCTTCGGCAATCGTCAGGGATGCTCCATCGACGGCTTTGAAACCGCCAAAGCTTTTCACGAGGGTCTCAACAGTGATCATACTTGAAAAACAGTCCCTATCACACTGAAACAGCCCGGAGATCTCCGGGCTGTTTCATGGATATTTTCGCTTGGATCAGCGGAAACCGACGGTCTCGATCGCGCCGTCCCTGACCTCGATCTCGCGATAAGTGCCCGCGCTTTCGCCCGGCCCGATCAGCTCCACGGCAGAGCCGCCGACATAGTCGATCTCCCCGCCATCGGCGAGGATCTGAAGCGCCTTGCCCAGCTCGCCGGGATAGATCTCCTCGCCCGGTGCATTCGCCACTTCGGTGATCATCGGCCCATATTCGGCCGGATCCGTCGATCCTGCGGCCTGCATCGCCAGCATAATCAGCGCCGCGGCATCATAGCTTTCGGGCGTATAGGGCGAAGTGCCGTCATAGCCGCCCGCTTCGCCCAGCTCGGTCATCTTCGCCGCCCCATCGCCGCCAGAGCCCGCGATCTGGCCGAACGAGCCGTCAAGATCCGCTCCGACATTCTCAACGATGCTGTCCCCGACCATGCCGCCGGGCAGAACGAACTGATCATAGGCGCCCGTATCCAGCGCCGCCCGGATGATCCCCAGTCCGCCCTGATCCAGGTAGCCCGCAACGACCAGAATATCGCCGCCCGCCGCCGAAAGCGCCCCGACCTCAGCCGAATAATCGGCCTTGCCATCCTCATGCGCCGCCGAAATGGTCACCTCGCCGCCCGCCGCTTCAAAAGCGGTCTGGAAGGCATCGGCGAGGCCTTTTCCGTAATCGTTGTTCGTATAGGTCAACGCAACGCTCTCGATCCCGCGATCCATCAACACTTCGGTCATAACTTCGCCCTCGCGGGCATCGGACGGCGCGGTGCGGAAGAACAGATCGTTGTCCTCGACCGTCGTCAGGGCAGGGGAGGTGGCCGACGGAGAAACCATGACCATCCCGTTGGGGATCGCCACGTTCTGCAGCATCGCGCCCGTCACGCCCGAGCAATCACCGCCCACGATGCCAGAAATCCCTTCGGAAATAAGGCGTTCGGTGTTCGATGTCGCCAGCGCGTTGTCGATACATCCGGTATCGGCCCGCATCGGAGTGACCGTTGCGCCGCCCAGCAGAAGACCGCTTTCGGTGACTTCCGACATCGCTTCCTCGGCCCCGTCCGCCATGTGCCCGGCGAGCGATTCAATCGGACCGGTGTATCCCAGAATGATCCCCAGTTTGACTTCCTCGGCATGACCTTCGGCCAGCGCCGCACCCGCCACCAGAACGCTTGCCGCGCTTCCCAGTAGTATCCGCTTCATCCCTCGTCTCCCTGTCTGAGGTGTTATTTGTGGCAGGAAGACTAAGCAGCCGGTCCGCAAAAGAAAAGCGCCAACAGATGCTGACGCTGGGGCCGCTTTGACGTGCAAAGGCGCGCTAGATCGAAAGCCGTCCGGCCTGCGCCCCGCGCTCCCGATAGGGGGTGATTTCGTAATGCGCCCGGTAGCATTTCGAGAAATGCGACGGCGAGGCGAAGCCGCAAGCCAAAGCCACGTTGATCACGCTCATATCGGTCTGCATCAGCAGGTTCCGCGCCTTCTGGAGCCTCAGATCCATGTAATACCGCTTGGGCGACCGGTTCAGATAACGGCGAAAGAGCCGCTCAAGCTGGCGGGTCGACATGCCAACATCGCGCGCGAGAATAGAGGGGCTGATCGGCTCTTCGATATTGGCCTCCATCATCTGGATCACGCGGCTTAGCTTGGGATGGCGCACCCCGATGCGCGTCGGCACCGACAGCCGCTGCGTGTCCTGATCCGTGCGGATCGAAGAATAGATCAGCTGATCGGCAACCGAAGCGGCCAGATCCTCTGCGTGATCCTTCGCGATCAGCTTGAGCATCAGATCGATCGAGGCGGTTCCACCGGCTGTCGTATAGCGATTGTCATCGATGACGAAGACGGATTTGGTGAGGATCACATCCTCGAATTCTTCGGTGAAACTGTCCTGGTTTTCCCAGTGGATCGTGGCCCTCCGGTCGGTCAGAAGCCCCGCCTTGGCCATGGTATAAGCCGCCGTGCACAGACCCGCGATGGTGATGCCGCGCCGCGCCTCGCGCCTGAGCCAGCTCAGGATCCGCTTCGTGGTTGCAAGCTGGATGTCCATTCCACCGCAAAGGATCACGATGTCATCGCGGCTTAGCTCGACAAGATCGCTGTCGGGGCCAATTTCCGTGCCCGCCGAACACCGAACGCCGGATCCGGTCTCGGTCAGAAAGGTCCAGCCATAAAGATCGCGCCCTGAAACGCGATTGGCAATGCGCAGACAATCGAGCGCCGACGCAAAGGACAGAAGCGAAAAGCCTTCGAGCAGCACGAAAACGAACCGTTGGGGATGTGCTTGATCGACGACGACCTCGGCAGAGTGCGGTCCGGCCATGGCCTTTATCCTACTTAAAGTGTTTCGCCGCGCAGCCTGACCTTCTTTTCGAAAGATCCACAAGCGAAACGAGAGCACGATGTCGTTTTTTCCGCGTTGGAATACCAGCAAGCGCAGGCTATACCACCGCTTCGACACCGATACGGATCCAAGGGGAGGGCCGATGGCAGATTGGCACAAGAGCGACTGGCGCAACAAACCCAGGGTGCAGATGCCCGACTATACCGATGCACCGGCTCTGGCCGCCGTCGAGGCGCGTCTGTCGACCTATCCTCCGCTCGTCTTTGCGGGAGAAGCGCGAACCTTGCGCCAAAGGCTCGCCGCCGCCAGCCGGGGGGATGCGTTTCTCCTTCAGGGCGGTGACTGCGCCGAAAGCTTTGCCGAGTTCTCAGCCGACAATATTCGCGACACGTTCAAGGTGATGCTGCAGATGGCGATGGTGCTGACCTATGGCGCCAAGGTTCCAGTCGTAAAGATCGGCCGCATGGCCGGGCAGTTTGCCAAACCTCGGTCTGCGCCGACCGAGGTCAAAGACGGCACAGAGCTTCCTAGCTATCGTGGCGACATCATCAACGAATTGCCCTTCACGCCCGAAGCGCGCCTTCCCAACCCGGACAAAATGCTGCGGGCCTACACGCAGGCGGCGGCTTCGCTGAACCTGCTGCGGGCTTTCTCGACCGGCGGGTTTGCAGATGTTCATCGCGTGCATGCCTGGACGCTGGGCTTCACCGATGGCGAAGAGGCGGGCCGCTACCGCGAGATGGCCTCGCGCATTCAGGATACGCTTGATTTCATGGCCTC
This sequence comes from uncultured Paracoccaceae bacterium, assembly GCA_947503775.1. GTDB lineage: Bacteria > Pseudomonadota > Alphaproteobacteria > Rhodobacterales > Rhodobacteraceae > Aestuariibius. Next base: position 60,185 of record CANNFE010000001.1, on the reverse strand, counting down.
AGCAGGGCTGTCTGCCGAGACGAACAGCGAGCTGTCAACGGTCGAGTTCTACACATCCCACGAGGCGCTGCTACTGGAATATGAAGAAGCGCTGACCCGCGTGGACAGCACGTCCGGTCAATGGCTGGCCGGATCAGGTCATATGATCTGGATCGGCGACCGGACCCGGCAGCCAGACGGCGCGCATGTGGAGTTTGCCCGGGGGGTGATGAACCCGATCGGGCTGAAATGCGGGCCGTCCATGACCACGGATGATCTTAAAAAGCTCCTGTCGACGCTCAACCCCGACAACGAGGCTGGGCGGCTGACGTTGATCGCGCGGTTCGGTGCAGGGTCCGTGGGCGATCACCTGCCGCGTCTGATCAAAGCGGTCGAAGAGGAGGGCGCGAACGTCGTCTGGTCCTGTGATCCCATGCATGGAAACACGATCAAGGCGGCGTCTGGCTACAAGACGCGCCCGTTTGAGAGCGTTTTGCGCGAGGTTCAGGAGTTCTTTGCGGTTCATACCGCCGAAGGAACGATCCCCGGCGGTGTGCATTTCGAGATGACCGGACAGGACGTGACGGAATGCACTGGCGGGGTTCGAGCCGTCTCGGACGAAGATCTCTCGCACCGCTACCACACGGCCTGCGATCCTCGCCTGAATGCCTCTCAGTCGCTTGAGCTCGCCTTTCTGGTGGCCGAGGAGCTTTCCGCCTCCCGCAATACAAGGCTCGCGCTCACGGGGTCGTGAGACAGAGGCGGATCCGCCGGTTCAGACCAGTCTCAGTTTTGGCGTCTCGGTGTCAGGCCGAGGCGCCGCGCCGTCAAACGTGTCCGATCCTTCCGCGAACCCGCGGTAGGGCATCGGATCGGTTTCATATGCGTTCAAAAGATCGCACCGGACCGGCCCATCGCTCAATCTAAGGCGGTGAGGCACTTGCGGAACCGCCTGACGGGGCTCGATCCCCCCGAGAATGCGATCGATCTCTCCGTTTTCACCCTGGAGCGGCAGCATCAGCATCTTCATCACGATAGAACGGCCACGCTTGATCGGCACAGCCTTGATCGGAAGGATCGTCGAGGATGGCCCGCGCAAAACATCTTCGAGATAGGCCGAAACCGGGCTTCTCGATCCGGCATCGAAAAGGCTTGTCAGAGGCATTCCTCGGACCTCCATTCCGACGATGGACCAGATCCTTTGCCCCGCAACGCGAAACCGCCCGACCCCTGGGGCGATCCGCTCGAGAATGAATGCGGATTCGAGCGCCCCATGAAGCCCGCGCGGATCGATGTCGCTGCGCCGTGGCAGCTCCGAGCCGGTTCGCAAGCCGTCCCAATAGTCTTCGATCTGATCGAGAACCGGCACAGGCGCCGGATCGCGATACTGTTCCAGATCCACGACATTCGTCGCGGATTGCCCAATATTACTCATGATATCGTCCCTTGTGGCCGAACCGTGTTGTTCAGGACCCGACCCCGAAGTTCGACGTGTCGAGCGTGGGCCCTAATCCTTACTCAAGTGTTAATATACGCCCATTTGCCTAAAATTTCTCTTGCTTTCGCGTGATGTGGTTAACCCAAGCCGGCTTGCGGTCCGGCCATGTTTGCCGCTACCTCCATAAGACCAAAGCAAAAGGACCTCCCGCGGTGACCCAATCCATGACGGCTTATGCGACGGGCCGCGGCCAGACAGAGCAGCTTGAATGGGCCTGGGAGTTGCGCGGCGTGAACGCAAAGGGGCTCGATCTTCGGCTGCGATTTCCCGAAGGGTTAGAGACGCTTGATCCGCGCGCCCGCAAGGCGCTCTCCGCCCGGCTTCATCGCGGATCCATCGCGCTCTCCCTAAAAGTGTCGCGTCAGTCCAGCACAGAGCCCATGGGGCTTAATCAGGCCGCTCTGGCCGCCTTCATCGCTCAGGCTCTCGAAGTGACGTCGAAACTGGAGGCGTCCGGGCTGAAAGCGGGGCCGATTGATCCGGCTGAGGTGCTGGCGCGGCGCGGAATCCTCGACGTCGAAGAGCAGCAGGATATCAGCGTGGACGATGCCGATGCGATCCTGGCCAGCCTGGAGCCTCTTCTGGACGACTTCCTTGAGATGCGCGCCCGCGAAGGGGCGGTCCTTGCGGATGTGATCGAAGGACAGCTGGCTCAGATGAAAGGCTATATCGAGGCCTCCCGCCATCTGGTCGAGACCCATCGAGGGCAGAAGCAGGACGCGTTGAAAGAGGCTCTCGACCGGATTATCGGAACGAGCGAGACGGTCGATCCCGATCGGCTGGCGCAAGAGGCGGCGCTGCTTGCGATCAAGGGGGACGTCACCGAAGAGCTTGATCGGCTCGACGCCCATGTCAGCGCGGTGGCCGACCTTCTTCAAAGCTCTGGACCCGTGGGCCGCAAGCTTGATTTTCTGATGCAGGAATTCAATCGCGAGGCAAATACGCTTTGTTCGAAATCCAGCAGCACGGAGCTCACGCAAATCGGTCTTGATCTCAAGGCTGCGATTGAGCAGATGCGGGAACAGATCCAGAATGTGGAATAGGACATGGTTCGACGTGGACTTCTGATCGTTTTGTCGTCGCCGTCCGGCGCCGGAAAATCCACGTTGACCAAGCGGCTGCGCAATTGGGATCCGTCGCTGACATTCTCCATCTCGGCCACGACGCGCGGCCCCCGTCCCGGAGAAGAGGATGGCCGCGACTACCATTTCACCGACGATACCGCCTTCCGCCGTCTCGTGTCCGAAGGCCAGATGCTCGAGCATGCGCATGTGTTCGGGAACTTCTATGGCTCTCCGAAAGCGCCGGTCGAGGAGGCGATCGAAAGCGGGCGAGACGTGATCTTCGATATCGATTGGCAAGGCGCCCAGCAGATCAAGAATTCCGCGCTCAACAAGCATGTCCTGTCGATCTTCGTGCTTCCGCCCTCGATCGAGGAGTTGCGCCGACGCCTGATCGCACGCGGCCAAGACAGCGCCGACGTCATCGCGAAGCGGATGCAGAAAAGCTGGGACGAGATCAGCCATTGGGATGGATATGACTATGTTCTCATCAATGACGATCTGGATGTGACCCAGTCAAAACTCGAGACAATCGTCAGCGCCGAACGGCTAAGGCGAAGCCAGCAGCCGGATCTGGTGGATCATGTCCGGGATCTGCAATCTCAATTCGAAGAGGATACGGCATGACCATCTATGCCTTGGGCGATCTTCGCCCGCAGATCTCGGACGATACATGGGTTGCGCCCGATGCGAATGTGATCGGCGACATCGTCCTGCAAAGCGGCGCGTCCATCTGGTTCGGCGCGACCCTGAGAGGCGACAACGAGCAGATCCATATCGGCGCGGGCAGCAACGTGCAGGAGAACTGCGTTCTTCACACCGATCTCGGCTTCCCTCTGAACATCGGACCCGGCTGCACCATCGGTCACAAGGCGATGCTCCATGGCTGCATGATCGGCGAGACCTCCCTGATCGGGATGGGGGCGACGGTCCTGAATGGCGCGCGGATCGGCAAGAACTGCCTGATCGGCGCGGGCGCTTTGATCACCGAGGGTAGGGAGATCCCCGACGGCTCGCTCGTTGTGGGATCGCCGGGCAAGGTGATCCGCAGTCTGGATGATCAGGCTGTTCAGGCGCTCAAAGCCTCCGCTCTTCACTATCAGGAAAGGATGCGGCTTTTCCGGCAAAGTCTCGAGGTCATTCAATGAACAAGACGCCATCCATCGTCCGCCGCACATCCGTGCCAAGCTCAAGTTCCGTGCCTCTGGTCACGCCGCTTATGCCATCGGTCGTCTACCGCAGTGCCTCCCCCGATGCGATCGACGCGCAGTACGACGGAACGGCGCCGGGATATGTCTATGCGCGCGAGGGACATCCGAATGCCGATATTCTGGCGCGCAAGATCGACATGCTGGAAGGGGCAGAGGGCGGCCTGATCTTCGGATCCGGCATGGCGGCGATCACTGGGGCTCTGTTCGGATGCCTCAAGGCCGGGGATCATGTTCTTGGCGGCAACCAGCTCTATGGTCGCTGTCTGCGGATGATGGCTCAGGAATTGCCCGCGCTCGGGATCGAGACAAGCCTGGCCGATCCCACCGATGCCGCCGCCATGAAGGCGGCCCTTCGGCCCAATACCAAGGCCATCCTGATCGAAGTCGTTTCGAACCCGACCTTGCGGATCGCCGATGTCGCCGGGATCGCAAAGGCGGCCAAAGAGGCCGGAGCGCTTCTGATCGTGGACAACACATTCACGACCCCGCGCAGCTTCAGACCTTTCGAACATGGCGCGGATATCGTCGTGCACTCTGTCACAAAGCTTTTGGCAGGGCATTCGGATGTCACGCTTGGATATGTCGCGGCAAAAGATCCTGCGCTGATGGAGCAGATCGAAGGGATCTGGGCCACGCTGGGCCTGACGCCCAGCCCCTTCGATTGCTGGCTGGCCGAGCGGGGGCTCCATTCCTTCGAGCTGCGATATGATCGCGCGCAACACAATGCCGCTCTCTTGGCGGAGGCCCTTGCCCGGCACCCCAACGTCAAGTCCGTGCTCTATCCCCGCCGATCGGATCACCCCGATTTTGCCAGAGCGAACGTGCTTCTGGGCGGGCAGGGCGGCAACATGGTGAGTTTCGTGATCAAAGGCGGCCGTGCGGAAGCGAACGCGCTGACCCAAGCCGCCCCGAATATCGCCTTCGCACCGACCCTGGGCGATATTGGCACGACGCTGTCTCACCCACCCAGCTCGTCCCATCGGGCGTTGACCGAAGCCGAACGAGCCGATCTTGGGATCTCAGAGGGATTCTTCAGGGTCTCGGTCGGGATCGAAGATCCGGATCTGTTGATCGAGGAATTTCTGAGCGCGATCGAGGCCAGCAGCTAGGCGCGCTCCTTCATCCTCAGCTCGTCATTGAGAACCAGAATATCGAAATCTATGGCGGGCACCTGCTCTCGCACTTCGGCCACGATGATGTCGGCGGACGGAATGTTGTCGCAGAGCGCGCGATACCGACCGGCAAAGGCAAGCGCCTCAAGACGCGCGGCCACATCGACCACATCGAAGTCCGGACCAAGAAGTCCGGACAAAACGATATCGGGCCGAACCTTATCAAGACACGCCTGATCCAGTGACTGGAACCCCACAAAATGGACACCAGAGGACTGAGGAAGTCCCCGGCCATCCCGGCTCCATCTCTTCATATCCCCAATGACAAGCATGACTGGGAACTCTTGCGTGTCAGACACGGCCCTCAAACTCCATTCCGGTGGCAGTCAATCTTTCTGCTTGAACCTGATCCCCACGATATGGCGTAAGCAACCCGGGAGATAGCACCAAGGATGCGTCCCTAGCCTAGAGAGGTGAACCACACAATCTGATGCGACGCCACGACGCATCGAGGCAAAGAAATCAACGGCCATGAACGATCTGATCAGCTTTGCAGAGGCCATTCCGGTCCCGGTCATCATGATCGGGCATGACGAGCGTATTCTAATCACGAATGAGCCCGCGGTGAAACTGCTGGGATCGGTCGATGTCGGCCGCCATTACATCACCGCCCTGCGCCAGCCAGCGCTGCTTGATGCGATCGAACAGACATTCGCCGATGGCACACAGCGCACCTGCGGCTTTCTCGGCCGCGAAGCGGGACGGGACACGACCTGGACCGTCTCTGTCGCGCCCGTCTCTGCGATGCAACGCCCCGCCATTGCCTTGACCTTCGAGGATGTGACGGCGATGGAAACAGCAGGGCAGATGCGCCGTGATTTCGTGGCGAATGTCAGCCACGAGCTAAGAACACCGCTGACGGCCCTTCTGGGGTTCATCGAAACACTCGGCGGCGCGGCAAAAGGCGATCCTGAGGCTCAGGCCAGATTTCTCGGCATAATGGAGCGGGAGGCTGGCCGTATGTCGCGGCTTGTCGAGGATCTGCTCTCCTTGAGCCGCGTCGAGCAGGACGAGCGGGTACGACCCACCGACCGGGTGGATTTGCGGGCGATTATCGGATCCTCCGCCGCAGCCCTCGAGCCGGTCGCGGATGGTCGGCAGAGCAAGATAGATCTGCAGATGCCGCAGACTGACGTGATTATCATGGGAGACGCCGATCAGCTTCGTCAGGTCTTTACCAACCTGATCGAAAACGCCCTCAAATACGGGCGGGATGGCGGGCATGTAACGGTGCGACTGTCGATCTCCGAAAAAGAACCGGCCCTTCAGGGGCCTGGCGTGCGTGTGGATGTGATTGATGACGGCGACGGGATCGCCTCGTTCCATATTCCCCGCCTGACCGAACGCTTCTATCGCGCTGACAGCCATCGCTCGCGCGCGCTGGGAGGTACCGGTCTTGGCCTTGCAATCGTCAAACATATCATCAACCGGCATCGGGGGCGGCTTCGGATCGCAAGCGAGATGGGGCAGGGAAGCCAGTTCTCCGTCATTCTGCCCTTCAGCCCGTAGCCAAGATAACAGAGCAAGGAGCTCTGTCATAAAACTCTTACAATTCTGTCACAAAAGAGAATCCGCGCATCCTTATATCGCGTGATGACGGCTGAAAACGACAGCCGCATTCTGACACAACAGGAGATCTTTATGTCCTTCACGAAGCTTACCGTTTCGTCGCTGGCGATAATGGCCTGCGCCGCAGCAGCCTCTGCTCAATCGCGCGAAAATGTTCAAGTCGCCGGATCCTCGACCGTCCTTCCCTATGCCTCCATCGTGGCAGAGGCCTTTGGCGAGAACTTCGACTTCCCCACTCCGGTTGTCGAATCGGGTGGCTCCTCGGCGGGCCTTAAGCGCTTTTGTGAAGGTGTCGGCGAAAACACGATCGATATCGCGAACGCGTCCCGCCCGATCCGCGAAGGCGAGATCGAGGCATGCGCCGCAGCGGGCGTGACCGACATCATCGAGGTTCGCATCGGCTATGACGGTATCGTCTTTGCCAGCCAAACCGATGGCCCCGCCTTCACCGAATTCCAGCCAGAGCAATGGTATCGCGCAATGGCTGCCGAAATCCCGCAAGACGGCGCAATGGTCGCGAACCCGAATTCCAACTGGAGCGACATCGACGACAGCCTCCCGGATGCGGAGATCATCGCTTTCATTCCCGGCACCAAACACGGCACACGGGAAGTCTTCGAAGAGCAGGTGATCCTTCAGGGCTGCGAAGACAGCGGCGCGATGGAACAGATCATGGAGATCAATGGCGGCGACGAAGATGCAACCGAAGAAGCTTGCATGGCAGTCCGCTCTGACGGTGTCGCCGTCGATATTGACGGCGACTACACTGAGACACTCGCTCGGATCGACAGCAACCCGAACGGCGTCGGCGTGTTCGGTCTCGCATTCTACGAGAACAACACCGACAAGCTGAAAGTCGCGACCATGGGCGGCGTCGAGCCGACGACGGAAACCATCGCTGCCGGTGAATATCCGGTCTCTCGCCCTCTCTACTTCTACATCAAGAAGGCCCATATCGGCGTGATCCCCGGCCTGAAGGAATTCGCGGCCTTCTTCGTCTCTGACGAGATCGCCGGTCCGTCCGGCCCCCTTGCGCAATACGGTCTCGTCGCTGACCCCGAGCTTGCCGACACCCAGAGCAAGATCGAAAGCGAGACGACGATGTCGGAATCGATGTAAACCTACGCTGGGCGGCCGCCGAATGCGGTGGCCGCCCGCTGCACGACACCCGTGCCTAAACTCTATCTGACCGGAATCGAGGCGCATCGATGTCTACACTGACCCTCATCCTGGTTGTTCTTGCGATCGGTGTCGTCGGGTTTGTCGTCGTCCGTCAAAGAGCGATGTCATCGGCCGATGGTGATGCCCGCAATCTGCATTCTCTTCCGTTCTACTACGGCTCCAACGCCTTGATCTTTGCATGCGTGCCGGCGTTTCTTTTGATGATCCTCTGGCTCATTCTCCAGCCGATCCTCATCAACAACGCCGTATCCAGCTCCATCCCCGACAGCGCCATTGCCGAAGGCGGCTCGCGCGGTCTGGTCATGAGCGACGTCAGGCGAGTGGCCGACGGCCTCAACACAGCCGTTCAAGAAGGTCAGATGACCGAAGAGATGGCGCGCGATATGCGCGTCGATTTCACGAATGTCCGCGATCGTCTAGGCGAGGTCGGTGTTGCTCTGGGCTCGAATGTGACGGAGACGACGCTGAATGCGGCGCAGCGCTACCGCTCGCTCGATGCACGATATGGCCTCTTCATGGCTCTTGCGGTCCTGGCACTCGCGGCATGTGGTGTCACCCTGGCCTATACGCAAACGGACCGCGACTTCAGGGCCAGAAATACGGTCGAAGCAACGGTCAGGGTGCTTTTGATCTTTGCCTCTACCATTGCGATCCTGACGACCGTCGGGATCATCTTTTCACTGCTTTTCGAGACGATAAACTTCTTCCGGCAATATAGCTGGACCGATTTCTTCTTTTCCACCAACTGGTCGCCGAACTTCCGGGGCAATTCCGATCTGGGAATTCTGCCGCTTTTGTGGGGCACGCTCTATATCTCGTTCATCGCGCTTCTCGTCGCCGTTCCGATCGGCCTTTTTGCCGCAATCTATCTGTCGGAATATGCCGGTCCTAAACTGCGATCCGTCGCCAAACCCGCGATCGAGATCCTGGCGGGTATCCCGACAATCGTTTACGGCCTCTTCGCGCTTGTCACCGTCGGCCCGTTCCTGCGGGATTACTTCGCAGAGCCGACAGGGTTCGGAGGCAGCGCATCCTCCGTCATGACAGCCGGTCTGGTCATGGGCATTATGCTGATCCCGTTCGTGTCGTCTCTTTCGGACGATATCATCAACGCCGTCCCGCAATCATTGCGCGACGGCTCCCTCGGCCTCGGCGCTACCCAGTCCGAGACGATCCGTCAGGTCATTCTTCCCGCCGCCTTGCCCGGAATCGTCGGAGCCGTCCTGCTCGCCGCATCCAGAGCGATCGGAGAGACCATGATCGTCGTTCTGGGGGCAGGGGCGGCGGCACGGCTGTCGCTCAATCCGTTCGAGGCGATGACGACCGTGACCGTAAAGATCGTCAGCCAGCTCACCGGAGATACGGATTTCTCCTCACCTGAAACACTTGTGGCCTTTGCGCTTGGTCTGACGCTCTTTGTGATGACGCTCGGTCTGAACGTCTTCGCTCTCTTCATCGTGCGCAAATATAGGGAGCAGTACGAATGACCGACGCAACAGCAGGCGCGCCGGCAGGCAAAGGATCCCTGCTCGAGGAAGACAAACGCACCAAGCGCCGCAACGCGGCCGAGGCGAGATTCAAGGCCTACGGTCTCGGGGCGATCGGAATTGCCGTGACCGCACTGCTGCTGCTTCTGGGGTCTATTCTGTTGAACGGGCTCTCCTCTTTTCAGCAGGCCTTCATTACGATCGAAATTCCTCTTCCTGCCGACGCTCTTGATCAAGACGGCGATGGCGCCCTCGATAGGGTCACGACCTTCACGGTCAAACCCATTCTGGAGCAGGCGCTCATTGCCCGGGTCGATGAGCTGAATATTCGCCCGGTCGATATGTCCGATAGCGACATCGGCGGCATTATCTCGGGCGAGGCGCCCGCGACATTCCTTGATTTCGTTCGCAACAACGAGGATCTCATCGGAGAGAACGCGGAATTCAATATTCTGGCAAACGGCCGCATCGACGGTTTTCTCAAGGGTCGCGTGTCGATGGAAAGCGCGGCACGCGATTCAAACGTGACCCAAGATCAGCTTATCCTCACCAACCAGCTCATCGAAAACGACGTGATCGAGCAGCGGTTCAACTGGGATTTCATCACCAATCCGGATGCGTCCGAGAACCGGCCGGAAGCGGCCGGCCTTGGTGTCGCGATCCTCGGGTCGCTTTACATGATGATCGTCGTGCTGGTTCTCGCGCTTCCTGTGGGGGTGGCCGCCTCGATCTACCTCGAAGAGTTCGCGCCCAAGAACAGATTTACCGACATCATTGAGGTCAATATCGCGAACCTCGCCGCCGTGCCGTCCATCGTCTACGGCATTCTCGGGCTTGCCATCTTCATCAACTTTGCCGGGCTACCGCAATCCTCACCGCTGGTCGGCGGGCTGGTTCTGACGCTGATGACTCTCCCCACCATCATCATCGCCACCCGCGCCGCGCTCAAATCGGTGCCGCCTTCGATAAGGGATGCCGCACTTGGCGTCGGTGCGTCCAAAATGCAAACCGTCTTTCATCACGTCCTGCCGCTTGCGGCACCTGGTATCCTCACCGGAACGATCATCGGCCTCGCGCAGGCCTTGGGCGAGACGGCACCGCTTCTGCTGATCGGCATGGTCGCCTTCGTGCGCGATTATCCCGAGCTCGGTCTTGAAGGCTTCACCGATCCCGCAACTGCGCTTCCGGTGCAGGTCTACAATTTCACCCAGCGTGCCGATCCAGCCTTTGTTGAGCGCGCCTCAGGAGCGATCATCACGCTTCTCGTCTTTCTCGTCTTCATGAATGCCGTGGCGATCTTCCTCCGCCGCCGCTTCGAACGCCGCTGGTAGGAGGATTATCCCTTGGAAGACATGCATGTTATGACCAGTGCCATGAGCACGCAGAACGACACCAAGATCTCTGCCCGCAATGTGCAGGTCTACTATGCCGACAACCACGCGATCAAAGATGTCGACGTGGATATTCAGGACAAGACCGTCACCGCCTTTATTGGCCCATCGGGCTGCGGGAAGTCGACTTTCCTGCGCTGTATCAACAGGATGAACGACACGATCGATGTCGCTCGGGTCGAAGGCGATATCCTTCTCGACGGGGAGGATATCTACGACAGGAAGGTCGATCCGGTCCAGCTGCGCGCCAAGGTCGGGATGGTGTTTCAAAAACCGAACCCCTTCCCGAAATCCATCTACGACAATGTGGCATATGGGCCCAAAATCCATGGTCTCGCCAAAAACAAGGCGGATCTGGACGATATTGTCGAGAAGGCGTTGCGCCGCGGGGCGATCTGGGACGAGGTCAAGGATCGCCTGGATGCGCCGGGGACGGGCCTGTCCGGCGGCCAGCAACAGCGCCTCTGCATCGCCCGGGCCATCGCAACAGAGCCGGAAGTGCTCTTGATGGACGAGCCCTGCTCCGCCCTCGATCCGATCGCGACCGCTCAGGTCGAAGAGCTGATCGACGAGCTTCGCCGCAACTATTCGGTCGTGATCGTTACGCACTCGATGCAACAGGCCGCTCGGGTCAGCCAGAAGACCGCGTTCTTCCATCTGGGATATCTGGTTGAATACGACGACACCGACACGATTTTCAACAGACCCCAAGACAATCGCACGGAGAGCTACATCTCCGGCAAGATCGGGTAAGGACGCAGGTCATGGCTAACTCAGAGACCGGACAGCACATCGTAAGCGCCTTTGACAGGGATCTTGAGCAGATCCTCGCGCTCATCATGAAGATGGGCGGCCTTGTCGAGGTCGCCATTCTCGATGGGGCGAGATCTCTTGAGACGAGGGATATCGAACTGGCCGAAGAGGTGCGCAAGAACGACAAGCGCATCGATGCCCTCGAAGAGCAGATCAACGAGATTGCTGCGACGACCATCGCCAAGCGGGCACCGGTCGCGACGGATCTGCGGATGATCCTGTCGGTTCTCAAGATCAACGCTAATCTCGAGCGGGTCGGCGACTACGCCAAGAACATGGCCAAGCGCACGTCGGTCCTCGCCGAGATGCCGCGGATGAACGGCTCCGAGGCGGGTTTGCGCCGGATGGCCAAAGAGGTTCAGGGCATGCTGAACGACGCATTGGACGCCTTTGTCCAGCGGGATGCCAGCCTCGCAGAGGATGTCAGAAGCCGCGATCTGGATGTCGATCAGATGTATAATGCGCTCTTTCGGGAATTCCTGACCTTCATGATGGAGGATCCGCGCAACATCACACCCTGCATGCACCTGCATTTCATCGCAAAAAACGTCGAGCGGATGGGCGATCATGTCACCAATATCTGCGAGCAGGTCATCTATCTCGTGACCGGCGAGCTTCCCGAAGAGGCGCGGCCCAAGGATGACAGGGCCTCCTTCGCGACCGAGACGGAGCTATCATGAGCGGGCCGCAGCCTCAGGTTCTGGTCGTTGAGGACGAGCCAGCACAGCGCGAGGTTCTCGCCTACAACCTCGAGGCCGAAGGATTCGCCGTTCGCAAGGCTGAAGACGGCGAAGAGGCGCTCCTTCTGATCGAGGAAGAGAACCCCGATGTCATCGTTCTCGATTGGATGTTGCCGAATGTCTCCGGCATCGAGATCTGCCGCCGGATGAAGCAAAAGCCTGAAACACGGTCGATCCCGATCATTATGCTTTCCGCCCGCTCCGAAGAGGTCGACAAGGTGCGCGGGCTGGAAACGGGCGCCGATGACTATGTCGTCAAACCCTATTCCGTGGTCGAATTGATGGCCCGGGTGCGCACGCAGCTGCGCCGGGTCAGACCCGCGACGGTCGGCCAGATCCTCAAGTTCGAAGACATCACGCTTGATGCCGAAACGCATCGCGTCAGCCGAGGATCTGAGCAGATCAAGCTGGGCCCGACCGAGTTCCGGCTCCTCGCGACGCTGATGGAAAAGCCTGGCCGGGTCTGGTCCCGGGATCTGCTTCTCGATCGGGTCTGGGGCAAGGACATCTATGTCGATACCCGAACCGTCGATGTCCATGTGGGCCGTCTGCGAAAGGCGCTGATGCAAAGCGGCGGATCGGATCCGCTCAGAACTGTGCGCGGCGCGGGCTATGCGCTTGGGTAAGCGCGTCTAGGACGGGCTTACTCACAAAGGAACGCCAGCACGTCGTCGCCAGCATAGGCACCGCTCGTGGGCGAAAGATCGGCGACACGCGGGCCGCAACCCGGGTCTCTTCCCTCGATCCGCAGATGCGGGCCCAGATCTGCCGGAGCCGTCCGGGTTTGCTCGTAAAAATGATCCGGCCGGCCGCCATCCGCATGAGCGTAAATGGCGACATCTTCATCACGCCCGGTATAGAACAGATCCGCCAGAATATCCCGATTGGACGCAACGACCGCGTCCACGTTTTCCCGGCTCGCAACATCGAGGATCGCAAGGCTCAACTCGTCGCGGCCCATATACCGCGCCATGAGGCTTGGACGATCTCCGAAGGCGAGGGCCGCCGGAAAGACCGGAGCGAGCGCGATAAAGCTCGCCAGAATGGCATTGAGCGCAACCGAGAGGCCAAGCAGGGCAGGGGCGCGATCCAGAAGCCAGATCACGACAAGCGCGGTTCCGGCAAGGTATGCGACGAACGCCCAGTTGCCATAGGCTTCGGCCAGAAGGGCCTGCCCGCAGACAACCACGAGAACCGGCAAGGAAAGCCAGGCCAGCCAACGGGATCGCCAATCCGATCCTGCCCAAGCTGCGCCAATCAGAGCGACGAACAGCAAGGGCCCAAAGGCGACAAGCTGGCTGCCGAGAAAGACAAGCAGGCTCCCCAGATCCGGCGAGACCGGATCGCTGTCCCGAACCCAGCTGACATTATCGAGCGTGTGCTCGACCGTCGTCAGATCGTTCGCAACGTTCCACCAGATATTTGGGCCCATGAAAAGAACGGCAGCCCCCAGAACCACAGCGATATTGGTCCAGCCAGGCCTCGCCGATTTTATGAAAATCGCCGCCAGACAGATGCCGAGCAGACCGTAGAAACCGGCATATTTGCCCATCATCGCCAGCCCAAAGAGAGCCCCCGACAGAACGGCCCATCCCAGCCCGCCCCCGCGCAGGAGCCGGTAATAGGCAAGAAAAGCGCCCACCAGAAACGGCGCCATGATCGTGTCGGTCGAGATCAAGACGGAGCCAACCGCGACGATCGGCAATGTCAGATAGGCGGCCACAGTCCAGATCGCGACCGTTCTGTCCGCAAGGCGCGCGGCAAGCGCACCGACAAGCAGCGCCGTCACACCGTGAAAGATCGGGGCAGGGAGCCTCACCCAGAACGGCGCATCACTTCCGGCAAGCTCGGTTGTCGCCCGGATCACCCAGGCGATCATGGGCGGCTTCGAGTAATAACCGAAATCCAGCGACTGGCCCCAGAACCAATATTGCGCCTCATCGACGAAAAGGTCGGCCTCAGCGAACCACAAGGTGACGATCCGTGCTCCGGTTACCAGACCGACCAAAAGGAGCGCTGGACCCAGCCAGCCTTTATCCTGCGACATCTCTCTTCCGCTCTGACCGGATCAGCCACAGGTTTCTCAGATAGATGACAAGCCCCATCGACTGCCCAAGGATGAAAACGGGATCCTGCCGGTAGACGGCATAGCAAAAGAGCACGATCCCGCCGCTGATTGAAAAGTACCAGAAGGCGACCGGCATCACCGATTTGCCGACCCGTTCCGACGCAATCCACTGGACGATAAAGCGCGACATGAACAGCAGCTGCCCCGACAGCCCGAACATGACCCACCAGAACTCAACTGCGCTATCCACATCGAGAAATTCGTAAAGAGCCTGCATTATCTGGCCTGTCCATCCTGGAGCGGGGAGAGTTCATCGGCCTCTGCCCGCTTTTGACGCCGCAGGAGCCACATCACGCCAAAAAGATCAACTACGCCAACCAAGCCCCTCTGAAAATTGGAGTATTTCGACACGCCGGCAAGCCGCGCCTGATGACTGACATCGACAAGTTGAACGCTCCACCCCGCTCCCTGAAAGAGAGCCGGAAGATATCTATGCATATGATTGAAAAAGGGAAGCGCCAGAAAGGCGTCTCGCCGAAAAGCCTTCAAACCGCAGCCGGTGTCCCGCGTGCTGTCCTTGAGAAGACGGCTGCGCAACCAATTGGCAAAGCGTGAGGCGAGCCGTTTCGAGAGCGTATCCTGACGTCCGACCCGTTGCCCCGCCACAAGGCCCAGCTGATCCGGACGATCCGCGGACAAAAGGGGCGCGCAAACGCGAAGAACGTCTTCGGGCGGGTTCTGCCCATCCCCATCGAGCGTGCAAATGATACGCCCTTGCGCATGCAGCACCCCGTTGTGAATGGCCGCGCTCTGCCCGGCATTGCGCCGGTTTTGGATCAACCGGATCCGAGGATCGGAGGCCCGCTCCTCAAGGACAAGATCAACCGTTTCATCGCCCGACCCGTCGTCAACGATCAGGATCTCGAAGCCGAATTTCTCCGCTGCCGATACCCGCAATCCGTCGATCAGACGCGGAAGCGCGCCAGCTTCGTTGAGGGCCGGTATCACGAACGACACGTCCGGCGTTTGACGTTGAGGATGGGGACCTTGGGTCATGCATCTGTGAGCCATGAAGACATGGGCCGCTATACCCTCAAGCCAAGGGGCCGCGCAAGCCGAGCTCAGACCAGATCAAGCGTCGCTCTGGCAATAACGCGCTCCTCGTCCGTCTCGATACGCATAACCTGAACGGGTCCGTCTCCCAGATGGGTCCGATGCTCTGTATTCCGGGCATCGTCGATCTCTATGCCCAGCCAGGAGAGACCGCCACAGACCTTAGCGCGAATAGGGGCGGAGTTTTCCCCAATCCCGCCGGTGAAGACGAGCCCGTCAAGCCCGCCCAGATCGACGGCAAGCGCACCGATCTCGCGCCGGATCCGATGGCAGAAATAGTCGATCGCCTGAGCGGCGCGCGGATCGCTGGACGCTTCAAGCGTCCGCATATCTCCACTCAGCCCCGACAGGCCCTTGAGGCCACTTTGCTTGTAAAGCAGATCCGAGATCTCTTGCGCCGTCATCCCTTTTTCATCGGCCAGATAAAGCAGAACGCCCGGATCGATCTGTCCGCTACGCGTGCCCATCGCAAGACCTTCAAGTGCGGAAAACCCCATCGTCGACGCAACGCTTCGGCCACTTTTGATCGCACACATAGAAGCCCCGTTGCCAAGATGCGCGACGATGACGCGCCCGGATGAAAGGCTCGGAGCCAGATCGCTCAACGCGCTCGAGATGAAATCATAGCTCAGCCCGTGAAATCCGTATCGCCGAACACCGTCGTCGTAGTATTCTCGGGGCAGGGCGTATGTGTCGCTGACCCAAGGCTGGCCGCGATGAAATGCCGTATCAAAGCACCCGACCTGCACGGCCTCCGGAAATGCATCCATCGCCGCGCGGATCGTGGCAAGGTTATGCGGCTGATGCAGGGGAGCCAGCGGCACGAGAGTTTCAATATCCGCCAGGATGTCCGGTGTCAGCCGCACGGGTTCAGCGAAATGCGCACCGCCATGAACGATCCGGTGTCCAACAGCCGCGATCGTCGTGCCGTCCAGCACAGACGACAGGGCAAACAAAACCTCGCTAAGCGCTGTCTTGTGATCTGCCGGGCCAAGACGCCGTGTCTCCTCTCGCTCGCCCTGACGCAGATGCAGCTCCGCCTCGGGACCCAAAGACTGGACCTGGCCGTCGACAAGCAGATCAAGGCCGTTCGCCGGCGCGTAAACCGCGAACTTCAGCGACGAAGAGCCCGCATTCAGAACGAGAATCAAGCCGCTCATCTTGTCCGGGAGGCACTATAAAGCGCGGCCACAGCGCAGGAGGCGAGGCGCGCCTCGTCATCATCGGACCGGCTGTTGAGGATCACCGGCACGGATGCGCCCATCACAAGACCCGCAGCTTCGGCATGCGCGACATAACTCAGCTCCTTGGCGAGCATATTTCCCGCCTCCATATTCGGCACAACAAGGATCTCCGCGCGCCCGGCCACCAGACCCTTGATGCCCTTGGTCTTTGCCGCCTCCAGACTGACCGCGTTGTCCATCGCGAGAGGCCCATCGACCAGACCGCCGGTGATCTGTCCACGTTCGGCCATCTTCGACAGAACGGCCGCATCGAGGGTCGAGGGGATTGCAGGATTCACGACCTCGACGGCGGACAGAATCCCGACCTTGGGGATCTCATTCCCAAGAGACTGGGCCAGATCGATCGCATTTTGAACGATATCCACCTTGGTCTTGAGATCCGGCATGATGTTGATCGCCGCATCGGTGACCATCAAAAGATGATCGATCCCCGGAACATCCATGACAAAGACATGGCTCAAGCGCCGGCCAGTCCGCAATCCCGTTTCCTTGTTGACGATCGCCTTGATCAATAGATCGGTATGCAGATGCCCCTTCATCAACGCACGGGCGCGTCCCTCGTGAACCAGCTCTGTCGCACGGCGGGCAGCCTTCTTGTGATCGCTTTCATCAATAATCTCGAACGCCGAAATATCTTCACCCAGCTCTTCCGCCGCCGCTCGGATCTTGTCCGCCGCTCCAATCAAGATCGGATCGATCAGCGTGTGGCGCGCCCCGAGGATCGCACCGCCGAGCGACTTGACACCTTCAGGCGCGACAACCGCTGTCGGGATCGGGGGCAGGGGCTCTGCCCGCTCCAGCAGGCGGTCGAAATGAACATGGCGCTGGACCAGCAGACCGGGCACCTCGTGCGGCGCATAGCTCATAGACCGCTCCGGCGCCGTCACCTCGGCTTCGCCTTCGCAGACCCGGATGCCGTCGGCCCGGTCGACCCAGGTTTCGAACCGGGCCATGCGATCCGGCCCTGTCTCGATGCAGCGAACACAAGCGATCAGCTCGTCCCCCGCCTCGGCCCGATTGAGAAACCGCAGGCTTTGCGCGCGATAAAGCGTACCCGGACCGGGAAGCTGATTGCCAAGAACGGATGAGATCAGCGCGCCGATCCACAAGGAGGGCGCGACCGCCTCGGGCTCGCCATCTCCGTCACCGTCCTCCTTGGGAAGATGCATCGGATTGAGGTTCCCGCTGGCATGCGCAAACACGTAAAGATCGTCGGCAACGCAAAGCCGACGGATCTGCGCCTCCATTCCCGGTTTCAGCGCGTCCCATGGGACATTTTTTACCAGCGTCATGGGATGCTCTTTCCAACGGTTTCAAGGATTTGTCGGCCGATCCTTCCCGTGATGCAAGGCCCAATCGGGGACGAGCCATCCGAAGCAAGAGTTGCATCTGCTGCACAGCCCGCGGCCGGGCCGCGCACCCGGCTTGCGATACGCCCCAGTTTGGGAAATGAAGAAGCATCGTCGGCACGATCAGAGCCGACACGAAAGACGAAGGAGCGGCCATGGCCTCTCGATCCACACGATTAGAACGTCTGCGCGGCTATCTGGAGACGCCGATCAGCATACAGTCACTTGTCGTCGTCCGGATCGCGTTCGGTCTGATCCTGGCCTGGGACTGCTGGCGCTATATCAACTACGAGCGGATCGAGCGCTACTACGTCATCACGGAGTTCACATTCCCCTTCGTGCCCTTCGCCCAGCCCCTGCCGGAGCCTTGGATTCACATCCTCTGGGGCGGGGTAGGGCTCCTTGGATTCACAGTTGCTCTCGGCCTGTTCTACCGGGTCTCGATCGTCGCTTTGACAGCGATTTTTGCCTATTTCTTCCTTCTGGACCGGGCGCAGTACCTCAATCACAACTACATGGTGATCCTCTACGGGATCCTTTTGGCCTTCATGCCGGCGCATCGTGCATTTTCTGTTGATGCGTGGCTCTTTCCACGCCTGAGAAGTGCCGTCATTCCCAGATGGCCGATGACCGTCCTCAAAACCCAGACCGAGATTATCCTGATCTATGCGGGCATCGTCAAAATCACCGACGACTGGCTGCGAGGAGAGCCGCTTCGCCTGTGGTTAAGCGACCGCGGCGACGACGTGTTCTTCGGATTTCTCTTTCAGTACGACTGGGCGTTCATTGCTGCGTCCTGGGGTACGGTCGCCCTGCATATCATCGGAGCGCCGCTGCTCTTGTGGAAGCGGACCCGTCTGGCGATCTTCTTAATCTATGCCTTCTTCCATTGGTCGAACTCGCAGCTTTTCAGTATCGGGATTTTTCCTTGGATAACATTGGCTTTGACGACGATCTTCTTCGCCCCGGACTGGCCGGAGCGTCTCTGGCGCCGCCTCACCGGAAAGGCCGCTCCCGATACGCCCGAGCGCGTTCAGGCTGCCACAGATCCACGCCATGCCTTCCGTCTCAGCACGATCGCGCTCGTCGCTTTGGGTCTGTGGTTCGCCGTGCAGATCTACGTGCCTCAACGCCAGCTCTTCTTTAACAATCTGGTGGGCTGGACCGGCGACGGGCATCGCTTTTCCTGGAGAATGCGGATCTATGCGCGCGTCAGCGAGGGGACATTCAAGATCGTCGCTCCATCAGGCGAGGAATGGAACGCCGATCCCTACAAGCTCATGAGCCGCAGACAGGCCCGCAACGTTCTGGCCAGACCGGACATCGCCTATATGTTCGCGCAGCAACTCGAAGAGATCTGGGCCGAAGGCGGATACGGCGACGTGGCGGTCTATGCCGATGTCCAGGTTTCGCTGAACGGCAGACCGATGCAGCAGTTCACCGACCCGACAGTCGATCTGACCGCCATAGACTGGGACTGGGCCACGCCGACATCCTGGATCTACCCGAACCAGCTTCGCGCCGCGGACGACATCGTTGCAGACTGGTTCCCGCCGCTGCCACTTCAGAAGCCATGATATATATTTAACATAATCATGATTATGGGATATTATAATGAGTTGAGAATTCCCTTATATATCCCTGGAAACATTAGCTAATCACTCAAAGCCACCGGAATGCCCAGGCCCCTCACATCCCTCCATCACCCCGCACCCTCCGCAAGAAGAGCGCCGGTGGTCGACGCTCTCCTAAGCGCTTTCCCCTCAGAAAGTCCGGGCCAGCGTCAACTTGACGTTCCGCCCTGGCGCGGGCCGGGTCGACAGATGCGGGGTGTATTCTCGGTCGAACGCGTTCTCGATGCCCAGACGCAGCTCTGAGCCTTCGAGCACGCCGTCCTGCGGAATGTAGGTGGCCCGCAGGTTATGCACGGCAAAGCCCGGGCTGCGATCGCCATCCTCGCGGTCTTCTCGGCGAGCGGCGACAACCTCCCAGCTTAGATCCAATTCCTCCTCGAACCTTTGTCCGATGGTCAGCCGTGCGCTGTCGGCCGGTGTGATCCGCCAATCCGAGACGTCACCACTGGCATCGACCTCTTCTCCGGCCACGAGATTGGCGTTGAAGTCGACATAAAATCCGCTGGCCATGGCATAGGAGGCTTCGAACTCGAAACCCTCCGTCTCGACGCGGTCCAGCGGTTGGGACTCGATGTCATCCGGACCAGGCCCGACAACGACATCGGACACATAGGACGTCACTTCGGTCAGCTCCGTCTGATAAAGCGTGCCTTTCAAAGCAAGCGCATCGCCGTCCGCAAAGACGTCAAAGCTGTCGAAGGCCGCGCCGATCTCGTAGGTCGTGGCCTCCTCCGCACGCTCCATGAGATCCTCGACTTCGAGATCATCAATAATCGGCAGGCTCTCGGTATAAGCTGCTGACCCGAAAAGAGAAAATCCGCTCTCGAAGGCATATCGCACGGACAGACCGCCGACCAGCGCCTCGTTGTCGTACGAAACGGTTGTCCCATCATCCAGCCTGCCCTCGATCTCGGAGGTCTCGTAGCGAAGGGCCGGCGTGATCGTCCAGGCCTGCCCGATCTGCATTTCGTTGACGGCAAAAATCGCGAAACGGGTGTCCTCCCCTCCCGGCGCAGAAGCCGCGTCGAGCCGCTCCTTACGGATGACCTCGATCCCTGCCCGAAAGTCATGATCGACAGCCCCGGTCGTGAAGAGACTCGTGTTCTTGATGCTGAGCTTTGTCGTCTCGTACTGCTGATCTGCATTCACGACATCGAAGCCACCATCGGGGAACGGAAAGCCACAGGGGAACTCCGGCTGTCCATTCACGATTGTCGGAGGGCCTTCGCAAGACGAACTCCCGTCGACATAGTCCTGCTCGATCTCCTGATTGGCGTAGGACAGATCGACCGTCAGATCGACCAGATCATTGGCGGGCGGATTGTAGTCATAGGACAGGACGATCGTTTCCGTCTCGATATCCCGGTCCACATTGCCGAACACATCGTCCGTCGTCAGAAACGTGTCGTAAAGGACATCCCGCTGGCTCTCGCTCGTCTCGGTATAGACAAAGGAGAGCGAGTGCGCCCGATCCTGCCCAAACTGGTAGCGTCCTTTAATCAGCGATGACGGCAGTTCGAACGCGCTGTTTCCGATCTCGTCACCGTTGCCGTCGATCTGCGCGTCCTGCTGGCGCCAGGTGTAGTTGGCCAGGAATTCCAGATCCTCCGTCGGCTGCCAGGCGAGGATCGACGAGGACGTCAGCCCGTCGCCATTGGTCGAAAACTGAAGCGTCTGGCGGAACCGCACCCCCGGCTCTCCTTGGGTGAAATCGCTGGCATCCTTGGTCTCAAGCAGAACGACCCCGCCGACGATCCCGGTCCCGAACTCAAAGCTGCCCGTAGTTCCGCGAATGACCGACACCTCCTTGAAAAGCTCGGGATCGGTGAAAAGCTGTGTTCCGATGCGGTAGATCTCTTCGCTGCCGACGCTGGCGCCGTCGATCTGAATGGCCACCTTCTGATCGCTGCCGAAGGTGCCATTCGCGCCAAAGCCGCGGATATTGATCCCCGACCCGTTGGGCGTGGATCCATTGACGAGGCTGACCCCCGGAACGGAATCGATCAGTTCCGCAACCGTGCCGGCCTGCCGGTCGTCGATTTCTGTCTGGTCGACCTCGGTGATGGGCACGGCGGTATCGGTTGCAACATCCCGTTTGCTCTCCCCCAGAACGATCGTTCCAAGAAATCCGTCATCCTCCTCCTGCGCATGAGGGAAGGTCGCACTGACACAGGTGAAGAGAAAGCTCGTCCCATAAAGCAGAGCCGGTCTGATGGTCATGACTGAAGTCCTTGCAGCAAAAAGTGGCGCCGGATGCTTGCAAGGGCTGGCTGGGCGGTTTCCCCGTATCCCGACTTTTTTTGTCAGAGATATCTTGAGTTGAGTATAAAGACCGACTAAAAATGTCAACAATGGGATAAGTTACCAATCGCCCTCCATCTGCCTTAAACTCAGGAGCCCCCATGCCCGAGACGATCGACCTGACCCCAAGCGATCTGCGCTCCGCTCGCGAAGAGCATCCCAAGCTGCGGGACCGTGATCTGGCCGACAAGCTGGGCGTCTGCGAGGCGCAGCTTCTCGCCGCGCAAACCGGACGGACGGCAACCCAGATCGCAGCGCATCCAGACAGGCTCATGCCGATGGTCGAACCACTCGGTGCGGTGATGGCGCTCACGCGCAATCCGTCCTGCGTTCACGAAAAGGACGGGCAATATGCCAATTACCATCCCGGCCAGCACGCCGCGATGGTCCTGAACGGTGCGATTGATCTGCGGATCTTTCCCTCTCATTGGCAGCACGCTTTCGCGATCGAAACAAAGGTCGAGAGCGGCGAAACTCGCCGGTCACTGCAGGTCTTCAATGCCGCAGGCGATGCGGTTCACAAGATCTACCTGCGCGAGGGTGCCGATCTGGACGCCTGGGCGCGCCTCAAGACGGATCTGGCGATCGACGATCAAGGCCAGACACTGCACTGCGATCCCCGCACCCCGCCCGAAGCGCCCAAGTCGAACCCGGACAAGCTCGAGATCCTGCGCGACGAATGGCGCCGCCTGACCGACACGCACCAGTTCCTGCGCCTTTGCGCAAAGCTCAAGATGAACCGTCTCGGCGCCTACCGCATCGCCGGGGCGCCTTTCGTCCGGCAGCTCAGCACAGAGGCGCTGAACGATATGCTCCACAAGGCCGCCACCAAGGCCGTGCCCGTCATGATCTTCGTCGGCAATCGCGGCTGCATCCAGATCCACAGCGGCCCGATCGAAACGATCAAACCAATGGGGCCCTGGCAAAACGTGCTGGATCCGGGCTTCAACCTGCATCTCCGCCTCGATCATATCGCCGAGGTCTGGGCGGTGGAAAAGCCGACACAGCGCGGACCGGCGATCTCGGTCGAGGCGTTCGACGCCAATGGCAGCCTGATCCTGCAAACCTTCGGCATCGGCAAGGAAGGCGCCGATACCCGCCCCGCCTGGAACGCCCTTGTCGAAACGCTCGAGGGCACATCATGAGAGCGACCGGCGCGACGGCCACCCGCACGGGATCGATTGTCCTGGCCGTCCTCATCGTCATCGGCTGGCCGCTCGCCGCCAAGGCAGAGCAGGCCCGCGTCGTCGCCCTCGGCGGTTCGGTGACCGAGATCATCTACGCCCTCGGCGAAGAAGAACGCCTGATTGCCCGCGACACGACATCCGTCTATCCGCAGGCCGCAACCGCCCTTCCCGATGTGGGGTATATGCGCGCCCTGTCAGCCGAAGGCGTTCTGTCGGTCGAGCCGACGCTGATCCTCGCCGAAGAAGGCGCCGGGCCGCCCGAAGTGGTCGACATCCTCGAAAGCGCCCGCATTCCCTTCGTCACGATCCCAGACGACTATTCCCCGGACGGCATCCTCGCCAAGATCGAAGCCGTCGGCGCGGCCCTCGAGGTCGAAGAAAAGGCCCAGACCCTGCGCAACGCGGTTGCGGCCGATCTCAACGCCGCCACGGACGAGACCGAAGCTCTGGCAAATGGCGGCGAAAAGCGCGTGCTTTTCATTCTCAGCCTTCAGGACGGACGCGTCATGGCCTCTGGCACGCAAACCGCGGCCTACGGGATCATCGAAATGGCCGGGGCGCAAAATGCCGTGACCTCGTTCACCGGCTACAAACCTCTGACGGATGAAGCGCTCGCCGCGGCCGCGCCCGATGCCATCCTGATGATGGACCGCACGGGCGATCATGCCGCGAGCAACGAAGACCTCTTCGCCATCCCTGCCCTCTCCCTGACCCCGGCCGCGCAATCGGAGGCCGTCATCCGCATGAACGGCCTTTACCTGCTCGGCTTCGGCCCCCGCACGGCAGAGGCTGCCCGCGATCTGAGCGTGGCGCTCTATGGCGGCTGACACCGCCGCCGCCCTTCCGATCCCAAAGGTGCGCGACAGGCAGAGCGTCGCGCGCTGGATGCATCTGTGGCTTCTGTTGCTCCTGATCGTCATGAGCCTTCTCAGCCTCGGCTACGGCGCGGCGGACGCATCGCTCTTCCGCGCTTTCACCGCTTTGATGACAGGCGATGCGATCAGCCAGACCGAGCAGATCATCCTCCTCGACATCCGCCTGCCCCGCCTGCTTCTGGGCATCACCGTCGGCGCCGCATTGGCCGTCTCGGGCGTGCTGATGCAGGGCCTGTTCCGCAATCCGCTGGCCGATCCCGGCATCGTCGGCGTCAGCGCCGGCGCGTCGCTGGGGGCTGTGACGGCCATCGTCCTCGGCCCATTGCTACCCGCCGCTCTTCTCGCCCTCATGGGAGGCGCGCTGATCGCTCTTTTCGCCTTTGCCGGCGCCTGGATCGCGATGCTGATCCTCTACCGGGTCTCGACGCGGCAGGGGCGAACCTCCGTCGCGACAATGCTTCTTGCGGGCATCGCTCTGGCCGCGCTTACGGGCGCCGTCTCGGGCCTGCTGATCTATATCGCTGACGACCAGCAATTGCGCGACTTCACCTTCTGGAGCCTCGGCTCCCTCGGCGGAACGAGCTGGGCGAAGGTGTGGATCGCCGCTCCCATCGTCTTGGCGGCGATCCTTCTGGCCACCCGTCTGGCGCACGGGCTGAACTGCCTGGCCCTGGGAGAGGCCGCCGCGCTCCATCTGGGTATCCGGACAGAGCGGCTCAAATCCGGCGCGGTTCTTCTGACCGCCGCCGCGACCGGTCTGGCCGTTGCCGTCTCGGGCGGGATCGGCTTCATCGGCATCGTCGTTCCGCACCTACTGCGCCTTGCCACCGGCCCCGATCACCGGCCCCTCCTGATCAACGCGGCCCTTCTCGGCGCCGCGCTTCTGGTCGGCGCCGATATCATCAGCCGTACGCTCGTCGCCCCGGCAGAGCTGCCCATCGGCATCGTCACCGCGGTCCTCGGGGCCCCGGTATTTCTTTGGATCCTGCTGCGGCGGCGCGGGCTCGTCGATCTCTGATCCATGTTCGAGGCCCATGACATCAGCGTCACGATCGGCCGGAAAACGATCCTGAGCGGCGTCTCCTGCAAGGCCGCGCCCGGACAGATCACGGCGATCATCGGTCCCAATGGATCGGGGAAGACGACGCTCTTGCGAGCCCTCTCGGGCGACATCCCCCATACCGGCCATATCACCTTGGACGGCCTTGACATCGGAACGGCGGATCCTGCTCTTCTGGCCGGACTGCGCGCCGTGCTGCCGCAGGCGACCCCCCTCGCCTTTCCGTTCACCGTTCAGGAAGTCGTCTCCCTCGGCGCGATGGCCGGTCTGTCTGCCCAAGACCCCACCCTGGTCGAGCGCGCTTTGGCCGATGTCGATCTGATCGGCTACGGCCCCCGCTTTTACCAAGAGCTGTCAGGCGGCGAACAGCAGCGGGTTCAATTGGCTCGCATCCTCGCGCAGGTCTGGCAGCCGCAGGTTGATGGCGCGCCACGCTGGCTTTTGCTGGACGAGCCTGTCTCAAGCCTCGATCTCGCGCATCAGATCCTCGTCATGCGCCTGGCCGAACGCTTTGCTCAGGCCGGCGGCGGCGTCATCGTCATCCTTCACGATCTGAACCTCACGGGCATGTTCGCGGACCGGGTCCTCATGATGTCGAACGGAACGCTTGCCCATTCCGGCCCCCCGGACAGCGTTCTGACGGACGCCAATATCGGCGCGGCCTATTGCTGCAAGGTCCAAAGCAGGCAGGCACCAAAAGAAGGCCGTTTCTTCCTGCTCCCGCATTTCATCTGAAAGACGCTCGCAAAGACGTCGTCTCGATACCGGCGTTACGCCCCCGAGGCCCCTGCGAGCGCCGCCTCTCCGAACGCCTCGCTGACAGCCCCGAAATCTCTCTCGAACGCCCGCGAGAGCCAGTCAAACGAGGTGCCGCGCATCCGGGCAAGCCGCTTCTCCACCTCATCCCAGTCAATCGGCTGGCGAATGATCTCGGGCTGCAACGCCTCCCGCTTCTGGATCCGCGCGTTCAGGCCGAGCGTGTCGAACACGGCGAACCGCGCGTTTCCGCGGTGCCCCTTCGGAGCGCAGATAAAAGGCCGCCTGAAGATCGTCGCCATACAGGCGCCATGGAAGGAATCGGTAAAGACGAACTCGGCATGGGCGATCGCCTTGACGAAATCCGCAAGGTTCGCATCGGGAAAGAATGTCAGCCCGTCATAGGCCTGCCAGCGCTTGGTTTTTGCGGCCTTGTCCGTCCCGTTCTGCATCGTGGTCATGAAATAGGACGTCGAAACACCGCGCGCCTGGCTCACCGTATCGCGGGCAAATTCGATCAGCGTCGCTTCGTCATCGAGGATATACCCGAACGTATAGCTCTCGCCACTGAACCTCATCGAAGACTGAGATTGCAAATCGCGGTAGATGTGAGGCGGGCAGAGGAAAACCGGATCGAGGATCTGCGTGCTCTTGATCCCAACGCTGTCCAGCATCTTGACCCCGTCCGGTTCGCGAACCGAGATATGATCGATCTCCTTGAGAAGATGCCGCGTGATCACGCCCTTCGCCCCTTGGATCGGAAAGGCGCCGCCTTCCCCGCCCAAAGAGGTCGCGACCGAGATCTTCTTGACCGAACTGTCCCCGGCCCCCAGAAATTCGTATTCTGGATTGAACGGCACCCATTGACCCGCCCAAAGCTGATCTGACGCCAGCACGAATGTCGCGCAATGGCGGCGAAGCTCGTGCAGCTTCTCGGCGGGACGCACGGCGCTGTATTTATAATACTTTTTGAGGATCTCGTGATTGGGCCGATTGCCGTCATTGATGGCGGTGCGAGAGGGTCTCCACACGACGACCACGCTCAGGCCGATCTCTTTGAGGATCTGATGCAAGGCGAAAAACGTCAGCACACCGCCCAGATTACCCTGATGGTGCCATCCGAAAAGCGCCACGTCATGTTGCCGCTTCGCCTGCGGATCGACCGCAGGATATTTGTGTGCGTCCAGATACTTATAAAGAGCAATCTCGTCGCGCATCTTCGTAAGGAACGTCTCGAGATCGCCGGTCTTCTTGGCCTCGATAAAGGTCTCAAAGCTGCGTTCGGCCAGCCTCTTGCGCTGGCGGATCAGCTTGATCCGCCATTCGGGGATGCCCTCATGGCTCGGCGCGACCCTTTTTTGCGGCCTGTGCAGCCCCTGATCGACATCATCCTGAAGCCGCACGCTCAGACCGGCGCGGCGATGCCGCAGACCGCCTCCCTGGGATCGGACCGCATCGGCAAGACTGAGATTCTCGATGCTGATCTTCTGCTGATCGCTGCCCTGCTGCAAAAGCTCCACCAGCTCCTTGTTGCGCGCCACGATCACGTTCGTGCCGCGCCAATCCTCGCTGTATTTGGGCAGCCAAGCATCGCCAAAGACGATATCGGCCGTTTCCGCAAAGACATCGTCGCAATAGTTGCAGGCATTGGGCTGAAAGAAATTATGCCCCCAATTTCCACCGACAAGCTGGGAGGTGCGCATCATCTTCGCCTGATCGTCAGTGCCCTCTTCTGCCGCAAAATTGTACTGGCTCGATTTCTTTCCGGGGATCTTCACCCGGAAATCGACCTTCTGCACATCCCCGGGCGGCACGCCCAATTGCCACGCATTCGATTCCGCAAAGAACGCGCTTTTCATGTGCCCGCACACGATACCCACGAAATATTTCAGGCAGTTGCCCAGAACGGCATCGTTCTTTGCAAGCAGACGAGCCGATTTGATGAAACAGGGCACGCCCACAATCGCGAAGGTCTTGCCTGGATGCGCTTTGACCGTCTCGAAGGCCTGATCAAGACTGGTGGAATAGTAAAGGCTCTTGCGATGCGCATCGACCTGCTCTGCCGAGAAGGACACCTGATAGTTGAACATACGCGCATCTTCGGACGTGCCTCCGACATGGACCACGCCATCCACGCGCCCGCTCTCCAGCAACGCCTTGAGGATCCACGAGGTAAGCCCGCCCGAACTGCTCCCGACGATCTGCGCGTCGTCATTCAGACGCCCCGCCGCGATCGACAGGAACGACCCGACATTGCTGTCGACGGGCATCGGCGTCACCTTGGATTGCGGCGCTCCCAATTCGTCCTCGTTGGCCGCAATGTCCGAGAACGGGCAGACCACGTCCGCCTTTGCCAGCATCTCGGGCGGCAGCGCCTCGATATCCTCGGCCCGGGCGACATGCATACCGCGTTCGTCGAAATCGATGCTGACCAGCCCGCCCGTCGCGATTGCGCACGCCCCGCACCCGATGCAGATATCGCGCGCGACCACGTCCTTGATCGTAAACGCCGGTTTGCGCGACGCGTCATGCGGCGCCGAAAGCGCCTCGACCGGGCTGTAGGTGATCAGCGTTTTGCCATCGATATCGGGAGATGCCGAGGGCGCGGCTGAGCTGATAGACAGATCCTGCGCCTCGCCGAAAAGGGCGGCATTCAAAAGATCCAGCGAATGACCGCGCAGTTCATCAAGCCGTTTGTTCACCGAAACCCAGTCGATCGGATCCAGAACCTTCTTCAGGTCAACGTCACCGGCATTCACCACAAGCCGGTCCTCCAACCCGAACATCTTCAAAAGCGACGTGAACCGCGCCATACCCCGCCGCGGATTTCCATAGGCAATGAAAGGCCGATTGAAGAGGATGGAAAAGGCCACGCCGTGAAAGGAATCCGTCACGACGAACTTGGCACCGTGAAACGAAGCAACCCAGCTTTCGACCGACCTGTCGCCTTCGCTCCCCTTCAGCGCGCTGTCGCTCGTCAAAGGCAGGCCATTGGTTGCGTAAACCTCGGTCCGCAAGGTCTCGCTGATCTTGCGGACAAGGTTCATCTTCCTCGGGCCGGCATCCAGAACATAGGCCAGCAGACGGTCCCCGCCATAGTCAAAGCCCTTGTCCTGAAAGACCTTCACATAGTCCTCCGGCTTGAGCAGAAGCGTGGGATCAAGAACGTGATGCGCCTCCTGTCCCATCGATCTGCAAAGATCGACGGCGCTGTCCTCACGCACCAGAACGGTGTCGAACCGTCGGATCAGCCGCGTCACGGAGCTCAGCGTGGCCCCCTCAAAGCCCATGTCATCCGCTCCGAACGAGGCGGCATAACTGATGCGCTTTATCGATGTGTCCTCTTTGAGAAACTTGAAAAAGAAGTCCTCGGACAGGGATTTCGCATATTCGGCCCGCCAAACCTGATCGCTGCCGACAAGGATCGCATCGAAATCATAGCGTTCGATCACTTGCGCCAACTGCGCGCTCGAATGGAATTTCCGCGTGGCGGGCGCGATATATGCGTTCACGAATGACGCGTTCTGCAGCGCCCGCGGCATCCCGTAGGACCCCGCCATCAAAGGCTTTGCCGCATCTTCCCGCAGCGATGCGGCATCCTCGGAAAGCTCCGGAGGCGGATGTTTGCGATTAATGATGACGGGCCGGTGGCCCATCTGCTTGAGCTTTTCCATCATCGCAAAGGCCTGAAGATTGCCGCCGAAATTCTTGTTCAGCGGCAGCGTCATCACCCCGACTTTCAGGGATCTGCCCTTTGCGCCGGATGCCGCGGACGCAGCCGTTCGGCTCGGCGCAGCCGGACCACCGTCGATCTGCGCAATGATCTCAAGCAGCTTGCCCTTGAGCAGAACGACCGCCTCTTCAAGCGGAATCCCCCGCGCCAGATTAAGCTTCTTGTTCAAGTCCTTTAAAGCAGCAGGCGCCGGCTCGCCCCCTTTCTTCAAAAGATCGACGGCGAAAAGATCCTGATCAAGCGGGGTTACGTCGAACTTGAACGCATATCCTTCATGCAAGATCTCAAGAACGAGGCATGTCTTCTGATAGACCCAGATATTCGAGACGTAGCGATACGCCCCCTCCTCTTTCAGAAAAGAGACGATGCGTTTCGAGATGGTCCCAAACATTCGGCGCTCCCGTATCTTGAAATCCACTCAAGGCAAGACCCACACCTTGGCGTGCGATGATGCCTATGATCATCACAAACGCCGGTCGCGTCTATCCGAGGCCCCGTGCTCAGACTAGGCCTCCCGTCTCTTTCTACCGGCAGTGCCATCGACTTCGGCGACTTTCCACTCAGGCGCCCGAATGCTAGCCCATGAAGACGTTTCGCAGGATCGGCGACAATCTTGGCTCGACATTCTTGGCGCAGTGCCGATAACCCTTGGCCAACAAGGATCTATCGATGGCGGACTACCTACTTCTCAACGGCCCGAACCTGAACCGGCTCGGCCAGCGCGAGCCGGATATCTACGGCGCGCAGACGCTTGCCGATATCGAAAAGGCCTGCCGTGCCCATGCGAAGGCGCGCGGCGCGGATCTGGACTGCCGGCAATCGAACCATGAAGGGGCCCTGATCGATGCGCTTCACGAGGCCGAGGGACGCCACAAAGGCGTCATCCTCAACGCGGGCGCCTTCACTCACACATCGGTCGCGCTGCGCGATGCGATCGCCTCGATCGACGTTCCGGTGATCGAGGTGCACCTGTCGAACATCCACGCCCGGGAGCCGTTTCGTCATCAATCTATGATTGCACCTGTCGCGCTCGGACAGATTGCAGGTTTCGGCGCACTCTCGTATATTCTGGCCATAGATGCGCTTCTGTCTTTTGTCGAGAAATCATGACCTTACGAGATTACCTCCGCGACACCACCAACGCCCAATCCGTGGAAACACTCTGGGACATCCATTGCGACCGGATGGCCGAGTACGGATTTGACCGTCTGATCTACGGATATACCCGCTACCGCACGAGCACCTCGCTGGGAGATCCGCAGGATATGGTCCTGCTGACCAATCACAGCACCGATTACATGACCACCTTCATCGATGAAGGCCATTATTTTCATGGGCCTATGGTCCAATGGGCGCTCGAGAACGAAGGCGCATGCAGCTGGCGCTGGATGGACGAGATGGTGCGCACCGGCAACCTCACAGCCAGTGAGCGGCGGGTGATCGAATACAACCATAAGATGGGGGTCCGGACCGGATACACGATCAGCTTCAAATCCGTCGTCGAGCGCTCGAAAGGCGGGATCGCCCTAACCGGACGGGAGGGTCTGTCGCAGGAAGAGATCGATCAGACCTGGACCCAGCACGGCAAGGACATCGTTATCATGAATAACGTTATGCACTTGAAATTGCTCACACTTCCCTATGTCGGATCGCGCCCCCTGACCCGCCGCCAGCGCGAGGTTCTGCAATGGGTGGGCGATGGAAAGACGACGCAGGATATCGCGCTCTTGCTGGGCCTGACGGCGGCCACGGTCGAAAAACACCTCCGTCTGGCGCGCGACGCA
Source organism: uncultured Paracoccaceae bacterium (assembly GCA_947503775.1). Classification (GTDB taxonomy): domain Bacteria; phylum Pseudomonadota; class Alphaproteobacteria; order Rhodobacterales; family Rhodobacteraceae; genus Aestuariibius. Next base: position 28,978 of record CANNFE010000001.1, on the reverse strand, counting down.
CTCGACGTCGAAACCACCGCTCAGGCCGTTCTGAAGGCTGCATTCCAAAACCAGATGTTCGTTCTGGATCCGGCCGACGGAATTGCGAGGTAAGGTTTCCCTCACTTTCGTGACGCCACGTTACATGCGAGTTTACCCATGTTCCGCGAGTGGTGGCCTAAGGCCTGGAACATTGGGCTGAAACCCTGCAATCTCAGGGCTCTACAGTTCTAGTCGGGCAACCGGCGGTCGGATCGGTGGCGGTATTTTTCCCGCTGGCCGACCGGCTGGATTTGATCGGATGTCCCTCCCCGGATGCGTCCGATTTCACAGGGACGGTTCTGGCTCCTCCCGGGCCGGGACCGTCCTCCCCTCCCCTCTAGAGAACTTCGTCCTTCACCGCCTGCATCGCCACATGGGTTGATGTGCTCCCGACATGCGGCAGCGACGAGATCCGCTCTCCCAGCACGGTGCGATAGGCGCGGATATCGCGGGTACGCACCTTCAGCAGGTAGTCGAAAGCGCCCGCGATCAGATGGCAGGTCTCGATCTCCGGGATCTGCTGCACCGCCGCGTTAAAGGCGGCGAGCGCCTCCTCTCCGGTCTTGTCCAGCTTCACCTCGACGAACGCGACGTGATCGCGGCCCAGCTTGGCGGGGTTCAGGATGGCGCGAAATCCAAGGATATATCCCTCCTCCCGCAAACGCTTGAGCCGCGCCTGGGTCGGCGTCTTGGTCAACCCGGCCTCGGCGGCAAGCGCCGCAATCGACAGGCGCCCGTCCCGGGCCAATGCGGCAATGATGCGCTGGTCGATCGGGTCGATAGAAGCATTCATCAGGCTATCCTGGTCCATTTAGACCGAATTTCTGAAGATCTTTGGTCCAATCGACAAGTCAAAAGCTGATTCTTGGGCGCCCTGCCCCGCCATTCTCTGCTACCCTGACCATGTCCACGCCAAGGAGGCCGCCCGATGAATGTCCATGCCGACCATCCCGCCCCCGATCTGACCGCTCTAAGGGCCGAGATCCGCGCGCATATCCGGGCCCCCGAGGCCAAGCAGGTGACATGGCTGGCCAAAGAGGCTCGGCTTTCGGATGCGGACCGTCGGGACATCGTCGTCGCCGCCGCCGCGCTCGTACGCGATCTGCGCGATCAGGCGCGGCCCGGCCTGATGGAGGTCTTCCTCGCCGAATATGGCCTCTCGACCGATGAAGGACTGGCGCTGATGTGTCTGGCCGAGGCGCTGCTCAGGGTGCCCGATGCCGAAACGGTCGATGCGCTGATCGAGGACAAGATCGGCTCGGGCGACTGGATCGAGCATTTCGGCCAGTCCGGATCGATGCTGGTCAATGCCTCGACGCTGGGGCTTGCCCTTACGGGTCGCATTCTCAGCACCGATGAGGCGAGCGGCCTGCTCAGATCGGCGGCCCGGCGTCTGGGCGAGCCGCTGGTGCGGGCCGCCGTCACCCGCGCGATGCGCGAGATGGGCCGCCAATTCGTCCTTGGCCAGACCATCGAAGACGCCGCCGATCGCGCGCGCAAGCTCGAGCGGGAGGGCTTTACCTATTCCTACGACATGCTTGGCGAGGCGGCGATGACAGCCGCGGATGCAGACGCGTTCTTTGCATCCTATCAAGGGGCAATCTCCGCTTTAACCTCGCGCTGCACCGCATTGGATACGCGCGATAATCCCGGGATCTCGATTAAGCTCTCCGCCCTTCATCCCCGCTACGAGGAAAGCCAGCGAACGCGCGTGATGGCCGAACTTGTCCCCCGTGTTCTGGAGCTGGCGCAACAGGCCAGGGCGGCCAAGATGGGCCTCAATATCGATGCCGAGGAAGCGGATCGTCTCGATCTGTCGCTCGACGTGATCGCCGCCGTTCTGGCCGATGACAGCCTCGCCGGGTGGGACGGCTTCGGCGTGGTCGTGCAGGGCTACGGCAAGCGCGCGCCTTATGTCGTCGACTGGCTTCACGCGCTGGCTGGAAAACTCGACCGAAAGATCATGGTGCGGCTCGTCAAGGGCGCCTATTGGGACGCCGAGATCAAGCTGGCGCAGGTCGAGGGGCTGGACGGCTTTCCGGTCTTCACCCGCAAATCAGCCACCGATGTCAGCTACATCGCCGTCGCGCGGCAGCTTCTCAGCATGACAGACCGGATCTATCCGCAATTTGCCACGCATAACGCACATACGGTCGCGGCGATCCTGCACATGGCCAAGGATCTGCAAAGCTTTGAATTTCAACGCCTTCACGGCATGGGCGAGGCGCTGCATGCCGCCGTCAAACGCCAGAACGGAACGCGGTGCCGCATCTATGCGCCGGTCGGACGCCACCGGGAGCTGCTTGCCTACCTCGTGCGGCGGCTCCTGGAGAACGGGGCCAATTCGTCCTTCGTCAATCAGGTGGTCGACGAAAGCGTGCCGCCCGAACGCGTGGCCGCCGATCCCTTCGAGGATGCGGAGGCGCCGGTCACCCATGTCATCTCGCCTCCCGCCCTCTTCGCGCCGCGCCAGAACAGCCGGGGCTGGGACCTCACCGATCCACTGACCCTCACCGCGATCGACACGGCACGTACACCCTTTCGCAACGGGCATTGGCAGGCCAGGCCCCTGATCGCCTCCGAAAGCGCCAGCGACATAACTGCCGAAATGACCTCGCCCACCGGGATCGGGACCATCGGGCACGCCGCCTGGGCCAAGCCCGAGGATGTCGAGGCCGCCCTCGCCGCCGCCTGCATCTGGGACGCGCCGCTCGCCGAACGGGAAGAGGTCCTGCGCCGCGCGTCAGACCTTTATGAAGCACAATCCGGAGAGATCTTCGCCCTGCTGGCACAAGAGGCCGGAAAGACCCTGCCCGATGCCGTCTCCGAACTGCGCGAGGCCGTGGATTTCCTGCGCTACTACGCAGGCGAGGCCCGCGAGGGCACGCCGCGCGGCACCTTTGCCTGCATCAGCCCCTGGAACTTCCCGCTGGCGATCTTCACCGGACAGATCGCGGCAGCCCTCGCCGCAGGCAATGCGGTGATCGCAAAACCGGCCGAAGAGACGCCTCTGATCGCCGCCCTGGCGGTCGGACTGCTTCACGAGGCCGGCGTGCCGCGCACCGCCTTGCAGCTCCTGCCCGGGGCGGGCGATGTCGGGGCGGCGCTGACCTCGGATGTGCGCATCGATGGCATCTGCTTCACCGGCTCGACCGAAACGGCCCAAGCGATCCACCGGTCGATGGCCAAGGCTCTGGCCCCCGAGGCGCCGCTGATCGCCGAGACAGGCGGGATCAACGCGATGATCGTGGATTCGACCGCCCTGCCCGAACAGGCAGTGCGCGATGTCGTCGCCTCCGCCTTTCAGTCGGCCGGACAGCGATGCTCGGCCTGCCGGGTGCTCTACGTGCAGGAGGATGTGGCCGAGCCCTTCCTGGCAATGCTGCAGGGCGCAATGGCCGAGCTTCGCGTGGGCGATCCATGGGATCTGGCCACTGATGTAGGGCCGGTGATCGATGCAGACGTGCGAGACGGGTTCACTGCCTATATCGAGGCCGCGCGGGCCGAGGGGCGGCTCATCGCGCAGATCCCGGTCAAGGGCGCGGGGCATCTCTTCGGCCCGGCGCTGATCCGCGTCGGCGGCATCGCCGAGGTCGAGCGCGAGATCTTCGGGCCGGTCCTGCATGTCGCGACCTTCGGCGCAGGCCAGATCGACGCCGTCGTAGGTGCCATCAACGCGCGCGGCTTCGGGCTGACCTTCGGGCTGCATACCCGCATCACGGCCCGCGCCGCCCGCGTGACGGATCGGATCACGGCAGGCAATGCCTATGTCAATCGCAACCAGATCGGCGCGGTCGTGGGCTCTCAGCCCTTCGGCGGCGAGGGCCTGTCCGGGACCGGGCCAAAGGCTGGCGGGCCCGATTATGTGGCGCGGTTCTACAAGGCTGCGCGCCCCGACGGGACAGCGCCGGACGGCCCTCCGGTCGCCCCGTCCGACGTGCAGCGCCTGATCGACAGCACCACACCAAGGACAGGATGGCATACCGAAGACTGGATGCCCGGCCCAACCGGAGAGAGCAACCGCCTGCGCCGGTATCCACGCGGGGTCGCGCTTTGCCTCGGACCGACCGCAGAGGACGCAAAGCAGCAGGCCAAGATGGCGCGCGCCCATGGAGGCGCAGCGGTGATCGTGGCAACCGGAGCCTCCGGCCAAGACCGATTGAACGGATCCCTTGCCCCCGAGGATCTGCGCGGCCTAAAGGGCTTCGCGTCGGTCGTCTCTTTCGCCGATCCGGCAACATTGCGCGCCCTGCGGCAGGCCCTCGCCGCCCGAACCGGCCCGATCTTGCCGCTCGTCACATCCCCCGAGGAAACCGCCCCCTTCCTTCTCGAGCGTCACGTCTGCACCGACACCACCGCCGCCGGAGGCAACGCAACCCTTCTGGCAGGGGGCGCAGACTAGACGCTTTACGGCACCGCAGCCGACATGGCGGCTCTACCCACGCCGCCAAACGGGCAAAGACGGGCAAAGACACCAATCGTCTTTACCTGAACACGCCCAAAACCGGGACGCCGGAAAACCAGCGCCCCGATCGGGTTCACCCTAGCGGGCCCCGATATGTACGGTGTCCCCGTCAAATGTCCGAACGGAAAGAACGAAGGGATCCGTCGGATAGCAAAGCGCCTGTTCCTCCAGCATCCCGATGGCGATGGCCTCTCCCATGCGCAGGCTGTCGTAATAGTCCGAGAAATAGTGGACCCCCGCCATGTCGCGCCCGATCGAGATATTGGCCGCCAACTTGTTCAACTCGCCCTCCAGCGTCAGCGGGGCCTCAAGCGCATTCGGCACCGGACGAAGCTCTGCGCCGTTCATGAACGCCTCATAGGCGATCGGAACATCCCCTGCGGTCGCGTGCCGAAAACTTGTCGCCGCGCTGTCATTGGCCGCATTCGTCACAAAGACGGCGCCAGTATCAAAGAACGCCTTGAGCACCGTCACGCAGGCGCCAGCCACGGTCGCATGCCCCGCCGCATAGGACGGATGCATGGGCGAGCCTTCGGCAAAGGCCATCGGCAAAAGCGCATCGCTATTCCCGTTATGCGCGTTCACCGCATCAACGGTGTCCTGAATGCTCGCCCGCATCTCGGCAAATCGCCCGCCCAGCTGCGGGAAGGCGGCATCGGGGTTGCGGGTGACTGACATACGCGCGGCAAGCGCTTCGGGTCGCAGGCGAAGATGCAGGTTGAACTTCTGATAGCGCGCCGCCTTCAAGGCGCGGGTCGCCACCTCCGTCACCAGCGACAGGATATGCGGTCCGCCATAAAGGGCAAAGCCTCCCGCATTCGGCTGGAACCCGGCCATCGCGATCGCATTCCCGTCCGCGTCCACATCCGCCCCTGCATTGTAGATGCTGGAGGGGAAGCTGTTGCGCCCGCCCGACAGATGCGCAAAGCCCGGATCGCTCGGCGCATTCATCGCCAGAAGGATCAGGCAGGCATTCAGATAGGCCTGATAAAGCGCATCGAAATGCACATAGGTGGCCAGATCGCGCGGCGTCTGAATGAACCGCCTGGCCCCCGGCACAAAGGACTGACCCGGATCACCGGGCCCGCGCACATCCGCGCCGTTCTGAACCGTCAGCCAATCGGCCCAGGTCTGCATGTAATCGTCCCCGGTTTCGGCAACCGGAACCCGTTGATCGACACGCTGGACCCCGTAAAGGATCTGGCCGTCGTCGATATCGGAAACACCGTCGACATGGTTCCCGATCAGCAGGAATTGCGAGACATAAGGCCCGACCTCCACACCCGGAGACGAGCCGCGGAAGATCGTGTCCCGATCCAGCAATCCCGCCGCATTCGTCTTGCGGGGCCGATTGGGAAACCCGGCCGCCGCATAGCCGTAGCTGTTCAGCCGGTCGCGCGCCTGCGTCAGCGCGGCGCTGCCGCCATTCGCATCGAAGGCGTGAAAGGGCTCGTCCCGCACGAGCGCCAGCTCATAAACCTCGGCCATCTCGAACGCCAGTTCGTCCGATCCCAGCTCGGGCGCAGGCGCCATGGTGACAGCCTGCGCATCGGGGCCTTCAAGATCGTAGACGATCCCGGCGGTCGGCGCTTCCCATTGCCGGCGCGCGAACGCGGTCTGTCCCGAAAACGGAGGAACGGGCACACGCGTGTTGAAAGCATCGATAGTGCCGTCATTGATCGCGGTTCGAAATGCAATGAAATGCTGGGGGTTTTCCACAAGCCCGGTATCGGGATCATGGGACAGCCCTTTCGTGAAACTCATCGGAAAATGAGCCCCCGAATAGGTTAACTCGTCACCATTGGCTTTGTGGATGGGATGCTCCCGATCGCGTGCAAGTTCGGCAGCAGAGACGCGCGCGGCAAAAGAGCCGGCCTTTCGATTAACAGACATAAAAACCTCACAGGTAAAAAAGTACTCGGTACAATCGCCTTGGAAAAAAGGCGGCCTTTAAAATGGATTGTGTACAAGGTGACGTAAAGTCAGCTTTTCCGGACTTGCGTGGCGGGAAAACCCGACCCCGACATGGCGCAAATCCGGTCTTGCGAGAACGCGCAAGATCACGTCGGGCCGGACAAGATCAGCGGCAAGCTGGCGCATCGGTCGCGTGATCGGGCCGCACCGCCGCCCTGCCCCGGCCCGCCACAAGCGAGCCGGGGCCCGACCATCAGCTGAAGCCGCGCAGAACCTCCTCAAGCTGCGCTTCGGCCTCGCGCAATTGGGTCCGGGCGGTTTCGAGCGCATCCAGCCGCGTGGCGATCTCGTCTTCGGTTTCGATCAGACCGGTCTCGTAGCGGCGGCGCAGCTCGGCCAGCTCGACGGCGCGCAGATTGCTCCGCAGGCGGTCCTGCTCGTCCGTCAGGCGCTGGTAGTCGGCGGTCAGATCGGTCAGGCGCTGCTGGGCCTGCTCGATCGTCGCGATGATCGCCCTGGCCTCGGTCAGGACCTCGCGATCCGCCTCCTCCAGCTCGGCGCTGCCGATATTGGTGACCGAAAGCGCATTCCGCAACCCATTGGAATCAAGTGAAAACTGCTGCAGCACACGGTTTTCTTCGGTGATCGAGATATCGGCAGACCCCGCCTCGCCCACCTCGCGAGAGACGCGGATGAAACCGGCATTCTCCTCGTAGTCTCCATTGGCCTCGATGAAACGCCCGCCGGTCTTGGGGTGCTCGACCGCGAAAATCTCGACCCCGTCCGGGACCGTGGCCGTATAACGGGTCTGGCGCTGGGTGCGGATCTCGACCTGCAACAGGCCGTCGACCACCCTGAAATCGATCCGCGCGCCGGTATCGGCCTCATCGCGCACCACCGTCGCATTGGGCGCAGAGGCATAGGGCAGAAACCGCGTCTGCCCCGTGGCCAGACCCGCAAAGGGCGCATCGCCGACAAAGCCGTTGGCGTCACGCACCGAGACGAGCCCGGGCGCCAGCGCCTGATCGGCGGTCAGCTCAACCGCAAGCAGGATCTGATCGGACTGTCCGGGCTGGTAAAGGGCGCGGATCTGCGGATCGATCTCAAGATCGATGTAAAGCAGGTTCGCGGTGCGCCCCGCCTCAAGATCGACGGGTTCGGGCACGGCATACCGAACATTGCCGATACCGCGCAGTTCGGTGGCCGCACGAGCGGGCGGGGCCATTGCGATCGGTTCAGCCTCTTCGACAGCCATATCCGCGCCGGAAAAAAGCCCCATCTCAGCACTGCCAGACAGCATTACCCCACCCCTCTGACGAGGCGCAGGCGCCGCAAATCCCGTATCCAGCCGCACGGTCGGGCGGCCCGCGATCAGGTTCGGCGGATCAAGTCGCCCGATCCTCAGGGGCGTCAGCAGATCGCGGCTATAGGCAACGGGGCTGCCGGTACTAAGCGTCAGATCGATCCCAGTCCAATCCTGACCCGAGACATTCTCGACCGCCGCCCAACCCTGCAGACGCCCCTCTTCGAGCAACAACCGCCAGGAGTTCTTCCAGGCCGGCGCCTCGGTGACGTAAGACAGCTCGATATCCCGCGGGGCATCCCCCTCAAGCTCAAGATCGAAGGTCTTGACCGCCTCGCCCGTATTGATGGTGCCCGCCGCCGCACGCAGCGGATCGCCCAATTCCGGATCGATCGCGACAGACGCGCCAGGGCGCAGGATCAGCTCGGTCAGCGCGCCGCTCTCCTGCTGAAGAAGGACGGCCGGATGCGTGATCTTTGCCTCGCCCTGCACCTCCTGACGTTCGGACAGGCCAAGGACAATCCCCGTCACCTCCTCGGTCGCCGTGCGGACGGTCACGGACTTGCCGGTCATCGCCTGCAAAAGAGCCGTGATCCCCGACGGCAGCCCCCCCGCAAAGGGCGTGCCCCGCAGGCTTTCGGGCAAATCGGCAGGCGTGGCCGTGCTGATCCCGATCACCCGGCCCACCGGATCGCGCACGATCAGCGAGGCCAGCACGTCATCGGCATGATCGCGCGGAACGGTGATCGACACGTCCCCTCCGGGATTGCTCTGCGTCAGCGTATAAAGCGCGACACCCGACTGGCCGAGATCGACATTCGAGACATCAGGCCCCGCACTCTGGGCCAGCGCCGTGCTCGAGAGCAGGCAAGCGATAAGGGTTGCGGCGGCCTGGCGGTGGGTTTTGGTCGTAAGGCGCATGGGACGGTCCGTCCTTTCGGATTTATTGCTATTGAGGATTTGACGCAAAGCGTATGGCGATCCTTGGCGACTGTCCGAACTTTTTTCGCGCATCCCTGCTGCGACGACATGTCGTTTGGCGCCAGACCGGTCGCGATATCCTCTTGATGTGCCATCGCATTTCAACGGGCGGCCTATCCTCGCCTTAAACTAGAATAGAGATCCACCCCAAAGTGAGCAAAGACCCGCCCGCCGTTAACCTTTTTGGGAACGCGAGATGCGGGCCTTTGACTTGTCATGCCGAGGGCGCGCTGGAGCGTCCGTCACGGCGCCTTCCCCGATCCCGGATCGAAGGCCACAAAAAAGGACTGACCCTATGAATATGACCCAGATGATGAGCGAGATGTTCGAAGGCACAGATATGGAGGACTTCTGGACTGGCGGCTCCGGCGACGACGAAGCGCGCGGAAACGGCGGCTCCGATAACCTTGATGGCGCGGGCGGTGCGGACCTGATCCTGGGTCTCGCCGGCGCCGATTTCCTTAAAGGTGGCGAAGGCGACGACGAGGTCCGCGGCGGCGCAGGCAACGACACCATCAATGGCGGCAGCGGCAACGACATCCTCTTTGGCGACAGCGGCACCGACCGGATCGATGGCGGTGACGGCAATGACGTCATTCGCGGCGGGCAAAGCGCCGACGTGCTCAACGGCAATGGCGGCGAAGACACGATCTTCGGCGGCGGCGGCGCGGACGAGATCCGCGGTGGCGGTCAGAACGACGAGATCCGCGGTGGCGGATCGGGTGACGTTCTCTTCGGCGATGGCGGCGACGACATCCTGCGCGGCGGCGAAGGCCAGGACGAGCTGCGTGGCGGTAGCCAGAACGACGAGCTTTACGGCGGCGCCGGGAGCGACATCCTGGCAGGCGGCGACGGCAACGACATGCTGCGCGGCGGCGCAGGCGCCGACCAGTTCAACGGCGGTGCAGGCGACGATATCTTCACCGGCGACGGCGGCTCCGACATCTTCTTCTTCACCGCCGACAGCGGCAAGGATGTCATCACCGACTTTGAAAACGGTCAGGACGAGCTTCTCCTGATCGACGGCTTCGACCGGCTCGAGCTGTCGAGCACCGACACGTTCGAGGCGCTTCAGAACGGCGACATCACCTTCTCGGACGCCGTGATCGAGCAGCGCGGCCTGGACGCGGTCATCTCGTTCGAGAGCACCGATTCCGAACTGGTCCTTCAGGACTTCTTCTTCTTCGCCTAAAGATGCGCTCGGCTGACCCGGCCAGCCCTGAAAACCGCAAAGCGCGCCTCGATCGAGGCGCGCTTTTTTGTCTTTCCCAATCTTCTGCAGCCAGAAAAATTACTTGCGGTTGAATATGTTAATCAAGGTTAAAACACGATATATCCACAGAAGATTAGCGGACATCCTCCTATTTTTTAATCATTATCGGAACTTATCCACAAACAGTTGATTGTTACGGCAGGAGTGACGAGCCCCATCGTGTCGCTTGCCTCTCCTTCAAGTGGTGTCTCTTCGCCCCTGTTTTGCCGCCGCCCGTGTTGCTGGCGATGGTCGGCCGTTTTCCTCCGCTTTGGCGGGGCCGAAAGGTGTGCGCAGCCGCCGCGGTTCGTAGTCAGTTCTTCTGTTCCGATGACCCCTGTTCTTGATCGGAGGTAAGTCTTGCTGATCTCGCTCGCCGGAATTCTGCTGCTCGGCATCATCCTCCTCGATATCTTCCTGACCGTCCTCGACGCGAATGGCCTCAGCGTGGTCTCCAGCCGGATCTACCGGATCTTCTGGTGGGGCTGGCGGCACTTCTCGCGGATCATGCCGCCCGTCGCGCGGCCGCAGATGCTGGCGCTTGCCGCGCCGCTGATGATCCCGCTGATCATCGGGGTCTGGATCTTCGGCATCGTGCTGGGCTTCACGCTAGTCTATTTCGGCGGGCTCTCGCATCAGGATCTGATCACCGGCGGCGGCTCGCAACCCAGCTTTCAGGGCGCCTTCCGGCTAAGTTGGGTGACGCTCTCGACCATCGGCTTTGTCGAGGTCAGCCCGTCGAACATGCCCTACTCGCTCACCGTCGCGCTCGAGGCGATCCTTGGCAATCTGGTCCTGACCTTCACGATCACCTATTTTCTCAGCGTCCATGGCGCCGTGATGGCCTATAACAAATTCGCCTCGCTTCTGCGCAACCGCATCCCCGACCCGGCTCGCCCGCTCGACAGCCTCGCCTGGCATTTCGACGCCGGAGAGCCGCGCGAGCTGGAACACTGGCTGCGCCAGATCAACGATGGCGTCTCCACGCTCCATGAAGGGCTGCGGCGCTATCCGGTCCTCTACTACTTCCGCCCTATCCGCGCCTATCGAGGCGTGCCGCATACCCTCTTTGCGCTCCGCCGCATCGTGACCGCCCTGCGCTGGGGCCTTCCGGGCGGCCACCGCGCCCGGACCAGCCCCAATCTCAAGGCGCTTCAGGTCGGGCTCGACGATCTCGTCGAGGATTTGCAGGACCGCTATGTCCCCGTCCACCTGCGCACGACCGCGCGGCCGGTCTCCTTCAAGCGCTTTCGCGCCGCGCAAAGTCCGCATCTCGGCGTGCCCGATACATGGGTCGAAACCTTCCTGCGCGAATGCAACGAGACGGCAGAGGCCACCGGGGTCGAGATCGATCCGATGGCGCCCGAAACCTACGAAAACTACCGCGACTGGCTGCCTTACGTCCTGCGGCTTTATGATTTCGAACGCGCGATCCGCAAGGATCTTGGCTATTCCAGCCGCGTTCGCCCCGGCCGATCCTCCGCCTTTGCCGTGATCAGCAACGGTCCCAAGCAGCGTCCTCAAGCGCTCCGCCACGCGGAGCCGGCCGAATGACCGGAAACAACATCAATATCCCCACGCTGCTGGGCAAGATCCGGGTCTTTCTGCTGAACGCATTCTGGATCATTCCGGCCCTGTCGGCGATCGGTGCGATCGGAGTGGCCTGGTATGTCAGCACGGTCGATTACACGACGCCGTTCCGGATCGGAGGCCTTCTGACAACGAGCGGCCCGACTGGGGCACGCGACATGGTGCAGATGGTCGCCTCCAGCTCACTGACGGTAGCGACGCTGGTCTTTTCGATCATGGTCGTGGTCCTGCAGGTCGCCGGATCGCAGTACTCCCCTCGCCTGCCCGCGCAGTTCCTGCGGGATGTCACGACGCAGCTGGTGCTGGGCGTCTTCATCTTCACCTTCGTCTACAGCCTCGCCATCGTCCGGTCGATCGCGGCGGACAACGATCACGTGCCCAACTTGGCGGTGACGATCTGCTTTTTTCTCGTGATCTGCTGTGTGGCGGCGTTCATCCTCTTCATTCACCACATCATCCACGCGATGCGGGTCGAGAAGATCCTGCGCGATATCGAGGTCCAGACGCTGGAATCGCTCAACCGCGTCGTCGAGCGGCAGACCGATAGTCAGACGGTTTCGGAGCCGCCCGAGATCCCCGCCCGGGCCCTGCCGATCCGGTCCGAGGAGGTCGGGACGGTGCAGCGGATCGACGGGACGGATCTTGTGGATTTGGCGAAGGCCCATGACGTCGTGATCTGCTTCACGACCCGCCACGGCGACGGAATTTCAAGCGGAACGCCGTTCGGCTGGATCTGGACCTGCGATTCCGAGGGCGAGCTGCCGGATATCGAAAAGGACATCCGCCCGGATCTGCGGTCGGTCTTTCAGGTTGGCCACGAGCGGACCTTCCAGGACGATTTCGGCTTCGGGATCACGCAGCTTGTCGATATCGCGCTGCGGGCGCTCTCGCCTGCGGTCAACGATCCGACGACGGCCTGCATGGCCATGCAATCGCTGGAATCGGTGCTCGTCGAGCTGATCAAGCGCGAGATCGGGATCCGCGCCTTCGAGGACAATGAGGGCACGACACGGGTCATCGTACCGGGGATGGATTTCGCCGCCTATCTCGACGACGCGGTCGCGCCGATCTGCGAGGCGGCCCCGTCGGACCGGTCAGTGATGAAGGCGCTCTTGCGCATGCTGACCAATGTCGCGCGCGCAACCGAGAACGAACGCCATAAACAGGCCCTGACCGAACAGATCGAGCGGGTGCAGCGCACCAGCATCCGCGCCCTTGCAGACGAAACCGACCAGAGAGCGATCCGCGCCGCCGCCAAGGAAGCCCGGCGCGCGCTCACTGGCAGACCTCCGAGGCTGACATGAGCACTTCGAACACATTGATGGCCAAGGGCGCGGTCATGCTGATCCTCGGCGCGCTCAATAAGCAGGTGCTGATCTACATCATCTGTTTCATCCTTCTGATCATCGCGATCTTGCTCTCCGTCTGGGCCTATACCGAGGTGCTCTGGTACGAGGCGATCGGCTATCTCGACGTGCTGCTGACGCTCTTCAAGACGATGTTCTGGATGGGGATGTTCCCTCTTGTCCTGATGACGCTCTTTGTCGGCGCAAACATGACGCTGGCGCGCAAGCTGGCCCCGGCGGATCGGGTAGTTTCATCGGATGAGACGCGGATCGACCGCTGGCGCCGGGCCCTCTCGCCGTTCTGGAAGGCGCTGACGGTCTCGATCGCGCTTTTTTGCGGTCTTTTCATCGCCTTGCAGACGCATGTTCACTGGGACACCTATCTGCTTTGGTCGAATGGAGAAAGCTGGGGCCGCGTCGATCCGCAATTCGGGCGCGACCTGAGCTACTTCATGTTCGATCTGCCCTTCTACACGCTCGTCAATCGCTGGGCTTTCATCGGCCTGCTCGTCGTCATCCTCCTGACGGCCATCACCAGCTACCTCTTCGGCGGGCTGCGCCCGCAGGCGCCCGGGGCCAAGATCCCGGGGCTGGTGAACATCCATTTCTCGCTGCTTCTGCTGATGCTGATCGTCATGCTGGGCTGGGGCCTGATCCTCGAACTTCACCTTTTAAGCTATTCCGAACGCGGCGTGATCACGGGTCTCGGCTTCACCGATGCCAATGCCAGCCTCGTGGCCTATAAATTCGTAGCGACGGGCGTTGTGACGGGCTTCGTCCTCTTTCAGATCAACATCCGCAAACCGGGTTGGATCCTGCCGACGATCGCGCTGATCTGGCTGTTCCTGATCGGACTGGCGGCGGCGCGGTTCTATCCCAAGATCTACCAGCTCTTGATCGTGGAGCCGCAAGAGCTCGAACGGGAATCCTCGTTCATCGAAAAGCATCTGGAGTTCACGCGCTACGGGTTCGGGCTGGATCATGTGACACGCCGGACCACGCCCGGCAATGCCGCGATGACGACCGAAACGCTCGAGGCCTATCGCGGCACGCTCGACCGCATCCGGCTGTGGGATCCCGAGACGCTTCAGATCAATTTCGAGGAATTGCAATCCCTTAGAACCTACTATGAATTCCCCGATGTAGATGTCGACCGCTACGAGATCGACGGCGAGGTCCGCCCGGTGATGATTGCCGCGCGCGAGGTCAATGTCAGCCGCCTGCCCGATCACTCGCGCCGCTGGCAGGCGCAAAAGATGATCTACACCCACGGCCACGGGCTGGTTTCGGCCGATGTCAGCCGCGCGACCGAAGCGGGGATGCCGCACTTTCTGACCCGCGACCTGCCCACCACGGGGCTCGAGGAGATCGCGGTCGCCAATCCCTTCATCTATTACGGTGAACGCTCGCCCGATTACTCCTTCGTCGACACCGACACGCTCGAGCTGAAGCGGCCCATCGATCCGACGAGCCAACCATCCAGCGGCCCCGACGGGCAACGAGCACCGGACCGGCCCAACCAGAGCTCGGGCAATCAGCGCGACTGCCCGACCAATTTCATCGACGATCCCAGCCAGTCGAACACGCTCTTCGACATGGCCCGGCCCGCCGGTACGGGCGCGGACGCCTCCCCCGAGGAGTGCCCGCGCGATCAGGTCGGCTTCCTCTTCAACAACTACAGCGGCGATGGCGGCATCGTGATGCGCCACCTGCTGCACCGCTTTGCCTTTGCCATAAGGTTCTGGGATCTGCGGCTGGCGCTGACCCTGCTTCTGGATACCGACAACAAGGTGATGATGCACCGCGAGGTGCGCGACCGCGTGCAGCGGCTCGTCCCCTACCTGCAGGTCGACCGGAACCCCTATCCCGTGGCGGTCGACGGGCGCATTCACTGGATCGTCGACGTCTATACCGTCTCCGATATGATGCCCTATTCCCGGCGCGTGAACCTCACGGACCTCACGCAGGTCACGCAGCCCAAACAGGGCGGCAGCACGCTGATCCCCGAGGAATTCATCCGCTCCGAAGCCGGGCTGTCGGGAACGGCCAACTACATCCGCGGCAGCGTCAGGGCGGTCGTGGACGCCTATCATGGCAGCGTCGATTTCTACGTCGTCGACCCCGAGGACGAGGTTCTTAAAGTCTGGCAAAAGGTCTTTCCGGACACGTTCAAACCGATGGAAGAGGCCAGCGAGGGGCTGCGCCGCCACTTCCGGTATCCCCATGATCTCTTCCGCGTTCAGGCGGTGATCTGGTCGGATTACCACATGGAAACGCCCGAGGCGTTCTACTCCCGCGAAGCCGCCTGGCGCATCCCGCCCGATGCCGCCTTCATCTCGGACCGGCGCGAACGCGAAGAGCCCAACCACGAAGGGCGCCGCGCCGATATGCGGCCCTACTGGATGCATATGCAGCTTCCCGGCGAAGAGGACGAGCAATTCGTCATCGTCCAGCCGTTCAGCCCCGACCGTCGGAACGTTTTAACCGGGTATCTGGCGGGCTTCAGCGACGGGGACCGGATGGGCGATCTGGTCTCCTACGCCTTCCCGCCCACGACGACCGTTCTAGGCCCCTCGCAGGCGCAGGCGCGGATCGATCAGGACGTGCGGATCTCGGCCTGGATGACGCTGCGGATGCAATCGGGATCGCGCGTCTCGCGCGGCAAGCTGCTGACGCTGCCGCTGGGGGACGCGGTGATCTACGTGCAGCCGCTTTTCGTGCAGGCCGACAAATCGTCGGTTTCGCAGCTTCTGGGCGCGCAGCTGTCCAGCCTGCCCGAGCTGAAAAAGGTCGTCATCGTCCACGGCGACCGCGTGGTGATGCGCAACACGATGGACGAGGCGCTGGAGGCGCTGGTCTCGGGCACCGACCCCGCGCCCGGACCGACGCCCGCCTCCACCGCATCAAGCAACGAAGAGGCCGCGCGCCAGGATGCGCCGCGGGCCGCAGATGGTTGATCTATCAAAGAAAGGAGAGCTTTCCCAATGCTTGATCTCGTTCTAATCGCAGGCTTCGTGATCCTTCTGGTGAGCGTGCTCATCGCCGCCCTCAGACGGTTCGACGCCAACAACTATTTCGACCAGGACCGCGCGCCCTTTTATGCCGAACCGGACGAGCTGGTCTCGGCGGGCCTGCTCTTTTCCCAGCGCGACCGGGACGGCGACGAAGAGCATACCTACACCGTCACGCCCGCCGGTGAGGCCGGTCTGCGCGCTTGGCTGCGCGAGCCGACGAACGATCCCGGCTTTCTGGAAAACCAGTTCGCCGGGCTTGTCGGCCCCTTCGACGCGCACCGGACCGTCTCGCAGCGCAACACGATCCACCGCTCCCGGCTCGCCGAATACGAGCGGCTCGAACAGCTTCTCGTGAACCGGCCCGAATGGCGCTACGCGCTCGCCGCCGCCCGGGTCGGGATCCGCTTCGAACGGGCCTGCCTCGAATTCTGGAACGACATCGCCGAGGACGGGCGCGTCAACACCGACCGCGCCGCCACCGAGCAGGAGAAATACCTCAAAGAGGTCGCGACATGAAGATCAAGAACCAGGGCTTCATCGCCCTCCTTCTGCTGGCGCTTCTGCTGGGCTGGATCGTCGTCGCGCTGGTCTGGCCCTGGCTCATGCGCACCTTTTCCGAACCCAGCATCAGCCAACTCATCGCGCTGACCCCACCCCTCGCCTAGGAGACTTTCGAAGATGCTTATCCTTATCCTCATCGTCGCCTGCATCCTGCTGCTGACGATCTACATGGTCGCCTCGGTCCGGCAGCACGACGCGGACAGCTACGCCGATCAGGACCGCGATCCGTTCTTTGCCGAATCCGCGCGTCTTGCGGCGGCGGGCCTGCTCTATGAACAGGCCGAGCGGACCTACGGCCGCCCACGGACCTCCTATACGATCACCCCCGCCGGAGAGGCCGCGCTCCGCACCTGGCTGCGCGAGCCGATGAACGATCCAGGCATGCTCAAGCTCTATTTCGCCGGGATCGTGGCCCCTGCGGATGTCGTCGACCTGGCCCGCCAGCAGAAAGAGCGCCACGCCCGGCGGCTCGAGGAATACGACCGGATCGAAAGCCTGCTCGGCCCCGCGCCCGAACAGGTGCAGCCCGCCGATGACGAGGACGACGACCAGGAGCGGGAGGAGGAAGAAGAGGAAGAAGAGCAGCAGGAGGAGACCGAAAGCTCGAAAAAGAAGAAGAAAAAGGACAAGAAGGCCTCCAAATCCGAAAAAGAGGAGGCCTCCGAGGACGAAGAGGAGGACGACACCTCCTCCGATGACGAGGACGAGGACACCAAAGCCGAAGACGGCGATGACGAAGACGACCTCGCCGCCGCCGACGATGGCTGGAACGACGCCCGCGAAGCCATGGCTCTGGGCCGCAAGTTCGAGCAGTTCTGCACCGATTTCTGGGCCAGCCAGGTCGACGATCCGGTCAAGAACCTGACGCTCGGCGAAGAGCGTCGGGATCATTGAGGCTCGCCATGAAGCACACCCTCCTCCTCAGCACTGCACTGGTTGCACTCTGGCCCGTAACCGCCCTGTCCCAGAACGATTTTCCCGTCGTTCAGTCGGATGACGAGACCCGCCAGACCAGCACCGCCTGGATTCGCCAGGAAGGCGCCGAGAACCGCCCGCTAAGCACGATCGACGGGGCCAGCAGCTTCAGGATGTTCGAGGGCACGACCCTCGATCTCGCGCCTCAGACACCCGGCATCTATCAGGACGGCAAGGCCTCGACCGCGACCATCGATCAGGTCGGGCGCAACAACGAGGCCTCGATCAACCAGACCGACCCCGAAGGCGGCGCGGATGGCTCGATGGTGCGCATCCTGCAAGGCGAAAACGGCGCAAAATCCGAGGATGGCCTGCTCTATATCGATCAGCGGGGCGATGGCAGCGTCGCGGTGGTCGAACAGAACGGCGTCGCCAACCGCGCCTTCGGCCTTCAGACCGGCAACCAGGTCGATGGCGGCGCGATCGCCCCCGACGACCCGCTGAGCCCCGCGCCCGACGGAAACAAGCAGACCCACACGCTTTACGGCAACGAACAGGAAAGCCAGATCGTCCAGACCGGCAAACGCCTCATCGCCGAAGTGACCTTGGCCGACGGCGTGCGCGATACCGGCCATGTCAGCCAAAGCGGGACCGGCCATAAAGCCTCTTACTCCGCGAAGGCGGGCACGGAACGGTCCGGGCGCGTGGTTCAGGAAGGGTCCGAGCCCAATTCCACCGATGTCGATGTCACCGGCGACAGCCAGACCGTCGATATCGTCCAGAACGGCGCCGGCGGACAGCATTCGGCCACCACCACGCAGGCCGGCAGCGGCCATAGCGTCACGCTGCGCCAGACCGATACCAGCCAGTCCGGCGAGGGCAATATCGCGACCGTCAATCAAAAGGGCTCTGGCAACACCGCCAAGGCGACGCAGGACGGCTCGGGCGGCGGCAACAACGCGCAGATCGCACAGGAGGGCGAAACCTCGAGCGGGGGTCAGGCGATCATCTCGCAAACCGGCACGGGCGGCTCGAACAAGGCCGATATCGACCAGACCGGCCAGGACCAGCGCGCCGACATCACCCAGGCCGGATCTGGCGGCGGCAGCACCGGCGCGATCGATCAGTCGACCGATGGCAGCAAGGACAACGAGGCCAAGGTCGATCAATCCATCGCGGCCGCCTCCGGCACGGACACCGCGGATGTCGATCAAAGCGGCGATGCCAATCTGGCCGAGGTCCGGCAAAGGCGCAGCGACGGCGGAACCGGACATGTGACAAACGTCGCCCAGCCCGGGGTTGAGAACCGCACCATGGTCGATCAGACCGGGATCGCCCAGAAAGCCAATGTCGCGCAGGACGGCACCACCAACGAGGCCACTGTCACACAGGCCGGCGCGGGTGGACACATCTCGGATGTCGATCAGAACGGTACCGAAAACAGCGCCCTTCTCGAGCAAAGCGGCGACGGCGGCAGCAACGAGGCCGGGATCGACCAGTCTGCCGAAGGCACGAGGGCCAATTCCGCCGAAATCGTCCAGACCGGTGCACGCGGTCTCAATGTCGCCGATATCGATCAGGCGCAGCAGAACAACTCCGCCCGCATCGAGCAAAGCGGCGATGATGGCGGCGCCGGTCACGTCGCCAATGTCGCCCAGCCCGGATCGGACAACCAAAGCACGCTGACCCAAGGCGGGATCGCCCAAAAGAACACTATCGCGCAGGACGGCACCACCAACGAGGCCACTGTCATGCAGGCCGGCGCGGGCGGGCATATCGCCGATGTCGATCAAATGGGCCGCGAGAATGCCGCCCTCCTCGAGCAAAGCGGCGATGGCGGCAGCAACGAGGCCGGGATCGACCAGTCCGCCGAAGGCACGCAGGCCAATTCGGCAGAGATCGTCCAGACCGGCGCCCGCGGTCTCAATGTCGCCGATATCGATCAGGCGCAGCAGGACAACTCCGCCCGGATCGAGCAAAGCGGCGATGACGGCGGCGCCGCTCACAAGGCGACGATCACCCAGCCCGGCGCTACGAATAAAGGGGAGATCATCCAGGACGGGCAGGCTCTCGAGGCGCAGATCTCGCAAAACGGGACTGAAAATCAGGGGCTTATCCGACAAAGCGGATCCGGCCCGACCAGCAAGGCGCAAATTTCCTCGAGTGAGGGCACCAAGTCCAATTCGGCCGAGATCGTGCAGACCTCCGGCGGGATCGTCGCCGCGATCGATCAGGGCTCGACCGGAAACTCCGCAAAGCTGGAGCTCAGCAACGGCGCCCCCCAGAACGGGACCGACAATATCGACGTGGATCAAAGCGGCGGGCCGGAAAATTCGGCCATCGTCACCGTCTCGGGCACGGGAACGGGCCGCACCGCAACCGTCGCTCAGCAAGGCGAGGCCGGAGAGGTCGAGCTCGATCTGGGCGGCCCCGGAAACACGATCGGCCTCAAGGCGCAGCAAAGCGGCAACCGCAACGTCATCGCCTCAAGTCACCGGGTCGAAGGCGGCACCGGCCTGACCGTCACCTTCCAGCAGGACGGCGACGAAAACCAGATCAGGATGGAGCAAGCGGGCTACGAGCTCACCGCAGAGATCACCCAGACCGGGAACGGCAACAGCGTCGATCTGACCCAGACCGGAAACGGTTATGCGGTGACGATCACGCAGGTCGGCGACGGGCACAGCTTTTCGATGTCCTATAGCGGGCCGACCGATCAGGGCGGCGGCTATACGATCGAGCAGCGCAAGGAGACCCAGTAGCATGCCCCGGATTCTCTGGATCTGGGTTCTGGTGCCGGGCATCGCCTGGGCCGAGGGCGCAGCGGTTGACCCCTGCCCCGAAACCGAAACCCATCAGGGCGAGATCCCGCTCGAGCGGGTGACGATCCGCTACTGCGAAACCGGCGATCTGGTGCGCCTTGTGATCGACGATCACGACCGGCAAAGCGTGACGGTCATCGACATCCCTCCGGTAAAGCCGCAGGCGGAATAGCCCGGGCGCCACTCTCCACTGTCGCTCACCCCGACCGACCGCGCGGGCATCGAGGTCGCCATCGGGATGCCCTTGGCCAGATCGCCCATCGCCCAGGCGCAGACCGCCCTGGAGCATCCCGCCCGGCAGGACGAGTTTGGCGTTTGAGAGAACCAGATCATGTGTCATTGAGCAGGTCGAGGTCTTAGCCAAAAGGCCCCGGATCGGAGACGCCAGGTGTTTACCAGATACGCGATTTTCTACACCCCGCCGCCCAGCGGGCTGTTCGACACCGCGGCGCGCTGGCTCGGCTGGGACAGCCGCGCGGGTGAGACGGTGCAGCATCCGGGCCTGGACGGCATGGACGTCGCGGCGATCACCGCGACCCCGCGCAAATACGGATTTCACGGCACCATCAAGGCGCCGTTTCGGCTGGCCGAGGGCCAGAGCCGCGACAGGCTCGAAACAGCCCTGAGGGACTACGCGCAAGCCCAGCCCGCCGTCACGCTCGAGCGCCTCGCCCTGCAAGCGGACCACGGCTTCGTCGCGCTCCGGCCCGCCGCCCCCAGCCCCGCGCTGGACGCACTGGCCGCCGACGTCGTCCGGCACTTCGATCCGGTCCGCGCGCCGCTGACGACGGCGGATATCGCGCGCCGGCGCAAGGCCGGCCTCACGCCCCGTCAGGACCGGCAGATGCTGGATTGGGGCTATCCCTACATCTTCGACGATTTCCACTTTCACTTGACGTTGAGCGGCCGTCTGACCCCCGAAAAGAGTGCGAATGTGATCCGCACCATACACCCGCTGATCGAACCGCACCTGGCGCAGCCCTACCGGATCGAGGCTCTGGCCCTGATGGGCGAAGATGACACGGGCTTCTTTCACGAACTGACCCGCGCCCCGCTGACCGGATAAAGGCAGACCAACGCCGCGCGCACGCTACCCTTACCCCCCGACCGACCACCGCGATCAGGCGCGCTCTCATCTTATTGCCACGGCAAACGCGAATGCGCCGATCTCGGCCAACCCCAGCCGGTCGGTCACGCATCGCCGACTGCTATCGCACCGTCGCGCAACAACAATTCCATCATTCGCTCGCCAGCACTGACGATCATAACAACTCTCGCTCCAACAACGCACCGGCCAGCTTGTCCGCCGTTTCGAAATGGATCGCATCCATTCCGAGGCGGCCGGCACTTTCCACATTTATCAGGCTGTCATCGATAAAAACGCAGTCTACAGGGGCGACGCCTGCCGACTCGAACAGCAGCTGAAAAAGACGAGGATCGGGTTTCAGCACGCCCTCATGGCCAGAAACAATTGTCGTTCTGAACGTAGTTGCCAGGCTTGGATGAGCTTTCTGCGCCTCGACCCAAGTTTCCGCTGACCAATTGGTGATGGCGTACAAACAAGCGCCGCGCGCCTGCAGCCTGTTCAGAATGTCCCAGCTCCCGGGCACCTTGTTCTGCACCATTTTCGAAAAACGCGAGACATAGCTCGCGAATAACGCCCGATCCCGTGGATCATCCAGCTCCTGCGCAAGATCGGCAAAGCGCTCTCCTCGATCGGCACGTATGTTCCGGGCGCGGAAATCGGTTCGGTCAAGGAAGGCCTGCGTTTCGGCAGCGCTGTCAAAAACGTCAATATAGCCCTGATGAGGATGCCATTCGAGAAGAACGCCACCGACATCAAAGACAATATGCGGCGTCATTCATCGGCCCTCCAAGTTGGGGCATCCCTCATGCGTCCCCGATACAGCTTGGATCCGAAGATCTGACTCTCCGCGATAAGGTCTGCCCGAGCCTCGCTGGCGATCAAGTGCATCTCGGTAACTTCCAAGTTTATCTATACAACTGGACAAGCACTAAGTTGATCTGGTCCCTCCGTCCATCTCTCGATGAGAGGTTTCGTCAAGCGATGACCCGAACCCCGATCTGCACCTTCCATCGCGAGGGCCCAAACGCGGGTCATCGCCAAGGTCTTCGGCCCGCCCGGATCAACATGGATCCGCAAGGCGTTCCGGTGGAATACGGGCAAGGCCGGGTCGCAGGTGACCGTCTGACGCTGACGGTCAGAGATCTGTAACGATCCGTGATTTGCGCCCGGGGCCGATCCCCCCTCTTCTCGGGCCGTTGGCCGAAACCTGAATACGGGGGCGCCCCTGCCATGATCCCTCCTCTCGATGCATTGCGCCTGACAGGCGCCAGGATCCTGCGCGACGGCCTGCTCGAGACCGGCGATATCGCGGTCGAGCACGGCATGCTGTCGGACGGCGCAAGCGGTCCCGATCTGGACCTGCGCGGCTACTGGATCCTGCCGGGGATCGTCGATCTGCATGGCGACGCATTCGAACATCACATGGCCCCGCGTCCCACCGCGCCCTTTCCGCTCGCAATGGGGCTTGCCGGCACCGACCGCGACGCCGCCTCGCACGGTGTGACCACCGCCTATCTGGCGCAAAGCTGGTCCTGGGAAGGCGCAGACCGCAGCCCGGACTTTGCCGAAGATCTGATGGACGCCCACCAAAGCTACCGGGCCGAGATGCTGACCGACCTGCGCCTTCAGATCCGCTGCGAGACCCACACGGTCGACACCTATGACCGGCTGATCGCAGCGCTGCGCCGCCACAAGATCGACTACGTGATCTTCAACAATCACCTCGACCAGATCCTCGAGGCCGCGCGCAAGACACCCGGCCGGGTCGCCGGTTGGGCCGATCAGGCGGGCCGGACGATAGACGAACATCTGGCCGTCATCCACACCGCGCAGCAGCAAACGCCCGACGTACCGCGCCACCTGCGCGCCTTGGCTGCCGAGTTCACCGCTCTGGGCATCCGCTTCGGCAGCCATGATGATCCGGACGCTGAAACGCGGACGCAATTTGCAAGGATCGGGGCCACGATCTGCGAATTTCCGACCCACCGCAGCGCCGCGCAAGCCGCCAAGGCGCAAGGAGGCCCGATCCTGATGGGCGCCCCCAACGTCGTGCGCGGCGGATCGCAGTCGGGCGGCGTCGCAGCGGCCGACCTGATTGCCGAGGATCTGTGCGACGCCCTGGTCTCGGACTACCACTACCCCACCCTGGCGCAGGCGGCGTTCCAGCTGGCCCAGGAGGGCCTGATGCCGCTCCCCCGCGCGTGGGAGATGATCTCGACCCGCCCCGCCCGCATCGCAGGGCTCACCGATCGCGGCCGGATCGCACCGGGCCTTCGCGCCGATCTGACCATCGTCAACGCCGCAAGCCGCCGGATCGAGGCGACGATGGCAGGCGGTCGCTGGTCCTACATGGCCGCAGGCGCAGCCCACCGGCTGAGCCGAACCGCAACCGGGCTCAGCGCCGCGGCAGAGTGATCCCGCCACCTGCGCCAGCAAATCCGCCGCAAAGTGAAGCCGACCCCGGCCCGGCCCCTTGCCCCTGCGGCAAGCAGGCAGTATCGCCACAGACCGGAGCGGGAGGCGACCCGCCCGCCACATATCCGTCCCGGGGGGAGGCGTCATGCTGCGCAAAACGGCGCGTTATCTGATCGGTGCCTTGCGCATCGCCGCTCTGGCCGGGCTGATCACCGGGCTCGCGCTCCCCAATGCCGCCATGGCGCGCAAGCTGCTCTGCCAGGGCTCCGATCCCGGCTTCCAGCTGACGATCGAAAACGGCAGCGAGGTCGCCTTCGACTATCTGGGCGATGGCACCTTCACGCTCGATCCGCCGTTGCCCCCGGTCGCCACGCGGTCCGATCACAGCCTGATCACCGCCCGGTCCGCCTTCGACGTGACGATCGAAACGCGCCGCTGCCGCACGCTGAACGCCACGCTTCCGGTCAGGCTCGAGGTGCGGGTGCCCACGGCGCACGGGCCGACCGCGATGCCTGCCTGCTGCCTCTGGTCCAACTGAACCCGCGCCATGTCCCCCACGATCAAAGCGGCGCTCTGGATGATCGGCGCGATCCTGTCCTTCACGGTCATGGCCGTCGGAGGCCGCGAGCTTGGCAGGATCCTCGATACGTTCGAGATCATGCTCTATCGCAGCCTGACCGGCCTGCCGATCGTTCTCATCGCCGCCACCCTCACCGGCTCCATCGCCACCGTCGGCACCTCAAAGCTGCCCGCGCACCTTTTGCGAAACGTCTTTCACTTCACCGGCCAGAACCTGTGGTTCGCGGCCATCGCGCTGATCCCCTTGGCGCAGGTCTTCGCGCTGGAATTCACCTCGCCGATCTGGGCGATGCTGCTGACCCCCCTGATCCTGCGCGAGCGGCTGACGGCGCTCAACCTGCTGGCGGGCGCCATCGGCTTTGCCGGCATCCTTCTGGTCACGCGCCCGACCGCCGCGACGCTGGATGCCGGCACACTGGCGGCCGCGGGGGCGGCGATCTTCTTTGCGGTCACCAATCTTCTGACGCGCAAACTGACCCGGACCCAAAGCCTGACCGAGATCCTGGTCTATCTGACCGGCATCCAGATCGTCTTCGGCCTGATCTGCGCGGGATACGATGGCGATATCGCGCTGCCCGATGCGCAGACCGCCCCCTGGCTGATCCTGATCGGTGTCGCCGGGCTTTGTGCGCATCTTTGCCTGACGACGGCCCTGTCGCTGGCCCCCGCAACGGTCGTGATGCCGATCGATTTCGCCCGCCTTCCGCTGATCGCGGTGGTCGGCTGGGCCCTCTACGACGAAGCGCTGGAACTGGCGGTGATCGTCGGAGCCGCCATCATCATTGGCGCGAATCTACTCAATCTCAGGGCGAGCACAGCAAATCGGCCGGGTAATATTGCTAAAATGTGACACGCCTTTCGGGTAATAAGCGTGACTTGGCGTCACAATTGACCGGCAAATTGTCGCCTCCCTATGGTTCTTGCACAATCGCAGGGCACTTTCAGGACAGGGACACCCATATGAAACGAGTATTCAAGGTCGGCGCAGCACTCATGATGACGGCCTCCGCCGTCAGTGCGGCAGGGATCGAGCGCAACCGCCTTTCCTATTCGACGATGTACGAGCCGGGTGACTATCTCGAACTGCAGTGGTCTAGCGTCTTCACCGATGTCAGCGGCGACTATAGAGACGATCTGGCCGCAGCAGGCGGCTCCGATACGACGGGCGACATGTCCAACGACTATTTCTCCGTCGGCTTGGCCTACAAGAACCAATTGACCGATCAGCTCAGCCTCGGATTCTTCCTCAACCGGCCCTATGGCGCGGATGCGAATTATACATCGGGCTTCTACACCGGTCTGTCCGCCGAATGGCGCAGCCGGCAGGCAACGCTTCTGCTTCGCTATGCGATCAACGAAAACTTCTCGGTCTATGGCGGCGTGCGCTATGCGGAATCCCAGGCCACGATCACGCTGCCTGACAGCCTGATCCGCGCAGGTCTCCAGGCAAGCTCGGATCCACAGGCCCAAGCCGTTGCCGCAGGCGCGCCGCAAGGCTCCTTGGAATACAATGCAGATGGTGAATATGACGGGGATACCGGCTATATCGTCGGTGTTGCCTATGAACGCCCCGAGATCGCCCTGCGTGTCGCGCTGACCTATGAATCCGCGCTGACCTACGAATTCGACACCAAAGAGACGTTGTCGGGTATCCCGGGTCTTTTCTCCATCGATGAAGATACGACGACCGAAATCGAAATGCCGTATACGATTGCGCTCGATTTTCAGACCGGCATCGCCCAGGACACATTGCTCTTCGGAACGATCCGCTGGTCCGAGTGGTCGGTCTGGCAGGTTACTCCACCCGCCTATGACGAGATTTTCGATCGTCGCGTGACCGGCATCGACAGCGATACGACCGAATACACGCTCGGCGTCGGCCGGCGCCTGACCGAAGACTTCTCGGCCTTCGTCCGCGTCAAGCACGAGCCCGGCAATGGCGACGAGGCCTCCCGCCTTGCGCCGACCGACGGTTTGACCAGCCTCGGCCTGGGCGGCACCTACACCTATGACGACATCAAGCTCACTGGCGGCGTCGAATTCGTCAATCTCGGCGATGCTGAAGACGGCTCCAATACCGATTTCTCGGACAACTCCGCCGTGGCGGTCGGCCTGAACATCGGCTTCCGCTTCTAAGCCGGTTTGCGAACGAACAGACGGGCGGCCCTTTCGCGAGGGTCGCCCGTTGTCTTGCGCATGTTTCGGATCGCCCTCGCACCGCAGGCCTCCTAGGGTGCGCAAATGACCGACCAAAAGACCCTCTCGACCGGCGCATGGATCCAGCTGGCCCTGCTTTCGCTGATCTGGGGCGGCTCGTTCCTGTCGATCCGCATCGCGCTCGACGAGATCGGACCGCTCACCTCCGTCGCGCATCGCACCTTTTGGGCCATGCTGGTCCTCTGGCTTTATATCGCGCTCCGCCGCTATCCCCCGCCCCGCGACCTCAAGATCTGGGGCGCCTTCTTCGTCATGGGGCTGCTCAACAACGTGATCCCCTTCGGGCTGATGGCCTGGGGGCAGCTCCATATCGAAACCGGCCTGACCTCGATCCTCAACGCCTCGACCGCGATCTTCGGCGTACTCGCCGCCGCCATCGCCTTCCGGGACGAGCGACTGACGCCGCGCCGCGCCCTCGGCGTGACCATCGGCTTTCTCGGCGTCGCGACCGCCATCGGTCTGGGCAACCTGCTGAATTTCGACATCCGCTCTCTCGCGCAACTGGCCATCATCGGCGGCACGATCAGCTACGCCGCCGCCGGGGTCTGGGCCCGCCTCATGCTCTGTGATCTGCGCCCCGAGGTCGCCGCCGCCGGGATGCTCACCGGATCGACGCTCGTGACCCTGCCTGCCGCATGGCTGGTCGAGGGTCCCATCTCCCTCGCGCTCCAGCCTGACACATGGGCCGCCATCGCCTATTACGCCGTCATCGCCACCGCAGGCGCCTATCTCCTTTACTACCGCATCCTCAGCTCAGCAGGCAGCGGCAACCTCCTCCTCTGCACGCTCCTCATCGCCCCCGTCGCCATCACCCTCGGCGCCCTCGTCCGCGACGAAACCCTCCCCCCGCAGGCCTATCTGGGCTTCGCCCTCCTCGCCCTCGGCCTTCTGATCCTCGACGGCCGCCTGTTCCGCAAACGCCCCACAGCCCGCCCAAGACCCGGAGCCTATTGACAAAACCGCCCCCGCCCGCGCTAAGCGAGGCATGCTCTACGAGACCGCACAGGCCTGGCACGACGCCCCGCAAAAGCGCATCCTGCTCTTCGGGATGTCGGGCCTCGGCAAGACGCATCTGTCGGACATGCTCCGCCGCACGGGGGAGTGGTTTCACTATTCCGTCGACTACCGCATCGGCACCCGCTACCTGGGCGAGCGCATCGCCGACAACGCCAAGGCGCATGCGATGCAGGTCCCCTTCCTGGCTGAGCTGCTGCGCACGGATTCGATCTACATCGCCTCCAACATCACCTTCTCGAACCTCGCCCCCCTTTCCGCCTGGCTGGGCAAACCGGGCGATCCGGCCAAGGGTGGGCTGGACTGGGAGGAATACCGCCGCCGCCAAAATGCCCATCGCGAAGCCGAGATCGCGGCCCTTCTCGACACCGTTCCCTTCATCGACCGCGCCGAAGAGCTTTACGGCTATCCCCATTTCGTCTGCGACAGCGGAGGCTCCATCTGCGAGGTCGTCGACCCCTCGGACCCCGCCGATCCCGTGATGACCGCGCTCAGCGCCCACATGCTTCCGGTCTGGATCAAAGGCAGCGACGGCCATACCGAAGAGCTGATCGCCCGCTTCGACGCCGCCCCCAAGCCGATCTACTACCGCCCGGACGAGCTCGAGGCCTCCTGGCGCGCCTATCTGGCCGAAACCGGAGCCCGCGAGGCCACCGTCGATCCCGACGCCTTCATCCGCTGGGCCTATGCCCGCGTGATAAAAGACCGCCAGCCCCGCTACGAGGCCATGGCGAACTGGGGCGTGACGGTCAGCGCGGATGACGTGGTGCGGGTGAGGGGGCCGGAGGATCTGGAGGGTTTGATCGGGGGGGCGTTTGGCGATAGAGGCACGTAAACAATTGCCGAGCCTGTGAGACTCACATCAGTCTCTTCCACCACTTTTTCTTGTTACCAACAGGCCGGTGCAATACATTGTCCGGCAATGGATTAACGCTTGCGCATGGGTCCATGATCCCCGGCCGCCTTTCTACAAACAGGGCGTCTCGAAAATAGGAATGCGCACCGTTGAACATTCCTGCTTGTTTCTGTGGATCTGGTTCTCGCGCTATCTCATCTAGATAATTCGAATAAGCTGTTATGAGTCCGTCTAGCTCTGTTCCGTACATTACGGTTCCCGCTTTCTGCGAATTCTCAGGATCAGTATATAGATAAACGATATTATACTTCGCGTGCGGATCAAATTTACCTCCGGTCACGCTATCAATTAAGTTGCGATATTTGTCATACACGGCAAGAGGGAGCACGAAATGAGGCTCCGTTCCTTCAGGTTTCATGCCTACTTCCTTCGAATTTATAGATTAGCAACAGGCTGTTTGAACTAGTCCCGCACTTACAGTTTTTTTTGCTGGCGTCATGAGAGCGTTGGTCGGCAAAGAGAGCCGGTACCACAACCATGTTTACCATTCTAGGGTCAGGACCCATTGATTTCTGCTTAGTAGCGTGATTCACGGCTGGAAAACTGAGCGGTGAACATGTCTGATC